>NZ_RYDL01000001.1 GCF_003968755.1 Flavobacterium sp. RSP15 | reverse complement strand
TAGGCTATAGATGTAAAGGCAGTAATGTCATAGTCGAGTAGTACTAATAACCCGTAAGCTTATGTACGCTTTTCCTGCCGAGCAATCGGCAGGAAGAAACTTTCTAAATACAAATTATATTTCTTTATCTCAGTATGTTAAGATATTTGTCCGCCGCGCGGACAGTCCAAAGACGAAAGTCACAAGTCCAAAGGAAACTTTAGACTTTAAGACATCGGACTTTAGACTAGCAACCTTAAGGTGGTTATTGCGGCGGGGCTCACCTCTTCCCATCCCGAACAGAGTAGTTAAGCCCGCCTGCGCAGATGGTACTGCAGTTATGTGGGAGAGTATGTCGTCGCCTTTCTTTATTGGAACCCCAGTCTGAAAAGACTGGGGTTCTTTTGTTTATAGATACCACGTGTTCGCCAGCGGGCTCGGTTCGTCGCCTTTCTTTATTGGAACCCCAGTCTGAAAAGACTGGGGTTCTTTTATTTATAGATACCACGTGTTCGCCATGCGGGCTCGGTTCGTCGCCTTTGCTTCCGCCCGTTCGGCTAAAGCCTCGGGTCTTTGAAAACCCCTATTCCGATAGGACCTATCTAAATTTAAATATGTATCTGTCTTAAAGGAGATTAATACAAGTATAAGTACAATGGTAAAGAATTGTAAGACGAGCTGGGGGATCAATCCTAAAACCTGTGGAGCGATAAAAATTAAGCATAAATATTTGTTAGTCTAAAAAGGAAGAATTCTATATTTCTAACCGCTCTGAATTGAGATCTAAACGCTTTTATTTTAGCATTGAATGACTTAGCTGATGAATTTGTGCTTCTATTATCAAAATAGTTTAATATTGTTTGGTAGTGATTCATTATTGATCTTGAGATGATTATGATATTGATATGAGTAGTAGTGTAACTAGTGGCACTTTTGGAGTTAGTAAGGAAATAGATGCTTATAATGCACAGTATTAATTTGAGGGTAATATTGAATATTGTACTTGCTAACTTTACCCGCATAAAAAGTTAAGAATAAAAGCCTTAATTTTAAATTATGAAAAAGAGAACCCAAAATTTATCTTAATCAACAGTAATAAGCGCAAAAAAATGAAGTTATTGTCTAAAACAGAATGTTACGCCAATAAAAAACACTTCTTATTAAAAATAGTTGCTAATTTGAATTTATAAAACCAATCAAACGCTTATTTTTGCGCTATGGTAAAGAAAAATACAGACAAAGTTGTCTTTCATCAAATAAAAGTCCTTGATGCTGGTGCAAAAGGCGTATCGGTAGCAAAGGCTCCCGATGGTAAAGTAGTTTTTATCCCGAATGTGGTTCCGGGTGACGTGGTTGATGTGCAAACTTTTAAGAAGCGCAAGGCGTATTACGAGGGAAAAGCAGTTCATTTTCATGAATATTCGGAGCATCGTGTTGCACCTATTTGCGAGCATTTTGGTGTTTGTGGTGGTTGTAAATGGCAGAATATGAAATACAGCCAACAATTGCATTACAAACAAAACGAAGTGAAAAATCATTTGCAACGCATTGGAAAGATAGAACTTCCTGAATTTGAGTCAATTCTTGGTTCGGAAAAACAATTTTTTTACAGAAACAAAATGGAATTTTCATTTTCGAACAGCCGTTGGTTGACCGAAGCGGAAATTGGCAGCACCGAAGATCTAGGAAATAGAAACGCACTTGGTTTTCACATTCCGAAAATGTGGGATAAAATTCTGGACATCAATAAATGTCATTTGCAAGAAGATCCATCGAATGCCATTAGAAACGAAGTAAGAGACTTTGCCAATGCGCATGGACTGACTTTTTTTAATCCAAGAGCGCACGAAGGTTTGCTTAGAACGCTAATGTTGCGAACCGCATCTACAGGTGAAATCATGGTTTTAATCCAGTTTTTCGAAAACGATAGAACCAACAGAGAATTACTTCTGGATCATCTTTACGAGAAATTTCCGCAAATCACTTCGCTGCAATACGTTATCAATAATAAAGCCAACGATACTTTATACGATACGGATATAAAATTATACAAAGGAAGAGATTACATCTTGGAAGAAATGGAAGGATTGAAATTCAGTATTAACGCCAAATCTTTTTATCAAACTAATTCTGATCAAGCGTACGAATTGTATAAAATAACGCGCGATTTTGCCGGACTTACCGGAAACGAAATCGTGTACGATTTATACACCGGAACTGGAACAATTGCACAGTTTGTATCTAAGGATGCCAAAAAAGTTATTGGAGTTGAAAGTGTTCCTGAAGCGATTAAAGATGCTAAATTAAATGCGGAACGCAATGAAATTACTAATTGTGAGTTCTTTGTAGGTGATATGAAAGTGGTTTTCAACGATAGTTTTATAGCACAAAATGGACATCCTGATGTGATTATTACTGATCCGCCAAGAGACGGAATGCATAAAGACGTAATTGAACAAATCATGAAGATTGCGCCTGATAAAGTAGTTTATGTCAGTTGTAATTCGGCAACACAAGCGCGTGATTTGGCGTTGATGGATGAGAAATACAAAGTGACCCGGGTACGTCCTGTGGATATGTTTCCGCAAACACATCATGTAGAGAATGTTGTACTTTTAGAAAGAAGAAAATAGTGGTCAGTTTGCAGTTTTTAGTATTCAGAACTTAAATTACGGAACACTAAAAACGGCACACTGAACACTGAATAGTATTATATGAAAAAAACATTGTTATTGTTTTTCGTTTTCGCTTTCTCCAGTTGTGAGAAAGATGATATTTGTGATGCAAATACCCAAACTACACCAAGATTAGTGATAGAGTTTTATGATTTTTCAAATCCTTCTGTTCTAAAAAATGTAACAAATCTAAAAGTAGTTGGTGAAGGAATGACGGATGGAATTGTTTTTAATGGTCTCCAAACTACAAGTGCAAATAAGATTTCGATTCCATTGAAAACAGCCAAAACTAGCACCAGTTATAGTTTTACGCTGAACTCTGGAAATCCTAATTCAGCATTGGTTGATGAAGATAATATACAATTTAAGTATACTACACAGGAACTTTTTGTCTCCAGAGCCTGTGGCTACAAAACAATATTCACATTGGATCCAACAAATCCATATACACATACTGATGCAACAACGGCAAATCAAAAATGGATACAATTTATATCGGTTGAAAGAAGTAACATCGAAAATGAAAATGAAATACACATTAAGATCTTTTTTTAGTTTTGGTCTCCTGTTGTCGTTGACTTTGATGCAAGCGCAAGAGAAAACACCTGTGAAAGATAGCACGAAAACTACCCAAACAGATGAAATCATTCCCAAAACTCCATTGCAGCGGGTTGGAATCAATACGTATCCAAAAAATAACGATTCGATTCCCATAAAAACAGATCGCTATGGGATACGTGTAGGAGTTGATTTATTCAAACTAACGCGAGCTTTATACGACCAAAATTATAAGGGAATTGAATTTGTAGCCGACTATAGGTTGACTAAAAAATATTTTTTAGCGGCCGAAATTGGTAATGAAAACAAAACTACAGCTGATGATCGCGTCAATTTTACCACCAAAGGTTCCTACATAAAAGCCGGTTTTGATTATAATGCTTATGAAAACTGGCTGGATATGGAAAATGTGATTTCTATAGGAATGCGCTACGGTTTTAGCACATTTAATCAGGAATTAAACAGCTATCGCATCTACAATGCAAACCCTTATTTTGGTGAAGTCCCGGAAATTGTATCCGGCAAAAAGTTCAGTGGACTATCCGCCAGCTGGATTGAAGTGGTGGCTGGAATAAAAGCTAAAGTATTTGACAACGTATTTATGGGATTCAGCCTTCGATTGAACCGATTAGTAACCAATAAAGAACCGGAAAATTTCTCCAACTTATATATTCCTGGATTCAACAGAACTTATGATGGCAGTTTTGGCGTAGGATTCAATTATACGGTGACGTATTTTGTTCCTATTTATAAGAAAAAAGTATTATCTTTTGCAGTCCCAAAAAAGTAGATAAAAAAATAACCGCTAATTCGCTAATTTTTAGTTTTATAAGAATTAGAGATTTAGCGGTCACTATTTTAAAGTAGAATATATTAAGATTTCTAAGCGCTATCCTATTTCCTTAATTCCTTTCATCAAAATCCACTTCATGAATAATTTCTCTCCGTCTTTGGTTTTTATCGCATGGAATTTTGGTGATAAAAGTGTTCCTATGACAAATGCGGTTAACGGAATCCAGAATCCGGTTAAATTCGTGTAATGTTCTACTACATATCTCGCAGAAATAAATAAGATTGCAAAACATCCCAATTGATATAAGAATGCTCGTATTTGTAATTTAGTCATTTTTTAAGTTTTAAAATTTTTAATTCAAAGGTCGAAAGTAAAAACAGAATACTAGTTTATTCAGCAGTATCAGTTGTTACCTGAAACTTTGTTCTTTTACTGCCTTCATACATTTCGTATTTTACCAAACGGGCTTCTAAGCCGGCATTGAAAAGTTTAATTTTTCTGGAAGGTTTTAGCCCTACATATTTCAAAGCTTCCAAGTTTGCTGTAATCATCCAAGCATTCGTACCAGGATAGTTTTTCTTTAAAGTATCGCCAATGTTTTTATAGAATTCTTCCATGTGAATATCCAATCGCTCATCATACGGCGGATTGAAAACAATATGAAGTTTCCCTTCGGAAGACTTCTCGGTATCAAAAAAGTTTTGTTCGTCAATAGAAATATACTCCTCCAGATTGGTGTTCTTGATATTGTCTTTGGCTTTTTGAACGGCACTTGGTGCTTTATCATAGCCTTTTATGGTGTAATGAAACTCCCTAACGCGTTTTAATAAACTGTCTGAAATACTATCAAACAAATCATTGTCCCAATCGTTCCATTTTTCGAAAGCAAATTCCTTACGGTTGATATTTGCCGGAATATTACAGGCAATCATTGCTGCTTCAGCCAGAAATGTTCCGGAACCACACATTGGATCTAAAAAATCCGTTTGACCGTCCCAACCAGAAAGCAGTAGAATTCCTGCAGCCAAAACCTCGTTTATAGGAGCAATATTGGTAGCAGTTCTATATCCACGTTGGTTCAACGGATTACCGGATGTATCCAGTGCTACTGAAACCTGGTCTTTATCAATATGAATATTGATTCTCAAATCAGGATGTACTTTATCAATGCTAGGTCGTTGCCCAGTTCTCTCTCTGAACTGATCTACAATTGCATCTTTACATTTTTGAGAAACAAATTCCGTGTGGTTAAAATATTCTGAATGCACGGTGGTATCAATCACAAAAGTCTGATTAGCACCAATCAATTTAGACCAATTGACTCCCGAAATTCCTTTGTATAAAGCCTGTTCATTATTAGCCTTGAAAAAATAAATTGGCTTTAGGATTTTCAAAGCCGTCCGCAAAGATAAATTCGCTTTGTACATGAACCCTTTATCGCCTTTAAAACTTACCATTCTCACACCTTGCTCTACGTTTTGTGCACCAAGGATTTGCAATTCTTTTGCTAATATTTCTTCAAAACCAAAAAAGGTTTTGGCAATCATTTTATAATTATTTTCCATTTGCGCCCTTTACCCCTCAAAGGGGAAATTGTTATCGTTATATTCGGCAAAAATACACTAAATTTGCATCAATCGAATTAATTGAAAAAGAATAAATGTCTGCAGCACAAAATCCGCCAACTGAAAACCAACTGAAATCAACTGAAAACTGGTATACTTCCTGGTTTGACACTCCATATTATCACATCCTGTACAAAGACCGAAACTATAGAGAAGCACAGATTTTCATGGATAATTTGACACATTATCTCAACTTGCCTGAAAAAGCTAATGTATTGGATTTAGCCTGTGGCAAAGGCAGACACTCTATTTATTTGAATCAATTAGGTTTTACGGTTTTGGGTGCGGATTTATCAGAAAACAGCATTGCCGAAGCTACTAAAAATGCAAATGAAACCCTTCATTTCAAAGTACATGATATGCGGGAACCTTTTGACGAAAAATACGATGCCATTTTCAATTTATTTACCAGTTTTGGTTATTTCGAAAATGACCAAGATAACCTGACTACGCTAATCGCAATCAAAGAAAGCCTATCGGAATATGGATTTGCTGTGATTGACTTTATGAACGTCACCCAAGTTATCGAAACACTGGTTCCCGAAGAAACTAAAACGGTCGAAGGAATCGATTTTCACATGAACCGTTATCTGAAAGAAGGATATTTGTATAAAGAAATTAAATTTGAAGACAAAGGACAAAAGTTTCACTTTACCGAAAAAGTTAAAGCATTATACTTAAAAGATTTTGAGGTATTAATGGAAGAGGCCGGAATTTATTTGTTAGATATATTTGGGGATTATAAATTAAAAAAATTCCACAAGACCGATAGCGAACGCCTTATTATGATTTTCAAATAGTTGTTGGGTTAATTGGTTAATCGTTTATAAGGTTAATCAAAAAAATAAACCGGGAAGCAGATCAACAATTAAACGATTCAACAAAGAATATGAATTACCTTTTACCTTTACTTTCCGTACTTATAGGATATAGTATCGCCTTGGTTTTAAAACCAAAAAATAAAACCAATCTAAAATTACTATTAGCCTTTAGTGGTTCATTTCTGCTTTCCTTGACCGTAATGCATTTGTTGCCGGAAGTTTATGAAAGTGCAAATCCAACTATCGGACTCTTTATTATGCTTGGAATATTGTTCCAAATTATATTGGAATTTTTCTCAAAAGGTGCTGAGCACGGACACGTACACGGATATGAAACCATGACCCAAATCCCGTGGTTGTTGTTTATCAGTCTTTGCATTCATGCCTTTCTGGAAGGATTCCCGGTAAGCCATCATCATGATTTAGCGGTAGGAATTGCCATTCATCATTTGCCTATAGCCATTATTTTGACTACTTTTTTCATCAATTCAAACCTGAATAAAAAGGCTATCTTTTTCTTTATGATCACTTTTGCAGTAATGACGCCGTTGGGAACCGTTCTATCGGATTATTTGCCTATATTAAACGAGTATTATACTGAAATCACAGCCATTGTAATTGGGATATTATTCCATATCTCTTCCACCATTATTTTTGAAAGTAGTGAAGGACACAAGTTTAACATCGCCAAAGTTTCCATGATCGTGATAGGAATTGCGCTGGCGTATTTTATATAATTTTACAATTTGGGCGTGACCGCAAGGGTCGGGCTATATGTTGCAATCTTTTTTATTCCGCTGTCGCTACATAAAAAAGGATTTCCACTTCTATCCCTCACGCAAGTAATAAAAGTGCGGACACCTCGCAAGTTGTCCCTTTAAAAAACATCAATATGGAATTCACAAAAACCACCGAGCAATCCTCAAAATACGACGATTTAGAAAAAATGTCGGTTCAAGAATTGCTTTCTAATATCAATCAGGAAGACAAAACCGTTCCGCTTGCCGTAGAAAAAGCCTTGCCACAAATAGAAACTTTAGTGACTGAAATTGTTACCAAAATGAAACTCGGCGGACGATTATTCTACATTGGCGCAGGAACATCCGGTCGTATCGGGATTCTTGATGCATCGGAATGTCCACCAACTTTTGGCGTTCCTTTCAATTTAGTAATTGGGATTATTGCTGGTGGAGATACCGCAATCCGCAAAGCCGTAGAAAATGCCGAAGACAATACAACTCAGGCTTGGATAGACTTAAAAGCTTTCGAGGTAAATGAAGATGATGTAGTTATAGGAATAGCAGCTTCCGGAACAACACCTTATGTTATTGGAGGATTGCAAACTTGCAACGAAAATAATATTACTACAGGAAGTATTTCATGCAATGCAGGAAGTCCGCTTTCGCAAACCGCAAAATTCCCTATAGAAGTAGTTGTTGGGTCCGAATTTGTAACGGGAAGTTCCCGTATGAAAGCAGGAACGGCACAAAAACTTGTGCTTAACATGATCTCAACAGCCACTATGATTCAGCTGGGAAAAGTAAAAGGCAACAAAATGGTCGACATGCAACTGAGCAACAGCAAACTCATAGATCGTGGCATAAAAATGATACTGGGAGAAATCTCTGTTTCCTATGACGAAGCTGCGCAATTACTAATTAAATACGGTACTGTTAGAAAAGCAGTTGATAATTACAAAAAGTAACACTTGTTTTTAACATATCGATTATCTTTGAAAAGTAAACTTTTAAATAAAAAAAAATGGCAACCAACAAAGAACTTTTATCTAAAGGAATCAAATATTTAGCCGGTGCATTGCCGTTGCTGTTTATTGGTCCAATTGTCATTACTAATGCTTTTATGAATCAACACAATGTTTGGCACTATTTAGTTTTAGCAATAGGTATCATTGCCTGCATCAGTGCAATGTTTTTGATGTATTTGGGACTAAAAACAATTATGAAAAGTTTATTTAACGACTAATGGAAAACCTAATTGACGTTCAAAAAACATTCGAAAAAATTATTTACGTCGATAAAAAAGTGAATAACAGAGAATTTGAGGATTGCGTTTTTAGAAACTGCGATTTATCCAATAGTGATTTTTCTTATAGTAGTTTCATGGATTGCGAGTTTATTGATTGCAATCTTGCGATGACTAAATTATCAGGAGCAAGCTTAAAAGGGATACAATTCAAAAACTGTAAATTACTTGGAATCCAATTTGAAGAATGCGATGATTTCTTATTCAATGTAAGTTTTCAGGAATGTGTTTTGGATTATTCTTCGTTTGCCAATAAAAAAATGCCAAAGACAAAATTCATTTCCTGCTCGTTAAGAGAGGTAGGTTTTGTTGGAACCAATCTTACGAGTTCCGTTTTTGATAATAGCAATTTGGATGGTGCTATTTTTAATAATACGCAATTAGCTGGAGCCGATTTTTCAAAAGCAACTGATTTTAAAATTGATCCCGAATTCAATCCGATGAAAAAAGCAAAATTTTCGACACAAGGGATTATTGGTCTTTTGGATAAATACGATATTAAAATACAATAATCTACTACCCCAGATGGAAGTGGAAACCCCGAAAGGCTTAAAGCTACTTTTTCATGGATAAAAAGAGCGACTAAAGGAAGCTCCTTTTTTGTCAATAGAAAAAAAGATTTTAGACTTAGGAGTTGCAACGCACAGCTGGATTAGGTACTAAAAAAATTAAATAATTTTAAAATGAAAAAAATAATATTCCTTCTTCCAATGCTATTGCTTTTGTCTTGTTATGATAAAGAGCGCAACTGTAAAGATTTCAAAACCGGAAAATTTAAATTTGAATATGAAGTAGACGGTGTTAAGAAAACGACTTTATTTGAGCGCAACAACAGTATTGAAATTGAGACTTTTGAGGGGAAAACAGATACAGCTTCCATTCGTTGGATCAGTGATTGCGAATATGTACTGCAAAAACTGCATCCCAAAAACATGGCTGAAGAAAAAGCTATTGGTATGAAAATTTTGACTACATCAAAAAAATCGTATACTTTTGAGTTTGGAATGGTTGGTTCTGATGCCAAACAAAGAGGAACAGTAACAAAGATTTCTGATTAAATATTTAAATCAAACAATTATAACTACGTAAAATGGAAGTATTTTTAAATCCTGATGCTTGGGTAGCACTGTTAACATTGACGTTTCTGGAGATCATACTGGGTATTGATAATATCATCTTTATCTCTATTGTTACAGGAAAATTACCCGTTGAAAAACGCAAAAAAGCGACACAAATTGGTTTATTTCTAGCCATGTTCATGCGGATTGCCCTGTTATTTGGGATTACACTTCTTATTGCCATGAAAGAACCTTGGTTTAGTGTGGATTGGGGTTGGTTCTCCGCTCATTTTAACGGGCAAGCGATGATTTTATTGGCTGGAGGGATATTCTTGATTTACAAAAGCACCAAGGAAATTCACGAAAAAGTAGACCATAAAGGAGAAGAAGAAAAGGATTTAAACATTTCAGCTGCGAAATCATTTGCTAACGTTATTGTCCAGATTTTGTTGATTGACCTTATTTTCTCCGTAGATAGTATTTTGACCGCTGTAGGCATGACTAACGGACTGGAAGGTGCATTGTATATTATGATAACGGCTGTAGTGATTTCTGTTGGGGTTATGATGCTATTTGCAGTTCCGGTTGGAACGTTCGTCAACAACAATCCATCGATCCAGATTTTAGGTTTAGCGTTCTTAATTCTGATTGGTTTTATGCTGATCACAGAGAGTATGCACTTATCCGAAGCAGTATTGGTAGGCCAATCTGTAGGAGCGGTTCCCAAAGCTTATTTGTATTTTGCAATTGCTTTTTCATTGGCTGTAGAGTTTCTGAACATGAAAATGAGAAAGAAAAAATAATTGTTTATAAAAAAAATGCTCCAAATCGGAGCATTTTTTTATTCTAAACTTAATATTATTTGACCGTCATCATCGCGGTGAATGTCTGAATCGTCAGCATTTGTTTCGCCTTTTACTTCCAATTCTTCCGGAATAATTTCTTTTGGTGCTTCATAAGGTAAAGAATCCAGGAGGTTTACTTGTTTTAACTTATCAGCGGTTAATTGATTCCCTAGTGCTTTAAATCCTTTAAGTGCAATAAACGATTCTATATTTACAGTTATATTTTCTTTTTGAACGCCTTTCACTTTTGTGAAAACTAATTCAGCTACTGGGCGATACTCTGTTGATACAATTTCAAGATGTGAGTTAGTATGTTCTGTAATAAAACTTTCCTCTTTGTTTTCGGTTTCCACCAAAAAGCGTTTGATGTAGTAGCGTTCTTTTTCGCCGTCATAATAAATGGCTGAAATTGGTTTTTTAGGAATCCATTTTTCTAAAACGACCATATCTTCATCGAAATGAGTAGATAATTCTGGTGTAATTACCTTTACTTTTCCGGATTGCGAAAGGACCAAAATTTTATCATTAGGTCTAAATTCACCTAACAGTTCTCCTCTTCCATCTACATTAAGTCTTTGGACGGTTTCATCAAACCATACTTTTCGAGGCAATAATGTTGAAATTCCTTTTTCTTTTAATTCAATTTTTTTGATTGGATATTTAGTCACTAAATTTCCCTTAGAACCTCTTCCTTTTATAGCCAAACTCGCAAAATCAATGTCGAATTTTAGTTTTTTGACAGTTCCCACCTGACGCAACATAATGGTAATTACTTCTGCCTCTCCGTTTGGATTACAGGAGAAATACACCACTTGTGATCCTGCACTTTCATTTGTCAAATCATACGCTTTGTCTCTTGTAACGCCTGAAACATTGAAGCGTTTGATGTAAGAAGGTCCTGATTTTCCGTCACGGTAAATCGTATTGTAAATGGTCCGTTTATCACTTTTGTCAAAAATGGCAATATGAATAATATCTTTACCCACAAAGGTTTTCGCATCTACTTTGGTTATCATCATTTTTCCGTCACGCAGAAAAACAATTACATCGTCAATATCAGAACAGTCTGTAACGTATTCGTCTTTTTTTAAACTCGTTCCTACAAAACCTTCTTCTCTGTTTACGTACAATTTAGTATTTCTAAGGACTACTTTCGTGGCTTCGATATCATCAAAAACACGAAGCTCAGTTTGACGTTCTCTCCCTTTACCGTATTTCTCTTTTAGTCGTGTGAAATAGGCTATAGCAAAATCAATCAGATGTTCTAAATCGTGTTTCACTTGTTCAATATCTCCTTCCAGCGCTTGAATTTTATCTTGAGCCTTGTTGCTGTCAAATTTAGAAATACGCATGATTCGGATGTCCAATAAACGCAGAATATCGTCCTCGGTAACGGCGCGTTTCAGGTGTTTAATGTAGGGTTTCAATCCATCATCTACCGCTTTAATGACGCCTTCCTTAGTGGTCTGTTCTTCAATATCACGATAGATTTTATTTTCGATAAATATACGTTCCAAAGAAAGAAAATGCCATTGCTCCTCTAATTCACTCAACTGGATTTCGAGTTCGCTTTTCAGTAATTGGACCGTTCTGTTGGTCGAAATTTTCAACATTGCAGAGACCCCAATGAACAGCGGTTTGTTGTCTTCAATCACACAACCTAATGGTGCCACCGAAGTTTCACAGGCCGTAAAGGCAAACAATGCATCAATGGTTTTATCAGGCGAAACACCCGGAAAAAGATGAATTAATATTTCGACCTCAGCAGCAGTATTATCCTCAATTTTCTTGATTTTGATTTTCCCTTTTTCATTGGCTTTCAAAATACTGTCAATCAAAGTCGTCGTATTGGTTGAAAACGGAATTTGGCTAATTACCAAAGTATTTTTATCTAGCTGACTAATTCTGGCCCGCACACGGATGCGTCCACCACGCAATCCATCGTTATAATTGGACACATCTGCAATTCCCTGTGTCAAGAAATCAGGATATAAAGTAAACGGTTTTCCTTTTAATATTTTTATCGATGAATCGATTAATTCATTAAAATTATGAGACAATACTTTCGTAGAAAGACCTACTGCGATTCCCTCGGCTCCGGAAGCTAATAATAAGGGGAATTTAACTGGCAAGTTATTGGGTTCTGCCCGTCTTCCGTCATAGGACACACCCCAATCGGTAATTTTTGGAGAATATAACACTTCTAAAGCAAATTTAGACAAACGTGCTTCAATATAACGAGAAGCCGCAGCACCATCTCCTGTAAGAATATTTCCCCAATTTCCTTGACAGTCAATCAATAATTCTCTTTGCCCTATTTGTACCATAGCATCACCAATACTCTGATCTCCGTGAGGATGGTATTGCATGGTGTGCCCAACAACATTGGCTACTTTATTGTAACGACCATCATCGAGCTCCTTTAAAGAGTGCATGATACGGCGTTGCACCGGTTTAAAACCATCTTCAATTGCGGGAACAGCGCGTTCCAGAATTACATAAGAGGCATAATCCAGAAACCAGTCCTTATACATTCCCGTAACTTTGGTAATGGTATCGTTGCCGTCTTCTTGATTGTCGTAAAAATGCTGGCCTCCTGTAGAAATTATATCTTCAAAAGCATTTTCTCCAACTGTATTTTCGTCTTCCTGACCTTCTGGTAATATGTTGTCGTCTTCTTCGTCTTTCATTTATTTTTTGTAAAATACTGTGCCAACTCTATTAATATGTGCTTTTAAACTTGGAGAATGTAGCAATTTAAAAATTGAAATATCAAATCGATAAGGCGTATTTAAATCATCAATTTCTGAACTTACTTTTCCGATTAATTCATAGTTTAAACTATTTCCAAACATTGATAAATCTATATCAGAACCCACTTCTATAATTGTCTTTTGCTCTTAAACCATAAATAATTACAAATATACTTAAACTAACCCACCGTAAACAATTCTTTCAACTCCCTATTACTTAAATTTCCTATCCAATTCTCTCCAGTGGAAACCGTCATTTCGGCAAGTGCTTTTTTAGCCTGAATCATATCGTTTATTTTTTCTTCAAAGGTGTTTTTGGTTATAAAACGATGTACCATCACATTAGATTTTTGTCCAATTCTGTACGCTCTGTCCGTGGCTTGGGCCTCTACGGCGGGATTCCACCAAAGGTCAAAATGGATGACGTGGTTGGCGGCTGTAAGATTTAGACCTGTTCCTGCGGCTTTGAGTGAAAGGATAAAGACTTTGTCGGCACGGTTGTTTTGAAAACCATCGACCATTTCCTTTCTTTGTTTCAGGGTGCAACCTCCGTGGTAAAACAAGGGTTCTTCTTTGTATCTTTCGGTTATAAAATACTTTAATAATTTACCCATTTCAGTATATTGGGAAAAAATCAATACTTTTTCGCCGCTTTCGATAATGCTGTCGAGTTTGTCAAACAATAGATCCATTTTGCCGCTCAAAGAGGCATCGAGGATGTTGTTTTTCAGGAATTGCGTGGGATGATTGCATATTTGTTTCAATGCCATAATCATTTGCAATACTAATCCTTGGCGAACAAACATGGCTTTGCTGTCTGAAAGTTCCATTTCTTCGATGTCTTTCATCGCTTTTTCGAGGGTGGCTTCATACAAAGTGGCTTGTTCTTTGGCTAAAGCCGAATAGCAATCCATCTCAATTTTATCGGGCAAATCGGAAATAATGGTTTTGTCGGATTTTAATCTTCGCATCATAAACGGTGCGGTTACTTTTTTTAGTTGCTCGGCTACCTCGGCATCATTATTAATCTCGATGGGAATGCCGTAGGTTTGGCTAAATTCTTTACTATTTCCCATTAAACCTCGATTACTGAAATCCATAATGCTCCATAATTCGCTCAAACGGTTCTCGACAGGTGTTCCGCTCATTGCTATAAAATGATTGGCTCCAATGGTTTTCAGTGCCTTTGATTGTTCGGTATTGCTATTTTTTATGTTTTGGGCTTCATCAATTACCAGCGAATGCCATTTTTTCTTTTTCAGTTCTTTTGCATCGCTACGCACGATTCCGTAGGAGGAAATCAATACATCAAAATCGTCTGTTGCTTCAAACTTTCGATTTGATCCGTGGTAAATTTTAGTTTTTAAGGTTGGAGCAAATTTAGCTATTTCGGTTTCCCAATTCGTCAAAAGTCCCGTTGGAGCTACGACCAAAGCTTTTTCTTTTTCGAGCAATCCCTCTTCTTTATATTTCAATAAAGTGGTAATGACTTGCAGGGTTTTCCCCAATCCCATATCATCGGCAAGGACGGATCCAAAACCAATTTGCGCATTGCGATACATCCATGAAAACCCGCGATGTTGATAGGGACGCAAGGTGGCGTTGATACCTTTTGGTAATTCGATTTTGGAAAAATTAGTCAGTTCAGCAATCAAATCTCGGACCTCATCTGTCAAACCAATGGCAGCTCCTTGGTATTCACCACTCAAAACTGCACGCAACATTTCGAAAGCCGAAAGTTCCTTGGTGGAGGTGAAATGTTTGTGAATTTTTTCTAAATCTTGCTGATTTACATAAATATAATTGGCTTTGTACTTGATTAACCCATCTGATTTTGTCATCAATTTCTTGAATTCAGTTTCGTCCATCAGAGTGTCACCAATAGCAATTTGCCAATCGAAATCGAATAATTGTGCCAAATTCAGGAATGATTTTCCTTCGGGTCTTTTCTTTATTTTGACACTCGATTTGGGTTTCAAAATTTCTCGCAATGCTTTTGGCAACATAATATCAATGTCCAAAAGCTGAATTGCCGGAATCATACTCATCAAGAAAGGCGTAAAAATAGCGTTGTTCATCACAATTTCTCGTTCTCCTTGGGTATTGATATAATGATCTAATCCGTCTATAAAAGAACTCAACTGAGTAAGACTTTGCAAGATTTCGTAGCGATGTTCGTTGAATTTATCGTTAGTTAAAATATCCTTTAAACTAAAAATTTTCTCCTTTGTATCGTGAATATTGATAACCAATTTGAAGTTTTCATTGGGCAGTTCTTGCACCACAATTTGGGGTTTATAATTACCTTGGGTAATGTAATATTTTTGTAACCAAGCTAAAATACCACCACTCAGCGCCTCTTCGCCAGGATTTTTGAACGCATACGTTGTATTTCTAAAAAACAAATTCAAAAATAAATCTGGATTGGATGCCTCTTCCATAACATGAATAATCTCCGTAATGAATAACGACAGCAAGTTGAAAGCTTGATTGTTATTAATCGCTTTTTGTCCTTTTTTTTCTTCCCAAAGAAAAATAGCGGGTGGTAAAATTCCTTCTAGTTTTTCAACTAAACTCCGCACATCCTTACTTAACATGGCAGGTAACCAGCGAATGGCAAATTCCTTGTTTTGCAATTGTACAATTTGTGGAATTACGGCTCCATTGGCCAATAAATGAACGGCAAACTGCAAAACCGTATGCAAGGAAGCTGTTGACGGTTGGTAATCTAATGTTTTAGACGAATTAATTTGAGCAATTTGTTGCAAAAATCCAAGAAACGAAAACTGGGTTTCGTTTACAAAAACCTTGGATTGATAGGTTTCGTCTATCGTGATTTTGTTGTGGCTATGGTGATTTATTTGTTGTTCCTGAAGGCTTACTTTTAGGAATAGATTTTCAAGTGAAATTTTTCCTTGTACCACTTTTTGGGCGTTCCTTACCGTTTTGCCTATTTTGGTACTGTATTTTTCCTTGAAATTGCCGGAACCTTGATAGAAAACGGGAAAATCTGATAGTAAAGCCGTTAGTGGTTCGTGTATGGGCGATAGTTTAGAAAATGAAAGCTTTTTGTATGCGTTTTCTGGTTTATATTCAGGCGTATTTTTACTTTTGGTATCAAAATACAAATCGGTAATTTTCGGAATTTCAGATGTTGTGATATTTACAAAAATGCCTAATTTATTGAGTTCTTCTATCAAATTCACTTGGTGCAACTCAAACACTAAAAACGGATTGTTATCAATCTCTGCACTCACTTTATAGACTACAGCAGCCAAGTGTTTGCAAGGCACCGCCCAATCCGGGCACGAGCATTGCATCTTGAAATCAGTCCATTGTTTTGGAAAAACTTTCAGTCCTAAATTTTCGGCTATGGTCAATACCTCAGGGTCGAGCTCTCTGTTTAAAAGTTTGGATATTATTGTTGGTTTTTTGGATAGTTGACTAATAAAATTCCCTAATTCTGGTTCAAAAAACGGAGGTAAGGTAATGTCTACATTATATGGTTTGGGTCTGGAGCCAGTTACTTTGGCTTCGATTCTATTGCCTTTGATATTGATTTTTGTCACGGAACCCTTGTTGGCATAACTTTTACCTCTTGGCAATCGGTTGTCATAATCAATGTTCGATAATGTGTTCAGCCATTGCAGGCCCCACCAGGTTTTTCCGTAGCTATTAGACATGTTTTATTTTTAATTTACACTTAATATTTTAAAAAAATATTTTTCTGTTAGTAGCTCTTCTTTATTATAATTAACTTCCTTTGTCTGCAATGTTTTTTTGAGTAATTCCAGATTGGCGGCATCGTTTAACTCTGGCTCAGAAGCAAAATTATTCTGCGGACTCTTTTTCTAATTAAACTAAAAGGAAAAAAAAGCAAGAACGGCAGTTAATTATAATAAAAAGAACTTCGATTAAAACGAATATTTTTCTTTACAAATATGCTCTTCTTTTGTGACACTATTTCCATTTTTATCTAACTCTTTTTTTACAACTGTTTCACATTCCTTGTGATCATTGCTCTTTATAATAAAAAAAGTAGCTAAAAAACTGATCATAAACAGTAAGGCAATAAGAATAAGTATTCTTTTTGTAGGCATTTTATAATTATTTAAATTTTCTCAATCACATCTAATTCCACCTTCAAATTCTTGATGATAAATTCCTGTCTGTCGGGAGTATTCTTGCCCATATAGAACGACAATAATTGCTCAATCGAAGTGTTTTTATCCATCATAATGGGTTCTAAACGAATGCTTTCGCCAATGAAATTTTTGAACTCATCCGGTGAAATTTCACCCAATCCCTTGAATCGTGTGATTTCTGGTTTTGGTTTTAATTTTTCAATAGCATTTCTTCGTT
Source organism: Flavobacterium sp. RSP15 (assembly GCF_003968755.1). GTDB lineage: Bacteria > Bacteroidota > Bacteroidia > Flavobacteriales > Flavobacteriaceae > Flavobacterium. The sequence goes on along the minus strand of NZ_RYDL01000001.1, from coordinate 513,412 downwards.
CCTCATCAGAATAGCAGTAAATTGTTTCTTTTTTGTTTCTAACCCTGAAAAGTGGCGTTTGCAAAATGTATAAATGTCCTTCTTTTATCAATTCAGGAAAAAACTGCAGGAAAAAAGTAATCAATAACAAGCGAATATGCATACCATCAACATCGGCATCAGTAGCAATTACGATGTTGTTATACCGCAATTTTTCTAAGCCATCTTCAATATCTAGTGCCGCTTGCAGCAAATTGAACTCTTCATTTTCATATACAATTTTTTTACTCATTCCATAGGAATTCAAAGGCTTACCACGCAAACTAAAAACGGCTTGCGTATTTACATTGCGCGATTTAGTAATGGATCCGGAAGCTGAATCTCCCTCGGTAATAAAAAGAGTGCTTTCCAGATTTTTAGGGTTTTTAGTATCTGGGAGATGCGCCCTGCAATCTCTTAATTTCTTATTGTGCAGATTTGCTTTTTTGGCACGATCTGTCGCCAATTTTCGTATTCCGGACAATTCTTTGCGTTCTCTTTCGGCTTGAATAATCTTTCGTAATAATGCGTCTGCGGTTGGTGGATTCTTGTGTAAATAATTATCTAATTTGGTTTTCACAAAATCGTTCACAAAAATACGCACGGAAGGCATTCCCGGTTCGGACCCCATGTCTGTTGAACCCAATTTAGTTTTGGTTTGTGACTCAAAGACCGGTTCCATTACTTTGATACTGATCGCCGTAACGATTGATTTCCGAACATCAGAAGCTTCAAAACTCTTGTTGTAAAACTCCCTGATGGTTTTAACTATTGCTTCCCGGTAGGCTGCTAAATGCGTTCCGCCTTGAGTTGTGTTTTGTCCGTTTACAAACGAGTGGTATTCCTCGCTGTATTGCGTTTTACTGTGTGTCAAAGCAATTTCGATATCCTCGCCTTTCAAGTGAATGATAGGATATTCTAAATCTTCAGCATGAATAGTTTCTTCTAATAAATCTTTCAGACCATTTTCTGAAAAATATTTTTCACCGTTGAAAAGAATTGTCAAACCATTGTTTAAGTAACAATAATTTTTAAGCATTTTGATTACATATTCATATCGATATTTGTAATTTTTGAAAATTGCTTCATCTGGAATAAAAGTAACTTTGGTTCCTTTTCGCTTTGTGGTTTCTATAATATTTTCTTCAAGAACAAGGTTTCCTGCAGAGAATTCAGCTGCTTTTTGTTTTTCATCCCTAACGGATTCTACACGGAAATAATTCGACAATGCATTAACTGCTTTTGTCCCTACTCCGTTCAGGCCGACGGATTTCTTAAAAGCAAGCGAATCATATTTTCCGCCTGTATTCATTTTGGAAACTACATCAATCACTTTTCCCAGAGGAATTCCACGTCCATAATCCCGGACAGTTACGGTTTTGTCTTTGATCGTTACCTCGATAGTTTTTCCGGCACCCATAACAAATTCATCGATACAGTTGTCGAGTACTTCTTTTAGCAGAATATAAATTCCGTCATCTGAGGAGGAGCCGTCGCCTAATTTTCCGATGTACATTCCGGGTCGCATGCGAATATGCTCTTTCCAGTCGAGTGACCGAATGTTGTCTTCGGTATATTGATTTTGATCGGACATTGTAGGTTTTGTGGATTTGGTGCTAATGTAATGTAATTCGATAAAGTTTAAAACAGGAAGCCATCAAAGTTATTAAGAATGATATTGACACTCCTCTATTTTAAAAATTTTTAATGATTTCTTTCAATTGATTATCAAATTCAGGATTGGAAATTATTCCTTTTTCTACATCAAAATTAATATCAAAACTAGGTAATGAAAACGTGGCTTTAATGTTTCCACCATAAAATGGGAAAGCGTTATTCGCAATTCCTAAAACGCTAGCGCCACCTTTGCCTCCAGGAGAAGTTGCCATCAATAACATAGGTTTTTCCTGAAAAACCTTCGCATTTATTCTGGTACACCAGTCAAAAATATTCTTGAAAGCAACAGAATAATTCCCGTTATTTTCTGCCAAGGAAACCACTAGAAGATCAGCAGTGGCAATTTTAGCCAGAAATGATTTTGCTAATTCATGTTGACCAATTTCTTTTTCTATATCGACGGTAAATATCGGCATTTGGAAATCATTTAAATCCACTACCTCAACTACTGCATTTTCAAAAAGATTCGCTGCGTAAGTCGCTAATCTTTTATTGATCGAGTTTTTGCTGGGGCTTGCGCCAAAAGCGATTATTTTCATGATACTTTATTTTGACTAAAAGTACTAAAAATTGGCTCTCTTACAAAATAATTGGACACAGATTGACCTATTTTGAAAACAAAGATGAAATTATGAAATTTGATATTAGCAAAATCGATTTTACCCCAGATTGCAACGGAAAGCATTTTGCCAATCAGTCTCTTTTTTTGTCTTAGAAAAAAGAGATTGATGGGAAAATAGTACTTCACTAAACTTTTATTTTAATTGGAGTTCAGTGAACTTCGTTTGAAGTGGAAAGCTGGATTGGATACAAAAAAGTCGAAAGCTATTACTAACTTTCGACTTTATGACTTTTGACATTATGACTTATTTACACGTTGAATCTAAAATGCATCACATCTCCATCTTTTACGATGTATTCTTTTCCTTCTACCTTGAATTTTCCGGCTTCTTTACATTTAGCTTCGGAACCGTAATGAACAAAATCTTCGTATGCAATCACTTCGGCGCGGATAAATCCTTTTTCGAAATCAGTGTGAATTACTCCTGCAGCTTGTGGCGCAGTTGCCCCAACATCTATAGTCCAAGCACGAACTTCTTTGACACCTGCTGTAAAGTAAGTTTGTTGCTTCAATAATTTATAAGCTGCACGTATCAAGACTGAGGCTCCTGGCTCAGTCAAACCCATATCTTCCAGAAAAACCTGACGCTCTTCATAGCTTTCTAATTCGGTAATATCAGCTTCAGCACCAACCGAAAGAATAATTACTTCCGCATCTTCATCTTTGACCAATTCTCGAACCTGATCAACGTATTTGTTTCCATTTACTGCTGAGTTTTCATCAACATTACAGACGTATAAAACTGGTTTTGCTGTAATTAACTGAAACGCTTCCATCAAAACCTCTTCATCATTGTTTTGAGGAATTACTATTCGTGCTGATTTTGCCTGAAGCAATGTTTCTCTGATTCGGTCTAAAAGAGCTTTTTCGGTTTGTGCTTCTTTATTTCCTGTTTTAGCGGCACGATTTACTTTTTCTAAGCGTTTTTCAACATTCTCCAAATCCTTCAATTGCAGCTCGATGTCTATGGTTTCTTTGTCGCGGATAGGATTTACATTTCCGTCAACGTGAACAATGTTATCGTTATCAAAACAACGCAAAACGTGAATGATCGCATTACATTCTCTAATGTTTCCAAGGAATTGATTTCCTAAACCTTCCCCTTTACTAGCTCCTTTTACTAATCCTGCAATATCAACGATATCGACAGTTGCCATTTGCACGCGTTCTGGTTTTACTAATTCTTCCAGTTTTTCCATTCTGGAATCCGGAACATTTACAACACCTATATTGGGTTCGATGGTACAAAAAGGAAAGTTAGCACTTTGCGCTTTTGCATTGGATAAACAATTGAATAATGTTGATTTTCCAACATTTGGTAATCCTACAATTCCTGCTTTCATATGTAGATAATATTTATTTTAAATGGAATAGGGTGTCGTCACTTTTGCTGTTTTTTGAACAGATTTCATGACGACTTCATGATACTTTCTTTTGAATGACACGCTAAACTTAAAATTCAGCAGCTGCCATTAAAAGTGTGCAAAGATAAGATTTTAAAAATGTTTAAATAAGTAAAATTTCAGATTAAACGGGTCTGAATTTTTTTTTATAAAAAAATAAAATATTTACTAATATTTTGTTAAAAAAATTTATATTGCGGACGATTTTAAACCAAACCAAAAACTTAATTCAAAGTATTATGAAAAAATTCGTATTGTTATTATTTCTACTCAACATCTCGGTGCTTTTTGCACAAAAAGAAGTCTCGGGTACCGTCAAAGATGACACAGGCAGCGGCTTGCCGGGTGTTAATATTATTGAAAAAGGAACTCAAAATGGGGTTTCTACTGATATGGATGGAGCGTACAAGATAAAAGTTAAAGAAGGAGCTACTCTAGTTTTTAGCTATGTAGGTTTTGCCAAGTTAGAAAAAGTGGTTACCGCTTCTGTTCTAAATGTTGTCTTATCTGAAGAAGGTGGACAAAATTTAAATGAAGTTGTAGTTACAGGAACCAGAACAGCGCCAAGAAGTAATACCACATCAGCGCTGCCTATTGATGTCATTTCTGCAAAGGATTTAGCCTCAACCGGACAAGCGACTTTTGACAAAGCATTGCAGTACAAAATTCCATCGTTCAACACGGTTCAAACACCTGTAAACGATGCGACTTCATTACTGGATCCGTATGAAATCAGAAACATGGGACCTAGCAGAACCTTGATCCTTATCAACGGGAAGCGTAAAAACATGAGTTCTTTGCTGTATACGCAAACCTCTCCAGGACGTGGTGAGACGGGTGCAGACATTTCTGCAATTCCTACAGATGCTATCGAAAGAGTAGAAATACTTCGTGATGGAGCATCAGCACAATACGGATCAGATGCGATTGCCGGAGTTATGAATATTATATTGAAAAAGAATACTAATTACGGATCTGTAACATTAAGAAGTGGCGTTACTTCTGAAGGCGACGGCGAAATGTTAGGTGTAAGTTTAAATAATGGATCTACTGTAGGCGATAGAGGATTTGTCAATTATACAGTAGATTTTTCTAAAGTGAACCTGGCCAACAGACCTGGGAAAGTTGACGCAGCTGCTGAAGCTAATGGAAATACAGGTTTTGGAGCACCTTTAGCTGATGTCCAAGCTTTTCTTGCTAAATATCCGGATGCTGGTAATGTGAATGGTTCTCCAGAAACTGCTGCTGCAAAATTCTTAGTAAATGGTGGTATTAATTATACTGAAAATACGCAGTTATATTATAATGCCGCTTATGTTTACAAGAAAGTAAACTCATTTGCTAACTACAGAACTCCATATTGGAGAACACTAGAGGAGTTTCCTTATCTATTAGATTTATTTGGAGATGGAACAAATCCAAGTTCTTATTTGGGGTATGTACCTACTTTTACTGGAGATTTGAATGATTATAATGCTACAATAGGGTATAAATCTACTAAAAATGAATGGAATACAGATGCTAGTATTACAACAGGCGGTAACAAACAAAGCTATACGGTTAGTAATTCTCACAATAGGTCAGACTTTGATGGAGATCCAGCAACATATGATTTTGTTTACGGTGGTTTAAGCCCAATTTCATTCAGACCAGGAGGAACATCATTCAATCATATCGTTGGAAACTTAGACATTTCTAAAGTGGTATCTGATAAAATCAGCATTGGTTTTGGATCTGAATTCAGAACAGAGAATTTTGAAATTATAGCTGGTGATGAAGCTTCTTATGTTGGTCTTGGAGCAGATTCATTCCAAGGAAATACTCCTGAGAATTCAGGAAAATTTAATCGGTACAATTTAGGTGGCTATTTTGATGTTGCGTATGATGTAACCGAAGATTTCTTGGTTAACGGAACTGTACGTTATGAAGATTATAGTGATTTTGGTGGAGCAACCGTTTGGAAAGTAAGTTCAAGATATAAATTCCTAGATGACAAAATCACTTTACGAGGTTCGCTTTCAACTGGTTTTAGAGCGCCATCATTACACCAAATTTACACTCAAAAATCACAATCCTCTTTCGAAGCTGGTGGAGCCATTGTAGTTACAGGTTTGATAAACAATGTTTCATCTGCAGCTAGACAAAATGGAATACCTAAATTAGATGCTGAAAAATCGAACAACTTAACTTTAGGTTTTGGATTAAAACCGTCTAAAGATTTCACCTTTACGCTAGACTACTATAATATTAAAGTTAAAGACAGAGTATTACTAAGTAATGAAATTGCATTTGAAGTTGATACAAATGGCGATCCTACTAACAGACAAAGCTTCTTTGTAAACGGTATGGATACTAAAACTTCTGGAGTGGATGTTGTTGCCAGCTATAGAAACATTTTATTAGGAACAGGAAAATTAGCACTTAATTTCTCTGGAAATTACACCTTCGAAAATGAAAGAGACGGAGCGGTAAAAGATCCTCAAAGTGTTAAAAACTTATCTGGCCCTTTAGCAAATCAAACTATTATTGACGCTACTCAGGAAGCATTACTTTTTACATCAAGACCAAAATTTAAGTATATTTTTGGTGGAGATTACGAAATTGGTAAATTTGGGTTCTCATTAAACAATACTGTTTTTGGACCTACAAAATTCAAAAACGCAGGTATGAGTGACAATTTAAGAATCGAATTTTTAACTAAAGTAGTTACTGACTTAGGCGTTACGTTTTCTGCAACAGAGAAATTAACGGTATCTCTAAACGTAAATAATTTATTAAACGTTCTACCAGAATGGAAATTCAAAGCGGAGAATGCAGCTGGAACGGCTTTAATAAATAATGCAGTAGGCATCAAAGAACAGTCTGACTTGATTACTTTCAACCAACGTTACTCTCAAATGACGTATGATGGATATCACTTTAGCCAATTAGGAACAATGTTTAATTTATCATTAAACTATAAATTCTAATTTAAGTATTTAATTAATTATAAAGGGCTGTCAATTGACAGCCCTTTTTGGTACTAAAAATTAATAGAACAAACGATTATTTTTGTTTTATTAAATTAATTTTTAGGTATGTAATCACGCTTATGTAGTTGTACGATAGCTCAAAAAAACCACTTTTAAGGCCTCTCATCAATTGCAAAATATTTTTTTGTCTGCTCCTTATAAAGAGGTAGTTCCACAGGGTTTTCTAGTTCGTGTAGTGAATGATGGGGGAAGATGAAAGTGATCGCAATATTACTATTTTTAATCAACTATATTACAAAGGACTCCGTCCATCCCGACACGGCAGATGCGGCCAAAATATTTATACATCTTGCCCTATATGAAGTCCGTATTGGTATATTTATAAAAAAAAGCAGCTGAATAAGCTTCTTTTTAACTCACTTTCTTGAGAGTGAAATAGCTTTTTGGAAATTGTAGGTTTTCCCTTTTTGAAATATAAACAAAAGAGGCTGGCTCATTTTTATTTTGAGCCAGCCTCTTTTTTTAAAAGTATTATAATATCTTATTTGGGCATAACCACTGTATCAATCGCGTGGATTACCCCGTTTGAAGCCGCTACATCAGCAAGAACTACTGTAGAAGTTCCTCCATTTGCATCTGTTAGGATTACTTTTCCATCTTTAAGGCTTAAAACAATCGTACCACCTTGAACAGTAGTTACTGTATATTTTCCGTTATTTTTGTTTATGGCCTCAATCACTGCGGCAGCTTCAAATTTTCCTGCTACAACATGATAGGTTAATACAGCTTTAAGTTTATCTAAACTTTCTGGTTTCAATAAACCATCTACAGTTCCCGCAGGTAGTTTTGCAAATGCTTCATTGGTAGGTGCAAATACAGTAAACGGACCTTCTCCGCTTAATGTTTCAACTAATCCTGCTGCTTTTACGGCAGTAACAAGTGTTGTGAAATCTGCATTGCCCGCAGCTACACCTACTATATTTGGTGTTTCAACTACGGCTGTTGTGTCCATTGCTACGGCAGTAGAATCTGTCATTTCAGCTGATTCTGCTTTCTTTTTTTCTCCACAAGAAGTTGTAATTACTCCTAATAATACAAATGTGGTAATTGTTTTTACTAATTTCATAATTAATTTTTTAAGTTTAAAATTATTTGTTTATTCAAATGTACATTTTAAAATTCATTGTTTAACTTTTTTAACAATTAATTAAACAAAATTAAATTTATAGACGCAGTGTTAATACTGATTGTGGAATTAATGTAATTCTATAAAAGCAATTGTTTTCTAAGTATATCAGCATTAGAGGAATAATTTTCAATTTTGTTTTGTATTTATTGTGATTTCTTATAATCCCACGCATTTGTACTTACGATTCATAAAAATGGCTTAAATCTACCTTTTTTTTCATGAGACGATGATTTTTATTTATTGCGTTAGTATAAGAATATTTCTTGACAAAATATGAAAAAGGCTTTTTTTTAGCTAAACGGTTATAAAAAAACGGTGCTTAAAGGAACTGTAAACACCGTTTGATTTTATATAATAGAAGTTGTTTATCGAATTGCGTTTACATATTCTTTTATTTTACCAGTACCATTTTCAGTTAAATGCTGAATGAAAGCACTTCCTATAATTGCTCCTTTAGCAAATTGAGTGGCTTGATTAAAGGTTTCCTTATTATTGATTCCAAAACCTATTACTTGAGGATTTTTAAGATTCATATCGGCAATACGTTTGAAATAGTTTTCTTGAACGCTTCCAAAACCAGATTGTGATCCCGTAACGCTCGCGGAACTTACCATGTAAATAAATCCATCAGAAACACTGTCAATAAAGTTAATGCGCTCTTCGGATGTTTGTGGCGTAATTAGGAAAATATTTTTAATTCCGTATTTTTCGAAAGTAGTTTTATATTCATCTGCATATACGTCAACGGGAAGATCGGGAATGATTAACCCGTCAATACCAATCTCCGCACATTTTTGACAAAAATTTTCTATTCCGTATTGTAATATTGGGTTGAAATACCCCATAATCACTAAAGGAATGGATACTGTTTTACGAACGTCCTTGAGTTGGTCAAACAGCACTTGGGTAGTTATCCCGTTGTGCAACGCTTGTGTAGAACTGGCTTGTATTGTCGGACCATCAGCAAGCGGATCACTGAACGGCAGTCCAATTTCAATCATATCCACGCCATTTTTCTCTAAATCCTGAATGATTTGTACCGTGTCGTTAAGGTTTGGATATCCTGCGGAGAAGTAGATGGAAAGTATCTTCTTAGTCTCTTGTAATTTTTGATTTATTCGATTCATTTTTGTATTTTTTTATTCTATTTTTAGGATCTTTTTTACCTTAGAGTTTTAATTGGAATGTTTAAATTGCAGCACTGTATGCCCATGCTTTTTGGTCGGATTGCAAATGTACTTCAATGCGTTTATAATGCAATCCTTCGTAAAGATCGGATTGATGGAGTTCCTTTGTGGTTATGGAGTATACCATTCCGTTAATGGTGTCTTCCGGTTTTTCTGTTTGCGTAATGATGGGATAGCGCACTACTCCAAATTCTTCTTCAATTTGGATTTCTTTTACGATGTAACCAATTAGTGTTTGTGGTGTTCCCTCAAGAATACGTCCAAAAAGATCTTTTTGTATATCCTCATTTTGTAAGCTGCCGTAAGCGAATATTTTTTCCATAATTTCTGTTTTGAAAATGTGAATTGAACGTCATTTTATGTTGTTTCGTTAGCGTTAAGGTTTACTTCATTATACTCTTATCTCTTATTGGAGTTCAGTGAACTTCGTTCGCAGTGAAAATACTTTGTTATCTCGTTTTTAACCGAGATAAAAAAGATTGCAACGAAAATCCTGACCTTGCTGTAACGTCAGAAGAAGCGAGGGAACGGCCCGAAAGAAATTCGGAATAAACCCTGAAGAATATCAGGATAAACCTAGTCATAATTTAAAATAATCAATATAAGTATTCAAATCTTTATCGCCACGACCGGAAAGATTGATAACTACCACATCTTCCGGTTTGAATTTCATTTCGTCAAGAACAGCAAAGGCATGCGCACTTTCGATAGCAGGAATAAGCCCTTCCATTTGAGATAATTTGATTCCCCATTGCATGGCTTGCTCATCCGTAATTGAGATGAATTGTGCTCTTCCGGTGGTGAATAAATTGGCGTGCATAGGTCCAACACCCGGATAATCCAGTCCTGCTGAAATGGAATATGGTTCAGTGATTTGGCCATCGGTAGTTTGCATCAGTAAGGTTTTACTACCGTGAATAACACCTATTTTTCCTAGGGCTGATGTGGCGGCACTTTCGCCTGAATCGACACCTAAACCGGCGGCTTCAACAGCAATTATGTTCACGTCTTCGTTATCCAGAAAATGATAGTAGGTTCCAGCAGCGTTGCTACCACCACCCACGCAAGCAATTAGATAATCTGGATTTTCACGACCTTCTTTTTCCAGTAATTGTTCCTTGATTTCCTTAGAAACGACACTTTGAAAACGAGCTACCATATCCGGATAAGGGTGTGGTCCTACGACGGATCCTATGATATAGTACGTATCAACAGGGTTGTTAATCCAGTCGCGAATGGCTTCGTTTGTGGCATCTTTTAGTGTTCTTGATCCAGACAGTGCTGGACGAACCTCCGCTCCCAACATTTTCATACGAGCTACATTTGGCGCTTGACGTTTAATATCAACTTCACCCATATACACGATGCATTCCATTCCCATTAAGGCACAAACGGTTGCTGTGGCTACACCATGCTGACCAGCACCGGTTTCGGCAATGATTCTTTTTTTTCCTAGGCGTTTGGCTAACAAAATTTGCCCAATAGTATTGTTTATTTTGTGTGCCCCAGTGTGGCATAAATCTTCTCTTTTTAGGTAGATTTTAGTATTGTATTGCTCTGATAAGCGTTTTGCAAAATAAAGAGGTGTAGGACGACCCACATATTCTTTTAGCAAAGCATTAAATTCAGCTTGAAATTCTGGTTCAGCTGTAATTTTTAAATAATTTTGGCGTAATTCTTCTACATTTGGATATAACATTTCAGGAATGTAGGCACCTCCAAATTCACCGTAGTAGCCTTTTTCGTTGACATTGTATGACATAATTTTTATTTTTTTATTTTGTTATCTGTAGAGACGGACAGCAGCGCGTCTCTGCATAATTGTATGTTTTTTAATCCGGGTTCTATTTCAAATTTACTATTTACATCAATAGCGTAAAGAGGTAAATTGGTTTTCAACATTTCATTCACTGCATCCATTTCATCAATTCCGATTCCCCCACTCAGGAAGAACGGTTTGCTTGACGGATATTTTTCTAATACTTTCCAATCAAATGTGGTTCCGTTTCCGCCGGGTAATTTTCCTTTGGTATCAAAAAGAAAATAATCACAAACGCTTTCAAACGGTTTTAGTTCCTCAAAATCAAAAGAATCATCAACAGAGAATACTTTTATAATAACTATTTTACGATCTGTTTTATTTTTTAATTCCTGGCAAAAGGCAACGGATTCGTGACCGTGCAATTGAATGGCCTGCAAATCGTGTTTTTTAGCTTTCGCCAAAATAATTTCGACGGTTTCATTTACAAAAACCCCAACTTTCCTGATCGACTTTGGTACATCAGGAATCACATCATCAAAATACCGAGCTGATTTCTCCCAGAATATAAACCCCATATAATCGGGTAGGAGCGATCCTACTTCACGTATATTATCCGGATATTTCATGCCGCAAATCTTAATCCCCACCACAGCCCTCCCAGAAGGGGAGCGAGCCGAAGTATCTTGATTGTCAGTGTGTTTTTTCATTTTATGGTATTTTTTTAAACTTTACCCAACCCTGTTAGAATTTTAAATCCTAACAGGGTTGTTTTTATAGTTGGCTGATAAATTCGGTTGCAGCTTTACCTGCATTATCAGTTTTCATAAAGTTTTCTCCAATTAGGAATCCTTTATATCCAAATGGTTTTAATTCATTAATCGCTTCAATTGATGAAATCCCACTTTCGGAAATTTTTATAAAATCATCTGGGATTTGCGCTGCTAATTGCTTGCTGAAATCCAAATTCACTTCAAAGGTTTTTAGGTTTCTATTGTTTACACCAATCATATCTAATGTAGGCATAATTGATTTTTCTAGTTCCTCTTGATTGTGTACCTCCAGTAAAACTTCTAGTCCTAAACTTTTGGCAAATTCAGACAAGGATTTGATTTCTTCTCTGGTTAAAATTGCTGCGATAAGTAGAATTAAATCAGCTCCATAGGCTTTGGCTTCCAATATTTGATAGTCATCAACAATGAATTCTTTTCGCAATAATGGTATATTTACTGTGGCTCTTGCCAAAAGCAAATCGTCTAACGAACCACCAAAATATTTTCCATCAGTCAATACTGAAATCCCGCAAGCCCCTGCATTTTCATATCCTCTGGTTACTTCTTCAACCGTAAAACTATAATTTATTTCAGCTTTGGAGGGCGAACGGCGTTTGTGTTCTGCAATAATTCCGGATGTGCTTTTTTGTAAATTAGTACTCAAAGAGATCGTCTTTTTTTCAAAAAAAACAGATGCTTCCAATTGTGAAACTGGTATGATAGATTTCTTGAGAATGACTTCTCTTTTTTTGTCAACTATGATTTTATCTAAAATATTCATTTATTTTTTTGTTTAAAGTTTTATTTGTTCAAGGTTTAAAGTTGTTCGAAATGCAAACAACTTTAAACCTTGAACTTCAAACTATTTTTATTTACTTAAATCTTTCAATTTCTTCAAAGCTACAAGTCCTTTACCGGATAATAAACTTTCTTTCGCTATTTGAAATCCTTCTAAAGGAGAACATTTTGTAACAGTCGCAATTGCCATGGCCGCATTGGCACAAATCACATTATTTTGTGCTTCTGTTCCTTTACCGGAAATGATATCAGTAAACATTTGAGCAGATTGTTCTATAGTTTTCCCTCCTTCGATTTCGCTTTGCAGCAAAAGGTGAACACCAAAATCTTCCGGATTTATCATGCCTTCCATGGAGCTGGTAATCGTTTTTGTAGGTCCCGTCAAGGACACTTCATCATAGCCGTCAAGCGAATGCAGGATGGTAAAGTTCACATCAGTATTTTGATATAAATACGCATACATTCTGGCCATTTCTAAATTGAAAACACCAACCAATTGATTTTTTGGGAACGATGGATTTACCATTGGTCCCAACATATTGAAAAAAGTTTTCACCCCTAATTCTTTTCGAATAGGTCCCACATTTTTCATAGCGGGATGAAATAAGGGCGCATGTAATATACAAATCCCTGCTTTATCGATGCATTTTTCTAGAAAATCAGCATCGTTGCTGAATTTGATGCCTAGCTTCTCCATCACGTTACTGGAACCTGAAATAGAAGAAACCCCATAATTTCCGTGTTTTGCCACTTTTATTCCAGCGCCGGCAGCTACAAAAGAGGCCAAGGTTGAAATATTGAATGTGTCTTTCCCGTCACCACCAGTTCCACATAAATCAATGGTATTGTAAGCGGATAAATCCACACGAATGCACAGTTCTAACAACGCTTCACGAAAACCGGCTAGTTCTTCAATGCTGATGCTTCGCATCATATACACGGTTAGGAAAGCAGCTATCTGACTCGAGTTATAGCTCCCGTTGGAAATATTAACCAGTACGTTTTTTGCTTCTTCTTGAGAAAGGATTTCGTGATTGATTAATCTGTTTAATATATTTTTCATTTTTACATATGTCTTAAAGTTGAAAGTCTTAAAGCCTTAAAGTCTTTCAACTTTATGACATTTGACTTTATGACTAATTTTTAACCCAGTTCTCCAACATCTTTTTTCCATTTGGAGTCAACACACTCTCGGGATGAAATTGTACACCACGTACATCGTATGTTTTGTGGCGCAATGACATTACTTGCCCGTTTTCATCAAAGGAAGTTGCCTCTAGAACATCCGGTAAATTGGCATTAACTACCCAGGAATGATACCGTCCTACTTCAAATTCGTTTCCTAATCCTTCAAATAAAATGTCATCATCTACTACTGTTTTCACCTTGGTAGCCACACCGTGATATACTTTGTCTAAATTGGAAAGCGTTCCTCCGTAAACTTCTCCGATAGCTTGTTGGCCTAAACATACCCCGAAAATACTTTTTGTAGGGCCATATTTTTGAATCACCGCTTTGAGTAACCCCGCTTCATCCGGAATTCCGGGTCCCGGCGAAAGAAGAATTTTATCGAAAACGGCAATTTCATCAATGTCAAATTCATCGTTTCTATAAACGGTTACTTCGCAATCTAAATCTTCCAGATAATGCACTAAATTGTAAGTGAAACTATCGTAATTGTCTATAACTAGTATTTTTTTCATTTTCCTCCCCCAACCCCTCCGAAGGAGGGGAGTACCTATTGGGGTAAATAGGTTTTTTAATTGTTATTTTTATTTACAACTTCATAAGTTGCTAATTTTTTTACATTTGGCTCCCTTCCCTTCAGGGAGGGTTGGGAAGGGGATTTATATTGTCTCCGCTAAATCCAAAGCGGCATTTAAGGCCCTCAATTTATTATATACTTCCTGCATTTCGCTTTCTTCATCTGAACTGGCTACAATTCCGGCGCCGGCTTGAGAATGCAATTGATGGTTTTTACTAAGGAAAGTCCGAATCATAATCGCATGATTAAAATTGCCTTCAAAATCCATAAAACCTATAGCACCACCATAAAAATTACGATTTGTTTTTTCATACTCCTCAATCAGTTGCATGGCTCTGTGTTTGGGAGCGCCACTCAATGTTCCAGCTGGAAAAGTATCGGCTACAACCTGCATCGTAGAGGCTTTTTCATGTAAATGTCCGGTTACTTTTGAAACTAAGTGAATGACATGTGAGAAAAACTGCACCTCCCTATATTTCTCTACATTTACATTATGACCGTTGCGGCTTAAATCATTTCGGGCTAAATCCACCAACATCACATGTTCACTATTTTCTTTTTTATCAATCGATAGTTCTTTGGCAAGAATAGCATCTTTTTCATCATCGCCTGTTCTTTTAAAAGTTCCTGCGATAGGATGAATTTCAGCTTTACGGTCTTTGACAATAATTTGGGCTTCGGGCGAAGAACCAAATATTTTGAAATCACCGTAATCAAAAAAGAATAAATACGGCGAAGGATTAATGCTTCTTAACGCTCTGTAGACATTGAATTCATCGCCTTTGAAACCTTGGGTAAATCTTCGGGATAAAACTAATTGGAACACATCACCTCTAAAACAATGTTTTTTGGCCAAAGCCACATTATGCTTGAATTCTTCGTCCGTCAGATTTGAAAAACCTTCGCCTTCTTTCGCAAATTTATAAGAAGCAATATTTCGGGATTGTAATAATTGTTCAATTTCTGAAATGTTATTTTTACCATCTAAACTATGACAAAAAATATAGGCCTCATTCTTGAAATGATTAATAGCAATTATGTTTTGGTACACGGCATAATACACATCAGGAATGGTATTGCTATTTTCTTTTTTGGCAATAGATACTTTTTCAAAGTAACGAACTGCATCGTACGAAATATATCCAAAAAGCCCATTATTGATGAATTTAAAATCATTTTTCTCTGATTTAAACTGACCTGAAAATTCTTGAATTATTTGAGGGATATTGGTGTTGGCATCAATTTCAATTTTCTCAAAACTTCCGTCAGGAAATGTTTTGTAGATGATTTCATTTTCTATTTTTATGGAAGCAATCGGATTGCAACAAATGTAGGAGAAGCTGTTATCATTGCCATGATAGTCGCTGCTTTCCAGTAGTAAACTATTTGGAAATTTATCACGAATTTTTAGATATACGCTGACAGGAGTTATAGTATCTGCCAGGATTTGTTTGTATTTGGTATTTAATATCAAAGTTTTCATTGTGTTTTTGTTATTTGATAGCAACAGGATTCATCCTATGTGTGTTCTAATTTATAATTTGAAACAAAAAAAAGGCCTGTCGTGATGACAAGCCTTTTATATTTATAGTTTTAATAATACTACAGGAGCTTTGTTCACGACGACTGACGTAAATAGTTCCACCACCAAGTATTGTTTATAATTATTTTCATATTCTTTTTAATGGTACAAAGATAGAAATGAAATTTGATTTTTCAAAAATAGTAGGCATTAAATATGTTGAAAAAATATTTTTTTTTGTTAAATAAATTTACAGGCTAGAATTATTTAAAATAAAACCCCAATAATTGCTTGTTGGGGTTTAAAAAAAATGTAATGAAAATTAGAATTTCATAGCAACGGCTAAAGTAAATTCGTCTGAGATTGCTTTGTCTCCAAGGTTATCAAAGAAACTTCCAGAACCGTATTTGATATCATATTTTGTTCTGTCAATTTTTACAGTGCTTGAAGCTGTATTTGCAGTTGTAGTTAAATCAAAAATAACTGGTTTCGTAATTCCTTTAATTGTTAAATCTCCAGTTACAGTGTACACATTGGGTGCTTTAGTAACTAGTTTTTTAAATACTAAGGTTGCTGTTGCAAATTTTTCAATTCCAAAAAAATCTTCTGATTTCAAGTGGCCTTCTAATTTTTCTTTGCCTTGACCTGCTTTTAAGTCTGTTGCCACAAGTGAGGTCATGTCTACGTTGAAGGTACCGCCAACTAATTTTGTTCCTTTAAAAACTAATGTGCCATCTTTCAGATTGACTGTTCCTTCATGTTGTCCCGTTACTTTTTTTCCTGTCCAGTTGATGGTGCTTTTTGCAGCATCAACTTTTTTAGTTTGCGCTGATACTGATACCGTAGATAAAACCACTACTAATGCTAATGCGATTGATTTGAAATTTTTCATGTGTTTGAATATTTAATTTTGAATTTGATTAATAATTATAATGTGATAAATAATTCTTCGTTTGATTTTCTAACTTTTTTGTTGTGTTGTGTTGCATCATCCTCGTGTCTATAGCCAATAGTTGCTATTAAAGTGGCATTTAAACCTAATTTGTCCAGACCTAGTATTTCATTGACCTCGGCAGGAACAAAACCTTCCATGGGTGTGGCATCTATTTTAAGTTCAGCAGCGGCATTCAATAAATTTCCTAAAGCCAAATACGTTTGTTTTGCCGTCCAGATATTTCGCATTTCTTCAGGAAGAGAGGTGATGTTTTTAATCACCAAAT
Organism: Flavobacterium sp. RSP15; assembly: GCF_003968755.1. Lineage (GTDB taxonomy): Bacteria > Bacteroidota > Bacteroidia > Flavobacteriales > Flavobacteriaceae > Flavobacterium. Next base: position 496,507 of record NZ_RYDL01000001.1, on the reverse strand, counting down.
CTTGATACCCCTTCATACTTTCTAGAGGAATTTGTCTAATTTCACTAGTATTTTTAAAATAATTATCGATTCCGGTTGTGCCAAAGTTAATTTCATTAGCAAAGATAATTAAGTGTGATGCCTCTACAATTTGCGATTGTCCCCAAGCTGATGGTCTAATTTTAGCTCTTAGTTCAGGATTTTCAACAATTATAACTTTATAAGGTTGCAATCCGTAGGAAGAAGAACTTAAACGGATTGCTTCTTTTAGAATATTTAAATCTGCATTGGATATTTTCTTGGTGGCGTCAAACTTTTTGGTGGCGTATCTCCAATTTTGGTGGTCTAAAAAGGTATTCATATTATATGTGCTATTTATTGGTTTCTGTATTTTTCTAATAATTGATTTAATTGAATGATTTCCTCTGCACTCAAATTTTTTGAAAAAAACGCTTCGTGTGCGATTACTTTAGGATCTAATACTGCTAAAACATCCAATCCTTTTTGTGTAATCAGAACTTCTATCTTACGTCTGTTTTCAGGACACACTTTTCGAGTGACAAACGCTTTCAATAGTAGTTTGTCAACTAATCGAGTGGTGTTACTGGTCTTGGCTAACATTCGCTCCTGAATGGCCCACATATTTGCAGGATTTCCTTTTTGGCCTCTTAATATTCGAAGTACATTGTATTGTTCTCCTGATATTTCGTGAGGTTTTAATAATTCATTAAATTTTTCTGCAATTACATTTTGTGTGTACAACACATTAAGGATAATTTTTTTTGAATTATCTATTGGTATAGTTGTTTTTAAAATTTCTTCAATTTTCATATTTGTATATATGTAATTTGTTGGTACAAATGTAACACTTTTTATAGTTGTATATACAAGTGTTGGGTTTTTTTGTTAATTATTTTTTAAGTGCTATCCAAGATACTGGCTTGTGCAAATAAAAATATAGCCTAAACACGAGGCGCACCCGGCGCATAATATGCCAATTTGTAAATAATAATATTTTCATTTTTGCTGTCTAAAAAAGGAATCTGAATTTAGTTCTTTATTTTTTTGATCGTGTACTTTTCGTCATAAGCAGTCACTTCCTGTACTGTTTCGGTTGTAATTTCATTTTTACTCACAAGTAGCACATGGGCAAAATTACTGCTGATACTCACATTTAAAACACTGTTAATTGCCAGTAGTTTTTCTATAAGTTTTTCCATACAGACGCTCTCTGTAATGCCTTCCAGCTCATATAAATTCACAACAACCTGACTGTTTTTTTTTAATTCGATAAACAACTCTGAATTTGCTCTTGGTGCAATTGAATCTTTAGATACCTCTATTTTCAAAAAGTCAAAAGCACCTTTAAAAATCAGCTCATATTCTTCTTTGCTTCCGCCAAAAGGAGGTCCGGATTCAAACGTTCTATTGAATAATAATCCCGCCAGAATTCCTTCTTCAGCTAAGAGTTGATGCATTTTCCAAACGTATTTCTGGCGCATTGTTGGAGGCAAAGCGCAGAAAAAAGTTTGCTCAATAATCAAATCATAGTTTCCCTGATGTGTAAAGAAATCGCCTAAAACAATCTTAATAGAAGGGTTGTTTTTAAATTTTTCTTTTAAAGCTCTAACAGGTGTTGGAGCAATATCAATAACGGTAACATTTGTAAATCCATGCTCCAGAAGATATTCCGCTTCGTAGCTGTTGCCACAACCGGGAATCAAAACACGACTGTTTTTAGTAGTTATAGTATTGATATACCTTTGTATGGGCGGAGATACTTGGCCTAAATCCCAACCGGTTGTTTTGGTTTTGTATTGTGTTTCCCAATAGCCTTGGTCCAGCGGTTCGTTGTTAGAAATGACACAACATTTTAGATGCTCCATAATTTTATTTTTTTGAAATAGCCATTACTTTGAAACAGCCGTTGTCATTGAAATTATTTTTATTTCAAAATTTTGCTTTGGCAAACGAAATCCGTTTTAGGAGCAGTCGTTTTTGCAATAGCATTAAAACCGCCTTCAATTTCAGTAAAATTTCTAAAACCCTGCGCTTCCAGTATTGAAGCCGCAATCATACTGCGGTATCCACCGGCACAATGCAGGTAAAAATGGGCTTTAGGATTTACGTCTTTGATCCATTCATTAATAGCTGCTAATGGCTTGCTGTAGGACTCCTCAACATGTTCTGCGGAGTATTCACTTTCTTTCCGAATGTCGATTACTTTGCTTTGGCCAATTTTTACTTCCTTGGCAAATTGTTCTGCAGTAATTCTATGTACGGTATCCATTTCTTTTCCTGCTTTTGCCCAGGTATCAAAACCACCAGCCAGATGCCCCATTAAGTTGTCAAAACCCACACGGCTCAAGCGCGTAACGGTTTCTTCCTCTTGTCCCGGTTCACAAACAATCAGGATGGGTTGTTGCACATTGGCAATTAAAGTGCCTACCCAAGGAGCAAAATCACCATCAATCCCAATATTTATGGATTGCGGAATAAATCCTTTGGCAAATTCTCCGTTAGTACGGGTGTCTAATAATAAAGCTCCGGTTTCTTCAGCGGCTACTTCAAATTCAGAAGGGGAAAGTGCACGCATTCCCAGATTCAAAACGTTTTCAAAACTTTCATATCCTTTTTTGTTCATTGCCACATTCATACCAAAATAAGCTGGAGGAGGCAATAAACCTTCGGTGACTTCATGAACAAATTCAGCTTCCGTCATGTTCGCACGCAACGCATAATTGGTCGCTTTTTGGTCGCCAATGGTCGAAACGGTTTCCTTGCTCATGTTTTTTCCACAGGCACTTCCTGCACCGTGAGCAGGATATACGATGACGTCGTCTGCCAAGGTCATAATCTTTGTTCGTAAAGAATGAAATAAAGTTGTGGCCAGCTGTTCCTGGGTCATGTGTGCCGCTTTTTGGGCTAAATCCGGTCTTCCCACATCACCAATGAACAAGGTGTCACCGGAGAAAATGGCATGGTTTTTTCCGTTTTCGTTTATCAATAAAAAAGTGGTGCTTTCCATGGTATGTCCCGGCGTGTGTAGTACTTTTATTTTGATGTTTCCAATGCTGAATTCCTGTCCGTCATTTGCAGAAATGCATTCAAATTCACATGTTGCATTTGGGCCATAAACGATAGGAGCACCAGTTTGACGGCTTAAATCTATGTGACCGGAAACAAAATCAGCGTGGAAATGAGTTTCAAAAATGTATTTTAATTGCACACCATCTCGTTCCAATCGATCCAGATAGGGCTGGGTTTCCCGCAACGGGTCAATAATGGCTGCTTCCCCATTTGAAGTAATATAATACGCACCTTGTGCTAAACATCCGGTATATATTTGTTCGATTTGCATGATTGCGTTTTTTTAATTTATGGTATAAATGTACTTTTGTTTTTTAGGATAAACGGTAACAATTGCTACATTCTGTTTTTTTAATTCAGGAGAAATTCTTTGATAATAATATACATTCCCATAGCTAACAAAAACCAACCAAAAGCCGGTTTTAGTTTTGCGCCATCGATTTTTTTAGATAAATAGGTGCCAATGAACAGTCCCAGGATGGCAATTGCCGAAATGGTAAAAAGCAGTCTGAAATTAATGCTGATACCGTTTAACACATCGCCGCCAAAACCAATTAACGAAGTAATAAAGATAATCAACAAAGAGGTGCCAATAGCTTGTTTCATGGGTAAATTTGCGAAGAAAAGCAAGGCCGGAATGATCAAAAAACCACCACCAGCGCCTAAAAAACCAGTAAGGAAACCTACTAATAGTCCAATGAGGGCTATCTTACCGAAATTGTCTTTTTGAAGAGTTTTTTTTGGTGTTGCCTTTTTGATCATCGATACGGACGTGGCAATCATAAGGCACGCAAACACAATCAGAATCAAAAGATTTTTTGACACTTCAAAATGGTGGAGTGTGAAAATAATGGCCGGAATTTTTGGCAACACAATTTCTCGTACAAAAAGTAAAGAGAGAAGAGAAGGAATCGCAAAGGCTAACGCTGGTTTTATTTTTAAATTACCAAGTTTGTACTGGCTGTAGCTCCCAATCATAGCTGTTATTCCGACTATAAATAACGAATAACTGGTGGCTAGTTCAGGATTGATATTAAAGAGATATACCAGTATGGGAACGGCAAGTATGGATCCGCCACCGCCAATTAAACCCAAAGAAAGACCAATAATAACTGAAGCAAAATAGCCTAAATATTCCATCGTAACATTTTTTTGAAGCTCTGATTTTAAAAATAGTTGCACAAAAACACCGCTTCAGGGCGTAAATTTTATTTTAACAGTTCAATGTTATTGCGGTGGAAGGCCACAATGCCGCGTTGTTCCATTTTTTTTAACAAACGCGATATTACTTCTCTTGAGGTATTAAGCTCTGATGCGATTTCCTGATGGGAGAGTTTCAATTCTTTACAACCACAAACATCGGCATGGCGTTTTAGATTAAATTCCAATCGCTCATCCATCGCCCGGAAAGCAATGCTGTCAACGACTTCGAGAACCTCCTCAAAACGACTTCTGTACGTGTCAATTACAAATTCATACCAGCTGCGGTGTTGCATCATCCACTTGTCCATCAAGGGTAAGGGCACTAAGATTAATTCAACATCTTCAACGACTTTAGCCATGATTTGGCTTTTTTCATTTTTGGTGGCACATATCATGGAAATGGCACAAGCCTGACCGGGTTGTAAATAATACATGAAAAACTCTCCTCCATTTTCATCTTCGCGATAGACCTTAATTTTCCCATTGATTACCAATACAGTGTTTTTTATGTACTGTCCGGTACGCATGATGATATCACCAGTTTTGAAAGATTGGATCGCAGCATTTGCATCCACATCTTTGACTAGTTCAGTAGAAAATAAGGGAAATATTTTTTTTATGGAATCGAGCATTTTTTATTTTTTTTCTATATTATGCCTTGTAAAAGTAGTATAAAAAACTCAAAAAAAAGGCTGTTTTTCAGACTATAACAGTGTCCAAGCCTCTGATTTATGGCTTGTTGTCTATGGATTTAATAGACTATTTTTAATAAGAGTTCAAGCGTTAGTTTTAGTTTATTGATGTTTAATGTTTTGCGAAAATGATTTTTTAATAAAAACATCTAATTAACAATTGTTACGTTTATTGTTTGGTAAAAACGTTGTATTTTTACAAAAAACATCATTATGAATTTAACACAAGAAGATTGGGTTTCTCAATTTGAAGCTGATGAAAATGCAGTAATTCTCGACGTGAGAACCGAAGATGAATTTAGCGAAGGCTATATTGCCAATGCCATCAATATTGATATTCACAGCGGCCAAGATTTTGTAACTGAAATAGAAGCTTTGGACAAAAATAAAAAGTATTATGTGTATTGTCGCTCCGGAATGCGAAGTGCAAAAGCATGCGAAATAATGAATCAGCTTGGTTTTGAAAATGCCTACAATTTAATGGGCGGAATTATTGAATGGGATGGAGAAGTAGTAGCTCCATAAAGCACAAAGAGGGTAATGCACCTTTTGAATATTTAAATTATAGATTTCACCACTTTTTGTGTGGGTTTAATTAGAAATCACACTACTTAGGGAATCTTTTTTTTACCATTAATACATTAAATAGCAGTAAGTTTAATTAACATAATGCTTCAATACAGGTGTCATTAAGTCTTTATTTTGTAGAACAGTATAACAAGTAACACATACCCATATCGTGGCGGAATCAAATTATAAATATAATATCTATCTTTATGAATGTAATACCAGAAGAATTTAAAATTAGCACTTTATTAAATCAAGATACGTACTTAATTGATGGAGAATTAAAAAAATGGACCGGCCAGACAACTCCTGTTTTTTCAACAATTTCATCCACGGAAGAATATGGTCCAACTATTTTAGGCTCTGTTCCATTTATGGGGGAAACGGAAGCGCTAGAGGCGGTAAATGCAGCCAATGCAGCGTACAATAACGGTCAAGGATTATGGCCTACGATGAAAGTGGCGGATCGGATAAAGTGTATGGAAAACTTTGTTACTCAAATGAAAACGACCCGTACAGACGTAGTTAAACTATTGATGTGGGAAATAGGAAAATCATTGGGTGATTCTGAAAAAGAATTTGACAGAACTGTAGAATATATATATGACACTATTGACAGTTTAAAAGAATTGAACAGCCGTAGTGCTCATTTTTCTAAAGTTCAGGGAGTAAACGCGATGGTTCGTAGAGGACCACTTGGAGTTGTTTTATGCCTTGGGCCTTATAATTATCCGTTGAATGAGACTTTTTCGTTGCTCATTCCAGCATTGATCATGGGGAACCCAGTAATTTTTAAACCGGCAAAACATGGTGTGCTGTTGATCTCCCCTTTATTAGAAGCTTTTAGAAGCAGTTTTCCAAAAGGAGCCATCAATATTGTATACGGTCGCGGACGTGAAGTGGCTTCTCCAATAATGAAATCCGGTAAAGTAGCTATTTTGGCTTTGATAGGAAACAGTACATCAGCGATTGCATTACAAGACCAGCATCCTAATAAAAACAGATTGCGTTTGATCCTAGGCTTAGAGGCGAAAAACCCTGCGATAGTTCTTCCGGATGCTGATTTAGACTTGGCCATCCAAGAGTGTATTGCTGGTTCTTTATCGTTTAATGGACAGCGTTGTACGGCTTTGAAAGTTTTGTATGTGCATGAGTCTATTGTTGAGGAGTTCAATACGCGTTTTGCTGCCAAAGTGGATGCCTTAGTTTTTGGAAATCCGTGGGAGGCCTCCGTGTTTCTGACGCCTTTACCAGAAAAAGAAAAACCAGCTTACATTCAGGAATTGATTGATGATGCTACTAGTAAAGGAGCTATTATAATTAATGAAAAGGGAGGACAGCATTATTCTAATTACATCTTTCCGGCTGTTTTATTTCCAGTAAATAAAGAAATGCGTGTGTATCACGAAGAGCAATTTGGTCCTGTGGTGCCTATTATTTCTTTCAAAGACATTCAGGAACCTTTGAATGATATGGCCGAATCGAATTATGGGCAACAAGTAAGTTTATTTGGAAAAGATATTAAAACTATTGCGCCACTTATTGATGCTTTGGTGAATTTAGTGTGCAGAGTAAACCTGAATAGTTCTTGCCAAAGAGGTCCGGATGTTTTACCGTTTACAGGACGAAAAGATTCAGCAGTAGGAACACTGAGTATTCATGATGCGTTGCGCTCGTTCTCAATTAGAACCTTTGTAGCCTCTAAAGACAATGCCTATAACAATGCTATTTTACAGGAATTATTGAGCAGTAAAGAATCTAATTTTATTAATACCGATTATATTTTATAATCTTTTATAATCAAAAAAAGCCGGCTCATTTTTTCGAGCCGGCTTTTTTTTGGCCTTAGTATTCCTCTTTGAAATATATTTTAGGATTTTAAACGACATATTTCAAAAACATCACCTGCTAATAGCGCCATAAAATAGTAGGGTTTATAGAATTAATACCTGATGGACAAATCCTTATTTAGGTGAAATTATCTAAAAAGCTTAAAAAGAAACTTTATCTTTATACTTTTTACGAAGTGCAATTATTAACTAAATATATACTTACATGAAAAATCTAATCCTTTTTTGTTTACTGTTAGCTTGCTTTGGGTTCGAAAGTTGTAAAAAAAATCAAAATCTGAACGCTACAGATGCTGTGCAAGCCCAAGCTGAAAAGCCAATAAACGTTCAGTGTTATAAAGCTTTGTTCGAAAATGACACCATTGATTTAGAAATTAGCACTCTGCAAAACGGAAAAATTACAGGAAACATGGTGATGAAGATTTTTAACATGCCCAAAAAAACTGGAAAAATCAACGGCGAATTCCGAGGCGATACATTATTTGCTGACTACTCGTTTATTCAAGGAACTTATGATAAAATAACGTATAAAAATCCATTGGCAATGTTAAAGAATGGGAACGAACTCATTTTAGGTAATGGAAAAATTGAAACTTATTTAGGAGCTTCTTATTTTGTGAAAGGCGTACCTATAGATTTTGATAACGTGAAATATAAATTTATAAGTGTTGATTGTGTTGGTGTAAAATAATTAATTCAACAGCATAAAAAATATTTCTCAAAACATCAAAAGTGCAATTTCTGCCAACAAGATTCAAATATTTTGTCGGATTCAATTTGATTAACAGTAAGTAACAATCAGTGTGTAATGGGATATTTTAAAATTAGATAAAATGGAGTAACAAATTGATTTTAAGATACTATTATTAAGCATTCTCTTTGAACAATCTTTAATTTTAGTTCTTTTTTTGTGAACCACTTATTATTCTAGAAATCAATCCTTGTTGGTTCGTAAATTCAGAAAAGAAAATAGTCGCCAAGTGAATTACAATAAAGGTCAATAAATAATAAATGGAAAGGACATGTATATCTTCCATTGATTTCTTACTATTTTCTGGACCCAAAACGATGATTAAACCGGTGATTAGGGAAATTGCCACACAAGCATAAAAAACTAAATACGTCCAACACTGGATTTTTTCTTTAAATGCCAATCCTTTAGTAAAGGGATTGGAGAATTTCATATGTCCAAAAAAGGGAAGCGCCAATCTGATACTGTACAGCCCCACTAACGCATAACCAATATAAACGTGCCAATCCCACATGGGTTTTCTTATTTTTTTAGCAAGCAAAATAAGCTGATCCTGGGATAAGGATTGATCTGTGGTTGAAAGATAGTCTTGCATGATCAGTGCAACATTATTTTTGTTCATCCAGGTCATTCTAAGAAATATGGTAATAAGCATTAACGTCATACAAAAGGCTATTGACCAGTGCATGATTCGGTAAATGGCGGAGTAATTTCTGGATTTCATGATTTATCAGAATTGGGTTGTTATGGTTTAAGAGTCAGTTTTGATCGCAATACAATTTTAGAAAGAATGTGGGTTTAATTAATTCAAAGTACGCAGATTATAATGAAAGGCAATGAAGAATGTTCTTCGAAAAATAGCAACGATACGCTTCTATTTTACAGGCCAATATATCGTTCTTTCTTTAAAGTGTGGCAGAATGATCACTTTTAGGAAAAACACTCAAGGCTTCAAGCGCAATTTTTGGAGTAGGAGAGGCTAGTTTGCGAAGTTTGAGATCCATCCAAGCGCCATCAACTGTTATAGTTGCACATAATTTGTTGTCCTCATTTATAAACTCATGAACAATAGACCAACGGGAAGCATCCGCATTTACTTTTGAAGTTTTGGTGTGCATAAAAATGTTGTCAGAAAGCTTTATTTCTTTTCTAAAAACACATTCTTCCCTAAAAAGAATAGGGCCAAAGCCTTGTGACTGCATCACCTTAATGGTCAAACCAAGACTTTCCAGAATTTCGATACGATGCTGTGCGCCAAAGTCATAATAAGCACTGTGCCGAACGTGAAAATTAGGATCAAGATCTGACCAACGAAAGGATAATTCTTTTTTAAATGAAGCCATTGTTTTTTTTTAGAGATGTTTCCAAGATTTGATACCAAGGAAGCACTGGGTTTTTTTTGAAATTCAAAAGTACGACAAAAAGCAAGTGGAAAGCTAATGAAATTATAAATCCGATTCATTTATTGTGGTATGTTTTTAGCACTATTAGAAATATTGAATAGTGAAGCCCAATTTATAAAAAATCCTATTAAATAAAAAAGCCCTTCAGAAAATCCAAAGGGCTGATGCTTGCTGCAAAATTTATTTTTTTGATTCTTCAACAGAAACTTTTCTAAACTCTTTTAGTAGTTTTTCCAGTTCCAAAGTTGATTTACGAGCTCTTGGTCCGGCAGCTTTGATACCTTTCTCCGTTAGTGACTCAGATTCTGTTTTGAATGTTTCGAATTCAGCGTTGATTTTTGCAACTAAATCTTTCATAATAGTACTGTATTAAATTAGGGCGCAAAAATAGAATTTTGATTTTTAGATTGGGATGTTTTGAGGTTTAAATTAACATTAGGGAACCATTATTTTATTATCTGGGTCAGAAACATTCATTTTTTATAAATTAATGAATGAAATTATGCGCTCTTTCTTTAATTATGCAATAAATAAGAAGTGAGATCTCAGTATTCCTGTGATCAAGAATGACGACTTTAGGAAGAATGACAACTTCTCTGTGGTGTCATATTGTCAGATTTTTTTACGCCAATTTTAACATAAACTGACAATTCATTAGCCCCTTTTGTATTGGCACAAAGATTGACTTATCGACTCCGAGTCATTAAAACAAGTATACAATAAAATTAAATATAGTAAAAATGGGTAAAATAATCGGAATTGATTTAGGTACGACAAACTCTTGTGTTTCTGTAATGGAAGGTAATGAAGCTGTTGTTATTCCTAATGCAGAAGGAAAAAGAACAACACCATCGATCATCGCTTTTGTTGAAGGTGGAGAGATTAAAGTAGGAGATCCTGCTAAAAGACAAGCGGTAACTAATCCAACTAAGACTATTGCTTCTATCAAACGTTTCATGGGACATTCTTTCGGCGAAATTACAGCTGAAGCAAAAAGAGTTTCTTACAAAGTAGTAAAAGGAGACAACAATACACCACGTGTGGATATTGATGGCCGTTTATACTCTGCACAAGAATTGTCAGCAATGACACTTCAAAAAATGAAAAAAACAGCAGAAGACTATTTAGGTCAAACTGTTACCGAAGCAGTTATTACTGTTCCTGCTTATTTTAATGATGCACAACGTCAAGCTACGAAAGAAGCGGGTGAAATTGCAGGTCTTAAAGTAATGCGTATCATCAACGAACCTACAGCTGCAGCTCTTGCTTACGGTTTGGATAAAAAAGGTAAAGATCAAAAAATTGCCGTTTACGATTTAGGTGGTGGTACTTTTGATATTTCTGTTCTTGAATTAGGAGACGGAGTTTTTGAAGTATTGTCTACAAATGGTGATACTCACCTTGGTGGAGATGATTTTGACCACGAAATTATTGACTGGTTAGCTGCTGATTTCTTAACGGAAGAAGGGATTGACTTACGTCTTGACCCAATGTCATTGCAACGTTTAAAAGAAGCTGCTGAGAAAGCAAAAATTGAATTGTCTTCTTCTGCGGAAACTGAAATCAACTTGCCTTACGTAACCGCTACAGCTTCAGGACCAAAACACTTAGTAAAAAAATTGACAAGAGCTAAATTTGAGCAATTGACTGATTCATTAGTAAAACGTTCTATGGCACCAGTGGCTAAAGCGCTAAAAGATGCAGGTTTATCTGTTTCTGATATTGACGAAGTTATTTTGGTTGGAGGTTCTACTCGTATGCCAAGAATTGCGGAAGAAGTGGAGAAATTCTTTGGTAAAAAAGCGTCTAAAGGAGTTAACCCTGATGAAGTTGTCGCCATTGGAGCAGCGATTCAAGGAGGAGTTCTTTCTGGAGATGTAAAAGATGTATTGTTACTTGATGTTACACCTTTGTCTTTAGGTATCGAAACTATGGGTGGTGTTATGACGACTCTTATTGAGTCTAATACAACTATCCCAACTAAAAAATCTCAAGTTTTCTCCACAGCGGCAGATTCTCAACCAACAGTTGAACTACACGTTCTTCAAGGAGCAAGAGCTATGGCTGCTGATAACAAAACAATTGGTCGTTTTAACTTAGACGGTATTCCACCAGCACCAAGAGGGGTTCCACAAATTGAAGTAACTTTTGACATTGATGCTAATGGTATCATCAAAGTTTCTGCAACGGACAAAGGAACAGGGAAATCTCACGATATTCGTATCGAAGCTTCTTCTGGATTAACATCTGAAGAAATCGAAAGAATGAAACAAGATGCTGAAGCTAATGCAGAATCTGACAAAATCGCTAGATCAAGAGCTGAAAAATTGAACGAAGCAGATGGAATGATTTTTCAAACTGAAACACAATTGAAAGAACTTGGTGCTAAATTATCTGATGATAATAAAGTAGCTGTAGAATATGCATTGACTGAATTGAGAATGGCGCACCAATCTCAAGATATTCCTGCAATTCAAACGGCTCTTGACAACATCAATGCAGCATGGAAAAAAGCAACTGAAGCAATGTATGCTGAAGGAGAACAAGGTCAAGCAGCATCTAAACCAGAAGGTGAAGCTGCTCAAGGCGACAATGTTGAAGACGTTGAATTTGAAGAAGTAAAATAATTATTTAGAGATGTGATTTATTGCATCTCTATTTTTTATAACTAAAACCGTTTACCACATTGGGTAAACGGTTTTTTTATGAAATTTTTTTTCAGTACAATTACTCTAATACGGTTATCTGTCCCTTAAACATTCGCGCTATTACTACAGCATGTGGAAACGTAATGGCAGCAAGAAAAGAGAAAAACAAAGCATTGAATAATTGTTCATCTCTAAATAGTAAGTAAATCACTGTAATCCCAATTATTGAAATCAACCAATATATCCCCGCAGCCTTGCAATATTCAATAAAATTTTTAATTGAAAAGGAGCCATTTAAATATTTTATTTGGTCTATTATTGACGGAATACTGTGCCATAAGACAAAGTAGATAGCAAAACCCCAGATTAAGCTCGACGCTTTAAATAGGATTGTAAATAACACCATAAAAAAAAGTTCGAGAAGCATTTTTTTTCTCAACGCTTGTGATTTCCAAAAAATATAAATACATAAAAAAAGAAAAAGAGGTAATGCATATTTAATCAACAGTAAAAAATAGGGGATGGGGATACTTACACTTGTAATTTTTAAAATAATATTTTGAACTTGAACGGTGTGAAAATTAAAGAGAAGCAGTAAAATAATAAATCCATAGAGGAATTGGAAAGTAAAAACCAATATTTTTGGAAAGTCTTCTTTTAATTTTTGCCATTGTTGCTCACCAAAATGATAAGAACTGACAATAATAAACAATAATAAAGCAAATAGCGGAATGGTATAAAATAAAAGTACCCCTGTTAACACTACCATAACATAATATCCTAAAATCTTAAACCATGAGTTCCTTCCTTTTATTGTGTTTATGTTTTTTATCAATAGCAAATCATTAGCGCCATGGAGAATTCCAAATGAAAATATCAATAAAAATCCCAAAATAATTTGGATCTGATGAGAAAAATAAGAATCCATCCATAATCCGAAAAAGCTTGCTACAATTGCAATATTGAAATAATTTTTCATAAGTTTAATTATTGTTTAAAGATATGTAAAAAATAATAGACAAAAATAATTTTTTTTGTTGAACAATACCTATATTTACATGAACAAAAAAATAACCTAATTTTTTAACTATGACAAATTTCATGTTTATTTCAGGACTAGTCGGAAAGTTATCGCCTACGGATTATGTAGGTTTTACTTTCTTCGTAGGTTGCATGGCTATGATGGCTGCATCTGCATTTTTCTTTTTATCGCTGAGCCAGTTTGATAAAAAATGGCGTACTTCAGTGTTGGTTTCAGGTTTGATTACTTTTATTGCTGCAGTACATTATTTCTACATGAGAGATTATTGGGCAAGTTTCGGTGAATCGCCCACTTTTTTCCGTTATGTCGACTGGGTATTGACGGTGCCATTAATGTGTTTAGAGTTTTACCTGATACTAAAAGTAGCAGGTGCAAAACAGTCTTTATTATGGAAAATGATTATCTACTCTCTTGTCATGTTAGTTACAGGATATTGGGGAGAGGTCGTTGATCCTAGTAATGCAGCAGCTTGGGGAGCAGTTTCAGGAATAGCTTATTTCTTGATTGTTTATGAAATATGGATTGGTGAGGCCGCTAAATTGGCCAAAGCTGCCGGTGGAAACACACTTGATGCACACAAAATACTATGTTGGTTCGTGCTTGTAGGATGGGCAATTTACCCATTAGGTTACATGCTAGGAACTGATGGATGGTATACGGGTATTTTTGGTAAAGGAAGCGTTGATGCAGTTTACAACATCGCGGATGCTATCAACAAAATAGGGTTTGGATTAGTAATCTACACTCTTGCTTCAAAATCACAAACAAACTAACAAAAACCTATTTTTATTTGTTCACTAAAGCCGAGCTAGAAATAGCTCGGTTTTTTTATATTGATTAAATAAAAACCCGACCTGTTTTATAAACAGGTCGGGTTTGAATTATTATTCTGTCGTCGTTATGTCCGCAGAGACGGACTGCAGTGCGTCTCTGCATTGTGCGTCCTACGGTGTACTTAGCATTGAATTCCTATTCAAGAGGGCATTAAAAAAAGGTAAAATGTTGTTACACATTTTACCTTTTACCTTTATTATTTAGGATCTAAAGCTTCTGCTATTCTGGAAATTAAATCGAGAACATGATATTTGCTCATTCGATCTGACATTCTAGAGGTAGATAACTTCAATTCATTTTGTAAACTATTCAGTTGACCTCTCGCAATAGATGGTAAATCCGTTTGCGTCAGATTGACTTTTCTGGTGGTGAAACCATAAGTGACTCCTACTGGTACAGATCTAACGCTTGCCGTACCTGGTTTTAGTAATTCAATCATCTTGTCTACATACAATTTCTGGATGTTTCTGCGGTAGATGTCAATAGAATTTTTATTTTTCAGTTCAGAGAAAATTCCTTTGTTCAAATCGGTTATTAATTCATCTACAGAATAGTTGTCTTTACTCACCGAGGAGGTTTCTAAAAGACGAACCATTCTATCTCCAGCTAACAAACTGTTTAAGGTGGCATCCTGCATTCCTTTAATCGCTTCGACACCATTTTCTGGGTTAATTTTTGAAAGAATATCTTGATTCAACAACCATTTTGGCGTGGTGAATAACTGGGTATTCAAGAAAGCTACAGCATCTTTCTGTATGCTTTTTGGTACTACTTCAAATTGATTACCAGTCATGTCATACGTTTTTGGACTATCATATATTCCACCTACATTTTTCGTTACATGTCCCATATACCTTTTAAACTGACCGGTAAGTGCACCATAAAGTTCATCCAGTTCAGTATAACTTTCGCCATCTTCTTTAGACCATTCTAGTAAATTAGGTAAAATTCTTTTTAGATTTTTAATACCATATTCAGAGGCTCTCATGGCATTGTCACCAATATCTTCCGTTTGATATCTTGGATCATAAGGACTGGTTTCTGACCCAAACCATAAACGACGGTTTTTGTAGGCTTCCTTAGTCATTTCATTCAAAAAAGCTTTCTCTTCTGCTTCCGTTTTTGTATCTTCAAAGTAAGAGTATCCCCATTTAATAGCCCATTTATCATAGTCTCCAATTCTAGGAAATAAACTGGTCACGCCATCTTCTGGTTGTGCAACATAATTAAAACGTGCATAATCCATTATAGATGAAGTATGTCCGTTTTGCTCTTGGTAGTCTTTATCTCTTAGTTTTTCAACAGGAGTGGCAGAGCTAGCTCCCATATTGTGGCGCAAGCCTAATGTATGTCCTACCTCATGTGAAGACACAAAACGAATGAGTTCTCCCATTAACTTATCATCAAATTTCTTAGCTCTAGCAGCCGGATCGACAGCAGCAGTCTGAATCAAATACCAGTTTCTCAAAAGGCTCATGATATTGTGGTACCAACCAATGTGACTCTCTAGAATCTCACCACTTCTAGGATCATGAACATTTGGTCCATACGCGTTTTGAATTTCAGCAGCGAAATATCTTAATACTGAAAAACGAGCATCCTCTAGGCTCATAGTAGGATCGTTCTCTGGCCAATATTCTCCACGAATAGCGTTTTTCCAACCTGCATTTTCAAAAGCAATCTGCCAATCATCAATTCCTTGTTTGATGAATTTTTTCCATTTATCGGGTGTAGCTGGGTCAATATAATATACAATTGGTTTCAAAGGCTCTATCAATTCACCATTTTTTTGTTTTTGAGCATCTTCGGCAGATTTAGGCTCTAAACGCCATCTGACAGCAAATACTTTGGTGTCGGACTTTTGGGATTCTTCTTCAAAAACACCGTATTGATTTGCGAAATATCCCACACGCGCATCAAATTCTCTTTTGCGCATAGGAGTTTTTGGCAATAAAATCATAGACGTATTTATTTCTACAGTGAGTACACCAGCATCTAGAGCCGAAGGTAAATCAACTCCAATTTTTGGCGTTGGTGTTGTATTGATTTTCGGCGGTGTAGTTGTAAATGTTTTTACACTTCTTATTTCAGTATTTATAGGAAAACTACTTATTTTTGAAATAAATGATTTGTCTTTTTGAAATGTTTGAATATTTAATAATTGTTTCTTAATTGGATCTAATGAAAAAGTTTGAACATCAGCATCAAATGTTGCAGATAAATCGAGAACATAGCCCGTTATTTTTCCAGAATCATCTTTTTTGTATGCAAGTACATCATAATTACCAATAATTGGATCTGAAGTGGAGTTTTTAACAGCTTTAGCCATTGGTTTGTCTTCATCTGGAGACATAATGACATAGGTAATTGATCTCAGCAGTATATTGTTGTTAAGTCCTTTTTCCCAACGAACGACTTGTCTGTTGATTTCTTCTCCGCCAAAAATTCCTCCCCCGGCCGGAGTCTTAGAATATCGGGTTATGGTCATTATTTCACTTCCTAATAGGGAATCAGGAATTTCAAAAAGATACTTATTGTCTATTTTATGAACATCAATTAATCCTTTTTGAGTAACGGCACTACTATCAACTACTTTTTTATAGGGTTTAGGCTCTTTTTTGGCATCAGCTGCTTTGGCATCAACTGCTGTTACGGCATTTTTATCTGTTTTTTTCTTTTTCTTACTTTGGGCAAATGTTTCCTGGACGGAAAAAAATAGCAGACATACAATAATTAGGGTTAGTTTTTTTTTTAGCATTTAGTTAAATGTTTTAAAAAGGTTAAGGATTAGCTTTAATAAATAAGTAGGAATTTTTTCTTTTTTACAATTAAAATCCAAATCTATTGATATATTTTTAAAAACAGACCAATAATTTACAAAAAATCATATAATTAACATTTATTAAATAATAAGATTTTTTAATATCATAATATGATTTTTCTCATGAAAGGATGTGTTTTTTCGCCTTATCTTTGTTTTATAATAAATAGACCAAGAATATTTTTTTCCTTTTCAACAGCTGTAAAAGTAATGAAGAGGGATTTTTTTTAAAAGTTTTTGTAATATTATGATACAAATGACGCTGTATGAGAAAAATTAAATACAAGAAAGGCAGAAAACTACAACCCAACAATTTAGAATATACCGGGATTCATAAGGACAATAAATCGGAAATGCAATTGTTTGTTTTTGATGATTTAATGCTGACAGAGTATGAGGATTTTAAAGTTTCGGATTTTGATAAATATATTGATCTGCAAAAAAATAATTGGCTTAACCTACACGGTCTAAGTAATACTGAATATATAAAAGCTATTGGGAATTATTTCAAAATAGATACTTTCATTTTAGCTGATATTTTAAATACTACACGAAGAACTAAAGTTGAAGAATTATCAGATGTTTTGTTTTTTAATATAAAATCATTACTTCCGACAGGAAATTCAGACAATATAAGCGTAGAGCAAATTAGTTTTTTGATCAAAGATGGGGTCTTAATTTCCTTTCAGGAAAAGCGTAGTGACTTTTTTACGCATATTCGCGAACGCCTTAGGACGCATTCTGGCATTGTGAGAACCAAAAAAACTGATTATTTGTTGTACATTCTCTTAGATGCCATTATGGAAAATTTTTACATCACTTTAGAAAACGAAGAAGATAAAGTAGAGGAACTCATCAATCTTTCCAAACAAAGTGCTAACCCAATTATCTTAGAAAAAATCGAAAAACACAGGGATAATTTCAATTTTTTGAAGCGCTCCATAGTTCCGCTTAGAGATTCTTTGTACAACATAAAGAGCATCAAAGATGATAATGTATTTAATGCGATAGAAAAAGAGAATTTTAGCTTTTTTGCGCGATTGCATCAAAAGAGCCTAGAACTTTTAGAACAAATAGAATCGGATATGGGGTCATTAGAAAGTGCCTCTAATTTTTTTTTCTCGGCACAAACACATAAGATGAATGAGATTATGAAAACACTGACTATTGTTTCAGCAATCTTTATTCCGCTTACATTTATTGTAGGTGTGTATGGAATGAATTTTGAAAACTTACCGGAACTTAAATACCAATATGGCTATCATACCGTTATGGGGGCTATGTTTTTGATCGTAATAGGAATGATTATATATTTTAAAAGACGCCAGTGGTTTTAATATAAAAACGGTAGTGCAAAAAAATATTAAATAATAATAGGACCTCCAATTTGTTTTGGAATTAATACAAATATCAAAAAATGAGTAAAGCCATTTATGTAGCAACAACGGAACAAAATAGTGGGAAGTCAATTATAACTTTGGGCTTGATGAGTATATTGATTGGTAAAACTGCTAAAGTAGGTTATTTTAGGCCCATTGTTGAGGATTTTGAAGAAGGTGGATTTGACAATCACATTGAAACAGTCATGGGCCATTTTGGGTTGGATATAGAATTTGAGGATGCCTATGCCATTACAAAAAGCAAGTTAATCAAAAAGAAGAATAAGGGAAAAATAGGAGAGGTGCTGGACTTAATTATTGAAAAGTATAAAAAATTAGAAGAGCGTTTTGATTTTGTTCTAGTAGAAGGAACTGGTTTTAGTGGGGAAGGAACCGTTATTGAGTTAGACATGAATGTTCTGATTGCTAAAAATCTAGGTATCCCAACCATTATTGTAGGTTCCGGAGTAGGTAAAACATTAGAAGAACTAATAGACAGTCTTTATTTAGCCTATGATTCATTCAAGGTAAAGGATGTCGAGGTTTTAGCGGTAATAGCCAATAAAGTGCAACCTGAGAACATTGAGTTAGTGACCAATGGATTGAAAAAAAGTTTACCGGAAGGTCTTCTGGTAAATGCTATTCCATTGATTCCTAATTTGAATAATCCTACCGTTCAGGAGATTGTGAATAAGTTGGATGCCAAAGTCTTATTTGGTGCCGCCCATCTAAACAATCAAACCGGGAACTTTAGTGTAGGGGCGATGCAATTGTGTAATTATTTGTTGCATTTAAAAGAAAACAGTCTGGTGATAACTCCCGGAGACCGTGCAGATATTATTCTAGGGGCGCTGCAAGCCAATGAATCCATAAATTATCCCGCTATTTCAGGAATTGTTTTAACAGGTAATATTTTGCCAGAGATTAGTATTTTAAAATTAATAGAAGGTCTTGCCCCAGTTGTTCCAATTATTGCCGTTGAAGAAGGAACCTACTATATTACTAATAAAATTGGGGCTATCAAATCCCAAATTTATGCGGATAACAAACAGAAGATTGAAATCTCGATTACTACTTTTGCAAAATATGTGGACATAGATAATTTGGCTGAGAAGCTTATCACTTTTGAAGCCGAAGGCATGACACCAAAAATGTTTCAATATAATTTAGTCAAAAGAGCCAGAAAACATAGAAAACATATTGTGTTACCGGAAGGAAATGATGAAAGAATTATTAGGGCTGCTTCACGATTATTAGCAATGGATGTGGTCGATATTTCGATTATTGGCAACAAAAAAGAAGTAGAAAATAAAGTCGCGGAGTTGGGGCTGGACTTTGATTTTTCGAAAGTTAAAATTATTAATCCCATCGAGTCAGATCAGTATGATGATTATGTAAATACGTACTTTGAGTTGCGAAAAGCAAAAAATGTAACTCTAGGAATGGCCAAAGACTTAATGGAAGATGTTTCGTATTTTGGAACGATGATGGTGTACAAAGGACATGCGGACGGTATGGTTTCCGGTGCAGCACATACTACGCAGCACACTATTTTGCCTGCTTTGCAATTCATTAAAACAAAACCCAATTGTTCTGTAGTTTCATCGATATTTTTTATGTGCCTAGAGGATAGAGTTTCTGTTTTTGGGGATTGTGCCATTAATCCAAATCCTACAGCGGAGCAACTTGCCGAAATAGCCATCTCATCCGCTGATTCGAGTTTGGCTTTCGGGATTGAACCCAAAATTGCCATGCTTTCCTATTCTTCCGGCTTCTCCGGCAAAGGAAATGAGGTTGATAAAGTGCGAACGGCTACAGAAATTGTGAGAAAGAAACGTCCCGATTTAAAAATTGAAGGACCCATTCAATATGATGCTGCAGTTGACATGAGCGTGGGACAAAGCAAAATGCCAAACTCAGAAGTGGCAGGACAAGCGAGTGTTTTGATTTTTCCGGATTTAAATACAGGCAATAATACTTACAAGGCAGTACAAAGAGAGACTGGCGCGTTGGCAATTGGCCCCATGTTACAAGGTTTGAACAAGCCTGTTAATGATTTAAGCCGCGGTTGTACCGTTGATGATATTATAAATACCGTAGTGATTACAGCCATTCAAGCGCAAGGATTGTAAAAAAGGTAAAGGTTTAATCGTTTAATTGATTAACGGTTTTAAAAGTAAAAAAACAGAAAATATATTTATAACGTAGTGCTACCTAGTCTCTCTTTTATATAGAGTCCCGAAACTTTGGGATGGGAGAAGAAAAACAATAAATAATGAAAATAGTAATTATAAACGCCGGAAGTTCCTCAATAAAATACCAATTAATCACAATACCGGAAAATGAAGTGATTTGTTCGGGAATGATTGACAGAATAGGACTGGAAACTTCGAATCTAACTTACGTAACCAAAGCGACTAAATTAGAAGAGACTTTAGCTATTGCTAACCATAAAATTGGGTTGGAAAAAATCGCTAAATTATTGATGGATGAAAAAGTTGGAGTGATTAAAAGTACGGATGAAATAGAAGCTGTCGGGCATCGTGTGGTGCATGGTGGAAGCGCTTTTTCGAATACGGTAATCATTACCAATGAGGTAAAAGATAAAATCAGACAGCTTTTTGATTTAGCACCCTTGCACAATCCTGCCAATTTAGAAGGGATAAATGTTGCCGAAGCAATTTTTAACTCGGCCCAACAAGTAGCTGTTTTTGATACTGCATTTCATCAAACTATTCCTGTTGTGGCACACAAATACGCGGTGCCCAATTATCTTTTGACAGAAAATAAAATTCGTGTGTATGGTTTTCACGGAACAAGCCACAAATATGTTTCAGAACAAGCGATTGGTTATTTACAGCAAAATTTTAAGAATAAAGGGACTAAAATCATAACAATACATTTAGGAAACGGTTGCAGTATGACTGCTATAAAAGACGGAAAAAGTATCGATCATACGTTAGGATTTGCTCCAATGAATGGTTTGATCATGGGAACTCGAAGTGGTGATATTGATCAATCAGTGATTTTTTACCTGGTAAATTCTTTGGGGTATTCGTTTGAAAACGTGAACGATATGTTACAAAAACAAAGCGGAATGCTTGGGCTTACGGGATACAGTGATTTAAGAGATATTGAAGCAAATGCAGAAGCGGGAAATGCAGATTGTCAGTTGGCACTGGCCATGAACGCCTACCGAATAAAAAAATATATTGGCTCTTACACGGCAGTTTTAAATGGATTGGATGCCATTGTTTTTACGGCGGGAATTGGAGAAAATTCTTCGTACATCAGAAAGTTAGTATGTACGGAGATGGAATATTTTGGAATTGAACTGGATCAAGGTAAAAATGAAGTTCGTTCAAAAAAAATTCGAGAAATCAATAAACCGGAATCAAAAACTAAAATATTGATCGTACCAACGAACGAGGAAATCGAAATTGCCAATCAGGTATTTGAATTATTAAAAAATTAAGAAAATTCTCTGTTCTAAAAAAAGCGTCTGTATTCAGATGCTTTTTTTATGCCTTTTATTTAAGAAATCTATCTATATTTGGAGATAAAAAATGCCGCGTTTTGAAAGTAAAAATTACAATAATAATCCTTTTATCTTTTATTTCATCCCAACTTTTTGCTCAGGAGCTACTTCCTTTTGTGGAAAATTATAACAAATCAGATTATAAAGGCGACAACCAGATTTGGAATGTAGCCCAGGGAAATGATGACGCAATGTACTTTGCTAATAATTATTATTTGTTGCGATATGATGGTGTAAAATGGGAGAAATACACACTGCCCAACAAAACGATTATCCGTTCGATACTTGTGGATGGCGACAGGATTTATTCGGGTTCTTATAAAGAATTTGGGTATTGGTACAGAAAAAATGGAAAAATGTTGTACGTCTCCCTTTCTGATAAAACGAAGGTTTTTGAAGATAGTGATAATGAAGAAATTTGGAAGATATTTAAGTTCAAAGGAAAAATTCACTTTCAATCATTCAATGGGATTTTTTTGTTTGATGGAAAAGCAATCAAGAAGGAAAAGTTTTCTTTTTTGATTTCTTATTGTTTCGTAGTTGACGATCAGTTGCTCGTTGCTTCAGTAAAAAATGGAATCTATAAAATGAATAATTCCACTTTTGAAAAAATTCAAAGATGGTCCATATTAGAAAATAATGTGATTCATGCTGTAGAAAAGTTCCAAAACAAAACCTATATTTTTACAAAAAAAAATGGAGTTTACATTGATGAAAAAGGTGTTTTGAGTCCTTGGAAAAATCCTTTAAACGCTATTTTGAAAACGGCTAATATCAATGCAGCGGCGTTTATAAAAAACAATAAATTAGTTATTGGAACTGCCAGCAAAGGGTTGTATCTGTTTGATTTAAAAACCAATTCCTATAAAAACATTAATAGAAATAATGTATTGATGAACAACTCGATTTTGAGCATGGGGTTGGACAAAGAAAATGATTTATGGCTTGGCTTGGATAATGGAATTGCCCATGTTGAAGTCAATTCTCCCATCTCAATTTTTTATGATAATTCTGGGATTTTAGGTTCGGTGTATTCAGTTGCAAGTACTACCAAAGGCTATTTAATGGCTTCCAATCACGGGGTTTATAAATATGAGGATAAGGAACTCTCTTTGATTCCAACTACACAAGGGCAAGCTTGGAACATCAGTAAAATAAACAATAAATTTCTTATAGGACATAATGAAGGTACTTTTGTTTACAAGGACGGAAGCATCTCTAAATTAAGTACGGTAAATGGCGGTTGGAATTTAGTAAAAAGTGGCATCAACAATTCCTATTTGCAAGCTACTTACAGCGGTATTATTATTTACAACGACAAGAATGATTTAAATCAGAAAAAAGTTATAAAAGGTCTTTTGAAGCCTATAAAATATGTAGCTCAAAATCGAAAAAATGAAATATGGGCTGCAGATAATTATAGAGGCTTGTATTTGATCAAATACAATGATGCCTATGAAACACAGGTCGAAAACATTACCCAGCACAGTAAGATTGAGAATGATTTTGGCGTGAAAATATTTGAATTCCGAAATGAAATTCTTTTTCTGATAAATAAGTTTTGGTACACTTATAATTCAATCACGAACCAACTCGAGAAAAATAAATTATTTAATTCTAATTTCAAAAATATATCCAATATTGCCGCTATTGACGAAAATCAATTCATAGTACTTCAGAGTGGTCTTTTGTATCATATTTATGCCAATGCAAATAAATTTGTTTGGAATGTTATTCAGGAAAAATATTACTCAGGTAAGATTATCAATGACAATTTGAAAATTTTTAAAAACAACGAAAGTTATTTATTAAATCTTGACGATGGTTTTATTTCACTTCAGTTACAACAAGAAAAAAAACAAAATACGAATATAAAAATAGAAGCTTTTACTGAAGATAGTTTGATTGAGGATAAATCAAGTATAAAGTACAATTCAGAGTTGAAGATATATGTAATATCTGGAAAATTTGGAGCAGCAAAGCCAAATTTATTTTATAAAACCACTAACACGTCTCATTTTATACCCATCAAGCAAGGATTGATTGTTTTGAATAACCTTAGCAGTGGCGCTCATAGCGTTACTATTTACGGAAATGATGGGCTGAATTACACTACAATTTCTAATTTTCAATTCATTGTGGCTAAGCCTTGGTATTTTTCTTTTTGGATGATCTCGTTGTATCTTATTGTGATAAGCACAATATTATACCTATATTATAAGTGGAATAAAATACGATATGTTCAAAAATTAAAGTTTCGTGATGAGGAGTTAAAACATCAAAATAAAATTTTGGAAATGGAATTAAAAGCCCAAAACAAGTTGAATATTCAAGAATATGAAAAGCACATTTTGGAACTCGAATTGCAAACAAAGTCATCTGAGGTTGCCGGTAAGTCTCTTTCCATAGCAAAACAAAGTGAAATGATAGAAAGTATTCAAGGCATTTTAGACTCTGAATCGGACTTTAATAAACTAAAAAGTGACATCAAAAAAGTGATAAAAATAAATGCCTTGAATAAACATGAATGGGAGACTTTTGAGACCAACCTAAATCAGATTCACAATGAATTTATTGTCAAGCTAGCAAAGAAATATCCCAACCTTACCTGTAAGGATATTAAACTTTGTATTTACTTAAAAATGAATCTTTCTTCTAAAGAAATTGCTCCAATGATGAACATTTCATTTAGAGGAGTTGAGTTGCAACGGTATCGCCTTAGAAAAAAATTAACTCTTACTCAGGATGAAAACCTTTCTAAATTTTTGTTAAACATATAAATACCTTCTTTTTTTTATAGATACTGTAGTTAATGTGTTGTATTTTTTTGAAATTACAATACATCATTATTACATCATGGATATCTATTGCAATACCCGTTTTCTTTACTAACGACTTCCAATCATTGATTTGTTTTGCTATTTTTATTTTTTGATGTATTTATGTAGTAACTCTGTTCTGTTCACTATAACGTTGTAATTATCTACTTTAGCTTTAGCAATATATTAACAAATTAATACTATATGAGAAATTTTATTTTGGGCTTTTTAGCACTCATTCTACTTCCGGCATATATGTCTGGTCAAGTAATTAAAGGAAAGGTATCAGATAAAAATGGCATAGGAATTCCGGGCGCCATTATAGTGGCTGTTGATTCAAAAACGAATACAACTACTGACTTTGATGGGAATTTTGAAATTAGGGCAGCAGAAGGTGAAATTTTACAAATGTCGATGTTAGGTTTTGAATCAACGTCGTTAGCTGCGTCGTTAAACCGCATGGCTGTTGTTCTGCAAGAAGATCAAGACACTCAATTAGATGAAGTGGTTGTTATTGGGTACGGAACCCGTAAAATAATTGATAATACGTCCTCTATTACTTCATTGAAAGCGGAAGAAATTTCTAAAACTAAAGTCTTGAATGCTTCGCAAGCCATACAAGGTAAAGCTGCGGGAGTTCAAGTCATTTCTTCGGATGTACCGGGTAGTTCACCTACGGTAGTCATTAGAGGTTTAGGAACGGCAATTGGGGGGCGAACTCCTTTATTTGTTGTAGATGGGATGCCTACAGATAACATTAATAACATCAATACTAATGATATTACTTCTTATGAGATCTTGAAAGATGCTTCTTCTCTTGCTATTTATGGTACCAGAGCGGCCAATGGAGTTATCATTATTACCACCAAAAAAGGGAAAGGTGATAAAGTTTTAGTAGAATTTGAAACTTTTGTAGGTTTTAGACAGCCTTTGAAAAAAGTGAAAATGGCAGGAAGTAACAAGTTTTCGCATTATTCGAATTCCGCTTTGCAAACTACTACTTTCTCGCAAGATCAACCGGTAAATACAGATTGGTTTGATGCTATTACCAGAACAGGAATGTATACTCAAAATAACGTTTCGGTTTCCGGGTCAACAGAAAAGATCAAATATTTTTTCAGTATTGGAAACTATGAAGAAAAAGGTATTCTTAACGGATTAGATTATGGTCGTACCACCTTTAGAAATAATAATGAGTATAAGATTTCTGATAAGATAACCTTAAGTCAGAACTTTAGTTTTGGTTCGACTAATTCAACTCCCAAACCTTTGGGCGCTTTTACCACCGCTTATAAACAATCACCAATTGTTCCTGTTTTTTTTCCTGACGGTCAATATGGGGTTCCTCTAGTAGGCGCAAATGGTTTTGCAGGTACTTCTGGTAATTTATTTAACAATGTGGGCAATCCGGTAGCGCAATTGGACTTTTTTGATGAAGAGCAAAGGAGTTTGACTTTGCAGGGTGGTTTGAAATTAGATTATGAAATTTTAGAGTCTTTGAAGTTTACTTCCCAATTTAATGGGGAATACTATTCTTGGAAAAATTATAACTTTTCTGATTCAGAAGGAATCTGGATGGCGCGCAACCCAAATACAAGTGCTGCGGATTATGAAGCAGCTAATGAGGGAGTTCCTTTAAATTTATTGACAAAAGGGAGATCCCAATATTTCAATTGGAATTTAACGAATTACTTTACCTATAATAAAGTTTTTGGGGAAATTCATGATGTGGAACTTACCGGAGGAATTGAAACTTCTATTAGAGGGTCTAGAGAAACATTGACTGTTACCAGAAAAAATGTAAATGCAGATGCTAATTATTGGGCTTTAAACGGAGTTGATTATTCTGCTGACATTATGAATTATACTGATGCAGTGTCTAATGAAAGTAAATTAGCGTCTTATTTTGGTCGTTTCCAATATAAATTAATGGATCGTTACTTAATTACGGGAACGCTAAGACGCGATGGTTCTTCTAATTTTGGGAAAAACTACCGTTGGGGAACCTTTCCTGCCTTTGGTTTAGGTTGGATTATCACCAACGAAGGTTTTATGGCGGATGTCAAAGGAGTTAATTTATTGAAATTAAGAGGTGGTTGGGGTAAACTGGGGAACCAAAACGTACCGCTCAACAATCAAGCGTTTTCTTCAGGATTGAGCTATCCTTTAGGAGGTTCCATATTGTTAAGTGAAGGAACTACGATTAATTCTCAGATTGATCCTAGCTTATCCTGGGAAATTACCGAGGAAGCTTCTGCAGGTATCGATTTTGAATTCTTGAATAGCAGATTAAAAGGTTCTTTTGATGTGTATGACAAAACCACAACAAATGTTATTTTATATACAAGACCTTATATTACGTCTGGAATAAGTAATGATTCTCCTGCACATGTGGGTGAAGTGTCAAACAAAGGATATGAAATTGCTTTGCGTTGGGATGATCAATTAGTTGATAATTTGAGTTATTGGGTTGGAGGTAATTTTTCAAATAACCAAAATGAACTTTCAGGGCTAAAAGATGTTAGGTTACCACAACGTCTTGGTGGAAGCTTAGGAAACGGACAAAACACAAAAGTATTAGACAATAGTTCTGTTGGTCAACCATTAGGTAGTTTCTTTATGTACGAATACGCGGGTTTTGATCCTACAAATGGAGCTATGTTGTATTACAATACAGCAGGCGAAAAAGTGAGTCAAGGAACCTTGAATGATGCAGATAAAAAATATGTAGGATCTGTTTTACCCACTTCAACGTATGGAGTTACTTTAGGACTGAACTATAAAAACTTTGATTTCTCGGTTGATGGGTACGGAACTTCAGGAGCTAAAGTGTACAATGGTAAAAAAGCACAACGTTTTGGAAACGAAAACATCGAAGAGTCTCTAGCTACTGATTTCTGGACCATAAACAATACAACAGCTTCTAATCCAGCAGCATTCAATCAAGTTCCGGTAGCTTCTACTTATTATTTAGAATCAGGTGACTTTTTTAGAATCAACAATATTACTTTAGGGTATAAAATTCCGTTAAAAGGAGATTTTATAAACTCTTGCAGAATATATGTTAATGCGATCAATCCATTAATTACACAAAAATTCTCTGGTTTTTCACCTGAATTGAATGGAAATGGTGATCCTTATGGAAGTCAGGGAATCGAGCTAGATGCTTATCCTACTTTAAGATCATTTGTAATTGGTGCTAATTTAAAATTTTAAGAGTATGAAAAAAATATATATCTCCGTTTTTGTTCTATCCGCTTGCTTTATTTCAGGATGTTCAGATGAGTATTTAGACGTAGATCAAACCGAATCTATTTCTACCAAAGATGTTGCATTATTAAACAATGATGCCGGTGCAGCAACTTTTGTTACTGCAATTTATAATAAGTTTTTAGATTGGAATATGTCTTCCTTTTCTTGGAATGGGGTTTCTAGTATTGCTTCTGATGATGCCGATAAAGGATCATCACCAAGTGACACAGGTTCTGATAAAGACTTATTAGATGCCTTGACCTATAATCCATCAAGTCCTTCGACCACTGAAATTTTTGCAGCCAATTACGAAGGGATCAACAGATGCAACCAAGCATTAAATATTATTCCTCAATTAGATCAGGCTAATGCTGCATTGCGTAGTAGATTAATTGGCGAAGCTAAGTTTTTGCGTGCTTTCATGTATTTTACTTTGGTCAAAACCTATGGTGGTGTTCCCATTGTAGATCGTTTGCCAAATCCTTCTTCTGATGAAGATCGAATTATGCAATTAACGCGTAAATCAACTGCAGAAGTCTATGCATTTATTGAAAATGATTTAATTGACGCGATTGCAGCGTTACCAAATAAAGCTGCTTACAACGCTTCCGAAAAAGGAAGAGCTTCTCAAGGAGCTGCTTATGCCTTGTTAGCCAAAGTAAATTTGTACCAAAAAAATTGGCAAAAAGTGATTGACAATTGCAATTTAGTTACCGGATATTCTCTTGTTTCGGATTATGCATCTATGTTTAGATTAGCTGGAGAAAATGATGCCGAATCTATATTTGAAATTCAAGGTGTAGGAGGATCTCTTCCTGCTCAAGGAATCAAACAATATTCGCAAACTCAAGGTGCTCGTGGTACCGAAGGTTGGGGTTGGGGTTTCAATACGCCTTCTCAAAGTTTATTAAATGCTTATGAAGCGAATGATGTCAGAAAAAATGCAACAATTATGTTTAGAGGCGCAACTTTATACGATGGAAGAAAAGTTCCCGCCGATGCTGATAATCCAATGTATAATTACAAAGCCTATTCTTCCGCTTATTCTGGTCAGGATAATTCAGATACCAATATCAAGTATTTGCGTTATGCTGAAGTGATCTTAATGAAAGCAGAAGCGCTGAACGAATTAAATCAAACTTCTGAAGCAATTGTTTTATTGAACCAAATAAGAACTAGAGCCGGATTAGCCAATACAACATTCTCCTCACAAGCGGATATAAAAATTGCAATTTGGAAAGAAAGAAGAGTCGAAATGGCTTTTGAACACGACAGATTTTTTGATTTAGTTCGAACAGGATCTGCTCGCGCTGTAGCTGCTTTTGCTGTTCATGGCAAAACATTTGTAGCAGGAAAACATGAAGTGTTTCCTTTACCACAAAACTTTATTAGCGAAGCGTCTGGATTGTCAACTCAAAATCCTGGATATTAATTCTTAAAACAGTAAAAATGAAAAAAAATAAATATATTTTCTTGTTCGCCTCTGTTCTGGTTTCCTCATTTTTTGTGAGCTGCAATGAAGACAGTATCGACACCGTAAACAGTCCAATTGCTTATGAAGCAATTGGAGGTTACGAAAGCTCAGATGAAATCGCTGCAGGTAATTTAATAACTAAATTCAGCTTTGAGAATACTATTTCAGATTCAAAAAATGGAATAACTGGTGGAGTTGGAACAAATGTGACTTATGGAAACGGAATCAAAGGTTTGGCTTACAAAGGATCTGCAAGTTCTTTTATAGCCTACAGCACAGTACCAAGCGTTTTAGTTGATGTAAAAAGTATTAGTGTTTCTATGTGGATTAATACAAATCCACACACAGGAGGAGCGCAATCTTTATATACATTACCAAAAACATCAGATTTCTGGGGAAACATTTTTACTTTAGTTGAAGGAACAGGCCCTGCTGCAACTATGTTATTAAAAAATCATATTCAAAAAGATGTGACTCCAAGCATTGCATGGTCAGGCCAGTTTATGGAACATTCAGGAGATAATCTTTTGAAGAATATGTATGGGACCTGGAAACATTTGGTATGGACATACAATGGGGCCAGTTCTACTTACAGCATGTATATTGACGGAAAAAAGCTTGATTTGCCTGCATCACTATCTAAGCGATATGCAAGTGATCCTCTTACTGGGGGGCTTGGATATGGAACCTTAGCTAATTCGAATGTTTCAAAGTTCATTATTGGTGGATTCCAGCAACATTTAGGTGCTCCATGGAACGCTCCGGATGGTTGGATGTTGAATTATACAGGTATGATGGATGAGTTTAGAATTTATAACGCAGCTCTTTCTGACAATGAAGTTGTTGCTTTATATAAATTAGAAAAAGACAACAGATAAAAGATTGTAAACCCCTAGATTTCTAAAACTAGGGGTTTATCTTAAAACTATTAATCCTATTATTTTTATTAAAATGAAGATTTCTCTGAGTTTACTATTTTGTATTAGTTTTTTTATTTCCTGTTCTTCCTCAACTCCGGAGAGTAACGGAGGTACTGGAACTCCATTGCCAACAAATCCTGTTACTCCAACAGTTCCTTTGACGGATATTGAGGTTCTGGATCAGGTTCAAAAAGATGCCATCAAGTATTTTTGGGAGTATGCAGAACCTAATTCTAAACTGGCAAGAGAACGGTATTATACCAATGATCCTGGTTTTGAAGCTAATATTGTCACCACGGGAGGTTCCGGTTTTGGGTTGATGTCAATAATAGTAGGTATTGAACGCGGTTTTGTAAATCGGTCAGAAGCAGTTTCACGTCTTACAACTGCCATGAATTTTCTCGAAAAAGCAGAACGGTTTCACGGTGCTTGGCCCCATTGGATGGATGGTTCAACCGGAAAAGTAATTCCCTTTGGAATAAAAGATAATGGAGGTGATTTAGTAGAGACATCGTTCCTGTGCCAAGGATTATTAAGCATCAGAGAATATTTTAAAAATGGTTCTGCCTCAGAAAAAGAATTAGCTGCAAAAGCCGATGCACTTTGGAAAGGAGTAGAGTGGGATTGGTATACCAAAGGAGAAAACGCCCTTTACTGGCATTGGTCTCCGCAATACGGTTGGGAAATGAATTTTAAATTAGAAGGATACAACGAATGTTTGATTACCTATGTTTTGGGTGCCGCTTCGCCTACGCATCCTATTTCGGCACAGGCCTATCATCAGGCTTGGGCCAGAAATGGAGCCATTACAAATGGAGGATCACAATATGGAATTCCTGTGATTTTCAATTATAATGGAGCTTCAGGAAATGTAGGGCCTTTGTTCTGGGCGCAATATTCTTATTTAGGATTAGATCCCACTACATTGAAAGATCAATATGCCGATTATTGGGCATTGACCCAAAATCATTCTAAAATCATCAATCAATATTGCATTGCTAATCCACGCCAATGGAAAGGATATTCAGATAAATGTTGGGGATTAACGGCTAGTTATTCCCGCAACACTGATGGTTCTACAGGATATTCAGCACACCAGCCTAACAATGATTTGGGGGTAATTACGCCTACGGCTGCACTGTCTTCATTTCCTTTTACACCAGTAGAGTCCATGAAGTTTCTTCATTATTTATATGATGAAAAAAGAACAGAATATGTTGGAATTGCAGGGCCTTATGATGCCTTTTCACCGCATTATAACTGGGTAACACCACGATATTTAGCTATTGATCAAGGTACAATTGCACCTATGATTGAAAATCACCGTTCCGGTTTATTATGGAAATTATTTATGAACGCTCCGGAAATTAAACCAGGTTTGACAAAATTGGGCTTTAATTCTACAAAATATAATTTTTAAATAATGATGAAAGGTCTAATTTTAATACTCGCCTTTTTAATGTAATGGAATTCTTTTTCTCAAACTGAGAGCAACGGGAAAATTAAAACGGAAGTCGTTAAAAATCACGAACTAAATTACGTTTTGCACATTCCAAAGAACTTCAATGTGGAATTAACCATTTTTGATAATGCAAACCACGACAGTTGGCCGCGTGTGTATGACAACCAAGAAATTTATGATTGGATGTTCCAACAAACAAAAAACAGACAAAATGAAAATTAAACTTATTATATTAATTTTTGGAATTTCTCTTTTTGGCTACAGCCAAAAAAAGACAACTAAAAAGAACGTTAAAATTAAACCGAAAACAGAATTCGTTTCAGTGTTACTTTCTAAAATGACTTTGGAAGAAAAAATAGGGCAATTAAATTTACCTACTTCGGGAGATATTACCACGGGTCAGGCTAACAGTTCCAATGTCGCAAAGAATATCGAAGAAGGTAAAGTGGGTGGTTTATTCAACATCAAATCAGTTCAAAAAATATATGAAGTTCAAAAGATCGCGGTCGAAAAAAGCCGATTAAAAATTCCGTTGCTTTTTGGGATGGACGTAATTCACGGGTATGAAACGACCTTTCCTATTCCGCTTGGATTGTCTTGTACATGGGATATGAAACTGATAGAACGAAGTGCTCAAATTGCAGCACAAGAAGCCAGTGCTGATGGAATCAACTGGACTTTTTCTCCTATGGTTGATATTTCCCGAGATCCTCGCTGGGGAAGAGTTTCCGAAGGTTCGGGTGAAGATCCGTTTTTGGGAAGCCAAATTTCAAAAGCAATGGTCCAAGGGTATCAGGGAGATGATTTGTCTCTTAATAATACCATTTTGGCTTGTGTCAAACATTTTGCTTTATACGGCGCGCCCGAAGCAGGACGTGATTACAATACGGTTGACATGAGTCGAATCAGGATGTACAATGATTATTTTCCACCTTACAAAGCCGCTGTTGATGCGGGAGTTGGTTCGGTTATGGCTTCTTTTAATGAAGTAGATGGAATTCCCGCAACCGGAAATAAATGGTTAATGACGGATGTGTTGCGCAAGCAATGGGGATTTGACGGTTTTGTGGTTACTGATTTTACAGGAATTCCTGAAATGATTGAGCACGGAATGGGAGATTTACAAACCGTATCGGCTTTGGCATTAAATGCCGGAATTGAAATGGATATGGTGGGCGAAGGTTTTCTGACGACTTTAAAGAAATCAGTGGAGGAAGGAAAAGTTAGCATCGAACAAATCGATAATGCCGTTCGTCTTATTTTAAATGCCAAATATAATTTGGGCTTGTTCCATGATCCGTATCGCTACACAGATGCTAAAAGAGCTAAAACAGAAATATTCACCGCCAGCAACAGAGCGGAAGCTCGAAAAACGGCTTCTCAGTCTTTAGTTTTATTAAAGAATCAAAATCAGTTGCTTCCTTTAAAAAAGTCAGGAACTATTGCTTTAATCGGACCCTTGGCTGATGCCAAAGAAAATATGGCTGGAACCTGGAGTGTAGCCACAAATCAGGATAAATCCATTTCACTTTTGACAGGAATCAAAGAAGTGGTTGGGAATTCGACCAAAGTGCTTTACGCCAAAGGAAGCAATCTGGATTATGATGCCGCTTTCGAGGAAAAAGCAACTATGTTTGGCAAAACCTTACATCGCGATGTCAGAACTCCCGAAGAATTATTGGAGGAAGCCTTGAAAATTGCGAATCAATCGGATGTAATTGTTGCCGCACTTGGAGAATCAGCAGAAATGTCCGGAGAAAGCAGCAGCAGAACGAACTTAGAAATTCCACAAGCGCAAAAAGACTTATTGCAAGCCTTATTGAAAACGGGAAAACCGGTGGTTTTGGTTTTATTTACTGGCCGTCCATTGGTTTTGGTTCAGGAAAACGAAACCGTTCCTGCTATTTTGAATACTTGGTTTGCCGGTAGTGAAGCAGGCAGTTCAATTGCTGATGTTTTGTTTGGCGATGAAAATCCTTCGGGAAAATTGACTGCTACTTTCCCTAGAAGCGTAGGGCAGGTACCTATTTATTACAACCAAAAAAATACAGGAAGACCTTTAGGGAACAAAGAAGGGAAGTTCGAAAAATTCAGATCGAATTATATCGACGAAAGAAATGAACCTTTATATCCTTTTGGATTTGGATTGAGTTACACCACTTTTGAGTACTCGAATTTGAGAATATCAGCAGATAAAATGAGTTTCATCGAGAAATTAAGTGTGACTGTTGATGTCACCAATACCGGAAATTTTGATGGTAAGGAAGTCGTTCAATTATATATAAGGGATTTAGTGGGTACGGTTACAAGACCAGTCAAAGAGTTAAAAGGATTCCAGAAAATAGCAATTAAAAAAGGAGAAAAACAGACAGTTACTTTCGAAATTTCATTAAAAGAATTGAAATTTTATAATTCGGATTTGAAGTTTATTGCAGAACCGGGAACTTTTCAAGTTTTTGTAGGAACAGATTCGAACACGGACCGGAAAGTTAGTTTTGAGTTGATTAAATAGATTTGGTTTATTAATTTATGATCGGCCCTTCAGTATTTGTACTGAAGGGTTTTTTTAAACAAAATAATGGTATTTGTTACATGTGAGACTGTGATACACGACTATTTTATTTACTTTTATCAATTCAAAAAATCATTCAAAATGAAATATTTCTTTTCTCTTTTTCTACTCTTTATGTTCAGTTTTGGACATGCCCAAACCGTTCAGTCTCCATCAGGTACTCTAGCTCTAAATTTTAAATTAGTAGGAAATGGCCAACCGGCATATTCTGTAAATTACAAAAAAAAGACAGTTGTTTTAGAAAGTCTTTTAGGCATAAAATTAAAGGAAAAACCGGATTTCGACACTAATTTTGAAATTCTGACTTCAAAAACTTCAAGTTTCAGCGAATCCTGGAAACCCGTTTTAGGGGAACAAACCAGTATTCAAAATCAGTATAATGAGCTTAATGTTTCTTTAATAAATAAAGAATCTAAAGTAAAAATGAACATCATTTTTAGAGTTTTTGATGAAGGTGTAGCTTTCAGATACGATTTTCCAAGACAAGCGGAGTTGAATTATTTCATCATTTCGGATGAGGTTACGCAATTCAATTTGACCGAAAATAATAAAGTATTCTGGATTCCAGGAGATTTTGACAGCAATGAATACGAATACAATGAAACTAAGTTTTCTGAAATTGATAACAGCAAAATCAATATGAATAATGGAATTGGAGTAAAATCTATTCCGGGAAAATATATGGTTCAAACACCTTTGATGATGAAAGCACCATCAGGTTTGTATCTCAACATTTTTGAAGCTGCGGTTGTCAATTATCCGGTCATGCACCTGAATGCTGATGTGATAAATTACAAATTGAAAGCCGAGTTGGTTCCTAATGCTATTGGCGATAAAGCCTATTTACAAACGCCTTGCGTATCGCCTTGGAGAACCATAATGATTAGCGATGATGCCAGAGATATTGTGGCTTCTAAAATGATTTTGAACCTCAATGAACCGTCAAAATTAGACGATACGTCTTGGATCAAACCTATGAAATATGTTGGAATTTGGTGGGAAATGCATGTTGGGAATTCAACTTGGGATTATGCCGGTTCTCAAAATGCCACTAATTTTGCAGATGCCCCAAAAGCTTCAGGAAAACATGGTGCTACCACGGAAAACACGAAAAGATACATTGATTTTGCCGCAAAAAATGGTTTCGGTGGGGTACTTGTTGAAGGTTGGAATGTAGGTTGGGAAGATTGGAACGGAAACTGGAAAGAGGAAGTTTTTGATTTTACCACTCCGTATCCGGATTTTGATATTGCTGCAATTTCGGCTTATGCCAAAGCAAAAAATGTACAGATGATCATGCATCATGAAACATCGGGTTCTGTCAGTAATTATGAAAGACACTTGGATCGCGCTTTTGATTTGATGAAAAAACACGAATATCCAGCGGTAAAAACCGGTTATGTGGGTAAAATTATTCCGCGTGGTGAATTTCATGACGGGCAATCTATGGTGAATCATTTCAATTTTGTTGTTAGACGTGCCGCGGATTACAAGATTATGATTAACTCCCACGAATCATCAAGACCCACCGGTTACGGACGAACATATCCTAATTATATCGCTGCCGAAGCGGCTCGAGGGAATGAATTCAATGCTTGGAGTTTTGGGAATCCGCCTATGCATGAAACTATTTTGCCGTTTACCAGACAACTGGGAGGACCTATGGATTATACACCGGGTATATTTGAAATTAAAATGAGTTATTATGATAAAAATAAAACGGAGCAGGTTCATACGACTTTAGCAAAGCAACTAGCTTTGTATGTAACAATGTATTCTCCGTTGCAAATGGCGGCCGATTTATTAGAAAATTATGAGAAATACCCGGATGCTTTTCAGTTTATCAAAGATGTAGAAACAGATTGGGATGAAAGCAAATATTTAGAAGCGGAACCAGGCGATTATGTTACAGTAGCCAGAAAAACAAAAGGAAAGGAAACCTGGTTTTTGGGAGCTATTACAGATGAGAATGCCAGAAAATCAGAAATTAAATTAGATTTTCTGACCAAAGGAATGAAATACAAAGCCATCATTTATGAAGATGCTAAAGATGCCGATTGGAAAAACAATCCAATTGCTTATAAAATAAGAACGATAGTAGTGACCAGCAAATCAAAAATCAAATTGAATTTAGCTCCAGGAGGAGGAACGGCAATCAGTTTCGAACCAATCCAGTAATACTCAAAACCTGCAAGAACGCATAACTTGCAGGTTTTTTTTGAATCTTAGCTCAAATACTCGATAAGAATTACGAAATTGCGACGGCAACCAAAACCAAAATATAAAGCAGAATACTTAAAAAAGCCCAAATTTATTATGAAAAAATCAATTGTTTTAGCCGCACTTTTCTTTGGTGGAATTACTGCTTTTGCGCAAGCTAAGGAGGAACAAATGTTAAAAGAAATTTACAAATTATCCTTAACCAATGCCAAATGTTATCCTTGGCTGGACCATTTATCCAATACCATTGGATCCCGATTATCAGGTTCTATAGGAGCTGAAAAAGCAGTT
Organism: Flavobacterium sp. RSP15; assembly: GCF_003968755.1. GTDB lineage: Bacteria > Bacteroidota > Bacteroidia > Flavobacteriales > Flavobacteriaceae > Flavobacterium. The sequence continues at coordinate 459,700 of NZ_RYDL01000001.1, read as the reverse complement.
TTGTATACCAAAGCACAATTAGAAACCCTGGGTTTAGATAAAGTCTATCTCCAGGAAGTAATGGTGCCAAAATGGGTTCGTGGCGAAAAAGAAATCGCATATTTACAAGTAGGGAAACAAAAAATTAATTTCCCCATTTGCGCGCTGGGAGGTTCAGTGGCCACTCCAAAAAAAGGAGTACAAGCAACTATAATTGAAGTAAACAGCCTGGAAGAATTAACCGCATTAGGGGAAGCAAAAGTAAAAGGGAAAATCATTTTCTTCAACAGAGCGATGAATCCTGAATTTATCGAAACTTTCAAAGCCTATGGGAGTTGTGTTGACCAAAGATCATCAGGAGCCAGAGAAGCTGGAAAACTTGGTGCTTTAGCTGTAATTGTAAGATCCATGAATTTGCGATTGGATGATTTACCGCATACCGGTGCAACTAATTATGGAGAAATTTCCAAAGAACAACGAATTCCAGCTGCTGCCATTAGTACAAATGGAGCCGAACTGTTGAGCAAAAGTTTAAAACAAAATCCAAATTCGCTATTCTATTTCAAACAATCTTGTGAAACATTTGATGATGTTTTATCCTACAATGTGGTTGGTGAAATAACGGGTTCTGAACATCCTGAAAGAATAATGGTTGTTGGGGGGCATCTTGATTCCTGGGATTTAGGAGACGGATCTCATGATGATGGTGCTGGATGTGTGCAAAGTATGGAAGTATTAAACATCTTCAAAAACATTGGGTATAAACCTAAAAACACGTTGCGTGTGGTATTGTTTATGAACGAAGAAAACGGAGTTCGAGGCGGCAAAGAATATGAAGTACAATCCAATAAAAACAATGAAAACCATATTTTTGCTTTAGAAAGTGATTCGGGAGGATTTTCCCCAAGAGGATTTTCAATTGATGCTGATGAAGCTAATTTCAACAAAATCAGTAGTTGGGAAACGTTATTTGAACCATACCTAATCCACAAATTTGTAAAAGGACATTCTGGAGTTGATATTGGTCCTTTAAAATCCAATCATATCGTAAAGGTGGGATTGCAACCGGATTCGCAACGTTATTTTGATTACCATCATGCCGCTAATGACACATTTGATGCTGTCAATAAAAGAGAGTTGGAACTAGGTGCAGCGGCTATGGCTTCCTTACTTTATTTGGTGGATCAGCAAGGGATTGTCAATTAAAAAACCAAAATCTTAGAAGGTACTACATTCAATATTTGAAACAAATAGTAAATGTAGTACCTTCATTTATTTTACTTTCAACAGCAATTCGGCCTCCCAAACTAGTGATGTGGTTGTACACTAAATACAACCCTATACCGTTGCTGTCGTTGTTGCTGTGAAATTTTTCATACAATCCAAAAATCCTGTCTTTTACTTTGTCTAGATCAAAACCTCGCCCATTATCAGAAAAAATTAATTGATTGATTCCATTTACTTTTTTAGATTGAATGAAAATAACTGGATTAGCCCCCGGTTTTGCATATTTAATAGAATTGGTCAATAAATTCAGAAAAATACTTTTGATGTACGCTTTGTTAAAAGTTACATTTTCAAAAGCTGAAAAGTCGACATTAATTTCTGCTTTTGAATCTTGGATTAAAGAATTTATCGAAATCAGGACTTCTTTCAATGCTTCATTTAGGTTTATTTCTTCTATTTGAGTGTTGATGTTTTCGTTATCAATTAATTCATTAATCGAATCGTTTAAGGTTTGTTTTAAATTTTTACTAGACAATTTAAGAATTTCTACTAACTCCAACGTTTCTGGATCATTGATTTTAGTACTGTCGATCAAACTGATGACCGAAAGGATATTGTTAATGGGAGACTTTAAATCATGGGATGTTTTGTGTGAAAAAACAGTAAGGTCCTTATTAATTTGGGTAAGATTGGCAAGAAGTAAATTGCGTTCTTCTTCGATTCTTTTTTTATGGGTGATGTTTTTTGCAATCGCATACACTAATTTTTCGGACTCGACAGGCATCGATGTCCAGGATAACCATACAATTTCCCCCGTCTTAGTTAAATACCGATTTTCAAAATTTAAAAGAGGCTTGTTTTTATATACTTGTTCTCTAGTTTCTATTGTAATTTTAAGGTCAGATGCATACACAAAACTGCTGATGGGTTTAGCATACAATTCCTCTTCTGAAAACCCTAATAATTTTGAAACAGCGGGGTTTATTCTTTTGAAATAGCCATCAAATCCTGCAATGCAAATAAAATCTGCTGAGATGTTAAAGAAATTATCAAAGTGATAGTCCGTTTTTAAAGAAGAAATTGAGGCGTTATTTTCGGTCATTTATAATTTTAAAAAATTATTTAGGGCTAAAGAAATCCGACTTTAAATAAATAAGTCTAGTCGATAAATTTAGCTAATTATAATTAAAAAAAAGAAAAAAATTAAAACAATTCTACTGTTATTGATTCTGTAGATTTTGGTAATTTTAAATATAAATTCATTATAAAAGCCGTCATAAATGACAGCTTTTATAATTTTTGATTAAGAATGAATTAAATTCTAAAAATTCCTCCCACGGCAATAATTCTCTGAAAAAAGAAAAAATCTTGTGAAGCACTGTCTTCGGTGCTTTGTGTAGTTCGTATATCTTGCATATTGATGTACCCCCCTTTGAGTTCTCCTTGGATATAAAAGTGTTTTAAAAAAGTAACATTCAAACCTGCTTTCAAGGAAGTTCCAAAACCTGAAACATGAAAATCATCATGACGATCTTTCCCCAATAAAGTGGTGTTAGTTTTCGGATATAAAAGACCAAAACCAACTCCCTCAGTTAGATTAACTTGAATTTTGTCTGTATTTTTAATTTTGAATAATGACGAAATATCATCATGTCGAGAAAACTCAGTATTCACATAATTTAAACCATCCGTATGTTCATATTTGAGAAATTCTGCTGTCAAAAGAACTTGATTATTGGCTAATAGCTCATCATAAGATCCCGGATTGGGATAATACCCATTGATCGTTACCGCCTTGTCTTGTAGCATTACATATTTCATGTGATCTACACCTACAGCAACGCTATAATGGTCACTTATGAAATATCCCATTCTAAAATTAGTTTGAGGAATAGTCATTTTTGCCGGATTGATATAATCTACATGCCATCCTTTTGGCTTGTCCTGCGCTTGGACATTTTCTAAGGTAAAATTGTAATCTTTACCTCGAAAGGTTATGTCCGACATGGAGTAAGTCTCCCTGTTTCCTCCCCATGAGATAAAAAACTTTCCTTTGTTATGAGTTGTATATTTAGTGTGAATTTCTGTAATTTCCTGTGCAATTGTACTATTGGTAAATAAAATAATAAGAAATGCGTAATATAAAAGATATTTCAATGTATTTGAGGCCTAAATTTAAAATGTGTGTATTGTTTTTCTGATGGCAACTAACTTGGTCATTAAGGATTCAAAATAATCCAAATGCAACATATTAGCACCATCGCTTTTTGCATTAGCAGGATCAAAATGAGTTTCAATAAAAATTCCGTCTACGCCTACAGCGATACCAGCTTTGGCTATAGTTTCAATCATATCAGGTCTTCCACCAGTTACGCCAGCTGTTTGGTTGGGTTGTTGTAGTGAGTGCGTCACATCAAGAACGGTTGTAGCATATTGTTGCATTGTAGGAATTCCTCTAAAATCAACAATCATGTCCTGGTAGCCAAACATCGTACCTCTATCGGTAATCATCACTTTTTCATTGTGACAATCCAATACTTTTTGAACTGCATGTTTCATGCTCTCCGGACTCATGAATTGTCCTTTTTTCAAGTTGACTACTTTTCCGGTATTGGCAGCAGCCATTACTAAATCCGTTTGACGCACTAAAAAAGCTGGAATTTGCAATACATCAACATATTGAGAAGCCATATCCGCATCTTCATTTGTATGAATATCCGTAACGGTAGGAACTTTAAATGTTTCCGAAATTTTTCTGAGGATTTTCAATGCTTTCTCGTCACCGATTCCTGAAAAACTGTCAATTCTAGAGCGGTTTGCTTTCTTGAAGGAACCTTTGAAAACGAAAGGAATTTGTAAATTATCAGTAATACCAACTAGTTTTTCGGCAATTCGCATCGCCATTTCTTCCCCCTCAATGGCGCAAGGCCCAGCTAACAAAAAGAAATTGCCACTATCAGTATATTTGATTTGTGGAATATGTTGTAAGTTCATAGTATGAATTTTTAAAGGTGCAAAGGTAGTTATGATTTACGATTTCCAATTTACGTTTCCCAATTAATTTCGGGCATTAACTTTTTTTAGGAGCTATTTCCTGCTGTATGTTGCAATCTCCCTGAAAAACGGGAGGATTTTCACTGCCATCAGGGCTAGGAATTTGGTTTATAAGGACTTTTGGGATTTTAAAAACTATTTTTTTTTCAATGTAAGTCCCACCGGAACCATCAATATTCCTTTTTCATAGATGTTCAGGTAGAGTAGTAGCGGTTCTTTCTGACCGTTCCATTTTAATTCATAAACATCCAGAAATCCAGCACCCATTTCACTTCTTTTCGTTGGAAACGGACAGCAGCTTTCTCGTTTGATAAACGTGATGTTTTCACCATTTGGTCCCGCTAATGCGTTCAAAAACCGTTCTTGGTTGATCGTTTCGTTTTTAGTATTATTAAAGAATATATTGACGGGATAATCCTTATCATATCCATATTTTTTGTTTGTACTGTACTGAGTAATCACAAAAGTGTAGTCTTGTGACAGCAATAAATCGGGAGCATTATCGTCCGTGTTTTTCAAAGTAGATTGTGTGCTTATACAAGAAGTAGTACCTATTAGCAAAGCAATAAAAAGGATTGATTTTTTCATATTTAAGGTAGATTTATAATGTCAAAATTTAAACGGCACTTTTAATTGCAAGGAAGTACTTCGACACAAATATAAACAGAACTTTAGACCTTAGTGCTAGTTCCAATAATAAATATAGAGCCTCTTTTATCGAATGTAACATTTCTCACATAGATCAAGCTAAATGCTTCTTATCTTTGTACAAAAAACAATATGGATATTATTTTTAAAACATGGTCTTGGTCTGTTTCCGGTTTTTTGATCGGCTTGATTATGCTGGCACTTATTTATTTCGGAAAGTCTTTTGGAATGTCTTCTAATTTGCGTTCGCTTTGTTCGATGGCTGGTTTAGGAAAACGAGTTTCTTTTTTTGATTTTGACTGGAAAGCACAACGCTGGAATTTAGTGGTTGTTCTTGGTGCAATGTTAGGTGGTTTTGTTGCCGTTCATTTTATGAGTGATGCTTCAAATGTAACTATTAATCCCAAAACAATTGAACAATTAGCACAACTTGGTATCGATGCCCCAAACGGAAAATTAATGCCGGATGCGCTTTTCGGAATCTCCATTTTAGAATCCCCAAAGCATATTTTTATACTGCTTATTGGTGGCGTTTTGGTAGGTTTTGGTTCTCGTTATGCAGGAGGTTGTACTTCAGGACATGCTATTTCAGGCTTGAGTAATTTACAAATTCCTTCGTTGAAAGCCGTAATTGGATTTTTCATTGGTGGATTGATAATGGCGCATTTTTTATTGCCATTAATTGTAAAGTAGATAAGCGATCATTGACTCTTAATATAAAATAAAAAGCATGAAAAATATACTAAAATATTTATTGGTTGGATTTGTTTTCGGAATTGTTTTGACTAAATCAGAAGCCGTTTCTTGGTATCGCATTTATGAAATGTTCCAATTTCAGTCGTTTCACATGTACGGAATTATTTCGGTGGCTATCTTGACGGGAATTATTGGCATTCAAATCATTAAACGAAACAATATAAAAGACATCAAGGGAGAATCTATAGAAATTCCGGATAAAGAAAAAGGCTCTGCCAGATACTGGATTGGCGGATTGTTTTTTGGATTGGGTTGGGCATTGGTAGGTTCTTGTCCGGGTCCAATATTCATCTTGCTTGGGGCTGGTTTTTGGACCATTTTGATAGTGCTTTTCGGGTCTCTTTTAGGGACCTATCTATATGGACTATTGAAAAATAAATTGCCTCATTAATCGGAAAACACTTGACATCAAAATAGCATTCTCTTGTGGGAATGCTATTTTTTTTTGTTTAATTTCAAAATACCGACAACAATCAGATATTGCGCAAGTAAATAGGTTGCCATAATAAGAAAGGAGCTGTATTGTAACGGTGCATAAAATTTATCAAAAGCCAAAAGACTATCTGAAGCTACAAAAATAGTAGCACCAATTAATATATAGCTGTTGGCAGGTTTTTGCCAGTTTAAAAAACCCTTGAGCGCAAATAACAACATGATTGAAATAGTAAGGGCATATAATAGAACAGGAATTTTTAAGTCCCCTAAACTTGGTAATAAAAGCAACATTATTACGATTAAATAAATGGCGATCACTGTAACTCCAACCCAGAAAATAATTTTACTTTTATTTAAATAAATTTTCAATTGTTTGTTGAATAGTATTATATACGAAATGTGCGAAAGTAGAAAGGCAATCAGCCCTGCAATAAAATACAACTCTCCTTTGTCAGCAAACATCAAAATAATATCGCCTATCCACGACAAAGTCAAAGCCGTTAAAAGAATTTTTTTGGTAATAAACGGTTCCTGTAAAAAAACGTGCAGAATTAGAAACGGCAGTAAAAACGGTTTAAAAAACCATGCTATAGTTTCCCAACCCAAAAGAATTAGAAATAGATAAACAAGACTAAACCCAATAAAACTCTTTACTTTAATGTTGTGTTTCATATTTTTTTTAAGATTGAACGGTAATCATGGCATCTTTTTCAAAATTAGTGCTGACAAAATATACAGTTACAGCCAAGGATAAAAGGAGATAACCACCAATAATATAACTGGAAAAAGGAAAAAGTTGATTCATTCCAAACCAATCTCCAAAATAGATGATTAGTCCAATTCCAAAAACAAAACGGATACTTTCCCAGAAGATGGAAATTTTGCGGGTATCCATTAATTCTGTGTAACTGTAAACGGTCAAGAAGATGAATAAGCCGTAAATAAACACATTTGGCAGCCCTATCACCGCGATAGAATTATACATATAACTAATAAGTAACAACGTTATTATTGCTTGAAATAAGGACCAGTACATTAGCTTTTTAGAATGTTTAACGCCGTATTTTTCAAAATCATAAACATTGGTAATTTTGACAACGGGATATTTTTCTTCAAAATTTTCTGGACGCCAACCTGTAGGTTTAAACCAAATGGTAAACTTATCTTTCCAGTTTTCAGCGTGCCAAGCATCTGTAATTAATAACCATAAATGCTGAAAATTAATCCGGATCGGATTCCAGGTTCTGGCCGGTCTTGTGATTCCAAAAACAGGTGAAACGCTTTCTAATTCTGCTTGAAAAGTACCAAACAATTTATCCCAAATGATGAATATTTGCGAATGGTTCTTGTCCATGTATTCTGGATTGATGGCATGATGCACCCTATGATGAGATGGTGAAACCAGTATTTTTTCTAGAAAACCAATTTTCTTAATGTGCTTTGTATGGTACCAAAATTGAAGGAATAAATGAATCGGTAAGGTAATCGCAATCACTTTGGAGGGAACTCCTAAAAGTGCGGCTGGAATTAATAAAAAGGTAAACAGATTGACAAAACTTGAAACAGGCTGGCGTAGGGCACACGCCAAATTGAATTCTTCGCTACTGTGATGTATTGCATGTTTGTTCCATAAAAAGTTTATTTGATGCGACAAACGATGACTCCAATAGCCATAAAAATCAATAGCTATAAATCCAATAAAATAGGTTAAAAAGGTAGCTTCAAGATTTAATAAAGCTATTTTTGATACAATCCAATCATAAGAAACCAGTGTGATACTGAGTCCTAAAACATCTTTTAGGGAGTTGACCATTCCAGAGCTGACGCTGGATACAGCATCCATGTTAGGTGCAGTATCTTCCCCTTTGTAATGCCCATAAATTTTTTCGATGCTAATTAATATCAAAAAAATAGGCATTACAAAAACTAAAATTTTACCATATTCTTCCATAAGAACACTTTTTTTTATTCAAATATAGAATAAAAGAAAATGTTTTTGAATTATTCACAGTAATTTATTTCTCAAAGGAAGTTTTTATTATTCTTAAATTATTTCTGCATTTAATCCTGCTTCTAATAATTGTGTGCATTGTGGTTTTAATTTGTCGTAAGGCCCTGTTTTTACAGTACATTTTCCGTTATAATGTACAATTAACGAACATTGTTCAGCTTGTTCCGGTGTGTGATTGCATACGCGAATTAAGGTGTCAATAACATGGTCAAATGTATTTACATCATCATTGTAAACGATGATTTCGTTATCCAGCCGGGTGGCTTCTTTGACATGGACTCTTTCTCTTACTTTTTCTTTAGTACTCATTTTGTAGTTTTTTTGTACTTTCGTAATTAATAAAAAAATAATACTACTAATTTACATATTTTAAAGATACCCAATTGTTTCTTTCAAATTTTTTAACATAAGTTAGTCCTTTTTCGGTACAAGAGGCATCTATAAATGGTATATCTTCCTGATAGAAACCACTTAAAAGTAACGTTCCATTAGGGTTTAAACAGTCTATGTAACTCTGCATATCGTTCAACAAAATATTCCTATTGATGTTAGCTATAATCAAATCGTATTTTTTACCTTCTAATAAAGCGGCTTCCCCTTCATAAACAGTAATGTGTTTGCAGTTATTACGTGCTGCATTTTCTATAGAATTCAAGTAACACCAATTGTCAATATCAATAGCATCAATTGGTTGCGCTCCTTTCTTTTCGGCAAGAATTGCTAATATTGCTGTTCCACATCCCATATCGAGCGTTTTCATCGCAGTTACATCTATTTCTAATAAATGCTGAATCATCATGTGAGTGGTCTCATGGTGCCCTGTTCCAAAACTCATTTTTGGTTCAATTATAATATCAAATTCGGCATCTGTTTTTGGATGGAATGGTGCTCGTACATGACAGTTTCCGTCGACATCAATGGCTTCAAAATTCTTTTCCCATTCCTCATTCCAGTTGACTTGTTCGATTTCTTCAAATGTATAATCAATCGTAAATTCTTCGGATTGTAAAATATGGATATCCGCTAAGATGGTTTCATTCCATAAATCCTTTTGCACAAAAGCTGAAATCCCGGTTTCAGTTTCTGTAAAACTCTCAAAAGCTCTTTCTCCCAATTCCGCGATTAAGATTTCAGACCCCAATTCTTTAGGTTCAATAGTAAAATGGTACGCTATATAAATATTTGACATGCTTGTTTTTTTTGCAAAGGTAACAATCGCATATTAAAGAGTATTTGTAAATCAAATTTTATTTTACATTTGTACCCAAAACACAGTAGTACACCATGAAAAAAATAATTTTATTTTGGATCTTTGTAAGTTGCATTTCCAGCAATGCGCAGGTTAATATCAAGCAAAGCAAACAAGATAATGACTTAAGATTATCGGCGCTTCCGTACTATAGTTTTGGTAAAGGAATTGGAATCACTTCTCCGGATAGTTTATACCAATTGAATATTCGGTTCCGAATGCAAAATAGGGTGACTTATATTGAAAATGAAGATGAAAAAAGGGGATATGACGGACAAATCCGAAGATTACGTTTGCGATTTGACGGATATGTGGGAAATCCAAAATTTTTATATGCAGTTCAATTGTCATTTGCTCCGGGCGATGTTGGTGAAATTAGAGAAGGTGAGAACATAAATATTATCAGAGATGCAGTTGTTTTTTACAGACCTAATAGACACTGGAATATCAGTTTTGGACAAACAAAATTACCAGGAAATCGCCAACGTGTGAATTCTTCAGGCGGATTACAGTTAACGGACCGGTCGATTAACAATGCCAGATTTACAATTGACAGGGATTTTGGTTTTCAAGTTCACAATATGAATGAATTTCGGGATAAATTTTCCTATAATTTCAAAACAGCTATTTCAACAGGAGAAGGTCGAAATATCACGGGGAATACAGATGAAGGTGTTGCCTTAACAGGGAAGGTAGAGTTGTTACCGTTTGGAGCATTTTCAAGAGACGGAACCTATTTTGAAGGGGATATTGTAAGAGAAAAAAAGCCGAAATTAATGCTTTCGGGTGCTTTTCAGCAAAATAATCATGCCAAAAGAACCCAAGGTCAATTAGGAAATGATTTATTTGAAGCTCGCACTATGAAATCAGTGATGCTTGATGTTTTGATTAAATACAACGGGTGGGCCGCTATGTCAAGTTATATGTCCAGAATTACTCCAAGAAATGCAGTTACAATAAATCCGGATGATATTTCACAATCTAATTTTGCTTACGTTGGTAACGGATTTGATCATCAATTGAGTTATAATTTGTTATCAAATTATGAGATTATCGGACGGTATTCTACTCAAAAAGTGGGCGAGGACATTAAGCTTTTAGCACCAAACACAAAACAGTATACCATTGGTTTGACGAAATATATTTGGGAACACACTTTTAAATTGCAAACGGAATTGACTTTTGATACCCTACATTATTTTGACGGTAATACAAAGAACAACTGGTACCTGCGTTTTCAGGTTGAAATAGGAATATAAAAAAAGCGGTAAAATGAATCACCGCTTTTTTATGACGTTTAAAATTGAAATTTAGAGAGCCTTTACAATTGCTACAAAATCATCAGCTTTTAGTGCGGCACCCCCAATGAGGCCTCCGTCTACATCTGGTTTTGAGAAAATTTCTTTAGCATTATCCGGTTTCACGCTTCCTCCATATAGGATAGATACGTTTTCAGCAATATCGCTTCCAAAAGCTTTACGAACGGTTTCTCTTATAAATTCATGCATTTCCTGTGCTTGCTCCGGAGAAGCTGTTTCTCCTGTTCCTATTGCCCAAACTGGCTCATAGGCTAAAACGATACTGTCCCAGTCTTTAGCCTCAATATGAAATAAACCATCTCGTAATTGGTTTTCAACTACATTAAAATGATTTTTTGATTGGCGGTCTTTTAATTCTTCACCAAAACAAAAAATAACTCTTATGTCATGTTCCAAAGCCGTATTTACTTTATTCGCAATTAAAGCATCTGTTTCCTGAAAAATGGCTCTGCGTTCGGAGTGTCCTAAAATGACAATGTCTACACCTACACTTTTTAACATATCTGCCGAAATTTCACCCGTGAAAGCACCGCTTTCTGCTTGATGAACGTTTTGTGCAGCAACATCTATATTGGTAAATTCTAAATGATCTACAGCAGAAGCCAGGTTTACAAATGTTGGCGCTACAATTATTTGCACATCAGTATCTGTAGGGATTTTTGCTATTAATTCATTTAATAAATCTTCTGTTTGCTCTGCATTTTTATGCATTTTCCAGTTTCCTGCAACAATCTTCTTTCTCATTTTGTCGTGTTATATTTAGTTTTTGGTTTCGTTTTTTTGAAGTTTTTAAAATGATAAGAACTGCATCTCAAATGGTGTTTGAATGCTTTATTTTAAATTTTCTAAAGTCTCGTTAATCGTGTCAAAATCAGTTTCAATAGCGCGGTATAAAGCAATTTTTCCGGTTTTGTCCACAATGATATATCTTGGAATCCAATCTAGGTCAATGGCTTTTGCAAATACACCTCCCATTTGGTCATTTGCCATGAAATGATCGCCTTTCAATTCGTGTTTTTCAATTCCAACTTTCCATTTATCTGCAGTTTTGTCCATTGAAATAAATAAATAAGAAACATCAGGATTGTTCGCTTGTAATTCTTTGATTTTTGGCATTGCTTTGACACAATCCCCACACCAAGAGGCCCAAACTTCAATTACTATAGTTTTGCCTTTGTGTTTTTTTAAAATATCCTGAAAAGCAACTTGACTTCCGTCAGTGGCTAGTAGGGTTTCAGACAAAGCAGTTTTAGAAAATTCAGTTTTTCCCTCTTTTGCACAAGAAAAGGCTACAATAGACATTAGAAGTAGTAGTATATATTTCATTATATGGTTGTTTTTTAAACAAAGTTAAACAAACTATTGGATTGAGTTGTGCAGAATACCATATTTTGAAAGCAGAATTCAAAAATGCTTAAAGAATATCGTTATAGTTGATGAGATTTAGACAACATCAAACCTGTTGTTACTTTGGAAATCTATTTCTTGTCAAAATACAGTGATTATCCCAGTCTTATTTTGGGATCTAAATATGCATATACAAAATCCATTGAATATAACTTCCTTCAACGAAATTATGCACTTTTTATAGGCTTCCGGGCATATTAAACTGCGTTTATTTTTGTAATACAAATCCAAAGAGCCTGGCAAATAGGATTGCACTGAAAAAAGAAGGAATGCTCATCCCTAAAGTACTGATTAAAGCAATTAGGCGATGGATCCAGGTATCTTTGTATAAGGCAGAAATAATACCAAAAACAATAGCGATACCTATGGCAAATATGGCTAATACGGCTGTGCTTGGCAATGTATGTCCAATAATTTGAGAAACTTTTTTTCCGCTTTTTTGAAAACTTTCTCTTAAATAAGGGTTTTTCAAAACCAATTCATTTGTACCAATTCCAAAAAGGGGTACCGCATTGTATTTTCCCTCGCTCAGAAAAGTATAATCGGATTGGGTATCACTGTGCAAAGAAATAGGCAACAGGTCATTCAGATAATACAAGTATTGAGTAGCAATAGGTTTATCATAACCATATTTCTTTTTTACAATGGCCAGTTGTTCTGAATTTTCATTTTGATCCAGCATCATGCGTGCAGGATCCCCGGGAAAACAGTAAACAAAAATAATATCACTGTAAACACTCCAAAAAGAGTAAGCAGTGCAGATCCAAATTTACCAAGAAAATATTTTAACATAAATGCTTTTCATAGGAAAAAATAATTAGCGGTTAAAGTTCTGGAATACCGTAAATCTGAACCGTCCTATTCTTATAATCTTAAGTCTTTGACGTCGTTATGATGAAGTTTTTGTATGATTGTTCCTTTCTCGAGCAATACAATACTTGGATTGGCTCTTTCAATTGTTTTTAATGTGATTGCATCACAAAAATAAAAGTCAAATATCAATCCATATTGTTTTTTTGCTGCAGCGATCTCTTCCGGTAAGGAAGATGTCATTCCAATTACCTTGTATCCTTTTGTTTTTGCATCTAAATACAGTTTTTCCATTTTGCCCATTCCCGCTTTATCGGCATTCACTAAATCATAGGCTACAATCAACATCAATTTTGGTTCTCGCAAGAACTGATCTTTAAAATCTGATCCGTCTTTTTCCATCGTGAAGTCATGAATAGGAGGAACATATCCTTCTGTGATGACTTTGTCTTTTCGGTCTACAAATACGGCGCCTTCAGGAATCGACATTAGGTCTTTTTCGGTAAATTCTTTGTCTACACCATTCACTTTGTATATAAACACCATTTCTACCACTGATTTATCAGCGCCGTCAGGGATTTGCATTCCTTGTTGAATATTATTTCCTACCTTGAATGGTCTAAAATCTATTAATGGCAAATGGTTTAAAACGATAACGCCCATAAAGGCTGATAAAACGATACTGGCATAAATAATTATGTTTTGAACTGTAGTTCTAAATAAGGGTTGGATTAATTTTTTGTTAAAGAACAATACCAGAATAAAGAACAACAACACAATATCCTTTGTAAACGATTGCCATGGTGTTAGTTTTAGCGCATCGCCAAAACAGCCACAATCTTTTACTACATTGAAATAAGCGGAATAAAAAGTTAGGAAGGTAAACATTACAATCAAAACCAATAAACTCCAAACCGTGACTTTAGTCTTGTATCCAATGAGTAACATAATCCCCAAAACCACTTCAAGAATTACTAAAAACAGGGCGATTCCTAGTGCAAACGGAACAAAAAAGGGCATATTGAATACAGGTTCACTGAAATACTCCGCCAATTTATAAGAAAAACCAACAGGGTCATTCAGTTTGATTAATCCGGAGATAATGAATAGGATTCCAACGAAAATTCTAGAAAATTGAGTAATTATATTTTTCATATGAAGATAATATTTATGTTTTAATGGAATATGGTATCGCCATTCTTGATTACAGTTTGTGATTTTAAAACCTTGGCAATTTCATGTTTAGTTATTGCTTTTTATTATTTGTTTCCAAAACCCATTAGAATCAAGGCAAAAATCGAATAATTTATCATGTCCTGATAATTAGCATCGATTCCTTCAGAAACTAATGTTCTTCCTTTGTTGTCTTCAATTTGTTTGACACGAAGTAGTTTTTGCAAAATTAAATCTGTTAGTGAACTTACACGCATTTCGCGCCAAGCTTCCCCGTAATCATGATTTTTGTCTTCCATTAATTCCTTGGTTAGTTTGATTTTGGCATCGTATAATTTGGTTGCCTTTTCCACACTTAAATCAGGCTGATCTGCAACGCCTAATTCCAATTGAATCAACGCCATGAGAGCATAATTGATGATCCCAATGAATTCACCCGTTTCATCTTCATCAATTTTGCGGATTTCATTTTCTTGTAAACTTCGGATTCTTTGGGCCTTAATATAGATTTGATCCGTTAATGAAGGCAGTCTCAAAATGCGCCAAGCACATCCGTAATCTCTCATTTTGTTGATATACAGTGCCCGACAAGTCGCAATCACAGCATCATATTCCTTTGAAGTATTCTTCATTATTGGTGTATATTTGTATTCAAATTTTTTCAAAAATAAGAATAATTTTTTTGAATGTAGAATGAAGGGTAAATAATGTTGAAAGTAGTAGTTTTAAAACTAAAAAAGAATGACAATTAATTGTAAAGGAATACTCATTGATCTATCAACTCCCAAAGTAATGGGAATTTTGAATGTGACACCCAACTCTTTTTTTGATGGAGGAAAGTATAAGAATGAAACCGAAATCCTTTCTCATACTGAAAAAATGCTGCTTTATGGTGCAACTTTTATAGATGTAGGTACTTATTCCAGCAAACCAAATGCAGAATTCGTTTCGGAACAAGATGAAATTTCCAGAATTGTTCCTGTTATTGATTTGATTCTAAAGCAGTTTCCAGATACAATAATCTCTATTGATACCTTTCGAAGCGAAGTAGCAAAAGCATCGATTGAAAGTGGTGCGGCTATCATCAATGATATTGCAGCCGGAAATCTGGACGACAAAATGCTGGAGATAATTGCAAAATACAATGTTCCGTATATTATGATGCACATGCGAGGCAATCCGCAAACGATGCAAACACTTACGGGTTACGATGATATTGTAAAAGAAATGGTGTTCTATTTTTCTGAAAAAGTAGCTATGGCCAGAAGTTTTGGAATCAATGATTTGATTATCGATCCGGGCTTTGGCTTTGCCAAAACAATAGCACAAAATTATGAAGTTTTTCAAAAAATGGACTTGTTTAACATCTTGAAATTACCACTTCTTGTAGGAGTCTCCAGAAAATCCATGATTTATAAAACCCTAGATACTTCAATCGAAAATGCATTAAATGGAACTACAGTTTTAAATACTTTGGCATTGACCAAAGGCGCAAAAATACTTCGTGTTCACGATGTAAAAGAAGCTGTGGAATGCGTTACATTATTCAATAAAATCAATTTATAACGATGAAATATTTTATGTTGATTGTTCTTTTTACTCTTTTTTCCTGTGGAAATAAAGAAGCGGTTTTATTGCCAAAATCAAATATTTCAATTGTCAAAGTGGTAGA
This sequence comes from Flavobacterium sp. RSP15, assembly GCF_003968755.1. Lineage (GTDB taxonomy): Bacteria > Bacteroidota > Bacteroidia > Flavobacteriales > Flavobacteriaceae > Flavobacterium. Next base: position 443,960 of record NZ_RYDL01000001.1, on the reverse strand, counting down.
GGATCTTTCGCCAATCTATTTTTTTTTTAGAACAAAAGACTTGGATACGCTGGCTGAAGTAAACCGTAAAAACAGTATTATTTAGACCAATTGGATTCTCAATGTAGACAAACGTTTACCGTTACGACTTGCAATTCCGGATATCATGAGGTTGCAACAAAAGAAGCGCTAAGAAAAAGCACACAAGAATGAAAAGACCGAAAATTATTATTCTTACGCAGATACAATTGGTAAAAATCTGGCTTTTATACCTTTTACTACTGTGTATTATAAAACATAAAGCCTTCAAATGGAGGCTTTATGTTTTATTTTAAAAAGGGATCTGATTTAGTTTTAATTAATACCAGTAAAATAAAAAGAAGTGAATTTTTAAATTACCTGTATAGTTTTAATTTTGCTATTAATCCCAAAATAGTATTAGTTTTTGATAAAAACATCAGTTTTGAAGAGTATTTATAAATTAAGATTTTGACGAGAGAATTAGATACTTTTAACCCGTTGGGTGCAATTAATTTTTGATGATAATTTTCGTCAGTTCGAGTGATTTTCGACAGAAAATTATATCGAGAACTAGAAAATTAGTATTAAAAACTGTTCTCGATACATTTTTTGTTCCGTTTTACTACACAAAAAATACTCGAACTGACGTTTTGAATAATTGCACCCAACGGGTTACTTTTAATAAAGAAGTTCCGGAAAAATATATCTATTAAATAGTTCAATAATTAATCTTGTAATCTCTACTGATGATGATATGGTTCGTTTTTCAAGATTGTGAATCCACGATACAATTGTTCGATAAAGAATAATCGAACCATCTGATGCGAAAAAGTCATTAAAGACAACGATATTTTTCCTTGTGCTTTAGCATAAACCGTATCCGAAAAACCATAAGGACCACCAATTACAAAAACTAAAGTCTTTACCCCGGAATTCATTTTCTTTTGTAATTCTTCTGAGAAGCCAACGCTAGAAAAATTTTTCCCGTTTTCATCCAACAAAATAAGTTGATCTGTAGGCGTAATTTTTGCCAAAATCAATTCGCCTTCCTTTTCTTTTTGTTGACTTTCCGATAAGTTTTTTACGTTCTTGATATCAGGAATAATATCTAAATCGAATTTAATGTAAAAAGACAAACGCTTGTTGTAATCGTCGATCAAGGATTCTAGCGCTTTGTTATCAGTTTTACCGATAGCAATCAATTTGATGTTCATTTTTGTTAGATTTCAGAGATGCAAAGATAGAAAAATTAGCAGTTTTACATTACATTCTCTTTAATGGAAATTAATAATCTGATTTTTAAATTTATAAAATTACGAAAGCTAAGATGCTATTTATTTTACCTCAATGCGATCAATTAGTAATTGAAAGGACTCTTCTATCTTATTGCCTATCAGGAAAGCAATTTCCTCTAATTTTGATCCGTCATAATTAGACTGATCTAATTTTCGTCCTCTGAAAGCTGGATACAACTGGGTGAATGGAATTTCAATTGTTTGCCAATCTGTGGTAGTCTGAAAAGGGAATACGTACGAATGGGAATCTGTACGATTTATCTTCACTCTAAATTGGTATTGTTTGCCGTCTCCTTTAATGTGGATGCAAATATGTTTAGCAGGTTTTAGATACATTGGTTCAAAAACATATTTCACAGCACAAAATCCGCCATTGTTTTCTAATGAAACAGTACCTTCAAAAGTTCCTTTTCCATTTGAGTTCCGATAGCATGTACTTTCTGACATTCCTCCCATTACAGCATCATTTACAATTTTCCAATTGCTTAGATCGCTATTTAAATTAAAATCAAAAATTAGTACAGGTGTCATTGTTGGTTGGTATTGTAACATATTTACGCTGAACAAATTACTATCACGCGGTAGGATTCAAAAACTAAAACGGGCCTAAACACTTGAGGATTTGCGCCCATTTTTTATTTTTGAGGAGGATTCAAATTCCTATTTAGGCAACGGAGCACCCACAGCAATATCACAGCGGTGATTGGTTTGTCCGTGTGGCGGATTCATTCCTTCAGCCGTTGGAGTTCCCTGGTCTTGCGTTGTTGCAGTTGAGACAGTATTGGCCTGAACAGGCGCGTTTTGTTGTGGCGTAGCAGAAGCATTTGTAGCAGCCGGGGAGTTCAAAGGAGCACCAACGGCTATATCACATCGGTGACCAGGTTGACCATGAGCTGGATTCGCGCCAGTGGCAACAGCAGTAGGATCCTTATTTTGTTGTTGCTGAGTGGCAGTTTGCGATTGGTTCTGCATTTGTCTGCCAACCTCAGTAAAAGGAACGATATTTGTTGGGGTAGTATTTTGTGTGTCTACTTCCTTTTTACAAGAAATAAAAAGTAGTGACGATACAAAAAGCACGCTAAAATAAGATTTCATAAAATAGTGATTTAGTTACTAAATTCAAATATAGGATTTTAAATAGTACTGCCCTAAACAAACAATTGATTTATGGGTTTAAATAGCTAGGGAGCCTAAAATCAATTTGCAAAGCTGTAATTGCGTATGGGAACTGTGTTGTTTTCTACAATTGAATCTTTAATACGTCTAGTTTTTTTCTTGGTAAAATGGATTCATTTGTCTCTTTATCCAAAGAAGCCAACCCGCAAATTTTCAAATCCATAAAATATATGCTACCTTAGCATTCCATAAATTTTCTATAAAATGATTAGCGAAGCACAATTCAATAACGAGTTACAAATACTAATACAAAACGCCATTCGGGAGGATGTGGGCCCTGGAGATTATAGCTCTTTGGCGAGTATTCCTGCATCGGCCACAGGAAAGGCAAAATTATTGGTAAAAGAGGACGGTATTATTGCAGGCGTGGCTTTTGCCAAAATGATTTTTGATTACATAGACTCTAACTTACAAATAGAGACTTTCATTGAGGATGGAACTTCAGTAAAAAAGGGAGATGTTGTTTTTCATGTTTCGGGAAGTTCACAATCTATTTTAAAATCAGAACGTGTAGTTTTGAATTCAATGCAAAGAATGTCAGCTATAGCAACTAAAACCAAAGAATACGTTCGTTTAGTAGCAGGGCTAAATACAAAAATTCTCGATACCCGCAAAACAACACCGGGATTCAGGGCCTGTGAGAAATGGGCGGTCAAAATTGGCGGCGGCGAAAACCACCGGTATGCTTTGTACGATATGATAATGCTCAAGGACAATCATATTGATTTTGCGGGCGGAATTACCTTGGCCATTGCCAAAACCAAAGCCTACCTCAAGGAAAATAATCTGGATCTTAAAATCATTGTCGAAGCCAGAAACTTAGCTGAAATAAAAGAAATTCTCGAAAGTGAAGGAATATATCGGATTTTGATTGATAATTTTAATTATGAAGATACGATAAAAGCAGTAGCTTTGATTGGGGATAAATGCCGGACTGAATCTTCCGGAAATATAAATGAAAATACCATTCGCAAGTATGCAGAATGTGGAGTAGATTATATTTCGTCAGGTGCCTTAACGCATTCCGTTTACAACATGGATTTGAGTTTAAAAGCAATATGAGTAAAGAGATAGAGGTTAAGCTCGAAAAAATCCCGATAATTCGGAATCTGGTTCATGTGTTAAAAAAGATCAAGCTTCCTTGGCTAGAAGGCTTGTCATTATACGATTTGTTAGAACTATACGGACTTGGGATTGTGGAGAGTGCGTTGACCTATCACGCCAGTGCAATTGCATTTAGTTTTTTTATGGCCTTATTTCCTTTTGCGCTGTTCATCTTAAATCTTATTCCTTATATACCTATTGAAGGTTTTCAGAATGATTTTCTTCAATTTGTAAAGGATGGAGTTCCGCCCAATACCTATGATGCTATTTATAAAATCATCAATGATATTCTTAATAACAGCCACTCAGGATTAGTTTCCTATGGGTTTTTACTCTCCATTTTATTAATGGCAAACGGGTTAAATGGAATTCTTGGAGGTTTTGAATCTTCCAGACACGTCCTGATCAAGCGAGGGTTTATCCGTCAGTATTTAGTCGCACTAGGAATGTCATTATTGCTGTCTTTCCTTTTAATTGTAACGGTTGCAATAATTGTTGTTTTTGAGGTATTTATACAGAAAACAGTATTTAGCGATCAGCTGCAACTAATTGTTTTAGGACGATATGCATTCGTGATTTTGATGATTTTAACTACTACATCTATACTTTTTAAGTTTGGAACTAAATATTATAAAAACAGAGCTTTTATCTCTATTGGCTCTATATTTACAACAATATTGATTCTGCTGGATTCATACGGTTTTGGAATTTGGGTCACAAAATTTTCACAATACAATGAATTATATGGCTCAATAGGAACATTATTGGTCTTGATGTTTTATATTTGGATCAACTGCATGATATTACTGTTGGGTTTTGAATTGAATGCCACAGTAAATAAACTGAAAGCAAAAAAAGTATAATTTTCAAATCAAAACAGTATCAAAATTAAGAGTTATTTCCTGCTATTCGTTTCTTGCCGTGGCAAGATTTTCAAGGCTATAAGGGCTCTAAAAAGAAAAAAAATGAAAAATACAATTACAATTCTGGCATTATTTATTTCGATGGCCTTTTATGGACAAACGCATAGCGTTATCGGAAAATGGAAAACCATTGACGACAAAACTGGCAAAGCCAAATCAATAGTCGAAATCTACGAACGTTCCGGTAAAATTTACGGAAAAATCGTTGACATATTAGACTCCGAAAAGAAAAAAAGTGTATGTACAGCATGTTCCGGTGATGAAAAAAATAAGCCTATTATGGGGCTTGTGATTATCAAAGGCCTTACTAAAGATGGTAAAGAATACAATTCAGGAAAAATTTTGGATCCAACTACGGGGAAGCTCTACAAATGTTTTCTGGTTTTGAATGGTAGTGATAAACTGGACGTTCGAGGATATATTGGCGTGGCCTTATTTGGAAGAACACAAACTTGGAACAGAGTAAAATAAGTGTAAAATTAGCAGTTATGGGTTCAAAGTAAAAATTCAACACATCACTCAAATTGATAACTCATAATTGATTATAAATGTATTTTGCAGAAGTAATTTTACCTCTTTCCTTAGCTAAAACATTCACGTATAGCGTTTCCGAAACAGAGTTTCTGTACATCAAAAAAGGAATGCGGGTAGCTGTTCCTTTTGGGAAAAGTAAAATTTTTACGGCTTTAGTTATTGAAACTCATCAAAACAAACCAGAGTTGTATGATGCGAAGGAAATCCATCAAATTCTGGATGAAAAGCCCATCGTAACTGAAATCCAGATTGCACATTGGCAGTGGATCGCTTCCTATTATATGTGTGCCATTGGAGATGTGTATCGTGGTGCCATGCCAAGTGCTCTTTTGCTGGAAAGCGAAACCCTGATTTCTCAAAAAACGAATTTATTTGTAGATACCAATCTCCTTTCCGATGATGAGTTCCTGGTTTACGAAGCTTTGCAACAGCAGAATTCGCTAAAAATTCAAGATATTATTGCTATTTTAAACAAGAAAAATATCTTTCCTGTTATTCAAAAACTAGTTGATAAGAACATCTTGGTGCTTCAGGAAGAAATACAGGAAAGCTACAAACCTAAATTAGTTCGCTACGTGCGGCTGCACCCCAAATACGAATCCAATCAAGGCTTAAGCGAATTACTTGAGACGCTGAAAAATGCCAACAAACAAAAGGAAGTTGTAATGCACTATTTTCAATTGAGCGCAACGCAAAAGTCCCAAGGCGAGGCCGAAAAGAACGGAGCTAAACCCATTACCGTAAAAAAATTAGTGGAGCAAGCTAATTCTTCTTCGGCAATTGTTAAAGCTTTAATCGAGAAAGAAATATTCGAAGATTATTTTTTGCAGGAAGACAGAGTACATTTCAACGGAAAAATTCGTGATGAAGAATTACAGTTGAGTCAGGCGCAACAAGCTGCTTTCGAAGAAATTAAAGATCGTTTTATTCTAAAAGAAGTCTGTTTATTACACGGAGTAACATCCAGTGGAAAAACGGAAATTTACATCAAACTCATTGAAGAATATTTGGCAACGGGAAAACAAATCCTGTATTTACTACCTGAAATTGCCTTGACGACTCAATTAGTAGGCCGATTAAGAAGTTATTTTGGAAATAAAGTAGCGGTGTTTCATTCGAAATACAGCAATAATGAACGGATTGAAGTGTGGAATCAAGTTTTGCAAAATTCTGAGAAAGCACAAGTGGTAATTGGAGCAAGGTCAGCGTTGTTTTTGCCTTTTCATAATTTAGGGTTCATAATTGTAGATGAAGAACACGAGCAAACCTTCAAGCAGGCAGATCCGGCTCCGCGATATCACGCCCGGGATGCGGCTATAGTTTTAGCACATTCACACAAGGCAAAAGTGCTTTTGGGTTCTGCTACGCCAAGTATAGAAACGTATTTTAATGCCAAATCAGATAAATTTGGCCTGGTCGAAATTTCGGAACGTTTCGGGAATGTCAGGATGCCCAATATTGAATTGGTGGATTTGAAAGACAAATACTTTCGAAAAAAAATGACAGGACATTTTAGTGACGTTTTAATTGAAGAAATTACAAACGCGTTGTCTTTAGGAGAACAAGTGATTTTGTTTCAAAACCGTAGAGGATATTCTCCTGTAATTGAATGTATTACTTGCGGTCATGTACCTCAATGCCAACAGTGCGACGTAAGTTTGACCTATCACAAGCATAAAAACCAGTTGCGTTGTCATTATTGTGGATACACCATGGCTAAACCTACTCATTGTCACGAATGTTTTAGTGTTGATTTGACTACAAAAGGCTTTGGAACCGAACAAATTGAACAAGAATTACTGTCTATTTTTCCAAATTCAAAAATAGGGAGAATGGATCAGGATACGACCCGAGGAAAATTTGGTTTCGAAAAAATCATTGATAGTTTTAAGAACAGAGAAATGGACATATTAGTAGGGACCCAAATGCTGGCCAAAGGGTTGGATTTTGACAACGTGAGTTTAGTAGGAATAATGAATGCGGATAATATGTTATATCATCCTGATTTTAGGGCTTTTGAGAGAAGTTTTCAGATGATGACTCAAGTTGCCGGTAGAGCAGGACGTTCTCAAAAACAAGGGAAAGTGATCATACAAACCTACAATCCCAATCACAATACAATACAACAAGTGACTAAGAACGATTATTTTGGAATGTATAACGAACAATTGTATGACCGACAAATTTATAAATATCCACCGTATTTCAGGCTTATAAAACTAACGCTAAAACAACGTGATTTTGATAAGTTAAAGGAAGGTGCTATGTGGCTGTATCAAGTGATAAGTCAAAACTTAAATATGCCAGTATTGGGTCCGGAAGAACCGGCTATCAGCAGGATTAGAAACGAATACATTCGTATGATTATTATCAAAATACCTCAAAATGTGTCTATTGGGAACACGAAGAGAACGATTCAGAAAATGCTAAATAGTTTTGAGGCTGTTGCTCAGTTCAGAGCTATAAAAGTAACTTCAAATGTAGATTTTTATTGATTAATGGGAATTAAGAAAAGGAAAGGGCTCGTACTAGATCTTCTTTTTTGTGTCGGCTCAAAGGAATTTTTGTCATCCCAATTTCGGCATATTTGCTATTGAAGCGTTCTACCTTATCGATATTAATAATATAAGATTTATGAACTCTGACAAATTTATCTTTGGACAGATCATTTTCAAAAGATTTCATTGTAGAGAGTACCAGATTACTATCCTCTTCGGTAACGACTCTGACATAATCTCCAAAGGCTTCAATCCATTTTATTTTTGAAGTAAAAATTTTCAATTTTTTCAAATTACTTTTTATAAAAATATGCTCGCCTTCATCTTCTTTATTCTCTTTTTTGAGTAAGTGAAAATCAATGGCTCTTTTGACAGAGGCGTTAAATCGATCAATTGTAATTGGTTTTTGAAGGTAGTCTGTTGCGTCATAATCAAACGCTTTCATGGCGTATTCTGCCTTGGAAGTAATGAAAATAATTTGAGGTTGTACTTTTAAGCCATCTAGAAAATCAAAACCACTGATCACTGGCATTTCTATGTCTAGAAATATTAAGTCTACATTGTGAACAGACATACAGCTTTTTGCTTCTATGGCGTTAGAAAAATCTGCTATTAGGTGTAAATTTTGATGAATATTAACTAACTTTGTAATAATCATCCTCTGGATAGAACTATCATCAACTATAACACAGTTTAGTTTCATAAAATTTCAGTATTAGATTTTGTTAAGTAAATCTACTACTTTTTTATTTACAAAAAAAAATAATTTTATCGATTTTTTTAAATGTAGAGCAAAAAAACGAAATAAGATTTGTGAAACAAAAAATATTGATTACTTTTGCACCCAAATAACAAATAAATTTATATTTATGAATCATTATGAAACTGTTTTCATTTTAAATCCCGTTTTATCTGAAGTCCAGGTAAAGGAAACAGTAAGCAAATTTGAAGATTTTCTTACTAGTAGAGGAGCAGAAATGGTGTCGAAAGAAGACTGGGGCCTAAAAAAAATGGCGTACGAAATTCAAAACAAAAAAAGTGGTTTTTACCATTTATTCGAATTCAAGGTAGCTGGAGAAGTGCTTATTGCTTTTGAAACTGAATTTAGACGTGACGAAAGAGTAATGCGTTTCTTGACTGTAAGTCTTGATAAACATGCTATTTCGTGGGCTGAAAGAAGAAGAACTAAATTAAAATCTACAAAAGCTTAATTATTATGGCAACATTACAACAATCAGCTTCAGGAAAAAAAGACGGTGATATCAGATATCTTACGCCTTTAAATATAGAAACAAACAAAACTAAAAAGTATTGTCGTTTCAAAAAATCAGGCATCAAATATATTGATTATAAAGATGCTGATTTCTTATTGAAATTTGTTAATGAGCAAGGAAAAATACTTCCTCGTCGTTTAACAGGAACTTCATTGAAGTACCAAAGAAAAGTGTCTGTTGCTGTAAAAAGAGCACGTCACTTAGCATTAATGCCATATGTGGCTGATTTACTAAAATAATAAAAAATTAACAGTTGTTGGTTTTCTGAAATACGAAACCTAACTTCTATATAAAAGGACAACAACATGGAACTTATTTTAAGACAAGACGTTCAAAATTTAGGATTTAAAGATGATATCGTTTCTGTAAAAAACGGATACGGACGTAATTTTCTAATTCCACAAGGACACGCTCATTTAGCAACATCTTCTGCAAAGAAAGTATTAGCTGAAAACCTAAAACAAAGAGCTCATAAAGAAGCTAAAGTAGTTGCAGATGCGCAAGCCTTAGCAGAAGCTTTGAAAGCGATCGAAATTAAGATCTTCGCAAAAGCAGGAGGTGAAAAACTATTTGGTTCAATCACAAATATTGATATCGCTGCAGCTTTAGTTAAAGGTGGTCAAGTAATTGACAGAAAATTCATCACAAGCGGAATCGTAAAACGTACAGGGAAATATGCTGCTACCGTGCGATTACACAGAGATGTAATTATAGAATTGCCTTATGAAATTATTGCTGAAAAAGCATAAATTTGTTAACATTTTGTTAATACATTATTAAAATCACTCTTAGGAGTGATTTTTTTTTGTTTAATTTTGCGCCACAAATAACAAATTTAAACAAATGAAAAGAATCATTACTTTATTATTAATTTTATGCAGTTTCAGTGCTGCCATTGGGCAAACTACAACTTCTAGTATCAAAGGGATTGTGCGAGGTTCTGACAATGAGACGCTTCCCGGAGCGACGGTTCAGGCAATTCATATTCCTACAGGTTCTAAGTATTCCGCTTTATCCAATGCGGATGGAAGAATCAGTATGTTGAATATGAGAATTGGTGGTCCTTACAAAATTGTCGTATCCTTTGTAGGATATAGAAGTGAAGAATACAATGATGTTTACCTTGATTTAGGTAAAGTATTCAGTTTAGATGTTGTCTTGAAAGATGAAAGTCAGAATTTAGACGAAGTAAAAGTAGTTGGTTCTAAAAATAGAGTTTTTCAAAGTGGAAGAACTGGTGCAGAAACCACTATCGGTAGAAGAGAATTATCAGCATTGCCATCTATTTCAAGATCAGCTGATGATTTTACCCGTTTAGAACCAACAGCAAGTGGAGGTTCTTTTGGAGGTAGAAACGATCAATACAATAGTTACTCGCTTAATGGTGCTATTTTTAACAATCCTTTTGGTTTAGATGCAGCAACTCCGGGTGGACAAACCGGCTCTCAGCCTATTTCATTGGATGCAATCGAACAAATTCAGGTTGCCACCGCTCCTTATGATGTTACATTATCAGGTTTTACTGGAGCTTCTGTAAATGCAGTCACTAAATCAGGATCAAATGAATTCCATGGTACTGCCTATAGTTTTTATAGAAATCAGGATATGACAGGTAGTAAAATTAAAGGAGAAAAAATATTTGTGCCCGCATTAGAGCAAACACAAACCGGTTTTAGTCTTGGTGGCCCAATTGTTAAAAACAAATTGTTTTTCTTTACCAATTTTGAAATTGATAAAAGAAGCGATTCAGGATCAAATTTTGTTGCTAATGATGGAAATGGAACTACTGGAGTGAATGAATCCAGAGTATTAGAAACTGATTTAATGCATGTATCTACTGAGTTAGGAAAGCTAGGTTATAATACAGGTGCTTATCAAGGATTTACACATAATTCTAATTCAAGTAAAGGAATTGTAAAGTTGGATTGGAATATTAATGACAACCATAAACTAGCTGTTATTTATAATTTTTTAGATGCTTCAAAAGATAAGCCTGCACATCCTACTGCTATTATTCGTAGAGGAATTGATGCAAATACGTTACAATTTGAAAATTCAGGGTACCAAATTAACAACCAAATTAGCTCTTTTTTAGTAGAATTAAATTCTAAATTTAGTGAGACGGTTTCTAATAAATTACAAGCGGGTTATACTCATTTTAATGATTTTAGAAATCCTTTTTCTACTCCTGCGCCGGTAATTACTATCACTAAAGATGGTTCTCCTTACATTATAGCAGGTCATGAGCCTTTCTCTATCAATAATAAATTAGATCAAAAAGTAATTCAAATTACTGATAATTTAAATATTGTCAGAGGAAATCATACCTATACAGTAGGCTTCTCATTCGAAAAGTTCATTTTTAAAAATTCATTTAACTTAAAAGGTTATGGTTTTGATGTTTTTGGAAGTACAAATATGGCTGGTTTTGATGCGAATATTGCAAATGGTTATTACAGCACTGCAATAAAAAACGCACAAACAACTTTTGACACAAAAAATGCATTGAAAGACGGTGTTGATGGGGGTTGGAATTTAGCTGAAACGACAGTAGGACAATTAGCTTTTTACGTTCAGGATGAATGGAATATCAGTGATAATTTTAAATTAATTTATGGATTAAGAGCTGATAAACCATTGTATTTCAATACATCTGAATTAGCTCAAAAATTTATTGATACAGATAATTCAGAAGGATATTTGCCAAATATTGATTATTACAACCCAGCTGATGGAAGTGTAAAGAATTTTGATTCAACTAAATTACCTAATAATAATTTACTTTGGTCACCAAGAGTTGGCTTCAATTGGGATATTAATGGAGATAAAAAACAACAGTTGCGCGGAGGTACTGGAATTTTCACCGGTAAACTACCTTTTGTTTGGATTGGAAATCAAGTAGGCGGTATAGATCCATTTTTCTATCAAGTAGTAGATGAAGATTTTAAATTTCCACAGGTTTGGAGAACGAGTTTAGGATTTGATCACAAATTCGAAAATAATTATATTGTAACCATAGACATGTCTTATAATAAAGATTTAAATGGGGTTCATATACAAAATTGGGGGTTAAAAAGACCAACAAGTCAATTGACAGGTGTTGATAATAGAGCAATATACGGTAGTTCGGATTATGGTACTTGGACAGATTATGGTTTTCCGGCGAGAACTAATGGATATGTATTGACGAATACCAATAAAGGAAGTGCATTCAACTCTTCTATCAAAGTACAAAAGACTTTTGACAATGGATTGTTCGCAAGTTTAGCTTACAACTATTTGAAGTCACAGGATGTTAATTCTATTGAAGCAGAAATTACGGGTGATGCTTTTAGATTTAATCCAGCATTAGGAAATGTGAATGATGCAGTTTTATCTGATTCTAAGTATGGCGATACGCACCGTTTTATAGGCGTAGCTTCAAAAAAATGGAAGTATGGTACTAATGACAAATGGGCTACTACTGTATCGACTTTCTTTGAATACGCACAAGGAGGCCGTTTTAATTATACGTATGGAGGCGATATAAATAATGATGGATCTGATTTAAATGATTTAATTTATATACCAACTTCAGCCGAAATAAGTACTATGCTATTTACAGGAGGAGTTAGTCAAGGTGCCGCATTTGATGCCTTTATCAAGCAGGATAACTATTTGAGTGATAGAAGAGGTCAGTACGCAGCGCGTTATGGTGCGTTGTCTCCATGGAGAGGAAAATGGGATTTTAAAATAATGCAAGATTATAATTTTAAAATTTCTTCAGCTTCTAATAAAACGAATACCATCCAATTTAGTATTGATGTACTGAACTTGGGTAATTTGATTAATTCGGATTGGGGATTGGTTCAAGTACCAACAAGTGTACAGCCAATTGGAGTATCTGTTGATCAAACTACAAAAATACCAACCTATACTTTTAACGGTACTCAAACCAAAACCTTCAACTATGATGCAAGTTTATTATCAAGATGGCAGGCACAGTTTGGAATTAGATATATTTTCTAAAAAAAGATAAAAATATAGATTAAATTTGCCCTCTCGTTTGAGAGGGCTTTTTTTGTTTTATAAATTCAAAAAATAGCTAAAAAACAAAAGTTAAATATTAAAACGCAATAATGAAATACTCAAGATTAACAAAAGAACAATTTGAGGAATTGAATCAGGAATTCAGTACTTTTTTAGCAACGCAGACTATCGATAAAGCCGAGTGGGATAAAATAAAAGCAGAAAAACCGGAAGTTGCCGAACAAGAATTAGATGTGTTTTCTGATTTGGTTTGGGAAGGAGTACTTTCAAAAGCAACCTACTTAGAACATTTTTCTAAAAATCATATTTTCCTTTTTCATTGTTTTGATACTCATGTGCAATCAATTGTCTTGAAATCTTTAGTTCCAGAAACTGATTTCTTGACCAAACAAGGATTGCAATGGCTTAGCGATAATATGTTTACGGATACTATTGAAATGAAAGTGGGTAAAAAAGAGTTTACAGAAGAACGAAATTCTTCAATTTTTGAATTAATACAGCAAGGTTCGTTTTTGAGTGATGGTCTATTGTATCAACAAATAAATACTATTATAGCATCGTAATTGTATTGCTATTTGTTTTTAATTGGTTATTTTAGTACACTTTTTCAAAACTAAAATAGCCAATTTATTTTCTATGGATATTCAGAATACAATTCAAAAATTAAGGGAGGAATTAAATCAGCACAACTATAATTATTATGTGTTAGATAATGCAATAATTTCTGATTATGATTTTGATTTGAAATTAAAAAAACTACAAGAGTTGGAAGGTCAATGTCCGGAATACTTCGATGAAAATTCTTCTACGCAACGAGTAGGAGGAACGATAACGAAAAATTTTCAAACCGTACCACACCAACACCGCATGTATTCTTTGGATAATTCCTATTCCAAAGAAGAATTAATCGATTGGGAAAAACGTGTTCAAAAGGTTTTAGGAGATGTTCCATTAGAATACACCTGCGAGTTAAAATACGATGGAGCTTCTATCAGTATTACGTATGAAAACGGAAAATTAAAACGTGCTGTTACGCGTGGCGATGGTTTTCAAGGGGACGATGTGACTAATAATATTAAAACCATAAAATCAATTCCGCTCAAGCTTAAAGGAAATTTCCCTGCGACATTTGACGTTCGCGGTGAAATAATTTTGCCTTTTGCCGGTTTCGAAAAAATGAATCAGGAACTAATAGAAATTGGAGAAACTCCCTATTCAAATCCTCGAAATACGGCTTCAGGAAGTCTAAAATTGCAAGATAGTGCTGAAGTGGCAAAACGACCTTTGGATTGTTTGTTGTATTTTTTAATTGGCAATAATTTGCCTTTTAAATCGCAATTTGAAGGATTAGAAACGGCAAGAAATTGGGGTTTTAAAGCACCCAAAGAAGCAAAATTGGCTCATAATCTAGAAGAAGTTTTTGAATTCATTAATCATTGGGACACACACAGACATACTCTTCCTTATGAAACGGATGGCGTAGTAGTTAAAATAAATTCTTTTCATTATCAAGAGGAACTGGGTTTTACTGCTAAATCGCCTCGTTGGGCCATCGCTTATAAATTCAAATCAGAACAAGTTTCAACAAAATTAAATTCTATTTCGTATCAGGTAGGACGCACTGGTTCTATAACTCCCGTGGCTAACCTTGAACCCGTTCAATTAGCTGGAACCATTGTAAAAAGGGCTTCTTTACACAATGCAGATCAAATAGAAAAGCTAGATATTCGTGAAGGAGATACTGTTTTTGTAGAAAAAGGAGGAGAGATTATTCCCAAAATTATAGCAGTCGATTTAACAAAACGATCCGATGTCTCGGAGCCTACAAAATACATTAGCCATTGCCCGGAATGCAATACAAAATTAGTGAGAATTGAAGGTGAAGCCAATCATTATTGTCCAAATTTTTATGGTTGCCCACCGCAGATCATTGGAAGAATTCAGCATTTTATTTCTAGAAAAGCCATGGATATTGAAGGTCTTGGCGGAGAAACGATAGCTTTACTTTTTAATAATGGATTAGTGCATAATTATGCCGATTTATATGAATTGACGGTAGATCAGATTTTACCATTGGAGCGAATGGCACAAAAATCGGCTGAAAATTTAGTGAATGGTGTCGCTAATTCGAAAAATATTCCTTTCGAACGCGTTTTGTTCGCACTTGGAATTCGCTTTGTAGGAGAAACAGTAGCGAAGAAATTGGCTAAACATTATAAAAACATTGATACCTTGGGTCAGGCGACTTTGATGGATTTGATTTTAGTGGATGAAATTGGAGACCGAATTGCACAAAGCGTAATTGATTTTTTCGAAAATCAAGAAAATAGAATTATAATTGAAAGATTAAAAGAACATGGCGTACAATTTGAAATTTTCGAAAAAATAAATCCAAATGCCACGGATAAACTTTCAGGAAAGACTTTTGTAGTTTCAGGAGTTTTTGAGAAATTTTCCAGAGACGATTTGAAAAAAGCAATTGAAGATAATGGAGGCAAAATAGGGAATTCTATTTCAGCAAAAACGGATTATGTTGTAGCTGGAGACAATATGGGGCCTGCTAAATTAGATAAAGCCAATAAACTAAATGTCCCAATAATTTCAGAAGATGATTTCATCAATTTAATTCATAGTTCTACTGCAGAGACTGATTAAAAATATATTTTTTTGCATGAATATTAATTGTCTGTTTTTTGATGTATTGTTTGAAATTCTTGTAAAGGTGTTTTTACACAGTAATGTTCTATGTTATTAAACAATTGGTCTTATTTATAGCACGCTAATCTGTTTTTATAAATTTGGAATTAATGCCCAAAGTTTAAATCCGGACTTAAAAATAAACAATGAATAGAATACCGGTTGGTTTTGTTCAAAAAATAATTGGTATTAAATGGTTTAATTTCATAGAAAAAATCGATTACAGTTACACTATGATCGATTTTCCTTCAAAAGCTTTTGCTTTATTGTTATCGAAATAAAAATCAATTCTTCCCAGATTAATTCCGTAGCAACCTACCTGATTTACTAAAACTTCTTTGCCTACAAGATTTTTTATAACCGTTGGTTTGTCCAGAAAAGTATGGGTATGCCCACCAATAATCAAATCTATATCTTGAGTCAGCTCGGCCAATTTTAAATCAGATATTTTGGCAGGTTCGTCTCTGTATTTATACCCTAAATGAGACAAACAAATTATGATATCACATTGCTGCTCTTTCTTTAAAATCCGAACCATATCTTGAGCCGTTTCAATCGGATCATTGTACACCGTTTCCTTATACATTGCCTTGTCTACTAAGCCAGCAAGCTCTATCCCGAGTCCAAAAACACCTACTTTTATTCCGTTTTTGTTGAATATTTTATAGGGTTTTACAAAACCATCCATCACCGTGTTTTTAAAATCATAATTGGCAGATAGGAACTCAAATTTAGCGTGTGGCATTTGCGCATGCAAACCTTCTACACCATTGTCAAAATCATGATTCCCTATTGCAGAAGCGTCGTACTCCATCATGCTCATCAATTTGAATTCTAATTCACCTCCGTAATAATTAAAATAAGGGGTTCCCTGAAAAATATCGCCTGCATCCAGCAATAATACATTTGGATTTTCTTTCCGAATCGTTTCAATCAAAGCGGCTCTTCGGGCCACACCGCCCATATTAGCATTTCTGGGATGATCTGCTGGGAAAGGATCAATATAACTGTGCACATCATTGGTGTGTAAAATTGTTAGTTGTTTGGTTTTAGACCACTCAAAACTGCTCAAGGATACACCTAAACCTAATAAAGCTGATCCAGCAGCTGTTTTCTCAATAAATTCTCTTCTTTTCATTTTATATTTTTTTGGAGCTATTTCCCGCTTTTCGTTGCAATCTTTTTTATCGTTAAAAAACGATAAAAAAGGATTTTCACTTTAATCGGGGCTATGCTTTATGTTTTCAAAATTACTTTGGATTGTTTATTACCCTTTTTTATTCAACCGTAATCCGAACATCATTTATCACAGGAATAGTATCCACTTCTTTAAAATAATCAATCAGTATATTTCGTAGTTTGTACTCTAAATCAAATTTTTGAACTCCTTTTTTAAAGAAATTCATATTGTCACCACCATTTGATAAATAATCATTGGTTCCTACATAATAAATAGTTTCTTGCTGAACAGGGTTTCCTTGAACCAATATATTTTTTGGAAGATTGTTTTTGTCAATAGTAAAGGTTAATCCAGCTAATGGATGCGGTTTTTTTTCAGCAATAAAGTAGGAAACGATTTCAAGGATTTGTTCTCCTTTTAGCGCAATAACGACCAGACTGTTTTCAAAAGGCATAATTTCAAAAGCCGTTCGGGCGGTGACATTCCCTTTTGGAAGTATAGAGCGAATCCCTCCGCTATTCAGCAAACAAATGTCGATATTCTTTTTTTCTCTAGCTTGAAACACAACATTACCTCGTTTTAATGTGACATCGGCCATCAGATTACCAATTGTAGTTTGCCATTTTCCAGAACTCTTGTCTAATGTTTCCGGACAATACGCAAGGACACTATCTAAATCTTTATTGATGTGTTCCCGATACGGTTTGATGAAATTTTCAATTTGCAGGGCTTGTTTTCCTATGGGGTCTGTAGTAGAGACTTGATTTTCTTTTTCAGTGACAGGAATTCGTTTTCCTTCAATTTTAGTAACATAGTAATTTTGTTTGCTGCACGAAGCAACAAATAAAAATGTTAAGAATATAACAAAAAGTTTAGAAACGTCGTTATACTTTTTTAGATTTACCATTTTAAATGCAACTTAATTAATTAATTTTGTAATCAAGTAAAAGTACTATGTTTTTAAATTATATAAAGAATTTTTTTGTAAAAAAAACATTAAAAAACAGCTTTCAAAATTTAAAAAGTAATGGATCTGTGGCTGGTGTGCAAACAATTGGTTTAGTCGTTGATACTACTGGTTTTGCTGAGACTGAATTGCTGGTAAAGGAAATTTTATCCTATGGAATTTTGCCTGAAAACATCAAAATTATTGTTTATAACGATAAATTAAAACAAATTAGCGAAAAAAAATATCCTATATTTAGTGCTCGAGATCTCAATTGGAAAGGACAAATTGCATCCACGGAGGTTAATGCTTTTAGCAATGAAAAATTCGATTTATTAATAAGCTATTACGATATAGAAAAAGCAATTTTATTGCAAGTTACCCATAATTCAAAAGCACAATTCAAGGTTGGTTTTTCATCCATAGACCAAAGATTAAATCATTTCATGATTAAAACAGAGGTTAATAGTTACCGCATTTTTTCAAGTGAGTTATTCAAATATTTAAAATTATTAAACAAAATATAAAATAATATGCAATTATTAATAGGAACAGGTGTTGCTCTTGTAACTCCTTTTAAACAAGATTTTTCAATAGATACCGAAGCTTTAAAAAGAATTGTACATTTTTCTATCGATGGAGGAATTGAATATTTGGTAGTATTGGGTACCACTGCAGAAAACGCAACTTTGTCTCCAGAGGAAAAAGAATTGGTCATCCGTACTGTAATCGAAGCTAATAATGGCACTTTGCCCTTAGTGCTTGGAGTAGGAGGTAATAATACCTTAAAAGTTGTTGAAGAGTTAAAAACAAGAGATTTAACTGCGTTTACGGCAATACTTTCCGTTTCTCCGTACTATAACAAACCTACTCAGGAAGGGATTTACCAGCATTTCAAGGCTGTTGCTGAAGCCTCTCCCATTCCAGTGATTTTATATAATGTTCCGGGAAGAACGGCAAGTAATATGTTGCCTTCGACTGTTTTGCGTTTGGCAAATGATTTCGAAAATATCGTAGCCATAAAGGAAGCAGCAGGAGATCTTGTTCAGGCAATGCAATTATTGAAAAACAAACCAAAAGATTTTCTTGTAATTTCTGGTGATGATATGATAGCTTTACCAATGGTTTTAGCAGGTGGAGCAGGTGTGATATCAGTTATTGGTCAAGGTTTCCCTAAAGAATTTTCTGAAATGATTCGATTGGGCTTAAACAGAAAGACAGATGAAGCGTTCAAAACACAGTATCTTTTATCAGATTGTATTGACATGATTTTTGAGCAGGGAAATCCAGCAGGAATCAAACAAGTCTTTCTGTCACTAGGGATTTCTGAAAATACAGTGCGTTTGCCACTGGTAAAAGTAGATGATTCACTAGCAAATAGAATTGATCAGTTTGTAAAAAAAATGAATAAATAAGGATGAAAAAGTAGCATTTTTTTAAACAAAAAATATATTTTGAAGTCGCTAAATTAATAACTAAATTTGCCACCGAAACTTCGGTATGATTTGGTAGGTTGTTTCAGCCAAAGGAATCATGAAAAAAGTAAAAAAATGAAATCAAAGATTCACGAAATCTAAAAAACAATATTAAATGTTGAGTAAAAAAATAATATCTCTATTGCTTCTTGTAGTTTTTTTTAGTTCTTGTAACGAATACCAAAGAGCACTAAAAACCGAAGATGTAGCTGTCAAGTTTGAAATGGCGACTAAATTATACGATACAGGAAAATTTTCTAAAGCGATTCGTATTTTTGAGCAGATTGGCCCAGCATACAGAGGAAAGCCTCAAGCAGAAAAATTGTTTTATATGTTTGCGCAATCCTATTACAAGACAAAGCAATATTATTTAGCAGGATATCAATTTGAAAGCTTTGTTTCAGGATATCCTAAAAGTGAAAAAATACAAGAAGCAGCTTATTTAGGGGCAAAAAGTTACTCTATGCTTTCTCCTTCTTATAGTCTAGATCAAACGGACACGAACAAAGCATTGGATAAATTACAACTGTTTATTGATAGTTATCCAAACTCAGAATATATGGCTGACGCCAATAGTTCCGTTAAAGTGCTTAGCGAGAAAATACAAAAAAAAGTATTTGAAAATGCTAAAGGATACCATACGATTTCTGATTTCAAATCAGCGATAATTGCTTTAGATAATTTTGTTGCAGATTATCCAGGAACACCACTAAAAGAGGATGCATTGTTTTTTAAATTAGATTCAGCTTACCAACTGGCAATAAATAGTGTTCCTGCAAAAATGGAAGAACGTTTGAATGTTGCAAAAACAGCGCAAGCAAATTTGATAAAATTTAATGCTGAAACGAAATATATAAAAGTAGCGAACCAAATGTTAGCTCAAATAGAAAAAGATTTACAAAAATTTACTAAATAAATAAAGTCATGGATTTAAAAAAGACGAATGCTCCAGTAAATACAATAACATATAATAAAACTGTTATTGAAGAACCTACTGGTAATGTGTATGAAGCAATAACCATTATGGCTAAAAGAGCAAACCAAATCAATTCAGAAATTAAAAAAGAATTGACAGAGAAATTAGAAGAGTTTGCAACATATAATGATAGTCTTGAAGAAGTTTTTGAAAACAAAGAACAAATTGAGGTTTCAAAATTTTACGAAAAACTGCCTAAACCACACGCTTTAGCAGTTCAAGAATGGTTAGATGGTAAGATTTACCACAGAGACTCTAATAAATAATAAATGCTATGTCAGTTTTAAACGGTAAGAAAATTTTACTAGGAATTTCTGGTGGAATTGCAGCCTATAAAACCGCTTCATTAGTACGACTTTTCATAAAAGCAGGTGCACATGTCCAAGTGATAATGACACCTGCTTCTAAGGATTTTGTAACCCCTCTTACATTATCTACGTTATCCAAAAATCCGGTTTATTCTAGTTTTTATAACCAAGACAATGAAGATGAAAAATGGAACAATCATGTTGAATTGGCACTTTGGGCTGATTTGATGATTATTGCGCCAGCTACAGCAAATACATTGTCTAAAATGACAAATGGTATTTGTGATAATCTATTGATTGCAGCCTATTTATCCGCAAAATGTCCCGTGTATTTTGCTCCTGCAATGGATTTAGATATGTACAAACATCCTTCAACTATTGCTAATTTTTCCTCTTTGACACAATTTGGTAATACAATAATTCCTGCCGAAACAGGCGAATTGGCAAGTGGATTGTCTGGAGAAGGCAGAATGGCGGAACCAGAGAATATAGTGGCTTTTATTGAGGCGGATTTAAACAATAAATTACCTCTTAAAGGAAAAAAAATATTAATTACTGCTGGTCCTACTTATGAAGCAATCGATCCCGTGCGTTTTATAGGAAATCATTCTTCAGGTAAAATGGGTTTTGATATAGCAATTAGCGCTGCTAATCTAGGTGCTTCAGTATTTTTAGTAAGTGGACCAACGCTTTTTACAGTTTCAAATCCCTTGATTGAA
This sequence comes from Flavobacterium sp. RSP15, assembly GCF_003968755.1. Lineage (GTDB taxonomy): Bacteria > Bacteroidota > Bacteroidia > Flavobacteriales > Flavobacteriaceae > Flavobacterium. The sequence goes on along the minus strand of NZ_RYDL01000001.1, from coordinate 422,826 downwards.
GTTATTAATGTAGTCTCTGCCGAAGAGATGTATCTAGCCTGCCACCAGAGGTACGGTGATGTAGATGTCGCCATTGCAGCAGCAGCAGTTGCGGATTATAAGCCCAAGAATGTAGCTAAACAAAAAATTAAAAAGGCAGCTGATAATTTTGTAATTGAACTCGAGAAAACCAAGGATATTTTAGCTTCTTTGGGAACGCTGAAGAAAAATCAGTTTCTGATTGGTTTTGCTTTAGAAACAGAAAATGAAATCGAAAATGCAAAGCTGAAAATTCAGAAAAAAAACTTAGATTTGATCGTTTTGAATTCCCTTCAAGATCAGGGTGCCGGTTTTGGAAAACCAACGAATAAAGTTACTTTTATAGACCAGTTTTTTAATCTTGAACCAATGGAATTAAAATCGAAAGAGGCTGTTGCGGATGATATACTAAATAAAGTGATAGCGCATTTTGAAAAACTAAGGTAGTACATGACACTCTATGAGGTAATAACGGTTGTGATTTATGGTGACAGATAAAAAAACAGAAATCTACAGATGAATAAAATATTTACTTTTTTGCTGCTTTTTATTTTTGGAGGTGTCCAAGCACAACAATTGAATTGTACTGTAACGGTTGATGCACAGCGATTGAGTGTTACCAATCAACAAGTTTTTAAAACCTTGCAAACCTCGATCAGTGAGTTTGTAAACAAAACAGATTGGACCGGTCAAACAGTGAAGCAAAATGAAAAAATTAATTGCTCAATTTATATTACTGTTTCTGCTAATAATTCCGATCAATTTATAGCCACCATCCAGGTACAATCATCCCGTCCGGTTTTTAATTCATCGTACACTTCACCAGTTTTAAATTATAACGACAAAGATTTTAGTTTTCGGTATACTGAGTTTGAAAATTTAATTTTTAACCTTACCAGTTTTGATTCTAATTTAGTTTCGGTTCTTTCTTTTTACAGTTATGTCATTTTAGGAATGGATGCGGATACTTTTGTGATGGAATCCGGAAATCCTTATTTTGAAACTGCTCAGAATATTTTGAATGTAGCACAACAAGGAGGATCAAAAGGATGGAGTCAGGCCGATGGAAATCAAAACCGTTATTTTTTGATAAATGATATTTTATCCCCGGCATTCAAACAAGTTCGACAAACGATGTTTGAGTACCATTCCGGATTAGATTTGATGAATCAGGATTTAAAAGAGGCTAAAGAAAAAATAAAAAGATCTTTAATTGATTTAGCTAAGTTAAATGCTTCAAGACCTAATGCGTTTTTAACCCGTGTCTTTTTTGATGCTAAATCAGATGAAATTGTAGCTGTATTTTCAGGTGGTCCTAGTATCACAATTTCAGATTTAGTTGATAATCTAAATAAAATTTCTCCTTTGAATTCTAGCAAATGGGCACTGATACACTATTAATTAGCGGCCAGATTTTAATTTAATCCCCGGTTCCAATAAAAAAACAAATAAATGATAACGTCACTTTCGATAAAAAACTATGCTTTAATAGAAAAATTGACAATCGATTTTTCAAAAGGTTTCTCAACAATCACTGGAGAAACTGGTGCAGGAAAATCAATAATTTTAGGTGCATTGGGGCTGGTTTTAGGAAAAAGAGCCGATTTGACTTCTCTAAAAAACAAAGAAGAAAAGTGTATTATTGAGGCTCATTTTGAAATTTCTAAGTATAATTTACTTCCTTTTTTTGAAACAAATGATTTAGACTATGAAAATGACACTATAATTAGACGCGAAATCCTGCCTTCAGGAAAATCAAGAGCGTTTGTTAATGACAGCCCTGTAAATCTTCAGGAATTGCAGGAATTGAGCTTATTCTTGATTGATATTCATTCGCAACAACAAACTCAAGAACTTTCGGATGAAAATGTACAGTTTGAAATTATAGATGCTATTGCCACAAATAAAAATATAATTCTGGAGTATCAGTCGCTTTTAAAAAAATATAAATCGGATAGATCCAAATTAAATTCGTTACTGAAAAGACAAAGCGAATCTAAGAAAGAGCAGGAATACAATACTTTTTTATTGGAAGAATTGGTAGCAGCGCAATTAAAATCAGGTGAACAAGAATCTCTTGAGGCTGATTTTGAAAAATTAAATAATGTTGAAATTATCAAGGAATCTATTGATAAATCTTTGGCTATAGCCAATGAAGAACAAATGGGTGTGATGCATAATTTGAATGAAATTAAGGTTTCATTACAAAAAATTGCTGTTTTTTCAGCGGATTACCAATCTTTGTTAGAAAGAATTACAAGCGTAACGATTGAATTTGAAGATGTTTTGGAAGAAATGAATCGTTGTTCTGAAAAATTGATCAATGATCCGGAACAATTGGATTTAATTAGTCAAAAGCTTCAGGTGATTTTTACCTTGCAAAAGAAACATCAGGTGTCATCTGTGGATGAACTACTTCAAATTCAGATGAATCTAGAAAATTCAGTATTAGAATTAGGAAATATGGAAGAAGAGATTGCTGCACTGACGCTTTCTCTAAAGCAAAAAACCGTTGAATTAGATGTTTTTTCAACTACAATTCATACGAATAGATTGAATTCGATTCCAGTTTTATCCCAAAAGTTGATTGCGATTTTAGAAACTTTAGGAATGCCTAATGTGCGCTTTAAAATGGATGTAAAATCAACTGAAACCTATTTTCAAAACGGAAAAGATGAGCTTCAGTTTTTATTTTCGGCCAATAAAGGGACGGATTTTGGTTTGTTAAAAAAAGTAGCTTCTGGTGGAGAAATGTCAAGGATTATGCTTGCTGTTAAGGCGATATTGGCACACTATTCAAAATTACCAACATTGATTTTTGATGAAATTGACACTGGTGTTTCCGGAGAAATAGCCATAAGAATGGGGGAAATTATGAAGGAAATGAGTCAGCAAATGCAAATTTTTGCTATCACGCATTTACCCCAAATTGCGGCAAAAGGGAATGCTCATTTCAAAGTATTTAAATCGACTGTTGGCGAGGATACGCAATCTGAATTGAAATTATTAACTAGAGAAGAAAGAGTGGTTGAAATCGCGCAAATGTTATCTGGAACAATCGTTTCCGACTCAGCCTTAAATCATGCCAAAGCCTTGTTGAACTAAAGAAATGCCTTATATTTGTCAACTTAAAAAGATAAATAAATAAAGATAAACTTAGTTATGTGCTTAATCTATTACCGATTAAACGTTTAACCAAATAAACAATAGAATTATGATTATAGAACCTAGAATGAGAGGATTTATTTGTACGACATCACACCCAAAAGGATGCGAGCAAAATGTAAAAAATCAAATAGAATACATACAATCAAAAGGCGCAATTGACGGTGCTAAAAATGTATTAGTAATTGGTGCTTCAACCGGTTTTGGTTTGGCTTCCAGAATTACAAGTGCTTTTGGTTCTAATGCAGCAACTATTGGTGTATTTTTTGAAAAAGCTCCTTCTGAAGGAAAAACAGCTTCACCAGGTTGGTACAATTCTGCAGCTTTTGAAAATGAAGCGCATAAAGCAGGTTTGTATGCAAAAAGTATCAATGGAGATGCTTTTTCGAATCAAGTAAAGCAACAAACATTAGATCTTATAAAAGCTGATTTAGGTCAAGTGGACTTAATAATCTACAGTTTAGCTTCTCCCGTTCGTATGCATCCTGTAACAGGAATATTACATCGTTCTGTTTTGAAACCAATTGGTGGTACTTTTACCAATAAAACAGTTGATTTTCATTCTGGTAAAGTTTCTGAAATTTCAATTGAGCCTTGCACTGGTGATGATATAGAAAACACAGTCGCCGTTATGGGCGGGGAAGATTGGGAGATGTGGATTGATGCTCTAAAAGCTCAAAATCTATTAGCTCAAGGCGCTACAACTGTTGCTTATTCCTATATTGGGCCATCATTGACTGAGGCAGTGTATAGAAAAGGTACAATTGGTCGTGCCAAAGATCATCTTGAATCGACTGCATTTGCAATCACGGACAGTTTAGCAGCTATTGATGGAAAAGCATTTGTTTCTGTAAATAAGGCATTGGTTACACAAGCAAGTTCTGCAATTCCGGTTATTCCATTGTATATTTCTTTATTATATCAAATAATGAAGGAAGAAGGTATACACGAAGGATGTATTGAGCAAATTCAGCGTTTGTATCAAGAACGATTGTTTACCGGCAATGAAGTTCCTGTTGACGAAAAAGGAAGAATTAGGATTGATGATTTAGAGATGCGTCCTGATGTTCAGGAAAAAGTAGCTAAATTGTGGATGGAGGCTGTAACTGAAAATTTATCCGAAATAGGAGATTTAGTAGGATACAGAAAAGATTTTTATAATTTATTTGGTTTTGACGTGGATGGTGTAGATTACAAAGCGGATACAAACGAAGTGATAAACATTAAAAGTATTTCTTAATTATTGTACCTTAAAATAGTATTTATAAAACCATCAATTAATAGTTGATGGTTTTTTTATGGATAACTATTATATTTGTTAAAATTTTAAAGACCTAAAAACAGACTACTAATACCTCATTTTGATTTATGTTATTTTCCTTAATAATCCCAGTTTACAATCGCCCGGACGAAGTAGATGAACTTTTAGAAAGTTTGTCTCATACAACCTATAAAGAGATATTTGAAATTGTAATCGTAGAAGACGGTTCTGCTTTAGTGTGTCAGGATGTTGCTCAAAAATATGGAGACAGACTTGATATTTCCTATTATTACAAAGAGAATTCAGGACCTGGCGATTCCAGAAATTATGGAATGAAAAAAGCCAGAGGGGATTACTTTATTATTTTTGATTCGGATTGTATTATACCTGAGCAGTACTTGTCTGAAGTTGATACGGCTTTAAAGCAAAATTATGTAGACTGTTTTGGAGGACCGGACAAGGCTTTAGATAGTTTTTCAGACATCCAAAAAGCAATTAATTTTGCAATGACTTCTTTTTTAACCACAGGAGGAATTAGAGGAGGTTCTGAAAAAATCGATAAATTTCAGCCCCGAAGTTTTAACATGGGGCTGTCTCGCAAAGCTTTTGAAGCATCCAAAGGTTTTGGAAATATTCATCCAGGAGAAGATCCTGATTTGTCAATTCGTTTGTGGAACTTAGGTTTTGAAACCACACTTTTCCCACAAGCATTTGTATATCACAAACGAAGAATCGACTGGGATAAGTTTTCAACTCAGGTAAATAAATTTGGAAAAGCACGACCAATTCTTAACAGTTGGTATCCAAAATACAATAAGCTTACTTTTTTCTTTCCTTCGGTTTTCATCATTGGATTTTTCTTTTCAATTGTATTGTTGTTAATTTTTAATTTTGATTATCTGCTTCAGTTGTATTTTATTTACTTTTTGGTATTGTTCTTGGTCTCTTCTTACCAGAATAAGAGCCTTAAAATAGGTTATTTATCATTAATAGCGGTTTGGAAACAGTTTTATGGTTACGGTTTAGGTTTCATAAAATCCTATTATAAAGTTATTATTTTAAGGCAAAAACCACAAGAGGCTTTTCCAGAATTATTTTTTAAAGTGTAAGATGACAAAAATCATTGGTTTAACCGGAGGCATAGGAAGTGGCAAAACAACCCTTGCAAAATATTTTGAATCATTTGGGATTCCCGTTTATATTGCGGATGCGGAGGCCAGAAAAATGATGGAATCTGCTGTAATTTTAAAAGCCATAAAAAACGAATTTGGGAGTTCTGTTTTTGAAATTAACCTGTTAAATAGAGAAAAATTAGCTAAAATCGTATTTGAGGAACCTGAAAAATTAGAAAAACTCAATGCTATTATTCATCCGGCAGTAAAAAAACATTTTGATCAATGGATTTTACAACAAGAGACGGCGCCGTTTATTATCTATGAAGCGGCTATTTTATTTGAAAGTGGGCGTGATAAAGAATGTGATTTTATTATAACGGTTACAGCACCGTTAGAATTGAGAATTCAAAGGGTAATCGACAGAGATAAATCAAATCGAGATCTTGTTTTGAAACGAATAAATACACAATTGACTGATAAACAGAGAATTGATAAAAGTGATTTTGTTATTCATAATGTTTCACTTGAAACAGCAAAGCAGGAGGCAAATGAAATTCTTAAAATATTAAAGATTGTATAAAAACAAGCATAGTTGTTAATGTTTGGTTAATCTATTATTTAATATATTGTTAAAATACTAAATTTGTTTTGATGAATAAACTTTTTTTTAGATTACTTGTTTTATTAATGAGCTTGTCCTTAATAGGGATAATTTTAGTTCAGGTATATTGGTTCAATACCTCGTTTAAAAATAATGATGAGCAATTTAAGTTTAATGTTAAGCAAGTTATTGGTAATGTGGCAAATAATCTTCAAAAACAAGAAGAGTATAATTTTTATGATAAAATAAATCATTACAAGGATAGTACCGGAAAAGTTCCTGAAAAGGATGATATATTAGAGTTTTATTACGTTCAGAAAAACCCAAGAACAAACAAAACCATAATATATTCAAATAGTATCATGTCTGAGAATTATAATATTTCTTCTACGTTCTTTGATAAGAAATTTGATAGTGAAAAATTTAAAAATTTCAGTTCTAAACGCGTTACAGAAGTATACAACAATAATTCTATTGATAAATTAGGTGGGAATCAAAGTTTGATTCCAGATGTTAGAATTGAAAAAGAAGGAAATTTAGATATTTTAGACAATGCTCTATTTAAAATTTCGGCAAAAGATGTATTGTCAGCAATGCCGCTTGAAGAACGTGTTTCGAGCAGTGTTTTACAAAAATTAATCAAGAAAGAATTAGAAGAACACGGTATTGAAACAAAATTTGAATTTGGTATTTACAGCAATAATTTAGCGACTAAAATCAAATCAAATGAGTTTAAATATGATAAAGATGCCACCTATTCTATTCCTGTATTTATTGATAATGAAGGAGGCAGTAAGTATGATTTGTTGGTTACATTTCCGCTTAAAAAGAAGTTTTTATTGTCAGAACTCGTAAGCATTACCGTACTTTCAATTGTTTTTACTTTGATTATTTTGATTGCGTATTCAAGTGCATTGAATCAATTGATTCGACAACGTCAAATTTCTGAAATTAAAAATGATTTTATTAACAACATGACGCACGAGTTTAAAACTCCAATAGCCACGATTAATTTAGCATTAGATGCGATACGAAATCCAAAAATAATAGATGATAAGGAGAAGGTATTACGATACCTTCAGATGATTAAAGACGAGAATAAACGCATGCACGCCCAGGTAGAGAATGTTTTAAGAATTTCTAAACTAGAAAAGAAAGAATTGGATATTATTAAAGAATCGTTTAATGTGCATGACATTATCAATGATGCTATTGAACATGTAAATCTAATTTTAGAAGATAGAGAAGGAACTATTAGAAGCCACTTTGGCGCTTTAAGAACTACCGTATTACTCAACGATGTTCATTTTACCAATGTGATTGTCAATATTTTAGAAAATGCTATAAAATATTCACCTAATGTGCCAGAAATAGACATTTTTACTGAAAATGTAAAAGATATAGTTATTATCAAAGTTAAAGATAACGGTTTAGGAATGAGTAAAATAGCGCAAAAAAGAATTTTTGAGAAATTTTATAGAGAACATACCGGTGACATTCATAATGTCAAAGGACATGGATTAGGTTTAGCGTATGTAAAAAGAATTGTAGATGACCACAACGGTCAAGTATATGTAGAAAGTGAAAAGGGAAAAGGGAGTACCTTCATAATAAAATTACCATTAATAAATTAGAATATGGAAAATGTAAATAAGAAAATACTTTTAGTGGAAGATGACCTGAATTTTGGTGCGGTTTTGAAAGATTATTTAATGCTAAATGATTTTGACGTCACTTTAGCCAAAAATGGAATGGAAGGTTTCGAAAAATTTAAAAAGGATACTTATGATTTGTGTATTCTTGATGTAATGATGCCTTACAAAGACGGTTATACTTTAGCAAAAGAAATCAGAGAAAAAAACAACGAAGTTCCAATTATCTTTCTAACTGCAAAATCGATGAAAGAGGATGTGTTGAAAGGCTACAAAGCGGGTGCTGATGATTACTTAAACAAACCTTTTGATTCAGAAGTATTGTTGATGAAAATCAAAGCAATAATTCAAAGAAAATCATCAGATACCAGAGCAGAACAAGTACAATTTGAATTTAATATTGGGAAGTTTTATTTAAATTCAAAACTTCGTTTTTTAACTTTTAATACTGAAGAGCCAATTAAATTATCTCCAAAAGAAAATGATTTGTTGAAGATGTTGATTCTTCATGAAAATGATTTGATGCCAAGAGAATTAGCCTTGACAAAAATATGGAGAGATGATAATTACTTTACATCAAGAAGTATGGATGTTTATATCGCAAAACTGAGGAAATACCTTAAACTGGATGAAGATGTTGAAATTTTGAATATCCACGGAGAAGGATTCAGATTAGTAGTAAAAAATAAAGTAGCAGAATAAGTAGCCATAAGCCTCAAGAAATTGAGGCTTTTTTATTTGAAAAATATTTATTTCCAGTTTAATTGCAAAGCGAAATTGGTTTTTTCTTCTTTTGTAATACTAAAAATAGTTTTATTTTTAGAAATATTTTCATGAATAATGATGTGATCCTTTAGCGATAATTCTTTTAAGAAATTCATTTCTAAACTAATAATTTTCTGATTTAGGATTAATTTTTCATCAACTAGATCCAAACACCATTCCAGATATTTGACATTATTAACATGATTTACAATGTCTAAATCCGATAAGAAAACGGTTTTTTCAAAAACTATTTCTTTCTCCTGATTGAAATTAATTTTAGAAAAACTTTCATGAGTAGCTTTTTTTTCGGGATATACTTCAAAATGCTCGAACGGCAACGCCAATGCTTCCGGCCGTCTTTTTTTAGTATTGAATACAGCCCAGAAAGTCTCTGAGCCCACAATTTTTTCTCCATTTACATGCATTTCCAGCGCCCGTACTGAACGGGAATTCTCTAAGGAATTAATCCAGGTTTTTACCGTTACGACATCTCCGGATTTAGGTAATTTAGTAACTTCAACACGCATTCTGCTCAAAACCCACGCTTGATTAAATTCCTGCATGTCCGTAAAACTGATTCCACCAATTTCTGAATGTGCAGCTGCTGTTAATTGTAATATAGAACACAAATCAGTGTATTTTAAAAACCCGTTTGGAGCACATTGTGTAAAATTGATTTCCCAGTCTTTGCTAAGAATAGATGTGAAGTTAGGTGAAATGGGCATATTTATAGATTGTAATTATTAGTAAAAGGTTTAAAAAAGCTTTTTTGTTGTACTTCTTTTGTTTATCAAAATTGTTAAAATAAAACATTTTTATAAATAATAATAATGACCGCTAATTATATTCGAAGTATAGGTTTTTTATTAGCGAATTAGTGGTTAATTTCTTTGATCTTCATCAATAATGATATTTTTATTTTTTGAATTGATGTACTTCACAATCGTTTCATACGGAGTTTCAAAATCAAACCATTTGGTGTTTTCATTTCTTTTGAACCAAGTGAGTTGACGTTTTGAGAATCGGCGGGTATTTTTCTTTATTTCTTCGATGGCAAATTCCAATGAAATTTCCCTGTCAAAATAACGGAATAGTTCTCTGTAACCCACTGTTTGCAAGGCGTTCAATTCTTTATTCTGGAATAACGTTTTTGCTTCCGCTAATAAACCCTCTTTCATCATGGCATCTACACGTTGATTAATTCGGTTATAGATACTCTTTCTGTCGGCTTCTAAACCAATTAAAATAGGAGTGAAGTTGCGACTGTTTTGCTTTTGATTTAAAAAAGAAGAATATGGTTTTCCGGCACCAATACATACTTCTACGAAACGCATCATGCGTTGTGGATTTTGTAAGGTTTGAGAATTCTCGACAGTCAAAGTTTTGTAATAATTAGGATCTAAAACTTCGAGTTTTTGTTGCAAATACCCAATTCCCAGTTTTTCATAATTCAGTGTTATTGCTGAGCGAACTGTAGGGTCTATTTCTGGAAATTCATCAAAACCTTTTAGGATTGCGTCTACATATAATCCCGAACCACCAACTAGTATAGCATAATCATTGGTCAGAAATAATTCGTCCAGTTTTGCAATGGCTTCTTTCTCGAAATCACCTACGGTATAATTCTCGAATATGGATTTGTTTTGGATAAAATGATGGGTAGCTGTTGCTAGCTCGGCTTGGTTTGGAACTGCGGTTCCGATGGTCATTTCCTTGAAAAACTGGCGGCTGTCACATGACAGGATATCGCATTTAAAATAATTAGCCAAAATGATGCTCAAAGAAGTTTTTCCTATTGCTGTGGGTCCGATGATGGTGATTAGGTATTTCATAGTTTTTAGCCCAGATGGAAACGCAAACCCCGGAGGTATTGCAGTTTGTTTTTCTTGGTGTAAAAGAGCGACCGGAGGAAGCTCCATTTATGCCTTAGAAAAACAACTGGAATAACGAGGAGTTGCAGTGTACAGCTGGAATTGCTTCAAATTAATAAATTATAATTCGGTGCCACAATGGTAGCAGTATTTTGCATTATATTCATGACCGTCAGTTCCGCAAACGGTGCATGGATTGATTCTTTCGGCTCTTGATTTTTTACGGTTACTGTTTGCAAATTCAGCTGAAACGATACCCGTAGGAACGGCTATTATTCCATATCCCATGATCATTACTACTGATGCAATCGCCTGGCCCAATGGTGTGATGGGCGAGATATCACCGTAGCCAACGGTCGTGAGTGTTACAATGGTCCAATAAATGCTGGTGGGAATGCTGGTAAAACCGCTTTCTTTACCCTCTACCACATACATAACGGAGCCTATCAGGATGCTGCTGATCAACATGAAATAGATAAAAATTAATATTTTTCCTCTACTGGCAATTAGGGCTTCTTTTAGGTGAGTGGATTGACTGGAGAATTTTGGATGTTTCAATATTTTAAACAATCGCAGTAATCTCAGAGCCCTTACCACAGTTAAAACGCTTGTTCCAAAATAAAACAAGGACAAATACATAGGCAAAGTGGCAATCAAATCAATGATTCCATAGAAACTGAGAACATATTTGACAGGTCTTTTTATAGATATAATTCGAAGAATGTATTCTAAGGTAAAGAAGATTGTAATGACCCACTCTAGGATAATGAGTTCTTGATGGTATTTTGTATCGAAACCTTTTACGGTTTCAAGCATCACAATTACAACACTTAACAAAATTACTCCTAAAAGTACTAGGTCAAACATGCGCCCGGAAGCCGTGTTTGTGCCATAAATAATGACATTGGTTTTTTGTCTGAAAGTGTCAAATTTTGACTTTATTCGGTGCATAATTATGGATGGATTGATAGCATACGATTAGAATTTTAACGTTTTCAAGGTTTTATTGCTTCGTATGTGCCCTTGTATAATATTTTTAGTGTCCCGGTTATTTTGCATCGGAATGAGGATGTTTCTCAGTATTTCGATATTGTTGATTTGATAATTTAAATCGTAAAAAGCATAGCCTTTGTAAATTCCGTTTTCTATCAAAACGGCTGATCGTTCGCTGATGGTTCTGCCTTTGTCAATCAACACCATATTTTGATTTTCGAAACTGTTTTTCTCGATAAAAGCAAGAACTCTGACATTGTATTCTTCAGGTGAAACTTTGCTAATACAAGCGCCGTCACATTCTTTTATCGTGTATTGAAAACAGTTAGTTTTAGAAACATATAAACCGGTTAGTTTTTGGCATAAATTATAATGAGAAGTAATTCTGAATAATGCGTTTTTACCTTCTTGCAGGGAGGAAAAGGAGGTGATTTCTTTTTTGCGTCCATCTGCTTTTTGAAGCTTTAGGTTGAGATACCCATTTTTATCTTTTTCGGCATAGAGTGCCAATTGAAAAATACTTTTTCGCTGTGCTCTGTTATATATGGGTTTGTTGATTTTTATTTCCTCGCTTTCTTTTAATAATGCGATCAACTCACTTCCCGTTTCATCATAGGTTACGGAAAACACTTCTGTTTGAATTTTCTTGCATTTTGTAGAGGTTCCTGTAAAATGCTGATTGATTCGTTTTTTTATGTTTCGGCTTTTGCCAATGTAAATTAGATTTCCTTTCTCATTATGAATGTAATAGACACCTGTTTTTGCCGGTAATCCGGACACAATATCCAGTAATTTTGGAGCGATTCCTTTTTCGATTTCCAGCTTTATAAAATCTTTTACAATTTCTTTCTCTAAATCTTTTTCTAAAAGAATTTTGAATAATTTGACTGTTGCTAAAGCATCACCACTGGCTCTGTGGCGGTCTGCCATTGGGATTCCAAGCGCACGAACGAGTTTTCCTAGGCTATGGGATGGTTGTTCCGGCAATAATTTTTTTGATAATTCAACCGTACAAAGTGTTCTGGCTTCAAAATCATATCCTAATCGTCTGAATTCGGTTCTCAAGATTCTGTAATCAAAAGAAGCATTATGAGCCACGATAATACAATCGTTTGTCATTTCGATGATGCGTTTTGCTACTTCAAAAAACTTGGGAGCAGATTGCAACATGGCATTATTAATACCAGTAAGTTTAACTACAAAGGGCTGAATTGGGATTTCCGGATTTACCAAACTAATGAACTGATCCACGACCTCATGTCCATCAAATTTATAGATAGCGATTTCCGTGATTCCCTCTTCGTTGAATTGTCCTCCAGTGGTTTCTATGTCTAGTATTGCGTACAAAATAAGTATTCAGTGTTCAGTTTTTAGTATTCAGTTTTGAAGTAGAGATTTTTAAATCTGAAATGCTTCGCCAATTCGCTACCGCTCGGGTCAATATTCGTTAATCTCAAATCAAAAGTCAATTTCTTCCTCCAAAGATACTACTTCCAATGCGAACCATCGTACTTCCACATTCAATTGCAAGTTGATAATCACCGGACATTCCCATAGAAAGAATGGTAAATTGTGAATTGTGAATTTTGAATTGATCAAAAATAGATTTCAGATGGGTGAATTCTTTCTTGATTTGATCTTTCTTGTCTGTAAAAGTTGCCATTCCCATTAATCCAACGATTCTAATGTTTTTTAATTCCTGGAATTCGTTTGAGGATAGGATTGAAGCAAGTTCTTCTTGGTCAAGACCAAATTTAGTTTCTTCTTCGGCAATATGCATTTGTAATAAACAATCAATAATTCTATTGCTTTTTAGTGCTTGTTTGTTTATTTCCTGTAGCAATTTCAAACTATCCACACCGTGAATCAAGCTCACAAATGGCGCCATAAATTTGACTTTATTGCTCTGAACATGGCCTATCATGTGCCATTGAATATCTTTGGGCATTTGTTCCCATTTCTCCGCCATTTCCTGGATTTTATTTTCTCCAAAAATGCGTTGACCGGCCTCATACCCTTCCATTAAATCCGAAACAGGTTTGGTCTTTGAAACCGCAACTAAGTTTATATGTTCCGGTAAAGTGGATTTTATTTGGAGTAAATTATTTTTTACAGACATTTTAATGTTTAAATTTTGATGTGTTAAAGTTCATACACGACTAAACCGCTTCTAAACTTTGGTTCAATATACGTACTTTTTGGAGGCATTATTAAATTGGCATCGGCCAAGGCTTTTATTTCTCCAATATTGGATGGAAATAATATGAAACCGATTGCAAATTCTCCTTGATCAATTTTGTTTTTTACTTCCAATACGGATTGTTTTCCTGAAAGGTATTCTATTCGCTCATCATTGCGTAAATCTTCGATGGCAAGAATAGGCAATAACACTTTTTTGTATAAAATTTGTGTGTCTAAACTATCCAAAGCCGTTAAGAAAACTTTATTTTCTTTTCGTAAAATTAAGCTATAAAATTCATTGTCCAGATACATTCCGAATTGATGCTTTTGAGAAGGCTGAAAAGGCTGCTGAAATTTGTTTGTAACAATGAAATTCTTTTCTAATTCCTTTATCAAATTTTCTTTCGAGAAACCGTTTAAATCTTTTACCAAGCGATTGAATTCATATATTTTGACATTGTTTTCAGAAATTAAATAGCTCAGAATATGATTTTTGGCTGTGTTGTCTGGATCATCATTTTCCTCGGATAATAATTTTAAGGCTTCGGTACGGTGATGGCCATCTGCAATATAAAGACTATCTGTTTTTTCAAAAATGTTCTGAAGCCAATTGATTTCTAACGCATCTTCAATTTTCCATAAGTAGTGAATTTCTTTTTTGGTGGTTGAAAACTCAAAATCGGCTAATTTTTGGGTACAATTAAAAATCCAGTTTTCAATCGTTTTATTATCGGGATAGGTCATCAAAACCGGTTCCGTATTGAACTCAGAATATTTCATATAGTCTTTTAATAATCGGACTCTGAAGGCAATAATATCTTCATGTTTTTTGATGATATCATTGCGATAATCTTCTACACTTGTACCTGCAATGATACCTGTGAATGATTGTGTTTTGGTAACAATTTTATGAATATAAATCGCGAGTTTTTTGTCTTTTACTAAAATTATTTCATTTTTGAAATCCTGATATTTTTGATGTACTTGGCGGTATCTTTTTTCAAAAGAAACAGTTTCCTGATTGGTGTAAGCAGGTTTTAGTATGTGCAAAAAAGACAACGGATTGAAATCCAATTGCGCCGCTAATTCCGCATTGACATATTCTTCATACGAACGGCAAGTAACAAGGCAAACCTTATCACGAGTGGGACGAACAGCTTTGAAAGGGACAATTTTAGCCATAATAATATAAAAAGTGAAAAGTGAAAATCTGAGAATTTAAAGGTATTAACTTTAGGCCCTCAATTTTTAAATAGTACAACTATATAAATTGTTTAGAAATCTTCTCGGCTTTTTTGCTTTCAGAATAATCGTAAAAACCTTCCCCTGATTTCACACCCATTTTTCCGGCACGAACCATATTTACCAATAACGGACAAGGTGCATATTTTGGGTTTTTAAAACCGTCGTACATCACGTTCAAAATGGCTAAACACACATCAAGACCAATAAAATCTGCTAGTTGCAAAGGTCCCATAGGGTGTCCCATTCCAAGTTTCATCACCGTGTCAATTTCATAAACACCAGCCACTTTGTTGTATAAAGTTTCGACAGCTTCGTTAATCATGGGCATCAAGATTCTATTGGCAACAAAACCAGGATAATCGTTGACTTCAACAGGCGTTTTTCCTAACTTCTCGGAAAGATTCATGATGATTTTTGTCACTTCATCAGAAGTATTATAACCACGAATAATTTCCACTAGTTTCATTATTGGCACCGGATTCATAAAGTGCATACCGATAACGCGTTCCGGATGCGCCACAACGGCTCCAATTTGAGTAATTGAGATAGAAGAAGTATTAGTTGCCAAAATTGTATTATGAGAACAAGCTTCGTTTAATTGCTTGAAGATATTCAGTTTTAAAGCTACATTTTCAGTGGCCGCTTCAATCACTAAATCAACCCCTACAACGCCATCTTTGATATCCGTATAGGTTATGATGTTAGTAATCGTCTTTGCCTTGTCTTCTTGGCTGATACTTCCTTTTGCAATCATTCGGTCTAAATTAGCGGCGATAGTTGCCATTCCTTTATCCAATGATTGTTCTGAAACATCTATTAATTTTACGGTAAAACCACTTTGTGCAAAGGTGTGTGCAATTCCATTGCCCATTGTTCCTGCTCCAATTACGGCTATTGTTTTCATTATTTATGTTGGATTTAAATATTTTAGAGTTTAAGATTAAAAATTATCTCTTAAAACAATCTATGATTTGATAGGCTACACGAAGTGCTTCTGTTGCTTGTTCTAAAGTAACCACTGGAGTTGAGTTAGTATTGATAGCATCTGCAAATGATTCCAGTTCATCCAGAATAGCATTGTTTTGTTCTACATCTGGATTGGAAAAGTAGATTTGTTTTTTTACACCTTCCGCATTTTGTAAAATCATGTCAAAATCGCCTGGAACTTCCGGAGCATCTTTCATTTTTACAACCTCGCATTTCTTTTCTAAGAAATCTACTGAGATGTAGGCGTCTTTCTGGAAAAAACGAGATTTTCGCATGTTTTTCATCGAAATTCGGCTAGCTGTTAAATTAGCAACACAACCGTTTTCGAATTCGATTCTTGCATTAGCAATATCGGGTGTGTCACTGATAACTGAAACGCCACTTGCACTAATATTTTTTACTTTTGATTGTACAACACTCAAAATGGCATCAATATCATGAATCATCAAATCTAAGACTACAGGAACATCAGTTCCGCGAGGATTGAATTCAGCCAGACGATGCGATTCAATAAACATAGGGTTTTCGATCATGTTTTTGGTAGCGATGAATGCTGGATTGAAACGTTCCACATGCCCCACCTGACCTTTAACATTATATTCTTTTGATAAAGCGATAATTTCTTCGGCCTCTTCGACCGTATTTGAAATAGGTTTTTCAATAAAAACATGCTTACCGGATTTGATGGCTACTTTGGCACATTTGTAGTGAGAAAGAGTTGGGGTAACAATATCGATTACATCAACGGCATGAATAAGGGTGGCAATTGTGCTAAAATGTTTGTATCCAAATTCTTTAGAAACCTTTTCGGCGTTCTCTTGATTTGGATCATAAAATCCCACTAATTCATATTTTTTAGATTGTTGTAATAAACGCAAATGTATTTTTCCTAGATGGCCAGCACCTAATACTCCAATTTTCAGCATAATGATGTAATTTTTACAAAAATAGCAATAAAATGATTAATCTATTATTGATGCTGGACAATTCTTTAGTTAATTTAAAATTTAAAATCCAACATTTGAATTCAGAAATTGTTTTCTATTTTTACCAAAATAAAATAATAAACTTTGAAAGACACAGGTAAACATCAAGGACTTCGGAATCAATTAGTAAGCGTTTTAGAGCAAAAAGGGATTACTGATAAAAGTGTTTTGGAGGCGATAAAAAAGATTCCAAGACATTTATTTTTAAATTCCAGTTTTGAAGATTATGCCTATCAAGACAAAGCATTTCCTATTGCTGCAGGCCAAACGATATCGCAACCGTACACTGTTGCTTTTCAATCCCAATTGTTAGAAGTCAAAAAAGAACACAAAATTTTAGAAATAGGAACAGGTTCAGGGTATCAAACAGCTGTTCTATGCCTTTTAGGTGCCAAAGTATTTAGTGTAGAAAGACAGAAAGAATTGTTTAAGCAAACCTCACTTTTATTTCCAAAACTGAATATTAGGCCCAAATATCTCTCTTTTGGAGATGGATACAAAGGATTACCAAATTACGCTCCTTTTGATAGTATTATAGTAACTGCAGGCGCTCCGTTTATTCCGCAACCGTTGATGGCGCAACTCAAAATAGGAGGAAGGCTTGTTATTCCACTAGGTACAGAGGTGCAGATTATGACCTTATTAATCAGAAAAAATGAAACTCAATTTGAGAAACATGAGTTTGGGGAGTTTCGATTTGTTCCTTTATTAGAAGATAAAAATTAAAATCCCATCCCCAACCCTTCCCAAGGGGAAGGGAGCAGAAGATGAATTTTATTGACCAATAATGGTTAGATACCGCTCTAAACTTTCTTTTTCTATTTGAGCAATGAATAACAAAAAATCTTCTTTGTTGTTTTTAGTTTGTGCAGTTTCAAGTGTTTGATAATAGCGCATTCTATTTTCATAATCCCCTTTTATATTGGCAATTATGTAACCATGCTGCAATAAAACCAAGTTCATGATTAAGCGCGAAGTCCTGCCATTTCCATCAATAAATGGATGAATAGTAACCATGCGTTCATGCATTTCAGCAGCTAAAATTATCGGATGTAAGGTTGATTTATTAGTTTCATACCAAATAAAAAAATCTTCCATTGCTTTGGTGACTAAAAAAGGTTGTGGAGGCACGTAATTGCTTCCTTGAATCATCACCTGGACTTTTCTATACCGACCTGCATCTTCGGGTTGAATTCCTCTCAAAATAAGATTGTGGATAGAAAGCACTTCTCGTTCCTTTATAGCAGTATTTTTCTGCATTAAATCTTTGATATAAGCGATGGCTTCCTGATGATTAATGACTTCCAGATGTTCCCGCATACTTTTTCCAGAAATCGTCAAACCTTCATTGATAACTAAATCCGTTTCGCGTAAAGTCATTGTGTTTCCCTCGATGCGATTACTTTCAAACGTATATTCTAGCTCTAATGCTTGTGCAATACGATAGCTGTCAAATTGGCGAAACCCATCCAGTTGTATCTTCAAAGTATCTATTTCATCTAAAATTTTCTGAAGAGTTACCGATAATTTTTTCTTTATTGGTTTGCTTTGATACCTAATTTCTTGCTCTGCAACCAATAATGCTTTTAGAGCAAATTCATCCTGACCAATTTCATAAATAATTTTTTCTTTAAGCCAGGCGACCATGATTGTTTCTAAATCTATTTCTAGTAAAGATGCTAATTTTACGACTTGGTCTCTTGTAGGTTTTCTAGTTCCACTTTCAAACTTACTGATTAAGGCTTGATCAATTGCTAAAAGTTGTGCGACTTCTCTGGTTTTGAGTCCTTTTTGTTCTCTTGCGTTTTTGAGTAGTGTTTTCATTTAAAAAATGATTTAAATTGTCTTGACAAATATAGTCATTTATTTAAATAAAAAGTAATTAATTAATACATCTTTTTTTCAATTTAAAATGATTTTTTGATTCGGTCTAAGTCACGTTTGGTATCTTGTTCTTTGAGAGATTCGCGTTTGTCATAGGTTTTCTTCCCTTTACAAAGACCAATTTGGAGTTTGGCCAGTCCTTTTTCATTGGTAAACAATTTCAAAGGAACTATTGTCAATCCTTTTGCTTGAACACTTTTCAGCAAACCTTTTAATTCCTTTTTTTTTAAAAGTAATTTGCGCTCGCTTCTTGCCTTGTGGTTGAACTGATTACCAAAAGTATATTCTTCAATATAGGTGTTTATCGCAAAAAGTTCGTTATTGCTAAATTCACAAAAACTTTCTGTGATGTTTGCTTTTCCTAATCTAATGGATTTGATTTCCGTTCCAGCCAAAACAATTCCTGCATTGAAGGTTTCGATTATTTCATAGTCAAATCGGGCTCTCTTATTGAATATATTTATTGTTTTTAACATAGCGTGCAAAGGTAACAAAAATTAAAGGTTTAGCAATTATTTAGTCCAATTTCAGCAATTGGAATGTGATTGCTTCATCAACCATAGTTACGATATAAAGATTACCAAAAGTTTTATCTTGAATGTCAGTAAATGAGTTTTGATTTATCATTTGATTGACAAATTTTGGTATTGTGTTACTATGTCCCACAATTAAAATTTTTTTTCCTATCGCTTCTTTTTTGAAAACTTCAATAGGTATATATTTAGGATCATACAGCTTAACCTTCATCTTCTTTGTTGTCGCGGTTGGACTTGCAGTTTGTAAAGTTCTTTTGTAATCCGTTGAATAGATTTCATCCAAACTAATTTCTGAGAATATTGTATTCCATTTTTCAGCTCTTTTCAACCCTTTTTCAGATAAATTTGGATTTTGAGAATTATCTACTTTCTCGGCATGACGAATAAAGTAATAGGTTGTGGCGGTACTTTGTCCAAAACTGATATTTAAAAATAGTAGCGCAAGTAGTGAGAGAAATTTTTTCATTTGAATCAATTTTAAAAAAAAGTATTTGTGATTTTAATATCTTTGCAAAATGGAACACTTAAAATCGAAAGATCCGCTTCACGGAATTACACTCCAAAAAATAGTAGAGCAGCTAGTGGATCATTACGGATTTGATACTTTGGGGGAACTCATTAAAGTAAAATGCTTTACAGATAAACCAAGTGTAAAATCCAGTTTGACTTTTTTACGAAAAACAGATTGGGCAAGAAAACAAGTGGAAGATTTGTATATAAAATCAGAAGCTAAATTACTCAAATAAATCTAGTTTAACTTATAGGAAACCATAATGCCACCGCGATATGGCAACCATTCGCCACTTTTATTATAATTTTTGGCACCATCAACACGTTTATTTGTGCTAATTAGGTACCCTTTATAAAATCCTTGATGATTTCCTCCCCCTATAAAAAAATCCAAAAGAAAACGGTTCTTAATCTTTTTTTGATATCCTATTGTCGCACCAGCCATGTACCCGATGCCTTTTTCATACATATCGGTATTAAAATAATTCCACTTTTGAAAATTATATACCGTTGCTCCTAAATGGGCTCCAACATAAAAGCCATTGAATTTTTCTTTAAAATGATAGCGATATTCCGGTATAAAAATAAAAAATTGGCTGGGATTGCCATTTATTGATTTCCAGAATGAGGCTGTAATATCAAATTGAAAAGTAGATTTTTTTCCAATACTAGTTTCAATACCTACATTAGGAATGGTAAATAAAGTAGTTACAGCATTTGCTTTTACATACGTTTGACCATGGGATACAATACAGAAAAGAAGAGAAGAAACAATAAATAATTTTTTCATAAAAAGTGTTTTCTATTACTTAGACCAATGGCTTATTGGGGAAAATCAAATACAAATGTAAAATATTTATCTGTAAGGTTTTTATGTTTTTAATTTATATTGGTCACGCAACTAAAATTTAAATAAAAAGGATGTAAAATTAGTATTTGTTCAAAAGAGAATAAATTACAGTATCAAAAAAATGTCCCTCATAAAATTCATTTTCTTTTAAATATCCTTCTCTGACAAACCCATTTTTTTCTAAAACTTTTGCAGATGCATCGTTATCTGGATCAATCATAGCTTCAATGCTATGTAATTTCATGAATTGAAAACCATAATTAACAGCTTCTTTTACTGCTTCAGATACAATTCCTTTTCCATGATATTCAGGTAATAATATATAGCCAATTTCGGCACGATAATGTTCGGGTTTTATGCTGTAATGACCAATAACTCCAATAAGTTTGGGGTTGTCTTTCAACGTAATTGCCCAATTAATACCTTCGTTATTATCTATTTTACTATCAATCATTGCAATGTATTCCAAGGCATCTTCGTTTGTTTTTATCAAAGGTCTTGGAATATATTTCATAGTTTCCGGATTGGATCGCAATTCGAATATTTCTTTAATGTCATTTGTGTTTACTCTTCTCAAAAGCAAGCGTTCGGTTTCTAATTCAGGAAATGGACTGAAATTTATAGCTAACATAACTTGGTAATTAAAGTATTTCGATACTGTATTTTGATCGGAACGTTTCCTTGGGTTCTAGAATTTGAATGCCTTCTTTTTCAAATAGATTTCCGGAACTTTCAATGGTATCAGAATAACCAAACCAAGGTTCAATACAAATAAATGCCGCATCTATTTTGGTCCAAATTCCTAAGCTTGGAAAATCATCAAAATGTATTTTTAGGATTGGATTTTTATTTTCTAAAATAGTCAACGAATTGGATTTTAATGTTTTGAAAATCAAAGCATCGTTTTTAAACAACTCATATGTCAGCGGAATATATTTATTATGAACGTCTAATTTCTTCGTTTTATTTGAAATTAAATCATCCTCCAAAAGATGATATTTCAATGGTTCTTCTTTTTCAAAAGCAATAGCATAACTCTCGAATTGATTTGGCAAAGCAAAAGCAGGATGTGCGCCAATAGCAAACGGCATTGCAGTTTTTCCGTTGTTGATTACTTTATATGCAATCGATAAATTATGCCCGTGTAATGTGTAAATGATTTGCAATTCAAAGTCAAACGGATATGCTTTTAAAGTTTCTTCAGAAGAGTGTAAGGAGAAAACAGCACTGTTTTCTGTTGCATTAATCAATTCAAACTCCATATTTCTGGCAAAACCGTGTCGCGATAAATAATATTCCATTGCATTACAGTGAAAGGAATTATTTTTTAAAGTCCCAACAATTGGGAATAAAACAGGAGCGTGCTTGCCCCAAAATACCGGATTTCCTTCCCAGATGTATTCTCTATCGTGGTTTGTTTTTAAAGAAATTAATTCAGCTCCAAAATGTTTAATTTCGGCAGTGAGATTCGAGTTTTTAATTAGAGTTGTCAAAATTATTTTTCCGGATTACTTTAAAAATGGTTTTCTGGGGTAAATATATTTTATAATTTTTAATTCTGATACGCTTTATGCATGATTTTATTGATTTAAAATGGAATCAATTCGATCTCAATAGTTCATAATCCTCTTTTTTTTCATTAATTTGTGATATAAACAATTAGAAAATGAAAAAAATTCGCCTCGGAGTCATGCTGCATTTGGCTTTATTATTGGGATTTACATCTATTTGGGCACAGCAAACCCCAGCAAATGCATCCGGTAATGCAGTTTCTAACTACGATTATCACGATGCTTTTGCTCCGTTTTTTTATTCCAAAAACGGAACAAGTGCACGATCTGCGAGTGGTCAGCCTGGAGCTGAATATTGGCAAAATAGCGCTGATTATAAATTAACGGCAAAACTGGATGAAAAAAACAACGAAATTTCTGGCACAGGAATCATCACCTATACGAACAACAGTCCGGATAAAATGGCTTTCGTTTGGATGAATGTAGACCAGAATTTATTCAAAGCGGATTCCCGAGGAAATGCAGTTGTCCCAATTACAGGAAGTAGAAATGGGGCTCAAGGCCAAATTTTTGATGGCGGACATAAAATAAAATCAGTCAAAGTAATTACTACTGTAAAAGGAAAATCTACTGAAGTAGAAGTTAAGTACATTATTACGGATACTAGAATGCAGGTATTTCTCCCGCAAGTATTAAATGCCAAAGGCGGTTCAGTTAAAATAAAAATCGACTTTTCGTTTATAGCTCCTTTTGAAGGGTCAGACAGAATGGGAGTTTTAGAAACTAAAAATGGAAAAATTTTTACCATAGCACAGTGGTATCCGCGTATGTGTGTGTATGATGATGTACGAGGCTGGAATACGAATCCGTATCTTGGAGCGTCGGAATTTTATTTAGAATATGGTGATTTTGATGTCAGTATTACAGCACCATCCAATCATATTGTGGTGGCTTCCGGCGATTTACTGAATTCTGCCACAGTCTATTCTACCGAAGAGCAAAAGCGTTTAGCGCAAGCAAAACAAAGTGATAAAACAGTTTTTATCCGTACTGCTGCCGAAGTTAAAAATTCATCAAAAATGATTACTGCAACTACTAAAACGTGGAATTACAAAATCACAAATGCCCGTGATTTCTCTTGGTCCTCTTCAGCAGCATTTATTTTAGACGCAGCAAAAATCAATTTACCTAGCGGTAAAAAATCATTGGCAATTTCCGTTTATCCGATAGAAAGTGCCGGAGATGCCGCATGGGGACGTTCCACAGAATATACAAAGGCTACTATAGAAAATTATTCAAAAAGATGGTTAGAATATCCGTATCCAGCGGCTACAAATGTTGCCGGAAATGAAGGCGGAATGGAATATCCTGGAATTGTTTTTTGTAGCTGGGAGTCAAAAGGAGCAGATTTATGGGGTGTTACAGATCATGAATTCGGACACATTTGGTTTCCTATGATTGTGGGTTCCAATGAAAGACTGTTCGCTTGGATGGATGAGGGTTTTAATACTTTTATTAATTCATTGAGTTCAGTAGATTTTAATAATGGGGAATATAAAGAGCCGCGTGCGGATATGCATCAAAGGGCGGAAGTGTACACGAGTCCAAATCTGGAAACCATAATGAGTTCTCCGGATAACATGAAAGAGTCTAATATAGGTCTTTTGGCGTATTCGAAACCAAGTTCAGGATTAGTGATTTTAAGAGAGCAAGTTCTTGGGCCGGAACGATTTGATCTGGCTTTGAAAACTTATATTGAGCGTTGGGCATACAAACATCCGCAACCGGACGATTTCTTTCGAACAATAGAAAATGTTGCTGGAGAAGATTTGAGTTGGTTCTGGCGTGGTTGGTTTCAATACAATTGGCGTTTAGACCAAGGGATTAATTCAATCAAATACGTGAAAAACGACCCAAAACAAGGAGTTGTAATTTCGATTGAAAACTTCGAAAAAATGGCTATGCCGGTAAGTTTAGACGTAAAAACGAAAAGCGGAGAAATAACGCGCGTTCAATTGCCGGTAGAAGTTTGGCAAAAAAATAAAGCGTGGTCTTTTAAACACAATTCGAAGGAAGAAATCGAAAGTATCACACTAGATCCGGATCATGTTTTACCGGACAGCAACACAGCAAATAACACCTGGACAGCAGACAAAGGATTGATTGAAAAAGATGTGATTCTGGATGGGTATTTAGGAACTTTTTCTACATCAATGGCGCCTGTAAAAATTGTTTTTTCAGAGAAAAATGGGTTGTTAAATGTTTTGATTACCAATTATCCAAGCTTTTCCGTGGAGCCAACTGGAAAAAATACGTTTGCATCGAAACTTGCGGGACTTAAATTTGAATTTAATGACAGTCTAATGGGATTTGATATGTTGATTCCTGATGGACAAAAAATACCGTTTACAAGAGATAAGTAAGTCGAAAGTTTAAAAGTCGTAAAGTCAAAAGAATTAACTTTAATTAAAACAGCTTTAAATCAGATTGTTATATAATTTTATCCTGATTTTAAAATACGACATTATACCATGGTTATTACATAAATAGTCATAAAATATTAAAAAAAGAAAAGACTTGTAGGAATTAGATCCACAAGTCTTTTTTATGTGTTATATTTTTCTATTCTAAATTTACTCAGGAATTTGCTGGCTTAGGCAATGCAATGTTCCAAAACCCCAAATAAAATCAGTAGCACTGATCCCAATGATTTCTCGATCAGGAAAACATTCTGCAAGGATGTTCAATGCTTTTCGGTCGTTACTGTCGTTAAAAGTAGGTATCAAAACACAATTGTTCAAAATCAGAAAATTGGCATAACTGGCAGGCAATCGCAAGCCATCAAATTCCAGCCGTTTTGGCATTGGTAGAGTCACAATTATAGGTGATTTTCCATTTTCTAGTTTGGCATTTTGCAAGCGTTTTAAATTGTCTTGCAACGGTTTGTAATTATTATCCGTTGGATCTGTTTCTACAATAGTCACAATAGTATCTTCATTCACAAATCGGCATAAATCATCAATATGGCCGTGCGTATCATCACCTTCAATTCCATTGCCTAACCAAATTACATTGGTTATCCCAAGATATTCCTTGAAGACGGCTTCGTAATCGGCTTTAGTGAAATTGGGATTCCGAACCTGAATATCCGGATGCATCAAGCATTCTTCTGAAGTCAATAAAGTTCCTCTTCCGTTAGTATCAATCGCACCGCCTTCTAAAATTACCGGTTTTCCTTTGTATAAAACTTGAGTAATAGGAATATTCAGAAATTCTCCCACTTTGGCAGGAACAAATTTATCTAATTGAATGTTTTTATATTTTGCCCAACCATTAAAATTAAAGTTCAAAGCTTCTCTTTCGGCTCCGTTTTTGACAATTATCGGACCTGAATCACGCATCCAACTTCTGTTGGTTTTATGAATGATGTAGGAAACATTTGTTAGCACAACATGAGCTGTTTCCAGCATCATATTGACTTTCTCTTTTTGGTTTTCATCAGCAACTACTAAAAAGACTTGCTCAAAAGAAGCTGCTTTTTTAATGAATTCTACAAAAGCCCATTGAACAGTCTCGTATTTCCCAGGCCAGTCTTTACCGTTATGCGGAAAACAAAGTAAAATACCTTGTTGCTTTTCCCATTCAGCTGGAAATCTTCTATTATTTGTAGTCATACAGCGTATCTAATTTTAAAGTCTGCAAATATAAACATTCAGTAGGATTTTAAAATAGTTTGCAACCATTCATTTCCGATATTTCATAAATTTATAAGAATAGTTTTGGTAATGATTATATAATATTTAGTTAATTCTTGTTGGTCTTCAGCTAGTTATTTTTGATAAAAATTAAAAATACACTTATGAAGAAATATGGGATTACACTATTAGCGGCAATTATGATATTGTCAAGTTGCGAAAAGGACTCTGATAAAGAGGGATCTCCTGAGTTGGTGATCAATGAAAACGCTGCCACTTTCAAAGAAATTGGTTCAATTGTGATTGGTGGTGCTGGAGCTGCTGAAATAAGTTCGTATGATGAGGTTTCTAAAAAGTTATTTACCGTAAACAACAGTAATACGAATAGAATTGATGTTATCGACTTATCTAATCCATCAAGTCCGGTTTTTGTAGCAAGTATCGATTTAACGCCGTTTAATGGAACTTCAAATAGCGTTGCAACTTTTAATGGCAAATTAGCAGTTGCATTAGAAGCAAAACCAAATAAGCAAGATGCAGGAAAGGTGGTCGTTTTTGATACGGCTAAGTACAGTGTCATCAAAGAAATTACGGTTGGTGCTTTACCGGATATGATTACTTTCTCTCCTGACGGAAATTATATCATGACTGCCAATGAAGGTGAGCCAAATGATACGTATTCTATAGATCCCGACGGTTCTGTTTCGATTATCGCAGTCAATAATAATTATGCAGTGACGACTTTAAATTTCGGAAGTTTTAGCAATCAATTGAGTACATTGAAAACCAAAGGATTCAGAATTGCAAGTCCAACTAATAATTTTGCCTCAGATATTGAACCGGAATACATCACGATTTCTGCTGATTCAAAAACGGCTTGGGTAACTTTACAGGAAAATAACGGAGTAGCTAAAATTGATTTGGCAACCAAAACGATCACTACGATTTTTCCTTTAGGTTTTAAAGACTACAATCTTGCCGAAAACGCTATTGATATTAGTGATAAAGATGGAGGTGTTTTGGCTAATACATGGAAAGTTAAAGGAATGTTTCAACCCGATGCAATTAGTAATTTTGAAATAAATAATATTCCTTATTTTGTTACTGCAAATGAAGGAGATGCTAGAGAATATAGTGCTTTTGTTGATGTAAAAAGAATTAGCAGCTCTTCGGTTGTTCTGGATCCATTAGCGTTTCCTAATGCGGCGGCTTTAAAAGCTGAGGCAAGTATGGGAAGATTGAATATCAATACCAAAATGGGTGATACGGATGGCGATGGTGATTTTGATGAATTAGTTTCTTTTGGAGCCCGTTCGTTCTCTATTTGGAATGGAAACACAGGAGAAATGGTTTATGATAGTAAAAATGAATTAGACAAGAAAGTGCAGGAGTTTGGTGTCTATGATGACAATCGAAGTGATGATAAATCAGTAGAACCAGAATCAGTTGTTGTTGCTAAAATGGGACAAAAAACTATTCTTTTCGTTGGATTGGAAAGAGCAGATGCTCTTATGGTGTATGATGTCACTATTCCAGCAACTCCAAAATTTTTACAGATTTTAAAAACAGGTGATGCACCAGAAGGTTTACTTTTTATTCCAGCTTCGAAAAGTCCAACCAAAAGAAGTTTAGTAGTGGTGAGCAGTGAAGGTGACGGTACCGTTAAAATATTTCAACCAGATTTAAATTAAAAGTAGAAGTTTTAAATAAAATCCCTGCTTAGAATAATTTCTTAGCAGGGATTTTTTAATTATATAATGACGATTTAGTCGATGGCTCTTTTTGTAATATCACCAAAAGCATCAATTCTTCTGTCTCTGAAAAATGGCCAGTTCTGACGCACATTTTCCTGTAAGTCTAAATCTACTTCAGCAATCAGGATTTCTTCTTTGTCGTGTGAGGCTTGCGCCAAAATTTCGCCTTGTGGTCCAGCAATAAATGAAGATCCCCAAAACTGAATTCCCGCCGTATCAGGCAAGTACTGTTCTAAGCCAATTCTATTTGCAGCAGCAACATAAACGCCATTCGCAACCGCATGTCCCTTCATCACACTCATCCAAGCGCCATGTTGGTTTTCGCCGTATTGTTCTTTTTCTTGTGGATGCCATCCAATTGCGGTTGGGTAAAACAATACTTCAGCACCTTGTAGAGCCGTCAAACGAGCTGCTTCCGGATACCATTGATCCCAACAAATCAGCGTTCCAACTTTTCCTTTTTTAGTTGGAATCGTTTTAAAGCCCAAATCACCGGGGGTGAAATAGAATTTTTCATAAAAATGAGGATCGTCCGGAATGTGCATTTTGCGGTATAATCCTGCCTCTGAACCATCGGTATCAATAATGTAGGCGCTATTGTGGTAGATTCCTGCCATTCTTTTTTCGAAGAAAGGAACAATAATTACTACTCCTAATTCTTTTGCCAAAGCACTAAAAGCGATAAAAGAAGTACTATACAAAGGTTCTGCTAAAGCAAAGTTATCTACATCTTCACTTTGACAAAAATAATGACTGCTATATAATTCTGGCAACGAAATGACTTCGGCACCTTGATTTGCTGCATCACGAACCCAACTTAAACATTTTTTTAGATTGTTTTCGGCAATATCATTAAGGTTTAATTGGATGACTGCTATTTTGTATTTCTTGTTTGGCATGACTAAAATTTTAGACTGCAAAAATAGTGAATTTTATAAAGAGTAGAAAATAGAGATAATGTGTTTTTTTTAGGATTTTAATTAGTCGTTGTTCATATTTATTGGTTTTTTTAGATTTACACTTACTTTTAAAGAATTTGTACATGGATATAGAGAACATTTACTTTAAACATCCAGATTTTGAGCCATAGAAAAAATTAATATAAAATTGGCACTAACAAAACAAGGAGGTTTTATTTTTGTAGGTAGTATTACAGCGAATAAAAGGGGTCAAGTTTTTACTTTACCAAAATACTGTAATTTAGTATTTATTAAATTTTTACAATTATGAAAGAAGAATTCAAAATCATCGATAAAGAAGACATAACTCTTCTTAAATTTCCACAAACAGACGTCCTTAACGATGTTGACGAAATAAAAACTAGAATAAGTGAGATCAACAGGGCTTTAGCATTGGGTAATTTAGAACATTCAAAAATTAAAATTTACTTTGAGGATAACGAATCAAAAAAAATAGTTGACACAACGGTTTGGGGTGTTACAGACAAAAATGTGATCTTAAAGCAAGGTGTGATGATTCCAATTCACAGAATATATAAGTTGTTTTAGTATATTGGTATTCTTTAATTCTTTGGTGCAGTTCTTTAGATCACTTTCTGTGCAAGCAAGTGTTCTGCTCTTGCCGTTACAAATTTATAGTAGTCAGTTTTTGTTGATATTCATGAGTGAGACTAAAGTGTCTTTACTTTTTGCCAATTATCTTTTTAAACAGGGTTACAATTCCCAAGACAATAGCACCAAATACAAGGCCGATTATAAATTCAGTTATTATGGACGGTATTTGTGGTAGTATGTCGTGCAGGAACGGAATTTCATGTACAAATATGCCGCCAGCCACTAATAATAAAGCGATTGTACCTATTACGGATAAACTTTTGATGACTTTTGGCAAGGCTTGTACCAGAATATTTCCTAACGTTTTTGAAAAACTTTTCTCTTTGGAACTCAGTTGCATCAGTTTTAAACCTGCTTCATCCATTCGGACAATTAGGGCCACAATGCCGTAAACACCAACGGTTGCTATGATTGCAATGATGGAAACTACCATTATTTGTGATGAAATGGGTTTACCAATTACAGTTCCCAATGCAATAATTACGATTTCTACTGATAAAATAAAATCGGTTACTATAGCTGATTTGATTTTTTCTTTTTCGAAAGCTAAAATTTGTTCCTCGGTCAACAGTTCCATTAAAATTTCGTGTTTTGCATGTTCGTGCGGGAAGAAGTATTCGTATATTTTTTCGGCGCCTTCGTAAGCTAAATAAAGTCCGCCAAGTACTAAAATTATGATAACAGCTACCGGTAAAAAGGCACTCAGTAGAAAGGCGATGGGTAAAATGATTACTTTATTTAGGAAAGAACCTTTTGTAATTGCCCATAATACGGGGAGTTCTCTTGACGAAATAAATCCGGAAGCTTTCTCGGCATTTACGGCTAAATCATCACCTAAAATACCAGCCGTTTTTTTGGCTGCAATTTTACTCATTACTGCAACATCATCCATGATTGCTGCGATATCATCTAATAGTGCGAAAAAACCTGATGCCATTTTGATTGTTTTTTACAGCGCGGATTTTGGTATTGTTGTACCCAAATCTAATCTGCGCATATTGATTGTTTAGTGATGCGAAGCTACTACTTTTTGATTTACTCTATTTATAAAACAGGTAAATTTTTAGTTAATATTCACCCAAAATCTTTCTGTAGTAGCGATACTGTTTTTAATTACATTTGAAATAAAAATAAGAATGGAATTCAAACATGTATTTAAAGCTAAATTAGATTGGCTTTTTTCCAAGAAGGAAGCGGCGACGTATACTAAAAGTCATACCATAACTATTGATGGTAAGGCTGTTTTAAATGTTTCGGCTGCTAAAGCTTTCAAAGGAGATCCTGCTTTGTACAATCCTGAAGACCTGTTATTGAGTAGCGTGGTATCCTGTCACATGATGTCTTACTTGTATGTTTGTAAACAAAAGGGTATCGACGTGATAACCTATACGGACGAGGCAGAGGCAACTCTGGAGGTTTCGGACGACGGTAGCGGGCGCTTTATTGTGATTAAACTGAATCCAAAAGTTCGTATTACTAACAAAGAAAAAGTAGAAGAGGCACTTAGCTTGCATAAAAAAGCAAACAAACTCTGTTTTATAGCCAATTCGTGTAATTTTCCAATTGTACACTTTCCAACTTGTGAAGTTGCAGGTATAAATTAAAGTTGGAATGTCGTTTTTACTTTTTTTGGAGAATAATTATAAAATAGCAATTAAATCAGCGGGTTTACTTCAAAAAAACTGTAAAGTATAAAAAAACACTAGCCTTTCGACCAGTGTTTTCATAAGTTTAAATGTTTCTAGAAACTTAAGAAACTCACTCACTTTGATTTCTAAAAACCAGTTTTCCATCAAAAGCATCTATCAACACAATGCTGTCGGTTGTTATTTTTCCGGATAGAATTTCTTTGGATAATTCACTGAGCACGTCTCTTTGAATCACTCTTTTCACGGGTCTGGCTCCAAATTGTGGATCGTATCCTTTCTCTGATAAGTAGGCAATAGCTTCCGGAGTCGCGTCCATCGTGATGCCTTGTTGTGCCAACATTTTGCTTACGCTTTTTAGCTGTAAACCTACAATTTGAGCTATATTTTTAGTAGTCAATGGCGTGAACATTACGATTTCATCAATACGATTGATAAATTCAGGACGCACCGTTTGTTTTAGCAACCCTAGAACTTCTATCTTGGCCAATTCGGTTGCCGCTTCCACACTTCCTTTTAGATTTTCAAATTTTTCCTGAATAATTTGACTTCCCATATTTGAAGTCATGATGATAATCGTGTTTTTAAAATCGGCTAAACGCCCTTTGTTATCTGTCAAACGTCCTTCATCCAAAACTTGTAGCAAGATATTAAACGTATCCGGATGGGCTTTTTCAATCTCATCCAATAAGATTACAGAATACGGTTTTCTACGCACGGCTTCGGTCAATTGTCCGCCTTCATCATAACCTACATATCCCGGCGGCGCACCCACCAAACGACTTACGCTGTGGCGTTCTTGATATTCACTCATGTCAATACGGGTCATCGCATTTTCATCGTCAAACAGGTATTCGGCCAATGCTTTCGCCAATTCGGTTTTACCAACTCCCGTAGTTCCAAGGAAAAGAAAGGTTCCTACCGGTTTTTTCATGTCCTGCAATCCCGCGCGGCTTCTGCGTACGGCATCACTTACGGCTTCAATGGCTTCTTCCTGTCCTACGACTCTGTGATGCAATTCATCTTCCAGTTTCAGTAGTTTTTCTCGTTCGCCCTGAAGCATTTTCATTACTGGAATTCCGGTCCATTTAGCCACTACTTCGGCAATGTCCTCACGAGTGACTTCTTCTTTTATCAACGAAGTTCCGGATTGGTTTTCTTGTAATTCCTTGAGTAAAATGGCTAAACGTTCTTGTGCTTCTTTGATTTTACCATACCGAATTTCAGCTACTTTTCCATAATCGCCTTCACGTTCTGCACGTTCAGCTTCGTATTTAAAGTCTTCAATCTCCGTTTTTACGGCTTGAATATTATCGACAACGTCTTTCTCTGATTTCCATTTGGCGTAGATTTCGTTGCGATCTTCTTTGAGATTGGCCAAATCCATTCCCAAAATTTTAAGTTTGCTTTCGTCTTTTTCTCGTTTAATGGCTTCAATTTCAATTTCCAATTGCATGATTTTTCGATCCAAAACATCCAGTTCTTCGGGTTTCGAATTGATTTCCATACGTAGTTTTGAAGCGGCTTCATCCATTAAATCGATGGCTTTATCTGGAAGAAAACGGTTGGTAATATACCGTTGCGATAGTTCGACAGCGGCAATAATAGCATCGTCTTTGATTTGGACTTTATGATGCGTTTCGTATTTTTCTTTAATTCCGCGCAAAATAGAAATAGCACTTTCGGTATCCGGTTCTTCGACCACAATTTTTTGGAAACGTCTTTCGAGCGCTTTGTCTTTTTCAAAATATTTTTGATATTCGTCCAATGTTGTGGCTCCAATGGCACGAAGTTCTCCACGAGCCAAAGCCGGTTTCAGAATATTAGCCGCATCCATAGCGCCTTCGCCACCGCCGGCTCCTACAAGGGTATGGATTTCGTCAATGAATAAAACTATATCGCCTTCGGCAGAAGTCACTTCTTTCACCACGGATTTTAATCGTTCTTCAAATTCTCCTTTGTATTTGGCGCCAGCAATCAAAGCTCCCATATCAAGCGAGTAAACGATTTTATCTTTCAAATTATCTGGAACATCTCCATCTACAATTCGGTGTGCCAATCCTTCAGCAATGGCGGTTTTTCCCACTCCTGGTTCTCCCACGAGCATTGGGTTGTTTTTAGTTCTTCGGGTTAGAATTTGTAATACCCTGCGTATTTCCTCGTCACGACCAATTACTGGATCGAGTTTCCCTGCTCGAGCTAATTCATTAAGATTTTTGGCATATTTATTTAAGGAATTATAGGTTTCTTCAGCAGAGGCAGAAGTCACTCTTTCTCCTTTTCGCAATTCTTCGATAGCAGCTTTCAACCCTTTTCCGGTCACGCCTTGGTCTTTTAAGATTTGGGCAGCCTTAGTTTTAGAATCAAAAATTGCTAAAATTAAATGCTCCACAGAAACGAATTCATCATTCATTTTTTTGGCAATAATTTCGGCTTCGTTCAACGTGGTGTTTGCAGTTCTGGAAAGCATAATTTCGCTACCAGAAACTTTTGGGAAACTCTGGATTGTACTGTTTAATATTTGAAGAAACAAGGGCACATTTACATTCAGTTTTTTTAAAATAAAAGGTGCCACATTTTCGTCGACTTCAAAAATAGCTTTAAAAATATGTTCATTTTCTATTTGTTGTTGCCCATAGCTTTGTGCCAATTGTTGCGAAAGCTGAATGGCTTCCTGGGATTTGATGGTGAATTTATTTATGTTCATGATGGTACATTGTTTTGTAGCTTTTACTTAACTTTACGAATTATATTCAATATATATTCCAATACAATAATACAGACAAATTGACAGAAAATTTATGATTGGTATCATACTTTAAAGTCAAAATGTCTTAAAAAAAGACAATTATGAGTTTTTTCAAAAATATTTTTAATAGTTCAGACAACAAGGATTTTAAAGAAAAAAAAATCAACTGGAATGAATTAACTGATTTGGTACAACTGGATGAAATTATCGCTATTTCAAATGAAAAACCGGTAGCCATTTTCAAACACAGTGCGCGATGCAGTATAAGTAGAATGGCGCTAAAACAGTTTGAAAATGAGTTCAATAGTTCAGATAAAGTTACGCCTTATTTTTTAGATTTAATAACGCATCGTGATATTTCTAATGAAATTGCGAATCGTTTTGGCGTGACCCATCAATCTCCACAATTGATTTTAATAAAAGACGGAAAAGCTATTTATAATGTTTCCCATAGCGATATTGACGCTGAATCGTTGAAAGCTAAAGTATAATTTTATTGTAAGTTACACAATTTGCCATGAATTCCCTTAATATAGTATTTTAAGGGAGTTCGTGGCATTTTAAAATTCTAAATCGAAGAGTTTTACCCGATGTGAATTATTTTAGATTCGTTTTTCATCTACTCCACTCACGATTTTTATTTCAATTATTCTTAAAAAATTATATTTCTAATCCTGATTACTCCAATCCATTTAGATAATTATTTGCATGATACAGCGCTTTCAATTCTTGAAAAGTTCATGTTAAATTCACACGACAGAATCATCGCTGATAAT
The DNA here is from genome assembly GCF_003968755.1 of Flavobacterium sp. RSP15. GTDB lineage: Bacteria > Bacteroidota > Bacteroidia > Flavobacteriales > Flavobacteriaceae > Flavobacterium. Next base: position 388,501 of record NZ_RYDL01000001.1, on the reverse strand, counting down.
AATTCACACTCAGTAATCCATAAAATTTGATCATAATTATATAATAAATGACTTTAATAATGTAACTTTTGTGCAAAGTCAATTGAGTAACTTGTGAAATAAATTTAATAGATAAGTTAACTCAGTATGATAGATCGTTTTTTAAGAATCAGAGAAAATTCAGAGCAACTTTGTAAACCTTTATATATTGAAGATTATTCTCTTCAAGCCAGTGAATTTGTATCGCCTCCAAAATGGCATTTAGCTCATTCTACTTGGTTTTGGGAAGAGTTTGTACTTACAAAATATGATACAAATTACGTTCTCTACAATGAAGACTATCATTTTATGTTCAACAGCTATTACAATAATGTAGGAAAACGGGTTTTACGCCCGTCAAGAGGTTTAATGTCTAGGCCTTCTGTAGCTGAAGTTTACAGCTATAGAAAGTACGTTACTGATTCTATGGTTACTTTTTTAAATACTATTCCAAGTGAAGTTATTTTAGCTATAGTAGAAATCGGAATAAATCATGAGGAGCAGCATCAAGAACTTTTAGTATATGACATTAAGTATATTTTTGGAAACCAACCTACTTTGCCCATCTATCAAGATAGTTTGAAAACTAAACTTGAAACTCAAGCAGACGATTTTATCTCCATTAATGCAGGCTTATATGAAATAGGGCATCAAGGAAATGGTTTTTGTTTTGATAATGAATTGGGTCGTCACAAAGTTTATGTTGGTGATTTTGGAATAAGTGCAAAGCTAGTTTCAAATCGTGAATATTTAGATTTTATTATGGCTGGAGGTTATATAAACTTTAATTTTTGGCACGATGACGGCTGGAGTTGGATAAATAGCAATAAGATTGAAGCGCCATTGTATTGGCATAAAATAGATAAGGAATGGTGGAACTATACTTTGAATGGTTTAGAGAAATTAGATCTAGATTTACCGGTAATGCACCTTAGTTTCTATGAAGCTTTTGCCTTTAGCGAATGGAAGGGTTGCCGTTTACCAACCGAATTTGAATGGGAAATCGCAAGTGATAAATTTAAGTGGGGGCAACTATGGGAATGGACAAACAGCGCTTATTTAGCTTATCCGGGATTCAGTAAATTACCGGGCGCGTTAGGCGAATACAATGGTAAGTTTATGATAAATCAAATGATTCTTCGCGGCGGTTCAGTTGCAACGCCCGAGGGACATAGCAGGAAAACATATCGTAATTTTTTCCCGCCAGACATGCGTTGGCAATTTAGCGGATTGCGACTAGCAAAATAATTAAATATCAATAGTATGAAAGCAATATTTAACAAAGTAGTGATCGCTGAAAGTCAAGAAACTGTGGTCGTTGAAGGAAATTACTATTTTCCTTTTACAAGCGTGAATTGGGATTGTTTTACAGAAACGAATCACCATTCAACTTGCCCATGGAAAGGGACGGCTTCTTATTACACCGTAAAAGTTGACGATGAAATAGGTGAAAATGCTGCTTGGTGCTATAAGGAACCAAAAGAGGCAGCTATGGGAATAAAAGAGCACCTAGCATTTTGGAAAAATGTCACAATCGAAGAATAAATTTTTTACTTAAAATAAACTTATGAAAGAGTTTGATTTCATCATTATTGGCAGCGGGCAAGCGGGAGTACCTTTGGCTTTTAGCCTTTCTAAAAAAGGAACAGTTGCACTAATAGAAAAAAGTTTTATTGGTGGAACTTGTGTTAATACAGGTTGTGTTCCTACAAAAGCGTATGTTGCAAGTGCACGGCGAATATGGGATAGCTTACACGGTGAAGAAATGGGGGTCGAAATTCCAGCTGGTGCAAAAGCCAATCTTGAGAAAATAAAAGCAAGAAAAGAGATTTTAGTGAACGCTTCACGAGAAGGTATTGAGAAAAGTATTGCTGAAAATGATAAAATTACTCTTTTTAGGGGTGAAGCTAACTTTATTTCAAATTATCAAATTGAAGTTGATGATTGTAAAATTACTGCAAAACAAATCTTTATAAATGTGGGAGCAAGAGCGATTATTCCTAAAGAGTATTTGAAGGTAGATTATTTAACCAATGTCGATATTTTACAGTTGACAAAGCTACCGGAGCACTTAATAATCATTGGCGGAAGCTACATAGGATTAGAATTTGGTCAGATGTTTAAGCGTTTTGGTAGCAAAGTAACCATCATTGAAAGCGGTGATCGACTTATTAGCAAGGAAGATGAAAATGTAAGCAACGCTATTGCCGAAATTTTGCAAGAAGAACAAATAGCGATAGAATTTAATGCCAAAGAAGTAAGTGTATCTCAAAATGATAAACTAATTTCAGTACAGATAAATGGAGCAAATAAAGAAATTAGTGGTTCCCATTTACTGCTGGCTGTAGGTCGGTTACCAAATACAGATACATTATATTTAAAAAAAACTTCAATTATTTGTGATGAGAAAGGATACATTACAATTGATAATTATTGTAGAACTAATGTAGAAGGTATTTTTGCGATAGGAGATTGCAACGGAAAAGGAGCGTTTACTCATACTTCATATAATGATTTCCAAATTGTAGAAGACTATGTTCTGGGAGCTAAAAAACGTAAAATTAGTGACAGAATTATTACTTATGGATTATTTATTGATCCACCATTAGGAAGAGTAGGTATGACAAAAGGGGAAGCTAAGGAGAAAGGTTTTTCTGTTTTAATTGGGCATAGATCGATGGATAAAATAGGTCGGGCCAAAGAAAAAGGAGAAACTAAAGGATTTATGGAAGCGATAATTGATGCAGAAACAAATCAGTTTTTAGGAGCTTGTGTTTTAGGTGTTGGTGGTGATGAAATTATTAGCGGAATTACTAATTTAATGTATGCTAAACAGCCTTACACGGTTTTAAGAGATGTCATTCACCTGCATCCTACTGTTAGTGAACTTATACCCACTATGCTAGAAAATTTGAAATTAATCACTAAAGAATAAAGTTTTGATTAAAAAATTATATGATCATTCAAGTCAAAGCAGCTTGCTATTTTATGGAGCGTTATTTGGCTTATTCTTCTTTCTTACTGGTTTATTTGCTCCCACTTTTTTAACGCAAGTTTGGAACAATGTGAACAAAGTTTTATTATCTCTTTTTAGTACTTATTATTTGTGGGTGGGATTGATAAGCGTTATCGCAGCACTGGTTATTTTGTTTATGCCTTTGCGAAAGCAACGTTTAGGTAATGAAAAACCCGCTTTCTCGTATTTCAGTTGGGTTGCCCTATTATATAGCACGGGCATGGGTTCAGGATTATTGTTACGTGCAGTGCAAGAGCCAACTTACTATTTAAACAATCCTCCCGTTGCAACAGTAAATGGTAAGGTTACTGCTTTGCAATATACTTTTTTTCATTGGGGTTTCACGCCTTGGGCCATGTATAGTTTGTTTGGTTTAATTGTGGCATATAATCTTTATGTGAAAAAAACGCCCAATTTATTGGATGCCATAGTTCCTTATACTAAAAATAAAACCGTAAAATTCATCGCTACAATATTCATTGTATTGATCACAATAACTGGTGTTGTAGCTTCATTAGGATTAGGAACTGCGCAAGTTGTAAATGGTATTGAATATGCTTTTAAAGTAAATTATGGAACAAATTTTTTATTGTTAATGGTCGTTCTTATCGGAATTGTTTCTACATATTCGGCATTGACAGGATTAAACAAGGTTATTAAATTTTTAGCTGATTTCGACTTCACATTTTCTATTATACTTATGTTGTTTATTGGTTTGTTTCTGAATTTTAAAACTTTTTTGTATCAAAGTGCCGCTGCTTTTTATAATTATGTTATTCATTTTGTAGAAATGAGTTTGTCACTTGGAAGTTACAAAACTGCTCCAAGTTTTACAGAAGAATGGACCGTTTTTTATTGGGCTTTTTGGTTAGCTTGGGTACCATTTACCGGAATATTTATCGCAAGAATATCTAAAGGTAGAACGATAAAAGAGTTTTTAATTACAACAATTTTTATTCCAACAATCGCAACTATTATATGGTTTTCGATATTTGCAAACTCAGCTTTTGAGATTATTGCTTTAGGGGATAAAACGCAGTTTGATAATGTTTTCATTTCATTATTTGTTTTTCTAGAGCATTTTCCGTTTTACTCTATTACCTTTTTTGTTGCAGGATTATTGGTGCTTATTTCTATTATCAATTCTATTGATTCGGCAATATTTGTTTTGGGAATGTTTAGCGATAATGAAACTGAAAATCCTTCTAAGAGTCATAAACTGGGCTGGGGACTTATAATCACTTCTACAGCTCTTGGACTTACTGCTCTGGGAACCGGTGAACTCCTAAATGGTGTTAGCAATTTATTAATCATTATGGCTTTACCTTTTAGCTTTTTATACTGCAGTATAGTTTTTACATTTTTTAAAAATATAATTACGAACAAAGGATCAACAATTAACATACACGAGAACTGATTAAGTACTAACACATTAAAATTAGAAATATTAAATCAAATAGAGATGACTGAAGCAAAAACGATAAAGAAAATTATGAACGACAGCATTACTGTTGATTATTTTAAAAAAGAAATTGATGAAGGATTAAGCAATATTAAAAAGTCATTGCCATCAAAATATTTTTATGATAAGAAAGGCGATGCCCTATTTGTTAAAATCATGCATTTACCGGAATATTATGTAACACGGGCAGAACATGAAATTTTTAAAACAAAAAGTCAGTCTATTATTGACGCTTTACAACTGAATCGTGACACCTATTTTGAGTTGATAGAATTAGGTGCTGGAGATGGTTTAAAAACTAAAGAGCTCTTACGAGAATTAAACCGATTAAATTATAAGTTTGATTATATGCCTATTGATATTTCTCAAAATGCATTAGACAACTTAGAGAAAGATTTGAATAAAGAAATGCCATCCCTTTCTATCAGTACAAAACAAGGTGATTATTTTGAGGTTTTAGAATTATTAAAAGAAAATCGTAAACCTAAAGTGATTCTGTTTTTAGGGTCAAATATTGGAAATATGTCTGATGAGGTCGCTACCAATTTTATGTTGAAGTTAAGTGATAATTTACAAAAGAAGGATAAATTGTTCTTAGGTGTTGATTTAATTAAACCGGCCTCCATTGTGCTTCCAGCTTACAATGATAGTCAAGGAATTACTGCCGCCTTCAATCTAAATCTATTAGAGAGAATAAATAAAGAACTAGGAGCTAATTTTGATTTAAAATTTTTCAAACATCAATCCGAATATAAGGAGAGAGAAGGAATTGCCAAAAGCTTTTTGGTTAGTACCAAAGCGCAACAAGTTTACATTACTAAAATCAATAAAAGATTTGATTTTTATGAAGGTGAAAGGATTTTGATGGAAATATCTAGAAAGTATAATGATACAATCTTAAACGTAATTTTAAGCAAAACCGATTTTATTATTAAAAATAGAATAACAGACAGCAAAGTTTATTTTGCTACTTATATTTTAGAACGCAAATAAAGGGGAGCATTAGATAAACGCAGTCGTAAATTTTACAAGTTGAAAAACTTTTTTTTAAATATAATCAAGTTTTAATTTTTAGAAATTGAATTTATTTGCCGGACCAAACAAGTTGTCAAACTATATTTTGATTCTATAAATCCAACGCTTTAAATTTAGTTTCATGCTGAAGTTACAAGTAAAAAAACACTGTTATTTATAGTGCTTTTTGATATGATGACGTTAATGCTTTTAATAGGCTCTAGTCATTTTTTCTTTAATTTCTGTTAAACACAAATTATTAATACTTCCTTCATGCGTATGTTTAGTTTCTTTTGGAGATTGAAAAGTACCATTTTCTAATTGCTCAGCAACGGCTTTATACGCATCTCTAAAAGGCATTCCTGCAACAACCATTTCGTTTAAGGAATCTACCGTAAACAAATAATCGTATTTTTTATCGTCTAAAATGTGTTCTTTGACTTTAATGTCTTTAATCGCAAAAATAGCGATATCTAAACATGCTTTCAGGTTTTGAATTGCTGGAAATAAACCTTCTTTCAATAATTGTAAATCTCTGTGATAACCACTAGGAAGGTTGTTGGTAATTAAAGTAATTTCGTATGGCAATGCTTGAATCTTGTTGCATTTTCCACGAATCAATTCAAAAACATCCGGATTTTTCTTATGCGGCATGATACTCGAGCCTGTTGTAAGATGGGCAGGCAAAGTGATGAAATCAAAATTCTGACTCATATACAAACAAACATCCATAGAAAATTTAGCTAGAGTAGCTGCTACACTACTCATGGCGAAAGCAACTGTTTTTTCTGATTTTCCACGGCTCATTTGTGCGGCAACCGAATTGAATTTTAAGGTCTCAAATCCTAATTCCTCTGTTGTAAATGTTCTATCGATAGGAAACGAACTTCCGTAACCTGCGGCCGAACCTAATGGATTTTGGTCTACAATTTTCAAAGCGGCATTCAGCATCGTTACATCATCAATTAAGGTTTCGGCGTAAGCAGAAAACCACATTCCAAAAGAAGAAGGCATCGCAATTTGAAGGTGAGTATATCCTGGCAATAAAATATTTTGATGTTTTTCGGCCGACTCCATTAGCAAATCAAAAAGACTTTTTACTTGTTGCTTTAGTTCTTTAACCACGTCTTTTAGATACAAATTAACGTCTACCAAAACTTGGTCGTTACGAGAACGAGCAGTATGAATTTTTTTTCCGGCATCGCCTAATTTTACCGTTAATAGATACTCGATTTTAGAATGTACGTCCTCGAAACTGTCTTCGATTTCGAATTTACCGTTTTCAACGTCTCTTATAATTTCTTCCAAAGCCAAAACCAGAGAAACGGTTTCGGAGTCTGTTAGAAGACCAATTTGTCTCAGCATTTTTGCATGTGCTATAGAACCTAAAGCATCGTATTTTGCCAGCACTAAATCCAGTTCTCTGTCGTTACCAACGGTGAAATGTTCTATTTGTTTATCTGTTGGTATTCCTTTTTCCCAAAGTTTCATGATTTTTATTTTTTTTTCGTAGGGACAAGTCGCGACTTGTCCCTTCAGATTATAATTATTATTTAAAAAAATCAGTTAGTATTTTGATATACAATTGAATTCCTTCTTCTATTTCGTTTATAAATATAAATTCGTCTGCCGAGTGTGACCGCAGGGTTTCACCAGGTCCTAATTTCAAGGATTGACAACTCAAAACCGATTGATCCGAAAGGGTAGGCGAGCCGTACGTGGTTCTTCCCAATGCGATTCCGGCTTGTACTAATTCGTGTGCAACAGGAATTGATGACGCATTTAAATGCATCGAACGGGGATTGACTTCGGCAGTCAAAAGTTTTTTTACAATATCTAATATTTCTTGATTATTATATCGATCATTCACTCTGATATCGACAACCAAATGACATTCGGCGGGAACTACGTTGTGTTGTTTACCTGCAGTGACTTGTGTTACGGTCATTTTTACAGGACCTAAAACCTCCGATATTTTTTCGAATTGATAGCTGTTAAACCATTCGATAACGGGTATCGCATTGTAAATAGGATTGTCAGGATTGTTGTGTGCAGCGTGACTTGCAGTGCCTTTTACGATGACATCGAGTACCAATAATCCTTTTTCGGCTACGGCCAATTGCATCAAAGTAGGTTCTCCAACAATGGCACATTCAAGTTCCGGTAAATGTTTCAATACGCTGTTTAATCCATTTTTTCCACTGCTTTCTTCTTCGGCCGAAGCGACTATCACAATATTGTAAGGCAGATTTTCATTCAAATAAAAATGTACAAAAGTGGCTAAAAGTGAAACCAGACAACCTCCCGCATCATTGCTTCCCAGTCCAAATAATTTGCCGTCTTTTACGATAGCTTCAAATGGATCATTAGTATAACCTTGGTTTGGTTTTACAGTATCGTGGTGCGAATTGAGTAATAGCGTAGGTTTGGTGGTATCAAAATGTTTATTGAAAGCCCAAATATTGTTATTCTCTCTTTCGAAAGGAATACTATTTTGTGTAAACCAATTTTCGATTAAAAGTGCAGTTTGGTCTTCTTCACTTGAAAATGAAGGCGTTTCAATCAGTGCTTTTAATAGCGAAATGGCTTCTTGTGTAAGGATTTCTATATTTTTCATACTTATTTTAGCCACGGATTCACAGATTTTTTTTTAATTGAAATAAAAAATTTTGTGCAAATCTGTGAAATTTGTGTTCAACTTTTTTTATAATTTGATGCGTGTGCAAATTGCCTTTGAATCTTTCAACATTCGGTGATGACCAATTTTTATTTTTTGAACTCCCTTGGATAAACTGTTGAAACAGTTGTCTAATTTCGGGATCATGCCAGAATGTATGGCGCCTTCGACTTTTAATTTAGAATACAACTCTTGATTTATGTTCTCGATTACGGAAGAATCATCTTCGGCATCATATAAAACGCCGGGTTTTTCGAAGCAATAATTCAAAGTGACATCAAAAACTTCCGATAAAGCAATCGCCAATTCACTGGCAATGGTATCGGCATTCGTGTTTAATAATTGTCCTTTTCCATCGTGTGTTATCGCGCAAAATACAGGAACTATTCCAGTTGAAAGCAATGTTTCCAACAATTCCGTATTCACTTTTTTTACATCGCCCACAAAACCATAATTGATTGTAGGATGGTTTCTTTTATCCGATTGAATTAAATTTCCATCAGCACCAGAGAACCCCATCGCATTGGTTAATTTTGATTGTAATTGGGCAACAATATTTTTGTTGATCTGACCTGCATAAATCATCACAACTACATCAAGCATAGCGGCATCGGTGATGCGTCTTCCATCAATCATTTGAGGAATTAAACCAATACTTTCAGCCATTTTGGTAGCTGATTTTCCACCACCATGAACGAGTACTTTATAGCCTTCAATCTTAGAAAAATCGGATAAAAATTGTGCTAATTCCGTTGGGTTGTCAATAATATTTCCACCAATTTTTATGATTGAAAGGGATTTTAGGTTATGGGTTTTGGGTTTTGGACTCATTTTTAATATTTTAAAAATCTTTTCTCTATTTTCCACTTTCTAAAATCTTCTGCAACACTAATTGCGCGGCATAGGTTCTATTATTGGCTTGTTCGATAACAATTGAATTTTCGCTGTCAATCACTTCATCCGTTACAATTACGTTACGTCTTACTGGCAAACAGTGCATAAATTTAGCGTTGTTGGTCAGTTTCATTTTGTCGGTCGTTACGGTCCAATTTGGGTCGGAATTTGTAATCTGACCATACTCGTTATAATTGCTCCAGTTTTTGGCATAGATAAAATCGGCGTTTTCGAAAGCTTTGTCTTGGTCGTATTCAATCTTGGAGTCTTTCGTGATTTCAGGATTCAATTCGTAGCCTTCAGGATGCGTAATTACAAAATCAGCCTCTTGTAATTGCATCATTTCCACAAAGGAATTGGGTACCGCTTGAGGTAAAGCTTTAGGATGTGGTGCCCAAGTCAAAACTACTTTTGGACGGTGTTCCGTTTTGTGTTCAGCCATTGTAATTGCATCGGCTAGTGATTGTAATGGATGTCCTGTAGCACTTTCCATATTGACAACCGGTACCGTGGCGTATTTTAAGAAACCCATAAGAACGGTTTCGGCATTGTCTTTTTCTTTGTCTACCAATCCGGCAAAAGCCCTGATGGCAATTATATCGCAATATTGAGAAACTACTGCAGCCGCTTCTTTAATATGTTCCGAAGCACCGGAGTTCATGATGGCTCCATCTTCAAATTCTAATGTCCAACCTTCGCTGGTGAAATTCATTACCATGACGTTCATTCCCAAATTTAAAGCTGCTTTTTGTGTACTCAAACGTGTTCTTAAACTGGAATTAAAAAACAACATTCCTAAGGTTTTGTTCTTACCCAGTTTTTTATTTTTAAGTGGTTTTTTTTTGATTTTTAAGGCTTGTTTCACCCATTCGTCGAGCGAATCTATGTTTTGTATGGATATGTAGTTCATTATCTTAATTTGTTTAATCGGTTATTTACTTCGTCAGTTCGCTTTGCTCGTGTGTTTAATAAATTAACCGAATTAACGATTAACCGCATCAACATTTATACAATTTTAGTAAATGGTATTTCGTTTTTTAAAGCTTTCAAAATAAAATTGTCTTCCAAGCCATTTACAATCCAGGTTTCGATAGTAGCGGCTTTGGCGATTGCCGATGCTTCAATTTTAGACTGCATTCCGCCAGTTCCGTGTGAGGATTTTGAATCGCCGATTTCTTTTTCCAATACTTTTAAATCAGTTACCAAAGAAATGGTTTCAGGAACGGCATCATGGATGGATGCTTTGGTATAAATCCCATTCGTATTGGTGGCGATAATCAGAAGGTCAACATTTAATAAAACGGCTGTTAGAGCAGCTAATTTATCATTATCACCAAACCGAATCTCATCCGTTGCCACGGTATCATTTTCATTGATAATTGGGATGTAATTATTTTTGACTAACACATTGATGGTGTTTACGATATTTACTTTAGATTGTTCTTTTTCAAAATCAGAATAAGAAAGTAAACATTGCGAAATCAGCAATCCTAAATCGCGGAAATTTTCATGATAAATCCGCATTAAATGTGGCTGACCAATCGAAGCTAGTGCTTGTTTTACAAAAACATCTTTGTCGTGGTTGTCCAGTTTTACAAATTGTTTGGCCGCAGCAATCGCGCCCGAACTCACAATGATAAACTCGTACTCGTCTTGTAAAACTGCTATTTGCATTCCAATATCTTCAATCTTTCCTCTCGAAATGTGATTGGTTTCTTTGGTTAATGTATTGCTTCCTAACTTTAATAAAATTCTTTTTTTGGCCATTTTTATTTTTTGTTTAGACAAGTCGCAACTTGTCTCTACTAATTTTTACCTGATTTGTCCATTTCCGTAAATATACCACTTATTAGTAACTAGATGTTGCAAGCCCATTGGCCCACGTTGGTGTAATTTGTCCGTGCTTATCGCCAATTCGCCACCTAAACCAAACTGTCCTCCATCCGTGAATCGGGTAGAGGCGTTTTGATATACGGCCGCCGTATCTATATTTTCCATGAATTCCTGGGCAATTGCATCATTTTTTGTGATTATCGAAGCGGAATGTCCACCACAATATTTATTTATTTTGTCAATCGCTTCTTGATCCGAATTCGTTGTTCCAATAACAATTTTATAATCTAAAAACTCTTCATACCAAATTAAATCCGATTCAATCTGAGGAACAGCTGTTGCTCTGGAAATGCTTTCATCTCCCAAAATCGTAACGTTTCTTTGTTGTAATTCGGTAGTTATTTTTTTTGCAAAAGCTTCCCAGTTTTCAAGATTTGTATCAATTAAAACTTTATCCAAAGCATTGCAAACCGAAATATTTGAGGTTTTTCCGTTAATTATAATAGCAAGTGCTTGTTCTAAATCTGCATCAGCATTTACATACACAAAATTATTACCTCGACCACTAATTATTACGGGACAAGTAGCGTGTTTTTTTACAAAAGCGATTAAGTTCTCGCCACCACGAGGAACGATTAAGTCCACTTTTTGCGTTGGTTTTTCTAAAAACGTTTGTGTTTCTTCCCGATTGTAATTCAAATATTCCACCCATTCCTTTGATACATTGTTTGTTATTAAAGCCTGATGCCACAATTCCACAATTTTCAAGTTGGATTGCAAAGATTCTTTTCCGCCTTTCAATAGAATTTTATTTCCGGATTTAAAAGCGATTCCGCCAGCTTCAACAGTAACATCGGGTCTGGATTCATAAATAATCATTATGGTTCCAAAAGCCGCTGTTTTATTGATGATTTTCATTCCGTTTTCATGGTCGAAATTAAAACGTTCTACGCCAATAGGATCTTCCTGACTGGTTAATTGTTGCAGGGACAAAATCATACCGTCAATTTTGGCGTCATCAACGAGTAAACGTTTTTCCATAGCCAAATCATCCCCAGAATAATTATTGATATCCTGTTGATTCACCGTTTTAAGGTTGGCTCTTTCTAGTTCAAGAAGTTTAGCCATATGGCTTAAAACGGCATTTCGTTTTTCTATTGCTAATACGTGGTTCATTAGTTTTTGGTTTACTATTTTAAAAAAATATAAACATATAAGGCACCAAAGTTTAAGAGGTTAGATGACTTATATGTTTAAAAAATCATTTCAATTCTGCCAATGTTTCTTGTAAAGCTACAATAAAAGTATCAATTGCTTCTTTCTTGATTGTCAATGGAGGAAGGATTCTTAATAAGTTTTTATTGTTCGCATTTCCGGTAAAAATATGCTTGTCTATAATCATTTTTTTACGAAGTGCACTTACGTCAAAATCAAATTCTACTCCTAGCATTAATCCCCTTCCTTTTACTTGGATAACTTCAGGAACTTGTTTAATTGCTTCTAAAAAATAGGCGTAAACGTCATTTACATTATCCATTAATTTTTGGCTTTCAATCACATCCAAAACAGCAATTCCAGCGGCGCAAGCCAAATGGTTTCCACCGAAAGTAGTTCCCAATAATCCATAACTCGCTGTGAATTTTGGAGAAATCAAGATTCCGCCAATAGGAAATCCGTTACCCATTCCTTTGGCCAGACAAATAATATCTGCTTTGATATCATGATGTAGGTGTGCAAAAAACTTTCCGCTTCTTCCGTATCCTGATTGCACTTCATCCAAAATTAAAACGGCATCGTATGCTGCACATATTTTTTCTAAAGCCTGGAAAAATTCAGTTGTACCTTGGTCTAAACCTCCAACTCCTTGAATTCCTTCAATTATAACAGAAGAAACATCTCCTTTTTTTAGTTCGTTTTCTACCAACTCGATGCTATTCAATGGCAAAAAAGTAACGATTTGTTGTGCATTGATTGGAGCAATAATTTTTTTGTTATCTGTTACCGCAACTGCTGCCGAAGTTCTTCCGTGAAAAGAGTTATCAAAAGCGATTACTCTTGTTTTATTGTTGTGAAAAGAGGCTAATTTCAAAGCGTTTTCATTGGCTTCAGCTCCAGAACTGCACAAGAATAAATCGTAGTCTTCTAATCCGGAGAGTTTTCCTAATTTCTCTGCTAATTCTACTTGCAATGGATTCTGAATCGCATTCGAATAAAAACCAATATTATCCAATTGATTTTTTAATTTGGCAACATATTCCGGTTGGGTGTGTCCAATGGAAATTACCCCATGACCGCCATATAAATCTAAATATTCTACTCCTTTTTTATCTGTAATAGTGCAATCTAGTGCTTTTACAGGTGTGATGTTGTATAATGGGTAAACGTCAAATAAGTTCATTTTTTTTAAGTTTAATCGGTTAATTGGTTATTTGTTTAATCGATTAACCGAATTAACGATTAACCAAATAAACCTCTAGAAACCGCTTGGTTTCAAATGTAAACCTGTGGTTTCATCCAGTCCAAATAGTAGATTCATGTTTTGTACGGCTTGACCTGAGGCTCCTTTTGTCAAATTATCAATTACTGAAGTAATCAATAACCGGTTTCCTTTTTTCATTAAACTAATAATACATTTGTTTGTTTGAACTACTTGTTTCATGTTAATTTCAGTGGTTGTAACTGTTACAAAAGGGTGGTCTTTGTAAAAAGCTTCATATTTTGAAACTATATCTTCTAGACTTTCTTCGATTGTAGTGTATAATGTTGCGAAAATCCCTCTGGCAAAATCCCCTCTGTTGGGAACAAAAATCAATTCACTGGTATAATCCGCCTGCAATTGGTTGACACTTTGGTTTATTTCGCCTAAATGTTGGTGTTCAAAAGCTTTATAATGTGACATATTGTTAGATCTCCAACTAAAATGTGTTGTTGCCGAAGGCGAGACTCCAGCTCCCGTGCTTCCGGTTGTGGCATTGATATGAACATCAGTCGTAAGCATTTCATTTTTGGTCAATGGCAATAATGCTAGTTGAATTGCTGTCGCAAAACAACCTGGATTAGCGATAAATTGAGCGTTTTTGATAACCGCTTTATTCAATTCAGGCAAACCGTAAACAAAAGTTTTACTATCAAAAGCTGCATCTTTTGTTAATCTGAAATCATTTCCTAAATCGATAATTTTGGTATGACTCGCAAATTGATTGTTCTCTAAAAACGATTTTGATTTACCGTGTCCTAAACATAAGAAAACTACATTCACATTTGGATTTACAGTATCGGTAAAATTCATTTCGATATCACCCATTAAATCGTGATGCGCGACATGAAGTGGTTTTCCGGCGTTTGTCGTGCTGTAAACAAAATCAAGTGTAGCATTGGGATGAAACATCAATATTCTGATGAGTTCTCCCGCAGTGTAACCTGAACCGCCAATTATTCCAATATTAATCATGGGTTAGTTTGTTTACTGATGAAAATATGTTTTGGGCATTTCCCAGAATTTTTATAAATCCTTTGGCATCGTCTGAGGTCCATGCGTTGTTCATTTCTCCGTATTGACCAAACGTGGTATTCATTAAATCATTTTCAGATTCAATACCGTCCAATGTAAAGTGATATGGTTTTAGAGAAACGATAACAGTTCCGTTAACTGTGGTTTGGGTATCTTCCAGAAATGCCTCGATGTTTCTCATCACAGGATCTAGAAATTGTCCTTCATGAAACAACATTCCGTACCAGTTTCCCAGTTGTTCTTTCCAGTATTGTTGCCATTTACCTAGCGTATGTTTCTCTAACAAATGGTGTGCTTTGATGATGATTAAAGGTGCAGCGGCTTCAAAACCAACTCTTCCTTTAATTCCGATAATGGTGTCGCCCACGTGCGTGTCTCTACCTATAGCATATGCATTTGCCAGTTTTTCTAAGGCAACGATGTTTTTTGTTGGGGTATCCAATGTCCCGTTGATGCCTACTAATTGTCCTTTTTCAAATTGTAGAGTCACTTTTTCTTCTCCAGTTTTTTGCAGTTGAGAAGGGTACGCTTCACTTGGCAAAGTTTGATTTGAGGTCAATGTTTCTTTACCACCTACGCTGGTTCCCCATAATCCTTTATTAATGGAATATTGTGCTTTTTCCCAAGAATAATGAACTCCATTTTTAGCCAAGTAATCAACTTCTTCTTGTCTTGATAATTTTAAATCTCTAATAGGAGTTATGATTTCAATTTCGGGAGCAATGGTTTGGAAAATTAAATCAAAACGGATTTGATCATTTCCTGCACCAGTACTTCCGTGGGCAATCGCTTCGGCACCCACAGATTTTGCATATTTAATCGCTTCAATTGCTTGAAAAACACGTTCGGCACTCACTGATAATGGATAGGTATTGTTTTTTAATACATTTCCATAAATCAAATATTTAATGGCTTTGTCATAATATTTATCAACGATGGTAAGATTTGCATGTTGCGCACTTCCTAATTCGTAGGCTCTTTCTTCAATAGCAGCTAGTTCGGCATCATCAAATCCGCCTGTATTTATAAGAACGGTATGAACTTCATATCCTTTTTCGTTTTTTAAATATTTTAGGCAATATGAGGTATCTAATCCTCCGCTAAAAGCTAATACAACTTTTTTCATAATTATTGTTTTTTCTTCCCCCCAGCCCCTCCGAAGGCGGGGAAGCCGAAACTGGCAAAGGGGAATTTTTTGTTATGATTATTTTATTTTTCTCTTCGGCTCCTTCCCCTTCGGGGAGGGCTGGGGAGGGGATTATTTTTTTAAGAAAAGCGCTTGTTTAATTGATTTTAATCTATTGAGAACTCTTATGTTAAATGGATGTTTTGGCGGATGTTTTAGCTTTTCTTTTGGATCAAACAACATTCCGGTGCATAAACACATTTTGTTGTCTTTACTTTTTAGAATTTCATAATTGGTACAGGTTTTACAACCGGCCCAAAAGGTAGGGTCAGTCGTCAATTCCGAAAAGGGAACTGGTTTGTAACCTAAATCAGAATTGATTTTCATAACGGCTAGTCCAGTTGTAATTCCGAATATTTTGGCATTCGGATATTTCTCTAAAGAATAGTCAAAAACAAATGATTTTATTTTTTTTGCCAAACCTAAATTTCTATATTCAGGATGAACAATTAATCCCGAATGGGCCACATATTTACCGTGTTCCCAACTTTCGATATAACAAAAACCAGCAAATTTTCCATCGATTAATGCGATAACAGCATCTTTGTTTTCCATTTTTTTTTGGATGTATTCAGGAGTTCTTTTAGCAATTCCTGTGCCTCTCAATAGTGCGGATAATTCTATGGTTTCGCATATTTCCTGCGAATACTTATAATGTTCTTCCTGAGTTGTTATGATAGAAATGTTCATTTCAAAAGCTGGATTTTGAGTTATAAAATGATTTAGGGGTCTTTTTTGAAATGCATTTTTTCTAAAATCTATTATTTTATCAAAACGGTTCAGGGCAGTACGATAAAATGGATTAAAGTACACTAATGATGCCTTAGTTTTAATTTGTGGATAGATTGATCCAGTGGAAAATGGCGATGATTTCAAAACAAAAAAATAAAATGAATAAAGATACGAAACAGCTTTTGGGTACTATATTGATAGTATCCGTACTTCGGGAGAAGTAGAACGACTGTTTGTCCGTAACAAAGAAATGATATGTAAACTTAATTTATTCATTAGTACAAAAGTACACATATTTTGATAACACAGCGCTAATTTTGTCTTTTGTAACAAAATTTTAATGGATTGTTGTTTTTTTTTAATCCAAGAAAAACGCATTTACAGGTATAAGTGTCAAGGCGTTTATCGAATCGTAAAGTCCTGAGAACATCAGTTTCTAAACTCGTTTTGGTTGATGATTTCTCTAATTTTAGGTTTTAAATCTTTTCCGGTATCATAAACCATTTGTTCGCTACTAGGAAAAGGAATTGGACTTCTGTCAAAATAAGAATAATTATCATCAGTGGCGAGTCGGTCTCCTTTGTAAGAGGCATTTATAGTTTTGAGGTTATCCACCGTAACCACTTTTCCTTTTTAGTCTAAAACTTCTTTCCCAGTAGTATCAATCAGTTTCTTGACACCGTCTTTGATGATGCGTTATTTTACAATTTCTCTTTCTTTAATTTGTGCTGACGAAATATAAATTTATCTAAAATGGATTGCCATTCCATAATCATACCCAATTCCTTTTTGTTTGTTGCTGAGGTAATCAGTCCATTTAGTGTTTAATTCCAATGTGCTGAAGTCCAACAAATCATTTTGAAGACGAACCGGAATAATCATATTTGTTTCGTTTTTAGTGTAAACCGAAACATAATCAAAACCTTTAAAATTTAGCATCATCTAGCAGGTAAACATATTCCTGCTTGCTTTTTTTGCCTTTATTGGTATTCAAATTCGAAATCGCATTATCAATTGCCTGATCGTAATTTCCGGAGCTTAACAAGTTTTGGGTTTGCTTTACGATACGTGAAGAGAGTAGTACAAAAAAAGAGAATAAAAAGATGATTTTTTTCCTGTGGTTTAGTATTAAATAATGGTGTTGTTCCGGCAGTTTATTTTAAGCGGTTTTTTTGGTTTTTAGTTTAAAGCTTAAAAAAAAGCTATAAAAAACCCAACAAAAAGCGTACAATTGTTAGGTTTTTGATAGAGTATTTTATTTTTTATTTGCGAACAAAAGGAGGGAGCAGTTTGCTGGAAACTTCACCAAAGCCAATACGTACTCGTCCGTTTAGACAATATCCTTTCATAATAACAGTATCATTATCATTAATGAATTTACGTTCAGTTCCATCCTTTAACTTGATGGGATTTTTTCCGCCCCATGATAGTTCTAACATGGAACCGTAACTGTCTGGTGTAGGGCCCGAAATGGTGCCTGAACCCATCATGTCGCCAGAATTTACTCGGCAACCATTAGAGGTATGGTGTGCTAATTGCTGGCTCATGGTCCAATACATATATTTGAAATTCGAACGTGAAATCACAGTTGCTTCTGATTTTTCAGGTTGAATGGCTACTTCTAAATTAATGTCAAAAGAATGTTTTCCTTTTTGTTGCAGATAGGGAAGTGGCGTTGGTTCTTGTTTGGGTCCCCTTGTTCTAAAGGGTTCCAAAGCATCCATGGTAACAATCCAGGGTGAAATAGAAGTGGCAAAGTTTTTTGCTAAAAAGGGGCCTAGCGGCACGTATTCCCATTTTTGAATATCACGAGCACTCCAATCATTCAATAAAACCATTCCGAAAATATAATCTTCTGCTTCGCTTACAGAAATATTCTCTCCCATAATATTAACATCTGTTGTTATAAAAGCGGTTTCGAGTTCAAAATCAACAGACCGGGAAGAACCAAAAACTGGTGTGGTTTCCCCAGTAGGTAAAGTTTGTCCCATAGGCCTGTGCACAGGTATTCCAGAAGGAACGATCGTAGAACTTCTGCCGTGATATCCAACAGGAATATGAAGCCAATTGGGAAGTAATGCATTTTCAGGGTCGCGAAACATCTTCCCGACATTTGTGGCATGTTCTTTACTGGAGTAAAAGTCCGTGTAATCACCAATTAAAACGGGCAACTGCATTTCGACATCTTCCATTTTAAAAATTACAATATCACGGTCTTTTGGATTGTCTTGTAATTTTGAATTGGTTATATCGAAAAGCTCCGCAATTCGGTTTCGTACTAAACGCCATGTTTTTTGACCATCAGATATAAAATCATTCAAGGTATCCTGCATGAACATATCATCGGTCAGTTCTATCCCTTCAAAATAATTTAATTGTTGTAAAGCTCCCAAATCGATTGCAAAATCTCCAATTCTAGTTCCAACTGTTACGATGTTTTCTTTGGTTAAAAAAACACCAAAAGGAATATTTTGAATGGGAAAATCATTATTGAATGGTACTTCTAGCCAGGACTTTCTATTGGTATCGTTAGCTGTTATCGGCATATTTTGTTAATTATTTTGTTAAAAAATTACTCATCAAATATATTATAATCTAACTATTAACCAAACGTTTTTTTGTATTTTTGCATCAAAATTAACGAAAATCAAAGAAATGCAACGCGACGAACAAATTTTCGACCTTATTCTGGAAGAACAAGAAAGACAAATTCACGGATTAGAACTTATCGCTTCGGAAAACTTCGTAAGTGATGAAGTAATGGAAGCAGCTGGGTCTGTTTTAACTAACAAATATGCTGAAGGGTATCCCGGCAAAAGATACTACGGCGGTTGTGAAGTAGTTGATGTTGTGGAACAAATTGCTATTGATCGAGCTAAAGAATTATTTGGTGCTGCATATGCAAATGTACAGCCACATTCTGGTTCTCAAGCCAATACAGCGGTTTACCACGCTTGTATTAAACCAGGAGATAAAATTTTAGGTTTTGACTTGTCTCATGGTGGGCACTTAACGCATGGTTCTCCTGTAAACTTCTCTGGTCGTTTGTATACTCCGTCTTTTTATGGTGTTGACAAAGAAACGGGACGGTTAAATTACGATAAGATTCAAGAAATAGCCACTAAAGAGCAACCAAAACTAATCATTGCAGGCGCTTCGGCTTATTCTCGTGATATGGATTTTGAGCGATTCAGAGTAATTGCTGATAGTGTTGGCGCTATTTTATTGGCAGATATTTCTCACCCTGCTGGGCTAATCGCCAAAGGCTTGATGAATGATCCATTGCCCCATTGCCATATTGTAACTACCACAACTCACAAAACATTGCGTGGCCCTCGTGGAGGATTAATTTTGATGGGTAAAGATTTCGAAAATCCATTTGGTTTAACCACTCCAAAAGGAGAAATCAGAATGATGTCTTCCTTATTAGACTTGGCCGTTTTCCCAGGAAATCAAGGTGGTCCGTTAATGCATATTATTGCTGCAAAAGCAGTCGCGTTTGGCGAAGCTTTGAAAGATGAATTTTTTACCTATGCGTTACAATTGCAAAAAAATGCTAATGCTATGGCTGATGCTTTTGTAAAAAGAGGGTACGAAATTATTTCTGGCGGCACAGACAATCACATGATGCTTATTGATTTAAGAAATAAAAATATTTCTGGAAAAGATGCTGAAAATGCATTGGTAAAAGCAGAAATTACTGTGAATAAAAACATGGTACCTTTTGATGATAAATCACCATTTGTAACCTCAGGTATTCGTGTAGGAACGCCAGCTATTACCACTCGTGGTCTGGTTGAGGAAGATATGGAAACCATTGTGGCATTAATAGACCGGGTATTAATGAACCATACGGATGAAAACATTATCGAAGAAGTAGCCAATAAAGTAAACGAAATGATGAGCGAAAGAGCTATCTTCGTATACTAAAAAATACGTCTTAAAGTTTTTAAAGTCGAAAGTCGAAAGTCCTTGATTAGAATTTAATATTCTGTCTTAGTTTTTGACTTTCGGCTTTATGACTTTCTAACTTTATGACTTTCTAACTTTAAGACTTTCTAACTTTAAGACTAAAAAAATGTCCGTACTACGATTAAAATTACCAACAGATCCCAGATGGGTCAATATTGTAGAAAAAAATATTGAGGAAATCCTCACAGATCACGCTTGGTGCGAACAGAAAGCAGCCACAAATGCGATCACAATAATCACCAATAACTCCGAGCATCAGGATCTAGTGAAGGATTTATTGGCTTTGGCCAAAGAAGAAATTGATCATTTTGAGCAAGTACATAACATTATCATCAAACGCGGCCTAAAGTTGGGACGCGAGCGTAAGGATGATTATGTCAATGAACTGTATCTGTACATGAAAAAAAACGCTACCGGAAACAGGATTTCTGCTTTAGTGGAACGGTTATTGTTTTCAGCTATGATAGAGGCCAGAAGCTGTGAGCGTTTCAAGGTGCTTTCAGAGAATATCAACGATGAAGAATTAGCTGTTTTTTATAGGAATTTAATGGAAAGTGAAGCAGGACATTATACCACTTTTATAACCTATGCACGTAAATATGGGGTAGGAATCGATGTTGAAAAACGATGGAGAGAATGGTTGGAATTTGAGGAAAATGTTATAACAAATTATGGAAATAGTGAAACAATCCATGGATAAAATCTATTTTTGTGTTTATATTTTTATTGTAAATAAATTTATATTCGCGTAATTACACTAGTAATCAGTAATTTGTGTTTTATTTCTTTTTAAAGAGTGCTGTTTTAATTCTAAACTACTTTTTTTTGCTGTAAATTCATATTTTTTGATTTATATTTATGTTTTTAAATTTAATTCTAACAATTATCTATTGCTATGAAGCTCAATTTTAATTATGATGGAAACATAGCTTGCAGGGCTATATTGCAAGAGCAATTAGAAAAATTAGAGATTAATTATCAACTTTTAGACTTAGGGCAAATTGAAATTGTGGATGCTATTTCAGAAGAGGATTTGAACGCACTTCAGGATGTTTTAAAAAAATATGGGATTCAAATTATCAATAATCCAAAAGCACAATTAATTCAAAAAATTAAAGATGCTATTATAGAAATAGTGTACGATAAAGATAAATTTCCGGACGTAACGATATCTCAATATTTAGCAGACAAACTGAACTTCAGATACGGTTATATCACTAATGTTTTTTCTGAATATACCCATACCTCTATTGAGAATTTTATTATTATTCAAAAGATTGAAAGAGCAAAAAAATTAATAATTGAAGAGAAACTGACTTTAACGGAGATTTCGTATGAGTTAAACTATAGCAGTGTAGCCTATTTGTCTACGCAATTTAAAAAAGTAACCGGATTAACTCCTTCCTTGTTTAAAAGAATTGTAGGTAAAAGAAGGAAATTATCAAACAAAGAATAAATAAAATTTAAAAAATAATTCCCTATTTTATGATTGCACACCAAGATTCAATGCATATTCTTCTGGCTGATGATGATGAAGATGATCGCACTTTTTTTAGTGAAGCTTTGCAAGAACTCAAAATGAATAATGATTTAACGCTGTTTAAAGATGGTAAAGACCTGATGGATTATTTAGAAAATCCATTAAGTAAGTTGCCCCATGTTTTATTTCTGGATTTGAATATGCCCGGAAAAACAGGACTGGATTGTTTGAATGAGATTAGAGCCAACAGCCGCTTTAAAGAGGTTTCAATTGCGATATATTCTACTTCTTCCTCAGAGAAAGATATTGAAGATACTTTTATTAAAGGAGCCAATATTTATATTAAAAAGCCAAATGACTTTATAAAGTTGAAAAAAGTAATCAAGGAAGTAGTACACATGAATTGGCAATTTCATTCTTCAGGACTCAACATAGAAACTTTTTTCTTTAGCATATAAAAAAGAATAAATGAAAATTTTAACAATCTATAAAAATTCTCAAGTATTTAAAATAGCTTTGACCATCGCAATCGTTGTGGTTTGTTATATTGCATCGATGTTTTATTCTCAAATGGAAAAACTGGATTCAACAGTTGAATTAATTGCAAATTCAAATGAAACCCAAATCGAATTAGAGAAACTTTTGTCTATTATCAGTATTTACGAAACGAGTTTGCGGAGTTTCATCATAACAAAAGAGGACAGCTATATTGAAAATCGGTTTTTGAGCAGAGGAAAAATAGAGGAAAGCATCAAAAAGTTAAAAGAGTTGACCGCTAATAACGCTTTGAGAAATAAAGATATTGAACAGCTCGAAAAAATCATCGATTACCGCTTTAAGTTATTCAGACAAACCTACATTATTGCTAAAAGTAAAAATTCCGGCCCGATTGATTTAAATGCAAAGTTACTCGAAAGTAGTAAAGTCACTGAAGAAATGAAATCCTTTGTGACTGAAATTATATTTTCGGAAAGTAGAAAAACAAAATTTCAAAATGATAACCATCAATTTGAATTGCAGGACTCCTTAATTACGGCTTTTCTATTAGTCATCCTCTCGCTTTTGATTTTATTGCTTTCCTTTCAAAAAATGAATGTTGATATTGACGAACTCAAAAAAGCAAATGACGCCTTAAATTTACTAAACGAATCTTACAACGCTGCAGAAAAAACAGCAGGTTTTGGACATTGGATGGTTAATATAGAAACAAAAAAGTATACTTTTTCAGATAATTTATTCCGTTTAATGGGAGTTGAGCCTAAAGCTTTCGAACCTAATATAGAAAATTCGATTCCATACATACATCCCGATGATTTAGAATATGTAACTAAAGTACACCAGGATTCTTTGATAAACCACCAGTCGACCTCTATGATATTCCGGTTTTTAACACCAAGCGGTGATGTCAAATATATTATGGGTGTTGGAAGTTTTACTACTAATGGAAAAGGAGATTTAATAAAAATTGGAGTAAATTATGACATCACTAATCAGTATAAAAAGACACTTGAATTAGAAGAAAATAATAAAGAACTAAAATATATTAATACAGAACTGGAAGCTTTTAATAACATTGTAAGTCATGATTTGCAAGAACCGCTTCGTAAGATTCAAATGTTCATTTCCAGACTGGAAGAAAAAGAATTGGACTTGATTTCAAGACAAGGGAAGGAATATTTTTCTAAAGTACGTGTGGCAGCTAACAGAATGCAAACGTTATTAATTGATTTAGTCAATTATTCCAGAACCATAAAAGGCGATAAAGTTTTTGTAACAACGGATTTGAATGTAGTTTTGGGCGAAATACTCCAGGATTTATCATCAAACATTGAAGAGAAAAAAGCCGAAATTCAAATAGGTAAATTACCAACCATTACCGCAATACCTTTTCAAATTAAACAGCTCTTCATAAATTTGATTTCCAATTCACTTAAATACAGTAAGGAAGATAGTGCTCCTGAAATCAGTGTCACCTCGAAAAACATTACGGATAAAGAAGTCCGTGAGTATAAAATAAGCAATAAAGAGGATTATTATAAGATTGTTGTTACTGATAACGGAATAGGCTTCAAACAGGAATATGCCGAAAAAATATTTCTTTTGTTCAAGCGCTTGGAAACTGATTCTAAATATTCAGGAACCGGACTGGGACTGGCTATTTGCAGCAGAATTTTAGACAACCACAATGGTTTTATACAAGTAAAAGGAAAGCCAAATGTAGGAGCTAAATTTTATATTTTTATTCCAAAAACCGATGTGATTTAATTATATTACTAAAAAACAGAATGGTAACAATAGCAGAAGCTACTACGAAAGATTTAAAAACCATTCAGGAGATTGCCTATAAAACTTGGCCTCAAACCTATGGAGCCATATTGTCAAAAGAGCAGATTGACTATATGCTTGAACTCTTTTATTCAGAGCACACATTACTTGAAAATTTGATCCAAAAAGGACATCGTTTTCTTTTGGTACATCAGGATGAATTTTGCCTTGGTTTTGCCTCCTATTCACACAATTATTTAGATCAAAACCTAACGCGGCTGCACAAGATTTATTTGCTTCCTGAAGCACAGGGAAAAGGAGCAGGGAAGTTACTGATTGATACAATTGAAAATTTGGCTAGAGAAAATAATTCGGTTGCGGTCTCTTTGAACGTAAATAAATTCAACAACGCATTGTCTTTTTATAAAAAAATAGGGTTTGAAATTGTTGCCGAAGAAGATATTGAACTAGAATTCGGGTATAAAATGGAAGACTACAGAATGGAAAAAAAGCTCTAATCACCACAGATTGCTTATTGAACAACGCTTTTTAGTTGATAATTTGCGATAAGCAATAATGGTCTTTCAAAATAGATATTGTCGTTTATTTATAGAACTAATTTGCAACAACTTTAAAGTTAAATAAGAAGCGAAATGGGTTTGAATTTACCATCCATATTTAATGTATTAGTGATCACTTGGCTTCTTGTTCTAAAAATAAAGTAGCAGCAATTAAACCCTCAGTAGCAGAAGTTATGGAAATTGTGCACGCATCGGGAGTTATAAAAGCAGATGGATAGTACACGGTTTATGCTACCGTAAATGATACACTGCAAAAAGTAATTAGTATCGCCGGACGACCTATCAATAAAGGGTATTCACTATTTGAACTAAGAGGTGATGAAGTACAACAGAATAATTCATAACGAACTTAGTACGGGGGAAACCGACAAAGAATTAGCAGTAATCCGAAATGAAAAAATTGGTTATATGCTTCAGTTTCATTACTTATTGGCAGAATATAATGTGTTGAAAAATGTAATGCTTCCGGGGATGAAATTAGCCAAAGATACAGATACAGCATAAGAGCATTACGCTATGGAACATTTGAAAACACTGAACATGGAAGACCAAGCTTTGAAAATGCCTAATCAATTAAGTAGTGGATAGAAGTAGCGCGTGGCAATTGCACGTGCTTTGATGAATGATCCGTTCATTATAATAGGGATGAGCCTACAGGGAATTTAGACAAGAAAAACAGTGACTTGGTTTTTGATGTTTTCAATAAATTGACTCAGGAGAAAAATCAAACTTTATTGGTGGTTACCTACGATACTGATTTTGCCCAATAAATTAATAGAATCATTACTATAGAATACGGAATAATAATTTTATAATTACTACTTAACTATGATTTCATGTTTGTATAGCAATCCCTTCACACCTTCTAAAGCGAAAATGGCTTTTTTTAATTTTGTAGTTTGGGGATCAATTGTATAATTATAGCTGGTTCTAAAATCAGCTTTATTGGCAATTGCTTTTGCAAACTCAGAACGGTATAAATCGCAGTTTTCAAAAACAACTGTGGTCAAATCAGTGCTCATAAAATCGACTGCAATAAGACTGCAATTGGAGAAGGAGGTTCCTTTTATATTTAACGTATAAAATTTAGAGAAATCCAAAATACAATCCTTAAAAGCGATTTCGAAAATTAATTTATCGCACATGGCAAAATTGACATCTTTGATTTCACACCGATTAAAAGTTACGGTTCTAAAGGCAACATAATTTATTTTGGCATTACTAAAAGTGCAATCATTGAAGGTGCAATCAATGAAAGTAACCGCCACAAAAACGCATTGGGAGAAATTACAATTGGTAAAAGTACAGCATTCAAATTCCTTAAAATTGACTTCTTTTTCCTCGTAAGTAATGTATTTGTATTCAGTATCTAGATAATATTCTGCCATTTTAGGTTTTGAATTCAGTTTTATTGTTTTCTTTTCACCACAAAGAAACAAAATTCGAAATTGTTAGATTGGATAAATTAGTCTTATTATTTTTAGAATTTTAAACTCTTTTATCAGCCGCTTTCCAGTGCCTGGTCGTTTTTTTAATTTCCTTTGCCGAAAGATTTTCATTCTGTGCTCTTTGTGTTAACGCTGGAAATTAATAATCTGAGACAAAATGCAACGCAAACAGTTGATAGATATTTAATTGAAATTCAAAATCTTCCAATCTTTTTTCAGTAAAAGAAAAATAACGGTACCGAAGTTCTAAATGGACAGTTCGGTTTTGTAAGGTCAACGCATAATGTTAGCGCAACATAAAGGTTAAGCAAAAAAGCATTACAAAGAGTGCACTAATAAATATTCATATTAAAGAATCTTTTTTGGTACAACTAAAATAAATACCGAAGGCCAGCAATGTCATGATTATTGGATAGTAACCAAAATGATAAGGCCGATAGTATCGAGTGTGATTTTTATAAGATTGTGCTTTGATGGATGTCGATTAAAAAAACTTAAAAATAAATAAAACTATCGACTTAAAGCATTATTGGCTATCCAATTACTACAAGGTATTCTTTTCTGGAGGAGACATTTATAATTTCTTTCGATTTATTTAACATTTTGACAACTTATTTTTCAAGATAAATTTAATAATTTTAATGAAAATAAAGAAAATGATAGCTACAAAAGGATACGCAGTTCAAGATGCCAAGACAGATTTAGCACCTTGGGATTTCGAAAGAAGAGAAGTAGGACCACATGACGTACAATTCGACATTGAGTTTTGTGGCGTTTGTCACAGTGATTTGCACCAAATCAAAGACGATTGGGGAGGATCGATCTACCCAATGGTTCCGGGACATGAGATTGTAGGTAAAGTGGTAAAGGTAGGAAGCCACGTAAAGAAGTTTAAAATAGGGGACATAGCAGGGACAGGTTGCCTAGTAGACTCTTGTAAAAGTTGTGAAAACTGTAAAGAGGGATTAGAGCAATTTTGTTTGAAAGGAAGAACAGACACCTATAATGCTTTGGGACAAGACGGAAAAACACCTACTTATGGTGGGTATTCGAACACCATTGTAGTACACGAAGATTTTGTTTTGCAAGTTTCAGATAAATTGCCTTTGGCTGCTGTAGCGCCTTTATTATGTGCCGGAATCACAACCTATTCTCCATTGAGACATTGGAAAGTTGGGAAAGGGCATAAATTAGCCGTTCTTGGTTTGGGAGGTTTGGGACATATGGCGGTTAAATTTGGAGTTTCTTTTGGAGCTGAAGTTACCGTTTTAAGTACATCAGCAAATAAAGAAGCCGATGCCAGAAAATTAGGAGCACATAATTTTATCGTTACTAAAGATGCTAAACAACTCGAAAGTGTAGCTGGTTCTTTTGACTTTATTCTGGATACTGTTTCTGCGCCACACGACTTAAATTTGTATTTGTCATTATTGAGAGTAAACGGCGTGCATATTTGTGTGGGCGTACCACCAACACCTTATGAAATTCAAGCTTTTAGTCTCATAGGCGGACGAAGAAGTCTTGCAGGTTCACTTATAGGAGGCTTGCCTGAAACTCAGGAAATGTTAGATTATTGTGCGGAACATGATATTGTTTCTGAAATAGAAATGATTGATATCAAAAATATACATGAAGCGTATGACCGAATGACAAAGGGAGATGTCCGGTATCGTTTTGTAATCGACATGGCTACTTTGTAAAAATAAGTTAAAAAAAAAGCCGCTAAAAAACCGATATATTTCGGTTTTTTAGCGGCTTTTTTTTGTGTAATTACGGGGTGAGGCTTATAAAAGAGCACTTGGTGAGATATTTGTTTTTTTAGATATTAAAGGATTTTTTGAAAGCAGAATTTTATATTTCATCTATTTATTTTAGTTTATTACTTTTTTTTTTAAAAATATCGGTTAATAGTAGTTGTTTTAATTTATTAAAAAAGTGACAATAGTATTAAAATTTTATTTTAAGATTTATAATATTAGTATTTTAATTGACGATAAGTCATTTATTTCTATTATTTTTAACAATAGTAGTAGTTTTTAGGAAAGAGCTCAAGGCAGAAGTATTTTAGATTTTAAGATAAATTAAGCTATCTTTGTAACTGTTTACTAACTTAAAATATTGTATTTCAGTGTTTAAACAAAAAAAATAATTTTATACTAAATTGTTTTCGTAAATAAATTAGTTTAATATAAAAGTTAAACAAATTATGCCCTATAAAATTCTATTAGTTGATGATCACTTGGTTGTAAGAACTGGAATTTCTATTGTTTTAAAACAAGAGATTGAAAATTTAAAAATATTTAACGCTGAAAATTTTTTAGAAACAATTTTAATTTTAAAAGAAAATTATTTTGATTTGGTTATTTTGGACATAAATATTCCTGGTTCTAAAAAGACAGATATGATCCATGATATCAGGTTGATACGACCTAATATTAAAATACTTATTTTTTCAGCTTATGAAGAAGATCTATATGCTTGTCGGTATATTATTTCCGGGGCTAACGGCTATTTGAATAAATTGAGTAGCGAAAAAAAAATTGTTCAGGTTGTTCTGTCTATTTTAGAAAACGGAAAATACATTACGGATGCCGTAATGAACAAAATAGTAGCTTCCGCACTAAATAAAACACCATTGAATCCCCTAGAAAAATTGTCTAAAAGAGAATTTGAGATTGCAGGATTATTAGTTGAAGGATTGGGTAATCTAGAGATTTCTAATACGTTGAAAATTCAAATGTCAACTGTTAGTACGTATAAAAACCGAGTTTTCGAAAAACTTAAAATTAAGAATGTTGTTGCCTTGATCGATGTTTTTAAAATCAATAAAAATTAGATTGTATCAATAATTATTTCGATGCTTGTTCCACTGTCAGGTGGACTAGTAATTTTTATTTCTCCCTCAATTATACCAAGTAATTCGATAATCATGGGTAAACCCTGTCCATAATTTCTGGAAATTTCTTTTTGTAGAGTTTGTTTTTCATAAAGAGTCGTGTAGTAATCAATTAGTTCTTTATCCATCCCAATTCCGTTATCTTTTATGCTGAAAGAGAGTTTTTTACCCTTAGTCTCGGATCGTAATTCGATAGTACCGTTTGTGGTGTTTTTTAACGCATTGTCAAAAAGATTATGAATAATTATAGATACTATTTTTTTGTTCGTTTTTAAGGATTCGGTTCTATTCACGCTATTAATTATGATTGTATTTTCAGACAATGCCATTTTTTCAAAAAGCTGAATTTCTATAGCAACCAAATCATATAAGGAATAACTATTTTCTTCTAATTTTTTGTCTTCAATAAATATTTTGGAGTATTTCACGAGATTTTCAACATAAACATACAATTGAAATGACGATTTATAAGCTGATTTAGCCTGTTCTTGAAGGGATATACTGTTCATTTTATCTAAATCTTTATACAGATGATGGACTGTTAGAACGAGGTATTTTAATGGGCTCTTGATGTCATGGCTTATTGTTTCTATTAACCTTTTTTGTTGAAGAATTTCTTGTGTCAGATTGGTTTTTGAAATCTCTAATGCTGTAATTACGGTTGCTAATTTTTGGGTTCTGGCTACAATTATTTGCTCTAATTCTTTATTTTTATTTTTTATGTACAAGAAGCGGATTCTTGATAAATAGAAAATTATCGCAAGGCCTATAAAATACATAAGGGCTTTAAACCATAAGGTCTGATAAAAAGCAGCTAATACGATCAGCGTTATTTTTTTATAATGGTATTTTGAATTAAAACCCGGAAGATGTCTTATGACCAATGTATATTCTCCTGGCGGTAAAGCGGTGTACGAAATACGTTTATTAGCGCTTATTTTTTCCCAGAGACTTTTGTTTACCCCATTAAGTCTGGCTTCTAAATTTAGATTATAGGGGTTTCCGTAATAAGGGGAATCAATAAAAAAAGTTACTCTTTCAAAATTATTCTGTAAGACAATTGTATCTTTAAAATAAGTGCTTTTATGATCGATAATAACTTCATCTATGAATAAGGTTTTGTCTGGAAGAATGGGTTCTATTGTGTTAGGATTAAAAAAAACCATCCCGTTAATAGAAGGAAAAGTGATAGAATCATTTTCGAGATAATTTCCGCAAGGTTGGCAGCCTCCATTAAACTCATTGGTCAAGAAACCATTTGTTTTATTATAAAAATGGTAATAGATCGTAGTTGTTTTATCCTGCGTATATTGAAGTAATGATTTCTTTGAAGCCTGAAAAAGACCTTTATTTGTACTGATCCAAAAAAAACCTTTTTTGTCTTCAACGATACAGTGGGATGAATTTAGATATTTGTTTTGATCTTTAGGAAACGTGTGTAGGGTGTTATTTTCAGACAGAAAAAAACCTTGCTCATAAGTTGTAATCCATATTTTTTTATCGCGGTCTATAAAAATACTTCGCACGTTTAATTGGGCTGTGTTTTTTATAAGGTCCAACAAATAAGTTCTACAGTCATATTGAAAGAGTCCTTTGTCGGTTCCTAGATAAACAGTTTTATGTTCGTTTTGGGCTATATAATTAATGTTTACGTTAAGACTAAGTAATAATTTCGGTTTTTGATTGTCTTCGTTTGCGATCACATAAAGTTTGGCTTTATTTCCTTCCTCCCGTCGTAAACTTACCCAAATAGTATTATCCAAGTCTGTATAAATCACTTTTATTTCCTGATCAAAAGTATACTGTTTGTATTTTTTGTAATTTGATTCCTTGGAGTACCGATACAGATTTTTCTTATGTACAATCCAAATTCCGCCAGAAGCATCCTTGGTCATAGTTGTTTTAGCATTAAAGTACTTCCCACTAATAAAAGGTATGCTATCAATTATTTTTGTCGAGTTTAGGATTAGTCCCTCATTTGTAATGATAGTGTTTTTTGTAAAAGGCAGACTGGAATAGTACAGTTCTGCTTTTAGCGGATTTTTCTTTACGGATTTAAAACTAGAGAACGTAATTATACAAAGTCCGTTAGTACTGCTGCCAAGGAATAGTTTTAAGTTTTTGGGGTCATGAAAAACAGAAATAATATTACTGTAATCAAAATCTTTAAATTCAGCGATACATTCAGCTGATAAACGCTTATTTTGCGCCGTTAATCGGTAAATTTTATTTTTAGCATACAAAAAAACTTGATTTGCAGTGGTATTCCAGTAAATTTTAAAATTTTCTTTAAGAATTGAATTTAGTTTTCCGGAGTAAATTTTGTTATTGGAAATAAAATCATAGTCTCCATTTTCTTTCAAATAATACAGCGTATCATCAAGAGTGAAAAAATTTAAAACAGATTTATTTGTATACGGAATTTTAAAAATGCGTTTCATTTTAGAATCGCGTAATTCAATTGCTGTAGTATTTAAGTAATACGTGTTGTTGTTCGATAATTCTACATATAATTGATCTTTAAATCCTACAGTTTTTAAAGAAGGGAGTCCTCCGTGAGGGAAAAACACTTTCCCGTTTTTTTCGCTATTATGTTTAACCTTTTTATTATTTATTATTTGTATTCGTCTATTATGAATGAGGATTAATTCTTTTTTATCTTCATTAAAAGCATATAAACTATCCTTTTTGACATTTCCTAAAATATCTCCAAACCGACTTCCCTTTAATTTAGTGTTAGCTGAATTAAAAGTTAAAAATTGATTTCCATCATAGCGTACCAAACCATTCTCAGTGCTTAACCATATAAAATCATATTTATCAGATACAATAGTTTTGACGCTACTTTGGGGTAATTCATTGTTATCCGAGCTATACCAGCGATAAGTGAAATTATTTTGACTAAAACTACTATTTGATAACAGCGTTAATAGGATACAATTAAAAAAATAATAAATAGGAGAGGATCGTTTCATTTTTTTTGAAAAGGTTTTATATCTTTTTTCAAACGTACTCACTATTTTTTAGAATACCTACATGATGTAGTAGTAATTCTACAATAAAATCGCTTTAATACTACAAGAAGTAGAGGCCTTATAGCTTTGTTAAATCTTAGTTTTGGGCTTTTAATAAGTGTTAAAAAAAAACATTTTTTTTAACAAATTTAAATAAAGTTATTTCTTACTTTACTGAAGAATGAATGGCGAAAATAACAATAAAATTTTATTTGTAGTAAAAAAATATTATATAAAAAAAACTTTTCAAGTCTGAAAAAAGGGTGAATTTTCAATTTTATTTTTTCATCATGAACCAAATATTTCCTATGCGAAGATACATTAATTACGTTTTGTAGCAGTATTTAATTTTCATACTAGAGGCAGTTAAAACGCTAATACCTAATTACTTTTAAGTCTTTTTAGCTTCGTTAAAAAGTATAAATTAATCCAATACCATTTTTAAGTTTTATTTAATCGATACAGTTATGTTTAAAAGTACTTATTTTTTTAGAATACTATTCTTTCTACTCTTCTTTTCAGCATTAAGTAAACCAAATATATATGGACAGTGTAATACTGTAGATCCAATACCTTTAGTGTCAGCTACATTTAATGGCCTTACAACAAGTTCATCCTCAGCTGGTGTGTGTAATCCTCTTTTGGGTTGCGTTATTTCAAATGTTTCGGCACTCATTGATGCTGATTTGACTAATTTTGCAACAGCCAGCACTACTTTAGGTGCCGGGGTTACTCATAATTTGAGAGTAACAGATGGAAATTCGACTTATGCTAGTGGTACTTTTGCCGGATATAGAATTGCTCCATCTGGAGGTTTATTATCATTGGATTTACTAAACGGAATTTCAATTAAAACCTATCTTGGAGGCGTTTTAAAAGAAACTCACACCGGTTCAGCACTCGTAAGCCTAAATTTACTGTCTAATCCGGGTAATTTCTTAGTGGGATTCAATTCTAATCAATCTTTTGATGCTATCGAAATCTCAATAGGTAGTCTGTTAAGTGTTTCAGCTTCAACTGCTGTATATTACCCCGTTATTGTGAATTATTGTGCAGGCCCTCAATTAGATTGTAATGCTCCTACGGCGATGAATTATCCATTATTCCCAACAACAATAGAAAACGGCCATACAGGAGTTTCGGGTTTAAGTATTGGCAGTGTTTCCAATGCAGGGAATGTGATAACGGCGAGTACGACTGATTTTGCATCAATTAATTTACTTTTGAGTGTGTTGGGTTCCGGAAGCTTAGCCGTCAAAGATCAGGTTGTTGATTACCCAGCAGGCACTTATACTGGTTTTGAAATAGAAAATTCTAATTTACTAAGTATTGCCACATTAGCAAATATTGAGATAAAAACGTATTTGAATGGGATTGTAAGCGAGCAATTTTTAGCAAATAGCCTAGCAGTAAATGCTGTATTGCTGAATGGTTCAGGTCGCTACAAAATAGGTTTTATAACAACTCAATCTTTTGATGAAGTACAAATTATTATCAATCAAACAGCAGGTGTCACCTTAGGGACAACAAGGGTCTATAATGCTGTTTTCGAAAATTTTTGTGCAGGTCCTGCATTACCCTGTAATACCCCGGTTGCAGTTACTTCTCCAACGTATCCTGTATTTGTAAATGCTATAAATACTGGTATTGATGGATTAGTTTGTGCCTTTTGCTCCGTTAGTGATTCCGAAAACCTGATTGACGCAGATCTTTTAAATTTTGCTCAAATTAATTTAACTGCCAGTGTTGGATCTGCAGGAAGTATTTCAATTAAAGATCAAATAACAGATTATCCTGCCGGTTCTTTTGCTGGTTTTGATATAGAAAATACTGTTTTATTAGATATCAATGTGCTGAATGCAGTTGTATTGACTACGTATTTAAATGGGGTGTTGCAAGAATCCAAAACAGGTAATTCGGCTTTGGTGTCTGTAGGAACTAATCTTTTGGTTGGGGGAAGTAGAAAAACAATAGGGTTTGTTACTGCATTACCTTTTGATGAAGTCAAAATTACATTGATTAATACCGCTTTAGTTTCTCTTGGAACCACTAAAATTTATAGTGCCGTATTCGAAAATTTTTGTCCACCCACAGTAGCATGTGATACTACTTATGTTTGGACTAATCCTGACTTTCCTGTCATTATAGATGGGGATAATACCGGTATTGATGGAGTAGCTTGTGTGGCTTGTGCGGTTAATAATACTAATAATGTGTTAACTCCTGACAGTACTGATTTTGCTGAAATCAGAGTAACAGCGGGAGTTATTTCGTCCGCCGCTATAGCAGTAGCGGATCAATTATTTACGTATCCAGTAGGTACTTTTGCTGGATTCACCATCAAAGACCTGAATAATTTAATCGAATTGGATTTATTTCAATCATTAACGCTATCCACTTATTTAGATGGTCAGCTGCAGGAAGCTAAAGGAGGTTCTCAACTACTTAAATTACTCATTACGATACCTCCTGTGGGTTCTGGAACCGGTTTTTATAATGTCGGATTTCAAGCAACTTTACCTTTTGATGCAATCAAGATAAGTGTAGGATCGCTCGCTAGTGCTATAAACAATATAAATGTTTATGGAGCATTTGTAAATACAACAAATAGTGATGGTGGGACTTTGTTATGTTCTGTCTCATCAATTTCTATTACTAAGAAAGGAACGTATTTAGATAACAATGGCGATGGAATTACAAATATTGGTGATACCATCACTTATGCTTTCGTAGTGACCAACACGGGCGATACTGATCTTAGTGCGATAACCGTAACCGATCCTAATGCAGTCATAACTGGAGGACCTCTAGCAACATTAGCAGCTGGGGCGTCTGACAGCACAACGTTTACCGGAATACACACTATTTCACAATCTGATATTGATGCAGCGGTAGTATATAATTTAGCGACTGTTGTTGGAACTCCTCCTACTGGTGCTAACGTAACCGGTACTTCAACAGATCCAACGCCATGTACCACATGTCCAGTAGATCCAAGATGTCTTACTTGTACAGTAACTCCTTTGACACCAAGTCCAAGCATTGCTTTGGTAAAAACCGGAACCGTTTCAGGAACTGGAAGTATAGGAGATGTCATCACGTACACATTTGCCGTGACCAATACCGGAAATACAACAATCACGAATATTGTAATCACAGATCCAATGGTTGGATTAACGATCAGCAACAATCCGATTGCTACATTGGCACCAGGAGCGAGCAACAGCACCGTTAAAGGAACATACACAATCACCCAATCCGATGTAGATGCAGGACAAGTCACCAACAGTGCTTTGGCCACAGGACAAGATCCAAAAGGGAACGCGGTAAGGGATGTATCAGGAACCACGATGACCAATGATACACCAACGGTAACACCAGTAGCATCCAGTCCAAGCATTGCTTTGGTAAAAACCGGAACCGTTTCAGGAACTGGAAGTATAGGAGATGTCATCACGTACACATTTGCCGTGACCAATACCGGAAATACAACAATCACGAATATTGTAATCACAGATCCAATGGTTGGATTAACGATCAGCAACAATCCGATTGCTACATTGGCACCAGGAGCGAGCAACAGCACCGTTAAAGGCACCTACACAATCACCCAATCCGATGTAGATGCAGGACAAGTCACCAACAGTGCTTTGGCCACGGGACAAGATCCAAGAGGGAACGCGGTAAGGGATGTATCAGGAACCACGATGACCAATGATACACCAACGGTAACGCCAGTAGCATCCAGTCCAAGCATTGCTTTGGTAAAAACCGGAATCGTTTCAGGAACCGGACGCGTAGGCGATGTTATCACGTACACATTTGCTGTTACCAATACGGGAAACACAACCCTAACAAATATAGTAATCACCGATCCCATGGTTGGATTAACGATCAGCAACAATCCGATTGCTACATTAGCACCTGGAGCGAGCAACAGCACAGTTAAAGGCACCTACACGATCACCCAATCCGATGTTGATGCAGGACAAGTCACCAACAGTGCTTTGGCCACAGGACAAGATCCAAGAGGGAACGCGGTAAGGGATGTATCAGGAACCACGATGACCAATGATACACCAACGGTGATTTTGTTAAAAGAAAATCCAAGTATTACTTTAACACAAAGGGGTGTGTTTGAAGATCGTAATGGAGATGGTTTTGCCCAAGTAGGAGAAACAATAAGGTATTCATACACAGTAATGAATATGGGAAATGTAACCCTTAATTCAGTTACGTTATCAGATATTATGCTTGGAATTACTATTGTAGGTGGACCAATACGTTTGTCGGTAGGTGAGACTAATAGTACTGCATTTGTGGGTATTTATACTTTGACACAACAAGATCTAATTAGAGGATTTGTAACGGATCAGACTATAGCTTATGGAACAAGCCCATTAGGGACAATAGTACAAGATTTGTCACACGAGAGTAATCCTTTCGAGGATGATGCCATTGTACTTGGTGTGAAGGGATGTATCCTAATCGTTTTTAATGCAGTGTCACCAAATGGGGATGGTTTAAACGACTTCTTTTTAATTAAAGGCATTGATTGTTTCCCAAACAATACAGTTGAGATTTATAATCGCTGGGGAATTAAGGTGTATGACATACAGGGGTATGATAATGATAGTAAATCGTTTAAGGGATTTTCTGAAGGAAGGGTATCCATCAAAGAAAGCAATGGTTTGCCCAGTGGCACTTACTTTTATATCATTAAATATGTTGACTTAAACGGGATTGGAATTGATAAAACCGGGTATCTACAACTGAGTAGAAACTAATTTAAAAACTTCTGAACAACTATTTTAGTTTACTGGAATAAACAAATAAAGATTATGAAAACAAAAGGTATAATAATTAGTTTACTGTTCGTTACTATCTCGAGTTTTGCGCAACAGGATGCTCAATACACCCAGTACATGTATAACACCACAAACATCAATCCTGCCTATGCGGGTAGTCGGGGTGCAATAAGTATTTTTGGATTGCATAGAACGCAATGGGTGGGATTTGAAGGAGCTCCTATAACGAATGCCGCGTCTATTAATGCTCCTATAGAAAACACTAATTTAGGGATAGGACTCTCCTTTGTAAATGATAAAATTGGACCCGCTGATCAAACTGCGATATCCGCGGATATGTCGTATACTATTCAAACTTCGGATACCTATAAACTATCCCTTGGATTAAAAGCTACGGCTAATTTGTTAAATGTAGATTACACAAAATTAGATCGATTTGATTTGACTGATCCCCAATTTCAAAATAACATCAACAATCAGTTTTCTCCAAATATTGGAGCTGGTATTTTTTATTATTCGGATAAATTTTATGTAGGGGCTTCAATTCCTAATTTTATAGAAGTACAACATTATAACGATACTAAATCTGCATCTGAAAGTACTAAAATGCATTACTATTTGATAGGGGGGTATGTCTTTGATTTAACCCCGAGTGTACAATTTAAACCGTCTTTTTTATCTAAGATAGTTGCGGGTGCGCCTTTGCAAATGGATCTGTCTGCTAATTTTTTATTCAATGAAAAATTTGTTTTGGGAGCAGCATGGCGAATTGATGCAGCATTAACTGCAATGGCAGGTTTTCAAATAAGTGATGGCTTATTTATTGGGTATGGATATGATTTTGAAACCACCCAATTAGCCAATTATAATTCAGGATCTCACGAAATATTTTTACGTTTTGAAATTTTTAAAAGCGTAGATAAAAAATTAACACCAAGATTTTTCTAAAAAGAGACACCATGAAAAAAAATAGTATTTATATCTTATTAATGATTGTTTCATTGAATGGCTATTCACAAAAGATGGCCTTGGAAAAAGCAGAAAAGGAATATGAAAATTTTGCCTATGTTGATGCTATAAAAACATACGAACGGCTTTTTGATAAAGGATACAAAACAGCAGACATGTTGCAAAAACTGGGAAATTCGTTCTATTTTAATGCAGAGTTAAAAAGCGCAGCCAAATGGTATGGGGAGCTATTTGTCTTGACAGAAAATGTCGCTCCGGAATACTATTATCGGTATGCACAATCTTTAAAATCGAAGAAAGAATATGCTAAAGCCGATGCTATGATGACCAAATTCAATCAACTAAATGGCAATGATACTAGGGCAAAACTTGCCGCCAGCCAGAAAGATTACCTATTAATTATCAAGAAAAATTCAGGGCGCTATACTATGCAGAATGCCGGAATCAATTCCGAATATTCGGATTATGGGAGTTCTTTTTTTGGAGATAAAATAGTTTTTGGCTCGGCAAGATTTAAAAATGGACTTGTGAATAGAAAATATTCTTGGACAGGAGAAGGATATACAAATCTGTATCAGTCGGATAAAAATCCGGATGGAACTCTTACTGGAGCAAAATTATTTTCTAAAAAGTTGAATTCGAAATTCCATGAATCTACCGCTGTATTTACTAAGGATGGACAAACCGTTTACTTCACAAGAAATAATTTTTTGAATCATAAAGTAGGGGAAAATACCAATAAAACAACTTTGTTAAAGATTTACAAAGCCTCATTTGTAGCTAATGAATGGACTGCAATTACGGAGTTACCTTTTAATGATGCGAATTATAGTGTTGCCCATCCTGCGCTAAGTCCAGATGAAAAGACGCTCTATTTCTCCTCTGATATGCCGGGTACATTAGGGCAATCAGATCTTTTTAAAGTTAGTATTAATGAAGACGATACTTTTGGAACGCCCATAAATTTAGGCAAAGAGATCAATACTGAAGGAAGAGAAACCTTCCCTTTTCTTACCGCTGATAATGAACTTTACTTTGCTTCAGATGGGCATCCCGGATTGGGCGGACTGGATATTTTTGTAGCCAAAGCTTCTAAAGAAGGTATTTTTAAGAACGTGTTAAATGTTGGGGAGCCTTTGAACAGTCCACAAGATGATTTTTCTTTGATTATCGACACTTCAACTAAAATAGGATATGTCACTTCTAATAGAGCGGGAGGACAAGGTGGAGATGATATTTACATGTTAAAAGAAATTAAAAAAATAGAATATCCCTGTGAGCAATTTCTAGTAGTAGCAGTAACCGACAAAGAAACAGGATCCCCAATTGCAGGGGCAAAAGTGAGTTTATCAGACAGTAATTATAAATTAGGAAAAGAAATAATAACAAATGCTGAAGGTTATTTTGATTTTGGACAGGTGGATTGTGAGGCTATATTTTACATCAAGATTGTGAAAACAGAATATAACACAGATGAAGTAACAGTAAGTGTCGCTAACGACAACGGAAAAACAATCGTACCTATAGTTTTAGATAAAACAATCAAAAAACTCAAAGCAGGAGATGATTTAGCTAAAGCTTTAAATATTAAAATGATCTATTTTGATTTAGATAAGTTCACTGTTCGCCCTGATGCAATGTTAGAATTATCAAAAATTTTAGATGCTATGGAACAAAATCCGAATATGAAAATTGATATTCGCTCTCATACGGACAGCAGACAAAGTCATTCCTATAACCAGAAATTATCGGAACGAAGGGCTCAATCATCTATGGAATGGTTAATCAAGAACGGAATTCATCCTTCTCGCCTGACCGCAGAAGGGTATGGCGAAAATCAGTTGATAAACATATGCGCTGATGGTATCATCTGCACAGAATTAGAACATCAGACCAATAGAAGAAGTGAATTTATCCTGGTAAAATAGTTTTTATAGTTAGCTTTTTATAGATAAAAATTAATCTTTTATTGAAATTATAAGGAATTTTTTATTAATCCCAGCTGGGTTATACATCTTAAAAAAAAATATAAGTTTAGATGGGTAAATCCACAAAACGTAACGTTTAAAATACATTAATATGAAAAAATATATAGTTGGTTTTTTAGTTTTTAGTTCATTTCTTACACATGCCCAAATAGGTATAGGAACAACAACTCCCACATCACAGTTAGATGTCAATGGGGATTTAAGAGTGAGAGCAACCACTTTAGGTACTGGGTTAGAGGCCGCCAAAGACTCTATTCTGGTAATTAATTATAAGGGAGTTGTCAAGAGAGTCACTTCAAAACAAATTTATGACAGTCATATCAAGTCTTTTGTAAAAGGGTCTGCAAGCGGTACAATAAATCTTGGTACGACAATAAGCGCTACAGCTTATAAAACGATTCCTTTTAGCACTGAGGAATTTGATGAAAATAGTGATTACAACACAACTACTTACCAATTTACAGCACCTCAAAATGGGATTTATAATGTGTATGTGCAATATGAATTGACTACACTTGTCGCGACTACGGGAGTTGGAGTAGCGATCTTTGTGCAACGCAGCGGCACAAACACTCTAGAAGCGGAGGAAATATTTGACAGTATAAATATTTCTGTGCTTACTGTAAATGTGAATGTATCTCCCCCAACCAGAAAAACAAGTACGTTAGTAAAGTTAAATGCAGGGGATAAAATCTTTTTTGGAGCGGCAGCAGGAACAACAATTTCGCTGTTGTCTGGATCAAAATCGTTTTTTACGATTATGCAAGTCAAGTAACTTCTTGTTGTGTAAGTTTTGAATTGATCTGATTACCTTTGCATCATGAAAAATTTTTTTCGTCCCAACCCTAATTCTTTCAAAAACACTTTTTGTGTATTTGATGAGATTTCTATTGATGCTATAAATGGACTGAAAATTCAGTATGACAGCAAATCGGGCAGTAAATATTATTATACTAAAACGGGAATGTATCGGTTGTCCAATCATTGGGGACGATTAGCTAATAGTAAATGGCGATTAGAACCTTTAGAACCAGAAACAATTTTTAAAATTAAATTGGGTTATGCTTCTTGGAATCGTTTTTATCCAGATAATGCTGCAGAAGAACTCTATTATTTAGAAGCAAATTATCTAAAGAAAACGGTCCATTATCAACACAGAAATAATCCAAAGTATGATAAAAAAGCGATCTTGAGAACCAGTTTTGAAACCACTAAACGTATCAAGCAGATCCGGAATTTATTCAATCTGACTTCGTGGGCGAACTATTTTGATTGCGACGATATTGATCTTTTGAGAGAGAAAATTATCAATCAATTAATTTTTACTACTAAAACGTTAGAGGAAATAAAAAAAGAATTCATTTGATGCCAGCCACGGAATCATCTGAAAAATCTTGATTTTTCGCCTTTTAAGTAATAACCATGGTATAATGTCGTGTTTTAAAATCAGGATAAAATTATGTAACAATTTGATTTAAAGTCGTTTTACTTAAAGTTAATTCTTTTGACTTTACGACTGTTAAACTTTCGACTTACTTAATAGACTACTTCGTGTTTTTAATCATTTAAAGAAATCAATAATAAATCATTAGTAGTGATAGGCTTAGACAGGTATCCTAGAATATTTTCATATGATTTAGATTTGTTTTTATCTTCAACTGCAATGGAGGAACTCACGATATACACAATGATTTGTTTATCAAATAAAGGTTTTATCAGTCTTATTTCTTCCATAAATTCCCAGCCGTCCATTATTGGCATATTAATATCCAATAAAATGATATCCGGAAGGGCAGCATTCTTTTCTACAGCAAAATGAAGATAGTCAATTGCTTCTTTTCCATTTTTGAATGACGATACCCTCGAAAATATTTCGGACCTTTGAATTATTTTATTTACAATAATTTGGTAAATGGCATCATCATCGACTATCCAGATTGCTTTTTTTGTCATTGAATATAGATTTTAAATCACTACTAACCGACTAAATAAATTCAAGATAAAGGGCTACTTTTAACAGTAAGTCCTTTTTTTTCATATCTTTTGGTTACCAAATCAAAAAAACATGAGTTCCAAAGATATTGAAAAAAGTTTGTCGGTCAGCCGATTTTAAACAATTGATTGATTTTATTCCCAAAATCAAATTTGAGATTCTTGCAAAAAAGCATCAAACAGACCGATATTACAAGTCTTTTTGTGCTTGAACACAACTTGTAACGATGCTTTTCAGAGTTTTTAGTCGTTGTAATTCTATGGGAAAAATTTGCGATGGAATGTTGGCAATGCATGGAAAACTAAACCATTTAGGGTTTGATAATTCTCCTGCAAAAAGTACTGCTGACAATGGTCTCCGGGAAAGAGACAATGAATTTTTTAAAGAATATTATTTTTTATTGCTCAAACACTTTGAACCTCTTTTGTCGGTCAGCCGAATTGATAATATTTCATTTGATAAACTTTTCATATTTGATTCCAGTACAATCAGCCTATTTTCTCAAGTGATGAAAGGAGCTGGACGCAACCAAAAAGGCGAATGCAAGAAGAAAGGTGGCTTAAAAGTTCATATGCTTATCGATGCTCATTCACAAACTTCAACATTTGTAAAAATTAGCGAAGCCAAACTGCACGATAAAAATTTTCTGAAATACCTAAATCTGCCAGAATTCAGCATTATTGTCTTTGATAGAGCTTACAATCATTATCTTCAATTTGCAAAATTTACCCAAAATAAAATCAATTTTACGTTCCGGTTAAAGTCCAATGCAGTCTACGAAGTGGTACAAGAATCGTTTTGTCAAATCCAAGGGAGAACTGGTTTTGGAGTATTAAAAGAAGAACATATTCACTTAAAATACAAAGAAGAAAATCAAGAAAAAAACCTGTGTTTACGAAAAGTTGTGTACCGAGATGACAAAGGAAGAATCTACGAATTTATTACCAATAACTTTGAGATAAGCATTCAAGAGGTGGCTTTGATTTATAAAATCCGTTGGTAGATTGAGTTACTTTTCAAGAAACTTAAACAAAATTTGTAACTGCACTATTTTTATTCAGAAACCGAAAACGGAATCAAGACCCAAATCTGGATTACACTCATAGCTCAATTACTTTTGATGGTTCTAAAGGCAAAATCGCAAAAAAAAAAGCGTTTTCGATAGTAGCTGCATTGATAAAATCCATTTAATAAGCAATTTGGATGTTTTTTGGGTAATTGAGAATACTCGCAGAACCTACACGAGACGATTAAAAAGGGCTAAATCGCCAAACCTTCAAACCGCATTATTCTAAAATACAGGGAGGTAAGTCTTTAAATATAAAAGAATTTCCGTGACTAATAAAGGGATGCAGGAG
Source organism: Flavobacterium sp. RSP15 (assembly GCF_003968755.1). Taxonomy (GTDB): domain Bacteria; phylum Bacteroidota; class Bacteroidia; order Flavobacteriales; family Flavobacteriaceae; genus Flavobacterium. The sequence continues at coordinate 345,386 of NZ_RYDL01000001.1, read as the reverse complement.
GTTTTTTGTCTAATTTATATTTTAGTCGGTTAGTAGTGTTAAAGATTAAAGTAAATTTTTATTTGGGTTTAGTTGCAGTGTTAATTTTTGTGTTTTATACGTTTTTTATTATATTTGGTGCACGATCTTTAATATCAAAAAAATTGATTTTTTAAAAGAAACGAACCCTATGGAGAAGATATTTCAAAGCCCATTGTGGAAATTTAAAGCATAGAGAAGCCTGTTGACAATTAAAAAAAGTACGATCAAACTAAAAAAAAATTTAATTTCAATAATTAAACCGAACTTTGCAGTAGTTTTTGAATCGAAAAATTGATTCAACATTTGATAATTTAGAGCGCAAGAGCATGAGTAGAAATAACGAAAGAAATATTAAAAAACACAACGATAAGTTACACAAAGCGCAGGATAAAGTGAAGCAAGCTGAAATGCTGCGCAAAGAAAAACTAAAGCAAATTACTAAAAAATTTAATGAAGATAAGGCTTCAGAATAATAATGTAACTACATCATGGAAAAAAATAAATTTAGCGAAGTAAAAAGTGGCGTTCAGCAAATAATCGATTTTATTGCTAAAAAAAATGCCCGGGAAGCCAATACTAAATTAGCAGAAGTTAGTGAGCAATTAGATGAACTCTTGGATTTTGCCGAAGAGGATGAAGACCTGATGGAGGTAAGCCGTTATCAAGTCTTGTTGAACCAGTTGCATCAAAAAATAGCAGGGTTAAATGGACAGGCAACTGAATCCATTTAAACGAATTGTATCAAAGAATGATCAAAAACAAATGTTATTGCGGTTTCGATAAAAATTTCCAGGATTGTTGTGAGCCCATTATTAATGGAGTAAAAAAAGCGACAACTGCAGAGTCTTTAATGTGTTCCAGATATTCAGCCTATGCAACACATCAAGTAGATTATTTGTTGGCCACAACCCATATTACGGTGAGAAAGCAGTATTCAAAATGTGAAATTCTGAATTGGGCCACCTCAAATAAATGGCAGCAATTGGAAATTATAGAATCCACAGAGAACACGGTAGAATTCAAAGCTCATTTTTTAGACACCAAACTTCATAAACAAATTCATCATGAATTTTCTACTTTCAAACTTGAAAATGGATGTTGGTTTTATGTGGACGGACAATTTTTTTAGGTAGCTTTTTTTGGATTTTATCGTTTTTAACTAAAAATTAATAAATGTTTGTATAGCATACATTTTTTATTGGTGTAATTTTATTGGCTATGAAAAATGACACTAAAAAAGGTTTTTATTTCAAGCAATACGAAGCCCCTTTTCAGTCTCCGTTTGATAAGCTCTTTGGTATTTTCAAAGAATTAATTACACATACTTCAGGAGATTTTGATGAAGCAATCGACTGGTTGCGGGAATTGGACAAAGAATATAAACTCACTGATGAACACTACAGTATTGATGATTTTATTGAAGATTTAAAGAAAAAAGGATACATCCGCGATGAACTTAAAGAGGATGGAACTGCTGGAATTGGTATTACTGCCAAGACGGAGCGTGCCATTCGGCAACAAGCATTGGACAATATTTTTGGTAATCTGAAACGCTCCGGAAGTGGCAATCACAAGACTAAACATTCCGGAAACGGTGACGAACATACCGGGGAATTTCGGGAATTTCATTTTGGTGACGGACTCGAACGAATTTCCTTGACCGAAAGTTTACGCAATGCCCAAATCAATAACGGAATAGCAGATTTTATGTTGACCGAAAATGATTTAGTTGTCGAAGAAACGCAATATAAATCACAGATGAGTACTGTTTTGATGATCGATATCAGCCACAGTATGATTTTGTACGGTGAAGATAGAATTACTCCCGCCAAGAAAGTAGCAATGGCTCTTGCTGAATTGATTACGACACGTTATCCAAAAGATACTTTAGATATTCTGGTTTTTGGAAACGACGCTTGGACCATTGCAATTCGGGATCTACCGTATTTAAAAGTGGGTCCTTACCACACCAATACAGTCGCTGGTTTACAACTAGCCATGGATATTCTGCGCAGGAAACGAAACACCAACAAGCAAATTTTCATGATTACCGATGGGAAGCCAAGTTGCGTCCGCGAAAAAGACGGTTCCTATTATATGAACAGTAACGGACTCGACGAATATATTGTGGATAAATGCTACAATCAGGCGCAGCAAGCTCGAAAACTACACATTCCAATCACCACATTTATGATTGCGAATGATCCGTATTTGCAAAAATTCGTCAATAAATTCACCGAATCAAATCAAGGAAAAGCATTTTATACCGGATTAAAAGGACTGGGTGAAATGATTTTTGAGGATTATGAAACCAATCGTAAAAAGAGAATAAAATAGTAATTAGTCACAGTCTCAGTTGTCAGTTCGAGCACAGTCGAGAACAAATTGACAGTTAACAATAATAATTTTAAAAGCAATATGAAAATAGAAAATATAAAAACTCTCGGAGAATTAAAAAAATCAGGTTACAAAAGTATAAACATCAAAGATGAGTTGCGTACGAACTTAAGAAATAAAATTAAATCAGGACAACCAACTTTTGAAGGTGTTCACGGTTTTGAAGATACCGTAATTCCGGAACTAGAACGTGCTATTTTGTCGCGTCACAACATCAATTTATTAGGGCTTCGTGGTCAAGCCAAAACCCGATTGGCGCGCAAAATGATCGAATTGTTGGACGAATACATTCCGTTTGTGACAGGTTCCGAGATTAATGACGATCCGTTGCAGCCCATTTCTCGTTTTGCCAAAGATATTATTGAAACCAAAGGCGATGCAACTCCCATTTCCTGGCTACACCGAAGCGACCGTTTTTTCGAAAAATTAGCTACGCCGGATGTAACCGTTGCAGATTTGATTGGAGATGTCGATCCAATAAAAGCAGCAAATTTAAAACTGTCCTATGCCGATGATCGCGTGATACATTTTGGAATGATTCCAAGAGCGAATCGTTGTATTTTCGTTATTAACGAATTACCGGATTTACAGGCGAGAATCCAAGTAGCACTATTTAATATTTTGCAGGAAGGCGATATCCAGATTCGTGGATTCAAATTGAGAATGCCCCTTGATCTGCAATTTGTATTTACAGCAAATCCAGAGGATTACACGAATCGTGGGAGTATTGTAACCCCATTAAAAGATAGAATAGGTTCTCAAATTCTGACGCATTACCCGGAAACCATTAAAATTGCCAGAACTATTACAGAGCAGGAAGCAAAGCGGGACGCCACACAAAATAATATGGTTTACGTGCCTTCGTTAGCGAGAGATTTATTAGAACAAATCAGTTTTGAAGCAAGAGAAAGCGAATATATTGATAACAAAAGTGGGGTGAGTGCCAGATTGAGTATTACTGCTTTTGAGAACTTATTAAGTACTGCAGAAAGAAGGGCTTTGAGATCCGGAATAGATAAAACAACGTTGCGATTATCTGATTTTATGGGAATTATTCCTGCTATTACCGGAAAAGTCGAATTGGTTTACGAAGGAGAGCAGGAGGGAGCCGCCGCTGTAGCACAACATTTATTGGGCGATGCGATCCATACTTTTTTTCCTGCATATTTTCCAAAAATCGAAAAATTAGAGAAAGAAGGTGTCAAAAATGCCTACACGGATATCATCGAATGGTTTTTTGCCGAAAGTGGTTTCGAATTATCAGATGATTGTTCTGATGAAGAATACGAAAGAATATTAGAAAGTATTGTTCCTCTTGAAATTTTAATCAAAAAATACCAACCGCAACTGGAAAAAGAAGATAAATTTTTCATGAAGGAATTTATTCTTTGGGGATTGGTTGAATATAAAAAACTAAGCAAAGACCGTTTTTCTAAAGGGTATCAGTTCAAGGATATTTACGGAAGCTTTATTAGTAAATTGTAAATAACATACGTTTTTTGCACTATAAGTCATTTAAGTAATCACTATTGTGTAGTTCCTTAAATGACTTTTTTGTTTGAAAATTGATCTATTTTGGCGTTTTTTTCTAGAGAATAAAATAAGCGTCCCATTTATTTATTTATTTATTTCTTTATCGACGTTACTGATTTTTATTAGTCTACCTTGCCTCATTGATTGTCTAAGCAGTCAAAAAGAAAGACATGGAAAATAGCTTTGAAGCCTTGATTGCTACTTATATTGAAAATAAGGTAGGCATATCCGAACATTTTCTGAGTGCCGATTTAGCTAATAATCTAAAACAAAATTTGATTGTTTTAAACCAAAATAGTCTGTTGACGGAAGCAGGAATTGGCAACGCAGAAAAGGTTTCTTATGATGGTGCAATACGAAGCGATTCCATTTATTGGCTGGATAAAAAACACAACAACGCATTCGAAAATGAGTTTTTTGCTCAAATAGAAGCTTTTATTATTTATTTGAATGAAAGTTGTTATGCTGGAATAACGGGATATGAATTTCATTATTCGTTGTATGAATCGGGCGATTTTTATCTCAAACATTTGGATCAATTCAAGAATAATCCCAGCCGAAAATACTCTATGATCAGTTATCTGAACAGCAATTGGCAAGAAAGTGACGGTGGTGAGTTGCTGATTCATCAAGCTAATAACAATCAAAAGATAGCCCCAACTCAAGGTAAAACAGTTTTCTTTAAGAGTGACGAATTAGTTCATGAAGTTTTGGTCACTCAAAATACCAGAATGAGTATTACGGGATGGTTGAAGAGTGATTAATATTTCTAAAAAAAATACTCAGTTTCCCCTTATCCGCGTAACTATTTTTTGAAGTAATCGCTTTCCGTCCCTTTTGTCTTTAGGAACTTCAACCGCTTTTAGTTCTGTTTTGCTTGCAATAAATTGATAGCTGAACGCAAATTGAGGGTTTTTTGAATCGTCATTTAACAGTCCAAAGCGCAAATCATTGAAATAGAAAGATTGATTTTTTTTAGAAATAATATACCAGCCTTCGCTCGCTTTTTTTAGTTTTTCAAAATCTGAATTTCCTTTTAGTTGCGATTCTAGAAATTTATTTTTGCTGTAAGCAGTAAATAAAATGGGTTGCGTGTCAAAAAGAGAGTAGTCGCCTAATGCGTAATTGTTTGCTGTGGCTGCGTTAGCGTTCCACAAAATGAGGTTGAAAGCGGTGGGTTTTACGATAATTTCCGAATACTGAATTCCTTGTTTTATTAATGCTTTTTCAAATTGGTTCAAGGCATATACTTTTATAAAACAGGACAAAAGGAGATACGCACTACTGATGGATAATCCTCTAATTATATATTTTTTGCGAAGTACTGCGTTTTTTGTTTTCCAAGTCACAATCAATGTAATAATTAGTGGAATGGTGTACAACGGGTCAATTACAAAAATGGTTTTTAATGCAAATCTATAGTCTAAAGGCCATAAAATTTGTGTACCCCATGAAGTGAACATGTCTAGGAGCACATGGGTAAACAAACACCAAAACGCCATACGAGTTGCCTGAAAAAAGTTGATTTTGTCTCTTTCTATTTTTGAAATAATCCAACCCAAAACAGGCGATAAAAATAGAAAAAGAAAAAGAGAATGACTGATGCCACGGTGAATTAGGATTGCATCTACAGGATTTAAAAATAAACCTACTACAATATCTAAATCGGGAATTGTGCCCAGAATTGAACCATATAAAATTGTTTTATTTTTGAGCTTTTTGCCTGCGCATACTTCTGCAATGGCAATTCCTAAAGCAATTTGAGTAAAAGAATCCATTCTGTAAAAGTAGCTGAAATCAATAGATATCTTGATGACCAGTAGTAAATGTTTGGTGTGAATTACACTTTTTTATTGTAATTGAAAAAGTATCTTAAAATAAAACTATATCGATCTGAAGAGATTTTAAAATAAATATGTACTATCTTGTCCCATAATAAATAAACCAAGCTATGTATAAAATTCATACTATTGATTTACACTTTCAATCCGAAAAACATTCTATTGGTGCTTTTTTAATTGAAACCGGAAAAGGTCCAATACTTATCGAAACCGGACCGGAATCTACTTGGGAGTATCTTGAAAAAGGAATCCAGAAGATAGGGTATGAGATCAAAGATATTCAGCATGTATTCCTGACGCACATTCATTTTGACCATGCCGGAGCAGCTTGGAAATTGGCACAAAATGGCGCTAAAATATACGTACACCCCATTGGAATTCCACATTTAGCTAATCCGGAGAAATTATGGAATTCAGCCAAAATGATCTATACCGATAAGATGGAGCTCCTTTGGGGGAAAATGGAATCTATACCTGAGCAACAATTGATTGGGGTTACTGACGGTGATGTTGTAGACCTGGGAGATATTCAAATAAAAGTATGGTATACACCGGGTCATGCCGTGCATCATAATTCGTATCAAATTGAGGATGTGATATTTACTGGGGATGTGGCCGGAGTAAAAATAGGAGATGGTCCCGTTGTTCCTCCTTGTCCTCCCCCGGATATTAATATTGAATTATGGAAACAATCCCTTAAAAAACTAAAAGATTTAAAGCCTAGAGCCTTGTATTTAACTCATTTTGATTTGCAAAAAAATCCAGATGAACTACTATCAGGATTAGAAATAGTTCTGGATGATTGGGCTAGTTTTATCAAACCTTTTTATGACAATCAAACTCCGCCAGAAAGTATAGTTCCTCAATTTATGGACTACACCAGAAAGCAGTTTTTAGATAAAGGACTGGATTCGGATGAAATTCAAACCTATGAGTTTGCTAATCCAAGCTGGATGTCTGTAAATGGTTTATTGCGGTATTGGAAACTCAAAGAACAAGGAAGGATCTAAGATTGCCATAATTTGAGGGCTAAATTCTCTTTTTGTTCTACTGAAACCGGATGCGTACTATTCTTGGTCTGGAAATATTACTTTCAATACTTTTATAAAAGAGCAAAAGGAAAGACAATAAATAGTAGTTTTACCCTCTAAAAATTCGCTATGCTATTTCTTGTTTTAAGTATTATTTGCAGTGTCACTGTGGGAGTGTTGTTTAAAGTGGCTCGCGGATATGAAGTCAGTCCTATTCAAATTGTTGCTTGGAATTATGTATTTGCGCTTATTCTTTGTTATTTCTTCTTCAGTCCGGATCTTACCAATATTGGCACTTTAGCACCTTGGGGAATTTATGTTCCTCTTGGGATTTTGTTACCAGCAATCTTCCTTTTTTTGGCGGCTTCAATCAAACAAGTAGGGATTGTAAAAACGGATGCTGCTCAAAGGCTATCTTTGTTTATTCCTATTTTAGCGGCTTGGCTGCTCTTCAAAGAGGATTTTACTATCCTAAAAATAGCGGCGCTTTTGGCAGCATTTCCAGCGCTGTTGCTAATCCTTGCTAAACCTTCTGAAAACACAAAAAATAAATGGGTCTATCCTGCAGTAGTGCTATTAGGATTTGGAATTATAGACATCCTTTTCAAGCAAATTGCCCTTCACACCACTTTGCCATATACAACGTCATTATTTGTAGTTTTTGGAATTGCGTTGTTTATTATGATTGGCGCTGTTATTTATAACGTGATGATAACTAAAGTCTCATTAAACTTCAAAAATATTATTTTTGGTGGTATGGTAGGTGTTTTCAACTTTGGAAACATACTTTTCTATCTAAAAGCGCATAAGGCTTTCGCTGAAAATCCTTCAACGGTTTTTGCTGGTATGAACATGGGTGTAATAGTAATGGGAAGTCTTGTTGGGATTTTTATTTTTAAGGAAAAACTAACTAAAATGAATTTCGCTGGACTTTTCCTAGCTTTAATAGCGATCGTTTTAATCGTAATCTCGCAAATCATTTAAAGAATAAGTTGCAACTAAAAGAGTTTTCTTATACAATTTTTGGTTTTTTTGATTGCATTTAAGGCAAAAGTATCCGATCTAAAAACAGAACTACAGTCTAGTTAAAATTCCGTAAGAAAGGATTGCAGAAAAAGTGATTTTTTTGCTTTTGAAAATGGGTTCTATCACCAATAAAAAGAGTAGGAGTTACTTCACTCCATTCCATCAGTAACAAACCAACTGCTTCTGCAATTCCCCCGCCCCGGCGATTACTATAGTATGATGCTTTTTCATATCTTAAAGTTACCTTTTTTATAGGCTTAGAATCTGTTTTTAGTACTTAATTTGACTTTTAGTGCATGTTATATCAATTATAGATTCAATATAATTCCATAAAAATCGAATTATTTTGTACTATATCGAGATTGTATTAATAATTTTTCGAATTAATTCACACTTCTAAAGGATGTTAGTTTATTGTTTTACAGATATTTATAAAAAACAATATTTATAATTTATCGTTAGGAAACAGAATCAGTACTTATTAAATCTTACTTTTCGCATAATAAATGACTATAAAATGTTAGAAAAGGCTTGATTTTCATCTTTTAAGAGATGACTCACACTAAAAAAAGGTGGTCACGAATTATACGAACGATCATTGATTTTTTTAATGAATTAAAGGGGTTTAATAATTCCATCAAATACACTAAAGGAGCTCCCCTTTTTTTCGGTTTTTATCTGTAAATTCACTTTTGTAATAAATCCCATCTTTTTGTTGCAGATAAAAGTGTAATTATTGGACGTAATGGTCTTTTTTTATAGATTTTAAATTTATTATTATTTTCAAATTATCAATTCTTAGATAGTTTTCTTAAAATTAGCTTAATTTTTACTACAAAATCTTAATTTCTTACGTAAAAAAGAGCAAAAAGTTAATTAACTAGTCTTCAAGTACTGAAACCAATAGCCTAATCAACAGTTAACCTCTTCTTAATACGACTGCGTTTATATTAGCAATATTGTAAACAACAGTATATCTTATGAAAAAATTATTCTTATTATTTTTAATTTGTAGCATCAGCGAATCTGTATTTGCTCAGAAAAGCAGTATCGTTTCCGGTAAGATAACGGACACAAATGGTAATATTTCCTTGCCTTTTGCCTCTATAAAATTATTGAATGCAGCAAATCGAAATACGCTTTCCAATCAAATTGGAGATTATGAATTTTTGAATGTTCCTGCCGGAACCTATCAAATAGAAGTTCATTATATAGGGTATGCAACCCTAAAGCAACAAGTCGTTGTGTTGGAAGGCAAGAATACGATAGTGAATATGGTATTGTCCAGTGGTTCTGAAAATTTAAATGAGGTGATTGTAAAAGGAGACCGGATTCGAAGTCAAGCCAGAGCTTTGAATCAGCAAAAAAACAATAGTAACATTACTAATATTATTTCCTCCGATCAGGTAGGCCGTTTTCCAGATGCGAATATTGGAGATGCTTTAAAACGGGTTCCGGGGATTACCATGCAAAATGATCAGGGCGAAGCCAGAAACATTATTGTAAGGGGATTGGCACCATCTTTAAATTCAGTTACTATAAATGGGGATCGAATTCCGTCAGCTGAAGGGGATAACAGAAATGTTCAAATGGATTTGATTCCTTCGGATATGATTGCAACTATTGAAGTTAACAAAACCCTGACTCCTGATATGGATGCCGATGCTATTGGAGGTTCTGTAAATTTGATTACCCGTGCCTCCCCAAACGGAGAACGAATTTCGGCTACTATGGCCGGTGGTTTTAGTCCAATAAGAGATAAAGCCAATTATACGGCGGGATTGGTTTATGGAAACCGGTATTTAGACAATAAATTAGGAATGGTTGTCAGTGGTTCCTATAATAACAACACCTACGGTTCTGATAATGTTGAAGCGGTTTGGGTACGCGATGATTTTGATAATGTGTATGTCGAGGAATCTGATATCAGAATTTATAATGTACAACGCATCCGAAGAAGTGCGGCCATTGCTTTAGATTATGAATTTAATGAAAATAACCGAATTTTTGCTAATGCAATATACAATTGGAGAGATGACAGAGAAACCCGTTTTAGAACCCGTTATGATGATATTGCACCCATTTATGACAATGAATCCATAACTGGTTTTACAGGAAGAGTTCGAAGACAGACTAAAGGGGGTATTGACAACAATCGCAATAAAAGTACTCGATTAGAAGATCAGCGCGTTCAGAATTATTCCTTAAAAGGAGAACATCTTTTGAATTCAAAATTAGATTTAGACTGGTCCGTAAATTATGCAACCGCCAGTGAATTTCGCCCTAATGAACGCTACCTTGAATTTGAACAGGAAGGATTGGCTTTTACGCAGGATTTAAGCAATAATAGACTGCCCTTGATTAGCACTAGCGGAGAAAATTTAAATCTATTTGCTCAAACAGCACTTTCAGAAAATAGAGACCGTACTGATGAAAGCGAATTGGGAGCCAAAGTGAATCTTCGATTTCCGTTTTCGATTATTAAAGATCAAAAAGGAAGAATCAGAACGGGGCTTCGTGTCCGATTGAAGGATAAAGAAAGAAACAATATTTTCTATTCCTATACTCCTAACACTGCTTTTACTTTGGCAGATGTTCCAACTACTTTTTTTGGAGGAAATGGATTTAATCCCGGAAGCCAATACGTTTCTGGTACGCAGGCTTCAGTTTCATATCTTAGCAATTTAGACTTAAATAATCCCGCACTTTATGGGCAAGAAGTCGATCCCTCTGAATTTTTAGCGGTCAATTATACTGCTAAGGAAAATATTTATGCTGGATATGTACGATGGGATCAGGATTTTAATGATAAGCTTTCTATGATTGTGGGGGCACGTATTGAAACAACTCATATTGATTATACCGGAAACCGAGTTTTAGACGAATCAGAATTAGAAGGTAAAATTAGTAATACCAATACCTATACGAATGTTCTTCCAAGTGTTGCTTTTAAGTATGATGCGACCAAAGATTTAATTTTAAGAGCTGCATTTACGACTGCCTTAGCCCGTCCTAATTATTATGCATTAGCGCCATTTGTCAATAACATCGCTGCCGATGCGGAGATACAAGCTGGAAATCCGGAATTAGACGCTACCTTTTCTCATAATTTTGATTTAATGGCCGAAAATTACTTTGAGTCTGTGGGTTTGATATCTGCCGGATTTTTCTACAAAAACCTCAATAAATTCATTTATACCTACAGTGATAATCAGTATACTACGGCTGATTTTGCTAACGATTTTCCAACCCAATCCAATCCGGTACCCATGGGAGAAAACTGGAATTTTATCCAATCCAGAAATGGGGATAATGTTGCTGTTTATGGATTTGAATTTGCTTTTCAAAGGCAATTGGATTTTCTACCAGGTAAATTTTTAAAAGGTTTCGGAGTGTATGCTAATTACACCTATACGCAATCAGATGCCAAAGGAATTTCAGATGCAGACGGAAATGAAAGAAGTAATGTTAGTTTGCCCGGCACTGCTCCGCATATGATTAACGGTTCTTTGTTTTGGGAAAACAGTAAATTTTCGGCCAGAGCTTCTGCTAATTTTGCTGCAGATTATTTAGATGAGCTGGGTGCATCTGAATTCCAAGACAGCTATTATGACAAACAGTTTTTCCTGGATATGAATGTATCATATAAAATTACAAAAAGCCTTCGTATTTTTGCGGAAGCTAATAATATTACCAACCAGCCTTTGCGTTATTATCAGGGTACTTCTGAAAGAACCAAACAATTAGAATACTATCAGGCTAGATATAATTTTGGTGTCAAATTTGATCTTTAAATCTCATTAATAGTTAATAGCACTAAGTAATCAAGCATTATTTGGATGCTTTAAATCATAATTGTCATGAAAAAAATTCGAGTACTTACGATATCCTTGCTGCTTAGTTTACCACTCTTTGGCCAGGATTATTTATCAGAACAAAAATCAGGTTATACAGGAGGGTTTATTCCTGCATTAGAAATAGTGGACAAAAGTCTTAACTTTATTGTTATGGGAGATTTTGGTAGAAACGGACAGTATTTCCAAAAAGAAGTAGCCGATCAAATGGGGAAAGCAGCTATGACCTTAGGATCCGAATTTACACTTTCGATGGGAGATAATTTTTATCCAAATGGAGTACAAAGTACTCAGGACAGTCAATGGAATTCTTCTTTTGAAAACATATATACCAATCACAGTTTGTATGACAACTGGTATATAGCTCTGGGAAATCACGATTATAGGGGCAATATTCAAGCTCAAATTGATTATTCAAAAGTGAGCCGCAGATGGACTTTACCCGGTAATTATTATTCTAAAACAATAGCCTTGGAGGACGGAAATAAATTGCTATTAGTGGTCATGGATACGAATCCGTTTATAGATGGCTATTATAAAAAAGGATCGGATATGTATGAAAATATAATTGCTCAGGACACTTTGGCACAGCGAAAATGGCTGACTGAAACCTTAAATACAACTGATGTATCGATCAAATGGAAAATGGTCGTGGGGCATCATCCTTTGTATTCCGGTGGAAAACGAAAAGACAGTCCGGATACTAAATCTTTCGAAAAAAAATTCGCCTCTTTTTTTGACAAATATCAGGTAGATGCTTATTTGTGCGGTCATGAACATGATTTTCAAATCATAAAGCCTAAAGGACGCTATACCACTCAATTTCTTACAGGTTCAGCTTGTGAAGTAAGACCAACAGGGAAAAGAGAAGGTACGGTGTTTGCAGCAGCTGAACCTGGATTTATGACATTTTCTGTAACCGATACGAAACTTGTGGTTCAGGCAATCAATGAAAAAGGAATAGTACTATATAAAAAGGAAATCAAGAAATAAGATGAAAAAAATAGTCCTTGTACTCCTAAGTTTTGGTCTTTTGACTTCCTGTAAAGACAAACTAGCGGCGATAAAAGAAAATGCGCTTAAACCTGCAGTAGTAACCCAAGCCACTCCTCACGATACTGATGACCCAGCCATTTGGATTCATCCTCATGATGCTCAAAAAAGTCTAATTTTAGGGACGGATAAAGACAGTAATGGAGCGCTTTATGTGTTTGATTTGAAGGGAAAAATAGTAAATAAGACGGACATAATGCGTAGACCTAACAATGTCGATGTTGCTTATGGATTGCAGATTGGAACTAAAAAAGTAGATATCGCTGTGGTTACCGAACGCGAAACCAATAAAATCAGAATTTTTTCACTTCCTGATTTAAAACCAATTGATAATGGCGGTATTCCGGTATTTGAAGGAGAAAAAGAACGTGACCCAATGGGAATTGCTTTGTATACCAGAGCAAGTGACCAGGCTATTTTTGCCATTGTAGGCCGAAAATCAGGACCTAGAAACGGTTATTTATGGCAATATCAATTGACAGCCTTCAAAAACGGAACGGTAAAAGCACAATTGGTTCGCAAGTTTGGGAGCTTTAGCGGAAAAAAAGAAATTGAGGCTATCGCTGTTGACAATGAGTTGGGATTTGTCTATTATAGTGACGAACAATTTGGAATCAAAAAATACCTAGCCGATCCGGATGTCAAGAATAATAAAGAACAGGCTCTTTTTGGTCAAAAAGATTTTAAATCGGACAACGAAGGAATTGCGATTTACAAAACAACGGATACAACCGGCTATATTTTGGTTAGCAATCAGCAAAATAATACGTTTATGGTATACCCGAGAGAGGGTTCTAAAGGCGACTCAAATGTGTATCCACTATTGGCAGAAATTCCAACTGCTACAGTTGAATCTGACGGAGCAGATGTGACGGCCCTGAATTTAGGCACTAGTTTTCCTAATGGAATGTTTGTAGCAATGAGTAACGGAATGACCTTTCATCTGTATGAGTGGAATCTCATTCAGGCCTTAATTGACAAAAAAAAGATAAAGTAAATAGAGTTTGGATTTAGTTACAAGGTCAATTGGTACTCTTCTTCTACGTATTGTGCTAATAATAAATTTTGCAATATCAAGTTCTCCTCTAGAAATAATTCTGTAGAATATTCTTCGGCTTGTTTCAAGTAAAAAGCTCGCTTGGCTTACACTAAAGAAATTTATTACTCGTACTATCGCAAGTTTAGAATTTTTGATAATCTCGGTCTGCTTGTCGTTTTGTGTGGTCTTTGACCGCCTTACGGTCGATTAAAAGCCGTAGGCGTTATTTTGATTAAATTTGCACCTCATTTATACCTCAAAATTTGAGGTATAAAAAATATTTTTGTGCCAAATTATGGCACACAGAGACACAAATAGTCACAGTGAGACACCTAAAGTGACATTTCTATGAGTACAAACATGAAGATTACGTGCATCCGTGAATGCTACAAAAAAGAACTTATCGCACGTAGAACAAGAACCCGCTATTATTTCTAAGCTTTAATGATCAGAAAATTTCATCAATATAACAAAATCTATAAATCGATGTTTAAGATTTTTTTTAAAAACTGCTGCCGAGGAAGTTATTGATTGATAATATTAGATGTAGTTACAGCACAAATAGTTGGTGCTGCTGTTGTTGGTGCTGCTAAATAATTATATCGTTGTTCACCAATATGAAGTGTTCACGTTTTCGTGAACGTAAGTATAATTTGAACAAGATGAATGAGCAGGCAAATGTTGTATCTCTGATGATGATTCACAATCATCCTTTAGGAAACCTCACAATCATTATTAGCAAAAACATTGATTAATTTATTACATTTGCATTGTAGGCTAATTTACGCGCAACAATATAAGCTAATTTAAATACGACGCAATAGACTAATTTATGTGCGACACAATAGGCTAATTACGATGCGAAACTGGTAATCTTTTGCTTTTAAAAAATAGTAGGTAAATAATTCAAAAAAAAGAATAAATGGCGACACCTGGAGAAAAATTGGCGGCATCCCTTCAGACACTTCATAATTTTCAGGAAGATCAGAATATTGTCGCAATAAAATCATCGGAAATAAACAGGACTCATAGAGAGCGTCTGATAAAAAATGGCTTCTTGAAGGGAGTATCCAGAGGTTGGTACATTGTATCAAATCCCCACGAAACCGCAGGTGACACTACTTCATGGTATAGATCTTATTGGCAATTCTGTTCACGTTATCTCAGGGATAAATATGGAGAAGCCTACTGCATTTCAGCTGATCAGTCCCTCATGATACATGCAGGAAATAGAACTGTACCTACACAGTTAATTATCCGTGCATTGCAAGCTTCAAACAAAGTCATACCATTGTTGTATAATACGTCATTACTGGAAATGAAGTCACCACTTCCATATATAACCGATATTGTGGAGATAAATGGTATCAGAATAATACCACTGCACTCCGCTTTAATAAACTGCTCTATAGCAATGTTCGAAAGGAATGCGGTCGATGTACGGGCCGCGTTGGCACTGGTTCAGGATGCATCCGAAATTCTCGGCTCACTTCTCGAAGGCTCACATTCAGTAGTAGCCGGAAGGTTAGCCGGTGCGTTTCGAAATATCGGACGAGACCGTATCGCTGATGACATTTTGAAAACAATGAAAGCCGCTGATTACAATGTACGCGAAACAGATCCTTTCCAAAGTAAATCTCCTGTTGCTCTATCATTCAGAGAAAGATCACCCTATGCAAACCGTATCAAGCTCATGTGGGATGAATGGCGAAAAGTTGTTATAAAGTATTTTCCCGATGAACCAGGTCTTCCAAAAGACAAAGAAAAATACCTTGAAGCTGTAGAACAGATTTATGTCACCGATGCCTATCATTCCCTTTCTATCGAAAGATACGTGGTATCGGTCGAGTTGATTGAAAAAGTCCGCATTGGCGATTGGGACATCAAGGGGAATGAAAATGATGGAAACCACAGGAATGCAATGGCAGCAAGAGGTTACTGGCAGGCTACAAAAGCTGTAAAGAAAAGTCTCGGTAAAATTTTAGAAGGCGACAATGCAGGAAAAGTAGCTGACGATGACCATAGAGATTGGTATCAGGAATTATTTGCGCCCAGTGTGGCCGTTGGAATTTTAAAAGCTTCGGATTTGGCAGGATACAGAACCAATCAGGTCTATATTTCTAATTCTCTGCACGTACCTCTAAACAGAGATGCTCTGAGAGATGCAATGCCCACGCTTTTTGAATTACTCGAAAACGAAAGCAGTGCCGCAGTGCGTGCAGTGCTAGGGCACTTTATATTTGTGTACATACATCCCTATATGGACGGCAATGGCAGGATGGCAAGATTCCTAATGAATGTGATGCTGGCCTCGGGAGGATTCCCTTGGACTGTTATTCCTGTTCAAGAACGTGATCCTTACATGGCAGCTCTAGAAAGCGCAAGTGTGAGAGGTGATATAGAGCCCTTTACAATATTTCTTTCAAAACTGGTAAGTGAAAGCTTAAAGGGAAAACCAATCGCAACAATATAAATAGTTATGCGTCATTGCAGATAATCAAGCTCTCATTTTGAGGGCTTTTTGCGCTATGATATTAAGGGTAACAGGTCCTAAACCCAAAAAAGAATTATAGTAATTTCTGGAAAAGTTGTTCAAATAAGTAATCCATGGTTCAGTTATTACGTGAAAATTCATGCATCAAAATAAAATCTGCCTTTGACATAAATCGACTGAAAAAGCTGCCTTAAGTCAAAGCCAAGGATTATTTTTTATCAGTATTAAAAACTTTACTTTATTTAAATGAAATTTTATTAGTTGTTTCTCTTTTTTTCTCGTCGATGATTTTTGTATATATCTGTGCTGTCTTTATGTTTTTGTGCTCCAGCATTTTCGATACCGTAAAAATGTCGGAACCTGCTGCCATCTGCAATGTTGCATACGTATGGCGAAAGCAGTGAAATGTAATGTGTATTTCAATTGATGAGTCGTTAAAACTGCTTCCCACGTAAGTTTTGATATATCGGAATAACGTATGCCTGTGAGCAGAGAAAAAAGACTGACACGTTTGACAATTTCTTTTTTACAAGGGGTTCTAAATAGCCTTACAGCTTCTTCCATGGTTAGAAAATTCCTTTGAGACTCTTGTTCCTTTATGCTTTCAATCGCAGCATTGACATCGGTCTGCAGTAATCCTTTTTTGTATGCTTTTCGAAGAGTAGCTTTCATCTTATTGAAATAAGTTAAAGCTGTATTCTGAGCTAAAAACTTACCCTTTTTCCTGATACATTTTGTCTTTAAGAGATACTCCCTAAAATCTTCTATAACAGTCATATCGATATCCTGTATCAGTATATCCGCATTCTTAAGGAAATTTTAAAAGTGGATAATGGCATATGTCCAAATATCACAGTTATTACCCGTTTTATGCTCTGCAACAAGCTTGAGATACTGCAGAAATGATTTTTCGCCAACCTCCTTGAGATGAATGCGCTCAAGCTCAAATGGGGTTTAAATCTGATCCTTATTCACTTCATTAAATCTGTTGCCACGAATGATCTCGGCTTTGTACAAGTTCTCGGAATTCAAAGCCTTTTTCAATAGTACTTTTTGGTTTTGAAACCAAAAATAAACTTAAATACTCTCTGCGGGAAAATTTACGGGCTTTAATGTTATATATCGGAGAAAAAAAATCAAGATATAATGTTATCGTACCACTTGGAAGGGTTCTTTTTCTTAGCGTAACGTTTATATTTTTCATCTCTCCCCAGCATTAAAAATTATTTCAATATCCTGTTTGGCTACATAAGTGAATTTTCCAACGGAATATTTTACTATGCCCTGCCGTTGAATCAATAAATAGAGCGCTCCTGAAGAAATATTATACTTCTGTTGAATTTCTGTTATAGTATAGCAATTGTCAAAACCAGGAAATTGCTGTCCAGTTTTCAAGGTTACATCCTGTACAGGAATTGCAAAAAAAGCTTCAAGATCGCATCTTCGGATAACAGTTCGTTTGCCAAACTTTGCAATGTCCAGCTGTCCATTGTTAACTAACCTGTAAAGCGTACTTCTGCTGATTCTAAAAAAAGGGTTGCGTGGGTAATTTTTAAAAACTCAAGTGGCTTTATTTTTTCCAAATCTGTGTTTAAAAGCTGAACGATCTGGTTATTGCTTTTTTCTACTTTTCCTTTGCGCACCAGTGATTTATAACCACGGCTGTTGAAATGTGCGAACAATATCGTGTGCGCGTTGTTCTGGCTGTGAACTGTTTTTTGCAGTGCTCACAAATTCTGATAACCTCAATATTAGAACTCATAATGTGACTAATTTTGTGTCCCATTGTGTCTTTGTGTCTCTCTGTGTGTCATAATTTCGCCAAAAAAAAAATCCAATAAGGAAAATTATTTTCGTGGTACAATAATGGTACAAAAAGGAACAAACTATCTGCAAATAAAGCTAAATAAACAGAAAGAAGAATCCCAGTTAAAATGCCTTTTTATGACATTTTAACTGGGATTCTTTGTTTTATTTTGTGATGTTTTGTGAAACCTACTTTCCGATACAGAAATTAGCAAAAATATTCCCTAACAATTCGTCGTTAGTTACTTGTCCCGTAATCATTCCAAACTGGTACAAAGCTTCTTTAATATCTAATGCCATCAAATCGGAGGATAAGTTCGTTTCAAGACCAAATTTTACTTTTTGTATTTCATCTAACGCTTTTAATAAGGAATCGTAATGTCTGGTATTCGTTACAATTGTTTCATTATTTCTTAATGCTCCAGTATTGACAAATGAAAGTAATTGATTTTTTAAATCCTCAACGCCTAGTTTTTCTTTTGCAGAAATTAGCACGATTTCAGGAATTTCAGCTTTCAAATTTCCTATTTCACTTTCTTCTAATTTATCGGCTTTGTTACCAATGATTACAAGAGGTTTCAACG
Source organism: Flavobacterium sp. RSP15 (assembly GCF_003968755.1). GTDB lineage: Bacteria > Bacteroidota > Bacteroidia > Flavobacteriales > Flavobacteriaceae > Flavobacterium. The sequence goes on along the minus strand of NZ_RYDL01000001.1, from coordinate 326,707 downwards.
GAAACTGGTTTTTAATTTTTTCCAGTTCCACTTTTAACTTTAAACCAGAAACTTTAAACTCAGAACTGTCAAATAGAAAAACGACAACTTGCGCTTGTTCAATTTTTTCAAAAGTCTTACGAATCCCGATGCTTTCTACCACGTCTTCCGTTTCCCGGATTCCAGCCGTATCAATGAATCGAAAACCAATGCCGCCAATCACTAACTCATCTTCAATGGTATCACGCGTGGTTCCCGCAATTTCCGAAACAATGGCGCGCTCTTCATTCAATAAAGCATTCAAAAGTGTCGATTTCCCTACATTGGGTTCGCCCACAATAGCTACAGGAATTCCGTTTTTAATCACATTTCCTACGGCAAATGAATCGATTAATCGTTTTAGGACAAATTCGATTCGGTTTAGTAATTCATGAAATTGGGTTCGGTCAGCAAATTCTACATCTTCTTCGGCGAAGTCTAATTCGAGTTCGATTAGTGATGCAAAATTCAAGAGTTCTTCTCTTAATTTTGCTATTTCATTAGAGAAACCGCCACGCATTTGCTGCATTGCAATTTGGTGTGAAGCTTCATTATCTGATGAAATTAAATCGGCAACAGCTTCTGCTTGGGACAAATCCAGTTTTCCGTTTAGAAATGCTCTCAACGTAAATTCGCCAGGATCTGCCATTCGACAGCCTTTTCGAAGCAATAATTGAATAATTTGTTGTTGTATATAAGTAGAACCGTGACAGGAAATTTCGATCGTGTTTTCGCCAGTGTAGGAATTTGGTCCTTTAAAAATGGAGACCAGGACTTCATCCAAAGTTTTGGAACCATCCATTATATGCCCTAAATGTAACGTATGCGTTTTTTGGGTTGTTAATTCTTTGTTTTTGATGGATTTAAAAACAGAATTTCCAATAGCAATGGCATCTTGTCCGGAAATCCGAATTACGGCTATAGCACCCGCTCCCGAAGGAGTTGCCAGTGCCACTATGGAATCGTGAGGTATCATATTTAAAGTCAATTTGGTGTAAAAGTAAGTAAAATTGACATGGCTACAAGTCTCTTGTACTAAACCATTGACGCTATTTTTTGTTAAAAATTAGCCAAAGTGATAATTATCGTACTATTTTGTTTTTTGTTTTGTAAATTTATATTAATAATTAATTTGCAATAAATTAACTATAGTATGAAGAAAATCTTATTTCCTACCGACTTTTCAGAAGTGTCTAAAAATGCGTTTATCTATGCATTAAAATTGGCGGAATCCGTTAATGCTGAAATAGTTACAATTCATGTGTACCAATTTTTACAAGCCAATTATGTAAATGTTTCTGAGTATTTACATGAAATTTATGAGGTTACAGAACTCAGTAATTTTGAAAATTATAAAGATGAAGTGCCACTTTTAAGAAAAATTGCGGAAGCAAATAATTTAGGTCATATCAAAATAAGCCATGTTTTGATTTTGGGAAATTTGGTTCCCGAAATAAAAAAAATAACCGAGAATGAAAATTTTGATTTCGTAGTTATGGGGACTAAAGGCGCCACAAGTATAAAGGAAACTTTTTTCGGTACGACAGCCACAAAAGTAATGAATGATGTCAAAGCATTAGTTTTGGCAATACCGGCGCATTGTACATATCATCCTATTGAAAAAATACTGTTCATTACGCAATATAAATTGGAGGACACAGGGTCTTTTGTAAGAGTTCTGTCTTTGTCTAAAATATTTCAATCACATATTGATTGCCTGCGTGCCGCATCCCCGCATCATGAAGTTAAGGAGGATAGCAGAGAGGATTGGAAGGTATTAGTTGAAAATAATGAAGTTACATTCCACTCCATTAAAGGAGAAGATGTAGAAGGAATTATTTTAAATTTTATCGATTTGTATAAAATTAATTTGATTGCAATGCATGTGTATCACAGAAATTTATTTGAAAAACTTTTCAAAATTAGTCTTTCAAAAAAATTAGCCTTTCATATCAATGTACCCATTCTTGCTATTCATGAATAAAAATATTCTGATTTGATTACGTAAAGACATCAATAATTTATTTTAGTAAATCAATTATTTTAATAAAAGATAAAATGAAAAAAATTCTATTTCCAACCGACTTTTCTGAAGTGGCTACTAATGCTTTTGTACATGCTTTAGAATTTGCAAAAATAGTTCAGGGTGAACTCGTTTTATTGCACACCTTTGAATTGCCCATTTATGACAATCAGTTTTTTCCCGAAAATTACGCCGTCATTTATGATTCCTTGGCCTTAGCTCAATTTGATATGTTTAAAGATGAAATCCCAAAATTGCGCGCCATAGCCGATGAACGGCATTTGGACAAAATAAAAATGTCTCATAGGCTCATGGATGGAAATTTACTTTATAATATTAAAAAATCAATTAAAGAAGATAAAATAGATTTTGTGATCATGGGTACTTCAGGAGCTACAGGATGGGAAGCTTTTTTTATGGGTACCAATACAGGTGCTGTTATTTCGGGAATAGATATTCCTATGTTGTGTGTTCCGTTAGAAGCAAAATTCAAAAAAACAGAAATTATTGGATTTACAACCCGTTTTAGAACTAAAGATAAAAAAGCATTGAAAATGGTGTTAGATATCGCTAAAAAAACGAAAGCTAAAGTAAAATGCTTGTATGTAAAAACTAGTGATTCCGATGTTTCAAATGATACAGTAACTGCTTGGGAGAAAGAATTTATTAATGAACCCGTTGAGTTTTTTGTGATCAATAGTGACGAAGTCAAAGAAACAATTCTGGATTTTATAATGTACAAAGAAATTGATGTACTGACTATGCTTACGTATAAAAGAGGTTTTTTTGAAGGGATTTTCAAACCTAGTTTAACAAAAAAAATAGCTACGAATTTTGATATCCCAATTTTAGCGATTCCTATAGATTGATTCAGTTTTAATTCAATTGAAATCTTGAATTCTATATACTGCGGCATCGCCATTGTCTTTTAATTTAGCCTTCAAAGTAATCTATTTCGTTATATTTGCAATTCATTAATTGAATTATGGAAATATACAAAGCAAAAAAGATACGCTTTTCAACAGCATTGACTGCAATCAATAAAAAGTACAATAGTATAAGTATTTTAAGACTTCTTTCTATTGTACTTTTTTTGGTTTCTATTTATTACTACATCAAAAACAGCGAAATTATTTTCATAATTGCCGCCATTTTTCTTTTTGGACTATTCGTAGTATTTATGCGCATTCATTCTAAATTAGTTTTCGAAAAACATGTCAATCAAGCCTTACTTGATATTAATGAAAATGAAATTTCCTACCTGGAAAGAAATAAAATCCCTTTTGAAAACGGACAGGAATTTAATGATTTTCACCATCCGTATGCCTATGATTTAGATATTTTTGGCGAGCATTCTTTGTTCCAAAACTTGAATAGAACCGCTACTTTTATTGGAAAAAAAACATTCGCAAACCAGCTTTTATCAATTTTGCCCAATGAAGAGATTCTTAGAAATCATCAAGCGGTAAAAGAATTAACCAAAAAATTAGACTGGCGTCAGGAATTTTTGGCTTTCGCCAAAATAAGCAACGACAATCAATCGAATTATGAGACTCTGCTCAAGTGGTGTACATTTAATAGTACGCCCTTGGCTAAAATGAGTGTTTTCATTTCTTATTTTTCACCACTTCTTTTTCTGGGAGTTTTGATTGCCTATTTAGTAACTTCGACTACTGTTTTTGCTTCCGTCTTATCGTATTTATTTGTATTTAATTTAATTGTTTTGGGTCGGTTTATGAAGCGTATCCAGGCAGAAATTGCTAATTCCACGAATATAGATAAAACCATTCATCAATATAGTTTATTGTTGCAAAAAATAGAAAATGAATCTTTTCAGTCGAAAAAATTAATCGATTTACAACAAAAATTAATGTTCAAAAAAGAAAATGCCAGCGTGCATTTGAAACAGTTAGCCGGTTTGTTTTCTAATATGGACAGTATCTCAAATTTTGTTACGGCTATCGTATTCAATGGAACGTTCCTTTTTAATTTACATGTTTTAAAATCATTAATTCAATGGAAAAAAGATCATGCCCAAGCTTTAGAAAATTGGTTGGAAGTTATTGGTGAATTCGAATTATTGAACAGTTTGGCCAATTTTTCGTATAATAATCCGGAGTTTGTATATCCAACATTGAACAGTAATTTCGAAATAGATTTCAAGGATTTAAGCCATCCTTTATTAAACGAAAAAACTAGAGTAGGAAATGACGTGCGTTTTCATCCCGAATCGTTTATGATTTTAACGGGTTCTAATATGTCTGGTAAAAGTACTTTTCTAAGAAGTTTAGGAATCAATATGGTTTTGTCAGGAATAGGTTCGCCGGTTTGTGCTCGTCAGGCTAGTGTACATCCGTTACCCGTTTTAGTTTCCATGCGATTATCTGATTCGTTGTCCGATAGCGAATCGTATTTCTTTGCCGAAATCAAACGCTTAAAGCAAATTATGGACGAATTGGAAAATAGACCGGCATTTGTTTTATTGGACGAAATATTACGTGGTACCAATTCAGATGATAAACGGAACGGAACAATTGAAGTGGTCAAAAAAGTGATAGGTAAGAAAGCTGTTGGAGCTATTGCAACGCACGATATAGAAGTTTGCCTGACGACAAATGAGTTTCCAAATACACTAATCAATAAATGTTTTGAAGTTGAGATTATCGATAATGAACTCCATTTTGATTACAAACTTCGGGACGGAATTTGTAAAAATAGAAGTGCTACTTTCCTGATGAAGAAAATGGGAGTGATTTAAATTAGTATTCAGTGTTCAATTTGTCTTTGCGAGGAACGAAGCAAACCCACTAACTGATAATTATAGGTAATCGTCGAAACTGAAATACTATAAGATACCTCTTTCGTTCTGATAACAAAAGAGTGATGAATATAGACAAAAAACCGTTCCGGTTTATCGGGACAGTTTTTTAAATATAAAAATGGTTTGGTTAATAGCGTATTTTTAAATTGAATTAACTGTTCAACATTACTGGCATTACAAGCATCGTTACCGTTTCTCCTTCTTCTAATCCATCAACAGGAGTTAGAATTCCGGCTCTGTTTGGCAATGACATTTCAAGCATAATCATATCCGATTGTAAGTTAGTCAACATTTCTGTCAAGAAACGAGAATTATATCCTATTTGCATATCATCACCTTGATAATCACAAGTCAATCTTTCTTCGGCTTTGTTTGAATAGTCAATATCTTCAGCAGAAACATTCAATTCAGCACCTGCTATTTTCAAACGGATCTGGTGTGTAGTTTTATTCGAAAAGATAGCAACACGACGTACAGAACTCAAAAATTGAGAACGGTCAATCATTAATTTATTCGGATTTTCTTTTGGAATTACTGCTTCGTAATTTGGATATTTTCCATCAATTAAGCGGCACATTAAAATATAATTGTCAAAAGAAAAAGTAGCATTCGAATCATTATATTCAATTTTCACTTCAGCATCTGAAGTACCTAGAATATTTTTCAAGATATTCAAAGGTTTTTTTGGCATGATGAAATCAGCCACCTGAGAGGCGGTTACATCGGTACGCGCATATTTTACTAATTTATGCGCATCAGTTGCAACAAATGTCAACCCTTGTGGCGAAAACTGAAAAAATACACCAGACATTACCGGACGTAAATCATCGTTACCGGCTGCAAATATAGTTTTACTTATAGCAGTTGCCAAAACATCAGCAGGAACAAGCGTTACAGATGGATCGTCTAAGTTAACCGATTTTGGAAATTCATTTCCAGGAGCATAAGCCAAAGCATATTTACCAGAATTAGAACTGATTTCTATCGTACTATTTTCTTCAACTGTAAAAGTTAGCGGTTGTTCCGGAAATGTTTTAAGGATTTCCAAAAGCAATTTCGCAGGCACAGCAACGCTTCCTTTACTTTCTGAATCAATTCCTAACGTTGCAGACATGGTTGTCTCTAAATCAGAAGCAGAAACTGTTAGCACATTATGGTCTAAATCAAATAAAAAATTATCTAAAATAGGCAAAGTATTACTGCTGTTGATAACGTTACCTAAAACCTGTAATTGCTTCAATAAGTACGAACTCGATACTATAAATTTCATCTGTTTTGTTTTATTTTTTAAGGTATTTCTCTAAATTCGAAATACGTTACATTTTACAAATATATCGTAAACTATTCTAGTTTCGAAACTTTTTTATTAACATCTATTTGCTGTATTTTCTTTTTCGAAGAAAAGTAAATAAGATCCCAAAAAGTACCAAAATAAGAATTGGAAGTCCGATAGTTAGGATTTGTGTTCGGGTATAGTTTTCATAAACTTTTTCTTTATCCAATAAAGGTAAATCAAGATCTTTGCTTCGAATGTTAATAAGTCCCGTATCATCGAGTAAATAATTCACGCAATTTATCAGGAAATCTTTATTATCATACAAATTTCCTGACCTTTGGTCATACCCTAATTCTACGGGTTGAAAGTTTTTATCCAATTGGTTTTTTATCAGATCGCCATCCGAAATCACAATCATTTTGTTCTCTTTTCCTGTCGTTTGAAATGTTTTTTGTTCAAATGGCAACACTCGATTTTCAAACATAGAACGAAACGAACCTTCCAATAAAACAGAAAGCGGAATCTTTCCTTTGTTCAAGTAATCATTTGGCGAAGTTTCTTCGGCAACACTATTCAGGTTGATCTCTGTTGGAGTTCCTATTTTTTTCGAATATTGAGACGATTCCAACAGAATAGTTTTCTTAATTCCATTTTTCAAAGTATCGATTGGATTCGCAAAATCAAATTTGATTCCTCCTAAATTTTTAACTATCGGATGTACACTATTTGGATACACTTGTGGCGCAAACTTCCAGTTGAATTCCTGAAACTGTGTCGCACTTCCTTGTTCTCCAGTGGCTAGTTTTATGGGGCTTCCCTGTTCGTCTTTTACTAAATCAGGATTGATTCGGATGCCGTATTTAAAGAACATATCATTTAAATTTAAATCTCTTGGATACGCTAAAGTAGCTCCTGAAGCATTGTACAAACTGTCCATTTCAGCCGTAACTTGGTCAATCAACCATAATGTTTTTCCCCCGTTGATGATAAATTGATCCAAAACTTGTTTCTCCGCATCGGTAAACGTTTCAGTTGGTTTAGCGATAACTGCCAAGTCATATTTTTCTAAAGCTTCTAAACTTCCAATAGGGTTTTTGGCAACCGAATCTAAAGTAAAAGGACCAATATGGTAACTTTCGCGCACTTGCAAAAGAAATTTAGCCATCATGATATCTTGCAATTCACCGTTTCCTTTGATAACAGCAATTTTCTTTTGTTTGGCTTTGGTAATTTTATTCAATCCTTCAGCAATAGAATATTCCAAATGCTGAACAGATCCAATGACTTTTTGGGTAGTTGACGCACCCATAATGTTTTTCAGCAAGGGGATATTAACTTCTTTATTGTCATAAACGGCTGTGGCCCAAGGAAAAACCATCGCTTGAGATTGCTTTCCTTTATCGTCAACGGTTATGTTTATTGGCGTAAGCCCTTTTCGATACAAGTCTTTAATATTGTCCATGCTGGTGTCATCATTCTCCAATGGATCTGCGAATTCAAAAATAATATTGGAGTTATAGGCCTGAAATTCTTCCAGTAATTGTTTTGTTTCTTGTTGTAAACGCTTGAATTCAGCCGGTAAATCACCTTGCATATATACTTTTATAGACAACGGATTTTGGACTTGCTTTACGATAGTCAAAGAAGTAGGAGAAAGAGTATATCTGTTGTCTTTTGTTAAATCAAAACGATGAAAAAAGGAATTTCCTATGACATTCGCAAGAACTACAAGGACAAGGACAATCAATACTGATTTTAGGTTGTTTTTCTTAGAAGTAGTCATTACGATTTGAAAGATTTTAGATTATAAACAGTAAATGAAAGAAAGACAACGGTTATACTGGTAAAATAAAGAATATCTCTGGTATCTAATACGCCTCGGCTCATGCTTTTGAAATGATCTTGCATTCCTAATGACGCGATTATGGAAGATACATTTGGAACAACAGCAGCTAACCCTTCAAACCCAAAATAGAAGAAAAAACATAAAAATACGGCAATAATAAATGCCACAATCTGGTTATCCGACAATGTTGAAGTGAATATCCCAATGGCAGAATAGGCTGCAATTAAAAATAATAATCCAAAATAAGAACCAATTGTGCTTCCCATATCGATATTGCCCTCCGGCATTCCTAAACTAGAAATAACGGCTACATAAATGAATGTTGGAATAATCGCCATGACAATTAAAAGTAAAGCACCAAGAAATTTTCCATTTACAATTTGCCAAATACTCAATGGTTTCGTCAGTAATAATTCTAATGTTCCTTGCTTTTTTTCATCCGAAAAACTGCGCATGGTTACTGCAGGAATCAAGAATATCAAAATCCATGGCGCTAAGGTAAAAAACGGAGTCAAATCAGCAAAGCCGGTATTCAAAATATTATAATCTCCTTCGAAAACCCAAAGAAACAATCCATTAATAATTAAAAAAATGGCAATAACTAAGTAGCCGATGGGCGAACCGAAAAAGGATTTTATCTCTCGTAAAACTATTGATTTCATGTTTTATTTTTTGTTTAAAGTTTAAAGTTTTTTTAGTTTAACGTTGCTCAACTTTAAACTAAAAAACTTTAAACCAAAGTAACTAATTTATCCACGCTCCACGCTTCTGGTTTGTCGTTGAATAATTTCTTGGTGAATGTCCAAACATCGTAAAAAAGTTCAGAATTCCTGTAATTTTCTAAATCATCTTCTGTTTCCCAATAACTATAGGTAAAGAAAATGCTTTTGTTGTTTTTGTCCTGATACAATTCTAAGAAACGATTACCGGGCGCATTTCGTATTTTATCTTTCATTAATTCAAAATTTTCTAAAAAAGCAGGAATATTTTCCTCGTGAAAACTCAATTTTACTATTCGTACAAACATTTTAGATTTATGATTTTAGATTAAAGATTTTAGATTTTTAAACTGATTACTGAACACTGCTATCTGAATACTATATTTATTATATCTCTATAATTCAATCCCAATAAGCTATTCGCTGAACCTACTTTAGAAGGATTGCTTCTGAAAATAGCAATTTCAAGAAAACCGGCTTCGTTGAAAATAGCTAATTTTTCTCCTTCATAGGATTTGATCGGATATTTTTCAGAACTTGCAATTGCTGAATAGTTGGGCAAAATTGTTTTGATATTTTTAGTTTTCAGAACAATTTCATATGGCCTTCCTTTGGCAACTTCGATAAAATATTTTTTAGAAATATTGGTAATTACATTCCCAAAATGGTCAATGTAAATCACATGACCTTTTAATGAATTCCCATCATCCGAAATAGTGGCTTGCAGATTTGTAACCTGCTTAATCGTATTTATTTCTTTACCAATGACATTCATTAATCCCCCTTTGGCTAAATGGCAGGCTACTTTTACAAAAACATCTAGATCCGTAGCTTCACTCGGTAAACGATCATGAATATTAATTGCCACCATTTTTTTCGGAACAATTTTTTGCGACAGCATGCTTAAAATCCCATTATCGGCAGCAATAAAATAATGATCGTTCCATTGCATGACAATGTGTTGATTCTCTTTATTGGATTCCATATCTACTCCTACAAGGTGAACGGTTCCTTTTGGAAAGCTCGCATACGATGCTCCAATAATGTAACTAGCTTCTAACGTGTTAAATGGATCAATATCATGTGAAATATCAATAATTACAGCTTCGGAATACTCAGACAAAATTTTCCCTTTCAGCGCACCTACAAAGTGGTCTTTCAAGCCATAATCGGTAGTTAGGGTAATTATTGACATAAATTTGTTTATAACTATTGGTGTTTTGTAAACCTAATTTTCATTAAATTTGAGAAACGCAAAGCTAATAATAGTAAATTCAAAAAAGCAAAAAACAAAAGACAAATTCAAATTAATACTACAATTATTCGCATTGATAACAAATTTATTGATTTACTTAATTTAATTTAAAAACTACCTCATTTGAACGAAAGAATAATCGAGCTCATAGACATCGCTCCAACAGACTTTTGGGGCGCTCAAGACACTCATCTTGAAACAATTAAAAAATATTATCCAAAATTAAAGATTGTCGCCCGGGGAACAACCTTAAAAGCTTTTGGTGAAAAAGAAGTTTTAGACGACTTTGAAAAACGTTTTCAACGATTAATGGTGCACTTTTCAAGATACAATAACATTGATAATAATGTAATCGAGCGTGTTATTCGTGGTGATGTTCAGGAAGACAAAAAATTTCAGGGACAAGATAAAATATTAGTACATGGAGTAGGTGGTAAAATCATCAAACCTATGACGCCCAATCAGCAATTGTTGGTAGATACCATGGAAAAAAATGATATGGTTTTTGCAGTAGGACCTGCCGGTACAGGAAAAACGTACACCGGAGTTGCTATGGCAGTGAAAGCGCTAAAAGAAAAGCAAGTCAAACGCATTATATTGACAAGACCAGCGGTAGAGGCAGGGGAGAACCTTGGTTTTCTTCCAGGAGATATGAAGGAAAAACTAGATCCGTATATGCAACCACTTTACGATGCTTTACGCGATATGTTACCCAACGAAAAACTGGAAGATTATATTTTAAAGGGAATTATCCAGATAGCACCATTGGCATTTATGCGTGGTAGAACACTGGATAATGCTTTTGTAATTTTGGATGAAGCCCAAAACACAACGCATTCTCAAATGAAAATGTTCCTAACCCGTATGGGAAAAAGTGCTAAATTCATGATTACAGGGGATCCCGGACAAGTCGATTTACCGCGAAGAACCATATCCGGACTCAAAGAAGCGCTATTGGTTTTGAAAGACGTTGAGGGAATTGGAATCATTTATCTGGATGATAAAGACATTGTGAGACACCGATTAGTTAAAAAAGTAATTGATGCCTACAAAATGATTGAGAATAATGATTAAAACAAAAGGAGGCTTTGTGAAAAAGCCTCCTTTTGTAATTTTTTTTATTAATCCTGAAACATAGCACTCCAATTCTTGAATTCTATATCAGAAAGTGTGTACTGATTTAAACTTTCAATAAAAGCTTGATAAGCGGTATTGAACAATGATTTTAGTTTGCAATCGTGTGATTGAAAGATGCAAGGTTTTGAATCGCAGTTGACGATGGGCGTATCGTCTTGTTCTAATAGGTGAATCAAATCGCCTAATCGAATTTCTCTTGCTTTTTCAGAAATCACTATTCCGCCATTTTTTCCTCTTTTGGTGAGAATTAATTGATTTGCCGATAAAAATTGAACCACTTTTATAAGATGGTTTCGCGAGATTTTAAATGTAGTCGCTAAATCATCTAGAGAACTTTGTGGAGTATCTTTTTTTTGATTTAGATACATCAAAACGCGCATACTAAAATCGGTAAAGTGATTCAATTTCATATTAAAATTTACTAATTAAGGCTTAATAATTGAGGGCCAAATTCTTCATACAGAATATTTTCTCTATTTACGCCAAGCGCAACCAAAGATTGATATTGAACTTTTATAAAAATAGCCGGTCCGCAAATATAATATTTTGCATCCTCAATAAGGATTTCTTCTTTTATTTGCTGCAAATCAATTCTTCCTTCGATAGCATTTGTCTCTGATTCGGGCAAAGTTTCATAAAAAACGAAAGAAGTTAACCACTCATTTTCGTTGTTTAATTCCTCGATAGTATCTTTAAACGCGTGAACATTTTCATTGCGACAACTGTGAATCCAAACTGTTTTATTTTTTTGAAGTGAATTTTTATTGGTTTCAACCATACTCATCATAGGAGTAAGTCCAACACCTCCACTAACCAGTACTAAAGGATTTTTTGCGTCTGGATCTGCAAAAAACACCCCCGCTGGTGCACTAACTTCGATACTGTCACCTTCCTTTTTGTTATGTAAAGCATTGGAAACAATACCATCGGGAGATGTGTTTTGACTAATTTCTTTTTTTACTGAAATTCTATAATATTCATTATTAGAATAAGACGACAGACTATATTGTCTAGGCTGTTTATGACCTAATTCAGGAATATACGTACTCACAGATATATATTGACCCGGATAGAAATCAGCAATTTCTTTGTTGTCTTCCGGTTTAAGGTAAAATGAATTAATTTCGTCGCTTTCTTTTACAATTTTAGAGATTATGAAGTTTCTCCAGCCATTCCATCCTCCTTTTTTATTAATTGTTTTTTGGTACATTTCAGCTTCAATACTAATCATTATCTGAGCCAATTCATTGTAAGCACAGGTCCAGGCTTCAATTAACTCTACTGTTGCGAGATCACCTAAGACTTCTTTTATCGATCCGATTAAATGGTTTCCAACAATATCATATTGCTCTGGTTGAATATTTAAACTTACATGTTTATTTCCAATTGATTTTAACGTATTGATCAAAACAGTAGGATTTTCTATGTTTTCAGCATAAGCAAGTACAGCTCCACTTAAAGCATTTTGTTGTTTTCCACTAGCTTGATTTGCCATATTAAAAATGTTTTTCAACTCTGGATTATTGGATAGCATTCTTTGGTAAAAATAGGTTATCAAATCATTTCCATTTGTTCTTAAAATTGGCACAGTTGCTTTTATTAATTCTTTTTGACTTGCATTCATGGTATTGAAATTTATTTTTTACAAAGATAGCAATCATTTTCTATTTGTTGTATTTAAAATACAACAAATAAAATAGCTATATTTATCAAAATATCGTCAAGAAAGGTTAACCTAAACTTTTTATAAATTTTTGCGTTTCTATTTAAAATTGAATAAATTTGGAAATATTAAAAATGACAGTGAAAACCGAAAGATGCTACAAGAAAAAATAAAAGTCGTAATAAGCGATTTAGACGGAACGTTACTCAACTCAGATCACAAAATATCCCAATACACCAAAACTGTTTTTCAAGAACTCCATAATCAAAATTACCTAATAATTATAGCAACTGGTCGTCATCATCTGGATGCAATGCCTATTGTAGCAGGATTGGATGTTCCTGTTTATTTAGTCACTTCAAATGGAGCACGGATACATTCTCCTGAAAAAGAGCTGATTTTTTCTTATAATATGGAAAGTGAGGCCGTTAAATCCGTCTTGTCTTTAGATATTGATCCTGAAATTACAACCGTATTATTCAGAGAAAATGTTTGGCAAACGAACAAGCACAATGAAAAATTAAATGAGTTTCAACCAGAAGTAAATTATCATCCAGAACTCGTTGATTTTGAAAACTTAGAGGATTTGAGTGCTATAAAAGTATTTTTTACGCACGATCGACATTCAAAATTAATCGAATTAAGAGATCAAATTTTAGAAAATCATACCGGACTTTTTAGCCATGCTTTTAGTCTTCCGCTTTGTTTAGAATTTATGGACAAATCAGTAGATAAAAGTGTTGCGATTGCCAAAATTTTGGAACTAGAAAATTTTGTTTTTCAGCAAGCACTATCTTTTGGTGATGGCTACAATGATGAAAAGATGCTTAATTCTTCCGGTAAAGGTTTAGTGATGGGGAATGCACCTGATAGTTTGAAAAATAAATTGTCTCATTTAGAGGTAATTTTAACTAATGATAATGACGGAGTCGCCAAATATATAGCGCAGGAATTATTGAATAATTAATGTTTTTAACTAACCATATTTTCCCATTTTCAAAAAAAACTAAAACCAAATGAACAAAAAAATAATCTTCGTTATCTGTATCTTATTTTTCATAACAATTCAAAGTCAAACGCTAAAACTGGAAGAAATCATGAAAGGCAACACTTTTATTGGTGTTTCCCCTGAAAATGAAAGATGGTCTTTAGATGGTCAGAAAGTGTATTTTGATTGGAATCCAAACAATGAGTTGGGCACAAGTACTTATTTTTGGAAAAATGGATTAACAAAACCAGAATTAGCTTCTCCAGATGAAGCTGCTTTTTCAAAACTAGATTTTAAAAAAACAACTAATCCAGATTTATATTATTACATCGATAAAGGAAGATTATTTTCGTATGCTGTAAAAAGTAAAATCTCGAAAAAACTGTACCAACAAAGCAGTCCGATTGCTAATTTGCAAATGGGTTCTGTACCAGGAGTGCTTTATTTCAGGCAAAATGAAAATCTTTTTCAGTTCAATACCAATGAAGGTTCTATCATTCAAATCACAAACTTTCGTAAAGGAAAATTAGATGAGAAAGCCACAGATAAAGAATCTTTTTTGAAAAGTCAACAAGCAGAATTATTCCAATTTGTCAGAGATCAGGAAGCACTGAAAAAATGGAATTTGGCAAAATCAAAAACTACAGAATCTGATTTTCCAAAGCCTTATTATTATGGAAAAAACACCTTTGGAAGCTTAAAAGTAGATCCAAAAGGAAACTTCGCCACCTTCAGATTAATAGAAGATTCAGAACGTAAAAGTGAAAAAATGGAACTTTTCATAACTGCTGATGGCTACAACCAAATTGAAGATACAAAGGAGAAAGTTTCTGTAGATAATTTGTTGGCAACTAAATTTGGAGTCTATAACATTGTTAAAGATTCTGTTTATTTCGTAAATTTTTCAACATTAAGTCATATTCAGGATGTTCCTAAGTATTTTGAATGGTATGAAAAATCAAAAACTACAGAAAAAAAGAATAAATTGATTGTAGTTCAGGAACCTGTTTACAATGAAAATGGTTCGTATGCAATTAGTGAAATACGAAGCCAGGACAACAAAGATAGATGGATTGTCAGTTTAAATTTAGAGAAAGGAACTTTTCAGGAATTAGACCATCAACATGATGAAGCGTGGATTGGCGGGCCCGGAATTCCTTCTAATTCGTATGGAAGAGGAACGCTGGGATTTTTGGGAGACAATGAAACTGCTTATTTTCAATCCGAAGAAACTGGTTATTCGCATTTGTACAGCTATAATTTAAAATCAAAAAAGAAAACTCAACTGACTAAAGGAAATTGGGAAGTGCGCAACGTGAGTTTAGCAAAAGATAAAAAGTTTTTTTATTTAACCACAACAACCACGCATCCCGGAAACAGAAATTTCTATAAATTAGAAGTGGCAAATATGGTTTTACAGCCAATTTTGACTAAAGATGGTGCTCATGAAGTGAGTTTGTCTCCAGACGAAAGCACCTTATTGATTCGTTACTCGTATAAAAATAAACCTTGGGAATTGTATGTAGCGCCTAATAAAAAGAATACAAACTTAAATCAGATAACGGCTTCAACATCGGAAAGTTTCAAAGGATATTCTTGGCGTGAACCGGAAGTGATTACTTTCAAAGCGCAGGATGGAACTCCCGTAAATGCGAGATTGTATAAGCCGCAAACTGCCAATGCGAATAAAGCAGCTATCTTGTTTGTTCATGGTGCCGGTTATTTGCAAAACGCCCATAACTATTGGAGTAACTACCACAGAGAATACATGTTTCATAATTTATTGGTCGATTTAGGCTATACTGTTTTAGATATTGATTATCGAGGCAGCGATGGATATGGGCGTGATTTTAGAACAGGAATTTACCGTTTTATGGGCGGGAAGGACTTAACAGATCAAATTGACGGAAAGAAATACCTAGTTGAAAATCATGGAATCGATGCGACAAGAGTTGGGATTTATGGCGGTTCTTACGGCGGTTTCATCACGTTGATGGGAATGTTGACTACGCCTAAAGAGTTTGCTTCTGGAGCTGCATTGCGTTCCGTTACAGATTGGGCGCATTACAATCATGGTTATACTGGAAATATTCTTAATTTTCCAGAAACGGATCCGGATGCTTACAAAAAAAGTTCTCCAATCTATTTTGCAGATAATTTAGAAGGAGATTTATTGATGCTTCACGGAATGGTAGATGATAATGTAGAGTACAAAGATATTGTTCGTTTGTCTCAGCGTTTTATCGAATTAGGGAAGAAAAAATGGAGTTTATCCAGTTTTCCAGTGGAGGCACATGGTTTTAAAGAAACCTATTCTTGGGTTGACGAATACGGCCGAATCTTAAACTTATTCAACGATACGTTGCTTAAAAAATAATTTTAGAGATAAAAGTGAAATTTATGAGTTCGCTTCTTTGCAAAACTCTATGAAATAGTTTTAAATTTGCAAGAACAAAAACACACACAACTAGTATAATGAGCAACACCATCACAACTACTGATTTTAATTTTCCAAACCAGCAATCTGTTTACCGCGGTAAAGTAAGAGAAGTGTATAATATCAATGATGAACTTTTGGTAATGGTAGCTACGGATCGGCTTTCGGCTTTTGATGTAGTTTTGCCAAAAGGAATCCCATATAAAGGTCAGATTCTAAACCAAATTGCTACTAAATTCATGGAGCTGACGCAGGATATTGTTCCTAACTGGTTGATTGCAACTCCTGATCCTAATGTGGCGGTAGGGCATTTATGTGTCCCTTTTAAAGTAGAAATGGTCATTCGGGGCTATCTTTCTGGTCATGCTGCCAGAGAATATGCTCTTGGAAAAAGAGAAATTTGCGGAGTTTCAATGCCTGACTATTTGAAAGAAAATGATAAATTCCCGGAACCTATTATTACTCCGACTACCAAAGCGGATAATGGCGAACATGACTCCGACATTTCTCGTGAGGATATTTTATCGAAAGGAATTGTTTCTGAAGAAGATTATGTGGTTTTAGAGAAATTCACGAGAGATTTGTTTCAAAGGGGAACTGAAATTGCAGCCAGTCGTGGTTTGATTTTGGTTGACACCAAATATGAATTTGGAAAAACCAAAGAAGGGGTAATTGTCTTGATTGATGAAATTCATACGCCGGATTCTTCTCGTTATTTTTATGCTGAAGGATATCAGGAACGCCAAAACAACGGTGAGGAACAAAAACAATTATCGAAAGAGTTTGTTCGTCGCTGGTTAATCGAAAATGGTTTTCAAGGATTAGAAGGACAACAAATTCCTGATATGACGGATGAATACATTCAAACCGTTTCTGAAAGATATATTGAATTATATGAAAATATCTTAGGAGAGAAATTTGTAAAAGCAGACATCAGTAATATTGATGGACGAATCGAGAAAAATGTTTTGGAATATCTAGCCAATAGATAATTATTTTAATAAAAGTAAAATAGAAAACCGCAATTCATAATTTTGAATTGCGGTTTTTTAGCCCCGATAAAAGTGGAAATCCTTTTCCTTTTTGCTGCCAAAAAGGAAAAGATTACTTCACTATACTTTTATTTTTATTTGAGTTCAGTGAATTTCATTTAAAACGGATAGCGGGATTAGCTCCTAAAACTATTTAAAATAAGAGAATGTTTCTTCGTTTTCTAACTTCAATAGGGTTTCATAAATTAATTTAATTACATTTTCAACATCGTCACGATGCACCATTTCAACCGTGGTGTGCATATATCGCAACGGCAACGATATTAATGCAGAAGCTACGCCGCCATTACTATACGCAAAAGCATCGGTATCAGTACCCGTAACACGAGATGAAGCTAATCTTTGGAACGGAATTTCGTTTGCCATGGCGGTTTCTAAAATTAATTCTCTCAAATTATTTTGAACCGCAGGAGCGTAAGTAACTACAGGACCTTTACCAATTTTTGTATCTCCTTCAATTTTTTTATCGATCATTGGAGTAGTGGAATCATGACATACATCAGTGACAATGGCCACGTTTGGTTTGATGGTTTTAGTAATCATTTCGGCACCGCGAAGGCCTACTTCCTCCTGAACGGAATTCGTGATGTACAATCCAAAAGGAAGTTTTATCTTGTTTTCGTGCAGCAATCGAGCCACTTCGGCAATCATAAATCCACCCATACGGTTATCAATGGCGCGACAAACAAATTTATTTTCGTTCAAAATCATGAATTCATCAGGATAGGTAATCACGCAGCCTACATGAACCCCCATTTTATCTACTTGCTCTTTTGTTTCACAGCCGATGTCAATAAATAGATTGTCTACTTTAACCACTTCTTCTTTTCCTCGATTGCGGGTATGAATCGCTGGCCAGCCAAAAACACCTTTTACAATTCCTGTTTTAGTATGAATATTGACGCGTTTTGAAGGGGCTATTTGGTGATCGGAACCACCATTTCTGATCACGTAGATTAATCCATCGTCTGTAATGTAATTTACGTACCATGAAATTTCATCCGCATGACCTTCAATTACTACTTTATAAGGTGCATCAGGATTTATAATTCCTACCGCTGTGCCGTAAGTATCTGTTATAAAAGTATCAACGTAAGGTTTTAAATAATCCATCCATAATTTTTGTCCACCACTTTCATAACCGGTAGGCGAGGCATTATTTAGATAGTTTTCTAAAAACTCAAGTGACGACTTGTTTAATATTGATTTTGTGCTCATAAAATTATTTTTTTGCTAAATTATAAATTTGGCATTACAGTTGCGTATATAATGTATAATTTTGGCAATTAAACTTTCCTAATATGAAGCTAATTAAATTTTTGTTGTTTTTTCTATTGATAACTTTGTCTGTTAATGCACAGGTAATACCGCAGGATACTACAAAAATGGGGCATGAGTTAGAAGATGACGAATTGATTCTTAATGACACCATTCAATTACCAGAAATAATAATTTATAAGGGAAAAATGGATCCTGAAGCAAGAAAGCAATTTTTATTACTTCAAAGTCGGGTTTATAAAACGTATCCTTATGCAAAATTAGCTTCGGAGCGATTGACGATTCTTAATAAAGGAATGGCAAACCTCAAAACTAATAAAGAGAAAAAAAGATATTTTAAAATAGTAGAAAGTTATTTGAGTGAGGAGTTCGAAGCTAAACTTAAAAAGCTTTCTCGTAAACAAGGTCAAATATTGGTAAAGTTAATTCACCGTCAAACAGGCACTACCACTTATGAGTTAGTAAAAAACCTTAAAAGTGGCTGGAAAGCTTTTTGGTCCAATACTGCAGCAAGCATGTTTGACATTAATCTAAAAACAAAATACGAACCCTACTATGTCAACGAGGATTATTTAATAGAAACTATACTAGTACGAGGATTTGATTCAGGAAGATTACAAAATCAAACTCCGGCACAGCCTATTAATTATGACAGCTTGAACGATGCTTGGGTTAGCAGGGCAATTAAATAATACCATCGTTTTCTGTTCCTATTTCTATAAAGATAATGTTGCAGCATAATTAGCACGCGAACACGAAATTATTAAAATAACACCCACAAAAAAATAAATTTTGTCCTAAATAATATTGATCATCAAATCAAAAATGCGACGGAAGTGGTTCAATTAGCGAGAAAAACTTTTTATAATTAAATACATCAGTGTTCCATTCAAGCATTTAAAGAAAGAAAATTCAATTATATTGTCAGCAGTGTAGGCGCTATTGTGATATTTTTTTTATAAATTAGTATTAAGTACATGACAAAAAAACCACAGAGACTGTATTTTATTGACTTAAAACCATTCAAAAGAAATTATGACAAATAATCTTATCTGTATTTAAACGCACTTGCTGTTCTTCTATCGTTTTTTTTTGGATGTTCTTATCTAAATACTCACCAATTTTATAACTATACAAAAGCAATCATCGTTTGGAAAAAGAGTTTTTCTAATCTTTCTAAATCGGTTACATGGAGTGTCTTCTATATTAAATCCACTGCCTTTTTAATCCTCTAAAAAGTGTTTTGATTTGCAAGCGTTGTCTATAATATATCAGTGCTTGTTCAGGTTTAATGAATGAAACTATAATTAAAAACTACCTATTTTCCATCTCTGCCAATTTTTTTATTTCCAGAGAGATAACATTGTTGTCCATGCAATTCTACTATTTTTGGATCGTGATAAAACTCTCCGAATTTCAAATTAATAAAGAACCAAAATGCTTTTATTTCTCCCTGTTTTTTGAAAGAATAAATTTTGAAATTATTTCTAATTTCGATGTAATCTCTAATATTTTCGTTGTTCAAAAATCCAGCCATTTGCTACCAACAAATTATAAGCAGTAAACACTTTTTTTCCAAACCACTCGATATATTTCTTAATCAAATAATTCGCTCTTCTGTGTCTAAATTCCTTGCTTTGTCTAACATTTTGAACAGTAACGGAAAAGCTACGTTTTTATAACTGAAACCAAGCGTTAGTCTATTGATATTTTTCGATCCAAACTTCCAATTAGCTCTATTCCAAACTAGCATCAAGTCGTCTGTGATAGATAGTAAAATATTTTTGTTAAGTACTAAAATTTTTGTTAATAACTTAACGATCAATTTACTGGTAAACTTATTAACGACAACTTGTTTTATAGACTGTCTACTAAAAATATTTTACCTACCAAAAAGTTACTCCTTGATGCTTTTTTGATATAAATAGCATAGATTTTAACAAAATTATTTAAATAATAGACTTAGTTTTTGTAAATTGTTTTGATTATGTGATTTCTTATGTTTAGAGACCCCAAATTATTTTACATTATGAAAAATTTAATTATTGTACGTCATGCAAAATCAAGTTGGGAGGCACCGTTACACGATAAGGATCGTGCTTTAACGAAGAGGGGCATACAAGATGCGCATCTAGTATCTTCGGATATAATTCATTTTATGCCTAAAACATATCTAATCTGGTCGAGCACTGCCAAAAGAGCAACAGACACTGCGTTAATTTTTGCTCAAAATTTTGCCTATCCCATTGAATGTATCGTTTACAAAGACGACCTTTATACCTTTGATGAAAAGAAGCTTGAGGAAGGTATTAAATCCTGCAGTAACAGTTTCGAAAATATTATTCTTTTTGGACACAACGAGGCAGTTACAAATTTTGTTAATAAATTTGGGAATGTTTTCGTTGAAAACATTCCGACAACCGGATTTGTATCCTTAGAATTTGATACCGATGATTGGAAAAAATTAAAAAAAGGTAAAATTAAAAAAATTATATTCCCCAAAGATTTAAGATGAATAAAGTAGTAGCACACAAATATATTGATAGAGAAAAAAGTTGGTTGGCATTTAATGCTAGAGTGCTTCAGGAAGCTGGAGATAATTCAGTTCCATTACTAGACAGATTGCGGTTTTTAGGTATTTTTTCAAATAATTTAGATGAGTTTTTTAGAGTTCGTTTTGCCGCCATCAGACGATTAAGTTTAACAGGGATAACCGGAGAAAAATATCTTGGGGGTATTTCCGCACAACAATTAGTCAAAGATATCACTGAAATTGTTATCCAGCAGCAATCCGAAAGTTTGCTAATTTTGAGTGTAATTGAATCGGAACTCGAGAAAAAAAATATATTTATCATTACTGAAAATGATATCTCCACACAACAAGAAATTTTTTTGAAGGATTTTTTTATCCAAAAATTAAGTCCTGAATTAGTCACTATTATATTAAATGATTTAGCAGAATTTCCATTGCTAAAAGACACATCCGGCTACCTGGCAGTCAAATTGGTGATGAATCACACCTCAGAGATTCGCTATGCAGTTATCGAAATCCCTAAAACAATTAACCGTTTTGTCGTTTTGCCCTCTGATAATGAAAAACAATATGTAATTCTTATTGATGACGTGATTCGACATAATTTAAGCAGCATTTTTAATATTTTTGATTATAAAAGTGTTTCGGCACATATGATCAAAATTACCAGAGATGCGCAATTGGATATCGATAGTGACTTAAGTAAAAGTATGATCGAAAAGATATCCTTGAGTGTAAAAGACCGAAGAATTGGAGAACCGGTTCGCTTTATTTACGACCAATTGATTGAAAAAGATACCTTGCAGTTTTTTCTTGATGAAATGAAAATTGAATCAACAGATAGTATTATTCCAGGAGGGCGATATCATAACAGAAGGGATTATATGAATTTTCCTAATCTTGGGCGATTTGATTTATTGTACAAAACAAATGATCCTTTACCCATTCCTGGGCTAAGTCTCGAAGGAAGTATCTTAGAAAAAATTAGCCAAAGAGATTATTTATTAAACGCTCCTTATCAGTCTTTCTCTTATTTGACACGATTTTTGCGTGAAGCGGCATTGGACCCAAAAGTGACTTCGATTAAAATCACATTATATCGTTTAGCTAAAAATTCTCAAATTATTAGCTCTCTGATTAATGCTGCTAAAAATGGAAAAAAAGTAACGGTTCAAATCGAATTACAAGCCCGTTTCGATGAAGCTTCAAATATTTCCTACGCTGAACAAATGCAATTAGAAGGTATTGAACTTATTTTTGGAATAAAAGGGCTAAAAGTCCACAGTAAAATATGTGTTATCGAAAGAAATGAAAATGATAAGATAAAACGATATGGTTTTATTTCAACAGGAAATTTCAACGAATCTACCGCCAAGGTCTATACTGATGTGACTCTTTTTACCAGTCACCAACAAATATTGAAAGATATCATGAGGATTTTTGAGTTTTTTGACATTAACTACAGGGTGAATCGTTACAAACATTTGATTGTTTCGCCTCACTACACAAGAACCCGATTTGTAAAATTAATAGACCGTGAAATTACACATGCATTAGCCGGGAGGAAAACACATATAAAACTAAAAATGAATAGTTTGTCTGATTTTGAGATGATTGATAAGTTATATGAAGCCAGCAGGGCTGGAGTAAAAATTCAACTTGAAGTGAGAGGAATTTGTTCCTTGATACCCGGTATCGTCGGAATGAGCGATAACATAGAGGCCATAAGCATTGTGGATAATTATTTAGAACATTCTAGAGTTTATATTTTTGGAAATGCTGGTCAAACCGAAGTTTATATTTCATCCGCGGATTTCATGACTAGAAACTTAGATGACCGTGTCGAAGTAACCTGTCCCATTTATGATCAGGAAATAAAAAATGAATTAATCGATAATTTTGATATCGGATGGAAAGGCAATGTAAAAGCGCGTTTTCATTCCTATAAATTAGATAATAAATACAGAGGACGAAATCATAATCCTATTTTTAGGGCACAATTAGAGACCTATAAGTATTACCAAAATAAGTTAGAATTAGCATCCAGAAAATAAGTAGTGTCATCACGAGTGTCATTTGTTTGATACATTAAATCGAATAATGATCTTTTATAAGGAATAACGAATCCAAGCAAAATGATTAAAATAAAAAAATATGCAGCAATCGATATTGGATCTAATGCAATGCGGTTGCTGATTACAAATATAGTAGAACAAGAAGGCAAAGAACCACAGTTTAATAAAAGTTCCTTAGTTCGTGTTCCTATTCGTCTTGGGCAAGATGCTTTCACCGTTGGTGAAATTTCAGAAGAAAATATTGAAAGAATGTGTGATGCTATGAAGGCATTTAATCTCCTGATGAAAGTTCACAAAGTAGAATCCTACAAGGCTTTTGCTACTTCAGCCATGCGCGAAGCCTATAACGGTAAGGAAGTTGTGGCAATAATAAAGAAAAAAGCCGATATAAAAATTGAAATTATTGATGGCAAAAAAGAAGCAGCCATAATTGCTTCTACTGATTTACATCATTTATTAAAGACGGATCAAACCTATCTTTTTGTAGATGTTGGTGGGGGAAGCACCGAGTTTACATTGTTTTCGAATGGAAAAATGAAAAATTCAAGATCATTCAAAGCCGGAACCGTACGTTTATTAAATGACATGGTTTGCGATGTAGTCTGGGATGAAATAGAAAAATGGATTAAAACAAATACGCAGGAATTCGATGAAGTTACTTTAATAGGTTCTGGCGGAAATATTAATAAGCTTTTTAAAATGTCCGGAAAAATACAAGAAAAGCCCTTGTCGTATATTTATATGAATTCACAATACGCTTTCCTGAATTCCCTTAGTTACGAGCAAAGAATATCTGAGCTGGGATTAAATCCGGATCGTGCCGATGTAATTATTCCTGCAACCAGAATCTATCTGAATGCTATGAAATGGAGTGGTGCCAGAAATATTTATGTTCCTAAAATTGGACTTTCAGATGGTATTGTAAAAGCCATGTACTACAATAAAATTTAAGTTTCCAATCTAAATTATGTGTATTATGCATCTAAATCTAATCCAAATGTTGTTCGTAACAGATCAATATTTGGATTTATTTCATGAAGTCTGTTGTAACGGTCTTGGTCATTAAAATTTTTTCTGCTTTGAATACTTTCATTTACAATCACTTCAATTGTAATGTCGTGATTGTGTAAATGCCCTTTTAAATATCCCAAAAGCCCATTTAATTCTTTTTCAAAATCAAGTTTTGATCCTTCATTGGGCAACTCAATTGTGATGGCAGTTCCACTTAATACCGGATCATTAATAAGCAGGAGTGATTCCATAATTCGAAACCCTTTCTCTCCTAAGCGTTGTGCATATTTATTCCAATACAGCAACATTTCAGTCTCACTAAAAGTTTCTGTAGGCAAATTAAGAACTTCTTTTATTATTCCTTTATTGCTTTCTTCTAAAGCTTTTTTTGCCCGAATACTGGATAACGAAAAAGCTGAAATCTTAGGCTCGTTTCCTGATGGGTTATGGGTTATGGGTTTTGGGTTTTGGGTTTCAGGTTGAACAACTTCAAGTTTAAACTCTTCGGCTGAGTTCTGGGAAACAGTTTCAGATTTGGAAACTGGAACTTGATTTTTGACATTGCCATTTTCATTGCTATTGTCATTGTTTTTTTGAATTTCTACTATAGCGTAATCATTCTTCCTGTAATAAGTAGGTGGAATTATAAATTGGTCAACTTTTTTTTTTCTCCATCAAAAGTGATAGAGGCCAGTTGCATAAGGCAAAGTTCAACAAGCAGTCGTTGATTTTGACTCAGTTTGTACTTTAAATCACAATCATTTGCTATTTCGATTCCTTTCAAGAGAAAATCTTGACTGCAATTTTGCGCTTGCACGCCATACATTTGTTGTGCTTGTTCTCCAACTTCTAATAAAGATAAAGTTGCAGGTGTTTTAGAAACCAGTAAATCCCTAAAATGAGAGGCTAATCCGGATACAAAATGGTGTGCATCAAATCCTTTGGCAAGAATTTCGTTGAAAGCGATTAATAATTCCGGAATTTTGTTTTCCAAAATCAAATCTGTTACATTAATATAGGTTTCGTAATCCAACACATTCAAGTTTTCCGTAACGGCCTGACGTGTCAACTCTTTTCCACAAAAAGAAACTACTCGGTCAAAAATAGACAACGCATCTCGCATGGCACCATCAGCTTTTTGAGCAATGATATGCAAAGCGTCATCTTCAAAATTTACACCTTGACTGGCAGCAACTTCAGCAAGATGTTCTTTGGCATCCTTTACGGTAATTCTTTTGAAATCAAATATCTGACAACGAGAAAGTATCGTTGGAATAATTTTATGTTTTTCGGTCGTAGCCAAAATAAAAATGGCGTGTTTTGGCGGTTCTTCCAATGTTTTCAAGAAAGCATTAAAAGCTGCCGAAGACAACATGTGAACCTCATCAATAATATACACTTTGTATTGTCCCGTTTGTGGCGGGATCCGAACTTGGTCAATCAAATTACGGATATCATCAACAGAGTTGTTTGATGCAGCATCTAATTCGAAAACATTAAAGGCAAAATCTTCATTTGGATCATCGTATCCGGGCTGATTTATTTTTCGAGCCAAAATACGAGCGCATGTCGTTTTGCCAACGCCACGAGGTCCTGTGAATAATAGGGCAGAAGCCAAGTGATTGCTTTCTATGGCATTCAATAAAGTATTGGTAATGGCTTTTTGTCCTACAACATCTTTAAATGTTTGAGGACGATATTTACGGGCCGATACTACAAATTGTTCCATAGAATTTTATTCGAAAGCAAATATAGGTTTTAATTTAAAGATGGAAAAATTTAAGTATTGAAAGATTTTATAATTTTTCAAATGGTTTTTATTTCCCAAATTCCCTAGCCCAGATAGAAGAGAAAATCAGATTTTTAAGTGTTTTTTTTAACGATATTATGTGTTACCTAAAGTTTGGATTGTCCACCGGTTTCAATGCATAATTTTTCTAAAACAACTGCTGCGTCATTATTTGAATTTGCCGAAAAACCAGCTACAAAAACTCCTTTTTTACCAGAATCAGAGCTGATTCCATATACTACAGATTCTTCGCCAGGATCAGTGTCACCTTCATAGCGGTAGACATGATTTACTGCAAATTTATGTGGATTAGATTTAATATCATCTTGATGAATATTAAAATCATAAGTAAAACCTTTTTCTTTTAGATCTTCTAAGGCTTCTATTACGGTGGTATAATGGTACGTTGGTTTCATGATTAATGAAAGATTTATTGTTACTTATAAAGGTAACTAATTTGTTATTAGGTCATTGCGAAAAGGATGTTAAAGTAAATAATCTAAAATGGCGATACATGAAAAAATATTGTAATTTTGCACCGCAGACCGCCTTATCGCTGTTTTGAGCAATCAAAAGAGAGGAAAGTCCGGACACCAAAGAGAAGCATAGCGGGTAACACCCGTCGGTTCAAGTAATTGGATTAGGACAAGTGCAACAGAAAGTATGTACAGATAATGCTGTAGTGAAACCAGGTAAACTCTATGCGGTGAAATATCAAGTATATCAGCATTTAAGGGCTTCTCGTCCGTTGTTGAAGGGTAGATAGCTTGAGTCACGCAGTAATGCGGGATCTAGATAAATGATAAGGCTCCGACCCGATAGCTATCGGGATTCGGAGACAGAATCCGGCTTATAGGTCTGCATTTTTTTTATTAAAAGATTTAATAAAATTTAGGATTGTGAAATCTAAAAGGAAACCATTAAGATATTAATTTTCATTAAGTTCCAGGGCTTAATTTTCTAAATTCCTTAATGGTTTACTTTTTAAATAGTGCTTATGATAACACGAATTGGAATTTTAGGATTAGGTGGAGTAGGCGGTTATTTCGGAGGATTATTAGCCAAAGCTTATTCTGAATCGGATGCAATCGAAATTGTCTTTATTGCTCGTGGCGAAACCCAAAAAGCAATAGCCCAAAAAGGATTGAAAATTATTTATGAGGGGAGTGAAACCATTGTTTTCCCTAGTTTAGTTTCTAACGATCCAGAAGAAATTGGGGAGCTGGATTACCTTATTTGCGCCACTAAAACCTATGATATCGAAAAAAGTTTTGAATCTATAAAAAACTGTATCACTCCAAATACGGTAATTCTTCCTTTATATAATGGCGTTGATGCCACGACACGCATACAAATACTATTTCCTGAAAATGATATTTTACAGGGTTGTGTGTATATTGTTTCGATGATTGTTGCTCCCGGTGCGATCAAAAAAATTGGTACTTATGAAAAATTATTCTTTGGTTCACAAAACGCTCCAGTTTCTAAATTAAAGGAATTACAATCTATCTTCGAAAAAGCAAATATCGAAAGTTATCTTGTTGAAAATATAGAAGAAACGATTTGGGAAAAGTTTATTTTTATTTCAGCTCTGGCTTCAGCAACTTCATATTTGAACCAAAACATTGGCGGAATTTTAAATAATCCTGAAAATAAGGCAGTTTATAGTTCATTATTAAACGAGATTTCTGCTGTTGCTTTAGCAAAAGGATTAGCGATGCCAATTGACATTGTTGCTCAAACTATTGCTAAATTAGAGAAGTCCCCACAGGACAATACATCATCCATGCACAGAGATCTATTAGCAGGGAATAAAACGGAAGTGGGTTCCTTGACGGAATATGTAGTTAATGAAGGTTTGAAATACGGGGTTGATACTCCAATATATAAGCAAATATTGGAGCAATTGTCTTAAAAATCGGATCCTGAATTATTCTTCGTCACTATCGTTTTGGTCTGATTCGTTTTCAGAATCTTCTTCACCGGAGCCGATTTCGAAGAAACTAAAAATGGAACCACCATAACTTTTTTTAAATGAAAAGTGAATCATGTGGTCCAGTTTGGTATATTTAGAATGTTCAATTACCATCATTCCCTCTTCATTGAGCAGTTCTTTTTCAAAAATCAATGACACAATTTTTTCAAAAGTATTCTGGTCTAATGCATAAGGCGGATCTGCAAAAATGATATCGTACGAAGTTTTACACCGTTCTAAATAGGTAAAAACATCACTTTTTGTAGCAGCTATATTAAAATCATATTCGGTTGCCACTTGTTTGATGAATTTTACACAACCAAAATCCGCATCAACAGAGGTAATTGGGGTGCTGCCACGAGAGGCAAACTCGAAACTGATATTCCCGGTTCCGGAGAATAAATCTAATATTTTTAGTCCTTCAAAACTGAAATGGTTGTTTAAAACATTGAATAATGCTTCTTTAGACATATCGGTTGTGGGACGAACTGGGAGTCCTTTTGGCGGAAAAATGCGTCTTCCTTTGTATTTTCCTGAAATGATTCTCATGAGTTGAAAAGTATAAAATGATTTCTGTTTTCGGCCTCAGAAAAATAATTGTTCCATCGCAAATCCTCTACCTCAATTAGGGAAACGTTGCGAATGTATTTGTAAGCTATTTTGAAATAATCACTTTCAGTATCAATATTTCCGATTAGTTCCAATGGAAAATTCTCGGGATTTAAATTCAATTGTTCGGCTGTGAATAAGATGTAATACATGAAATCTTCAGGTGTGTTGTATTCAAAAGAATTGAAAAGCAATAATTTTTGGTTTTGAACCACAATAATTTCAAAATGACCCGAATTGAAGTGAATAAACATCTTTTTTTGGTCAATGTTTTTGGAGACAACCAAAAGTTTCGAAACTAAAATACTATTAGCATGCTTGTAATCGAAAGAGCCAAACTGGTCAATAAAAAAATTATTGATATTTACGTATGGAATATAAACGGCATTCATTTGATAGTTTGGTATATCATCAAACGCAAAAAAATCAGTTTCAAAAACCTTTGTATTGTATTGTAAGTAACTTCCTAAAAAGTTTTCATCAAAAATTGCTGTAGGTACAAACGTAGAAAGATTGTTGTTGTGGATCACTAGAACGGCGTCATAGGTATCCTTTAATTCTGGATAATTCTGAAAGGCATTGGCAAACAAATCTTCAATTTTGGTAGTGGTGTCAAATGGATCAAAATGTATCTCATTGAATGAAATAACAGTGTTGTTCAGCATATCAAATGTACAAAAAGAAAGTCCCTTCAATGAAACTTGAATGGAAAGTTTTTTATAATTTTTTTCGACTATGTTCATAATAAGATTGCTTTTTCTAAACAACGCAAACTTACAAATTTTAAAATCAATAACAATATCAATTGCAATGTCAATGGCCAAAATCAATAGTAATAATTGAAAATTGAAATTGCTATTGACATTGAAATTGAAAAAACATTCTCTACCTTGCATGTAAATTATACCAAATGAATTCCTCCTCTTTTTATAGTCTTTTACAAAAAAAATTTCCTTTTCAACCGACATACAAACAGGATATTTTTTTTCAAAAAATAGCTGTTTTTTTAACGGACACGCATAACGATACCATTTTTGTTTTAAAAGGATATGCGGGAACCGGAAAAACTACAGTAATATCTACGATTGTAAATAGTTTAGTAGAAATCAATAAAAAGTATGTTTTATTAGCGCCAACAGGGCGTGCGGCAAAAGTGATTGCTAATTATTCCGATAAACCAGCTTTTACAATTCATAAAAAAATCTATTTTCCTAAGAAATCTTCCGGAGGTGGCGTTTCATTTACCTTGCAACAAAACAAACACACCAACACGATTTTTATTGTTGATGAAGCTTCGATGATATCGGACACCAATTCCGATTCTAAGCTTTATGAAAATGGTTCTCTACTTGATGATTTGATTTCCTATGTGTATTCAGGAACTAATTGCAAGATGATTCTTCTGGGAGATACGGCTCAATTACCGCCGGTAAATTTAGATATCAGTCCCGCATTAGACATTCAAACATTAAGTATTAACTACGATAAAGAAGTCGAATATATTGAGTTGGACGAAGTGATGCGTCAGGAAGAAAATTCGGGAATTTTGCACAATGCGACGGAACTTCGAGAACTATTGAAGGATTCTTTTATAACTGAATTCAGATTTGATGTTAAAAAATTCAAAGATATAGTTCGGTTGACCGATGGCTATGATATTCAGGACGCCATCAATTCTGCCTACAGTAATTATAGCATTGAAGATACTGCTTTTATTGTTCGTTCCAATAAAAGAGCGAATCAATATAATGAACAAATTAGAACCAAAATTCTGGATAAAGAAAGCGAACTTTCTACAGGTGATTTTCTGATGGTGGTGAAAAATAATTATTTCTGGTTAAAAGATTCTGATGAAGCAGGTTTTATTGCCAATGGTGATATTATCGAAGTGTTGGAAATTTTCAATATCAAAGAATTGTATGGTTTTAAGTTTGCCAAAGTAAAAATCAGAATGATTGATTATCCCAATCAGATCCCGTTTGAAACAGTATTGTTATTGGACACCATAAAAAGCGAATCGCCATCATTAACCTATGAAGAATCCAACCGATTGTATCAGGAAGTGCTGAAGGATTACGAAGGTCAAACAAAATTCAATCAATTCCAAAAAGTAAAAGCCAACGAATATTTCAACGGCTTACAAGTAAAATTCTCGTATGCCATAACCTGTCATAAATCACAAGGTGGGCAATGGAATACCGTTTTTATAGAACAACCGTATTTGCCGGACGGCATCAACAGAGATTACATTCGGTGGTTGTATACCGCAATGACCCGAGCCAAAAACAAATTATATTTGATCGGATTTAAAGATGAGAATTTTGTGGAGTAAATCTAAAAATAACCGCAAATTCGCAAATTTTTCTATTTAATTTGAAAGTATATAATTTGCGAATTTGAGGTAAAAAAATAGCTATGAACACACTAAACGACTTGCTTAAAATTTTTGGCTCTTTTTTGAATACAAGTTATTGGGGATTCTTCTCGTATGACGCCGGTAAAGATTATGTAGATCTACTTATTTTGTTTTTTCGAGTACAAATTCCAAAGTATCTATAAAAGCACCATCGATACCATTATCGATTTCAAAAGTCTGGTAGGAGGGACTTGCCTTTATCTGTAAATTTTCCAATTGAAGTGAATCCATTTTCGCAACATATTGTCCCGATTTTAAACCCAAATAACTAAAATAACCATCGGGTTCCGAAAGAATACTGGCGATTAATGTATCGTGTAAATCATAGATTGCGACTTTTAGACCTCCAGTTCCCAGAAGTTGCTCATTTTCTTTTCGATACACCATTCCGGAAACTTCTCCCACAACCACAACCGGAATTTCAATTATTTTTAATTGATTGGGATTTAGTGTACAATTTAAAGTTTTGTTATTTATGCGCCAAGCAATAGAATTAACTTTGGCGGTATTAAGTTCCACATAATTATTAATATAGGGTTCTAATCCGGTTATAATGGTGGTGCCATCGGGATTAACGAGCTGACGGTCACCGCCCATTACTATGATCTGGACTCCTTTTACCAGAGGTTCTTTGGCCTCTTTTTTTCCATTTCCGTTGATGTCTAAAAACGGAACAAATTTTACACTCGCTTTGCCCACACTTATTTGGTTATTAAAACGTACAAAATTAGCTTGGGGTTCGAAGATTAAGCTTCCGCTGGCGGATTGCGAAAAAGAAGCACTATTTTTATAAAAAACACTTGAAAATCCAGTATTGATATGATCGAAATTATGTGTAAAACTAATTTGAAAACTACTGTTTTGATTCTTAAAATTATAATCTAAAGAGGCTTGAATATAGCCTTTTTTAAAAATTGGCTTTCTCAATTGTGTTTGCAATGTCGTCATGGCATTGGCATCATATCCATAGCGAAATTGGGGAACAAGGACAAATCTTTTAGGAAGTTGGAATGAGGTAGAAATATTGCTGTATACTGATGGTTTTTGGTTTTTGGTAAAAAAGGCATTGGTGGTAAAATTAAAATTAAATCCAAATGAATTTCCCGAGAGTAAAAATTCAGAAGTGGTAAATTTAGTGGTACTAAATAGGTTTTCTTGAATGGTAAATCGGGAAGTTCCCGAAAAAAAAGAACTGCGATGTGGCATGGAAATACTTGCTTTCCGCATTTCGGAATAATTGAATCGAACGGCTTGTTGGTTCTTATCGTATTTACTATAATCAAAGTCAAAACGAAGGTTTTTGGGTGTCGTATAATTCAAATTGAGATCATACAGCACTTTTGAATAATAGCTTGCCATAAGAAATAATTGAGACGAGAGTCGAAAGGATGAATTCAAAAACGGAATACTTTTATTTGATTCTAATGAGGATACATATTCTAGTCCACCTCCCAAAGTGACGTGATTAGAAAGTCCATAATTTACTTTTGCACTGGTAAAAATACTGCCTCTGCCATCCTCAATAATCCCAGAACTGATCGTGTATTCTACCTCCTTTTTTGGAAGGAAAAGAGCCGGAACTACGAATTGATTGCTAAATAACTGCTCTTCGCCCCAAGGTCCATAATATCGGAGTGTAACTTCGGTACGACCGTACATTAAAGGAACGTTGAACGAAAAGAAACCGTTGGCATCTGCCTGGAGATAATCGATTAATACATTGTTGATGTAGAGTTCCACCGTCCAATTGGCCTGGGTATGATCGCTCAAGATATACGTGCCAAAAGATTTTCGGATTTGGGTAGAGGCATTCGTGATCTGAGCTCCGATAATGGGAAACAAAATTGTCGCTTTGGAAGGAGCTGAAATTTTTCCTAAAGTGAACTGCTTAATATATTTGTTTTCATTGTTCACATAGCGCCATCGATAAAACTGGTTTTTGGCCACTAAGGGTTGGTTGCTGGTGTAATTTAGCAAAGTGGTCAATTCACCTCCAGCTACAATGCCGCCTAAATTGAGGAGTAATCGTTCTGAATGACTTCCTTCAGATTGTTGTATGGTAT
Organism: Flavobacterium sp. RSP15; assembly: GCF_003968755.1. Taxonomy (GTDB): domain Bacteria; phylum Bacteroidota; class Bacteroidia; order Flavobacteriales; family Flavobacteriaceae; genus Flavobacterium. The sequence goes on along the minus strand of NZ_RYDL01000001.1, from coordinate 293,723 downwards.
TAACAGCCCAATTAGCTGTTCCAAAATGAAGTAGTGGTTTGTCACGTACGATAGTTGTGTCCGCTTTAAATTCCATTTTCATTTTGTTGATGTTATCGCGGATTTCTAGCAATCGGGCTTGTCTAATGGCGGGAAGTTCGAGTTTTGATACCATTTCAACGGATAAACTCCTAAAGCTAAAATTATTTTCGAGCCCAAATATTTGATTGAAATAAGAAGCGTTTAAAAATAAATTTGTTTTGGTACGAATAAAATCACTTGATTTCAGGGTAAAAACTTCCTCTTTGTAGCTAATGGTGTTGGTGTTTTGGTCAATTTTGAAGGTGTTATTTTGATTAATAAAAAAACCTTCAATAGTTGTAAAATTAGAATTGGGTATATTTCGTATTTTAATATAATCCAAAACTTCGGATACCGAAAGATAGACTTTAGATCCGCATATTACCGAGGAAATTTCGGTAGCACCAATGTATTTTACCTGAAGCAGCACTAAAACATCATCGCAATCTTCCTCTTGTGCAGTAGCAGAAAAGGCTATCATGGAGAAAAGGAATAGAGATATGATGTTGAACAATTTAGTCATAAAGAACGAAGAGTAGCAAGTACTTTTGCTAAAGGGAATTATTTTTTTAGAGAACTGCCTGAGTTGCGTCTATGAATATTAATTAGAATTTGTTTGATCAATAGTGTTTTGAATTCGGATTTTTTCTAAACTAGCTGTCAAAGTTCTTGTGAAGATGTCAAGTTCAGTAACAGAATCTTTTAAATAGATACTTAAACTTTCTAACTCTTCTTTTGATATAGCTTTAGAATCAATATGATTTGTCAAACCTTGCATTCTAGAAATAGGACTTCGAACTTGATGGGAAACTTGAAAAAGCATTTCAGTAATGGATTTTAGGTATTTCTGTTTTTCTGTATCTTTTTGTAACAAGATATCTTTGTATCGTAGAATAATAAAGCACGATATCCAGATAGAAAGGATTGATAAGAATTTGTTAGTAAAAACACTATAATACATTTCGATATGATAGTAATCGGTGGTATCAATAAGTGTTAAAATAGTACATATTATGGAAAGCCTTATTATTTTATATTTGTCTAAAGTATATGAAATAACTAAAGGAATTATATACAAAACAGCTATTGCTACTCCTAGAGGTACTATTAAGTCTACTACGAATATAATTAGAACGATACTTGTTGTAAGAATTTTTGGCATTAATAATTTTTCCGTTCTATTAAATAATATGTATATAAAAACGTTTTTATGTAACATAATTTTTTTGCGATTGCACCTATCTCATTATCATGCTTTGTTTTAGAAAAGAACGATGTCTTTCATGGCGTAATTTATCTGAAGATATTTTGATGTTTTGGTATGGTATTTTTTATCACAAGGTTTTTCAAAAAACAAATAAAATTAACAAACAAATGATTCTTATTTATTACTATTAATTTCCGTTTCAAGTGAATATTCGTCGTTGTCTGACAAATTAAGGAAGGCTTCAGCATAAGTAGTTTCTTGATTTGGGGTAGAATAAATTACCTGTAATTTTCCTTTGGTATAATCTACCGATGGAATAGTATTAAGTTTAATTTTAGTTCGGCGCAAATTTCCAGGAGCATATACTGCAAAGCCTTTTATTAGTCCCACATTAGTACTAATTCCCTCAGGATAAATATAATTGACCTTCAGTTCCCCATAAGCAGATTGATTGCCTGTGCGGTTTATATCCAAGTATAAATCCTGTGATGGCAGCAATGCCAAATTAGATAAGGTCACCGCGGTAGTTGCTTGTCCTATCGTAATAATATTGGCGATTGAAATCCCATAAATAGGTGTTAATTGGATATCTATACCTTTTGGTTGGAGCGTATCGATTATACTTATTTTATTTTCTAAAAGTTTTATTTTAGGAACTCCCCTAAAATAAAGATGAGAACGGTATTCGCCTTCTTTTAATTCACTAGTTTTAACAAGTTGTACTTTCACCACCTGCCATTCATCGGGTGCCAACGTGATGGTACGCGGATAATATCTAAGATAAGGAGATGCGAAATTTTGATTTTCTTCTGGTTCTTCTATGGTATTAAATTTGCCCTCTTCATCCATTTGAATTTGATTATAGGATAAACTGTAAGTTGCGGTATCCTTACCTGTATTGCCTAAATTAATATTCTGCACACGGCTTTGAATTCCGTCAAAGACAAGTCTTTTTGGGAATACCATTAAATCGCCTTGGGCCAGTAATGAAATTGAACAATTTAATAATAGGACTAGAATCAGAATACTTTTTTTAGTCATGGGAGTATTTTATTTAGTAGTACGGCTTCCATTTTTAGAATTTAAAATAAGTCTTATGTAAAAAAAAGGGTGCTCCATAAGTAGCGAACACCCTGTTTTTAATTTAGTTGTAATTTACGGTAACAGTTAAACCTGTTGCACTTGTATATGCACCAACAGATTGGTAGGCATTAACGTTTAGAGTACCACCAATAGTGAATGATTGAGCACCACCAGTTAAAAGTCCAACTCTTGTACTCTCATTAGCTAATGAAGTTAATAAGGAATTTACAGTCATAGTTTGAGAACTTGCAGTAGTTCCAGTTCCAGTTGCTGCAGTTGTTGTAACAAGAGAAAGAGAAGTTGGAATTGAAATTGCGTAGGAGTAACCTGCTTCACCTCCTACAGTAAAACTAGCAGCGGTTCCACCTACATTATTAGAAGTTAATGTAACTCCGCCAGTTTTACTTCTTACGCCGTCTGTTGCGACCTTCAGTGTACCTACCTCACTAGTTGTTGCAAAACTACCGAAAGTTAATGCTGCGGTGTTACTAATTGTAATTGGCGCAACTATAGTCGTTGTTGTAGGGGCAGTAGTTGCACTTGCACTTTGTTGTGCCAAAGCACTTGTACTAAACACAGCAGTTAAAGCCATAATAGATAAAAGTGATGTAATTTTTTTCATTGTAAAAATAATTTGGGGGTTAAAATTAAGAAGCAAGCGCAGGTTTTGCCCTGGTCCTTAATCAGTTTAAATAATTTGTTTTGTATTGGCAAAAGTGCCAATTCCGGAGCAAATGTATTTAGTTCGTTAATATATGTAAAACGAGAAGTAACAACTGATGTCTACTAGGCCATAAGTGAAAAGGAACCGAAGTAAAAATTATTTAATAAAAAGTAAGAAAAGCTTAATTTTTATTGCGTTCGTGTTTTTTTAAGGCCTTAAAGAAACATTAAAAAGTTAAAATTAACTAAAAGGACTTGAATTTTTAATAATTAAAGTTTTTTTAAAAATGTATTATTGCTACAGTTATGCGTTCATTTATTGTATTTTCTTAAAATATTTAAAAAATAATTTATAAACGAATAGAACTAGTTTCGATAATTAAAAAAGAGTGCTTTGCGGTTTAAAACAAGTTGTTTTTAAACGTTTCAAAATTAGCATCATTTGAGTATAATTCGATCTAAAAATTCTTGTGTAATAGGTTTTTGCTGAAAGGAAACTACATTTGGATCCCTGCAAACACGAATAATATCATGATTATTAATTGTGTTTGAAACAATAAATACCTTAACCTTATTTTTTAAAGTAAGCGGGAGTTTATCATAAGCTTCCAGGAATTCAAAACCCGAAAAATGCGGCATGTATAAATCTATAAATATTACCTCTGGCAGCTGGTCATGTCTTTCTTGATTATTTTCTAAATATGCCAGTGCTTCACTTGCAAGAGCAAACTCGACAACGTTTTTTCCAAAATTATTATGGAGAATAATTTGAGAACAAATGTAGCGTTCGATTGGATTATCATCAATTAATAACACTTTTCCGAATTTTGTTTTCAACTCGTTTTTCATGGTTTTAGTATTTAAATGCAGTCATACAGGAAATATTTATTAGTTTACAACGAAAAAAGCGCTACGATTTAAATATGAAATTGTTATTCTTTTAGTTTAATAAATTTATTAAAATCTTCTTGTCGTCTTTTGGCAACAGCCAAAAGTACACCATTAGGAAATTCGCAGAAATACCCTTCTTTTTTACAAATTTTTACCACTTGACGCAGATTGATAATATACGAGTGGTGAATTCTAAAAAAATAATTTGGATCAAGAACTGTACTGTATTCTCCTAAATTTTTACTCGATACGATTTTTTTACCGTTTAGTAAGAAAAAAGTAGTGCACCTTCCTTCAGCCTTACAGTAAATAATTTGTGACATAGAAATGAGTTCAATTTTATCCAAGGAGGAAACCGCAACATAATCGTTTGGCTGATTAAAAGAGTTTAAAAGCTGAATGGCATTAATCTTTTGAGTTTGATAGGAACGCTCCATTTTAATTCTTTTGATTACTTTATAAACAGCTAGAATAATGGTATTAAAAGAGACTGGTTTTAAAATAAAATCAATCGCATTTTGTTTAAATGCGATTTCGGCATCCTGTTTATTGGCAGAAATAAATACCAGTTTAGGAATGCTCAGTTCTAATTTTCCGAGCATATTAAAAAAGGTATCCTCGTTAAAAGAAATATCTAAGAACACTAGATCCGGTTTTTTTAATTTTATAGCATTTATTCCTTCAATTATGGAAGCAGTTTCGCAAACTATTTTCAGAATCATGAAGTTTTCTTTTTCAAATTTATTTATGATTTGTAAAGTCTCTTTTTCTTCCGTTATAATTATGGCATTTATAGAGGGCATAGACGTGTACTTAAGGGATAATTTATTTTTAAAATCAACCAATACCATTAATTTTAATGTAGAGTATTCATTTTAAGGGTAATAGATGATCGGTAAAAGGACGATTTTGTGTTTCGAAAATTAAAAAATAATTAGCTGTAATGTGCAGCATTTCTTTTTCTAGTGACAAAAGTATTATTCGTTTTATTTCTTGTATTCTTTGTTTTTAATTTTTTTGTTTAAACAGTATCATTTTTTGTTAATTCTAGTGTTTTAAGAAACAAAGCGGTATTTCATGTTTTTTTATTAGTGCTTTTAAAATAATTAAGAATTCACGGTCGAATTGCACTTTGTTAATTCTTTTGGAGGTGATTTTAGATTGTTCTATTTAACTTTTTTAGGCAAGGTACTACTGAATTTTGATAAAAAGAACTGTTTTTAAAAGTATATATTTTCTTTTTAGTCCTCTCATTAGAGTGTCAGTTAGTTATAATCTGAGATTATTTTAATTTTTTTTTAAAATAACTAAAAGGATAAACTTATTTAAGCTAATTCGTACGATCGCAAAATCATCTGAAATTTATTTGATCTAACCGTGTAAGAGCGCTACACGATCTTTATCAAAAAAGAAACAATTTGAATGAAAAACGGATTTTGAATTTGGCTTTTTATTGAAGGTTTTGTTTGATTCTAAACGAAAAATATACTTTAGGGATCTGGTACCTAAAGTATATTTTTTTACTATGGATTTTACGCTTATCCATTTTAAAAAATCTATGCATAACTCAAGAATCCGCGCCAGTTTTCTTTTAATAGGAGTAACTACAGAAAGTCATAAAATTAAAAACTTTTTTTTGCATTGTGGTAGCTAAAGATAATTAAACAAGAGTACTCAACTTAATAATACAATGTAATTTAGTACTAATTTATTTTTCCTTACTTGTAGCAGCTTTATCGGTCAAGAACAATAATTCGCCATCCGATGGTTTAATTAACTGCATAGGATATTTTCCGGGATTATACGCTCCATATAAAACTTCGTTTAGGGCATAGGCTTTATTTTCTCCAAAAGTCACTACTACAATCTGCTTCGCTTTATTAATAAGAGGTGCAGTTAGAGTTATTCGAAACATCGTCTGAGACTCAAGATAATAGGCTGCTACCCACTTATCCTGTTCTTGCAATACGGCTTGCCCTGGAAAAAGAGAGGCAGTATGGCCATCATCGCCCATTCCTAATAAAATAAGGTCAAATTGTCCGTCCTCGCCTGTTATATTTTTAATAGATTTTTCGTATTCCAAAGCATAATCTTCAGCTGAAACACCTTCTCTATACATTGGAAATATATTGTTTTTTGGTATACTTACATGATTTAGCAGGGTATCGTTAGCCATTTTCGCATTGCTAAGTGCATCATCAAGCGGTACCCAGCGTTCGTCACCCCAAAAGATAAATACGGAATTCCAATCAATTTTTGTCTCGTAAGGAGCTGATGCCAAAAGAGTATATAGCGCTGCAGGTGAGGAACCACCAGTAAGCGCTACCACAAAGCGACCGTGTTTCTGTATTGCATTTTGTGCAGTAGCTACAAATAGATCTGCGGCTTGAATTGTTATCTCTTCTTTAGTATTAAAAATTCTTACCATCAGCTGCTATTTCTACTTGTTTTGTTTGTACTGCTTTCTTTTCTTTTTCTGCCTTGTCCGCTTTCTCTGCTTTCTTTCGTAGCTTTTCTTCTTCGGCATCTAGTGTATTTGATGCCCAAGAATGCCCCTGACGAGCAAGTAATTCATTTGCCGCTTCAGGACCCCAGCTTCCAGCTTCGTATTTGTGTAGACTTGAAAATTTATCGTTTTCCCAAGCATCCTGAATGGATGTTACAACATCCCAGGCTTCTTCGACCTGATCGGAGCGCATGAATAAAGTTGGGTCTCCTTGTAAAGCATCTAATAGAAGGGTTTCATAGGCTTCGGTTGCTTGGGTAGAGCATGAAAAATAGTCAAAAACCATTTCAGCAGGTTTTAACGAAAGAGACAAGCCTTGTTTTTTAGTCATAAACTGCAGCCTAATATCCATTGCGGGCTGAATGTTTATGATTAATCGGTTTGGCATCATTCCTTCTTTTCCAAAAGAAAAAGTAGAATGCGGTACCGGTTTGAATTGTATAACGATAGAGGATTGTTTTTCCTTCATTCTTTTACCTGTTCGAACGTAAAAGGGAACACCTTGCCAACGCCAGTTATCCAAATAAAATTTCATGGCTACAAATGTTTCTGTGATGGAATTATCCTTCACCCCTTTTTCTTGTAGGTATCCGGCTATCGGTTTTCCTTTTATCGAAGCTTTTTCGTATTGGCCTCTCACTGTGTAGTGTTCTACTTCATCAGGAGTTATGCGGCGTATTGCTTTTAAAACGTCAGCTTTACGGTTTCTGACCTCATCTGCTTGCAAGGAAGTGGGGGCTTCCATGGCAACCATCGTTAAAATTTGCATTAGGTGATTTTGTATCATATCCCTTAATGCTCCGGCACCTTCGTAAAAACCACCACGCTCTTCAACACCCACTTCTTCGGCAACCGTAATCTGTACCGAATCAATAAAGTTACGGTTCCAGAGCGGCTCAAACATTGAATTTCCAAAGCGGAAAGCTAGGATGTTCTGTACTGTTTCTTTCCCTAAATAGTGGTCTATGCGGTAGATTTGTTCCTCTTCGAAGGTTTTTGCCAATAGCTTATTTAAGAGCTCGGCAGAACTTTTATCGTAACCAAACGGTTTTTCAATAATAATACGATCCTGTTCCGGATTCGCGGCAAGATCTAATTTCTTAATATTATTGGATATGGTTTCAATAAAAGAAGGTGCTATTGAGAGGTAAAAAAGTCGGTTGGCACGTACCCCAAAAGATGCATCTATGGCGTCCAACTTTTGTTTCATTAACACGTATGATTCTTCTTTGTCGATATCATTTTGCAAATAAGAAATATGAGAAGCAAATTGTTCGAACTCTTTTTCGGAGGCTATTTTATTTCTCGAAAACTCATTTAGGTTTTCACTGACATGATTTCGGTAATGCGCATCACTGTTTTCGGCCCTTCCTAAGGCAATGATCTCAAACTTTTCCGGCATACGACCATCAAGATAAAGATTATAAAAAGCGGGGAAAAGCTTTCTTTTAGCTAAGTCACCGGTAGCCCCGAAAACAAGAATGATGGTTGGGTTTATAGTATTGAGATTATCCATTATGTTCCATTTAAAATTTAGTCATTCCACTCGGTGTGAAATATACCGTTAGTATCAGTACGCTCATAAGTATGAGCCCCGAAGTAGTCGCGCAGTGCCTGTATCAGGTTGGTCGGAAGTTTTTCTGATCGGTAAGCATCAAAATAAGCTAAGGAGTTCATTAGACCGGCAATAGGTATCCCTTTTTGAACGGCAAATTGTACCGTAGACCTAATATTCGATTGATTCTCGTTTAACGTTTTAGCTATGCTATCGTCGAGCAGTATGTTTTTCAGTTTCCCATTTTTGGCATAAGCTTTTCTGAAATCTTCAAGAACTGTGGAACGAATAATACATCCACCGCGCCAAATCTTAGCGATTGTCTCCAAGTTCAACTCGTAATTATACTCTTCTGAAGCTTTCGTTAATAAGGCTAATCCTTGGGCATAGGTAATTAATATGGAGAAATATAAAGCCCCTTTAAGTGTTTCTATGGCTGCAGGCAAGTCAGTATTGGTTTGTTCTGCATTCCAAATTAATTTTAAGGAAGCCTCAATTCTTTCCGGTTTATTTTTAGACATTTCCCTCATTGCAACGGCAGCATCTACGGTTGAAAGGGGAACTTCTAAGTCCATGGCATTTTGAGAAGTCCATTTTCCTGTTCCTTTGGATTTAGCCCAGTCGGAGATTAGATTTATTAATATCTGGCCGTCGGTATCTTTTTTCTTCAGGATGTGTCCTGTTATTTCAATCAGGTAGGATTCGAGTTCGGTGTTATTCCAGTCTTCAAATACTTTTTGAATTGTAGTGTCGTCTAGTTCGTATCCGCGTTTCATAAGATCGTATGCCTCTGAAATAAGCTGCATAATCCCATATTCAATTCCGTTATGAGCCATTTTCACGTAGTTTCCTGCAGATCCGTTGCCTAAGTATTCTACGCAAGGTTCTCCATTTACTTTAGCAGCAATGGATTCAAAAATAGGACGTAGCCTTTCATAGGCTTCTTTATTACCCCCAGGCATAAGACTTGGGCCAAAACGGGCTCCTTTTTCGCCTCCTGAGATTCCCATTCCAAAGAAGTGGATTCCCTTGGCCGATAATTCTGTATATCTACGGTCAGTATCAGTAAAATAAGTATTTCCACCATCGATAATAATATCTCCTTTATCCAGGTGGGGCAGTAGGTTTTGAATGACAGCATCAACAGGTTTTCCTGCAGGTACTAATATCATGATAGCCCTTGGCTGTCTGATAAGTGCAACAAAATCTTCGACGGCTGTTGTGGCTTTGATTCGGTGTTGGGAATTCGCTTCTTTTGAAAGTGAAGAAACTTTATCCGCATCTAAATCTAAGCCTGCTACAGCATGACCTTGGTCGGCCATATTTAAAAGTAGATTACGACCCATTACTCCTAGGCCCACTATGCCAAAATCGAATGTATTCATAATTAGTATGTAAATTTATTATTAGAAAAAAAAAGGCTGGACTTTATTTATAAAGTCCAGCCAAAATTAGTCAATTATTAGGCTACAGTAACACTATTTATAGCTTCTTTTAATGCTTTTGCAGCAGCAGCTGGATCTTCAGCACCATAAATGGCACCACCAGCAACAGCTACATCTGCACCAGCAGCTACAACATCTTTTATTGTATCAATGTTTACACCACCTGCTACAGAGAATGGAACTTTTGCTAGTCTACCTTCACTGATAAGTGTTTGTACAGAATATCCTGCTAATGTTTGTTCGTCAAGACCAGCGTGTAGTTCAACAAACGCAACTCCAAAAGCAGTTACTTCTTTTGCTCTTTGTACTCTATCTTTAACTCCAATAGTATCAACTACTACTTTTTTACCATATTTTGCTGCAGCTTCTACCGCGCCTTTTACAGTTGCATCATCTACAGCACCCATAACGGTTACTAGATCTGCTCCAGCTTTAAATGCAATCTCAGCTTCTAGAAAACCGGTATCTGCAATTTTCATGTCTGCAAAAATTAATTTGTCAGGGAAAGCAGTTTTCATTGCTGTTACCACACTAAGTCCTTCCGATTTAATAAGCGGAGTACCTAATTCTATAATATCTACGTAAGGTGCTACTTTGTGTGCTAGTTCTAATGCTGCTTCTGTAGTAAGTAAATCAATTGCGACTTGTAATTTTGTCATGTCTAAAATGTTTAAAAAAATTAATAATATTAAAAAAAATCGTTATTCCAGGTTGGCGTGTTTCGGCCATAAATCTTCTTTGGTCAATTCTGATTCTTGCCAAAGCGACATAAAAACACCTTCCAGGATAAATAATGTAAACTGTTCAAAAAGGCTGCCGGCATACTGCTTGGAGACCGAAATCCCGAAGTCAGTTTTTGTTGCCGCTTTTATGAATAGGATATGGTCTGCCACTTCGGCTAATTTGCTTTCTGCATCAGCAGTCAGCGCAATAACTGTGGCTTTTTGAGCCTTCGCTTTCACCGCTGATGAGAGTACTGAAGAAGTAGTGCCGGATCCTGATGCCAGCAGTAACAAATCACCTTCAAGAATGGCGGGTGTATTCGTTTCTCCTACTATAAATACGGTATAGCCTAAATGCATAAATCTCATGGCTGCCATTTTTAATGCAAGTCCACTTCGCCCAGCTGCCATTACAAAAATTCGTTTGGCTGCTTTAATTTCGTTAACCAAAACCGTTATCTCTTTTGGATTAATCTCATTTGCTAATTTTAGGTTTTCCTCCAAAATAACATGCAGATTTTTGTTTGTCAAAGTGTTACTATTCATTTTGTTTTATTTTTAAATAAGCGATACGCTCCTACTATCATTCAAATTAGTACACCAATGAAATTGTGTAATTTTGATCGATTTTTTTCGAGTGTGTGAGGTATTGCGTGATTGAAATTACAGGATGCCTTTATAATTTTAATTTTTTCTATTCAGAATTAAATAGAATAATAAAGCTGTAATCGATTTTTTGCAACAGTAATTAATCTCTATTTTGAATAGTATTAATTACTGATGCAAAGATAGATCAGAAGGAAAGGAGGGATGTTATATATACAAGACTATGCGGTATAAATTTGCGCCAGGCCATTCTGAAGGTCCGTTGGCGTTTCCTTTAGCTTAGCTCTTACAAATTTATTAAGAGCTGATGGAGAGCTAAACCCAAGGTCAAATGCGATTTCTTTGTGAGAGCGATCCGTAAACAGTAATTGTCTTTTAATTTCGGTAAGGATCCGGTTGTGAATTGCATTTATTGCGGTTTCGCTAGAATATTTTTTATTTAGTGCATTTAACTTTTTAGTACTTATAGCCAGTTTTAAGGCATAGAATTGTACAGTGCGCTCCATTTTATATTGATGGTTCAAAAGTTTTTTAAAGGCTATATAGGTATTCTGGTCAGGACCTTGAGTGTCCTGATGTAAAACAGGATGTTGGCCGTGGATTGATTCGATGAGTCCCAAAAGGAAGATTTTGATATAAAAACGGGCCTGCTCTTTTTTAACTAGGCTAGGGGCATTATAGATATCCTGTATGTTCTTTATAATAGGTAGGACTTGTTCAAATTCTAGGCTAGAAAGTGCGGTACAATTAAGGTGGGCAGATAAGTTTACGTTATAGGCACTGAGCTCATTTTTCAATATATCTGAACAGAACAATACTTCTTCAAATAATATAATTTTGCCAGATAAATCAGTTGACAAATTTGACAAAAAGTGGATTTGATCCGGAAACAGAATAGAAATTTTTCCTAAATTTAATAAATGAATTTTGTCTTCGATATGTACTTTAATACTTCCTGATTCCACAAGTATGATACAAAAATGATCTTTTTTATGTGGTTTCAAATAATCTTCAGCACTTGCTGTCCCAAGGTCAAAAACCCGGAAGGACAAATTTTTATCATCCGTTTTTTGAATGTTTTTTTTAATCTCAAACCTCTCTAAGTACATAGGATATTTTTTATATAAGTGCTGAGTGCGCTCTAATAAACGACTTTAATGCATCAAGTTTATTATAGAGTCATTTTAAATGATGCTTGTAAACCTAATTTATTAAATTTAAAACACTTCTTTAGTACAATTTTTATTAGTAGCTTTTCAATAATAGCTTAATAATCAAGGGATTTTAATTGTAAAAGGTAGTGTCAGTAATTTTAAACATTAAAGATCAAGGACAAATATACTCTTTTCTTATCTTAAGATATTGATTCAGCTTGAAATTAGGCTCAAAACTAGATTCAGTAAGGTTCTTAGAGCACTAATAATGAATTTTAATTTTTATATTGAAGGAACTAACATTACCCGCAAAAAGAGTAAAACATAAATACCTTAATTTTAACTTGTGCAACAAGCACGTAAAATTGAGGGCCAACTTTAAAAACTAAATTACTGTGAAAGCACTAAACGATAAAAAATTAGATAACCCAGTTTGGTTTTCGTTATCAGAAACGCATCAAAATTTTGCGATGGATTATGATAATATAAAATTCTATCCCCCGGATTATTGTCCGTTTGGCGGTTTTGAAAAAGGAGATGCTATTTCTAAGTCTATCGATAATTATGCTGCGATGGTTGATAATTTCTTTTAATAAAAAACTAAACTTGAGTTTTTTACGTAACTATAATTATTAAAAACTAACATAAATAATTATGACTAGAAAAGAATTTTTTTCCAGAGTAGGATTTGGAGCAGCGACAGTTTTATTACCTGCTTGTATTGCTGGTATGGCCGTGAGTTGTAGCTCTGATGATACAAATTCAGATTCATCAGGTACCACCCCCCCGGCACCTTCAGCAAGTTCAAATTTCACAGTTGATGTAAGCATGGGGACTTTAGCTAAAAACGGAGGTTTTTTAGTAACCCAAGGAATAATTATCGCTAGAACCAACGCAGGTGATTTTCTAGCAGTCTCTGCAGCATGCCCACACGAGGGAGTTATTGTTAATTATGATGAAGCAGGTAACAAATTTGTTTGCCCAAGACATAATTCTCAATTTACCAGTAAGGGAGTAGTTACAATTGGGCCTGCAGCATCTAATTTAAAAGAGTACAAGACTTCATTAGCAGGAACAGCACTGACTGTTTTTGTGTAATAAAATTAAAACAAAGAGCTATAAGTAAGTCGAAAGTTTAAAAGTCGTAAAGTCAAAAGAATTAACTTTAAGTAAAACAGCTTTAAATCAGATTTTTACATGATTTTATCCTGATTTTAAAATACGACATTATACCATGGTTATTACTTAATTCTCTTATTGTTAAATTAATTCTGTCTTAATTTTGTTCTCTGCTAAATTGTTGTTTAGAGAAAACAAATACTTTTATAGAGATAAAAACAACCCTAAAATGAAAAAATACACGCTGATTTTGTTTCTTTTCTTAGGAACATTTGGTTATTCTCAAAATTGGGAATCTGATTTTAATGATGCAAAAACACAAGCAATCAAAGAAAACAAAAATATCCTTCTTGTGTTTTCAGGATCTGATTGGTGTGCGCCTTGTATTAAACTAGAAAATACAATCTGGAAGTCAGAAGATTTTAAAAATGAGGCAGAGCAAAAATGGGTCATATACAAAGCTGATTTTCCTAAGAAAAAAGCAAATTTACTGGCTGCTAATTTAACAGCTAGCAATAAAAAATTAGCTGAGCGGTACAACAAATCTGGAAATTTTCCTTTAGTGCTGTTACTGGATAAAACAGGGACCGTATTAGGAATTACTGGGTACAAAAATGTGACTCCGCAAGAATACATTCAAATCATTCATTCCTTTGAGAAATAATGAAAAAAATACTCGTACTCAGTTTTATATTCACAACGGCATTAGCGACTTCGCAAATTACGCATAAGAGAAAGTTGTTTATGTTAGGGAGTCCTTTTGAGGTTACCGCTGTTGCAAGTGATACTATCAAGGCCAACGAATATATTGATTTGGCTGTAGCCGAAGTAAAACGAATTGAGTATTTAATCTCCGATTGGATTCCAACAACGCAAATCTCCGAAATTAATCGCAATGCAGGAATACAGCCGGTAAAAGTGGATGCTGAAGTTTTTGAATTGGTCGAAAGAGCCATTAAAATCTCCCAAATTACCAATGGTGCTTTTGATATTTCGTATGCTTCCATGGACAAAATATGGAAATTTGATGGTTCCATGAAAGTAATGCCAACCGATGAAGCCATAAAAAAATCAGTCGCGAAAATTGGGTATAAAAATATTATTCTAAACCAGAAAGAACAGACTATTTTTCTAAAATTAGAAGGAATGAAATTAGGTTTGGGCGGCATTGGACAAGGCTATATTGCTGATAAAGTAAAAGATTTATTGTTTTCTAAAGGCTGTCTTTCCGGAATTATAAACGTTTCGGGAGATATTAATGCATGGGGGAAACAACCGGACGGAAAACCTTGGACTGTAGGAATAGTAAACCCTTTGAACAAGAATAAAATTTTTGCCACGTTCCCAATAGAAGACAGTGCGGTGGAAACTTCCGGCAGTTATGAAAAATATGTGATTTTTAACGGTATTCGTTATTCGCATATTATTGATCCCAGAACGGGGTATCCGGCAAATGGTGTGGTCAGTGTCTCTGTTTTTGCCAAGCAGACTGAAATCGCTGATGCTTTGGCCACCGGAATTTTTGTACTTGGAGTAGAAGTAGGCTTGGATTTAGTAAATCAAATTAAAGGTATTGAATGTATTATTGTTGACGATAAAGGCAAAATTCACTCTTCAAATGGAATTGATATCAAAAAATATAATTAATAACAAAATGCACTCATGAAACATAAAATAGCCTTTGTATTTTTTACACTTTTGATTTTGCAATCGTGCAGTTCCATAAAAGAGTACGAAAAAGAGAAAATAACTGATCCTGATATGAAGCTTTCTGCCCGAACAGCGGAACGGTATGAAACTTCTTTTCAAGTATATCGTGAAGCTGCTGGCGGAGCCAATGGTGGAAAATCAGGTGGCGGCTGTGGTTGCAATTAATGTAAAGCAACAATTCAGATTGTAAATTCCAATCCATTAGAAAATGAAAATAAAAATTTTATCTCTTTTTATCTTAATCACTGTAACTGCTTTTTCTCAAGAAAATAGTAAAGAACCCGTTTTTAAAAAAAGAGTGTTAGAAAGTACAGAAGTGGACTTTCTAGCGAGTTATTACGAGCAAGATGGATCAAGATCAGCTGTTTCTGGGGGTATTGGTTCAGAGAAACTAACAGATGTCGCTTCTAATATTGTGGTTGCAATGCCGTTGAATGAGGATGATGTCTTGACTATTGATTTAGGAATATCGGCCTATTCATCAGCTTCTTCTAGTAATATAAATCCATTTAATTCTACGGGTGCTTCTCGTGGCGGAGGCGCTAATGATCCAACAGTAGGCAGTAATGCGGAGGCTACAGGACCCAGTGGAACGCCTTGGCAAGCTTCATCTGGCGCTTCAAGAAGTGATGAATTAGTATCTATAGTTGCTAATTACAGTCATAGTAGCGACTCCAGAAATTTTATTTGGAATACAGATGTTTCTTTTTCAAATGAATATGATTACACTTCAGTTGGTTTTGGTGGTGGAATCACTGGTCTTTTTAATGAAAAAAATACAGAATTGAGTTTGAAAGTAAATGCATATATAGATCAATGGAGACCTATATATCCAACGGAGCTGCACGAATATTCATTGTATGGTTCAAATTTTTTAAATCAAGGCTATTTTTTTGGTGTATCAGTTTTGGATCAGAACGGTGTACCCTCAACAGATTACTTGCCGTCTGCATTTAAACCGGTTACTACTGTTAACAGAAATTCATTTTCAGCCTCTGTAGGGTTTTCTCAGGTTTTGACTAAGAAATTACAGGTTTCAGTTTTCTTTGATGTATTGCAACAACAAGGATTATTGTCTTCTCCGTATCACCGAATTTATTTTGCAGACAAAGCCAATTTTTACATTGGACAAGCGCAATACATAAGCAATTACGAAAGTTCAAGCAACATCGGAGTTTACAAATTAGCAGATGATATCGAAAGATTACCGGATTCACGTTTTAAACTTCCCGTTGGAGCGCGTTTTAATTATTACATCAATGACCGATTTATAGTACGAACCTATTATCGTTTTTATTCAGATAACTGGGACATACAATCGCATACCGCCAGTATTGAACTTCCTGTGAAATTGTCCGATAAGTTTACTGTTTTTCCAATGTACCGCTATTATACACAAGCGGCTTCTAAATATTATGCGCCTTATGAAACGCATTTGTCAACAGAAAAATTTTATACTTCAGATGCTGATTTAGCGACATTTGATGCCAATCAATACGGTTTTGGCATTAATTATACAGATATTTTTACTGCAGGAAAAATTTGGAAATTTGGCCTAAAAAATATTGATTTTAGATTCAATCATTACAAACGAAGCGATAATTTGACGGCTAATATTGCTACCATTGCTTTTAAATTTGTAATGCAATAAACCCTGAATTTGTAAAAAAACAATAAAGATGCATATGTTAATTCTTTTCAACTTCACTATTTTTATTCAGTGACCGAAAACGGAATTAAGACCAAAATATCGATTACACTCATTTACAAATGGTTGTAAACCATTTTCCAATTCGGGGAATCTTTTTCGGAATTGGAATTTTGATAGCTGAAATGTTTTTAAAGAAAGATTCGTTAAAAAACACGGCGTATATTTTGTTTGTGATAGCGTCAATTTTTGTCAATAAAAGTAGGGACTTCTGGGGATGGAATTCGTCATACAGTAATTGGGGAAGACAGCGCTGTTTTGCACCCCTGAATGAGAATACAGCTGTGAAAAAAGAATATAATAAAAACCAAAAATAATATTCATTTAACAAAAATTAGCATTTAAGTTAAAATAAAAATTGCTTTCTAAAGAATTTAACTCGTATATTTGCACAAGATTTAAAACAAAGCCGACAAAAATGTTTACAAAACAATTGCATCATCATCATTCCCATTATTGCTCTCAAGCGATGTGTTAATGATATGTATGTAAATCATCATATTTAAAAACCCGTTTGAGTACATCAAACGGGTTTTTTATTGCCTCAAATTGTACTCAAACATTATCATTCTAAAAAAAAACAAAAAATGAGTACATTAAAAATTGCAATTCAAAAATCAGGTCGTTTAAACGAAGACAGCATTCAAATTCTAAAAGATGCCGGCATTTCAATTGATAACGGAATCGACCAATTAAAAGCTGAAGCTTCTAATTTTCCTTTAGAAGTTTTATATTTAAGAAATTCGGATATTCCTCAATATTTGATTGATGGAGTTGTAGATATTGCTATTGTGGGTGATAATTTATTAGTTGAAAAAGGCGGGGATATTGAAGTTATTCAAAAATTAGGTTTTTCAAAATGTAAAGTATCTGTTGCTGTACCTAAAGCATTTGATTACAAATCCGTTCAGGATTTAGATGGTATGCGTATTGCAACTTCCTACCCTAAAACAGTACTTGATTTTTTTAATTCGAAAGGTGTAACAGTCGATATACACCAGATTTCAGGTTCGGTTGAAATAGCTCCAAACATCGGTCTTGCTGATGCTATTGTTGATATTGTTTCCAGTGGAAGCACATTATTTAAAAATAATCTAAAAGAGGTTGAAGTTATTTTTAAAAGTGAAGCGGTGTTGGCTGTTTCTCCAAAAGTAAGTCCTGAATCTCAAAAAATAATAGACACTTTAAAATTCAGAATTGAATCTGTTTTAAGAGCAAGAAAATCGAAGTATATCTTGATGAATGTACCAAATGACAAAATTGATGCTGTTGGAAAAATTCTTCCGGTATTACGAAGTTTAACCGTTTTGCCTTTGGCACAAGAAGGGTGGAGCAGCGTACACTCGGTAATCGACAAAGACACTTTCTGGGATGTGATTGATCAATTGAAAGAAGCTGGAGCCGAAGGGATTTTAATTTGTCCAATTGAGAAAATGGTTTTGTAGAATTATTAATGATATGATTTAAAAGTAAAATATTTCAATTTTTAAATCATTTAATCTTTGAATAAAATTAAAAATGAATAAAATATACAATCCAAAACCAGAAACGTGGTCTGCTATTCTAGAACGGCCCACAAAAACGGTAGATGACATTGAAGCTACAGTAAAAGAAATTTTCAAGGAAGTTCAGAAAAAAGGGGATGAGGCTGTAGCCAAATATACATCACTTTTTGATGGAGTTTCGGTTAACAATTTTGAAGTTTCAAAAGGGGAGATTGAAGCAGCAGTTGCGAGTGTATCAGAGGAATTAAAAGCAGCAATTGCTTTAGCAAAAGAAAATATAACCAAATTTCACAAGGCACAAAAAACAGAACGTGTCGCTGTCGAAACAATCGAAGGTGTAAACTGCTGGCAAGAAAAACGACCGATTCAAAAAGTAGGATTGTATATTCCTGGAGGCACAGCACCCTTGTTTTCAACAGTATTGATGCTTGCTGTTCCTGCAGAAATTGCAGGTTGCAACGAAATCGTATTGTGTTCGCCACCAGATAAAAACGGAAACATAAATTCTGCCATCTTGTTTGCTGCTAATTTATGCGGAGTTACAAAAATTTTAAAAGTAGGTGGTATTCAGGCTATTGCAGGATTGACATTTGGTACCGAAACAATTCCTAAAGTATATAAAATCTTTGGACCAGGAAATCAGTTTGTTACTGTTGCAAAACAATTAGCAACTCAATTTGGCGTTGCCATTGATATGCCCGCAGGTCCATCTGAGTTGTTAATCGTGGCTGATGATACTGCAGTTCCCGCTTTTGTAGCCTCTGATTTACTGTCACAAGCAGAACACGGAGCAGACAGTCAGGTAATTTTGGTTTCGACGTCTAAAAAACTTATGGATGCCGTTGAAGAAGAAATTCAACTTCAAATAGAGCAATTACCCCGCAAAGATATTGCCGAAAAAGCTATCGCAAACTCCAAATTAATTTTTGTCGAAAATGATAAAATCGCTTTGGATTTAATAAACGAATACGGACCGGAACACTTTATTGTGTGCACTGCCAACGATGATTTTTATATTGACGAAATTGAAAATGCAGGTTCGGTTTTTATAGGGAATTATACACCGGAGAGCGCCGGTGATTACGCATCGGGCACCAATCATACCTTGCCTACCAACGGATATGCAAAAAACTATAGTGGTGTAAATTTAGATAGTTTTACAAAAACAATGACTTTTCAAAAAATAACGGAAAAAGGAATCCAAAATATAGGAAAAGCTATTGAAATAATGGCTGATGCCGAAGGGTTGCAAGCACACAAAAATGCAGTTACATTACGATTAAAAGCACTGGAAGATGGGAAATAGTTTTGATATCAATAATTTGGTTCGAGAGAACGTAAAAACAATGAAGCCGTATTCCTCTGCTCGCGATGAATTTGAGGGTTTTGATACTGCTGATATGATTTTTTTGGATGCCAATGAAAATCCGTTTGAGAATGGCGTAAATCGCTATCCTGATCCACAACAAATGAGTGTAAAAGCAGTTTTGGCAAAGCAAAAAAATGTAAAAACGAATCAAATTCTGTTGGGTAACGGAAGTGATGAAGTATTGGATTTATTGTTTAGAGCTTTTTGTGAGCCAAAAAAAGATAACGTGATTACCCTACCGCCAACCTACGGAATGTATGGTGTTTTGGCTAATATCAATGCAGTTGAAAACAGAGAAGTATTACTTTCAGAAGATTTTCAACCGCAAATAGAAAAAATTATTAAAGCTGTTGATGCAACCACTAAAATCATTTTTTTATGTTCACCAAATAATCCAACCGGAAATTCTTATTCGGATGAAAGTGTGGCGTATATTCTTCAAAATTTTAAGGGGTTGGTAGTAATTGATGAAGCGTATATTGACTTTTCAAAAAAAGAAAGTTGGATTAATGAATTAGACGAATATCCAAATTTGGTCATTACTCAAACACTATCAAAAGCGTACGGTTTGGCAGGAATCAGATTGGGAATTTGTTATGCATCTGCTGAAGTAATTTCGGTTTTGAATAAAATAAAACCACCGTATAATGTGAATGAACTGACTCAAAAAAGAGCTTTGGAACGATTAGACAAGCCGGAAAAGATAAAATTTGAAATTGAATCTATTATAGCGCAAAGAGAGGAATTACTTAAAGTGTTACTTGATATTAATTTTGTCGAAAAAACTTATCCTACAGAAGCCAATTTTATTTTGGTAAAAGTGGATGATGCCAATAAAAGATACGCAGAGTTGATTGCAAAAGGAATTGTAATCAGAAATCGAACAACCCAACCGTTATGCAATAATTGTTTGCGTTTTACTGTTGGAACTGAACAAGAAAATAAGAGATTAACCGAAGCTTTATTAGCTTAAAAATAAAATATAAACTAATACTAAATGAATGCTCAATAGTTATAGAAATTTGATTGTAATACTTCTGATTTTATTAAGTTTTACTTCTTTAATGAAAGCGCAAGATATCAAAAAAGTTAATAATGAAAAGATTTATTTTCTGCGCTCAACGGGTTGGGGAGGTAGTTTTTCTAGATTGAAATTTTTTATAGATGATAAATTTGTATGCAAAGCAAAATATAAGAAATACTCCATTCATGAAGTTCCCATCGGAAGGCATGAGATATCGCTTAAATATGGTAATATGAATTTAAAAACAAATAAAGGAGCTTCTGAAAATTTTGTGATTCAAGTTGAATCTGGAAAAGCAACTTATTTTGAGTTAGTATATGAAACAGGTGTCTTTTCAGTTTTAATTTATTTAATGGAAATTGATGAAAAAACTGCTAAGGAAAAAATGAAAGAAATGGAAGAAAATAAAGGATGTTTGTAAAAAAATTTATCAGATTAAATTATTAAATAAATGAAAAAAATACTTTTTATAGACCGTGATGGAACAATGGTTTTAGAACCAAATGATTACCAATTAGACAGTTTTGAAAAATTAGAATTCTATCCAAAAGCATTTCAATACCTTGGGAAAATTGCTTTGGAACTAGATTTTGAACTCGTAATGGTGACCAATCAAGATGGTTTGGGTACGGATTCGCATCCGGAAATTAACTTTTGGCCAGTTCATAATTTGGTTATGAAAGCATTTGCTAATGAAGGCGTGGTTTTTAGTGAAGTCTTAATTGATAAAACGTTCCCGCATGAAAACGCACCAACACGAAAGCCCGCCACCGGTCTACTAACTAAATACATTGATAATCCCGAGTATGACTTAGTAAATTCATTTGTAATAGGAGATAGGATAACCGACGTGGAATTAGCCAAAAATTTAGGTTCAAAAGCGATTTTTATTAATACCGATGAAGAATTGGGAGGCGACGAAATTGCTTCAAAAAGAGAGGAATTAGATTCCGTTATTGCTTTGCAAACTACGGATTGGAAAACAATTTATGAATTTTTGAAATTAGAGGAACGTACAGCAACCATTTCGAGAAAGACGAATGAAACTGATATTTATATCAATTTAAACTTAGACGGAACTGGAAAAAGTCAAATTGAAACTGGAATTGCTTTTTTTGATCACATGCTCGACCAAATTGCGCGTCACGGACAAATGGATCTAGAAATTCTTGTAAAAGGTGATTTGGAAGTAGACGAACACCACACAATTGAAGATACAGCAATTGCACTTGGAGAAGTTTTTGCGAAAGCATTAGGAAATAAATTAGGAATAGAACGTTACGGTTTTTGTTTGCCAATGGACGACTGTTTAGCGCAAGTAGCTATTGATTTTGGAGGCAGAAACTGGTTGGTTTGGGAATCCGAATTCAAACGGGAGATGGTGGGGAAAATGCCAACAGAGATGTTTTATCATTTCTTCAAATCTTTCTCGGATGGAGCGAAAGCCAACATCAATATAAAGGCAGATGGAACGAACGAACATCACAAGATTGAAGCTATTTTTAAAGCTTTTGCCAAAGCAATAAAAGTAGCCGTAAAGCGGGATACAGAAAAAATGATTTTGCCAAGTACAAAGGGGATGCTTTAGTTTAGTCTAAAGACAAAAGTCTTAAAGTCTTAAAGTGCTCCGGCATTGACTTTATAACTTTTGTCTTTATAACATTAAGACCAATATAAATGAAAACAGTAATCATAAATTACGGTGCAGGCAATATTCAAAGTATTATGTTTGCCATTGAAAGATTGGGATTCAAACCTGTTTTGAGCAATAATCCGGACGAAATTAAAGCAGCAGACAAAGTAATTTTTCCAGGCGTTGGAGAAGCAAGTTCCGCAATGAAAATGCTTTTAGAAAGTGGTTTAGACACTTTGATTCCAACCTTGAAACAACCTGTTTTGGGAATATGTTTGGGAATGCAACTGATGTGCAACAAATCGGAGGAAGGAAACACCAAAGGTTTGGGAATTTTTGATATTGATGTGATTAAGTTTACGCCAAAAGTGAAGGTGCCGCAAATGGGTTGGAACCAAATATACAACTTAAAATCACCTTTATTCAAAGGAATTGCTGAGAACGAATATATGTATTTAGTACATAGTTTTTATGCACCACTTTGTCCTGAGGCCATTGCTACAACTAATTACGAGCTAGAATATTCCTCAGCATTGGAAAATGAAAATTTTTATGGAACTCAATTTCATCCCGAAAAAAGTGGTGATGTTGGAGAACAAATTTTGGGTAATTTTTTAAAATTATAAATTAAGTTGGGTCTTTATGACTTTTGACTTTTACACTTTAAGACTTAAATAAATGAGAATAATACCCGCAATAGATATCATTGACGGAAAATGTGTTCGCTTGTCAAAAGGCGATTACAATACTAAAATTATATACAATGAAAATCCGCTTGAAGTGGCCAAATCATTTGAAGCAAACGGTATAGAATACCTGCACCTGGTTGATTTAGACGGAGCAAAGTCAAGCCAAATTGTGAATTATAAAATATTAGAGCAAATAGCTTCTAAAACCAAATTGAAAATTGATTTTGGTGGTGGATTAAAATCCGATTCCGATTTGAAAATTGCTTTTGAAAGTGGCGCCAATCAAATTACAGGCGGAAGTATTGCCGTAAAAAATAGAAAACTATTCGAAAAATGGATTGCAGAATACGGTGCTGATAAAATTATTTTGGGAGCAGATGCCAACAATGAAAAAGTAGCCGTTTCGGGTTGGTTAGAAGATTCTAATGAAGATCTGATTCCGTTTATACAAGAGTATCAAATTAAAGGAATTCAGTATGTAATTTGTACGGATATTGCAAAAGATGGTATGCTTGAAGGACCAAGTTTTGATTTATACGCTAAAATTTTGGAAAACGCCAGCGGAATAAAATTAATTGCTTCCGGAGGGATCTCAACTTTTGATGAGTTGCCAAGGCTAGCCGAATTAGGTTGCGAAGGAACTATAATCGGCAAAGCCATTTACGAAGGACGAATTTCGTTGAAACAATTGGAACAGTTTATAATTAGTAAATAGTCAAACAAAAAGTTTAAATTATGATAACTTGTCACGTAAAATATAGTATAGACCCATTTCAATTGAATATTTTTGAAGAGTATGGTAGAAGATGGATTAAATTAGTTAATCGTTTTGGGGGACAGCATCATGGTTATTTTTTGCCATCTGAAGGTGCAAATAACGTTGCATTTGCAATGTTTTCATTTCCTAGTTTATCCGAATACGAAAAATACAGATCATTAATTTTACTCGATCAAGAATGTATAGATACGTTTAAAATTGCAGAAGACACGAAATGTATATTGAGTTATGAACGAACTTTTTTGCGCCCAGTATTTGAATAATAAGACTTTTAACAACAATCAAAATGCTTACAAAAAGAATTATTCCCTGTCTCGACATTAAAAACGGAAGAACCGTAAAAGGTATTAATTTTGTGGACTTGCGTGACGCAGGAGATCCAGTGGAATTAGCTAAAATATATTCAGATGAAGGTGCGGATGAATTGGTTTTCCTAGATATTTCTGCCACGGAAGAAAGAAGGAAAACCTTAGTTGATTTGGTTCGTAAAGTCGCTTCCACGATTAATATTCCATTTACTGTTGGTGGTGGAATTTCCTCCGTTGAAGATGTTGAAATTTTGCTGCAAAACGGGGCGGATAAAGTTTCTATTAATTCTTCAGCGGTTAAAAACCCGCAGTTGATTAATGATTTGGCACAAAAATTCGGAAGTCAATGTGTAGTGGTTGCAATTGATGCTAAACAAATCGACGGGCAATGGATTGTTCATTTAGTAGGAGGAAAAGTACCTACAGCATTGAATTTATTTGATTGGGCCAAAGAAGTAGAAGAGCGTGGAGCAGGAGAAATCTTGTTTACCTCGATGGACAATGACGGAACTAAAAACGGATTTGCAAATGAAGCTTTGGCAAGACTTTCGGAACTGGTTAATATTCCAATAATTGCTTCTGGTGGTGCGGGAAACATTCAACATTTTATAGACACTTTTCAGGTAGGAAAAGCAGACGCAGCATTGGCCGCAAGTGTATTTCATTTTAAAGAAATTGAAATCAAAACATTAAAAACAGAGCTCAAAAACAACAATATCGAAGTACGAATTTAATATTTTTACTTTAAGACATTCGACTTTAAAACTTTAGACTAAAAAACATGAACATAGATTTCTCAAAAAACACAGACGGATTAATTCCAGCAATCATTCAAGACAGTGAAACCAAAACGGTTTTGATGTTGGGTTATATGAATGCCGAAGCGTATCAAAAAACGATAGACACTAAAAAAGTAACCTTTTACAGTCGAAGTAAGCAAAGGCTTTGGACAAAAGGCGAGGAAAGTGGCAATTTTCTGAACCTGATTGGCATCAAAAACGACTGTGATAATGATACGCTATTGATTCAGGTAAAACCAGAAGGGCCAACATGTCATAAAGGTACAGATACATGCTGGGCTGACGAAAACAAAGCAGATTATGGCTTTATTTCGGATTTAGAAGATACAATCCAACTTCGAAGAGAAAATGCAGATTCTGAGAAAAGTTATGTGGCTTCTTTATTCAAATTAGGGATGAACAAAATTGCTCAAAAAGTAGGTGAGGAAGCGATTGAAGTGGTTATTGAAGCCAAAGATGACGATGATGATTTGTTTTTGAGTGAAAGTGCTGATTTACTTTTTCATTATCTTATCTTATTGCAAGCCAAAGGGTTTAAGTTAGATGATGTGGTAACAGTCTTAAAAAGTAGACAGAAGTAAAAAAAAATCGTTTTTCACCAATACAAACCCAATAGGAAATTCATTTGCTATTGGGTTTTCTTTTTTCTTTTATTTCAAATCGCAATCGACTATATTTACTCTTTATTTTTAAAATACAAGTACAATAATGCAAGTGATGAATACAGATAATACCACCTTTACACAAGAATTAAATATTCCAATCCTAAATACTGGACTACACATAATTCTAACTACTGATGAAGATGATGCTCGGCCGGTTTATATTTCAGGGAATTTTAATAATTGGCGCACACAAGACAACGAATTTCTGATGGAGAAGATAGGGAACCGTTCGTATCATTACAAATTCTCACATGATTTTGATTATCCAGAGATGCTTTTGTATAAATTTACGAAAGGAGATTGGAGCGATGTTGAGATTAACAGTCATGGGAATCGTACCGAAAATCGCTCTACATTTGCACATACTGGCATTCAAAAAGAACACGTTGAGAGATGGAGAAAAAACTGGTTGCCTTTTAAACAATCTTTTTTACCTCAAGTGCAATTGATTTCGGATGAATTTGAAATTCCCCAACTCAATAAAACCAGGAAAATATGGGCGTTATTACCCCATGATTATGACAAATCGAGTGAAAGTTATCCGGTTATGTATTTGCAGGATGCTCAAAATTTATTCAATGAATCAGCTGAATTTGGCAATTGGGAAATTGATAAAAAACTGGCAGTTATGTCAGAATATAAAATTGGAAAAATTATAATTATTGCTATTGAACACGCCGAAGAAGATCGCATCAAAGAATACAATGTAGGGAAAACTGTTCTAGGAAAGGGACAAGGCAAGAAATACATTCGCTTTGTGACTGATACATTAAAACCCTACGTAGATTGCAATTTTAGAACCAAAAAAGAACGGGAATTCACCGGAATTGGAGGAAGCTCAATGGGTGGATTAGTTAGTATTTTTAGTGGATTAAGAAATCCTGAAGTGTATGGGAAATTAATGATTTTTTCGCCCTCGCTTTGGGTCGTTCCTGAATTAAAAATCAATACTGAAAAATCTAATTCAGCAGATACAAAAATCTATTTATATGCCGGTGGCGATGAAAGTATAAAGATGATTGAACATATCAAAAGTTTTAAAGATAGTTTGATTTCAACTGGGTTTGTAAAAGAAAAATCGAATATTAATTTAAGTATTAACAAGCAAGGAAAACATAGCGAAACCTATTGGAGTGACGAGTTTCCAAAAGCAATTGAATGGTTGTTTTTTAATGAAAAAGAGGTGTAGAGATGCGATTTATCGCGTCTATTACACAGTATAGCTAAAAAAACGACATTAATGTTGAATTTCATCCAATAACAACAGCCATAAAAAAAGAATAAATGAGAACAAGTACAATAACAAATTCAGATGATTTTTCAGGTACAATTTTAATTCCGGTTTTTGAAACCTATTCAAAAAGTATTGTTCCCATTACATTTAATGGATTGGAAATTGCTTCCAAAGTTTTTTTTGGTAAAAAAGACACACACTATTTGGCCGAAAAAAATGATAATACGTATGTTTTTATTGGCTTGGGAAAAACGATAGATTATAAATCGTTAAAAACTATTTTTCGCCGTATTTCATCGAAACAAAAAGAAAATTTAAGTTTGAGTGTAGCTTTAGTTATACCAGAACAATTTACTGAGGATCAGGTTGAAGCTATGATTTCAGGATTGTTTTTGGGAACGTATGATTTAGGTCATTTTAAATCGGAGAAAAGCGTACATCCTTTTTTACAACCAGATTTTAGCTTGAGTTTATTATCTGAAAAAGAGCATTTGGCTACAGCCAAAAAAGGAATTAAAATTGCCAAAGCACAACTAGCAACCTATAATTTAGTCGATTTACCACCCAACACGATCAATCCAAAATACTTGTCGAATTGGGCTAAAGAAACCGGGGATCACTATGGATTTGATGTCGAAGTCCTGGGTTATGAAGCTTCTAAAATTGCAGGTCTTGGCGCTTTTTTAGCCGTAGGAAAAGGAAGCGAGAATGAACCTCAATTTATCATTATGAAGTATACTCCTGTTGTTGAAGTGAAACACTTAAAACATGTTGGATTGGTGGGGAAAGGAATCACCTTTGATACTGGTGGATTAAATATAAAAACGGCAGGAATGGTCCACATGAAGTGTGATATGGCTGGTGGTGCGGCAGTATTTGGGGCGATGCAACTTATAGCCGATTTACAATTGCCAGTCAAAGTAACTGCTATTGTTCCTTGTGCCGAAAACTCGGTTGACAGCAAGTCCTTTTTACCTAGTGATGTAATTCACAGTTACAGTGGACATTCAATAGAAATAATTGATACTGATGCAGAAGGCAGACTCATTTTAGCCGATGGATTATCGTATTTGATTAAAAATTTCAAACCGGAATATATTGTGGATATCGCCACACTTACTGGAAGCAGCGTGGGTACTTTTGGGTATGAATGTGGTGCTTTGTTTACCAACAATGCAGAAATGGCTAAGAAATTGCAAGAAAACGGAGATGCAATAGGAGAGCGTTTGTGGCCTTTACCGCTTTGGGATGTTTACAAATCAGACATAGAAAGTGATATTGCCGATGTGAAAAATTATAGTGGAAAACCAGTTGCCGGAGCCATAAGTGCCGCCAAATTTTTAGAATATTTCACCCAAGAACATAACGCTTGGGCGCACCTTGATGTAGCTGGAGTGGCATTTGGTGATGATGAATTTGCTAATAGTAAGCATGCAACAGCGTATGGTGTTCATTTATTAACTAAATTCATAGAAAATTTATAACCTATGGAAAACGCTAAAACCTTTCTTTGTATTTCAAATTATTTCAAAGGTGCCGATTTTTTAATTAATTTAAAAAAATTAGGCAACAAAGTCTATTTAGTGACAAGCGAAAAACTCAGAGACAAGCCATGGCCACACCAACATATTGATGAGATTTTTTATATGGAAGGCCAAGATGTCGATTGGAATTTAGAACATCTGTTATTAGGTGTTGGTAATTTTATGAAAGCTACTAAAGTAGATGCCATTGTTGCGTTAGACGATTATGATGTAGAAAAAGCCACGTATCTAAGGGAAAACCTCCGTATTGATGGGATGGGGCAAACTACGGGACGTTATTTTAGAGATAAATTAGCGATGCGAATGAGAGCCAAAAGTTGTGGAATTTCTATTCCTGCTTTTTGTTCTTTGTTTAATGACCATGACATCAATACTTTTGCAGATGCTATTCCTGCTCCATGGGTTTTGAAACCACGTTCCGAAGCTTCTGCAACAGGAATTATAAAAATAGAGGACAAAGAGCGTTTGTGGATCCATATTAATGAAATGGGGAATAACAGATTCAAATATCTATTGGAACAATTCAAACCTGGTGATGTGTATCATTGTGACAGTTTGATTTCGGATAGCAAAGTAATCTTCAGTTTGACTTCTAGATATTTAGCTACACCAATGGAAATATCTCAAGGTGGCGGCGTTTTCCGTTCGGCAAATAGTAAATACAAATCAGAGGATGATATTGCGATAAAAAAATTAAATGAACAAGTGATGAAAGGTTTTGGGTTGAAACATGGAGCCGCTCATACAGAGTTCATTAAAAGTAATGAAGATGGACAGATTTATTTCTTGGAAACTTCTTCACGAGTAGGAGGAGCGCATTTGGCCGAAATGGTTGCTGAAGCTTCGAATATTAATTTATGGAAAGAGTGGGCGGCAATTGAAGACGCTTTGGTCAAAGGAACGAAGTACAGTTTACCAAAAGTAAAAAAAGGATATGCCGGAATCGTTTTGACATTAACAAAATTCCAGCATCCTAATTTATCTTCGTTTTCAGATCCGGAAGTTTGCTTTAGAATACCCTTAGAATATCATGCAGGACTTATTGTCAAATCAGATAATCAAGAAAGAATTTTAGAATTGCTAGAGGAGTATGGCAAACGTTTAGCCAATGATTTTACTGCTGTAGTAGAACAAAGCAAAGTAACCCACCTGCATTAATTTTTGTGTTTTAATGTAATAAAAAAGCGACTATTTTAATTGGATAGTCGCTTTTTTATTAATCTTTACTTAAAGTTCAATTGAGCATATTAGTATACCTTAGCAACAAATTTTTTTAAATTAAATAGATTTTATAATACCTTCACATGAAAAAAATACTTTTTATTTTTAGCTTTTTTGCCCTTATTAGTTGTAAAATTCAGAATACACAACAGGTACTTGAAACTAATAAACCTACTCAAAACACTTACTTTACGATTGCTTTTGGTTCCTGCGACAATCAAAAGATTAAAAATGAACTTTGGCCAGCGATAGACAAAAATCATCCTTCCGTTTGGATTTGGGGAGGAGATAATGTGTACTCCGATACAGAAGATATGCAGTTTCTTAAAAATAATTATGAAATTCAAAAACAAGACGCGGATTATCTAACTTTTATTAAAGATAAAATAGTTTTAGGAACTTGGGATGATCATGATTATGGAGCAAATGACGCTGGGGAAGAATATCCCTTTAAAAGAAAAAGCCAACAGTTATTATTGGATTTTTTAGGCACTTCAAAGAACGCTTCTGAGCGAAAAAGAGACGGAGTTTATACTGCTAAAACTATTGAGGTAAATGGAAATAAAATAAAAGTCATTGTATTGGATTCTCGCTTTTTTAGAACGGCACTGACTAAAGCCACCGATTTAAAAAAACGTTTTCAACCTAATACAGCAGGTGAAGGAACGGTGTTAGGAAATGCACAATGGAAATGGTTGGAAAATGAACTTCAAACTTCTGAGGCACAGTTTAATGTTATTGTCAGCAGCATTCAATTTTTATCAAATAAACATGGTTTTGAAGCTTGGGGAAATTTTCCCCATGAAATTGAAAAACTAGAGCAATTGATTGTTTCAACGAAAGCAAAAGGTACCTTTATAATTTCTGGTGACCGCCATATTGCTACTTTTTCTTCCAAAAAAATTCGCGGATTGTCGTATCCTTTAGTCGATTTTACTTCGAGTGGACTAACCCATACCTATGCTTCTTTTTCTGGCGAAGAAAATCCTTATGTAAAAGGAGAAGTGATCAAAGATATTAATTTTGGGTTGCTGAAGTTTGATTTTGAAAACAATAAGGTGATCATGGAAATTCGTGGAAAAGAAAATACGCTGTTGCAAGAATATGTCCAAATCTATCCTGGAAAATAAATTCCAGGAAGTTTAATTATAGAGTTTTAAAGTTTATTTTTGTCTAAAGTAAATTCACCATGCAAAAACAATTCAGTCTTATTTTGATCTCTTTCCTTTTTTTTAATGGTGTAAATGCACAAGGACTTTTGGAAAAAAAAGAGGAAATATTTACCAGACAAGATACTTTGCGCGGCAGCATCACCAAAGAAAGAGCGTGGTGGGATGTAAAACAGTACCATCTTGATATTAAAGTAAATCCTGCGGACAGTACTATTTCAGGTTCCAATACAATAAAATATCAAGTTGTTCAGGAATACAATAGTATGCAAATTGATTTGCAAAATCCTATGGAAATTTATAAAGTCATTCAGGATGGAGTAGCTTTAAAATATAGAAGAGAAGGAAATGCATTTTTTATTGAATTGATTGCATCTCAAACAAAAGGAGCCATAAAAAAGTTGACTGTTTTTTACGGAGGCAAGCCTAAAGTTGCTGTAAATCCGCCATGGGATGGAGGAATTACTTGGAAAAAAGATGCTAATGGGAATTCTTTTATTGCTTCTTCTTGTCAGGGATTGGGTGCGAGTGTTTGGTGGCCAAACAAAGATCACATGTATGACGAAGTGGAAAATATGCTGATCAGTGTAAATGTTCCTGAAAATTTGACAAATGTATCTAACGGTCGTCTGATTAGTGTTAAGCAATTAAAGGA
This sequence comes from Flavobacterium sp. RSP15, assembly GCF_003968755.1. Classification (GTDB taxonomy): domain Bacteria; phylum Bacteroidota; class Bacteroidia; order Flavobacteriales; family Flavobacteriaceae; genus Flavobacterium. The sequence continues at coordinate 262,700 of NZ_RYDL01000001.1, read as the reverse complement.
CGGAACCAAAACCTATAATTGGTATGTCTCAAATCCTATCAATAATTATGGTGTAAACATAAATATAGGAGATTATGTTTCGTTTTCAGAAAAATATAAGGGAGAAAAAGGCGATTTAGACTGTACCTATTATGTTTTGAGAGACAATTTGGCGAAAGCCAAAAAACAATTTCAGGATGTTCCAAAGATGTTGAAAGCTTTTGAGCACTGGTTTGGACCATATCCTTTTTATGAAGACAGTTACAAGTTAGTTGAAGCTCCGTATTTAGGAATGGAACATCAAAGTTCAGTGACGTACGGAAATAAATTTCAAAATGGTTATTTAGGAAGGGATTTAAGCGGAACGGGTTGGGGATTAAAATTTGATTTTATCATTATCCATGAATCCGGACATGAATGGTTCGCCAATAATATTACGTACAAAGATATTGCTGATATGTGGATTCATGAGAGTTTTACAAACTATTCTGAAAGCCTTTTTGTAGAATATTATTATGGGAAAGAAGCTGGATTTGAATATATCCGAGGGACCAGAAAGGGAATAAACAATGATAAGCCGATTATAGGAAACTATGGTGTAAACAAAGAAGGATCTGGTGATATGTATCCAAAAGGAGGGAATATGCTACATACTTTACGCCAAATTGTAAATGATGATGAAAAATGGAGAAAAATATTAAGAGGTTTGAACAGTACTTTTTACCATCAAACGGTATCGACTAAACAAATTGAAGATTATTTAAGTCAGCAAGTTGGAATCGATTTAGCTACCTTTTTTAATCAGTATTTAAGAGATACCAGAATTCCTACAGTAGAATATTTTTTCAAGGATAATCAATTAGGATATCGCTGGACAAATTGTGTGTCAGGTTTTAACATGCCTGTTAAAGTAACACTGAATGGCAATGAAGAATTGCTACAACCAGAGACAGAATGGCAACGTGTTTCTGTAAATACTGAAAATTCAAAATTGGAAATAGATAAAAACTTTTATGTAGCCAGTTTTAATATTACGGAATAAATTACAAAAGGTATGTTTCTGAAATTTAGGAAACATACCTTTTTTTATCTTTTCTTAAACTGTATTGGATTTTCACCCACTACTTTTTTGAAAATTCTATTAAAATATGACAGACTTTCAAAACCACACTCAAAGCACGTTTCTGTTGCATTTTTATCAGTTTTTAAAAGTATTTTAGCTTGTTCTATTCGATACTGATTTAAAAATTCAGTAAAAGTCAATCGTGTCATTTTTTTAAAATAACGACAAAAAGCGGCTTTGGATAAGTGAGTCAAAAGGGAGATTTCTTCAATAGAAACGGTCCTTTGATAGTTTTCTTCGATAAATTTATGTACTACTTTTAATCGCACTTGTTCTTTGTTATTGTACAGATTTTCAAATGGTTTATCATGTAACAGTGTTCTTTCATTTGCTGTTGCTAAAATCTGAAATATGGATAGCACTTCTATAAATTGTTCAAAATGTGATAAAAGATGAATTTTTTGAAGCCTTTTGCCAATTTCATCTTTTACAGCTCCATGAAAACAAACCACCTTTTTAGAGTTCTCAAATAATTGATTAATGAAAGCTAGTTCAGGAGTGGTGATAAAGTCATTTTTGAAAAAATCTTTTTTTATCTGTAAAACTACTTTTTCATATTCGGTTTTAATTCCATAATCAAAATTCAAATGCGGAATATTAGAACCTATAAAAACCAAATCACTTCCTTCAAAATCCCCAATATGGTCACCTACGCGTCGTGTTCCATTTGGTGCTACAATGAAAGTCAATTCAAATTCAGGATGAAAATGCCAAAAATAAAAATTATTCAATTTTGGATTGACCAATATTCTAAAAGAACTACCGGCTAATCTTTTTATATCCTCAAAAACTATTTTCATACCTCGTTACTGCTATAATTGTTCAATATAATACCTATACTTGTCTAAAGTTACTAAAATAAATCAATATTGTACAAATAGCAGTACATTTTGTGAAAGTAATTAAGGTTCACTTTTTCTAATTTTGGGGTAGTAATAACACGAAATAGATAACTATGGAAAAAAATAAGCAATCAAAGGTACCAACAATGGTTCCCACAATGGCACATAACAATGCCCACAAAGATATTCCGGGGAATCCATCGACAGCAAAATCCAGCACAACAAAATTAAATGATCGCTCTAATGGTAAACCGCTGCGTTTGCTTACTGAAGCCGATTGGAAGTTTTGGATTGAAAACGGATATATTGTAATAAAAAATGCTGTTCCGAAAGAAAACGCTAAAAAAATGGCCGATTTCCTGTGGGAATTTGAAGAGAAAAATCAAAACGATCCAGAAACTTGGTATGCGCCACCAAGAGCCGAAATGCAAATGAAAGAACTTACCAATAGCGGAATGGTTGAAGTGTACAATCATCAATACCAATGGGATAATCGACAAATGAAAAAAGTATACGATGCATTTGTAGATATTTGGGGAACGGAAAAATTATGGGTAACCATTGACCGAGCAAATCTAAATTTACCAGTCCGTCCGGATTTTGATTTCAAAGGATTCATACATTGGGATTATGATCCTGAAACAAAACCTCAAAACGTACAAGGAGTTCTCGCTTTGGCAGACCAAATGGATGAAAATATGGGAGGATTTCAATGTATTCCTGATTTATACCGAAATTATGATACTTGGAAACTGACACAACCGGAAGACAGGAATCGATTTCAACCGGATACCTCCGAATTTGAAGGCAAATTTGTTAAAGTAAAAATGGAAGCGGGAGATTTATTAATTTTTAACAGTTTACAACCGCATGGCATTCGCCCCAATATTACAAAAGATAAAGTGAGAATGGCACAATATATTTCTATGATGCCATCGGAAGAAGAAAATGAAGAACTACGTCAATGGAGAGTGAATTCCTGGAAAGACAGAATTGCACCTGAAGGATATGCCTTTCCTGGAGATCCCCGTAAATGGGAACAAACCAAATATAAGACGGCAGCGCTTAGCGACTTGGGAAAAAAATTACTGGGAGCAGAGAAGTGGTAACAATAAAGCATTACCTAACGGTAATGCTTTATTATTTCTAAAACAGACTATTTTTACCGTAATTTAAATAATCTATTTTACATAATATAAATTATAGCGCAAAAAATACACATCTTATTTGGATCAAAAAACTCACAATGTTTATTTACATTAAACGATTTCAATCCTTCCATAAATTATTTAATATGAAGGATATTCATTTTACAGTCTTTTGCTATAAATAATTTTGCTATTAGCTAACGCAATTTCAAATTTCAGAGAAATACATATCTAAAGCTTAAATTACATTATTTAATTCAAATTTATGCTCTTTAAATCTAAATATAGCTCAATTTAATAGTTTTAAAATATTTTTTTATTTTTACGATGCTTTGGCTTGGTTTTGGCGACTTCCTTAAATATAGATTTAAACTAAACTATTTACTGCGTAAAAATTATGCAAAGAATTTTTTAAAATTAAAAATAAAAGTATGAGTCAAGTTAAAGAGAATAACACGGTTAAAGTACACTACACTGGAAAATTATCTGACGGTCAGGTTTTTGATAGTTCAGAAGGTAAGGAACCGATAGAATTTACTTTAGGACAAGGGCGTTTGATTTCAGGGTTTGAAAAAGGCTTAATTGACATGAAATTAAATGAAAAAAAAACCATTACAATTGTTGCTGATGAAGCCTATGGTGCTGTTAGGAATGATCTAATCAAAGAGGTGCCAAAAACGGATCTTCCTAAAGATATCATTCCGGAAGTTGGAATGGGACTTGTTTCCAAATCGTCGGATGGTAAGGAAATGAATTTACTGGTAGCTGAAGTAAAAGAGGAAAGCATCGTTTTAGACGGAAATCATCCTTTGGCAGGAAAAGATCTCACTTTTGATCTGCAAGTAGTAGAAATTAAAGATATAGTTGTAACGGAATAATATTAGTTAGCTACTTTCTTAAAACTGGACCGCTTTAATTGAAATTTTTCAACTGAAGCGGTCCGGTTTTTTTATGATTTTTGTTTTAAAAGACGACGCTGTAAATCTTTTTGATTTAAGAAACAGACGATCCTATATTATTTTTTTAAATCAGATAAAATCAAGTGCGTTGTAGGCTCTCCATAAACTAAAAGCCGATCAATAAATTGTTGTAGGTGCATTTGATCAACTAGAACGACTTTCATAATAATGTTTTGGGGTCCAGTAATTCTAAAAACCTCATTTATCTCTGGAAAATCTTTCAGCTGATTACAAAACAGCTGTAGTTTTCCACTAAATAGCTTGAACAGAATAAAAACCTCTAATCCAAATCCCAGTTTTTGGTTGTTCAGCTGAAGTTTATATCCTTGTATAATAGCAGCATCCTCCAGTTTTTGAATGCGTTCTCTTACGGAAGAAGGTGAAAGTCCAATTTGTTTCCCAATTTCTACATAGGAAGCTCTTGAGTTTATTTCTAATTGCTTTATTATTTTTAAATCTAGAGTATCAACCATTAAAAAAGTTTTAAACGCTTAAAATTACAACTTTTTAACGGAAAATCACTTGTTTATTGATGGATTAAATTTAGATATTTATAGTGCTAATAGTACTTTTGAACCATGGATAACACTTTATTACTGCTTACAATTGGAATTTTTACAGGATTTTTTATTCAAACTATGATCGGTTTCGGCGGTGCTTTAATAGCTTTACCTTTCTTGTTGTTAGTTATGCCTTTATCTGAAGCAGTTTCGTATCTTTCTATTTTTTATTTGGTCTCCTCTCCTATTTATGTGTATAAAGAGTGGGAATATATAGACAAAAGCTTATTAAAAAAAATTGCTTTTTCTTCCTTTTTTGGAGTGCTTACCGGAATAGTGGTTCTAGTTTATGGAAAACCGCTGATCTTAAAGCAGGCGTTGGGTGTTTTTATTATCCTATTTGTATTAAATAGCCTTCGTGTCAAAAAAAAAGTAGTGATTTTAAAAAAAACGAAACACTTTTTGGGTTTTCTAGGAGGTTTCTTCTCTGGTTTATTTTCTACCGGAGGTCCTTTATATGTAATAATTGTTCAGAATGAAACTAACGATATAAAGACATTTAGGGCTACCATGTTTGGTACTTTAGGCTTGGTTACGCTGATGCGAATGCCCGTTTTGGTTTTAGGTGGCGTGATTACTATGAACCAAATTTACAATTCCCTCTATGTTGTGCCTTTTCTTATTCTTGCTTTATTTCTGGGCAAAAAAGTCTATTTAAAACTTAATGAAGCGCTTATAAAAAGAATCATTTTAGGACTATTATTTCTATCAGGAGTATTGCTGGTTTTTAAAGTATAATTATAGAAATTGTATTGACTCTACTTTTACCACATTACTGGTCAATGACGGTGCTAAATTTATTTTATTTAGCAGCTCTTTGTCCATTATCATAAATCACATTAGTGTGTAAAGCGGTTTGATTCGCATCTTAATTATTTACCTTTGCAAAAAATTAAAAATTGCGACTTCAATGAATAATACCGAAATGAACAAAAAAAAATACATTAAATTAATCCTCATTTTAGGTTCTCTTACCGCACTTGGCCCATTTTCAATTAATATGTATTTTACCTGGTTTTGCCGGAATTGCTAAAGATTTGAATACTTCTGTTGCCAATGTGTCCATGACATTATCCAGTTATTTTATTGGAATTTCTGCTGGACAATTGCTTTATGGTCCGTTATTAGATCGTTTTGGCCGAAAAAAACCGCTCTTTATTGGATTATTGGTTTACATATTAGCCTCTTTGGGCTGCGCATTTGTCACTAATATTGATACTTTTATAGGGCTGAGATTCATTCAGGCTGTTGGTAGTTGTGCTGCTACGGTAGCCTCAGTGTCAATGGTTCGGGATTTATTTCCTGTAAAAGAGATACCTAAAGTTTTTTCTTTATTGATGTTGGTTGTAGGGCTTTCGCCAATGCTGGCGCCCACTGTAGGCGGTTATGTTACTACTTATTACGGTTGGCATACCGTATTTTTTATACTGATGTGCATGGGAATCGTAATTCTTGTAGCGGCTCAAATTATTTTGCCTAATACTTTCAAACCAGACACTACGATTTCATTAAAGCCAAAACCAATTATTTCTAATTTTATACGCATTGTTAAAGTGCCTCAATTTTACACCTATGCGTTTACAGGAGCAATCGCTTTTTCTGGTTTATTCACGTATGTAGCAGCCTCTCCTATTTTATTTATGGATATTTTCAAAGTAGATGGCACAACGTATGGCTGGATTTTTGCCTTTATGTCTTTGAGTTTTATAAGCGCCAGTCAGCTTAATTCTTTTTTATTGCGGAAATTTACCAGTGAACAAATTATTTTTGGGGCCTTAATTACACAGTCGGTAATCAGTGTTTTATTTCTGACATTAGCAATCAATGGTCTTTTAGGTTTGTATGAAACAATCGCCATGCTGTTTTTATTCTTGGCGTGTTTAGGAATCTCTAATCCTAATACAGCAGGACTGACTCTTGCTCCTTTTTCAAGAAATGCAGGAAGCGCGTCAGCCCTCATGGGAGCGATTCAATTGGGATTAGGTGCTTTGGCCTCTTTTGCGGTTGGTGTTTTTGTAAAAAGCTCTATGTTACCAATGGTTTTGATTATGACAACATCAACAATACTGGCATTGATTATTTTAATTATCGGAAAACGAAACATAAAAAAAGCCATTACAACTTCAGATGATGAAATTGTAATAGCTCATTAACAGTTTATGAAAAAGAATGAATTAATTCATTCTTTTTTGTTTTTTTATTGGTTTCTCCGTTTTTAAAAGGACTTCATTTTTTGCTTGAAGCAAGTGATTGGCCAGGACCTTTTCTATTAGTTCGTCTTTCGTCAAATGATGAAAAACTGTTTTTATTTTATCTTTTAATTCTGTAGCGATGTCATGATTGGGTTTTGTCTTGAAGATTTGCTTCGCCCATAACAACGTATTATTTTCTTCAATACTGGCAAGAGTTGGTTTTTTGAATTCTTTGAATTGTATTCCCAATTCTTTTTCGAATTCAGCAATTTCAACTACTTCTTCCGGCTGCAATACCGTCAATGAAAGTCCCTTTGCTCCTGCTCTTGCAGTTCTACCGCTACGATGTACGTATGCTTCATACACATCAGGCAAATGATAATTGACTACATAAGAAATTTCTTTTACATCAATTCCTCTTGCTGCTAAATCTGTTGCGACTAATATATTGATATGTCCTTCGCGGAATTGCTCCATGATTCGGTCTCTAATTCCCTGTGATAAACTTCCGTGTAATGCACCAGAAGAAAACCTATTGATTGCCAAGTTTTTAGCTAATTTATTGACTGCTGCTTTTGTTTTACAAAAAATGATACCGCGTTCACCCTCTTTAGAATTCAGAAAATGCATCAAAACGTCCAGTTTTTCAATAGGATTTACCACAATATACTGATGATCAATTCCTTGATTTCCTACTGTTTCCATATTGGCACTGACATGTACCACATTTTTATTCAAATAGTTTTGAATCAATTGTTTTATGCTTCGGGGCATGGTGGCCGAGAATAAAAAAGTCTTATGCGCTGCTGGCAATTCAGCAATAATTTCATCTAAGCCTTCTTTTAATACAGTCACCATTTCATCGGCTTCATCGAGCACGAGGAATCTGGTTTCTTTTAAGTTTATGGCTTTGCGCTGAATTAAATCAATTAATCTTCCGGGCGTTGCCACTACAATATGTGTAGGTGTTGCAAGGCGTTCTATTTGCGGTTTGATTGGAATTCCTCCGCATGTTGCTGCAATGGAAACTTCAGGCAAAAAGGTAGCAAAAGACTCTAAATTTTTATATATCTGTTGGCCTAATTCCCGAGTTGGTGCAAGAATTACTGCTTGTATCAAAGGTGATTTTACATCTATTAATTGTAAAATTGGCAATCCAAAAGCAGCTGTTTTTCCGGTACCTGTTTTAGCAAGTCCAACCAAATCCGTTGTATTTGACAAAAGTAACGGAATCGTTTTTAGCTGAATTTCTGTTGGTACAACAATTTTCAATTCGGTAATCGCTTTTACTATTGGTGCTGAAATTCCTAAATCAGAGAATTGTTTTGGCATTTTTTTGAATTTTATATTTTATAAAAAATAGTTGTTTTGTAACGGTAATTTTAGCCCCGATAGCAGTGAAAATCCTTTTATTTTTTCTTTAAAAATAAAAGATTGAAACGAATAGCGGGATTAGCTCCTTGAAAAATAAATATTACTCTTCATCCGGTTCGTTCATGATTTTTTCCCGGTATTTTTTCCCGGTCAATAATACCAGTTTCAATTTGTAATCATCTACTAGCCATTCGCGGTAATTTTTACTGCACTGGCTCAAACATTTTGAATAGCGCTTGATGCGACAATCGATGTCATCATCCAGTTCTTTTCCCAGCGCTTTTGCTTCTTGTAAGGTTTCAGAATTATCCACACACATGGCGGCATGTTGCTCTAGGGATTTTTCTAGCACTACTTTGGAACGTAAATTTTGTTTGATAATGAGTTTGTGTTCTTCATCCACATCAAAGGTTACTACTTCTGTTTTACTGAATTTAGCACGTAATTCCGGTGGCATGCTGTATTTAAAATACAATTCTATTTCTGTATCGTCTCGTAAGTTTTCCAGGTAAAACTCCGGAGATTTAAAAATATGTTGCCAGTTTACCGGCTCACTCCACAGGCCAAATCGGGCGGCATTATTCCCTAAATCGATCACATTGAAAATGTCTTTGTTGGGTAATTTTCTGGAACCACGACCGATCATTTGGTAATATAAGGTCAACGATTTTGTTGCTCTGTTCAGGATTATGGTCTCTACGGTAGGCTCATCAAAACCGGTAGTAAGAATTCCCACTGATGTCAATATGGCATCAGGTGTATGCTTGAACCAATGTAAAATATCTTTTCTTTCCTCGTTATTACTGGTGTTATCTAAATGGCGAATGGCATAACCGGCTTCTCTAAACGTTTCGTATACATATAAGGAGGTGTTGATCCCGTTATTGAAAATCAAGGTTTTCTTGCCTAATGATTTCTCCGTGTAGGCATGCAATAACTTTTCCTGCATGGCCATATTGGTGTACAAATCATCAGATGATTTTACGGTATAATCGCCATTGATCCCTACTTTCAGGGAGGTCAGACCCACATCATAGCTATAGGTAACTGCTTTGGCCAAAAAGCCATTTGTAATCAAGGAACTAATGGTGTCTCCTACGATTAATTCATCGTAGCTTTCATGCATTGGCAATTTGATATTTGAGCTTAAAGGTGTTGCGGTTACCCCTAAAATAAAAGCATTTTTGAAAGAGCTCAATAATTTACGAAAGGAATTGTAATGTGCCTCATCAATGATTACCAATCCTACATTATCTAAATGCAGTTTTTCATCGTTGATTCGGTTTTTTAAAGTTTCCACCATGGCTACAAAACAGGAATAATCGTTTTGATCCGGAAGTTCTTTTACTTTACTGTTGATAATTTTGTTTTTCACATCAAAACCCTTCAACATTTTTGAGGTTTGCTTACACAACTCAATTCTGTGGGTCAAAACAACTACTTTTTTATCATGTTGCGATAAATAACGGCGCACAATTTCAGAAAAAACCACTGTTTTTCCACCACCGGTGGGCAATTGGTATAACAAATGGTGTTGTGGCGGTGCATTATCAATGCGCTCAAAGATGGCATCTATATCGCCTTTTTGGTACGCATAAAGTTCTTTTTTGTCTTCTATTTCTATTTCTAAAGTGTTTTGGGACATTGCTTATTGTTGGGTTTTTGCAAAAATACGCCTAAAAAACAGTTTAAGTATCAATTTTTATTAAAAATAAACGGAATGATTAAATAAATTTGAATTATGTGAGGATTTAATATTCTAATCGTTCTAAAATGGCATTAAATTCTGGTTCATTGTACCATTTTTGCAAAATTGTTTCAGTGTGTATGGCACTAATTCTGGGTTTAAAATCAGTAAGTATTCCATTTGCAATCAAGAAAACAACGGCTTGCTGAAAGGAATTATACATGCTTTTGAAAAATAATTCTTGCTTTATATCCTATTCTGATGAGAATGTTTGTGCTATTTCAATATTGTAAAGCATTACATCCGCAATTACAAAAGGATCTACTCCCAAAAGTGTAAAGTGCTTAATGTATTTTTGGGCAACGGAACGCCTCATTTTAGGTTTACTGCGTCTTCCGGATTTTTTCAGAGGATAATATTCATTGGAAATTTTGAGTTTGCATTCCTTCAAAAGCGTTTCTTCTTTTGGATTAAAAACAAAATCATAATAGACTTTTACAGAACTGAATTTGTCGTACAATTCGAGTATTTGCTCTTCGAGTTGTTCTTTATTCAATTCGGCTACATATTTTTTTAAATCGCGTTTGCTCATTATCAAAGTTTAAGATTACAAAAGTAATTTACTTTAGGAATCAATGCGTGGTAAATCAATGATAATCCTTAATTTTGTCAATTATCACTTAAAAAAAAATAAATGCTTAAGATTTTTAAAATTACAGCAATAGTAGAAGGTATATCCGCCTTATTGTTATTTTTCTTTGCCATGCCAATGAAATACATTTTTAATGATCCTATTTATGTCAAACACATTGGAATGGCTCACGGCGTATTATTTACTGCTTACATTATCTTGGCAACAATTTTAAAGTTTAGTGAAAAGTGGAATTTTAAAAAGTATTTTATCATTTGTATTGCGTCAATTCCTCCTTTTGGGACTTTTTACATAGAAAAGAAATACTTGCGAAATGTATAAATTAATAGAAAAAATATTCACTTTTCTATATCTAGTACTCAGGAAATGGGGTTTAGGGAACAGTCTGGCTTCTTATTTTAGTTTGGTGCTGAACATTATTATTTTGTGTGTATTGGCGTATGTCATCTACGCAATTTTTAGACTTGTTTTAGTTACTATTATGGCCGTTATTGCCCAAAAAACCAAAACCAAATTTGATGATTTGCTGGTAACTAACAAAACGGCTAAATACATTGCACATTTAATTCCACTATTGTTTATTTACAAATCTGTTCCAATAATTTTAGAACGATTTGAATATTGGGAAGGCTTTTTCGGGAAATTGGTTGGAATCTATATCATCATTCTGATTTTATGGATTATACGAACTATTTTCAATGCGTTGCGTGATTACTTAAAACTAAAACCAAGATACAGCGACAAACCTATTGACAGTTTCATTCAGGTAATCATGATTATGTTATGGGTAATTGGAATTACATTAATCATTTCAAAATTATTTGAGATTGATAAAAAAGAGCTTTTAACTATTTTAGGAGCTGTTTCAGCGGTAATCATATTAATTTTTCGAGATACCATTTTAGGTTTTGTATCTAGTGTTCAAGTATCCATAAACGATATGGTTCGAATTGGCGACTGGATTACGATGGATAAATTTGGTGCCGATGGAGATGTCATCGAGATCAATCTGGCAACGGTAAAAGTTCGAAATTTCGATAATACCACAACCACAATTCCAACCTATAGTTTGAGTTCAGATTCGTTTCAAAACTGGCGCGGAATGCTGAATTCAGATGGCCGACGCATCAAAAGACACATTCTGATAAAAACAAGCAGCATTCGGTTTTTAGAGGAATCAGAATTAAATGACTTAAAAAAAATTCATCTAATATCGGATTATATAGGCACTCGCAAATTAGAAATAGACGACTATAATTCTAAACATAAAATTGACAAATCCATTGCTATTAATGGGCGAAATTTGACAAACTTAGGTTTATTTCGAAAATACATCACGGAATACCTGTTCAATTATCCAGGATTAAACAAAGACATGTTGATGCTTTGCCGTCAGTTACAATCAACTTCCCATGGTGTACCGCTTGAGGTTTATGCCTTTTCACATGACAAGCGATTTGAAAACTATGAATACATCATGTCGGATATATTTGATCACATCATTGCTTCCATAAAATATTTTGATTTAGAAATTTTTGAAACAACTGCAGAAAGTGAATCTCAGGTTTAATTTTTTTACTTAAAAAGTATAAATGCACTTCGTATCAAATTAATAATCTGTTTTTCACATATTCAATTGCTGTTTTTCCATGTGCCTTAGGTTTTCCATCCGCATCTAAGTTAACCATTGTGGTGTGATCAATTGTAATGATTGTCTCGCGTGTCATCATATTTCGTGCCTCGCATTTCAGCGTGAGTGAGGTTGTGCCAAATTTTAAAACATCAATTCCAATTTCGACAATATCACCTTGTCTGGCCGAACTTCGAAAATTGATTTCCGACATGTATTTGGTTACGATTCTGGTATTTTCTAATTGAATTATGGTATACAAAGCCAATTCTTCATCAATCCAAGCTAATAATTTACCGCCAAATAAAGTTCCGTTAGGATTTAGATCTTCGGGTTTTACCCATTTTCTAGTGTGAAATTTCATATTTTTTCTTTATAAATGTAAAATTAAACTTTTCTTACGGCTATTTTCTCTATTTTTAAAGAAAAAATCATGAACGAACGCGATACTTTTTTAAAAGAATTCCGAGGACAAACAATAGGTTCCGTAACCATACAATCCACAACAGAAGAATCATTTCAAAATGAGGTGTTACGCCCCATTCTAAAGTTGCAAAATGACTTATTTGCAGCATCCTTCCTCAATTATGTCAGCAAAAATAAAATTGATTTCTACAGTTATACACTTGATAAAAAAGTATCCGTCATGGAAAATGCAATCCAGAAAGACATCAAGTTTAGAAATTCTCTGAAAGGAATGATCATTGGTTTATTTACAGCCGATGAATATGCTCTTTATGTACAAAACTCCTCAAATATCAATAAAAGAATGATGAGTATGCTTGTAGAACGATTAAAAAGTCATGTATCACTGTATAAAATTAATAAAAGCAACTAGAGCTATTTCTTCCTTATTTTAGAAATTTAGGATTTTCTAACCAAAGAGTAAGTACAGGACAGCTCCAAACACTTATTTTAGGTCTAAAAACCTTTAAATTTAGAGTACAGCGTTGTTAAAATACGTTGACTTGTTGTTTATAATTTAAAAAACGGCTCTTTATTTATCTAAATTTTACCATTTAGATCCAATTTATTAATCCTAATCTTTTTTACAATAAATATGTGTTAAGTATAATTTTATCTGATTTTTGTGTTATTTTTTTCATTATAATTGTTAAAACTAATTTCATGAAGGAAGAGTATTTCAAATGGCATTCCCCTAATTTAAATAGAGAGATAGAAATGTTGGTTTTTGGACATGCCGGATATCCTGTAATTGTATTTCCTACTTCTATGGGGAGTTACCATGAAAATAAAGATATGGGATTAATTGATGCTGCAAAATGGTATCTGGAACAAGGTTTGATCCAAATATTTTGTCCTGATAGCATTGATAAAGACAGTTTTTACAATAAAAACATATATCCTGTACATCGAATAGAAAACCACCTCAGGTACGATAAAATGATTTGTCACGAAATCGTTGAAAAAGTAAAGAATAATACCTCCTCAGGCAAAGTGGCTCTTGCTGGTTGCAGTTTTGGCGGGTATCATGCGGCAAATTTTGCTTTTAGACATCCTGGTTATGTAAGTCATTTGTTTTCTATGAGTGGCGCTTTTAATATCAAGAGTTTTATGGATGGTTTTCATAACGATGATGTGTTTTACAACAGCCCGGAAGATTATTTACATGGACTTAATGATCCGGAATTATGGAAAATGGATATTGTGCTTGGGACGTCTAATTGGGATATTTGTTTTGATGCAAATTTAAAACTAAGTAAAGTGTTGAGCGACAGAAACATCCATCATTGGTTGGATATTCGTCAGGAACGAAAACACGACTGGCCGGTATGGACCGAAATGTTTCCACATTATTTATCCAGAATAAAATTTTTTTAAAATTATAAACATATCAAGATGAAAAAAATTGGAATTTTATTTGGAATGGAAGATACATTTCCACAAGCCTTCATAGATCGTGTCAATTCAAAAAACGAAAAAGAAATCATAGCTGAAGCTGTGGTTATTGATAAAGTAGTTCAAAATCAAGATGGTGAATATGCCGTAATTATTGATCGCATTTCGCAAGATGTCCCTTTCTATCGTGCATATTTGAAAAATGCTGCTTTAACAGGGACAAATGTGATCAACAATCCTTTTTGGTGGAGTGCCGACGATAAATTTTTCAATAACGCATTGGCCGATACTCTGGGAGTTCCGCTACCTAATACGGTACTTCTCCCATCGGCGGAACATCCTACGGATACGACCGGAAAATCATTCCGAAATCTAAAATACCCAATGGATTGGGAAGGAATTTTTGATTATATTGGTTTTCCAGCTTATATGAAACCGTATGCTGGAGGTGGCTGGAAAAATGTGTATCGATTAGAAAATGTAGAAGAATTTTGGGAGAAACATAGGGAAACGGGGCAACTGGTGATGATGCTACAGGAAGAAATTGTTTTTACAGAGTATTTCAGAGTCTATTGTTTGGGTTGCAAAGCCGTTAGGATTATGCAATACGAACCCAGAAATCCGCATCATTTGCGTTATGTACTTGATGGGCCGCCTGTGGATAAAAAATTATTAGCTACTATTAAGGATTATACTTTACGTCTTTGCAAAGGATTGGGTTATGATTTTAATACGGTTGAATTTGCAGTCCGTGATGGTATTCCCTATGCGATAGATTTTGGAAATCCCGCACCAGATGCTGAATTAACTTCGGTAGGTGCAGAAAACTTTGAGTGGGTTGTAGAGGAAGCTGCAAAAATGGCAATCGCTGCTGCAAAAAAACAGAAATCCGGAAAGATGAATTTGACTTGGGGAACATTTATGAAAGATGCAGTAAAATAGTTTTCACTCACAGTGTTCAGTAAACAGACTGTAAACTTTGACTGCGACTGAACACTAAAACAATAATTATGTTAAAGAAATTACCTGTTTTTACCCTCGGTGTAGAAGAAGAATATCAAATTATAGATCCTGTAACCAGAGATTTACGGTCGCATTTATCCAAAATTGTAGATGGTGCGAAGATCATTTTAAATGAGCAAGTAAAGGCTGAAATGCATCAATCTGTGGTCGAAGTGGGTACCAATATTTGCAATAATGTGAATGATGCCAAAAATGAGATTCGGTTTTTACGTTCTAAAATCGTTGAATTAGCGGACAAACAAGATCTTATTGTGGGTGGTGCCGGGACGCATCCTTTCTCGAAATGGCAGGATCAACCGATAACTGATGATCCTGGCTATCACGATATTGTCAATGAATTGCAAGATGCAGCGCGTTCAAATTTAATTTTTGGAATGCATTGTCATGTAGGAATTGAAAATCGGGAGATTGGCTTGCAATTAATGAATCAGGCCACATATTTTTTGCCGCATATTTTTGCGCTTTCAACGAACTCTCCTTTTTGGGAGGGAAGAAAAACAGGTTATAAGTCCTTTAGAACGAAAGTTTTTGACAAGTTTCCAAGGACAGGTTTGCCGGAATATTTTGATTCGGTGAGTTCGTATGAGAATTATTTGGATACATTAATAAAGAGTAATTGCATCGATAATCCAAAGAAAATCTGGTGGGATTTACGGTTGCATCCTTTTTACAATACGATTGAATTCAGGATTTGTGATATGTCATTGACAGTGGATGAAACCATTTGCATTGTTGCCATTATTCAGGCAATTGTAGCTAAACTCTACAAATTGAACATAAACAATACTAGTTTTAATGTGTATCGACTGGCTTTGATAAAAGAAAATAAATTTCGGGCGGCACGTTACGGCATTGAGAATAATATGATCGATTTTGGTTTGCAAAAAGAAGTAGAAACAAAAATGCTTATTCTAGAACTGCTTGATTTTATTGATGATGTGGTGGATGAATTGGGAAGTCGTGCTGATATAAATTATGTCCATGAAATTTTAAAAAACGGTACCGGTGCTGATAAGCAACTGGCTATTTTTCAAGAAACGGGCGATCTTTCCTGTGTGGTTGACTTCATAACAGTAGAATTTACGAAAGGATTATAAAATATAAAGTACCTTTGTTCATTATTTTTTAAAAAAAAGTATGTCTAATAAAATTATAAAAATAGCCCTTCTGGACATGTACAATGGTGAACCCAACCAGGGAATGCGATGTATTATTGATGTAGTCAATAGGTTTAGTCCCGTTGTTAGTTTTGAAATATTTGATGTTCGGGGAAAATGTGAATTGCCGGACAAGAATAACTTTGACATTTATATTTCAACTGGAGGACCAGGAAATCCGTTAATTGGTGATGGAAACTGGGATGTAAAATACTATGAATTTATCGATTTCTTGAATAAATGGAATACTGAAAATAGTATTAAAAAACATGTTTTATTCATTTGTCATTCTTTTCAAATGGCGTGTTTGCATTTTGGATTGGCTACGGTAACCAAACGAAATGACACTTCTTTTGGGGTGATGACCATTCATAAAACCAAAGAAGGACTCGTGGATCCCTTGTTCGAGGGATTAGCAGACCCTTTTTATGCGATAGATTCCAGAGACTATCAAGTGGTTCAACCCAAGTTAAGTATTTTTGCAAAAAAAGGAGCGAAAATTATTTCATTAGAGAAAATTAGGGATCATATACAATACGAACGCGCAATTATGGCCGTGCGTTTTACCGATTATTTTGTGGGTACTCAATTTCACCCGGAAGCAGATCCCATTAGTTTTGTTTCTCATTTAAGAAATAAAGAAGCAAAGGAAAAGATCAAGAATATGAAAGGAAAAAAGAAGTTCAGAAACATGCTGGAGGATTTATTAGATGATGATAAAATATACAGAACTAATGAAACTTTGATTCCTAATTTCCTTCGAATAGCAATTAATGACTTGCTGAAAACAAAGAAGACACTTTCTAATTAATACGATTTCAAAATGATTTCAAAATATCGGGAGTTATTTAATACTCAATTTACAGAAAAAAAATATCAGGAATTCAAAGATGATATTGCTGCCGATTTTAATTACCTGCCTACTTTCCGGTTAGGCGAAACCCCCTTTTTTATTTCGAAGGAGCTTAAAGCACAATTGATTGAAGGCTGTAATGATGTTATAGCTTTCATTCAGAAAAATGACTTTAAATCACTTACAAATAAATCATTAGAGCTAAATAATACTGTTCCTAATGAGGATAAACATACTACTTTTTTAGCAATTGATTTTGGAATTTGTGAAGAAGACGGAGTACTTATTCCAAAACTAATTGAAGTACAGGGATTCCCCTCTTTGTACAATTATCAAATGCATTTGTACGAAAAATTCAAAAAGCATTATCCATTTCTTAACGAATTAACTCCATTTATTAATGCTATTGAACCACAGGAATATCTTACTATTTTAGAAGAAGCGATTTGCAACCATCATCCAAAAGAAAATGTTATTCTTCTTGAAATAGAACCCGAAAAACAAAATACCAAGATTGATTTTTATTACTGCAAAAGAGACATTGGCATCCCTATCGTTTGTGTTACTGAACTCATAAAAAAAGGAAAACAACTGTTTTACAAAAATGCAACAGGCAATGAAATATTGGTAAAAAGAATTTACAATCGGGTTATTTTTGATGAATTGGATTTGAGAACAGATTTAAGACTTAATTTTAGTTTTTCAGATGATTTGGATGTGGAATGGGCGGGACATCCCAACTGGTTTTTCAGAATCAGTAAATTTATTTTACCTTTCTTAAAAGGAAAATATTGTATTGAAACGACACTATTAAGTGACTTGGCAGTAATTCCTCAGGATTTAGAAAACTATGTTTTGAAACCGCTTTTTTCTTTTTCAGGAACGGGCGTTATTTTTCATGTCACAAAAAATGATATTGAAGCCGTTGTAGATAAAGAATTATATATTCTTCAAAAAAAAGTAAATTATCTTCCTATTGTACACGCTCCTGAAGGGAAAGTAAAAGCTGAAGTCCGAATCTTGTGTGTTTGGAAAAAAGGTGATGCCGCACCTACTCTACTCTGCAACTTAGTCCGCTTGAGTCGTGGCGAGATGATTGGCGTGAAATTCAATAAAGATAAAGATTGGGTTGGAGGCACTTTAGGCTTATTTGAAAGGTAGACAATACTTCCCCTTTGTAACTTTCAAAAATTCCATTTTTTAGCGGGTTGCACATTTAAATTACTTCCTATTTTTAAAATATAAAAACTTCTTTTTTACTACAAAACAGGAAATATATTTTAGATTATTTAAATGGTTCTTTAACTAATACTGTCATTTTAACGCATTGAAATGCTGTGAGAAGAAAATACAGCTATATTTTATAAGTAAAAACTTGTTAATTTTAGATTAAAAACAATTTAAAAATCGTTTTTTATTTTTTTTTGCTTCTTCAAACATTTTTTTTTTCTTGATTTCATTGATTCCAACTACTGTTTAATGAATTTTTGAAAGTGATTCCCTTAATAATTTGAAAAATATGGAATTATTCAATATTTTAACATAAAAAAAATTAACCTGTTTTTTTTTTCTTTATTATTGTAATGTTATAATAAATTAAGAAGAATCAATAATTTTAATAATTAGCAAATGAATAGAAGAGAAGCACTTAAAAGCGTTGCATTTTTGATGGGAAGCGCAATCTCAGCAACAACAATGGGCGTTTTATTTGAAAGTTTTACTTTGCCCGAAAAAGAAAAAAACAGCGTATCTTTTTCTGCTGCAGATGAAGAAATTTTGGCTGAATTTGCCGATATCATTATACCTACTACAGCCTCTTCGGCAGGAGCAAAAGCTGCAGGACTGGGTGCTTTTATTCCAATGATTATTAGAGAATGTTATCCTGCAAAAATGCAAGAAATTTTTGCTTCCGGGATGCAGGAAATGCAAGCAAAATGCGTTAAAGATTTCAATAAGAATTTCTTATCAATGTCAGTTGAAGAGCGTCAGCAATTAATGACTTCATTACGAGATGAGGCAATTGCAACTGATAAAGCACCTTCATTCTTTTTGATTGCTAGAGATTTAACTCTTCTTGGCTATTATTCTTCAGAAATAGGTTGTACACAAGCACGCGAATACCTTCCAGTTCCGGGACGCTACGATGGTAGTGCAGACTACAAACCCGGACAAAAAGCTTGGGCAACCAACTAATTTTTACTAAAACCTTTTGTTATAAACTATTTTATTAAATAAAAAATACTACCCGTGAATATAAATACCAATTTGAAAGAGGAAAATACGTACGATGCTATTGTTGTAGGATCTGGAATTAGTGGTGGTTGGGCTGCAAAAGAACTTACCGAAAAAGGATTAAAAGTTTTGATGTTAGAACGCGGAATGAATATTGAGCACATCAAAGATTATGAATCGGCCATGAAAGCACCATGGGAATTTGAACGCGCAGGCAAACTTACCGAAGAACAAAAAAGAACCCATCCGGTTCAAACAAGAGATTATCCATACAATGAAGCTACCGAAAAATGGTGGGTGAATGACTTGGAATGTCCCTACACAGAAGACAAACGTTTTGATTGGTACAGAGGATTTCATGTGGGTGGAAAATCTTTAATGTGGGGCCGTCAAAGTTACCGTTTTAGTGACCATAACTTTGAAGATAATGCCAAAGATGGTCATGGAAATGACTGGCCTATTCGATATAAAGACCTTACCAAGTGGTATGATTATGTAGAGAAATTCGCAGGAATAAGTGGGCAAGCTGAAAATTGGCCCCTATTACCGGATGGTAAATTTTTGCCTCCAATGGATTTAAATTGTGTTGAAAAATCAGTTAAAGAAAGATTAGAAAAACATTATAATAAAACCCGTATTCTTACAATTGGTCGTACTGCTAACTTAACTGTACCCCACAAAGGGCGTGGCAGCTGTCAGTACAGAAATTTATGCAGTCGAGGTTGTCCATTTGGCGCCTATTTTAGCACCCAATCCTCTACACTACCTGCTGCAATGGCAACCAATAGATTGACCGTGAGACCCTACTCTATTGTGAATCATATTATTTATGATAAAGACACTAAAAAAGCAAAGGGTGTTATGGTTATTGATGCAGAAACAAATGAAACAATGGAGTTTTATGCTAAAATTGTTTTTGTAAACGCATCCACTTTAGGATCAACATTCCTTTTATTAAATTCAACTTCAGAAGCGCATCCGAATGGAATGGGTAATGCCAGCGGACAATTAGGCCATAATCTTATGGATCATCATTTCCGTTGTGGTGCAGAAGGAACAGCTGAAGGTTTTGAAGATAAATACACGTACGGAAGAAGGGCTAATGGTATTTATATTCCAAGATATCAGAATGTAGGTGGTGATAAACGAGATTATTTAAGAGGTTTTGGGTACCAAGGAGGTGCCAGCAGAGGATCATGGCATAAAGAAGTTGCCGAATTGGCTTTTGGTGAAAACTTTAAATCGACTATGTCATTACCTGCTGATTCCTGGAGTATGGGATTAGGTGGTTTTGGAGAAATGCTGCCGTATTACGAAAACAAAGTGTACATCGATCATAGCAAAAAAGACAAATGGGGACAACCAGTTTTAGCTATTGATTGTGAATACAAAGAAAATGAAGCAAAAATGCGGGAAGATATGATGAATGATGCCGCAGAAATGCTGGAAGCATCTGGAATCAAAAATGTGCAAACCTATGATAACGATTGTTATCCTGGAATGGCTATACACGAAATGGGTACTGCCAGAATGGGTAATGACCCCAAGGATTCCGTATTAAATAAATGGAATCAATTGCACGAAGTTAGTAATGTATTTGTTACCGATGGTTCTTGTATGCCTTCTATTGCGTGTCAAAATCCATCATTAACATTTATGGCTTTGACGGCTCGTGCCTGCGATTATGCAGTAAAAGAATTAAAAAAAGGAAATATTTAGGTTCATCATTATGAGAAAATTAAGAATGGGAATGGTCGGTGGTGGTCAAGATGCCTTTATAGGTGCAATTCACCGCTTAGCCGCCAATATGGATGGACTAATTGAATTAAAGTGTGGTGCATTAAGTATAAAACCAGAAACTGCAATTGCATCTGGTAAAGCCTTGTTTCTTCCGGAATCAAGAACATATTTAACGTATGACGAAATGATTAAAGCGGAAGCGGCTTTACCTGCTGACGAAAGAATCGATTTTGTTACTATTGTTACTCCAAATTTTGCCCATTTTGCACCTGCAATGATGGCTTTAGAGCATGGTTTTAATGTAGTAATTGAAAAACCAATGACTTTTTCATTGGAAGAAGCAAAACTATTGAAACAAAAAGTAGAAGAGACAGGATTACTACTTTGTTTAACACATACGTACTCCGGGTATCCAATGGTCAAACAAGCGAAAGCTATGGTCAGCGAAGGAAAATTGGGTAAAATTAGAAAAGTTTTAGTAGAATATCCCCAAGGATGGTTAAGTACACTATCCGAAAGAGAGGGAAACGCACAAGCTGCATGGCGAACAGATCCTAAAAAATCCGGAAAAAGTTCTGTAATGGGAGATATTGGTACGCACGCCTCTCATTTAGCCGAATATATCACCGGAGCTAAAATTACCGATGTTTGTGCAGAATTAAACACATTAGTTGAAGGCCGCATAATGGACGATGATGGAGCTGTACTATTGAAATTTGACAATGGTGCTAAAGGCGTTTTAATAGCATCGCAAGTAGCAGCCGGAGAAGAAAACGCTTTAAAAATTAGAGTTTATGGCGAAAAAGGTGGAATCGAATGGTTTCAACATGATCCAAACACTTTAACGATTAGGTGGTTAAATGAACCAACTCAGGTTTTAAGAGCTGGATCTAACTATGCACATTTATCTTCATTTGCAACACATAATTGTAGAACTCCAGGCGGACATCCAGAAGGATATTTAGAGGCATTTGCTAATATTTACCGCAACTTTGCTTTAACGCTTGGTTGTAAATTAGAGGGCACAGCACCTACTGCTGAAATGTTAGACTTTCCTTCTGTTGAAGATGGAGTGAGAGGAATGGCATTTATAGATAACGTAGTCGCATCATCACAATCGGATAAAAAATGGACTCCCTACGTTTTGTAATTAATTAGGAATTCGTAGACCTCTTATATACCAAATACTATGACAACAATTCAAGGGCCTGCGGTCTTTTTAGCACAGTTTATTGATGATAAAGCTCCTTTTAATTCCTTAGATGGGATTTGTAAATGGGCTGCTGATTTAGGCTTTAAAGGGATTCAAATGCCAACATTAGATACCCGTTTCATTGATTTACAAAAAGCGGCAGAAAGTAAAACCTATGCGGATGAACTAAAAGGAACAATTGCTTCTTACGGACTAGAAATCACTGAATTATCAACCCATTTACAAGGGCAGTTAGTGGCTGTTCATCCTGCTTACGATGATTTTTTTGATTCCTTTGCCCCTGTAAATGTTCATGGAAATCCTAAAGCAAGGCAAGAATGGGCTGTGCAACAATTGAAATATGCGGCTAAAGCTTCTCAAAATTTAGGGTTAAATGCACATGCCACTTTTAGTGGTTCTCTACTTTGGCAGTATTTTCATCCTTGGCCACAACGGCCTCCGGGTTTAATGGAAGATGGTTTTGCCGAATTGGCTAAACGCTGGTTGCCCATTTTAAATGAGTTTGATCAAAATGGTGTTGACCTTTGTTACGAAATTCATCCGGGAGAAGATTTATTTGATGGGGAAACCTATGAAATGTTTTTGAAAGCGGTGAATAATCACTCCAGAGCTTGCTTGTTGTACGATCCATCGCATTTTGTTTTACAACAATTAGATTACATCCAATATATCGATTTTTATCATGAACGGATTAAAGCATTTCACGTAAAGGATGCCGAGTTTAACCCTACAGGAAAGCAAGGGACTTTTGGAGGCTACCAAAGTTGGGCAAATCGTGCCGGACGGTATCGCTCTCTAGGCGATGGTCAGATTGATTTTAAAACGATTTTTAGCAAACTAGCCCAATATGATTTCAAAGGATGGGCAGTAATGGAATGGGAATGTTGCATTAAAAATCAGGAGGATGGAGCGCGTGAAGGTGCTGAATTTATAAAAAATCATATTATAAAAGTTACTGATAAAGCATTTGATGATTTTGCTGCAGTAGAAACAAATCAGGCTTTTAACAAAAAAAACTTAGGATTATAAAAACTTAAATACAATAAAATGAAATTAAAATATTTCTTTTTTGGGGTTGCACTAATTAGTTTAACCTCATTTTCTAATGATAATTCAGAAGAAAAATATATTGAAACTACTGCGCATTCAAACCTTGTTGTTCAAACTTCTGAAGGAGAAAAATTAATAGCTAAATCCGATTGCATCGGATGTCATAAATTAGACAAAAAACTAATTGGTCCCTCCTACTTAGACATTGCTAAAAAATATGCTTTAAATGATAAAAATGTTGCCTATTTATCCGGTAAAATAATAAAAGGAGGCTCTGGGGTTTGGGGTTCAATTCCCATGTCTGCGCATGCTTCACTGAAAAAGAATGAGGCAAATTCTATGGCAAAGTATATTTTATCCTTAAAAAAGTAAATCAAAAGGCGCTTTTAAAGAGTCAATATAATTCTTGAATGTCGAAAATAAAATCATGATGTTACACAATTTTTTGCTATAAACTAAACTGGATTAAAATAATGAAACAAAAAGAAGAAGATAAAATTACAAATAACCGTCGTGATTTTATAAAAACAACCGCCATAGCTGCAGCAGCTTTTATGATTGTTCCCCGTCATGTTCTAGGAAGAGGATTTGTTGCGCCAAGTGATCGTTTATCAATAGCCAGTATTGGTGTTGGTGGACAAGGTAAATTTGATGTCAGTATGTTTGCCAGAAGTGGAAAAGCGGATATATCGTTTTTATGTGATGTAGATACCAGAAGAGCAGCTGCAAGTGTAAATGCATTTCCTAAAGCTAAATTTTATACCGATTGGCGTGAAATGTTAGACAAAGAACATAAAAATTTCGATGCCGTTTCAGTTTCAACTCCAGATCATAATCATGCTATCCAAGCACTTGCTGCTATGCAATTAGGAAAACATGTGTATGTTCAAAAACCTATGGCACATGATATTTACGAAGCTCGAATTTTGACACAAGCTGCTACAAAATATAAAGTGGTAACCCAGATGGGAAATCAAGGTGCCTCGAATGATGGTACCAGAATAATGAAAGAATGGTATGAAGCAGGTTTAATAGGCGATGTTCACACGATTCATGCTTGGACAGACCGTCCGGTTTGGCCTCAAGGGATTCCTTGGTCTGCTAATAAAGCGGATATTCCAAAAGAATTAGATTGGGATTTATGGTTGGGAACAGCTCCTTACAAAGAGTATGTAAATAAATTAGTGCCCTTTAACTGGCGCGGTTGGTGGGATTATGGAACAGGTGCATTAGGCGATATGGGCTGTCACTTGTTAGAAGCACCTTTTAGTGTATTAAATTTAAAATATGCTAAAGATGTTCAATGTAGTGTAGGTTCTGTATATGTAGATGAGTTTCAAAGAGGATATTTTCCTGAGAGTTGTCCTCCCTCCAGTCATGTTACCTTAACTTTTCCAAAAACGGAGAAAACAAACGGTGACGTTGCAGTACACTGGATGGATGGTGGAATTCAGCCGGAAAGACCTCCCGAATTAGGTTCGAATGAAATTTTTGGAGACGGTGGAAATGGTACCTTATTCACAGGAACAAAAGGAAAAATGATGTGTGATACCTACGGTTTAAATCCGCGTTTGCTTCCTCTAAGCAAAAATGAAAATCTCCAAGTTGCTCAAAAATACGCAAGAGTGATCGATGGTTCAGGAGGACATTACAAGCAGTGGATTGAAGCTGCTATTGCTGGTTATGGAAAAAAAGAATTAAGTTCTCCTTTTGAAATTGCTGGTCCTTTAACTGAAGCTTTATTGATGGCAAATCTTGCGATCAGAGGATACGATGTGATGCGAGAAGAGCTTGGAGAAGAAGTGTACCCAGGACGTTCAGCAAAATTATTATGGGATAATGATGCCATGAGAATTACAAATTTTGATGAAGTGAACCAATTTGTGAAACGGGATTATCGTCAAGGTTGGAAAGCTTTAACTTTATAAGCAAGATTAATTATTAATTCAAAA
Organism: Flavobacterium sp. RSP15; assembly: GCF_003968755.1. Lineage (GTDB taxonomy): Bacteria > Bacteroidota > Bacteroidia > Flavobacteriales > Flavobacteriaceae > Flavobacterium. Next base: position 237,474 of record NZ_RYDL01000001.1, on the reverse strand, counting down.
ATTCAAAAATGATTAAAAATATTTGTACTTCATTACTTGTTATGATACTGATTCAAACCGCAAATGCACAGCAAGCGCCCATACCAAAAGGATTTAAATCCATATTTGACGGACAATCCACAACGGGATGGCACAGTTACGGAAAAACAACAGCTGGTTCCGGTTGGAAAGCAGAAGAGGGTGTGTTGCATTTTGATCCTACAGCTGCCCAAAACGGTCAAGGAGGCGATTTGGTAACTAATGCAGAATACGAGAATTTTCATCTAAAACTAGAATGGAAAGTCGCGGCAAATGCCAATAGCGGTATTATTTTTTATGTAAACGAGGATTTGACAAAATTCAAAAATACTTATGAAACGGGTCTGGAAATGCAAGTATTGGACAATGACGGTCATTCTGACGGAAAAATTGAAAAACACCGTTCAGGGGATTTATATGATTTAATAAAAAGCACCTCAGAACCAGTAAAACCAGTAGGAGAATGGAATTCTGTTGACATAGTATGTAAATTTGGAAAACTGACAATGTTATTGAATGGCGTAAAAGTAGTTGAAACTACGCTTTGGGATGCTAATTTTAAAACATTGGTAGCCGGAAGTAAATTTGCTACTTGGCCAGGTTTTGCTGCATTCAAAAAAGGTAAAATTGCACTACAAGATCATGGAGATAATGTATGGTTCAGAAATATTATGATCAAAGAATGGAATACTATGAAAATTACAACCGGATGTGAAGCGGGTATGTAATTGATCTCTAAAAAATAAAAAAACAACCAAAACCAAAAAATAAAAAACCACTGACTAATGAATAGCACCATCCGAATTAAATTATCCATAATGATGTTCCTGGAATTTTTTATCTGGGGCGCATGGTTTGTAACATTGGGAACATTTTTAAAATTTAATTTTTCAGATGCAGAAGGACCAGTTGTTGCAGCCATTTTTTCTACACAATCTTGGGGTGCAATTATTGCTCCTTTTATTATAGGTTTGATCGCTGATCGTTATTTTAATGCGGAGAAAATTTTAGGAATACTTCATCTCGCAGGTGCATTTTTGATGTATCAAATGTATCAGTCAGAAGAAGTTGGGATGTTCTACACCTACGTTCTGAGTTATATGATTTTATACATGCCAACATTAGCATTAGTGAATTCAGTAGCTTTTAACCAAATGAAAGATCCGGAAAAAGAGTTTGCCAACATTAGAGTTTGGGGAACTATAGGATGGGTTATTGCAGGATTAGCTATTAGCTTTGTTTTTCATTGGGATACTGCGGAAGCAATTTCTCAAGGATTTCTTAAAAACACCTTCCTTTTAGCAGGAATAGCCGCTTTAATTTTAGGTATATTCAGTTTTTCTTTACCAAAAACACCACCAAAAGTAAGTGAAGAAAAAATAAAAATTGGAGATATCATAGGTCTTGATGCTTTAAAATTGCTGAAAGATAAAAACTTCGCCATCTTTTTTATATCGTCAATCCTGATTTGTATACCTCTTGCCTTTTATTACCAAAATGCACATCCATTTTTGACAGAATCAGGCGTTGAAAATCCTACTGGAAAAATGGCAATAGGTCAAATATCCGAAGCATTATTCTTATTATTGATTCCTGTATTTTTTACCCGTTTTGGTTTCAAAAAAACGATCTTAATCGGGATGTTAGCATGGGCAATTCGTTATGTTTTATTCGCTTATGGCAATGGCAATGATTTAAGCTTTATGCTTATTATAGGTATTGCGCTGCACGGTATCTGTTATGATTTCTTTTTTGTTTCGGGCCAAATTTACACCAATTCAAAAGCGGGAGAAAAATACAAAAGTGCTGCTCAGGGTTTAATAACTTTAGCCACTTACGGAGTTGGTATGTTAATTGGTTTTGCAGTTGCAGGATGGATAACGGACAATTATAAAATGGCAGATGGGGCTGTAAACTGGCAAATGGTGTGGATTATTCCTGCTGGAATTGCGTTTGCTGTATTCTTACTTTTTGCCCTTTTATTTAATGAAAAAAACAAAGGAGAAGAATCCACTTCTGCTATATAAAAATTAAAAATGAGTGCTAATTTAAATAGAAGATCTGCCATAAAAGGAATAGTAGCCGGAACAGTTGCGATGGGAATTCCTGCTGGATTTTCTGCTTTGGCTATGCCAAAAAAGGAAACAGCAACACCATTGGGTAAATTGAAAGGAAATATAAATCACTCCGTTTCTCGGTGGTGTTTTAATGATATCGATTTAGATACGCTTTGCATTGAATCCAAAAAGATAGGGATTACTGGGATTGATTTAGTAGGTCCTAAAGATTGGCCAACATTGAAGAAATATGATCTTGTTTCTACAATGTGCAACGGTGCAGAAATTAATTTAGTGGATGGTTTTAATGATATTAAATTTCATGAAACACTCTGGAAAAATTATATGGAAATGATTCCACTGGTGGCAAAAGCCGGTTATAAAAATCTGATTTGTTTTAGCGGAAGCCGAAGAGGCAAAACAGATGAAGAAGGTTGGAACAATTGTATTGTTGGTTTGCAAAAACTAATTCCATTGGCTGAAAAGCATAATGTGATTTTAGTAATGGAATTACTAAACAGCAAAATTGATCATAAAGATTACCAATGTGACCGGACATCTTGGGGAGTGGAATTAGCGAAACGTTTGAACTCTGAGAATTTCAAATTGCTTTACGATATTTATCACATGCAAATTGATGAAGGAGATGTGATTAGAAACATAAGAGACAACCATCACTACATTACACATTATCATACCGCCGGTGTTCCAGGACGAAATGAAATTGATGATACTCAGGAACTAAATTACACTGCAATTATGAAAGCAATTGCAAAAACTGGTTTTAAGGGATTTGTGGGTCAAGAATTTGTACCTAAAAACCCGGACAAACTCGCTTCATTGAAACAGGCCATAGCAATTTGTGATATTTAACTACTCTAAAAAATAACCCATGATAAAAAGAAGAGAATTTTTAATTAATGCTGGTTTAGCATTAGGCGCATTAGCCATTGCTCCTTCATTTGCTTTTGACTCTAAAAAAAGAGCCATTGGGATTCAATTATGGACACTGCGCGATACGTTACCCAAAGATGTTAAAGGTGTTTTAGCACAAGTTGGAAAAGCTGGATTTACTGAAGTAGAAACTTTTGGTTATTCAGTAGACAACGGCTTTTTTGGAACTTCGGTCCGCGATTTTAAATCAATATTAGATGATAATGGTCTAAAAGCCACGAGTAATCATTTTGATTTTAATTCGATGATCAAAGATGGTTCAACTGATCTTGTACAATCCTATGTTGAAACAGCCAACTATTTAGGAAGTGAATATGTAACAGTACCTTACATCGTTTCAGAATTGCGCGGAACTACTGGTGATGCCTATAAAAAATTAGCCTTACAAATTAATAAAGTGGGTGAGCTTTGTAAAGCTGGAGGTTTAAAATTAGCGTATCACAATCACGATTTCGAATTTACAAAATTCGGTTCAACGAATGGATATGAAATTTTATTAAACGAAACGGATAAAAACTTGGTTGATTTTGAAATGGATTTATACTGGGTAATTCGTGCTGGACATGATCCATTGGAATTATTCAAAAAATATCCGGGACGTTTCAAAATGTGGCACGTAAAAGATATGGATAAAGTAAATCCGGATTGGAATGCAGAAATTGGCACAGGAACAATAGATTTCAAGGGGATTTTTGCTCAGGCGGAACGTGCCGGACTGAAACGTTTCTTTTTGGAACACGAATCTAACTACAAACCAAATCCAATAGAATCTGCTGTAACCAGTTTCAATTACATTAAGAAAAACTTAATCTAAACATTTTAGAAAATATTTTATAAAAAAAAGAGGCTGTCTTTTTGAGACAGCCTCCTATTTAAAAGTAATTTTAAGTAAGTCGAAAGTTTAAAAGTCGTAAAGTCAAAAGAATTAACTTTAAGTAAAACAGCTTTAAATCAGATTGTTACATAATTTTATCCTGATTTTAAAATACGACATTATACCATGGTTATTACTTAGTCATATTTTATTTTACAGAAAAAGGTATATTCCAATTGCCCCAGCTCAAAACAACAGTATTAGCACGGATCGTATAAACTAATTTTTCAGCAGCTGAAGCAGCAACTTCTTGCTTAACGGAAATACGTAGTTGGTCTTCTTTTTCTTTATACTTATATGCTCCCCACTGTTTGGCTTCTTTATTAAAAATAAGCACGCATTCTTTTTCATTTGGTATAACAAAAAAAGAGTATTTACCGGCTGGCAATTTAGTACCTTCGATCGTCAACTCTTTATCTGTTTCAAATGTTGTAGCATCATTTGCTCCGGCACGCCAAACTTGATTAAACGGAACTAATTTTCCCCAAATTTCTCTTCCGTTGACTGATGGACTCCCATAATTGAGGGTAATTGTAGCACCATTAATTTTCCCTGTGGCTACTTCTTTGCTGCTGGTAGGTTTTCCTTGAGCAGCTATACAATTTACAATTAATAAGGCAATAAACGAAAAATGCATTTTTCTAAATAATTTCATGATTTAAAATGTTTTAGTTATCGTATAAAAGTAAAACAAGTAGCTTTTAATTCCTTTAAATCCATACTTATTTTATGAAAAGATTAAGGATTTTATAATTTAATTGTTTTGCCGCAATAATGGCGGTGTTATAATTTTTAAATTTGTTATTTTTACAATCGATACTTATTTATTCCATAAATTATGAATTCAATTGCTGAGCACATTGCTGACTTTTTAAAAGCATACCCACCGTTTAACTACTTAACTTTTGAAGAATTATCTGAAATAGCGGCAAATATTCGCGTTGTAAATTTAGAAAAACACAAAACATTATTTCAAATAAATGATCTTTTGCATGACAGTTTTTATGTGGTGGCTTCCGGTGTTATCAATTTATCGGTCATAGCAGATGCTGAGGAAACGCTATTAAATAAATGTACCGAAGGCGATATTTTTGGCCTGCGTCCCTTTTTTGCCAAAAATAATTATATGATGACGGCCAAAGCAAGAGAAGAAAGCATTGTTTATGCTATTCCCATTGCTACTTTCAGGCCTTTTGTAGCTAATAATTCTGAAGTTTTAAACTTTTTATTAGAAAGTTTTGCCGTAAACACCCGAAATCCAAAAGATAAAGAAAATTTAATTGGAAAATTAATTTCTGATAATGTATTCTATTCGGATCAGCAATCTGAAATGCAATATTTTCAATCGCTAGCCTATAATACAGCTCCCTTAAAAACGACTAGTACAGCAATTGTAAAAGACGTGGCTCAAATAATGACCGAATCGTTAAAAAACAATATCCTTGTATGTGATAATACTATCCCTTTGGGCATTATTACTGATGCGGATATGCGATCAAAAATTGCTACCGGTAGATATCCAGTAACCGTTACAGTAGATAAAATTATGTCCTCCCCTGTTATCACGGTGGTTGAAAACGTTTCTCTGGCAGAAGCACAGTTGCTGATGATAAAACACAATGTGACTCATTTGTGTGTAACTCAGGATGGAACAGATAAATCCAGTGTGAAAGGAATCATTTCTGAGCACGATTTGATTGTGGCTCAAGCAAATAATCCCGGAGTTTTAATAAAAGAAATCAAACGGTGTCAATCACCAAAAGAACTAAAACAAATACGGGAACGATTAACAGATCTGATTCAGACTTCAATTTCTAAAAATATTCCGCTATCACACGTTTTTAATATTGCCAGCGAAATTAATTTGGCAGTCATTAAACGCTCGGTGGAATTATCCATTTTGGATTTAGGTTCCCCTCCTGCCCGTTTTGCATGGTTAAGTATTGGCAGTCAAGGACGAAAAGAACAGCTTTTATTAACGGATCAAGACAGCATTTTGATTTTTGAAGATGTGGCTGCTGATAAATATCGTGACGTAAAAGACTATTTTCTTAAACTTGGAAAAAAAACCACAGCCACTCTAGAAAAAATCGGCTATGAATTCTGTCCAAATGGTCACATGGGAAGTACTATGCTTTGGTGTAAATCATTGACGGACTGGATCAAACAATATGACAGCTGGATGAATACTCCTGGTGAGAACAGCACTGATTTGAGCAGTATTTTCTTTGATTATGAAATTATTTTTGGAGAGCAAAAAATTGAAGATGCGATAAGTAATGTAGTCTTTAAAAACGCCAAAAACAATACGTTATTTTTTGATTTCTTAGGAAATGATGCCTTAAGAAAAAACGCTCCACTTAGTTTTTTCAAAAAATTCAATGTCGAAGAAGAAGGTAGAAATAAAGATAAATTTGATATTAAAACTAAGGCTTTAATGCCATTGATTGATGGCGCCCGTTTGTTTACTTTGAGTTTCGACATCCGAGGAATTAACAATACGTTTCAACGATTCAAACAATTATCAATTACGGATCCCAAACATGCTGAAATTTATCTCAATTGTGCCGAAGCTTTTTTGACTTTATCAAAATTCCGAACCTTAGAAGGGTTAAAAAATGATGATTCAGGCCAATTTATAAATTTGGAGGAATTATCAAAAATTGACCGAGAAAAACTGAAAAATGCTTTACTCCCTATGAGAGAACTGGAAGAATTAATAAAAAGTAAATTTCAACTTACTCAATTTTCATAATTATGTTAGACTGGATAAAAAAGATTAATAAAGAATATCCTGATTTTTGGAAAACCTATCTTTCTAAATTTGAGAAAAAGTCATCCCGCTTTGTGGTGGTATCAACAGAAACTTCTGGTTTGAATCCAGATAAAGATGTTATTTTATCAATAGGCTCTTTTTCAGTAATTGATAATAGTATTGTCATAGGTGATAATTTTGAAGCTGTTTTATTACAGTATAAATTTTTTCATGATAATGGACTTTCTAATACGTTTTTGGTAGAAAGTAAAATGAAAAAATTAGGAGAAGCAGATGCCATAAAATTATTCATTGAATTTATTGGGAACTCCATTTTAGTTGGGCATCACATTGATTTTGATGTGGAAATGATCAATGCGGTCTTGGAAAGACTAGACTGTGGCAGATTAAAAAATGAGGCGCTGGATATTGATGTCATGCACAGAAAACTACTTGATATCAATGACAAACAATTTTCTCTGGAGGAACTTTGTGCGGCTTATAATATTCCGGTAAGTGAACGGAATTCAGCTGCTGAGGATGCTTATAAAACTGCTTTGTTGTTTTTGAAATTAAAATCAAGACTGGGGATTAAGTGATTTTAAATTTTGGTTGCTATATTGCATACAACTGATTTTAAACATCTTATTATTACTAGGTTTGCCTCTATTTCTATAAAGTATTGTCATTCCGACGAAGGGGGAATCACATATGTAGCTCCATTTATAGCATTTCAATTTTGTCCTTTTAGCGCATTTTGGAGGAATGAAACTTTCTAATTCATAATCTTAAGACAATACCGAAATAAAAATTCCCTTAACTCTAAAATCAACTAAATTTTCTGAATCTAATACGATGTTTTCATATTCTGATTCAAAAGATAATGGTTTCAACGATATGGATTCATGCCCCCAATTTTCAGTATCAATATTCTTTTGACTATGATATTCTTTTACTGTATATCCTGAACCAAAATCTGCATCTTGTATGCCAGTGCTTTCAACTAAAACAATTTTGCCTTCTCTACTGCCACCACTATCTTTTTGAAACAAACAGTAGGAGCCATTAGGAATTATTTTATTCATGGATTCGCCAACTACTTTACAGACAAAATAGCCTTCTTTTACTGAAGTATTAAAGGGTAACTCGACCCATTCAAAATCAGAATGAACTTGTAAATCGCTAAATGAACCTGCTGCAGCTGAAATATTTACTAATGGAACTGAATTCACATACGGTTTTACCTCCTCAAAAGGTACGATTCTGAACGGAAAATCTTTTTTATAAACATCAATATGCTTTTTTAAATAGTTTCTTAAAGAAGTATCACAAGCATAAACATAAGTACCTCTGATTCCTCGATACATTATAGTTTTGTATATATTTATTACGTAAGCCTTAAGATCATCTTTATTTGAGATCCCTTTTTTTCCATTTTTATCAAAATACAACTTCGGATTAATTTCAATTTCTTGTGTGAATTCATTAAAAATTATTTCTTTCCCAAAAATAACTCCTGTATAATTTAAATCATATCCTTGTGTCGTATGAATACAGCCAACTTCTTTAAAAGCATTTGGTGAATTAACCCAGTCCTTAGGGGTTTGATTCCATTGAAATTGTAAACCATCAATTTCAATATCCATTACAGTTTTATCTTTTTCGGATAACCAAGGCCAAGAATATCCAGCAACTAAACGACACAAACCATTTATTTCTTCCTTCTTTGCAAGTTCGCTATAAAGATCTTTTAAAGAATCAAAAACAATTAACTCATACTCATTTGGTGAATAAATAGTTTTATCCAAGCGATTTACATGAAGTAATTGATCTACAAAACGAATATAATCATTTCCGCCTTTAACTCTCATCTGAGACGTTAACTCGATTTTCAAAGTATTATCTTGATTCAAAAGTCTGGTAAATTGATCCTCATTTATATCGGAAGGTTTTACTGATTGCGCTGAATCATAAAAGAAAATTTGATTCTTACTATTCGCAATTATCCAGTCTAGCTCTGTTCCGGTGTCATCTAATCCTAATTTTTGATTATTTTTCCGGAAGGCTCCCATCCAACTTATATTTTTATATTGCCGTAACCGATGCGCTTCGTCTACTATTAATAAATCATATTTGTCATTGAGTTTAAAGGTATCCGATGGATTTAAAACCATAGACGCTTTTAAACCAGGAATTTTTTTGAAAACATTTTGTAATGATTCTCTTAAAGAAGTCATGGCGATAACCAATCCAATTTTTGCTTTTGGATATTTATTTTGAAAAGCAATAATGAAATTGATCTCCTTGAGCTCTTCATCACTAAAATCTTCAAAATTAGCATCCGAAATATCTGAATTAAGTAATTTAATTAAATAAGTAGCCAAAATTGTTTTTCCAGTTCCAGCACTCCCTTTTATAAAAATTCTATTGGATTTTTTGATACACAATCCATCAAGAATTTGAAGAACAGAACTATATTGATCTTCATTTAAAGATTTATAAGGGGAATATTTAAAAAGTTCTGAATTCTCAACATCTTCCAGTGACTTGCTAACGATCTTTTTATCAATTAGTTTTTTCCAAATTTCTTTAAAAAGATCTTTGTACAAATCTTGTTGGTAATAATTATGATTGACTAAACCGTAATTTCCATTTTGAAGTTCGTAAGTTCCTTCAGAAGTGATGTATTGAATCAAGTTTGATTCAATATCAAGAGTTGCTGATTTATTGAATTTATCACTCCCAATTATTGAAATTTTTGTAAATGCATCTGCTTTTTTTGGATTTGCTAGGTGATTTTTGATTCTACTAGAAGCATTTGTTGATTCTCCCACATAGGCAATTCGTTTAGTTTCATTTTGTATAAAGTAAACCAAAGGCCATTGATTTTTAACCCAAGGATTTTGAGCTATTTTAGGCAATGAATCTTTATTAAAATCATATTGTTCAGAAACCTCAATAGACAATTCAAATGATTGCATCATAATTCATCATATTTGGTTGCGTTCCCTTTTGCTTTATCTATTGGATAGTTAGCTGCATTTTGCGTAATCTTTTGAAGTACAATTTCTTTTACATCTAAATTGTATTTTTCGGCTAACAAAAAAGCGTATGCAAAAACATCTGCCAATTCTTGTTTTAGCTTATCAATATTTACATCTTCTGCTTTTTTCCACAGAAACAATTCATTTAATTCTGCTGCTTCAATAGATAGAGCTAAAGCCAAATCTTTCGAATTATGAAATTGTTCCCAATCTCTTTCATTTCTAAATTTTATTAATTCTTGAATAATGCTCGGAATATCATTCATTTTATTTCGATTTAAAAAGTGTCAATGCTACTTTATATTCCTCTTCAAAAGGCAATTGCAACTGAGAAACCATTTCAGGAACAGCTAACATCCAACTCACATAATAATATGCTAAAATGTGATAACCCGAAAACCGTTTGTTTGGAATGCTACCTACGATGTAGTTTTTTTGATTTGGGTCAAAACCTTGTGTCCCTTGCATTGCGATTTCAAAGGCTATTTTCTTGACTTCCTCTAGCGGTACATCCTTAAAATACTGCAAAGCATCAACCATAAACATCGTGACTGCCATATTAGTCCCAATATGTTCTTGGTTTTTGAGAAACTGTTCCATTTCCTTCTCTTTGAAAGCAGTATCGTCGTGTAGACCAAAAGGATCTTTTTCTAATTTTTCAATAAAAGTATCTACATCAGATCGTTTGCGGTATTCGTCCTCATTTTCCAATTCAAAATAAGAGTCAATCTGTAAATCTTCGGCCCAATGTTGTACCAATTCATATTCTTCGGCAGGTTTACGATTGTCTTTGTATTCGAGAAATTCAGCATAAAAACCTTCGGCTTTGCGCAATTCGGCTGGAGTGGCATTAAAATCGTTTATAAAATCCAAACCAAATAATGCTTTAAACTGTAAGGCATTTACCAAGTTGTAAATCTTAGATTTAGAAAGTAGTGTTGCAGGCGAAAATTCAATAACAGTCACATCAGTTACGGCTTTCAAGCCTTCTTGAATCAAAGCGTAAAGCGACAGGAATTGATACGATCTCAATTGGGGAAATTCGTTGTATATAAAATCCTCAATGAATAAATCTATTGGAGTATTGTAGGCTTGCAAATTTAACCCGTCAAATAAACCAGTACAGAATTCAGTAATCGATTGCTCTGGAATATTCATTCCATGCAACTTGGCAATAGTAGGTTGTACTGTTTTCAAAAAAACAGCTCTGTTTTGTGGAGTAGCCGTAAAAAGCTGATTTAATCCCCGTTTTCTCGCTTGAATTACAAAATCAAGATGTGCTAATTCGTGCAGAACTAAGTGTGCTACGGCAGGATAATTGGGTTTATACCGAACGATGTGCTTAATCCGATTGTAGTTTTCAGCAAACTCAATCTTGGCTGCCGTTGGAATTTCAGAATCTACTAGAACATCAATTTCTTTTCCGCAATCAAATTCTAATTGATGCTTGTATTCTGCAAAAAGCGAATTCCCATCAGTGTTAGAAATAATTTTATTGGCAACATCAAAAGCCTGATTTACTGAATTCTTGTACAGTATATCTTTATTTGGATTGCATTTTATAGCTTTCAAAGTACTGTCAAAAGCGGATTCTAAATCATTTTGAATTTCGGCTAACATTCCAAGAGCAAAATGAGTATTTGGATAGTGATCATTTATTTTTATAGCTTCCAAAAAATATTTTTTGGATTCATCCAACTTCCCTTGTTGCATAAGGTTTGCTCCAATGTTATTTATTGTAATAGCATCTTTTGGATTCACCACCAAAGCCTGATCATAGTACAACATTGCCGTAGGAATATCATTCTTGAACTTAGCAAAAATATTTCCCATCATCAGCAACGCCCAATGATTCTTAGAATCCCAGCGCAATGCATCAATCAGACTATTTATCGCTGCATCCTGATGACCTTGATCAGACAGGATTTGTCCCATAATTCGATGGAATTCCGAATTGGTAGGATTGTTCTCGATAAGATTTTGTAGAATGGGTTTTGCTTCTTGATAGTTTCCTTTTTCACAAAGGGCTACCGTTTTGCGGAAATCATTTTCTTGAAGCAGGATTGCTGAAGTGTTAATGGTTATGGTAACCCAATCCTCAGTAATGGAAACTTTTGGGGCAAAAGAACCAAAAGTATAATACGATTCTAATTCACTGATTAATAATGAATTACCCCCCCCCCCAACTAATTTCGGGAAAAGCGTTAATAGAAAATCGTCTATTTTATGAATGATTTGCATTAAATATAAATTGCTATACGTTATAAAAGATACTTTTTGTTGTTTTTAAAATTGCAACAGGTTCAAATGTAACCATTGTTTATAAATCTCGCTCTATTGTATGAAAAAAAAAGTGCTTTTTGCAAAAAAATCATAGGGTTATTCCTTTCCAAAAACGACCGTGATGGCTGATGGAAACAGGTTTCTCCATTTTTGAATGCGCATCAATACGGTAAGGAATTCCATTTTTTTTAAAGATAGCATCGGCGGAATTCAAGTTTTCAATTTTTTTGAAATACTCTTTCCCGGCAACAGCAATGGTATGAATGCAATCCTGATCTATTTTAGTTTGAGTAAAATATATTTTTCCTTTGATACAAACAGTTCCTAATGTTGTGTTTTCGTAAAAACATTCCAGTTGCAAAGGAAAAAAACCTCGAATTCCTGTTTCCCTATTGTAGATTTTATAAGCCGCCTCTTTTCTGGACCATAAATTCCAAACCATTACTTCTGGATTTACGGCATTAGAAATTAACAGCTGTTCGTTTTTAGTAAATATTTTATCTAAAAAGCGGTTGCGTTGCCAATTGCTTTCTTTTTTTGCTAAAGCCAAATCGACAAGGTCATTTCCTATCATTTTTCTGGTGATTCACTACTTTTTTCAGCTAATTTGATTTCAATAATGGCCATAGCTGCTTTTACATTTATCATGCGCTCCATTGATTCGTTATCAATCAAAATATTATATTTTTCCTCTATATCCAAAATAACATCTACTAAATTAGCGGAGTTTATCTTTAAATCATTGATGAAATCCGTATCTTTAGTGAGGGAGTCAAAAGCTTCTTGATTCAGAATATATGGTTTTACAATGGCTTTTAGCTCCTGAATAGTTTCTTGTTTGTTCATAATTAATATTGATTTTACAGCACTTAAGTACATTTCGTTTTCTAACGCCAAAAAAAATTACCACAAATTGGGGAATTTACGGTTCATTTTTTCATTTTTTAAATTTCTTAAAAATTACACACCCATTCACATCACCAAAACCAAAACTGGCTTTTGCTAATGTATTTATTTCTATATCAAGTCGTTGTCGTGGAACTCTTGATTCATCAATTAGTGCTGTTATTTCTGGATTCAAATCGGCACAATTGATATTCGGGAAAATAAATCCGTGATGCAATTGCAGTACCGAAGCCACGCTTTCAATACTACCGGCGCCACTTAAACAATGTCCCACCATCGATTTTAAAGAATTGATGTATGGAAAATCAATTCCTTTTCGATTTAAAGCCTTACTCCAATTCTGAATTTCAAGACTATCTTTGGAAGTGGCTGTCAGATGTCCGTTGATTGCGTCAATTTCACTAGCTAAAATTCCGGCATTTGTCAAAGCATTTTGAATGCATCTTTGCACCGCAACCGGATTTGGTGCAGTCATGGTTCCTAAACCGCGCTGCCCTCCTGAATTGATATTTCCACCTAAAACTTCCGCATAAATTCGAGCGCCACGTGCAATCGCACTTTCTAAATCTTCTAAGACTAAAGCTCCTGCTCCGCTTCCGGGAACAAATCCGGAAGCAGCTGTGCTCATTGGTCTAGAACCCTGTTTTGGTGTTTCATTATGTTTAAAAGTACATACCTTCATAGCATCAAATCCGCCCCAAATATACGGGCCGGAATCACTGGTACTTCCGGCTAAAATACGTTTTGCCTGTCCTGATTTGATGCGTTCATACGCCATTAAAATACTTTCGGTGCCAGTGGTGCAGGCCGAAGAATTAGTAGAGACTTGATTTCCAAGTCCTAATTTTCCACCCAGATACGCACTCACACCACTATTCATTGTTTGCGCTACGGCTGTACTTCCCAGTCTTCTCGTTTGTAAATCATCTATTTTATAAATGCTTTCGCGAAATTTATCAATTCCGGAAGTTCCTGTTCCAAAAATAGTTCCACTGTCCCAATCCGGTTCTTCGTTAATTTCCAATGATAATCCGGCATCCTTCCAGGCATCAATTCCGGCAATTACGCCATATAAAATCCCAGTTGAATTGAAGTTTCTAAGTTCTAATTCCGTAAAATAGTGCCCTGCTAATTCTGCAGAAACTTCAGGTTTTCCTACAATTTGACAAGAAAATTGCAATCGCTCCAACTCAGCGTCGTGCCTGATCCCGGAAATTCCGTTTTTGATGGCATGAGTGAACGCATCGAGACCTACTCCATTTGGAGCAACTACACCAAGACCCGTTATAACTACTCTTTTGTTCATTTTTTAATGTTAAATAATATTCAATTTCAATAACAATGGCAAAAAAATAATAATTTTAATACTACCAAATAGAGTATTACAGTTACAAAATATTGAAAAGAATCAAATTATACTATTGCTTAATTTATTTTAATTCGGTTTTGAGTCCCACTTCTTTGGAGAGGGTTGGGGTGAGGATCATTCCCGCTATTGTTCCTGTGCAAACATTTTCTCCTTTTTCGTTTTTCATGATGACCTTACATTTTAATTTTCCAAATCTAAAATATATTTTTTCTGAAATTACGATCACTTTTTCATTTGGAAAAACAGGTTTTAAAAATTCTATTTCACTTGATGTTAAGGCAATTGAAGTACTAGAAGTAAATGAATCATCTAACAAAAAAATGCCAAGACAAACCAATCCAATTTGCGCCATGACTTCTATCAAAATTACACCTGGAGTAACTGGAAATTCCTTAAAATGACCTTTGTAAAAATCAAGATTTTCATCAAAAGTAAAGGTTCCTTCCACTCCGTTTTCATCGATTTGGAGAATTTCATCCACAAACAAAAAGGATTTAGAATACGGTAATTTGGCTATAATTTCTTCTTTTTTCATAGTTTTTCTATTCCCCCATTTGGGAGCTAAAACTCCAATAAAATTCGTTGTGCCGAAAATCCGGGTCCAAAACTCAGCATTAATCCTTTTTCTCCTTTTTTAGGCTGCTTATCCATGATTTGTTCTAAAACATACAAAACTGTGGCGCTGGACATATTTCCATAGGAGCGCAAAACCTCTTTGGTATCATCAATATTTTTTCCCAAACCAGAAAATAAAGCCTCAACGGTTTGCACAATTTTCTTTCCACCGGGATGAAAAATAAGATGGTCAATATCCTCCATTTTTAAATTGTTTTTTTCTAAAAAAGGATGAATAATATCCGGAAAATGAGAAACAATCGTTTCCGGTACTTCAATATCAAGTACCATCTGCAATCCAGAATTGGTGAGTTTAAAACCCATCATGTGGATGTTATCATAAAAATGATACATCTCCTCTGCTATAATCTCAGGACCTTCGTCATCTTCATGCGAGGAAAGTAAAACGCAAGCGGCACCATCACCAAAAATCGCAGCACTTACGATATTTGCCATCGAAAAATCATCGAGTTGAAACGTAGCCGTGGGACTTTCTACGGCAATTACCGCAGCTCGTTTTCCGGGATTGGCCTGTAAGAAATTTTTAGCATAAATAATTCCTGAAATTCCGGCGGCACAACCCATTTCGGTCACGGGAAGCCTTACAATATCCTGACGCAACTTCAATGTATTGATTAAATACGCATCGAGCGACGGAATCATAATTCCGGTGCAGCTTACCGTGATGATATAATCTAAATCTTGCGGATTCCAATTTGCTTTTTTTAAAGCTTTTGCTAATACTTTTTCACCTAAATCAATGACTTCACGAACATAAATAGCATTTCTTTCTTCAAATGAAGTTTTGGTAAACACCTCTATCGGATCCATTATGGAATAGCGTTTGTCTACAGCTGCACCTTCAAAAATTTTCTTTACTTTTCTGATGAATCGTTCGTCTTGTCCCACTAGCCAAGCATCCAAAAAAGGAATTATTTCAGCTGTTGTTCTGGAATATTTAGGCAGCTGTTTGGTTACGGTTTTAATTTTTACACTCATATTTTTGAAATTATCCATTGGTATCTAAAAGCCCATTTCCAATGAATTTTATAGTTTTTAAAATTTAATTTTTTCGAGAACGCTATCAATTCTTCTTTCTTAAAACCTCTTAAAATTGATATTAATCCGTCTTCTCGTGACATAGCATTCAACTGAAATACAACACATAATGCCTGAAATAATCGATAGGCAATGGCGCTACGATGTAAATCATTTATTACAATTCCGATGGATGTATTGTTATAAAGAACTTTCAATAATCGAATAATCTCATCGTCTTTGAAATGATGTAACGTCAAAGTGCACAAAACAATATCATACTTTAGATCATTAAATGATTCATTAAAAATATCTTCGCAGCGATAACTGATATTAGCATATTTATCTGATAATTGTCGTGCATGTGAAATTGTAAAATTGTTAGCATCGATGCCTATTAACTGGAAATTTAGGTTGTTTTTAAGACCAAAATCAGCCAGGGTTCGCAACATATCCCCATTACCACAACCCACGTCTATAATAACAATTTCTTTAGATTTGGAATCCTGAACAAGTTCTTGTACTCCTCTTAGAGTTAACTGGTTTCCTCCTAAAAGCTGATTGATCCGGGCAATTTTATCTAAGGCATCACGTAAAATCTCACCTTCCATGGCAAAATCATCCATGATTTCCGGTTTATCAGTTCTATATTTGGTATTTAGTGTCATTTACGAGTGAAGAGTGATTGGTTTTCCGTGTGTTTTTTTTATAATTTTTGGCAATAAAAATGGAAATATAATTAATATGCGCATCAATACTGCTGAAAGTTTTTGTTTTTGTAAAATATTGGATAAAAACCGTCCCATTTTAAGTCTTCCCTTAAAATTTAAATTCCATTCTTGCAGGTATCGCTTTTCTAATTCGGCTCTGGATTTAATCTCGGTGTTATAAAATTGAACTACTAATTCTGATGCGATTTTGGCGCTATGAATTGCCATAGCCATTCCGTTTCCGCACAAAGGATGAATTAATCCGGCTGTATCGCCAATCATTAAAACATGGTTTTCCACGGCGTGTTTCTTTTTGAAAGAGATTTGGCTTATGGTCAATGGTTTTTCAAACAATAATGTACTGGTTTCAAAAAGGGTTTTTAAGTGTGGGTTTTGAGAAACAATAGTATTTTGATATTCAGTAATGTTTTTAAACCGCTTAAATGTTTTATAATCGGCTAGATAACACATGTTAATCACTTCGTTTTCAACTTTAGAAACTCCGCAATAGCCTCCTTTAAAATTATGCAAACCCACTACATCATTTGGAAATTTACCAGAATAATGTGCTTTTACGGCCAGCCAAGGTGATTTTTTATGAATAAATTCTCGGTTCATTTTTTGGTCAATAATAGAACGTTTGCCAAAAGCACCAATCACCATTTGGGACTCTAAAACCATTAAATTTGTAGTGGTTATCATAAATTTATCCTGCTCAAAATGAACATTTTCAACTTGATCTTTTAGTATTGTACACCCGTTATCGATAGCCTTTTTATACAAATATTCGTCTAAAACAAAACGGCTGATTCCAAAACCACCAAGAGGTAAAATACTTTGTATTGTTTTTCCTCTTGCAGTAGAAAACTCAAGTTTTGTAATGTGTGTCGGCTTTAAATGGGCTATATCTAAATCCAACCAATTAAGATATGGCATCACTTCATTAGAGATGTATTCTCCACACACTTTATGTTTTGGATAACTATTCTTCTCAATAACCGTCACCTGAAGCCCTAATTTAGATAAATGAATAGCCGAAGTCAGTCCAGCTAACCCACCACCAATAATTACTACTTGTTTATCTTTCATCTGGAAGTAAATTTATGGATTTGTTTGCTACTGTGGGTATAACAAATGATAAAAAAAGACTGATTATTTAATTTTTATTAAAAAAAACATGGTTGATTAATCAATAGCTTTAAACAATACCGATTAAATTACCGGTTGAAATTCCGAAAATCATTTCCTGTAGGTTCCTCAAAAACCTCGAGTTCAAATTCAGAAGTGATGGTAAATAGATGATCAAAAATATCAGATATAATAGTCTCGTATTTTAGCCATTCTTTTTCTGCGCTAAAGCAATAAATTTCTAATGGTAATCCTTTCGATGTAGATTCTAGCTGACGCACCATTATGGTCATGTCTTTATTAATATTGGGATGAGCCGTAATGTATTTTTCAGCATAGATTCTAAAAACGCCTATGTTAGTCAGCCTCCTGATATTTACTGAAACGATCTCATTGTCCAATATTTCCGAATTAGTTTTGTGTACCTCATTTTCTTTTTGAGTGATGTAATTTTGAATTAGTTTATATTTTTTGAATTGCGAGAGCATTTTTTCATCACAAAACTGAAAACTACTGACTTTTAAATAAATAGCTCTTTTTATTCGTCTCCCGCCAGAATCACTCATACCACGCCAGTTCTTGAAAGAGTCTGTGATAAAAGCATAAGTGGGTATTGTAGTGATCGTTTTATCCCAATTTTGAACTTTTACAGTATTTAAATTGATTGACATCACATCGCCGTCCGCATCATATTTTGGCATCGAAATCCAGTCTCCTATTCGAACCATATCATACACGGACATTTGAATACTGGCAACAAACCCCAGAATGGTATCTTTAAAAATTAAAAGTAAAATAGCTGTCATTGCGCCCATTGCCCCAAGAAAATAGAAAGGACTTTTGCCTAACATGATGGATAAAACTAGTATTCCTCCAATAAAATAGACTACAATCTTAAGTACCTGAATGTAACTGGTAATCGGTTTGTCTTTTAAAATTAAGGTATTGGACACTATTTCATCAAAGACTGATAATACAGTAATAACAGAACGTATTATTACTAAAATTATAAAGATATTTGATAGAACAATTATATATTCAATTGCTTTTGGAAAATCTCCAAAGATGTATGGAGCAACCATGATAATGATGAAAGCAGGGACTAAATAGGCTATTTTTTCAAAAACTTTTCTTTCTATCAGGACATCATCCCAAACTACTTTTGTTTTTAAAAAAATTTTGTGCACAAAACGAACTATAATTATTTTCGTTAAATACCAAGACAAAAAACTTATTATAAACAATACAAAAATAAGCGTCAAAAGTTTTAAATACAAAGCCACTATTGGATCTAAACCAAAATCTTCAATAAACCATTTGTCTAACCAGAGTGCGATGTTGTATTTTTTTTCAAATTGAATCATAGTAATTTTAGCTTTATAGGTAAAGATAGGTTACCTATTCTAAGCAGTCAAAGACTGACACCGCATTGTGTTTACATTAACATCTTGTACTAGTATTTACAGCTATTTTATTTTCTTTGAATGAAATTCAACCTCTTGCCATATTGCATTTTAAACTAAAAAACCCTTTCAAAGTTTAAAATTTGAAAGGGTTTTGAATTAAAAGACGCTATTTAATAAATCGGATGTTCTAATTGTTATTTTGACATAAATGACATTACAACTTTCCTTCTTTTATTTCTTCTACAATCTCTGGATTTAATAAGGTAGAAATATCTCCAAAATTAGAATAATCTCCTTCTGCAATTTTTCTAAGGATTCGTCTCATGATTTTTCCGGAGCGCGTTTTTGGTAAACCGTTAACAAACTGAATTTTATCTAACTTGGCAATAGGCCCAATATGATCTGAAATATGCTGATTAATCTCTTTGGCTAAGTTTTCTTTATTTCTAGTTTCTCCGGTTTCTTTAAGGATTACAAAACCATATAATGCATTCCCTTTAATGTCGTGAGGAAAACCTACAATAGCTGATTCTGATACAGCAGGATGTTCATTTATAGCATCTTCAATAGGTGCTGTTCCCAGATTATGACCGGAAACAATGACCACATCATCTACTCTTCCAGTGATTCTATAATACCCAACTTCGTCGCGTAAAGCACCATCTCCTGTGAAAAATTTACCTGGAAAGGCAGAGAAATAGGTGTCTTTGTAGCGCTGATGATCACCCCAGATTGTTCTGGCAATTCCTGGCCATGGAAATTTGATGCACAAACTACCAACGACCTGATTCCCTTCTATTTCATTTCGTTTTTCATCCATTAGTACGGGTTGAATTCCGGGTAAAGGCAACGTAGCATAGGTAGGTTTTGTTGGGGTAACAAATGCTATAGGTGATAACATAATCCCTCCTGTTTCAGTTTGCCACCAAGTATCTACAATAGGACATCTTCTGTCTCCAACATGATTGTTGTACCAATGCCAAGCTTCTTCATTTATAGGTTCACCAACTGACCCAATAACCTTTAAGGACTTCAATGGGTACTTTAATACAAAATCTATATTTTCTTTGGCAAGCGCACGAATAGCAGTTGGAGCGGTATAAAATTGTGTGACTTTATGTTTTTCGATGGTTTGCCAAAAGCGACTGAAATCAGGATAAGACGGAACGCCTTCGAAAATTACGGTCGTAGCTCCGTTCAATAACGGGCCGTAAAGAATATAGGAATGTCCGGTAATCCAGCCAATATCAGCGGTACACCAAAAAACATCATTTTCTTCATAATTGAATACATTCTTGAAAGTGTAGGCAGTATACACCATATACCCTGCAGTGGTGTGAACCATTCCTTTGGGTTTTCCTGTTGAACCAGAAGTGTACAAAATAAATAACGGATCCTCAGCATCCATGATTTCGGCTACATTATTATCCGAAGCCTGATCCAAAAGTGGTTCCAGCCATTGGTCACGACCTGCTTTCATATTGATCTTTGAATGAATTCTTTTGGCTACTAAAACTTTTTCAACACAAGGACATTTTTCCAACGCTTCATCAACAATTACTTTTAAGTCGATTGTTTTGTTACCACGAAATCCGCCATCAGAAGTAATAACCATTTTACATTCACTATCATTAATTCTAGCTGATACCGCAGAAGCTGAAAAACCAGCAAAAACAACAGAATGTATGGCACCAATTCTGGCACATGCTAATATTGAAACGGCTAATTCTGGGATCATAGGTAAATAAATACAAACGCGATCTCCTTTACTTATGCCTTGTTCACGCAACACATTTGCCATTTTGCAGACCCGTTGATGCAATTCATTATAGGTAATATGCAATGCTGCTTCTGAAGGATCATTCGGTTCAAAAATAATAGCCGTTTTTTCGCCTCTTTTTGCAAGATGTCTGTCGATACAATTTTTTACAATATTCACTTTGGCTTCAGTAAACCATTTTATGTCGGCTTCAGCCATATTAAAATCAACAACTTTATCCCATTGTTGGTACCACGTAAAATTTTCCTCTGCTATTTTTCCCCAAAATTTTCGAGGTTCACGAACTGATTTATTGTAATGTTTAAAATATTGTTCTAAATTTTCAATTTTATAGTAGCTCATGTTTTAATTTTTTATAAAAGTATTAAATCTAAGTCTATTACTAATACTATTTAAACTATAAATACCCGGAAAAAAAAATGGATTATTCAATATAAATAGTTTTTAATTAGTAATATGGCTAATTTTTACTTTTTTGAGGAAATATGTAAAACACAAAAAGCGGAAAGATATAAATACCTCCGCCTTTTGTAACAACAAAAAATCCCTAACAATTAATTTAGCAACGACAAATAGTATTTTATTTGAACTATGACTAACCAACCTATATAGTTGTAATAAAACACCAATCACTAAAAAATTTTCGTATTGATTTATTTAAGATCGATTGCGATTATACTTTAACAATTTTATAAATTATTAGGGATTACCTCACTTAACGTTCAATCTCGCTCGACGTTAAGTGAATGTAGAAGCGACTATATTCATACTATTTCTTTAATAAATTTTAACTAATTCAAAATATTATAAAACCAATGATATAGCGCTAATCCCAACACACCCTCTCTTGGGTGGTAATATCTAATTTTTTTATCCAATTTTTTTCATCGCAGTCATGGATTCTCTCAACCACTCCCCAACTTCTTCTATTGGATGTTGACGAATGCTTTTGTTTACTGCAATAAGAACCGCATTGTCAACTCCATTTGAAGTTGAAAAAGGTTTCCCTATCACATTAGTATCTACCGTTTTCATAAAATTAATCAACAATGGTTTGCAGGCGTGATCAAATAAATAACAACCATATTCTGCAGTATCCGAAATAATTCGGTTCATTTCATATAATTTTTTTCTTGCCACAGTATTAGCAATCAAAGGCAATTCGTGTAAAGACTCATAATACGCTGATTCTTCAATAATTCCTGTTTGAGTCATGGTTTCAAAAGCCAATTCGACACCCGCTTTCACCATGGCAATCATCAAAACACCATTGTCAAAATACTCTTGTTCTGAAATATGAGCAGCTGTTGGCGCTGTTTTTTCGAAGTTAGTTTCTGCAGTTGCAGCTCTCCAAGTCAATAAATTGATATCATCATTAGCCCAGTCAATCATCATATTTTTGGAAAATTCGCCAGAGATAATATCGTCCATGTGTTTTTGAAACAACGGACGCATGATGTCTTTTAATTCATCTGCTAATTCATACGCTTCAATTTTTGCGGGATTAGACAAACGATCCATCATATTTGTAATTCCACCATGCTTTAAAGCTTCTGTAACTGTTTCCCAACCATATTGAATTAATTTTGAAGCATAAGCAGGCTCGATTCCTTTTTCAACCATTTTATCGAAACATAAAATAGAACCGGTTTGTAACATGCCACAAAGAATGGTTTGTTCTCCCATTAAATCTGATTTTACCTCGGCTACAAATGAAGAGTTTAAAACCCCGGCTTTGTGACCACCAGTAGCAACCGCATACGCTTTTGCTTGTTCAAAACCAGCTCCGTTTGGATCATTTTCGGGGTGAACCGCGATTAAAGTGGGTACACCAAAACCTCTCTTGTATTCTTCACGTACTTCTGATCCAGGGCATTTTGGTGCACACATAATTACAGTGATGTCTTTGCGAATTTGCATTCCTTCCTCTACAATATTGAAACCATGAGAATAAGCAAGCGTTGATCCGTTTTTCATCAAAGGCATGATTGCCGTAACTACAGCTGTATGTTGCTTGTCTGGTGTAAGGTTGCATACCAAATCAGCTGTTGGAATTAATTCTTCATACGTTCCCACTTTGAATCCATTATCAGACGCATTTTTAAACGAAGCTCTTTGTTCCGAAATTGCATCGGCGCGTAAAGCATAAGAAATATCCAAACCAGAATCTCTCATGTTCAACCCTTGGTTCAACCCTTGTGCTCCACACCCTACAATGACTACTTTTTTTCCTGCTAAAGCTTTAATTCCGTCTACAAATTCAGACTGATCCATGAATTCGCAAACACCTAATTGTTCTAATTGTAATCTGAGTGGTAATGAATTGAAATAATTTGCCATTTTTTATTGTTTAATGATTGTAAAATTTAATATTTGTAATAATTAATTCTGATAAGATTGAGATTCCTCCTTCGTCGGAATGACAAGCTACATAGCGACTGAACACTTTTAAGAAAGTTTTTCTAATAATGTTGAAATCTCCATTTTTGCTTTGGAAACTGATATTCTACCGGAACGAACAAATTGCATGATTCCAAAAGGTTTTAATTTATCGTACAATGATTCAATTTCAGCACGTTGTCCTGATTTTGAAATCACAAAAAAGTCTCTGGCCACTGTAACTATCTCGGAATGGCTTTCTTTGATGATATTCTGAATTTGTTTTTCGTCAAATAGCAAGCTCGACTCAATTTTGAATAATGCATTTTCTAAGAAAATAGTTTCTTCGTCAATATGATAAAAAGCTTTGATGACTTCAATTTGTTTCTCGATTTGTCCTACAATATTATGTACCCATTTTTCGGTAGTATTCACCACGATAATAAATCTGGAAACACTTTCTATCTCCGATTCGGATACATTTAAACTCAAAATATTGATATGGCGTTTCAAGAATATTCCAGATATTCTGTTCAATAAGCCAACGTTGTTTTCTGAATAAACAGAAATGGTGAATGTTTTATTTTCCATGTTTTTTATCCTCCCCCAGCCCCCTCCAAATGAGGGAGTGCCGAAACTAGCGTAGGGTATGTTTATAATTTTTATTACTAATTCAAAAATATAATCTATTAACAATATCTCTTTCAATCTCCCTCCCCTTCGGGGAGGGTTGGGGATTAACTCAATCTTATATCAGATACCGATGCTCCTGTTGGAATCATTGGGAATACGTTATTTTCTTTTTCTACCATAACTTCCAGGAAATAGGATTCTTTTGAAGCCATCATTTCGGCAACAGCCGCATCAAGATCTTCCCTTTTGGTTACTTTTTTTGCTTTGATGTAATAGCCTTCAGCAATGGCTATAAAATTAGGATTGATCATTTCGGTCGAAGCGTATCTTTTGTCAAAGAACAATTGTTGCCATTGACGAACCATACCTAAAAATTCATTGTTCAAGACCACAATTTTCACAGGAACTTTAGTCTGGAAAATAGTTCCTAATTCCTGAATGGTCATTTGAAACCCTCCATCTCCAATTATGGCTACTACTTCTCGATTTGGCATTCCCATTTTGGCACCAATCGCAGCAGGCAATGCAAATCCCATGGTTCCTAAACCACCTGAAGTGACATTACTTTTGGTCGAATTGAATTTGGCATACCGACAGGCAAACATTTGGTGTTGTCCTACATCCGAAACCATAATGGCATCTCCTTTAGAATGCTTGTTAATCATTTCAATCGTTTCTCCCATAGAAATTCCTTCTTTCTTAGGCTTTAACTCGTCATTGATTACGGCTTCTAATTCAATTTCATATTTTTCTTTGAATTCATTGTGCCAGGATTCATGTGTGTTATTTTCGATAAAAGGAAGTAAAGCGGTCAAAGACTCTTTTACATCTGCTAAAACGGCTACCGTTGTTTTTACGTTTTTATCGATTTCGGCTGAATCAATTTCAAAGTGGATTACTTTTGCTTGCTTTGCATAGGTTTCCAGATTTCCGGTGACACGATCATCAAAACGCATTCCAAGGGCAATCAAAACATCACATTCATTCGTCAAAACGTTAGGACCATAATTACCGTGCATCCCTAACATCCCTACATTCAGCGGATGATCAGTAGGCAATGCCGAAAGTCCTAAAATAGTCCAAGCGGCGGGAATTCCTGATTTTTCAACAAATGCTTTGAGTTGTTCTTCGGCTTCACCAAGGATAATTCCCTGACCAAATACGATAAAAGGTTTTTTGGACGTATTAATAATTGCAGCTGCTTCCTTAACTTTTTCCAGATTTAAAATCGGCTTTGGATTGTAACTTCTGATGCTGGTACATTTTTTATAGCTGAATTCCATTTGGTCAAACTGAGCATTTTTTGTAATATCAATTAATACGGGCCCTGGACGACCTGATTTAGCAATATAAAAAGCTTTTGCCATGATCTCCGGAATTTCAGAAGCTTCGGTAATTTGATAATTCCACTTGGTAACCGGAGTCGATATCCCAATAATATCTGTTTCCTGAAAGGCATCAGATCCCAATAAATGTTTCCCTACTTGTCCCGTGATGCACACCATGGGAGTCGAATCAATCTGTGCATCTGCAATTCCGGTAACTAAATTTGTGGCTCCCGGACCTGAAGTGGCTATCGCTACTCCTACTTTACCGGTCGCTCTTGCAAAACCTTGTGCTGCATGGGTAGCGCCTTGTTCATGACGTACTAAAACATGGTGTAATTGATCTTTAAATTTATATAATTCATCGTAAACGGGCATAATCGCACCACCTGGGTAGCCGTAAACCAAATTTACTCCTTCTTCTAATAAGCATCTAATAACGGCTTCGGCGCCGGATATTGTATTATTTTTCATTATTATTTTTTTAGGCTTATGTCAATTTTGCTATTGCTATTGGCGTTGATTTTGAAGTTATTTATCAGTTACACATCCTGTTGAAGCGCTCGAGACCGCTCTGATGTATTTTAATAAAACTCCCTTATTTACTTTTAATTGAGGTTGAATCCAATTTGCTTTCCTATGTGCAAACTCTGCATCCGATATTTTTAAATTGATTGTATTTTTGACTGCATCAATAGTGATAATATCTCCATTTTTGACGAGCGCTATACCGCCTCCTTCAAAAGCTTCGGGTGTAACATGTCCCACAACAAATCCATGTGAACCACCAGAAAACCTGCCATCAGTAATCAGGGCTACGCTTTTTCCAAGACCAGCACCCATGATAGCTGAAGTAGGTTTAAGCATTTCAGGCATTCCGGGGCCACCTTTTGGACCACAATACCGGATGACAACTACATTCCCTGGTTTGACTTCACCCCCGCGAACCCCAGTTATTACATCATGTTCATTTTCATAAACAATGGCATCTCCTTCAAAATACTCCCCTTCATTTCCGCTAATTTTAGCCACACAGCCTTCCTCAGCAAGATTTCCATACAAAATTTGAATATTTCCTGTTGCTTTTAATGCTTTTTGGATTTCGTGTATTACTTGCTGACCGTCGTTCAAATCCGGAACAGCAGCTAAGTTTTCAGCTAAAGTTTTTCCAGTTACTGTCAAACAGTCTCCATGTAACAATCCTTCTTTTAGTAAATATTTCATTACTGCGGGAACTCCTCCAGCTTCATGGAGGTCTTCCATCAGGTATTTTCCACTTGGCTTTAAATCAGCAAGTAATGGTGTTCTGTCACTTATATCTTGAAAATCTTTGAGTGTAATTTCAATATCTACAGCATGTGCCATAGCGATTAAGTGCATTACTGCATTCGTGGAACCGCCTAAAACAGCTACCATGGTAATCGCATTTTCAAATGCTTTACGTGTCATGATATCTCGAGGTTTTATATCTTTTTCTAACAAAATTCTGATTGCTTTTCCAGCATCAATGCATTCTTGTTGTTTTTCGTCACTTAATGCCGGATTAGAAGAACTGTAGGGCAAGCTCATTCCTAAAGCTTCAATAGCCGAAGACATCGTATTGGCCGTATACATACCTCCGCAGGCTCCTGCGCCGGGACATGCGTTTTGAATCACTCCTTTGAAATCTTCCGGAGCGATTGTATTGTTAAATTTTTTTCCCAATGCTTCAAAGGCAGACACAATATTTAACGATTCCCCTTTCCATTTTCCAGAATGAATTGAGCCTCCATAAACCATGATAGAAGGGCGATTGACTCTTCCCATGGCCATGACGGAACCTGGCATGTTTTTATCACAGCCTGGAATAGCGATTAGTGCATCATACCATTGTGCTCCCATTACGGTTTCAATAGAATCTGCAATTACATCTCTGGAAACTAAAGAAAAACGCATTCCATCAGTACCGTTTGAAATACCGTCACTTACACCAATAGTATTAAAAATCAACCCTACTAAGTCCTCTTTCCAGACTCCTGTTTTTATTTTTTTAGCCAAGCCGTTCAAGTGCATGTTACAGGGATTTCCCTCATATCCCATACTAACAATTCCAACTTGTGCTTTTTTTAAATCTTCTTCAGTCAAACCAATACCGTACAACATTGCTTGTGCTGCAGGTTGTGTTTCATCTTGTGTTATGGTCTTGCTGTATTTATTTAATTCCATTGTCGGTTTATTTGTGTCGGTTTTTATCTGTTTAAAATTATTGAAAGTCAACGAGTGTTGCCTAAACAATAGTCGATTGTCCTATGTAAACATTGTCGTTATTGAAATACAATAATTCATCTTTGCTCAAAATATAATTGGATATAAAATCACCTACTTCATTGGTGCCAAATTTAGAATAGGGATTCAAATCTGCTGTGACGACATTTAATTCAATTGCTTTTTCTACCGCTTCATATACTTTTTTAGCTTCTAACTGAAGTCCAAAATGTTCTAAAAGCATAGCAGCAGATAATATTGAGGCAATTGGATTGGCCGTATTTTTGCCTTTTGCCTGAGAAAAAGTGCCGTGTACCGGTTTAAAAAGAGCACTGGAATTCCCTAGAGATGCTGATGGCAATAATCCAATGGCTCCTGTGATTACACTAGCTTCATCCGATAAAATATCGCCAAATAAATTTTCGGTCAAAATGACATCAAATTGTTTTGGATTAATAATGATTTGCATCGCGGCATTATCAACATAAAGGAAATCTAAAGTTACATCAGGGTAATTTTCGCTGATTTCCTGGACTACTTTTCGCCATAATCGTGACGTTTCAAGAATACTAGCTTTGTCTACCAGAGTCACTTTTTTTTGTCTTTTCTGAGCTGTTCTAAACGCTAAATGACTAACCCTAATAATTTCCTCATCGGAATACTCACATAAATCAGAGGCTAATGTGCCTTGTGCATTCGTCTTTTTTTCACTGAAATAAGATCCCCCGGAAAGCTCCCTGAAAATCACAAAATCAGTACCCTCAATGATTTTTCTTTTCAAAGGGGATAAATCTAATAAATCCTTATACGGTTTAACAGGTCTTATATTGGCATATAATCCTAATGCTTGTCTCAATTTCAATAAGCCGTTTACAGGGCGCAATTTTGGATCATGATTGTTGTCGTATTTTGTATTGCCAACAGCGCCAAACAATACAGCATCTGTATTTAGGCAAAGATTCAATGTTTGCTCCGGCAATGGATTTCCTGTTTTTTCAATCGCAACGGCACCTATTAGTGCATCTTCAAATACAAACTCATGATCGAAAACCACACCAATTGCATACAATGCTTTTTTAGCCTGTAGGATTACCTCCGGACCTATTCCGTCTCCTGAAAGTACTGCTATTTTTAAATTCATAATAGTGCGATTTAAATTGTAATAGAAATCAAAATATTTTAGTTGAGGATTATTTCCTTACTCATTTTACAGGCTTCAATTATTTGATGAATATCATCATCAAGGACTTCTTTTTTGATATCGGCAAACCTCAAAAATTCAATATACACAACATCCAATTGTGTTTTTGAAAGTTCGTACCCCACTTTTTTGGCTCTGTAGGCCAATGCTGCTCTGCCGCTTCTGGCGGTAAGAACAATTGATGATTCATTGACACCAACTTCCAACGGATCCATGATTTCATAAGTCGCTCTGTTTTTGATTACCCCATCCTGATGAATTCCGGAGCTGTGTGCAAAAGCGTTAGCTCCAACAATTGCTTTATTGGGTTGCACCATCATTCCCATACTTTCAGATACTAATCGGCTCATTTCATTCAGCTGACGGGTATTGATATTGGTATCTAAATTCAAATACGGATGTTGTTTGAAAATCATCACTACTTCTTCCAGTGCTGTATTTCCGGCTCTTTCGCCTATTCCGTTTATGGTACATTCAATTTGTCTGGCTCCATTTACCGCTCCTGCAATTGAATTTGCGGTAGCCATTCCTAAATCATTATGACAGTGGCATGACAGGATTACTTTATCAATTCCTGTGACGTTTTCTTTTAGATATTTAATCTTTGCGCCATATTCTTCCGGCAAGCAATAGCCAGTTGTATCTGGGATATTAAGCACGGTAGCACCTGATTTAATGACTGCTTCACAGACTCGAGCCAAGAACTCGTTGTCCGTTCTGCCAGCATCCTCCGCATAAAACTCCACATCTTCAACATACGATTTGGCATGGGAAACGGCAAATTTTGCTCGGGCAATAATATCTTCTCTGGTAGTATTCAGCTTGTGTACAATGTGTGATTCCGAAGTTCCTATTCCGGTATGTATTCTTGGTCTTTTTGCATGTATTAAGGCTTGTGCCGCAACATCTATATCATTTTTTATCGCTCTGGTTAATCCACAAACAACTGCATTCTTAACAATTTTACTTATTTCTGAAACAGATAAAAAATCACCTGGACTAGATACCGGAAAACCCGCTTCGATGATGTCAACACCCATTTCGTCCAGTCGATTGGCTATGACTAGTTTTTGATTGGTATCTAATTTACATCCCGGAACTTGTTCGCCGTCTCTCAAGGTGGTATCAAAAATTTGAACTTTCTCTCTATTCATTTTCATTTATTTAATGTAATTTCACAACTTGATAACAAAAATATCTTTCATTACGTTAATATAAAACTCAATTTAATGAAATATACTGTTTATAAAGCAATAAAAAACTTAGTAAACAATTGAATTACAAAACATTAAGCTACACTATTCTACAATGGCTAACCATCAAAAAGATTTCTTGTTCGTATTAATTAAATCGCTTTCAAAATCTGAAAAAAGACAATTTAAGATTTTTGCCAGCCGATTAGAAACCAGTTCTAATACAAAATTCATCGAATTATTTAATGTTTTAGACAAATCAGAAGTCTATGAGGAGAAGCTTATTTTGAAAAGTGGGATTATCAAAAAAGTACAATTATCCAATCTGAAATCGTATTTATACAAACAAATTTTAGTAAGCATCCGATTGAATATTCCCAGTCAGAATATTCGATATCAGCTTAGAGAACAAATTGATTTTGCTGCTATTTTGTACAATAAAGGGCTGTACAAGCAAAGTTTAAAAATCTTGGATAAAACAAAGATTTTAGCGTTGGAAAATGACGAAAAACTCATGGCCTATGAAATTGTAGAATTTGAGAAACTCATTGAATCCCAATACATAACCCGAAGTATTCAAGGACGCGCAGATGAATTGGTTATTCAGGCTAAAGAACTGAATTATCGCAATACCATTTCCAGTAAATTATCTAATTTATCCTTGCAATTGTACGGTATTATGCTTAAAACCGGATATGTAAAAAGTGACGAAGAATACACCTATATAGATGATTATTTCAACAAGCATATTTCAAGATTTGACGAGAAAAAGTTCGGTTTCAGAGAGAAATATTGGTTTTACAATGCCAATCTTTGGCGAAGCTTTTTAGTTCAGGATTTTTTATCCTGTTACAAATATGCTTTAAAGTGGGTGACTCTTTTTTATGACAACCCAAGTATGATTCATTTAAATCCGGTGTTTTTCCTGAAAGGCAATCATTATTTATTGGAGTCTCTATACATGCTGAAGTACAAATCAAAATTCAAAAAATATTTATTACTGCTGGAAAATACCATAAAAGATTCCCATTTTCCTGTAAATGATAATATTGCATCTTTATCATTTCTGTATTTATATAATAATAAATTGAATTATCATATACTGGAAGGTACTTTTGCAGAAGGAGAATACTTAATTCCTGAAGTTCTAGCCAAGTTGAAAATACATACGGATCATCTTGATGAACACCACGAAATGCTGTTTTACTATAAATTTGCTTCTATATATTTTGGGAATGAAAAATATACAGATTGTATTTTTTATTTGGAGAAAATCATAAACAATAAAAATCTTTCCATGCGAGAAGATTTAATGTGTTTTGCCAGATTACTCTGTTTGATAGCTCATTATGAATTAGGAAAAGATTATTATTTGGAAAATCAATTGAAAAACACCTATAAATTCCTAATCAAAATGAATGATTTGCATGAAGTGCAAAAAGAAATTATTAAGTTTTTGAAAAATTTAAACTCCATTTATCCAACAGATATCAAAAAAGAATTTGTAAAAATGAGAACAAGATTTATAGAACTGGAGAAAAACACCTATGAAAAAAGAGCTTTCCTTTATTTGGATATTATTTCTTGGCTAGAGAGCAAAATCGAAAACCGAAAAATAAGCGATATCATTAAAGAAAAAGCAAAATTGAATAATCGATAAAATAAAGTGAAACTATGCCCTTAATAATTTAAATGGATGAACGGATTTTTTAAAACAATTCTCGCAGGTTACGGTGCCAAAAAACTAGGCGGCGGCTGTTTTGGTACAATTTTAATTTTCATAATTATCTATTGGATATTAGGTTATTTTTAGAATTAAAACGCTAAAAATAAACTACTTATAATTTAAAAATTAATACGTTAATAGTTCTTTTAGGTCATTTTCGAATCGGCCTTTCGGCAAATATTGATCTTCCAATGCTTTAGTAAACGGAATTGGTGTGTCTAAACTTGCCACTCGTTTTACAGGAGCATCTAAGTATTTGAAACAATTTTCCATTATCATTGCCGAAATATCACTGGCAATTCCACCAAACATACTGTCTTCCTGATAAATAATTACTCTTCCCGTTTTCTTTACCGAAGCAAAAATAGCTTCGGTATCCAAAGGTTGTAAAGTTCTTAAATCCAATAAATCCGCTGAAATTTCAGGATTTTTTGCTAAAGTATCCAAAGCCCAATGCACTGCGGCACCAAACGAGATGATCGTAACCTGATCTCCTTCTTTCAACAAAGCCGCTTTTCCTAGTGGAATCGTATAATAATCAGAAGGAACCTCTTGATAAACGCTTCTGTACAATTGCTTGTGTTCAAAAAACAGTACTGGATTTGGGTCGTTAATGGAAGTATTCAACAATCCTTTCGCATCATACGGAAATGCTGGGTAAACCACTTTTAATCCCGGTGTTTTAGTAAACCAAGCCTCATTGGTCTGCGAATGAAAAGGCCCAGCTTGTGTTCCGCCACCGCAAGGCATTCGGACTACAACATCTGCTTTTTCTAACCATCGGTAATGTGATTTGGCTAATAAATTCACAATTGGATTGAATCCTGTCGAAACAAAATCGGCAAACTGCATTTCCACAATTGCTTTATAGCCATTTATAGACAATCCCATTCCTGCCGAAACCACTGCACTTTCACAAATTGGCGTATTGATGACACGCTCTTTGCCAAACTGCGCTACAAAACCATCTGTGATTTTGAAAGCACCACCATAGTCAGCAATGTCTTGGCCCATAATTACTGAGTTCTCATGGCGTTCCATCGATTGTCTCAAACTGGCAGAAATGGCATCTACAAAACGAATATTTTCTTTTTTTTCTGAAGGGTTAACTTGTTCAAATACATGCGTTTTATAAACATCATTTAGTTCTTCACTTAAAGTAGCTTCAATTTCTGGTTCGGCATTGGCAATAGCCAAACTTTCATCAATATCCTTCTTTATTTCAGCATGTAAAGCAGCGTCAAAATCCGCGGTAAGAACCCCATTTTCTGACAAGTATTTTCTATAATTTTCTACTGGATCTTTAATCGCCCACAGGTCCATTAATTCCTGCGGAACGTATTTAGTCCCACTCGCCTCTTCATGTCCACGCATCCGGAAGGTTTTAAATTCCAATAAAACAGGACGTGGATTTTCTTTCATCGAAGCTTTTAATTCAGATAATAAATTATAAACTTCCAGAATATTATTTCCATCAACAATATGGCTTTCCATTCCGTAGCCTTTTCCTTTATCGGCCAGGTTTTCGCAACGGTATTGTTCATTTGTAGGTGTTGAAAGCCCATACCCGTTATTCTCTATCACAAATAAAACCGGTAATTCCCAAACCGAAGCAATATTCAACGCTTCATGAAAATCGCCTTCACTTGTTGCTCCTTCGCCTGTAAAAACGGCAGTAACTTTTCCGTTTTTCTTTAGTTTATTGGCTAAAGCGATTCCGTCAGCCACACCTAATTGCGGACCTAAATGCGAAATCATTCCTATAATCTTGTATTGTTGTGTTCCAAAGTGAAAACTACGATCACGTCCTTTAGTAAAACCGTTGGCTTTGCCTTGCCATTGTGAAAAAAGTCGGTACAACGGAATGTTTCTTCCGGTAAAAACTCCTAGGTTTCTATGCATTGGCAAAATGTATTCATCCGAATCTAAAACTGCCGTAACACCAACAGAAATTGCCTCTTGACCTATTCCAGAGAACCATTTTGATACTTTTCCCTGACGGATAAGAATCAGCATTTTTTCCTCTATCAGTCTTGGTTTCAGTATTCTTTTATATAAATCTAATAATTGATCGTCAGTAAGATTTTTTTTGTCAAAGGTCATTTTTCCCGTTTTATTATATGGTTCAAAGATAAAAAAATATAACAGTTTGATATTGTTTTGTTATATTTTTTTACATTGTTTGTACGTTTTAAAATTCAGATATAAAATTATTCTTTACATTTGTATCTGCAAGGTTTTTAACCTTCAAGTTATTAAAAAATATTTAAAAGTATGCAAAACATTCCTAGTGTTGACTTGCGTGATTTCCTTTCGGACGACCCGAAACGTAAACAAAAATTTGTAAATGAAATCGGAAGTGCATTTGAAGATATTGGCTTCGTAGCACTCAAAGGGCATTTTTTAAACGACCAGTTGGTTGATGAATTGTATGGTGAAATCAGAAATTTTTTCGCTTTACCTTTAGAAACAAAACACGGGTATGAAATTCCTGGTATTGGCGGACAAAGAGGGTATATTTCTTTTGGAACAGAGCATGCGAAAGGCAGAAAAGAAGGCGATTTGAAGGAGTTTTGGCACTTTGGACAATACGTATCCGAAGGTTCAAAATACGCTTCTGAATATCCTGAAAATGTCGAAGTAAAAGAACTGCCTCGTTTTAATGTAGCCGGTAAGGAGGCCTATCAAATGCTGGAGAAAACCGGTGTTTACGTTTTAAGAGCTTTGGCAATTCACCTTGGTTTGGATGAATTTTATTTTGACCAATATGCCAAAGATGGAAATTCAATCTTACGACCTATTCACTACCCACCAATCACGTCTGAACCAGAAAATGCTATTCGTGCTGCTGCTCACGGTGATATCAACTTGATTACTTTGTTGATGGGTGCGCAAGGGAAAGGGTTACAAGTGCAAAATCATAACGGAGAATGGATTGATGCCATTGCAGAACCGGATGAATTAGTGATCAATGTGGGTGATATGTTATCGCGTCATACGAATAACAAATTGAAATCGACCATTCATCAGGTGGTAAACCCACCAAGAGAGTTATGGGGAACTTCACGGTATTCTATTCCGTTTTTTATGCATCCGGTGAGTGATATGAAATTGAATTGTTTGGAAAACTGTATTGATGCAGAACATCCAAAAAAATTCGAAGACATTACTTCGGGAGCCTATTTATACGAACGTTTAGTAGATTTGGGACTTATTAAAAAATAAACTTAAATTTACTTCAGATACCAAAAGACATTAAGTGTATGCTTAATGTCTTTTGTTTTTTTTTAATGGTGGAGACTTAAAGAAAAACAGCATAATTTTAACCACATAGAAACATAGATAGAACAGAATAATACAAACCATTTTTGAATTTACATAGCAATGTTTTACTGTAAAAAAGTAAAACGCCTCATTCTATAAAATATGGCTATGATTCTATGTGGTAAAAAATAATTTAAATATAATATGGACTTACAAGACCAATTAAAAAACCTTTTTCCAGATCACGAACCATCGCCTGACGAGCCGATTGAAGAAATGACACACGAATTATACGTTCAAAAGGAGCCTATGATTTGCAAATTCGAAAAACGAAAAGGAAAAGCAACCACTATAATTGAGGGTTATGAAGGAACCGACGCCGATTTTAAAGTTCTTGCTAAGGAAATCAAAACCAAATTGAGTGTTGGCGGAACTTTTAAAGATGATTCTATTATTATTCAGGGGGATTATCGCGATAAAATAATGATTATTTTAAAAGAAAAAGGCTTTAAAGTAAAACGTGTTGGAGGTTAGAAAAAGTGTTCAGTTATTAGTATTCAGTTGAGCAACTTGAAACCTTAAACATTTAAACAAAAAAACTATGATACAATCATCCGAATTAATATTAAATCCAGACGGTAGCGTTTACCATTTGAATTTAAAACCAGAACATATTGCACACGATATCCTCTTTGTAGGAGATCAAAATCGCGTGGAGAAAATCACACAGTTTTTTGACAGTATTGAATTTTCGACACAAAAAAGAGAATTCAAAACCCAAACCGGGATTTTCAAAGGCAAACGAATTACTGTAATGTCCACAGGAATTGGTCCTGACAATATTGATATCGTTATTAACGAATTGGACGCTTTAGTCAATATTGATCTGGAAACCCGTCAGCCAAAAGAAAAGCTAACTTCATTGAATATCATCCGAATTGGAACTTCGGGTTCTTTACAAGCGGATATTCCTGTAGACAGTTTTGTACTATCAAAATTCGGATTAGGTTTGGACAATATGCTCCGCTCCTATTTGATTGACGAAGTTTCGAATCTTGAAATGGAAGATGCTTTTGTAAAACACACCAATTGGGATTTACGAAAAGGAAAACCATACGTAATTGCATGTTCCGAAAAATTGGAAAAAATAATCGAAAGCAATAAAATGCACAAAGGAATTACCGCAACTGCAGGTGGTTTTTATGGTCCTCAAGGTCGCGTGTTGCGTTTGAATATTCAAGATGAAGCATTAAATTCTAAAATGGATAATTTTAAATTCGGTGACAACCAAATTACTAATCTAGAAATGGAAACCGCAGCAATTTATGGACTTTCAAGCCTTCTAGGACATAATGCTTTGTCATTAAATGCAATAATTGCAAATCGTGCTTCGGGAACATTTAGTGAAGATCCTTACAAAGCGGTAGATGAATTGATTGCGTATACGCTGGATAAATTGAGTAAATAGCTTTTGATTTAAGAATGCAGATTAACAATTTTTGATCTCAGATTTATAAAAACATGAACTTACGTATTGCAAGACACACCGACGATTTAGAAAAAATAGAAGATTTTTATGTTAACATTCTTGGTTTTGAACGTCTTGGAGGTTTTCAAAACCATAACAATTATAATGGAATTTTTATTGGAAAACCAAAACTAGATTGGCATTTTGAATTTACACAATCTGATGCAAAAGCCGATCATACTTTTGATCAAGATGATGTTACAGTGCTCTACTCTAAAACAATTTCAGAATATAATCAATTTATAAATAGACTTTTAGATAATAATATTTCAATTATAACTTCAAAAAATCCATATTGGAATAAAAACGGAAAAATGTTTCTTGATCCTGACGGATTCCGAATTGTTGTTTCTGATTTGAAAGTAAAAGGTTGATAAGTATTGATTGACTATTTCAAAAACTCTATGCAACTTTAAACCTGAAATATTTAGTATTTAAAACTACCTTTGCTTTTACAACAAAACAATAATGAAAATAATACTTACAGGTGCAACAGGAGTTTTGGGATCTCATATTATGTATGAAATTCTAGAGCTTTTCATCAATACTAAAATTGATGGAAAACTATTTATTATTGCACGAAATAAAGGTAAAAACTCCGCTGTAGATAGAATAAACGAACTTTTATCCAGCAATTATACGCCTAAAGTTATAAAAGATAAAGGCACAGCAAAACTGCACCAATACATTGAAATCATCGATGTTGATTTGGCTGTCATTCAGGACACTTTTTCAAGCCAAATAAAAGATGCTTATTTTATCCATTCAGCTGGATTTGTGAATCTATCCACCGATGAAGAACAACGTGAAAAAATTTTTGAAGAAAATACCAAAATCACAAAATCCCTTTTTAATCTATTTCATCCTTTCATAAAAAAGTTTATTTACATCGGAACTGCTTTTTCTTCTGGAAACCGAAAAGGATTAATTGATAATGATTTTCATAGTTTAGGATTTGAACCAGAGCATCGCAATGCGTATGAAAATGCTAAATTCCATTCTGAAAATTTTATAGCCCAAGAATGTAAAAAAATTGATTTACCCTTCCAAATTCTGCGTCCAAGTGTCATTGGTGGCAAAATGTTAGGAACAGAAAACCAGTTTTTTATTTCAAAATATATGGTTTTTTACCTTTTGGCAAAATTTTTCCATTTTACCTCTCAACGAAAAGGTGAACAAGAAAATGTACGTTTTATTATCAATGAAGATACTGTTTTGAATATTATTCCTGTTGATTATGTGGCAAAAGTGATTGTAAATACCTTTGAAAGAGAAGATATTGAACAGCTTAATATTGTACATCATAAAAGTTTCAATATGGCAGATGGATTACAGTTAATCATGAGGGAAGTGGGCTATACCAATTTTACCTTAATACAAAATTCGTTTGACTTCAAATACAAAAACACCATCGAAAAACTGTATTATGAAAGCATTGGCAAACATTTAAATCCGTATTTTACTACAGCTGCCAACGAATACGATACCACTTTGTTGAACTCCATTCTGGAAATACCCAAACTAGATCAGGAAGCCTTCACTAATATGATTCGGTATGCAAAATTGAATAATTTTAAAGATATAAATGTGTGATTTTAGGAGCTATTTCCCGCACTGTATCTTTTTTGGTGAATGTCATTGCGAGGAACGAAGCAATCTCATGATGTGAGTGCTTCGTTCCTCGCAATGACATAATACCACTGCTATCAGACTAAATCGTTAACCATGAAATTTCTAATAAAACATGAATCTTATTTTAGAAACCGACCGATTAATTTTAAGAGAAATGCTATTTTCAGATGCCGACGCATTATTTGAAATGGACAGCAATCCTAAGGTACATCAATATCTTTGGAACAAACCATTGACGGATATTAGCGAAGTACATTCCTATATAGAACTTGTTAGAACACAATACGTTCAAAATAATATTGGGCGATTTGTGGTTGTTTTGAAAGAAACGAATGAATTAATTGGTTGGGCCGGATTAAAATACAACACTGAAATAGTAAATAACAAAATTCATTTCTATGACATTGGCTATCGGTTGAACGAAAAATTCTGGGGAAAAGGATATGCTAGTGAAGCCAGTTTTGCATGGCTGGATTATGGTTTTAATGTAATGAAAATCAAAATTATGGAAGCCGCAGCACACACGGATAATATTGCCTCAAACAGAATATTAAAAAAAATTGGACTAAAAATGACGGAACAATATCTGGAAGATGGCGTTTCTTGGAATTGGTACGAATTAAAAAATCCTAACCTATAATGAACACAATAAAAATAGCCGGAGTTCCGGAACATTTTAATCTTCCTTGGCATTTAGCCATAGAAAGCGGAGATTTCGAAAAAGAAAATATCGATTTACAATGGACTGATGTTCCTGAAGGAACCGGAAAAATGTGTCAAATGCTCCGTGACGGCGAAACGGATATCGCCGTAATCCTAACCGAAGGAATTGTAAAAGATATCGTTGCCGGAAACCCAAGTAAAATAGTGCAGCTGTATGTGGAAAGTCCATTAATTTGGGGAATTCACGTAGCAGCAAACTCCAATTATAAGACAGTAGCCGACTTAGAAAACACCAAAGTGGCCATTTCCAGATTGGGTTCCGGTTCGCAATTAATGGCTTATGTCAATGCCAATAATCAAGGTTGGAAAACAGATAATCTTCAGTTTGAAATTGTAAATACTATCGACGGCGCTGTTGAAGCCTTGACAAATAGAACGGCTGATTATTTCATGTGGGAACGCTTCATGACTAAACCATTAGTCGATAAAGGAATTTTTCGTAGAATTGCGGATTGCCCAACACCTTGGCCTTGCTTTGTAATAGCGGTACGTAAAGAAATTCTTGAAAAACATTCAGATGTTATTTCAAAAATTCTGGCAATCATTAATCAAACTACAGAAGATTTCAAAGACATTCCAAGTATTGACAAAACGTTGGCTTCAAATTACCATCAAAAAATAGAAGATATTCAAGAATGGCTGTCGTTAACACAGTGGTCACCAAAACCATTAACTGTTGAAATGTTAAACAAAATTCAAAATCAGCTTTTTCAACTTAAAATTATCGAGAAAAAAGGTACTTTTGAAGACATTGTAAAAGCAGTCTAGATTATTGTTTTTATGCTACCATGATAAAAATAAAAAAAATCAATTTTCAAGGAATTAAACAAAAATTTCAGGTTGCAAAACCTTGGGACGACGTTATTATTTTTGTCCTGAACATATTGATTGCCATTCCGGTTTTTATCATCTTACATCAGAATTTAATCAACCCAAATTGGCCTCTTAATATTGATAGAGTCGTTCTGTTTATAGTAATGATAGTCGTTATTCAAGTGCTCTTGCGGTTCATGAGAACGATTATTCTTTTTTGTATTATCCTTTATTTTTTAATTTTAATTTATGGTTCTACAATAGGGAATTATGGGTTTAACAGCGTTTTTGAAGATTACAATTCTATCATGTATACCATGTCAGACAATCCATATCCG
Organism: Flavobacterium sp. RSP15; assembly: GCF_003968755.1. GTDB lineage: Bacteria > Bacteroidota > Bacteroidia > Flavobacteriales > Flavobacteriaceae > Flavobacterium. The sequence continues at coordinate 197,538 of NZ_RYDL01000001.1, read as the reverse complement.
CAAGATATTATCATTGCTAAGCTACTTCCTTTCCCTAGTAAATCTAAGATTATTAATGCGATAGAATATCAAAATCCTAAAATTAGAAATTTTGCAATTATGGCAACGTCAAAACATTTTAAAGATATAAAAGGGTATTCGGATTACAGGACTATTATCCAGTGTTTTGCAGTTTTCAAAGAAATTAACAATCGGTGGAACTACGTCAGCGATCCAAAAGGCGGGGATTATATAGCAGCAGCCACGGAGTCCTTACTTTATTTTTCGGGTGATTGCGATGACCATTCAATATTAATGGCAGCCAGTATCAAAGCTATTGGTGGTACACCGCGATTGATTCATACCAAAGGGCACATTTATCCGGAAATACTGATTGGTTCAGTTACTGATTTAGAAAAAGTAAATTTTCTAATTAAAAATATCCTTTTTGTAAATGAAAGCAAAGAAAAAAAACTCTTTTATCATGTTGATGAACGCGGCCAAATCTGGATGAATTTAGATTATACGGCCAGATATCCCGGAGGTCCTTTTTTATCAGAAGAAATTTTAGGAGCTTTGACCTTGAATTAATTAATTTTTTTTTTTAGTACTAATACTTCTCATTTGATAAAAATTAATGAATCTTAAAGAAAAACCAATTGCAGTATTTTCTAATTTTTTTGATACTTTTTGAGAGTTATTTTCCGCTCTAAATACAGAAGTATCCCGTTGTTACGTCATTTTATTCATTAATTTTTTCTATCTTAACCCAACTGAAAATATTATTTTAATTAAAGTGTGCTATGGAAAATTCAAAACTCAAAGCCTTTATTCCTTTATTTTACCTTGCTTGGTCAGACGATCTTTTAACTCAAAAAGAGTTTGTTACTTTGCAAGAGTTCATACGTTCACAACAATGGATTTCCAGAAAAGAGCAGGAATATCTACTTTCAAAAGTAACGGTTTCAGGACCTCCTTCAAGAATAGAACTTGCGGAGTGGAAATTTGAAATAGATACTGCTATTGATCAGAATCCTCTGCTGAAATCTATATTTGATGTTTCAATGGTACTTGCAGAAAAAAATTCTGTTATCAAAGATCTTGCGACTGATTTTATGAAACTGGAAAACGATTTGGGAATTTTAGGTGAAGAAGCCGTTTCAAATTTAAAAAAAACGGCAAAAACCGTTACTTCAAATTATCATACGATCAACACATTCGACATAGAAAAACTAACTCAGATTCTGGATGGCAAACAGTCTGCTATTATTAAAAAAGTGAAAACGGTCATCAGTCGACCAGATTTTGCCTATGAAACTTCAACTGATACAGCGGTATATCGTGAAAAAGTGTACGATTGGTGCACAATTCTTGCAAAAGAAAATCTGGGGAATATGGCGTATCCTAAGCAATACGGCGGCGGTGAAAATAGTGCCGATTATTTTGCTATAATGGAAACATTAAGCTACCATGATTTAAGTCTGGTTATTAAATTTGGAGTGCAATTCGGGCTTTGGGGAATGAGCATACAATCACTAGGTACCGAAAAACATTACAGCAAATACTTAAAAGATATTGGTTCGCTAAAGTTGCCCGGCTGTTTTGCCATGACCGAAACCAATCACGGTTCAAATGTAAAAGGATTAGAAACAACTGCTACTTATAACCACGACAACCAAACGTTTATCATTCATACACCACATGAAAAGGCGCAGAAAGAATACATTGGCAATGCGGCAGTACACGGTCAAATGGCTACGGTATTTGCTAAATTGATTATTGATGAAATGGATTACGGCGTAAATGCCTTTATTGTTCCAATACGGGATACTAATAGTACAATCCTGAAAGGCATTACTATTAGTGATTGCGGACATAAAATGGGACTTAATGGCGTTGATAACGGTACCATTCGTTTTGAAAATGTCGTTATTCCAAAAGAAAACATGTTGGATCGATTTGCTTCGGTAAATGATGAAGGAAAATTTGAAAGTCCAATTCCAAGTGACAATCGCCGTTTTTTTACGATGTTAGGCACTTTAGTTGGCGGCCGAATTGGGATTCCGAGATCTGCTTTGGCGGCAGCCAAATCCGGATTAACAATAGCGATACAGTATAGCGACTCACGCAGGCAATTTGGACCCGAAGGCGGTTCAGAAGTTCCAATCTTAAATTACAGAATACACCAACGCAGGCTACTTCCTTTGCTGGCAAAAACGTATGCCATTCATTTTGCGTTGCAATACGTGACAAATAGATACCTAGAACGAACAGAAACTGAAATGCCAGAAATTGAAGCCTTGGCTGCCGGAATGAAAGCGTATTCAACCTGGAGTACTACTGCTGTTTTGCAGGAATGCCGTGAAGCCTGCGGTGGCAAAGGATACCTATCAGAAAACAGGATCGATGCCTTGAAAAATGATACCGAAATCTATACAACCTTTGAAGGGGATAATACGGTATTAATGCAATTAGTTGCTAAAAATAGGTTGTCGGAATTCCGCAAGACATTTGGAGAAATGGATGCTATGGGTATGATAAATTACGTTTTTGAGACTGCTAAAACTGCTATTGCTAAAAAAAATCCTATTATAACCCGAAAAACAGATGAGGATCATTTATTAGAGGATGCCTTTCATCTGGATGCCTTTCAATATAGGGAAAAAACGATATTGGCATCGGCAGCAAAACGATTAAAAAAACTGATTGATGGTGGACTTGAACCTTATGATGCCTTTAATGTGGTGCAGCACCACATGATTGATGTGGCTCAGGCATATCTGGAGCGAATTGTTCTGGAGCAGTTTCAAAAAGCCGTACAAGCTATTGAAGATCAGAAAAACAAGGAAATAGTGACAAAATTATGCCAGTTGTATGCGCTTTCACAAATGGAGAAAAATAAAGGCTGGTATCTTGAAGATGGCTACATGGAGGGGATAAAAACAAAAGCCATACGCAAGATGGTCAATCAGCTTTGCTGGGAAATAAGGCCGGATGCTGTCTCATTAGTAAAAGCATTTGACATTCCAGATAGTTGCCTTGCAGCACCAATTGCATTATAAAGAACTAAAAACATTTTATTTCATAGGCAAAAATGATTTTTCTTGTAAAACACCCTAACATAGGAGAAATTAAGAAGAATTATGCATTTGCTCAATGAAATTTAATCTCTTAATGGTAAAATTCTATTTTTAAAATCTAAAACGAAATCGCCAAAGAAGTCGTCAAAAACACATTACTATCTATTGGATTGTGGTTTTTCAAAAAGATATCGTCTTTACTGTTCAAAGTTCTGGCTTCTATTCTAAACATCATATTGTCTGCTGCCAAATAATCAAAATTAGCCGAAAAACCATACGTTTTAAATCCGTTTTCTGTTTCTGTAGCAATAATAACCCCTTTTTCATCCTGATAATATTCCGCTCTTGCAGCCAATTGAATTTTAGGGGTTGGCTTGTATTGCGCCATCAAAACAGGTGAAATCCAAATGTCATATAGGCCATTTTTTGTTGCGGTTTGTTGCGCACCAATATCAAAACCAGCAATCAGACTTGTCGTTTTAGATACTTTAAATTGCCCGTAAAAATTATTAAAATAACGCCATTTTCTGTCGGTATCCGGTTGTTCGTTCCCTATATAAGTACTCCAGTTCAATGCCATTTTAGCATTTGGTTTATACGTAATTTGTGTTCCAAAAGCCGGAGTCTGGTTCCCGTCAATTTTCTGAATGCGTTGCCACCCGTTTAGATACAGTGCCGCCAAATACCATTTTTCACTTTTAGAGGTATACGCAATTTTTACTCCCGTTTCATAATACGGAGAATTATCGGCCAAAATACTTCGTGTCACAGTCATGCAATCTTTCCCAATGGCACTTTCAAAACCAATATGAGAGGGCATAATTCCCGCATCAACCCACAGATTGTGGCCTTTCGAAATTTTTAGCCCAACATTCGCCTCATATAGGTTTTTCAACAAATCTGGTTCTGAGGCTAAATTATATTGGGCATACGTTCCGGCCATTAAAGCAAAATTAGCACGAATATTATCTTTGGAATAATTCAATTTCAAAAGACCTAAATTCAAATTGACTTCATTGTGCTTATTATGACTGTAAAAAAATCCCGGACGCACATGATGGTCTGGATTCCCAAAATCAAAACTGTAATACGTTTCTAAATATCCTGAGAACGTCAATGGACTTTTACAGGTTTCTTGAGCATTAATTGTTGTAGATCCTAAAGCTATTAAAGCAGTAACTATTATTTTTTTCATTGTTTTAGTCATTGTGAGGAACGAAGCAATCTCATCCTCATTATTTATTTTAAGAGCTAATCCCGCTATCATTCCAATCTTTTATCTCGTTAAAAAAAACGAGACAAAAGGATTTTCCCTTCTATCGGGGCTAGGCCTTTTGGGGTAAAAAAGTTTTTTATTTTCCTGAAAGGATTCTAAAAACCTTGTAGGTATTAATTTTTTTCCGTTCCAATTTGTCATTTTGATGAGGGAGGGAACATTATTTCAACGCATCCAAAGCTACATTCAATTCCAGAACATTAACTGTTGAAGTACCCATTATTATTGGCTTATTAATTTTAGTTTCTACCAGAGCTTTTACTTTTGATAACTTTCTTTCTTTGGCCACTCGTTGCGCCTGAATTAAAGCTCCTTCCGGGGAAATATTCGGGTCCAATCCACTTCCCGAAGCCGTAACCATATCGGCAAAAATTGCTCCTTTTTTCAAATACGGATGAACGATCAAAAACGTATCAATTCTCTTTTGTATCAAAACCAGATATTCCGCATTACTGGGTCCTTTGTTACTTCCAGCGCTTCCTGCCACGTTATAATCCACCGCCGAAGGTCTACCCCAAAAGTAATTGGATTTATCGAATTTTTGTCCAATTTTTTGATAGCCTACTACTTTTCCGTTTACTAAAATAATTTCTCTTTTTCCTTTGTTTGAGGCCAATTGAGCAATTCCAAAAATCGCCATTGGATAAATAACCGCTAATAAAACGACCATAAATAAGGTCAATTTTAATATTGAAAATATATTTTTCATTTTTTTGTAGAGACGTTGCATTGCAACGTCTCATTGTATTTTTACATAAATAAAGCCACTGCCATATCGATCAATTTAATTCCGATAAAAGGAACAATCAATCCACCTGAACCGTAAATCAACAGGTTTCTTTTTAGGATGGAACTCGCGCCAATCGGCTTATAATCAATTCCTTTTAATGCCAGTGGAATCAATATCGGAATTGTAATCGGATTAAATATTACCGCTGCTAAAATAGCACTTTCCGGGCTATGCAAACGCATGATATTCAAACCTTCCAGTGCGGGAATCGCCGTAATGAAAAGCGCTGGGACAATAGCAAAATATTTGGCAACATCATTCGCAATCGAGAAAGTAGTAAGCGTCCCTCAGGTCATCAACAATTGTTTACCAATTTCAATAATTTCAATTAACTTGGTTGGATCATTGTCTAGATCAACCATGTTTCCGACTTCTTTGGTAGCTTGTGTTCCGCTGTTCATCGCAACACATACATCGGCTTGTGCTAAAGCAGGTGCATCATTCGTACCGTCGCCCATCATGGCCACGAGTTTCCCGTTTTGTTGCTCGTTTTTGATTTAGTTCATCTTATCCTTAGGCTTGGCTTCGTCAATAAAATCATCAACACCAGCAGCTTCTGCAATAAATTTGGCGGTAAGCGGATTATCTCCGGTAACCATCACGGTTTTCACCCCCATTTTACGCAAACGCTAAAAACGTACTTTCATTCCCGTTTTAATAATATCCTGCAATTCGATAACCCCTTGCACTTGGTTGTTTTTGACCACCACCAACGGCGTTCCTCCTTTAGATGAAATAGCAATCACTCGTTGCGCCGTATCCTCAGGAAAAACGTTCCCTGCCTGAAGCGCAATGTTTTTTTGCCCGCACAATTTTTCCGCTAAGGATTGCGGTTTTTGTGATTTCGGCAAATCGTTCTGCCTGTTTGTAAATAGTATTTACTTGATTTTTCATTAGAATGAATTTTATGTTCTTCATCGCTTATGCCAAAAGGTGTTCCAAGAAATCACAATCACAACTAATGTCAAGTAAGCAAACAACTTACGGCTTACGTACCAAAAAAGGGCATAAAAAAAGCCTATCAAAATGATAGACTTTTCTCAAAAAAACAGGGTTTCATTAGGTAAAAAAAAAGGCGTATACGATTTTATAAACCTTGCAGGAGTGACTGACCTGAGGTTTTAAAAATCGTGTAGGTCTATACTTTACATGAAACATATATTTTTTCCTTCTTGTGAATACTTGTTTAGCCTATAAAATTATCGGCTATGAAACTAAAAATGATTTGAGATAAATGATATAAACTATTTTTTTTTAGAAAAAAACCTTCAAAATCAAATGACTTTGAAGGTTTGCAAATTATGGTGGTCCATACGAAACTGTTTACGAACCATTTCATGCAGGATATAAAGAAGTTGTTTCTAAAAGATTGTGAATGATTTTAAATATCAGTCTTTATTTATACAACCGATCCTTTCTTAACAAATTAATCTTCAGGTCTACATATTGCAGCCGAAGGTTGTTTTTTAGCACTTCATATTCTGCAGAAATAAATTGATTTTTTACTGATGAATATAAAATAGCTTCCACTTTTCCACTTTCAAATTTGGCTTGGGTAGTGGCCAGAGATGCCTTCGCATAAGACTGTTTTTGGTTCAATTTATCTTGAAACTCCGTATAATTTCTTTTGTTTTGATTTTCTAATTCAATTTGATTGCGCAAGACTTGTTTTGTCTGTTCGATAACCAGATTTGTCTTTTCACTAACTATTTTTGAAACACTAATTTTTTTAGCATTCCTAAATCCGTTGAAAACCGGAATTGTCAATTGCATTGCTATCTGGTGACTTTTATTCGCTTCTAATTGAGTGAAAAAAGCATCCGTGTTTGAATTCATCTGGTTTAAAGTTTTATAATAAAAAGAGGAAAACCCATAATAGGCTGATAACACCGGTAAATTGAGCGCGCGTTCTACACGAATCGATTTCAAACTGTTTTCGTATTGGAGTTCCGCAAGCTTTATTTTAGGATTAAATATTTGTTGATCAAAATCTTCGGTGGCTCTTTCGTTAAAATAAGACTCCAACACCACTGCATCCGAAAGACCCGCATCGCTAATATTCATCAATTGGAACAATTGCATTTTTTTAATAGCATACAATTGTTCGGTTTCCAAATTTCGGTTTTCTTCCTCCGAAAAGCTCAATTGCATATCATACAAATCGCTTTGAGGTTTGCTACCAATTGCTACTTCTTTAGTTACTCTGTCCAAATTAAAAGCAGCTTGTTTCAGTTGTTCATTTTGGATTTTAGATAATTCCTGAGTATAAAGTGCCTGATAATAGCTTTCCAAAAGCTGCAGTTTATATTCGTTTTCTAAAACTTCTTTTTCGGCTTTGGCTTGTTCGATATTGATTTTATCTTTTTGAGCATTCGCAAATGCGCCGAAATCAATCAGATTCGTTCTGGCATTGAGATAAAAATTATCACTTTGAAAATTAGAACTTACCCTTGCATTAGTGGCTGGGTCAATCGTGGAACCTAAAATGTACCCTTGTTGTCCATTTAAATCGATCGTTGGCAACATTCGATTTAAAACCGAATTTTGTGATCGCTCTGTTATTTTTATTTCTAGCTGCCTAATTTTTATTTCGATCGTATTCTGCAAACCCGTTTCCATGCATTTTGTAAGCGACCAAGAATTTTCTTGACCGCTGGCAAAAGCACTAAAAATTAAAAATAAAAGTGTTATAACTGTTTCTTTATTCATATTTTAAATATTTCAAAACATCTGTTTTTGTTGCTTGATAGGCTCTTGACAAAACAATGATTAACGTTAAAACCAATAGTATTATAAAACCAAAAAGGAATGGAAATAAGGTCATTTCAATTCTAAAAGCAAAATTCTCTAACCACATATTCAACAAATAATAAGTAGGAAACAAAGCAATTAAAAAACCAATGATGCAATACAAAATATATTGTTTAGACAATTCTTTCAGTAGCACATTCGTTTCTGCACCAAGAGTTTTACGGATGGCTATTTCTTTCATCCTACTTTGTATCGAATACGAAGCCAAAGCAAACAAACCAAAAAGAGCGATGCCAATCACCACAAAATTTAGCAATGAAAATAGGTTCTTTTGTTTTACATAAGATTCATAGGTTCTTGCATATTGTTTGTCTACAAAATCATATTTAAATGGGTAGTCAGTATCAACCGTTGCCCATAATTTGTCAATATCAGCAATCGTATTTTCAATATTATCCGATTTTAGTTTTACGAAAACCTTATTGATGTTTTGAGCAATATCTACCGTTTTAAGATGATAGAAATACATTCCTGACACCTCTACTTCAGGACTTAATAAATTAAAATCTTTAACAACTCCTATGATTTTTAACTTTCGTTCTTTAACAATAATTTCTTGTCCAATTGGGTCTTTCATACTCATTAATTTTTGGGCTGTTTCATTAATTAGTACAGAAGTAATGGTGTCTTTAGCGTATTTTTTATCAAGTCCCCTACCTTTTATGACTTTAATTTTCATCATTTCGAGCAAATCGTAATCTACCGCAATTGTTCGTCCTTTAAAAAGCTCTTCTTTATACAATACTCCACCTAATGAATCGTCTGAACCATCGAATGAAACCAGACCTGTAGAAGATTGTTCAACTCCTTTTATTTTAGCCAATTCTTGTTTAATAGTACTGTATTTGTTGTAAATATTTTGTCCAACCTTTTTCACTTCATAATCGGAATTAGGAAAATTCAAATTTATTTCAATCACTTGATCTCCTTTAAAGCCTAAATCTTTATTAGTTAGATAATCGATTTGCTGATACACAATATAAGAACCAGCAATAAAGAAAGTAGCCACCATAAACTGGAAAATCAACATTCCGTTACGCAACCAGGTTCCGTTTTTACTTCTTCCAAAATTGCCTTTCAGAACTTTTAAAGTTTCAAAATTAGCAACATAAACGGCTGGAAGTATTCCTGCCACCAAAACTGTAATACTGAAAATCAAAATTAATTGCAGATAAAACTGACTGCCAATTATTCGTAAACTCTTATTTAAAAAATCGTTGTAATACGGCAAAGTCAACTCAACAATAACCAATGCTAGTAAAATCGAAAACAAACTTATTAGAGCAGTTTCAAAAATAAATTGAATAACAATAGTACTTTTTGAAGCACCCACAACTTTACGAACCCCAATTTCTTTAGCACGTTTAACTGCATTAGCTGTAGCCAAATTGATATAATTTACAATCGAAAGAATGAGTATTAAAACAGATAACCCGACCATAATCAACAAAAACTGATAATTCCCTCTGCCTTCAGGATATCCATCTGCAATAGAATGTAATCTCGCTTCTGAAAGTGGCTCTATAACTACATTAAAATAACCTATTTTCTTAGCCATTTCCTCGGGAGTAAACCCCTCCAGCTTAGCTATTCTTTCAATGAAATCGCCATTATACATTCTTTCCAAGCTCTTTCGAGTATTCTCAATTTTTGACGGATCTTTAACTTTTAAAAGTAATTTAAGGACAAAAGGAGATGTCGTATTCCCACTCGTCCATTCTTTCATTTTATTCATCACGACATCTGGAGCAATTGAGGAATTCCCTGGAATATTATACACAGCGCGTACCACAAACATTTGATCCAAACATTTTATTTGTTTTCCAATTGGATTTTCGTTACCAAAAACTCGTTTAGCAATATCATCTGAAATAGCAGCACTTGAATCATCTTTTAATGCCGAAACAGCATCTCCCTTAATAATTTCGAATGGAAATAGCGAAAAGAAATCAGCTTCAACATTGATAATTTTATCAACTATTTCTTTCTTGCCTTTGTAGATAATTTTATCCTTTTGATACCAACTGTCAGCATAAACGATCTTTTCTACATTAGCATCTTTATCTAAAATAGGTTTTAGGAATAAAGCACAATCTGAAAAAACGGGCATTCCTGTTAACTCTACTAAAACCTGATGCACTTTGTCTTTTTCGGGATTCCAGGCGTCATAACTTTGTTCGTCGTTCCAATATAGTAAAGCGAAAATTAAGCCTGCAATTCCTATTGCTAGTCCGAAAACATTCAAAGCCGAAAAAAGCTTCTCGTTTTTGAGATGGTATAAAAATATTCGTGTCCAATTTTTTAGCATGGTTATTCGTATTTTAAGTAATGTAAAACATTAACTCGGGTTGCCGTATACGCTTTTAAAAGCACAATTATCAATGTTAAAACTAATAGTATGAGGAATCCAAAAATAAATGGAAATACAGTGATGTCAATCCTAAAGGCAAAATTTTCGAGCCATTTGTTCAACAAATAATACACTGGAAACAAAGCAATTAAAAAACCAATGATGCAATACAAAATATATTGTTTAGACAATTCTTTCAGTAGCGCATTCGTTTCTGCACCAAGGGTTTTACGGATGGCTATTTCTTTCATCCTACTTTGTATCGAATACGAAGCCAAAGCAAACAAACCAAAAAGAGCAATGCCAATCACCACAAAATTTAGCAATGAAAATAGGTTCTTTTGTTTTACATAAGATTCATATGTTCTTGCATATTGTTTGTCTACAAAATCATATTTAAACGGATACTCTTGATCTACATTTTCTTTCCAGAATTCCTCAATTTTTGCTAAAGTTTGCCCAGAGTTATTTGCATCAATTTTCACATAAATATTGTTCAAATTTCCTAATAGCCAGTCATTGGTTTTCAGATGAAAGAAAACCATAGGAGGAACTTTTGATTGTGGACTCAACAAATTAAAATCTTTGACAACCCCTATTATTTTTAACTTTTTACCTTGCCAAAGTACCTCTTTCCCAATAGGATTTTTCTCTTTCATCATGCTCAATGCTGTTTCATTAATCAGCATTGAATTGATACTATCCGAGGCTAATTTTTCAGAAATATTCCTACCTTCTTTGATTTTAATTTGCATCATGTCAAGCATATTGTAATCTATAGCTAAGTTGTTAGCCTGAATGTTTTCTCCATTATAGGAAAAACTGCTACTATTATCATTTCCTCCACCAAACTTAAAAGTTCCTGTTGAAATTTGTTGAATGCCTTGAATTTTTACGATTTCCGATTTTATGGTTTGATATTTTTTAAAGATTAATTGATTCGCATCTTTGTGAGTTGCAATGTCCTTTGATTTAAACCACCTTATAGCAACTACTTGATCGCCTTTGAATCCTAAATCTTTATTCGCTAAATAAGTGACCTGATCATAAACAATATAAGAACCGACAATAAAAAAACTAGCAATAGCAAATTGAAGAATCAGCATTCCGTTACGCAACCAAATACCACTTTTGCTTCTCCCAAAATTACCTTTTAGTACTTTTAAAGTCTCAAAATTAGCCACGTAAACAGCTGGAAAAACTCCTGCAACACTCACAGTAATAATAAAAATTAAAATAAGCTGGATGTAAAACTGACTTCCGTATATGATTAATTCTTTTTCTAAAAATTCATTGTAAAAAGGCAGACTTAATTCTACAATTACTAAGGCTAGAAATATCGAAAACAGAGTGATTAGTATGGATTCAAAAATAAATTGACAAACAATATTCATTTTGGAGGCCCCAATGATTTTACGAATTCCCACTTCTTTGGCTCTTTTTATAGCATTGGCTGTAGCCAAATTGATATAATTTGCGATAGAAAGAATAATTATAAGTACGGATAATCCTAGCATTATTACTAGGAATTGATAATTTCCTTTTCCTTCCGGCATACCAGGCACAATAGCATGCAATCGGATGGTAATCAATGGGTTTAGAACTGATTTTATGGAACCGTAACTTTTTATATACTCTTCAACTGACATTCCATCTGATTTTGCATCTTTAACTGTTTTATTTTGATAATATAACTCGTTAATTTTTTTGGTTATTTCTTCTGCTTTAGTAGGATCTTTTAATTTTATCATCAAATGATAATAAAAATTGCCCCAATAATCTTTATTTTCTAAAAGCTGCTCTTTTATCTGGTTAATCACCATTGTAGGATTAATGGAGGAATTCCCTGGGACTTTATATACCGCTGTTACGGTTAAAATGGTATTCTCATAAATTATTTGCTTCCCAATTGGATTTTCTTCTTTAAAAAATAATTTAGCGGTTTCTTGATTCATCGCTACACTATTCTCTTTTAGTAAAGCAGTACTTAAGTTGCCTGCTACTCTTTCAAAAGGGAACAATTCAAAGAAATCGTTTTGAGTATTTAGCGTTTTATTTATAAAGTGTTTTTTTTCTTTGTATTTAAAAAAATCCGCATGGTACCCATCGTGATAATTCACATTTGCTACGCTCGGGTTGTCTTTTAAATAGGTTTCTAAAGTGACAGGATTGTAGGGCCAAATTACATTTTTCCCTATATCAGTAAAAACTTTAAATACTTTGTCTTTTTCAGGATTCCATTGATCATAGCTTTGTTCATCATTCCAATATAGAATGGCAAAAATTAATCCTGCTATTCCTATTGACAATCCTAAAACATTCAAAGCAGCAAACAGCTTATCTTTTTTTAGATGGTATAAAAATATTTGTGTCCAATTTTTCAGCATAACTCTAGTTTTTTTATTTAATCTGTCCGAGATTATTGATTTTGTAGATTATTTATTGGAAATAGAACCTGATGAGCTTTCTGCTTTTTCAATTTGAGATGGATTACCATAAAAACGAATAGCAGCGCTTGAAGATGCGCTTGCATTGATATACTTTGTCGCTGTTACAATAACATTAGCAGAACTACTCGCTTTAATTATTGCGGCTTCAGCCTCTAAATTTTTTAGTCTACAAGCAGCGGAACTACTAGTATTAACAGTAATTTTTTTTGCTTTTCCGGATAAAACGACATCAGAGGAGCTACTTGATTCAATTTCAATTGTAGAAGCATTAATTGTGGCTGCAAGATAGCCACTAGAGGAGGCTTCAATCACAGCATTTGAACATTCGAAGCTTCCCGAAATACTTCCCGATGAACTCACTGCAAGATCCAAACCGGGTGTTTTATTCAAGTTTGCAATCTTAATAGTAGCGGCAGAAAGTGCTTTAATACTTTCTAAATTGGGACCAGAAATCGTAATTTTCAACATTTTAAAATCAATTCCATTAATTGTATTTATGTTGTTTATCCTCATAAAATTTGTTTTGGTATTCTTGGTTTTAGACCCTTTTGAACCGATATATAATTTTAAAACATTATTTTCGACTTCCGTTTTTACCAAAATTAATTTTTCTAAATTATCAGTTTCTACTTTTACACTTCTTATATTTGAAATGGTATAAAAAACTTCAATTCCTTGTGAAGCCTGTAATTTTGAAAAGGAGGCAACTTCTCTGTTTTCTGATACTTGCGCCAATAAAATAGAACTTAATAACAAGGTCGTTAGCGTTACAATTACTTTTAGCATGTCTTTATTTTTTTAATTCGGTTACTAATACATCTACATTCCGCTTATTACTTTTTTCTGAAAGTATCATTCCATCTTTCATCAAAATTGTTTTTTGGGAAAAAGACGCATCGTACTCAGAATGTGTAACCATCAGGATCGTTGCTCCGTTGGAATGTAGATCAGTGAGCAATTCCATAACTTCATTTCCGTTTTTGCTGTCTAGATTTCCTGTAGGTTCATCGGCAAGGATGATTTTCGGATCGTTAATTAAAGCTCTTGCCACGGCCACACGTTGTTGTTGTCCTCCGGAAAGCTGTTGTGGATAATGTTTTAATCGGTGTGAAATCCCTAATTTATCGGCAATTGCTTCTACTTTTTTCTTTCTTTCAGAAGAAGGAACTTTGTTATAAATCAATGGCAATTCGATATTATCATAAACCGATAATTCGTCTATCAAATTGAAATTCTGAAAAATAAAACCAATATTTTCTTTTCTGGCTTTCGATTTTCCTTTTTCCTTCAATCCAATCATTTCCTGATTTAACAATTGATAACTTCCACTGGAAGCGCTGTCGAGCAATCCAACAATATTTAATAAAGTGGATTTTCCGCTTCCCGAAGGCCCCATGATGGACACAAAATCACCTTGATTTATGGTTATAGAAACTTCACTTAATGCTTTCGTTTCTAATTCCTCGGTTCTAAATACTCTTGAAAGATTTTTAATTTGAATCATACTATTGTTTGTTTTTTGATTGATGCTATTTTTATGTTTCCTACTATTTCTTATTCTAAATTTAATATTTCCGCCCGTTTATAATCTTTGTACGATGACGTGATTACTTTTTCGCCAGCTTTCAATCCGCCAAGAACTTCATAATATAATGGATTTTCTTTCCCAAGTTTGATTGCTCTTCGTTCTCCTTTGCTGCCGTTGACAACAAAAATCCATTTTCCATTGGTTTCTTCATAAAAACTTCCTTTGGAAAGCACTACTGTTTTTGTTTTTTCTGACAAATTTAATTTAACCCCAAAACTCAATCCCTGTTGTAAATTCAAACTTTCTGAGGAAGTGAAATTCAATTCGACCACAAATCGTCCACTTTTTATTTCGGGAATGACTCTCGTAATCTGAACACGGATTGGTTTTCCATTAAAATCGACTGTTCCTTTTTGGCCATCAGTGATTTTGTTCAAATAAAACTCATCCACATCGGCAAGCAATTTATAGCCTTTCATTACATCAATTGTCCCAATACTTAGTCCCTGAATGTATGTTTTCCCCAGGATCGGTTCAAAAGAAGAAAGTCTTCCTGAAAGCGGGGCTGAGATTAAAAAATGCTGCTTGTTTGTTCTCAAAATCCCCAAACTTTTATCCATGAAAGCGATAGATTGATTCAGTTGTCCAATTTGGATTTGATTCGCCCGTTTCTCTTTGGTAACACTTTCCTTAATGATTTTCATTCTTTCTTTCTGGAAACGTAAATTTTCTACTGTTTTTTCCCATTCATTTTTAGAAAGGATTTCTTGCTCAAATAATTTCTTATTTAAATCGTATAAATTTTTAGAATCCAAATAATCGTGCTCTATTGCAATTAAATCTTTGGCCAAATTCAACTCCTGGTTTCTTAAATCGAGTTTTGATTTGTTCAAATTATTGATTTGTTCGATAATGGCAGTTTCTTGTTGCATATAATTCAACTCGGTGTTGGGATTGTAAAGTCGGGCCAAAGCTTGTCCTTTTTTTACCATCGCCCCATTTTCAACATAAATTTCCTGAACAGCGCCACCTTCGGTAATATTAATCAAAATAGAATTCAATGGCGCTACTTTTGCCTGAAACACGATAAAATCTTCAAAGAAATTATTTTCGACTGTTTTAATAGTAATTTCTGCTCTTTTGACATTCAGGCTCCTTTTTTTAGTCACTGAAGAATAAACCAAAAAGACCAAAACCAAAAAAAGCGGCAATGCGATGAATAGATACTTATTTTTATTATTTTTACGAGGAAGGATGGTGTCCATTGTTGTTATTTTCAAGTGTACAAAGCAATTTCGTGCCAAAATTTTAAACCTTGCAATCGCCTGATTTTTAAATATTTTACTTTTAATACAAATTTCACGTGTTCAGTATTGAACACTTTTTGTCCAAAAACGAACAGTTAATGAAAAAGACAAACGCAAGCATTTTAGTGATTGACGATCAGGAAGACATCCTTTTTGCTGCTAAGATGCTGCTCAAAAAACATTTTGAGAACATTTATACACGCACTAATCCAAAAAATGTGGTTGAATTATTGTCAAAAAGTACCATTGATGTGGTTTTACTCGACATGAATTACAGAATAGGTTTCGAGGACGGAAGAGAAGGTTTGTATCTGTTAAAGGAAATAAAAACGCTTTCGCCAAAAACCATTGTTATTTTAATGACCGCTTTTGGTAAAGTAGAAACAGCTGTTGAAGGATTAAAATCAGGGGCTTTTGATTATATTTTAAAGCCTTGGGACAACGAAAAATTGCTTAATATTGTTAGACAAGCTGTTAGTAAATCACGCAAAGAACAAAAGAAACTAATTGATGTTGCCACTACTGACGATTTCTTTATTGGTAATTCAGAGGCTATAAAAAAGGCTTATTTACTGGCTGATAAAGTCGCAATAACAGAAGCCAATGTTTTAATCCTTGGAGAAAATGGTACCGGTAAATTTGTTTTGGCACATCACATCTATCTGCAGTCCGAAAGAAAAAATAATGCTTTTATTCCCGTTGATTTGGGTTCTTTGAATGCCAATATTTTTGAAAGCGAACTATTTGGTTACGCCAAAGGAGCTTTTACCGATGCCAAAACAGATACTCCGGGACGTTTTGAATTGGCTGAAAATGGAACTATTTTTTTAGATGAAATTGGAAATGTACCACTGCATCTACAATCTAAACTCCTTCAGGCTATTCAAACCAAAACAATAACCCGATTGGGCGAATCCAAATCAAGACCTTTGAATGTTCGTATTATTACCGCCACCAACTTGAATTTAAAGCAAGAAGTAGCAGATAAAAACTTTAGGGAGGATTTATATTATCGCATTAACACTATGGAAATTGTTTTGCCTCCATTACGAGAACGCAACGAAGACAAGATCCCTTTGGCTCACTATCTCTTGCAAAAAATGATGGCTAAGTACGGACGAGATGAAATCGCTTTTGATGAAAAATCATTGGAACAAATCGAAAAACATGCTTGGAACGGAAACATCAGAGAATTGGAAAACAGAATAGAACGCGCCGTGATTCTTTGCGAGAAAAATCATATTAAAGTTTCCGACTTAGATTTAGAACAAATAACAACTTACGAGGATAATCCAGACGATATTCAGCTGTCGGCTATCGAAAAATCAGCCGTCGAAAAGATGCTATTGAAAAACAATAACAATATCAGTAAAACGGCTGAGGAATTGGGATTGTCAAGAGGTGCTTTATACCGAAGAATTGAAAAATATAACATCAGCACCAACTAATATGTTTACATCCTGGAAAATATACCATCTCCTTTTTATAAGATTGCTACTTATTCTTTTGACTACCGGAATTTCCTTCTTTCTTTTTCAAAAAGGACTGGTTTTCACGGCCGTATTTGGTGTCCTTATCATTTTTATACTGCTCGTTGAAATGTATTTTTATGTGAAGCAGGCCTTTTTACTTTTCGACAGAACGATTACTTCTATTTTGCAAAATGATTTCACCTCCGATTTTTCAAAGCATAAATCGTATGAAAATTATTCCAACGTATTTAAATTGTATGAAAATCTAAAAAACAAACAAAACGAAGAAGTTTCAAAAGACATTATTTACCGTTCTATTTTGAACAATATTGAAACTGGAATTATTATCCTGCAAAAACAGGAAACCGATTGGAATATATTTTTGATGAATGATTATTTTTCCAAACATTTTAACGTTCCAAAAGTTTCCAAATGGAAATATCTGAAAAATCAGTTGCCTTCTTTGTGTGAAGTTATCGAGGAGCAAGATTTTCAGGAAATTAAAACGTCATTAGAGATCCGTGTGAATCAACAAGACAGACAAACATTTGTGTTGCAGACTTCGAGGAGTGAAATTTACAATCAGGATTATTTTATCGTTTTGCTGGATTCGATTCAAAATGTAATCGAGAAAAAAGAGAAAGAGGCTTGGGTCAATCTGATGAAGGTTATTTCTCATGAATTGTTGAATTCGATTACTCCCATTCGGTCACTTTCTCAGAATCTACAGGATTTAGTTCAGCAGGAAACCATTTCAACGGAAGACTTGGACGATATGAAAAGTAGTGTTGCCACGATGTTAAGGCGGAGCGACCATCTACAGCAATTTGTTGAAAGTTACCGCAAACTGGCCATGCTGCCATCTCCCAAAAAAGAAAAAACAGAATTGTTGAAAATGGTTGAAAACAGTTTCCAAATGATGGCTCCAATTTTCAAAATAAAACAAATAGAAGTCATAAACACGATTGCTTTCGACCACAGGCTAAATGTTGACATTCAGCAAATGGAACATGTATTGATTAATCTTTTGACGAATTGTATTTACGCCCTGGCAAATACAGAAAAAAAGCGGATTATTATTTCGGCAGAAGTTAAAGAAAAGAGAATTTTTATTAAGATTACCGATAACGGAAAAGGCATTGAAAAAGAAATAGAAAGCAAAATATTCTTACCTTTTTTTACCACTCGTAACGAAGGAGCCGGAATAGGTTTGACTTTATCTAAAAGTATAGTCGAAGCGCACGGAGGGTATCTGGCATATCAAAATGAAGGTAAAGAAACAGCTTTTGTAATTTGTCTAGTTGATAATTAAATTTCTGTTTTGGAAAAATGCTAAAAAAAGGAAGAAAATGTAGGATATAAAAACCATCATTTTTATTGGATTATGTCTCACCTTACACGATTCGAACCTATAATTGTTAGTAATCAATGGTGTTGAGGGATTTATAAAATATCAGTCAATTTTTCGAACCATAAAAAAAACCTCCAAAATCAAATGACTTTGAAGGTTTGCAAATTATGGTGGGCAATGAGGGGTTCGAACCCCCGACCCCCTCGGTGTAAACGAGGTGCTCTGAACCAGCTGAGCTAATTGCCCCTGTACAATTTAGATTTTGATATCTCTATTGCAAGTGCAAATATACTGCTAGAAATCGTATCTACAAGCAAAAAAGTAAAAAAAATCAATAAAATTGTGACTCAATTTTCTTTCGTGCTCTATAATAGCACTTTATCTTTGTAATGAAATACTAGTATTTTTTTGTATTCATTCGCTATAGTCTTACATTTGCGACATAAACAATAGATAATGGCTAGGTTCAAAGAAAACGATTTACCAAAATCAAAAATTACTGCAAGTTCACTCCAAAAAGCAACTGTAATATTTCAATATGCAGAAAATCACCGTTGGAAATTTTATGTAGGATTAGTTTTTTTATTATTCACTGGAGCGACTGCTCTTGCTTTTCCTAAGTTGATGGGAATGCTTATTGATTGTGTGAAAAACAAAGATAATGCTCAAGCTAACATGATTGCGGGTGGTTTAATTGTAATCTTATTTCTTCAGTCCATTTTTTCGTTTTTTAGATTGTATTTATTTGTCAATTTTACTGAGAATACTTTAGCTAATCTGCGATTATCACTGTATAGCAATTTGGTAAAACTACCTATGTCTTTCTTCTCGCAAAAGCGTGTTGGCGAATTAAATAGTAGAATCAGTTCAGATATTACCCAGATACAAGATACTTTAACATCTACTATAGCCGAATTCTTAAGACAATTCATTTTAATTATTGGAGGCGTTCTTTTGTTGGCCAATGAAAGCATCAAATTGACATTATTGATGTTGTCCGTAGTGCCGCTAGTGGCTGTTGCTGCGGTTATTTTTGGGCGATTTATCAGGAAATATTCAAAAAATGTTCAAGATAAAGTGGCCGAAAGTCAGGTAATTGTTGAAGAAACAATGCAAGGCATCAGTATTGTTAAGGCTTTTGCCAATGAGTGGTATGAAATTGCCCGTTACAACGGGAAAATAAAAGAAGTGGTTGCAATTGCCATCAAAGGCGGAAAATACAGAGGGTACTTTGCTTCATTTATTATTTTCTGTCTTTTTGGAGCTATTGTTGCCGTAGTTTGGTTTGGTGTCCGACTGAGTATTAGTGGAGAAATGAGCGTAGGCCAATTGATTTCGTTTGTGTTGTATTCTACATTTGTAGGTGCTTCTTTTGGCGGAATTGCGGAACTATATGCCCAAATCCAAAAAGCGATTGGCGCAACCGAACGTGTTTTTGAATTATTAGATGAAACTCCTGAAAAAATTAATTCGGTGCGTGATCCGGCTGCAATTGAAAAAATAAAAGGCAATGTCACTTTCAAGAATGTAGCGTTCAGTTACCATTCCAGAAAAGAAATTAAAGTATTAAAAGACGTTAGTTTTACCGCTAATTTTGGTCAAAAAATTGCTATTGTCGGACCAAGCGGAACCGGAAAATCTACTATTGCTTCCCTATTATTGCGTTTTTATACTATTGATGAAGGAGAAATATTGGTTGACGGAAAAAATATTTATGATTTTGATTTAGAAAGTCTTCGTGGAAACATGAGTATTGTGCCGCAAGACGTAATATTATTTGGAGGAACAATCAAAGAGAATATTGCTTACGGAAATCCCAATGCTACCGAAGAAGAAATTGTTACTGCTTCAAAACAAGCCAATGCCTATAATTTTATCGAAAGTTTCCCTGAAAAATTTGAAACAATTGTGGGAGAAAGAGGTATTAAACTTTCCGGCGGACAACGACAACGTATTGCCATAGCCCGAGCATTATTGAAAAATCCAAGTATTTTAATTCTGGATGAAGCCACATCATCATTAGACAGCGAAAGTGAAAAACTAGTTCAGGAAGCCTTAGAGATTTTAATGCAAGGAAGAACTAGTATTATAATAGCGCACCGCCTATCGACGATTCGCAGTGCGGATCAAATTTTGGTTTTGGATAAAGGAAAAATCACGGAACAAGGAACACATCAGGAACTAATCGCTCTAGAAAATGGGATTTATAAAAATTTAAGTAATTTACAATTCAGCAATTTTTAGATTTCATAAATAATTTGAGATAAAAAAACTCCATTCAGCTTATTGAATGGAGTTTTTTTATGGACTTAAATGTTACTGAATACTAAAAACTGAACACTGCGGACTTTATTTCCCTTTTCTTCGGTTGCGTTCTGCTTTTATCATTTCTAATTCACGACTCGTTTGTCCCGCTACGGAAGTATTTTCTTCCGCACGACGAATTAAGTACGGCATCACATCTTTAACTGGACCAAAAGGCAAATATTTAGCAACATTATAGCCATTAGCGGCCATATTGTAGCTGATATTATCGCTCATACCATACAATTGTCCAAACCAGATTCTGTCATCATTAGCCTTTATTCCTTTCTCCGTCATTAATTCCATTAGCGTATAGGTACTGGACTCATTATGGGTACCTGCAAAAACAGACATTACCTCTAAATGATCCGTCATATAGCGCACAGCACCATCATAATTTTCATCCGTAGCTTCTTTTGAAGCGCAAATTGGTGATGGATATCCTTTTTCAGCAGCCCGAACAATTTCCTTTTCCATGTACGCACCACGAACCAATTTCATTCCGATAAAAAAACCTTCTTTTATAGCCTGTTCATGTAATTTTTTCAAGTAATCCAAACGATCCCAACGGTACATTTGCAATGTATTGAAAACAATGGCTTTTTCTTTATTGTATTTGCGCATCATTTCGGTCACTAAATCATCAGCCGCATCCTGCATCCAGCTTTCTTCGCCATCAATCAAAAGAGCTACATTTTTAGAATGGGCATCTTTACAAACCAAATCAAAACGGGCTACCACTCTATCCCATTCTGCTTGTTCTTCTGGAGTTAATGATTGTTTTTCGCCTAATTTCTCATACAATTCAAAACGTCCAAAACCGGTTGGTTTAAAAACGGCAAAGGGAATGGCTTGGCGTTCTTTGGCAAATTCAATAGTTTTTAAAGTCATTTCAAGCGCGGCATCAAATTGATCTTCGGCTTCTTTTCCTTCTACAGAATAATCCAAAACAGAGGAAACGCCTTTGGTATACATTTTATCTACCACCGAAAGACAGTCCACTTCATTTATCCCACCACAAAAATGGTCAAAAACCGTAGCGCGAATCAAACCTTCAACAGGAAGATTGGCTTTAAGGGCAAAATTTGTAACTGCAGTTCCAATACGTACCAGAGGCTGATTAGCAATCATTTTGAAAAGAAAATAAGCTCTGTCAAGTTCCGTATCACTTTTTAATGAAAAGGCAACTTGAGTATTATTGAATATTTTTTCCATTATTTGTTAGATTTTTGTACAAATATAGACAGAGTTTTGAATATTATTTAGCAAAAATTGCCTTATTTTGCGGTTCCAATTAATCCATACAGATGCAATCAATTCAAGCCAACAGTTACCCGATACATTTTAACGAAAAAGGATATGAAGCAATAAATCTTCATTTAAAAGAAAATAAATACTCCAACCTATTTATTATTGTTGACAGCAATACTAATGAGTTTTGTCTGCCCCATTTTCTCCCTGTTCTGGAAACTGATCTTATAATTGAAATCATTGAATTTGATTGTGGCGAAGAAAATAAAAATATTGAGACTTGCGTCCAAATTTGGAAAGTACTCACGGAACTTGGGGCTGACAGAAAAAGCCTTATCATTAACTTAGGCGGTGGCGTTGTCACTGATTTAGGTGGTTTTGTAGCATCAACCTTCAAGCGCGGTGTTGATTTTATTCACGTTCCAACCACTTTACTCGCAATGGTTGATGCTTCTGTAGGTGGCAAAAACGGAGTAGATTTAGGAAATTTAAAAAACCAAATCGGCGTTATTAATGTACCTCAAATGGTGCTTATTGATACTCAATATTTAGAAACAGTGCCACAAAACGAAATGCGTTCCGGTCTTGCCGAAATGCTGAAACACGGTTTGATCTATGATAAAGAATATTGGGAACAATTTTTAGATTTAAAGACCATAGATTTTGCTGATTTTGATGTATTAATTTACCGATCAGTCGAGATAAAAAATGAAATTGTACTGCAAGATCCTACCGAGAAAAATATCCGGAAAGCGTTGAATTTTGGTCACACACTGGGTCATGCCATTGAAAGTTATTTTTTGGAAAATGATAACAAAACAACTTTATTACACGGTGAAGCCATAGCCGTTGGGATGATATTAGAGAGTTACCTTTCACTACATAAAAAACTGATCAATATAGAAGAATATTCTCAGATAAAATCCAGTATAAAGGCTATTTATACCGACATCGTTTTTGAAGAAAATGATATCAAACCAATCTTAGAATTACTGATTCACGACAAAAAAAACGAATATGGAAACATCCAGTTCGCATTGATAGAAGGTATCGGAAAAATAAAAATCAATCAAATGGTTGAAAATGAATTAATTCTTAATGCCTTTCAGGATTATAAATCTTAATTATTTTTTATAAAAAGGATTGCATTGCGTATATAATATTTTTTACATTTGCAGTAATGAAAAAAAGTCAAAACAAACAAAATTATAGTTGTAATAAAACCCGAAACAATATCTCTTTTCTAAGAATATTGAAGCGTTTTTATTCAATCAAAGGAAACTTTAGTTTTGATGTTTTTCAATACATGAAAGCAGATCACGAAAAACTTCAGATTATCTATGCAAATATTCGGGTTTGAATTATAGGTTTCTTTATTTTACAATATTTTAATCTATAAATTTATGACATCTAATGAATACAAAATATTCTGATTTAATCAATCAAACTTACTATTTTCCACAGGAAGAATTTACTTTAAACAAAGACAACCTTCAGTTTCATAATATCGATTTAATGAAATTGGTAGAACAATATGGCACTCCATTAAAATTCACCTACTTACCTCAAATTTCGAACAACATAAACAAAGCCAAAAGCTGGTTTCGTAAATCGATGGAGAAAAACAAATACGAGGCAAAATATTATTACTGCTATTGTACTAAAAGTTCTCATTTTGAATTTGTAATGAATGAAGCCTTTAAAAATAACATCCATATTGAAACGTCATCCGCTTTTGACATCAATATTGTTGAGAACTTACTGGCAAACGGAAAAATTAATAAAAGCACCTATGTGATATGCAATGGCTTTAAGAGAGATCAGTACATTGAAAATATAGCCCGCATAATAAATAATGGTCATAAAAATGCAATTCCAATTATTGATAATTATGAAGAGCTTGATCTTTTACAAGAGCAAATAAAAGGGAAATTCAAAATCGGAATTCGTATTGCTGCTGAGGAAGAACCTAAATTTGAGTTTTACACGTCAAGATTAGGAATAGGGTATAAAAACATTGTCAATTTTTACAAAAAACAAATTCAGGAAAATAAAAAACTGGAACTAAAAATGTTGCACTTTTTTATCAATACAGGAATAAATGATAATGCCTATTACTGGAATGAATTAGTAAAATGTATCAAAGTTTATATTGCATTAAAAAAAGAATGTCCTACACTTGATGGACTCAATATTGGCGGCGGTTTTCCGATCAAAAATTCATTAGCATTCGAGTACGATTATCAATATATGATTGACGAAATTATCAATCAAATCAAAATTGCCTGCGATGAAGCCGAGGTTGACGTTCCAAATATTTTCACTGAATTCGGTTCCTTCACAGTAGGAGAAAGTGGTGGTGCAATATACCAGATATTGTATCAAAAACAACAAAATGACAGAGAAAAGTGGAACATGATTGATTCCTCTTTCATTACAACGCTACCGGACACTTGGGCTATAAACAAACGTTTTATCATGCTGGCTGTGAATCGCTGGAATGAAACTTACGAAAGAGTTTTATTAGGAGGAATGACATGCGACAGTGATGATTATTACAACTCCGAGCAAAATATGAACGCGATCTATCTCCCCAAATACAACAAAGAAAAACCGTTATACATCGGATTTTTTAATACTGGGGCCTATCAGGAAACGATTGGCGGATACGGTGGCTTGCATCACTGTTTGATTCCGCAACCCAAACATATATTAATAGACAGAGACGAAAATGGTATTTTGGCCACTGAGGTTTTCTCCGAACAACAAACCTCTGACGATGTTTTGAAAATATTAGGGTACGACAAAAAATAAACAACAATTATTCAATATAAAAATTCGTTAAATTTGAAATACTAATTTTAACAAATTGATTTCTAAGTATTTAAATAAAAAAAAATGAGCAAAGGACCAATCAGTCAGTTTATAGAAAAGCATTATTTGCATTTCAACTCTGCATCTTTAGTTGACGCCGCTAAGGCATATGAAGAACAATTAGCCAATGGTGCAAAAATGATGGTGAGCATGGCTGGAGCTATGAGTACTGCCGAGATTGGTAAGATTTTTTCTGAAATTATTCGTCAGGACAAAGTGCATATTATTTCGTGTACTGGTGCAAATCTCGAAGAAGACGTGATGAATCTAGTCGCTCATTCTCATTATGAAAGAGTTCCTAATTACCGAGATTTGACTCCGCAGGACGAATGGGATTTATTAGAAAGAGGATTAAATCGTGTAACTGATACTTGTATACCGGAGCATGAAGCTTTCCGTCGTTTGCAAAAACACATTTACAAAATATGGAAAGATGCGGATGATAAAGGCGAAAGATATTTTCCGCATGAGTTTATGTACAAAATGTTGCTTTCAGGTGTTCTTGAAGAATACTATGAAATTGACCTAAAAGACAGCTGGATGTATGCAGCCGCTGAGAAAAATTTACCTATCATTGTACCGGGATGGGAAGACAGTACCATGGGAAATATATTTGCATCCTATGTAATAAAAGGAGATTTAAAAGCTTCAACAATGAAATCTGGTATCGAATATATGGTATTCTTGTCTGATTGGTATCCTAAAAACAGTACAAATGGAGTAGGTTTCTTTCAAATTGGTGGCGGTATTGCTGGAGACTTTCCAATATGTGTAGTACCAATGTTATACCAAGATATGGAAATGCACGACATTCCTTTCTGGAGTTATTTCTGTCAGATTTCAGATTCAACAACCAGTTACGGTTCGTATTCTGGGGCGGTGCCAAATGAAAAAATTACGTGGGGTAAATTAGATATTAAAACCCCGAAGTTCATTATTGAGTCTGATGCTACCATCGTAGCGCCTTTAATTTTCGCTTATTTATTAGATTTATAGAATATTTTATGAAAAGAGTAATTGTTGATTACGCCAAACTTACCAATGAAATTTTAAACCTATTGGTTGATAAATTTCCAGATGGTTATGATGATTCAAATATTATTAGTTTTAGAAACGCTAAAAATGAATTAGTTGAAGCAGTTGAAGTACGAACTGAAGATACCATTTATTTAGTAAAAGTGAGCACAAAACTGGCTGATAGAATTGAAAATTATGATGAAGATGATGAAATAATCATCGATGACGTTGTTGAACCAATTAAAGGACTTGATTTAGAGGATGATATGGATGATGATGACGAGGATGATGCTAATGACACCCCAGATGCTGATGCAGGAGATGATGATGATGGAGATGATGAAGATGCTGACGAAAAAGATTTTTCAGATGATGACGATGACGATGAAGAGGATTAATTAATCCCTTCTCAAATATATTTATTAAAAGGAACTCATTCACGAGTTCCTTTTTTTATAACTTTAGACTTCTAAATATACGCCAAAATGACTAATCAAATTTTATATGCCAAACTCAAAGAAAACTTTGGTTTTGAAAAATTTCGCCCAAACCAGGAAGAGATAATAAATTGTATACTTTCCGGACAGGATACATTGGCAATTATGCCTACAGGTGGAGGAAAATCAATTTGTTTTCAATTGCCCGCATTGGTTTTTCCGGGAATTACAATCGTAATTTCTCCACTGATTGCTTTGATGAAAGATCAGGTCGATAGTCTGAAAGCAAATGGTATTGAAGCCTGTTTCATTAACAGTAGCCAAACTGAAAATGAACGTCAGTTTTATATCGAAAGGTTAAAATTGAATGTAATTAAATTAGTGTATATCGCTCCGGAAAGCCTGTCGTTTCTGGATAATCTTTTCAATAGTTTGACCATAAGTTTAATTGCTATTGATGAAGCACATTGCATTTCAGCTTGGGGACATGATTTTCGTCCGGCATATACTAATTTAGGATACCTCAAAAAACGCTTCCCTTCTACTCCAATATTAGCTTTAACTGCAACGGCTGATAAGGCTACACGTAAAGATATTAGCCAACAGTTAAATTTGATAAATCCAAAAATATTTGTTGCTTCTTTTGATCGAAAAAATTTAAGTTTAGAAGTGCGTCCCGCTTTGGACAGAGTCAAACAAATTATAGATTTCATCCTAGAAAAGCCCAATGAATCGGGAATTATCTACTGTTTAAGCAGAAAAACAACCGAAGAATTGGCTGAAAAACTACAAAAAACAGGCGTGAATGCCAAAGCGTATCACGCAGGTTTAGACACGAAAATTCGTTCTAAAACACAGGATGAATTTATCAATGATGATTGCCAGGTGGTTTGCGCTACCATTGCTTTTGGAATGGGAATTGATAAATCCAATGTGCGCTGGGTCATTCATTATAACTTACCTAAAAATATTGAAGGCTATTATCAGGAAATTGGTCGTGCCGGTCGCGATGGATTACCCTCAGAAACGGTATTATTCGAAAGTTATGGCGATCTGATTCAGTTGCAAAAATTTGCCTCTCAAGGTTTGAATGCTGAAGTGCAACTCGCCAAATTAGAACGGATGAAACAATATGCCGATGCATTGAGTTGTCGAAGAAAAATATTGCTTTCCTATTTTGGCGAACTTGTTACAGAGAATTGTGGAAACTGTGATATTTGTAAAAATCCACCGCTTTTTTTTGATGGAACGGTGATCGCTCAAAAAGCTTTATCGGCAATTATTCGGTTGCAGGAAACAGAACCATTACCGGTAATTATTGACTTTTTACGCGGTTCAAAAAATGCTTATATTTATGAAAAGGAATATCAAAACCTGAAAACATACAGTGTTGGTGCTAATTTATCATGGTATGACTGGAATCAATATTTGATACAATTGATCAATTTGGGCTATTGTGAAATTGCTTTTCACCAGCAAAACAAAATCAAATTGACAGCCTTTGCAAAAAAAGTATTATTTGAAGGTGAGAAAGTACAACTGACCACAGTTCAAAAAATCAATATCGACAAGCAAGAAATTAAACAAAGCAAATCCGTTGCAAATTCACTTTTTGAAACTTTACGTAAAGTACGGTACGAAATTTCTAAGGAAGAATCTGTTCCGGCTTATGTAATATTCAGTGATGCGGCATTACGCCAAATGGAAACTGAAAGACCGATGAGCGAAACAGAATTATTGGCAATTGACGGCGTTGGTAAAGCAAAACTAGAAAAATATGGCGATGCTTTTATAAAAGTTATCCAAGATTTCCAGAAAGTAAAAGGCGCTAAAAAGAAAAAAGAAGCCACAACCTACAAAGAAACATTAGAACTTTATACTACCGGATTCTCTGTAGAGGAAATTGCCCAAAAAAGAAAATTAGGTTTAAGTACAATTATGTCTCATTTAGCAAAACTGTATGTTGATGGAGCTAATATAGATTTGGATTCGCTTATCTCAAAAGAAGAAGTTTCTCAAATTGCTGAAGCGCAAATAAAACTGGAATCACCAAATGCCTTAAAACCTTATTTTGATTATTTTGAAGAAAAAATAGACTACGGAAAAATCCGGTTAGCATTAGCCATACTCGAAAAAGAAAAAGCAGTACTTTAAAACCTACTATGATACATTCCTTTCCGCCTTTTATAAATTCTGAAACTGAAATTTTGATTTTGGGAACTATGCCAGGTATTGCGTCATTAGAAAAGCAGGAATATTATGCACACCAAAGAAATCATTTCTGGAAAATTATGTACACGCTGTTAAATAATTTACCAATAGCTGAAATCTTCGAAAAAAAGATTGAATTACTGCAAAGGAATAAAATTGGATTATGGGATGTTTTAGAAAATTGCGAAAGAAAAGGAAGCTTGGATATTCACATCAAAAACCAAAAAGAAAATGATTTTGAAACATTGTTTAAAGAATTTCCCGGCATCACAAAAATTATTTTTAACGGAAAAGAAAGTCATAAATACTTTTTGAAAAAATTTGGTCAAATAAAAGGCATCACGTATTATATGATGCCTTCCACAAGTCCTGCCAATACCATGTCTTTTGAAAACAAATTAAAAATTTGGTCAACTTGTTTTCAATAATTTATAAGTACCTTTCTTCAAAAACTTTTTGATGATGTTTTTGATGTCCAATCATAATAAAACCAATCGCACGAACCGATACAGCAGTATTTGAGGCAGTTCCAATCCTCATTAATTGTTCATCTGATAAACTTTTAAAAAGAAATAAATTCGAATGTCGAACAGCTGAAAATTCAGTCAGTAAATCCTGAATACTTCTATTGGCAGCTTCAGTATTATTTACATAATCATTTTCATCAAAACCAGGCAAAGCTGTTTGGTCATTTCTGGAAATGCGCAACGCACGATAGGCAAATATGCGCTCCGTATCAATTACATGCTGAATAATTTCCTTGATATTCCACTTCCCTTGCTCATATCTATAATCAAATTTATCCATTGGGATATTTTGTACGAAACGGATAAAATCATGCAAGGAAATTTCTAATTCTTCCATCAAAGTTACGTCTCCCAAAGCATTTAAATACGGAGAATAAAAAGAGGCATATTCGTTTGTGGGCAATTGTGATAATTTCATTTTTTATTGTTTAAGCAGAGTTTCTACTGGCATTAGTATTTCCAAAAAGAGAACGAGTTACAATTTTTTCATATACTTTTATCAAACTTTCGTCGGGAGTGTTTTCTTTATTTAATTCATTGATACGCAATAAAGCATATTGTTGTATTGTTAACAATGGCAATACTATACGTTCTCTAATTTGTATAGATGCTTTACCATCAGGATAATTTTCCATAAGCTCTTTATGACCTGCAATTTTCAAAAGTAATCTTTTTGTTTCTAAAAATTCATCATAAATAATTTGCCAAAATGTTCCAAATTCGGGATCTTTCCTCATGTAAGCAGTCAAAGGGAAAAATGATTTGGCCAATGACATCATACTATTTTCTAACAAGGTTTTAACGAACAACGAATTATCATATAAATCCTGAACTTTATCCCACTGATCAGTATCTTCAAAATGTTTTAGCGCCGTACCTACACCAAAAAATCCGGGTACATTTTGCTTCAATTGGCTCCAAGAACCTACAAAAGGAATTGCGCGTAAATCAGCAAAATCTAAATGTTCTGATTTACTCCTCTTAGAAGGGCGGCTTCCAATATTTGTTTTCGCATAATATTTTAGTGTACTCATTTGCTCCAAATAAGGAATAAATTTTGGATGATTTTTAAAGCTTAAATATTTCTCATATCCTAAACCAGCTAATTGATCCATTATGTTTTTTTCGTCCAAAGTCAATTCATTTTGACCTTTGCTGAAAACCTGATTGGTTACGCCGGCACTCAATAAATTTTCTAAATTGTAGCGACATGAATCCAAAGTCCCAAAATTAGAACTAATCGTTTGACCTTGTACAGTAACCTGAATTTCGTTATTTTCAATATTAGGCCCCAATGAAGCATAGAACTTATGTGTTTTCCCTCCGCCACGCGCTGGTGGACCGCCTCGACCATCAAAGAAAATTACTTTTACACCATATTTTCTGGAAATTGTAGTAAGTTCTTCTTTGGCCTTGTAAATACTCCAATTCGCCATCAAATATCCTCCGTCTTTTGTACCGTCAGAAAAACCAAGCATGATGGTTTGCTTATTATCTCTGTTCGTTAAATGTTTCGCATAACCAGGATTAGTATATAATTTTTCCATGATAGCATGTGCATTTTGCAAATCATTAACCGATTCAAAAAGCGGAATAATATCAACGGGAGGATTTTCCCAATTGCTCAAACGAAATAACG
Organism: Flavobacterium sp. RSP15; assembly: GCF_003968755.1. Taxonomy (GTDB): domain Bacteria; phylum Bacteroidota; class Bacteroidia; order Flavobacteriales; family Flavobacteriaceae; genus Flavobacterium. Next base: position 166,884 of record NZ_RYDL01000001.1, on the reverse strand, counting down.
CAAAGGTCTCCATAACATTAAGTGCACTTTCATTATTACTGATAATGTACCGGTTAGCGCCAAATTCTCCGTTTTTTTCCTGAATTGTTTTTATCGTTTGAATGGATTCGATTGTCAAACGCGACATTTCATTTGAAAACACAGTAGCATCAAGATTCCCACTTACATTTCCTAAAATCGTAAATTTCTCCTGTTCTGTTAATTCAAAATAATTTTTCGGAAAAACAGAGGGATTTGTTTTTAAATAAAAATCCACTATATCTTTAAACACAGCATCATGAATTTTACTGTTCTGACGTATGTCTAATGACGCAAAATGAAATCCAAATAAATTCACTTTTATTAAAAGTGCGTCCAATTCATCCAAATATAACGATTGATGCTGGTCGATAATTATTTGTTTAATTTTATTTAATTGTGATTTGAATTCATCTAAAGTAATGAAAATTTCTCCTGTAGAATAAAACACAGATCTATAAAGTTTTTGTTCCAGTTCAGTCACTAAAGTATTTACTCCTGAAAAGGTTAGCTTTCTTTTTAAATTCCTAATTTCGATATAATAACACTTTAAAATGGAGGTTCGCAAACGTTCAGCTACTTTTAGCGTTATTTCAGTAGTCACAAATGGATTTCCATCACGGTCGCCGCCTGGCCAAAATCCAAGTTTAATCAAAGGATTCTTTATGGAATTGCCGTTAAAAATGTTTTTTTGCAAATACTGTACGATCTCGCCTGAAGTTTGATAAAAAACATTTTCAAGATACCAGATCAAACTTACTGCTTCGTCAAAAGGATTTGGTTTTTCGTTTTGAATAAAAGGTGTTTTTCCTAATTGAGCCAGTAACTGTTTAATTGCAAGTAAGTTATTTTTCCGAATCGCTTCGGTCAAATCAGTAATTATTCCAAGAACTGCTCCGGGATAAAATTGCGTCGGATGCGCCGTCAAAACTGTCCTTACATTGAAATCCTCCAGAAAAGCAATCAATTCCTCTTCCTTGTCTTTCGCATCTGATTTTTCTTTGATATCTCTCAAAGATCCTCGTCCTTCCATATTATTAACAACCGGAAAAGCAGCATCTTCAATAGCATCAAACAAAACAATTTGGCGTTCGATATATTGAATAAAACGAAACATAATATCAATTTTTTCTGTTTCTGAAGGATCATGTAAATATCTTTTGGCAAAAAAATCAAAAATTTCTTTTGGAGTTTCTTGCTTTTTAAATCCTGTATCACAAATATCTGTAAACAAAGGAAGTAAAGCTCCCGTATTATCTATGGAGTGAAATGGCAATGTTATAAAAACACTATTGTAAATGTGATATTTAGAGAGGACATCTTGATTAAAACGTTCAAGTTTGGGTAGTGTGTACATAATTTTGTTGTAGTTGGTTTAGTTAATTTTTCATAAAAAAACCTCAAGAACTAACTTGAGGTTATATTTATAATATAGTGCATTCAAGAGTAATTACATATTTTTGAAAATAGTATGCATCAAACGCTTCTTATCATTTATACTTTCCTCAAGGGAAATCATTGTTTCGGTTCTATAAACACCATCAATATCATCAATCATAAAGATCACATCTTTTGCATGCTTGGTATCTTTAGCTCTAATTTTACAAAAAATATTAAATTTTCCAGTGGTGACTGAGGCTACAGTTACAAATGGAATTTCATTGATACGCTCTAAAACAAACTTTGTTTGAGACGTATTATTTAGAAAAACACCAACATAAGCAATAAAAGAATAGCCTAATTTATCATAATCAAGCACTAATGAGGATCCCATGATAATACCGGCATCTTCCATTTTTTTTACTCTAACATGCACAGTTCCTGCTGAAATCAATAATTTTTTTGCAATATCCGTAAATGGAACTCTTGTGTTGTCTATCAACATATCTAAAATCTGGTGATCTACTTCATCTAAACGAAACTTACTCATAATTCTTTAATTAATATTATTAATTACTATAACAAAGTATAAAAATATACATAAAAACAACAAAAAGACGTAAATATTATATTTTTATCATTCCGTTAACAAATTTCATGTTATTATCTAAATAAAAATCAGCTTTTTGATTTAATTTAGGAATATCATTATAACCATCTTTGTATAAAGCTCCTTTAGCATCATATTCGAAATGACCATAATAATCCTCTAAATCGCCTATTTGTGAAACATAGGCATTAAAACAGACCTGATTTTCAATTAACTCTTCTTTGTATTGTGCTGCAAAATTGGTGATAATTTCGATACCATCATAATTTATTTTGATGTTTTTATACATAAAATCATAAAAAACGACTTTATTCTGAGAAATACTCAAATATTTGTCAATTCCATTATCAACTATAACGTTTTCGGAGAGTATCCTAAAACTTGAAATTAAACTCATAAAAACGTATTTTCGTGTTTCTTCCCTTTGATAATCATTCTCAAAATGACCCGCTTCAAACAATAAAGTGGGCACTCCTAAAAACTGAAACGTGTCTCCAATGCAATTTATATTAAACGAATCATCAAAACGCCCAATCTGATTGGGAAGATAACGCTGGAGATCCTCATTTATTCCGGCAATCAAGTTGATCGCTTTCAACCTAGATTCATTTATATCTCGATTTTCATTATAGGAAGGTGCTAAAAAAGATACTGTTGCAGGTTTTCCGGTATCATCTACACCAAAAATAGTACGCTGATCATGCAGGTTAAAACAATAATCAGGCTCAAAGGAATCAAAAGCTGCCCTTAACAGCTTGCTTTCTGGTTGTGTCAGCGCTTGCGAATCGCGATTTAAATCAACTTTATTGGCGTTTTCTCTTGTGTATAATGTTGCACCGTCAGGATTCAACATCGGAATGGTGTAAAAAGTAAAGAAGTCTAATAATTGGTGTGCTAATGCAGAACCACTATGCAGTACATTAAAAAAATCGAATAGCGCTTTTGTAGTTGTACTTTCATTTCCGTGCATTTGGGACCACAGAAAAATTTTCGTTTTTCCTTTTCCAATTTCATACGAATAAATAGATTTTCCAAGAACTGATTTTCCTATAATTTGAAGTTGATTGTTCGTGTTTAATTTTTGCAACAAAGGCTCGATTGATGTTAAAGTGACGTACCGTCCACGAACGGATTCTTCCTTAAACTGATCGAATAATTCTTCTAAATTCATACCATTTTATTTGATTTACAAAAGTAAACATCTTTGTATTTACATTTGTAAACATTTAAAACAAAGCATATTTCAATACTGTAAACACTTTTCGCCAGTTAAGCCAGTTAGAAAATTCGGTAAATGTTAACAATTGTTACTAATTTATTTTATAATACTTAAAATATTTATTATCAATAATTTGAGTGTATTTATTAATAGTTTAACTTTAGTTATTTTCACTTTTTAAATACATTTTACAACTTTAATTTTGAAACGTAAGCTTCTTTTGATTACATTTGTAACTAGTTAATTTTTATATTAATTTACAATGGTAAACATAGAAGACTTTATAAAAAGGTTAGAGATTATACTGGACTACTACAATTTAAATGCCTCTTCTTTTGCTGATAAAATTGGTGTCCAACGCTCCAGCCTGTCTCACCTGCTTTCTGGGAGAAACAAACCAAGCTTGGATTTTATACTTAAAATTTTAGATGTTTTTCCTGATGTTGATTTGTATTGGATTCTGAATGGAAAAGGAACCTTTCCGAAAAACGCAGAAGAGTTTAACACTAGAGAAAGAATTATTAATCAGGTCCCTGAACAAAATATTCCTGCTCCGGCCAGTGATCATATAATCCCTAAGAATTTATTTTCTGAACTAAAAAATACTGTTTTGATTCCTGCATTGGAAACTAAAAAAAGTGATCCAATAAATAGTCCTAGTGAATCTGTTGCTTCTGAAATTGACACCATTGTTATCTTTTATAAAAATGGTTCTTTCAAGAGTTATGTTCCAAATTAAATAAATAACCCCAATTCTTATTTTAGAATTGGGGTTATCGATTAAAAAAGCATTTTTGAAAACAAAAATCTATCTTCTTAATACAAAAATTGACGTTACACCCGCTTCCGCTCTCGCATTTACGGGAGCAAAATCACCCGAAGCAACAGGAAAACTATACGTTAGCACTTGTCCTCCTGCATTTAATCTTTCAGCAACATATATGTTTTTTGTAACGCTGTCATAAGCCACATCCACAGGATTGCCTAAAAGTGAATTAGAACCATAAATCCGTACTTGATTCGTTACTGCAATTGTTCCCGCAGCAGCAGTTGAAGCGAAAACAGTTGAGAAATTTTTAATTATAATTAGTCCACCATCAGTGGCCGAAGCGGCACTGGCAACATCTGTTAAAATCATAACATCATCTGCTGGAGAATATGTAATCCCATGAGTACGAATCAACCCTGCAATAGTCACACGCTTAGTTGCCGTAATTGTACCCGAAACAGTAGTCATAAAATTTTTGAACTGTACAAGATCACCAGTCAGATCCGCTACTGCATACAAATCAGCACCATCGATGTGTATTCCCCAAAGTTTAAATGTAGTAGTAAAGGTTTTTATCAAAGAAAAGCCTGTGGTACTTTTTTGATAAACAAAAAGCTTGTTGATTAGGCCATTAGATGCCAATTGGTCTTGGGCTACTACAACTAAGTTACCTGAAACAGCGGTTTCTCTGGCATTTGTAAATTCCCCAGTTGCACTGCTTAATGCAACACTTAAACTAGTTGATCCGGCTGTAAATGCTGTTTTTATTCCGGAATAGGTTTCTAGTTGATTGTTGGTTCTTGAAGCGATAGTGACTGCATCGGTTTCGGCATCGTATGAAACTCCTTCAGCATCCAAAGAAGCAATGGCAAACGATTTGACCATTGGTGATGTAGCTAATAAATTGGTCAGCGTAATTTTCCCAGAGGTATTGCTGGATGTCACCAAATTTAATTCTGCCGGGCTAGTATCAGAGTCATTATTATCGCATGAAGCGAAAAATAAAACTAAAAATGTGGTACTAATAACTAAATGTTTCATGTTGTATGTTTTAGAGTTTTAATACACTTACGAAAAATCAATTATATTGGTTTTAACATTTTTAAGTTTTTTTTAAGAGTTATTCAAATGAGTATCCCAGTTCTGGAATTTTACCCTTTACTCCAATAAAATGTTTTTTCAAAACGGTTATATCAGCCTCAATATCTCCCGAAGGAAAAACAGGTTTTCCTAAATTAATTTCTTTTTTTCCAAAATCAAATGCAATAGGAATTACAGGAACCTTTGCTTTTAAAGCGATATAATAAAATCCTGTTTTAAGTTCGCTAATTTTTTTACGGGTTCCTTCCGGAGCTACTGCCAGACGAAAAACCTTTTTTCTTTGAAAAATAGCCGCAATAGTATCCACTTTATTCAACCCTCCTGTCCTATCAAGCGGTTCTCCACCCATGTATCGAAAATAAAATCCCAAAGGAAAACGGAATAACTCCTTTTTGCCTACCCAATTCATTTGTAAACCGGTTATTCCTCTGATAAAAATCCCTAAATAAAAATCATGAGCGCTGGTGTGTGGCAGAACCATCATGACACATTTCGTGATATTGGGATCAATACTACCCACTACTTTCCAACTCATTAGTCTGGTAAATATCCATTTGTATAATTTTTTCTTCATTCTTGCTTGCTTTCGTACAAAATAAATAATTAATATCTTATTTTTGGGTAAAACAGTGACTAATGCTAAAAAAAATATTCAGCTACATAATTCCTTTAACTATTTATCAAACCAAATCTGCTTTGAGCAAATCGATTGAGGTGACTTGGACAAATGGGGAACTGGTCATGGATTCGCAAAGCACAAATTATTCCTATGGCAGTTTGCAACGGATTCTGAGGTTAGGCTTAAAAAACATTGGATACAAAAAAATTATGTCCATGGAGCATGTTTTAGTTTTAGGCGTTGCAGGTGGAAGTGTCATCAAAACATTGGTGGAAGAAATAAAATACAAAGGAAAAATTACCGGTGTTGAAATTGATCCTGAAATAATTACAATAGCCAATGCTTATTTTGACTTGAATAAAACAAAAAATCTTACAATTGTAATTGAGGATGCTTTTGTATTTGTGTTAAAAACCCCTACTAAATACGATTTGATTATCATTGATATTTTTCAGGACACTACAATGCCTAATTTCTTATTTGAACCTTTTTTTACCAATAGGGTCTGCTCGCTTTTAAAAAGTCATGGTTTTATTCTTTTTAATACGATGTTATTAGATGAGAATCAAAGTCAAAGAAATAAAAAATATGTGACCGAATTTTACAAAAATCAATTTAAAATTAGAACTATTCCAAGAGTTGAAGTGCATAACGAACTTATTGTTATCGAGAAAATTGCCTAATTAAAACGATTTTTTAGCTTTCAATTTTCAACATTTTCCTTGCTTTTTCTAGATCTTCTGGGGTATCAATACCAATACCAATATGAGTGGTTTCGATCATTTTGATGCGTTTCCCAAATTCAAGATAACGCAATTGCTCCAGTTTTTCAGATGCTTCCAATGATTGCATGGGCAAACTATAAAAATCCAATAACGCCTGTTTTCTAAATGCATAAACACCAATATGTTGCAGGTACCGTGCGCCTACACTTTTGTCTCTAGGATATGGAATAACGGATCGCGAGAAGTATAATGCAAATTCGTTTTGATCCACTACAACTTTTACATTATTGGGATTATTAATATCGGTTTCATTTGTGATTTCGCGCATCAACGAAGCTAAATCTACTTTTTTATCCAAATCATTTCTAAAAACTTCAATCACTTTAGCTAAAGGTTCCGCATCAATAAAAGGTTCATCTCCTTGTACATTAACTACAATATCAACATCAAGATTTTCTATTGCTTCTGCAATTCGATCACTTCCGGATTCGTGTTCTTTGATGCTTCGAATAACGTTTCCTCCGTGAGTACGTATTTCGTCATAAATTAAATCGGAATCAGTTACTACAAATACAGCATCAAATAATTTAGTATTTACAGCTGCTTCATACGTTCTTAAGATTACCGTTTTACCGCCTAAATCCTGCATCAGTTTGGCAGGAAATCGTGTAGAGGCGTATCGTGCGGGAATGACTGCTATTATTTTCATTTTTTTGTTTTTGTTTTTTTATTTGCGTTTAAAACTTTCATAACCACTACAGCTAGGCTCTTTATAGTATAAAACTACTCCATTATCCTAATCCAGTCTTCCTAACAGGCTACTAAGTTAGTCTGTTTTTATGAATTAGGAAAACGGTACTACAATCTCAGTGCTTAATTGTAGTGTGTTCTTTTTCAATAAACAACTAATCTTTTCCTCTTAAATCTCCAATTTTTAAAGCATTTTATTCTGAAATTGGGTGTTTTGTCACAATAAAAAAATTTAAAATAATTACATTATAAACGGAATCTAAATCTGAAATTTAAGTGAATCTTAAAATAAAAGTGCACTAATAAACTCTATATTTGTTCAAAAAAATCTATGGAGGTTATAAAAAAGGTTTCGCCATTCTTATATTTAGTGGCGTTTTACGTTAGTATAAGTTTTATTTTAAGAATTATACTTTTTTTTCATCCCATCACACAAGCCTCATTTACTTGGATTGATACGTTAAACTTATTTATATTTGGATTTTTATCTGATTTTTTTGTTTTTGTTTTGGTCAGTGGCTTTTTGTGGCTCTATCTTATTTTCATCTCCAACACAAAATACTTTAAACCTTACGGGTACATTATTTTTGGATTATTAGTAGCCTTATTACTTTATGTATCATTTGGAAACACGATACTCAACGAATATGGCAGTGCTTTGCCAAAAATTGCAACAGCTTTTATTTCCATAAAAGCAATTTTATTTGGATTATTACTTTTTTTACCAAAATACCGAAACCAAATCAGGTACTGGTTATTTTCCTTCGTCATCTTCTTATATGTTGTTTTAATTTTACAAAATGGAATCAGTGAATACTTTTTTTGGAATGAATTTGGGGTCAAATACAATTTTATCGCAGTAAATTATCTAGTGTATACTAATGAAGTGATAGGTAATATTATGCAGTCTTATCCTGTGATTCCCTTATTTTCTGCACTATTTATTTGTGCAGGATTAGTCACTTATTTTATTGTAAAGAAATCAAAAAACTATATTGAAAGCATTCCCTCTTTTGTACAAAAAATCAAAATTTCAGGAATTTACCTGCTTTTCTTCGCACTTTCATTATTGGCAATTCCCGCTTTATCGACTAAAGAAAATTCTCAAAATATGTTTGCCAATGAATTGCAAGCCAATGGGCTCTATAAATTTTATGTTGCATTTATGAAAAGTGAATTGGATTATTTTAAATTCTATAGAACAGTTCCTAACAGTGAAGCCTTTGCCCAATTAAAACAACAAATTTCTTCTATTTCAGGAGAATCAACTTGGAGAAAAATAAAGAATGAAGCTCCCGAGAATCATAAAAATGTAGTTTTGATCACTATTGAAAGTTACAGTGCGGAGTTTATGAAAATGTATGGAAACGAGAAGAATATCACTCCGTTTTTAGACAGTCTGGCCACTAAAAGTTTAGTATTTACAAATCTCTATGCCGTGGGAAACAGAACAGTTCGCGGTCTTGAAGCTGTTACTTTGTGTTTTCCCCCTACTCCCGGCGAAAGTGTTATAAAAAGGAAAGACAATAAAAATAAATTCTCTACCGGAACGCTCTTTAAACAAAAAGGCTATACTGTAAAATTCATGTATGGCGGCGATTCCTTTTTTGATAATATGGGCGATTTCTTTTCAGGAAATGGATATGAAATTGTGGACAAAAAAACATTTGAACCCAACGAAATCACCTTTGCTAATATTTGGGGCGTTTGCGATGAGGATATGTATAACAAAGCGATCAAGGAAATGAACAAAGAAGCAGCCGCAAATAAACCGTTTTTTAATCACATTATGACCGTGAGCAATCACAGACCATTTACTTATCCAAATGGGAAAATTGACATTCCCGGAGATGCAAAATCTCGTGACGGCGGTGTAAAATACACAGATTATTCCCTAAAAAAATTCTTTGAAATGGCCAAAAGACAACCATGGTTTACCAATACCGTTTTTGTTATTATTGCCGATCATTGTGCTTCGAGTGCAGGAAAAACAGAACTTCCGGCAGATAAATACAGAATTCCAGCAATGATTTACAGTCCAGAATTAGTTGAACCAAGAAAATACAATAATCTCATGTCACAAATTGATATTATGCCAACAGTTTTTGGGTTATTAAATTTTGATTACCAAAGTAAATTCTTTGGTCAGAATGTTTTAAAACCGGACTATAAACCAAGAGCTTTGATAGCTACTTATCAGGATTTAGGATTGATTAAAGACAATGTGTTGACAATTATTTCACCCAAAAAAACCGTCAAACAATTTCGATTAACTTTGAAACCCAATCAAAAAGTAGCTTCTGATTTTCAAATATTTTATGATCAAATACCGCTCACAAAAGAAAGAACGGATTTAGTAAACGAAACGATTTCGTATTATCAAACTGCCTCGGATATGTTGAAAAAAAAGAAATATCAAAAAATTAATTAGCATAAGAAAACGGGTGAAATTGACGTCTCACCCGTTTTTTATTTGGAAATATATCGTTACTCTTTTTCGTTTGTTAAACCAAAAAGATTTCCTTTTTCAAAAGTTTTCAAATCCTTTTTTAAAGTTTTGCTATTGCGCTTTGTAAGTTCGGCAGTATCAAGAGTACTTAAATCTGGTTTTCCGGCATTAACCCAAGCCGTGTACCAAAAACTTGCAGTGGCTGTAATGGCTTTTTTCATTTGTTGTTCAACCATTCCGTTCAACTCCGTGTGCAATTTAGCAGCATATTCATCCGAATATAAAATTCCTCCGTATTTATTCTTGACAACATTTCCAGCGGCATCCGTTACATACATCATATTTTCAGCAGTTGAAGTTCTTAGTTTTTTATCGGCAGCCAACAAAGGTTCCACTAGACTATGCGTATCCAAAATGATATCCCAAGTCGCTTTTTCTACGTTTTCAAGATACACTCCTTGAGGAACGTTAAATTTATAATCTTTTACAAATAACTCCGGTAAACGACTTTCCCATAACGAGTGAATTCCTTTTTGGTTGGTGTTTTGTCCATCATGATTGTCCGATGTATGCAACGGCATATGCGCATCAGCTAAATAATGACCTAAATCCCCCGCAATAAAAAGAATTTCATTTTTTCTTTTATCCTTGAACGCTTTAGTCAATTTGACCATCATATCCTGAATATACCACGGTAAAATTCCGTTTTTAGTCAAAAACTTCTCATCGTACTTCAGCTTCGCTTCTTCCATAGTTTTAGGAAACGTTTCCACAGCTCCAAAATTCTCCATATCAAAATAATGACGGGGCGGCTCTGCTTTATCATTCAAAACATTTCTTCTCAAATCCGGAACAGTAGATTCTTGGGTAATGAAATCAATGTGATTGTAAAAAAAGGTCTGCAATGGTTTTGGAAGTGCCATTACCGCCGCTCTATTGATTCGTTCATGACCAATAACGCCCCACGACAAAAGAAAAAGTGCAGCTCCAAGAGCAGATAAAGTGATAAGCGTAGGTCTAATTTTAAAATTTTTCATTAAATTTATTTTTTTGAAGTACAAATGTATTTCTTTAAATCGTTATTAGAAAAAATTGAGTTTAAGATTCTGTTAATTAAAACAAGAAAAGTACAACTATGTTTCGACATCAAGGAAAAAATAGAACTTTTATTCATAACCTGCGTTTAGCCACTTTACTATCTTTTGTTGCCGGAATTGTAAATGTTACTGGAGTTTTATCCGTACACACGTTGACCACAAATGTTACGGGACATTTTGCCTATTTTGCCGAAGAAATAATGAAACAGAATTATATAGCTGCTATTACCTTTTTTGTATTTACTATTTTCTTCTTGTTGGGCGCTTTTACCTCTAATTTTTTGGCAGAATTAATTTCTAAAAAACATCCTGATTTATCTCATGTTATTCCTATTTCACTGGAAATGATTATTTTGATTGGTATTGGTATTTTTGGACTAGCGTCTGAATTATCCAGCATTGAAGGAAAATGGATTGCTTTTTCGATGCTTTTTGCCATGGGAATACAAAACTCTTTGGTAACAAAAATATCTCAATCTACGGTTAGAACAACCCATTTAACGGGGCTTTTTACTGATTTGGGAATCGAACTGTCACAATTGTTTTTTTATAAAAAACCAGAAGAAAATAAAAAATTAAAGATTAGTATTTATTTGAGATTGTCTATTATTATATTCTTTTTCATGGGCTGTATTTTAGGTGGTTTTTTGTATAATTTACTAGGCATGAAAACACTTTTTGTTGCCGCAACCTTTTTATTGTTTGCACTTTTGTATGATTATATCAGATTACAATTTCATGTGATCAAACGAAAAACCTTCCGTCATAAAACTATTTTAAATAAATAATTGAAATTAAAGTTGCAACTGCAATGAATGTCCAAAGCAAAACTCCCTGCACAAGCGGTTTTAATCCTACTGATTTCAATACATTCCTATTTAATCCGGTACCAATTAAAAACAAAGTTACCGTCAGGCCTATTTTGGCAAATGAAACTAAATGTGGTCCTGCACTCTTCATTTGTGGCAGATAGGTATTGGCGATCATTGCCAAAATAAACAATCCTATAAAATACGGAATTTTTATTTTTCCGGATTTATTTTTGAAAATAAATGCGGTAATCAATGCTACAGGAATAATCCACAACGCACGTGCTAATTTTACTGCTGTGGCTATTTGCATGGCTTCAGGACCAAATTTACTCGCTGCTCCTATCACAGAACTCGTATCATGAATAGCAATGGCGCACCATAATCCAAACTCTTTTTGCGATAAATCCAGCCAATGACCTACTGCAGGAAATAAAAACAGTGCTACCGAATTCAAAATAAATATCACTCCTAAAGCAACTGAGGTTTGTTTTTCATTCGATTGGATTACGGGAGCGATAGCGGCAATAGCACTTCCTCCACAAATTGCAGTTCCACAAGAAATTAAATGAGATGTTTTTGTGTCCGTTTTAAACCATTTTCCTAAATAAGTTCCTAAAACTACAGTGCTCACAATAGAAGCAATTGTAAAAAAAAATCCCTCTTTTCCAACAGAAATAGCATTGTCAACATTCATTCCAAATCCTAAACCAACTACCGAAAACTGCAACAGATAATTAGTGGCTTTATGATTCAATTCTAAAAAAGGATGTCCAAAAAGGTTAGCAACAATCAATCCTAGTACCAAAGCAAAAGGCGGAGAAATAAAAATTGTGGTGCATAACAAAAGCAATGCAACGAAAATGAGTTGCTGCAATTTGGCATTTAGTTTAAAAAAAATAAAAGATTCCTTCTGAATTGCTTTTCGATTCGTTTCCAATGTAAAGTTGTTGAATTAATACAGTACAAAGGTGAAACGATAAAACTATTTATGCCAATCGCAAATTATAATCTGCTATAACTTTAAATTATAATAATTGGAAATATTCTGGATAAACAAATCGGATAATGAATCTGTTTTTCCTTGTAGCGTAATAATATAAAAGTATCGTTCTATAATCAGGTCTTCAATATCTAATATAGCCAATTCATTGTTTTTAAGTTCTTTTTTGATGGCATGAATCGATATAAAAGCGACACAATCCGAGTGCATTAAATAGGATTTTATACTTTCCGTACTTCCCAATTGCATTTCAATTTGTAGTTCGGATATTTTAATGTCAAATGGTTTCAACGCATGTTCAATTACTTCAAGTGTTCCTGAACCTTGTTCTCGCATTAAAAAATGCATCTTTTTAAGATCATCCTGAGTCACTTCATCACGATTTACTAATGGATTGGTACTCTTACACACCAAAACCAATTCATCTTTTAAAAACTCGGTATATTTAATAGATTTATTTTTAGATTGTCCTTCAACAATTCCTATTTCAATTTCTTTTTTTAATAGAGCGTTTTCTATTTGTTCCGTGTTTCCATTGAGTAAACTCACTTTTATATCTTCCAATTTTTGATGGAAACGAGCTAAAAGTGGCGGAATTATATACTGAGAAATTGTAGTACTGGCACCTAATTGCAACAATCCGGAACGTTGATTAATCAGCGTGCTCATGTCAAAATTAATTTCGCGATACACTTCAAAAATGTTTTTAGTGTGTTTCAATAATACTTCTCCAGCAGTTGTCAATGCTATTTTAGATCCATTTCTGTCAAACAGTTTGATTTTATAATCCTCTTCTAATTCCTTAATGTGTTTGGAAATCGCAGGTTGTGAAATAAACAATTCGGTTGCCGCTTTTGTAAAACTCAACCGATTGGCAACAGTATAAAATACTTTCAGTCTAAAATCCATGTTGTTTAATTTTGTTTTATTAAAGTAATCCGTTGTGTTTTCGAACAAACCATTCGGTTGTCAGTAAAATTGAAATTAAAACCAATAACCACATCCAATCTATCAAAGGAGTTTTGGTAACACTACTCTTTTGTATCGTCTTGTATTCTTCATTTTCTAAAAGCGTTTTAATCAATACGTCTACTTGATCTGAAAAATACGCTTTTCCTTGTGTTTGCCCAGCTAATTGCGCCAATTTCTCCACGTCTGGATTAACAAATTGTTTTTCAATATCAAAATCAAGAATTTCAAAACTATTGGAATACGTAGTTTTAGAATTTAATTCTTTTACCGTAAAAGTATAAGAACCCGCTTTCAATCCGTCAAGATTAACTTTATAGGAATTACTCTCTTTCAATAAATCGTAATTTTTCGTTTGCTTGGTTTGGGTATTTTTTACCGCTATAGTCAAACGGGCTTTTTCATCAAACTCATAATTTTTATTGAAATATTGTGCCGTTATTTCAATGGCTTCACCGGAATTATAAAAACTTTCATGTTCAACAACCAATGATTTTTTAGAATTATTAGAAGCCAAAAATTGAATAATCTTATCCATGAAAGTGTCATATTTTTCAAAAGATTGATTACTTACATGTGTTTGCAAGCGCCATTTCCAACTATTTTCACCCAAAAGATAAGTGGCTCGCCTGCCTTGATTTTCTGCAAAAACCAGTAAAGGCGCATTCGTATCTATTGTTCTGATTTTAGATGAAAGCAAAACTGACACAACTCCTTTTGTAGTTACGGTTCCAAAAGCGTTTTGCAAAGGCGGTAAATCTTCAAACCCAATATTGTCCGCTGCAAACAAATTAAATTGCGCATTAAAAACCGACAAATAGTCTTCTTTTTGTCCGCTCATTTTAAAACTTAAATTATCCTGTTGCTGATTCAAAAAATTGAAATTAGTGTTGTTTCCAGTAATAATAAATGTATTAATTCCGGCAACTTTATTACTTTCAAAAATAGTTTTGAATTCAGTCGTTGGTTGGTATAAAATCAAAACATTATAATCTTGTAATGTTTTGATTTCATTTGGTTTAATAATTATTACTTTACGCTGTACATTCGATTCAATAGCTCTTTTCATAGCCCCTAAATCGGGATGATTTATAGCTGAAATTATGGCAATATTTGTTTTTTGATCAATAACTTCAACTGCAAAATTCTTGGTGTTGTTATATGTGTTTTTTTCTTTTTCTTTTGATGAAATTGTAACTTTAAAAACCTGTAATCCTATTTTATCAGCCGGCAAAAGTACGGGTACAGTTGCTGTCTTCTTGGATGGTGATAAGGTAATGGATTGTGTACTGAATACTGAATTTCCTTGTGAAATAACAAAATCCGCTTTTATACTTTTAGTTCCTGAATACTGCAAAAAAACCTCTACAGGAAATTTATTCTTATGAAAAGCATATTTATTAACGTTCACTTGATTGATTTTTAAGTCAAATAATTTTGTCGTGTCGCCTAATATTACCGGATAAACTTTATTTAATGGGTCAAAACTAAATACATAATCATTACCTGAAGTCTGGTTTCCATCTGTGATTAAAACTGTTGGATATACGGTGTTTTTATAAATGCTTTTTAGATTTTTGGCTACAACATCGATATTGGTTTGAGTTCCTTTAAAATCAAATGTTTCCGTAGGTTCAAAATCATCTGAAAACTGATACAATTGCACATCGAATTTCTCTTGTAAGTCTGAATTTGATTGTATTTTTTTATATAATTCTAATGCTTTCTCATTGGCATTCAAAAAAGAAATAGAACTGGAATTATCAACAACAATCGGCAAAGGCGTTTTTACCGTTTCGAAGGTATTTTTGGTTAGTATTGGATTAATCAACAACATTAAAATTCCAAAAATGGATAAAAAACGTAAAAAAGCCAAAAACCAATCGACTTTCGATTTGTTTTTGGCATTGTAGATATATTGAAAAAATGACAAACCACCAGCTATTAGTAATGAAAGCAATAATAATAGTAGCGTGTTTGTTGTCATTTATTCTTTATTAAAAGATTTGAAGAATTTAATGATTAAAAAATTAATTATGTAGTTCAAAAATCTTTAAATTTTTGAATTTTTAATCTTTTAATTAAATTTTAAGTAAGCATTCCGCCACAAACATTCATAACCTGTCCGGTTATATATGCACTCATATCTGAAGCAAAGAAAAGGCACGCATTGGCAACGTCTTCAGTTGTTCCGCCACGTTTTAACGGAATTCCATCTCTCCATCCTTTTACAACATCTTCGTTTAATTTAGCCGTCATTTCCGTTTCTATAAATCCCGGAGCAATTACATTACAACGAATGTTACGAGATCCTAATTCCAATGCTACAGATTTCGAAAAACCAATAACTCCCGCTTTAGAAGCCGCATAATTCGTTTGTCCTGCATTTCCTTTCACTCCTACTACTGAACTCATATTGATAATTGAACCCGAACGTTGTTTCAGGAAAGTACGCTGAATGGCTTTAGTCATATTAAAAACCGATTTCAGGTTAACATCAATAACTTGATCAAAATCACCTTCAGACATTCGCATCAATAGGTTGTCTTTAGTAATTCCGGCATTGTTTATTAGAATATCGACTGTTCCGAATTCAGCTAAAACCGCATCTACAAGAGTTTGTGCTTCATTAAAATCAGCTGCATTTGATTGATATCCTTTGGCTTTAATCCCTAAAGCGTTCAATTCATTTTCCAAAGCCAAAGCTGATTCAACAGATGAACTATACGTAAAGGCAACGTTTGCACCGTGTTTTGCAAAAATTTCCGCAATTCCTTTTCCAATTCCGCGACTCGCACCAGTAATTATGGCAACTTTTCCTTCTAGTAATTTCATATTCAAAAATTAGTTTAAATTTTATTTGGAGCTATTCCTGCTATCCGCTTCAATCTTTTATGACCGCTATCGCTCACATAAAAGGATTTCCACTACTATCAGGGCTATCTTACAATGGTCAAATATATAATATTTCCCTTTTTAAAAAAAATTCAAAAGCAATAACAGTCAAATTCAACTCTTAAATTTTAAAGAAACGCTTAGTCCATTTGTCCCAAAACGAACTGTAAATAGCCACTAATGTGAAAATTAATAAAAACAAATGATACCAGGCATTACTAATTAAATCAAAGAAATTTAAGCTACCATTGGCATAACTCAATATAAGTAATATTTGAGCGCCATAAGGTAAGATCCCCTGAATTACACACGAAAAAATATCCAGAATTGCTGCTGTTTTTTTTGGATTTAAATTGTATTCATCATTAATTTCTTTGGCAATAGGTCCCGTAATTACAATAGAAACAGTATTATTGGCGATAGCCAAATTAGCAAATCCAACTATAGCGCCAATTCCGGCCTGTGCTGATTTTTTGTTTTTAATTCTTTTTTTTATTTGGACTAATAAATATGTTATTCCGCCCGCTTTATCTACCATCGCAGCTAAACCTCCCGTAAGCATTGACAATAAAAAAATATCTGTCATGCTGGTAAATCCCTCATATATTTTTTGAGTGAACTCCATGAGCGTAAATAAACCACTAAAATATCCAATAATACCAGCTAATAAAGTACCGATAAGCAATGTTGAAAAAACATTAACACCCACAACCGCCAATACTATTACTAAAATATAGGGTACAATCGCGATCCAGGAAAAATTATTTTTTGCAATGGCAACGGTAATAATATCCGAGTTTAAACCAAGATAAAAGAAAACCAAAATAGTCAAAACCGCAGCCGGAAAGGCAATAAACAAGTTAATTTTGAACTTGTCTTTTAAATCACACCCTAATGATTGTGTAGCGGCAATTGTAGTGTCAGAAATCATGGAAAGATTATCACCTAGCATAGAACCACCTAAAAGAGCGCCAGCTATGAGCGGTAATGAAGCACCACTTTTATCAGCTAATGCCACTGCGATCGGGCCAATCGCTACGATTGCACCTACTGATGTACCTGTAGCAGTTGATAAAAAAGAAGATATCAAGAAAATTCCTAATGGAAAATAAGCAACGTCAATGGTATTTATTCCAAGATTCACAACAGCATCTACCCCGCCCATGGCTTTACTTACCACAGCAAAAGCTCCCGCCAGCAAATATATTAAGCACATCGTTATGATTTTACTCTCACCACACCCTGCAATTAATGTAGCCACCTTATCCTCAGTTGAAGATTTAAACAATAAAAAAGCAGCAATGATACCAACTAAAACAGCTACTGGCGATGGAAAAGCATAAAAATCATTTAGAATAATTCCCGCTCCCAAAAAAGTAAAAATAAAAACAAATAAAGGAATTAATGCAAAGGCATTTCCTTTGTCTTTTGAAAATAAAGTCATAAAAATAATTTAAAATTAAAAATTACGACGAAAAACAAAGCTAAAAATGGGAATGTAGACAACATTTTTTCCAAAGGATTTGGCTTATCGTTTTAGCACCTTGCTTGTTGCTGCAGGTTGCTATCCTATTGAAGGATTCGTGATAACGGATGCAAAAGTAATTAATTATTTATGAAATATTTTGAATTTTACTCTAAAAAATAATAAAACAAAAAAAACGCCACATAAAAATGTGACGCAATTATAAGTAAGATATTGAAAAACAGTCTTTAAATAATTAAAAAGCTACATTCCATTTTGGCAATCTTCCATTTTCGTCTAGGAAGTTTTGTAAAACTTGTCCTTCTATGAATGTTGGAATCACTTTAGTTTTATCGTTGAATGTCTCATACCAAACCACTTCTAGCGTGCTGATCTCTTCAATTTTCATTTGCGCTGGCCAAGAATATTTTCTTCCTGTTTTAGCAAATTGGTGTCCTTCAACAATCTTTTCTTTTAGACCTCCATTTTTGATTTTCAAAGTTCCGTTATTTTGGACAGTTCCGGTAGAACCCACCATAATCAACTCTTTCTCTTCTGCTACGGCATATACTAAAAATATTCCAGATCCTTCTGAAGCATTACAAACTTCGGCTAAACTATCTTCTGTAGTGAATGAAAACTGATTGGTAACTTTGAATTTTTTTAACTCTTTATACATTTTTTTTATTTTAATTTGAATTGGCTTCAGCAAAAAAATACCCAGCAATACCGCGAAGTCCATTAGAAACCATTCGTTTATGTTTACTTTTATTAGGATTACATCTGAAAAACAGATTTATTTACTAAAGTGCAAAGATATTTCTTTAATTGAATTTATAATAAAAAAAGCCCCACAAAATGCGAGGCTTTTATAATATTTAGTTAGAGTTTAGATTAACCTAAAACTTCTTTTACTTTTTTACCAATTTCAGCTGGAGAATCTACTACGTGAATACCACATTCTCTCATGATTTGCTTCTTTGCTTCAGCAGTATCGTCAGACCCACCTACGATTGCACCTGCATGTCCCATTGTGCGTCCCACTGGAGCGGTAACTCCTGCAATGAATCCTACAACTGGTTTACGATTACCATCAGCTTTGATCCAGTGAGCTGCATCAGCTTCTAATTGTCCGCCAATTTCACCTATCATTACAATACATTCTGTTTCAGGATCGTTCATCAATAATTCAACAGCTTCTTTTGTTGTAGTTCCAATAATTGGGTCTCCACCAATACCAATAGCAGTAGTAATTCCCAATCCTTGTTTAACTACTTGATCTGCTGCTTCATAGGTTAATGTTCCCGATTTAGAAACAATACCAACAGTTCCTTTTTTGAAAACGAAACCTGGCATAATGCCAACTTTAGCTTCACCCGGAGTAATTATTCCTGGGCAGTTAGGTCCTATTAGACGAGCATTTCTTTCTTTTACGTAACTATTTGCTTTTATCATGTCAGCAACAGGTATTCCTTCAGTAATTGCAATAATTACTTTTATACCTGCATCTGCAGCTTCCATTATTGCATCAGCAGCAAAAGCCGGTGGAACAAAAATGATAGTTGTATCAGCTCCTGCTTGTTCTACAGCATCTTTTACAGTATTGAAAACGGGTCTGTCTAAGTGAGTTGTCCCTCCTTTTCCTGGAGTTACACCACCAACAACGTTAGTACCGTACTCAATCATTTGAGAAGCATGGAAAGTTCCTTCACTTCCTGTAAAACCTTGAACAATTATTTTGGAATCTTTATTAACTAAAACACTCATGATATATTTTTTATGTAGTTTTTAAAATTGTTATGCAAAAGTATAAAATAGTAAGCAGTAATCAGTGTTCAGTGTTCAGTTTTTTGACACTAAATTAGGATAATTGACTCATTTGATACCCTCTGTATAATTTATTGTCTTTTATTTCCCAAATAGCTATAAAATGTGCTAATAACATCTCTTCTCTAGGATTTTCAATTGTTTTGACAAAATGAGAATAGCGCACGGAAATTAAATTATTTTCACCAATAATATGGCTTATTCGAACTTTAGAACGAACATACGCTTTGCTTAAATCATTAGATAAATTTAATAAAGAATTATAATCCAACTGAATGAATCCTTTGCTGCTATTCCATTCTACTATTACTTCCGGGTGCAAATAATCTTTGATGACTTCGCTGTCAATTAAAGCATCTGATTTATAAAATTGTTGAACGATTTCTTTTGCAGACATATTATTTTAGTTTAGTAAGAATTTCTGGTATCTTTTTAATATTGGCCAGTTGCTTCAATTTTTCTCTTGATTCCTCAATTGGCGTTCCAAAATAGGATTTACCTCCCTCTACCGATTTTGTAACTCCGGTTTGCCCTAGAATAACAGCCTTTGCTCCTATTGTGATTCCGCTGGTAGTTCCTACTTGCCCCCATATTGTAACTTCATCTTCTATAATAACGCATCCGGCAATTCCGGTTTGTGAAGCAATTAAACATTTTTTCCCAATCACGGTGTCATGACCTACATGCACCTGATTATCAATTTTTGTGCCTTCACCAATAATAGTGTCGCCAGTAACACCTTTGTCAATTGTACAAAGCGCTCCAATTCCCACATTGTCTTTGATAACCACTCTTCCACCGGAAAGTAATTGATCGTATCCTTCAGGACGTTTTTTATAATAAAAAGC
Source organism: Flavobacterium sp. RSP15 (assembly GCF_003968755.1). Taxonomy (GTDB): domain Bacteria; phylum Bacteroidota; class Bacteroidia; order Flavobacteriales; family Flavobacteriaceae; genus Flavobacterium. Next base: position 146,331 of record NZ_RYDL01000001.1, on the reverse strand, counting down.
ATCGGCACCCAAAATTGTTCCTGCGTGAATGATTACATTATCACCAATTACGGTATAATCATAAATAGAAACATTAGAATGTATCACACAATTTTCTCCAATAACAACATGATTTCCAATAAATGTATTGGGCTGTATTACAGTTCCTTCACCTATTGAAGCTGAAGCAGGGATTGATACATTTGAGTGCTGAAAAGGTCTAAAGTGTTTTGTTAATCTGTTGAAATCCCTAAACGGATCATCAGAAATCAGTAATGCTTTTCCATCAGGACAAGCTACATTTTTATTAATTAAAACTATAGTTGCCGCTGAGTTTAACGCTTTATCATAATACTTAGGGTGATCTACAAAAACAATATCTCCAGATTCAACAACATGTATTTCATTCATTCCAGTCACTGGAAAATTTTTATCACCAACATATTCACAGCCGATGATATTTGCAATTGCTTCTAAAGAGTAAACTTTTTGGAATTTCATTTATTATTTAGTATTGAGTGTTCAGTGTCCAGTGTCCAGTATATCTGATTACTGAACACTAATTACTGCAAACTATTCTTTAACTCGTTCCATATAAGAACCTGATGCAGTATCTATTTTAATTTTATCTCCTTCATTGATAAACAAAGGTACATTTACATTGGCTCCTGTTTCAACAGTTGCTGATTTTGTTGCATTTGTAGCAGTATTTCCTTTGATACCTGGTTCCGCATAAGTCACTTCAAGAATTACAGATGCCGGCATATCTACAGAAAGAGGTAAATCAGTCTCTGTATTGATGCTTACCATTACATTTTCGCCTTCTTTTAATAATCCTGGGGAATCCAAAATATTTTTATTCAAGGAAATTTGCTCAAAGGTTTCTGTATTCATAAAATGGAATTCATCACCTTCCGGATATAAATATTGAAATTTATGATTTTCAACTCGAACTTCTTCGATTTTATGACCCGCAGAAAAAGTGTTGTCCAATACTTTTCCGTTTGTTAAACTTCTTAGTTTAGTTCTTACGAAAGCTGGTCCTTTTCCTGGTTTTACATGAAGAAATTCAATGATTTTGTAGATATCGTTGTTGTATTTAATACACAATCCGTTTTTAATGTCTGATGTAGATGCCATTTTTATTTTTATTTGTTGATTTGTTGATTCTTAATAATTTCCTGAATAGCCTTTCATTACACCTCTTGAAGAGTTTCGAATAAAATCAATGATTTCATCTCTTTCCGGCGTGGCCTCCATTTCAGCTTCAATAATACCCAAAGCTTGCGTGGTATTGTAATTTTTTTGGTACAGAATTCTGTAAATATCTTGAATTTCTCTGATTTTTTCTGTTGTAAAACCACGTCTTCTCAATCCCACAGAATTAATACCTACATACGACAAAGGTTCTTTTGCGGCTTTGGTAAAAGGGGGAACATCTTTTCTTACTAAAGATCCACCAGAAATCATGGCATGATCTCCAATATGGATAAACTGATGAATGGCAGCCAATCCTCCAATAACGGCATATTTACCAACGGTTACATGACCGGCCAGAGCGACTCCGTTTACAATAATAGCATTATCACCTATGTGACAATCGTGGGCAATATGCGCCGTTGCCATTACCAAACAATTATTACCTAAGGTAGTTTGTCCGGATGCTATTGTTCCCCTATTGATGGTCACACATTCTCTTATGGTACAATTATCTCCAATAATTGCTAAAGAATCTTCTCCGCCAAATTTTAAATCCTGTGGAACTGCTGAAATTACTGCACCAGGGAATATATTACAATTTTTTCCTATTCTTGCGCCTTCCATTATGGTAACGTTAGATCCTATCCAAGTACCATCCCCAATAACTACATTATTATGGATGGTTGTAAACGGTTCAATGACAACATTTTTAGCGATTTTAGCGCCAGGATGAACATATGCTAGTGGTTGATTCATATTCTTTGTTTAATCGTTTAACTGTTTAATCGATTAACCGAATACACGATTAACCAAATCAACAAAAAAATTACTGTTTCTTAGCAATTTGGGCCATCAATTCTGCTTCAGCAACCAGTTTTCCATTTGCATACGCATTTGCTTGCATATGACAAATACCTCGTCGGATAGGCGTAATTAAATCGCATTTAAAAATCAAAGTATCGCCTGGTAATACTTTGTGTTTAAATTTAACATTATCTATTTTCATAAAATAAGTCAAATAGTTCTCCGGATCCGGAACCGTGCTTAAAACAAGAATCCCCCCTGTTTGTGCCATGGCTTCCACAATTAAAACACCTGGCATAACCGGAGCTTCAGGAAAATGACCTACAAAAAAGTTTTCATTCATAGTTACATTTTTCATTCCCACCACATGAGTTTCAGACATTTCTATAATTCTGTCAATCAATAAAAATGGGGGTCTATGAGGCAGGACTGCCATGATTTTATGAATGTCCATCAGTGGTTCCTGATGTAAATCAAAAACAGGAACATAATTCCGTTGTTCAATTTTTATGATTTTAGCCATTTTCTTCGCAAATTGTGTGTTGACAAAATGCCCTGGTTTATTAGCTATTACCTTACCTTGTATTTTAGTTCCAATTAAAGCTAAATCCCCTACCACATCAAGTAGTTTGTGTCTTGCCGCTTCATTTGGATAATGTAAAGTCAGATTGTCTAATATACCATTTGGTTTAACCGTTATCTGCTCTTTTCCAAAAGCGAGTTTCAAACTTTCCATTGTAGCGGCTGATATTTCTTTATCAACATATACGATAGCATTATTTAAATCACCTCCTTTTATCAAACCGTTCTCTAAAAGAGATTCTAATTCATGCAAGAAACTGAAGGTTCTTGACTCAGATATCTCCGTTTTGAAATCAGAAATATTTTTCATAGTCGCATTTTGAGTTCCTAAAATTTTAGTCCCAAAATCAACCATCGCAGTAACGCAGTAATAATCACTTGGCATCACTAAAATTTCGCTGCCTGTGGCTTCATCAGTAAATGAAATTACTTCTTTTACTACATAAACATTCCTTTTTGCACTTTGTTCTTCGATACCCGCTTTTTCAAGAGCTTCAACAAAGAATTTAGAGGAGCCATCCATTATTGGTAGTTCAGAAGCATTCAATTCTATGATGACATTATCTAAGTCACAACCCGTCAATGCCGCTAAAACATGTTCTGGTGTTTGAATTTTGACACCTAACTTTTCTAAATTGGTTCCTCTTTGTGTATTTACTACATAATTTGCATCAGCTTCCACAATAGGTTGTCCCTCTAGATCTACACGAACAAAAGTAAAACCATTATTAACTGGAGCAGGTTTAAAAGTCATTTTCACTTCTTTACCTGTGTGTAATCCAACCCCAGTTAGAGAGATTTCTGTTTTGATGGTCTTCTGTTTAACCATTTTTTCCATTTTTTTGGTTTAAAATTTGTTTTTTTAATTCTTCAATTTCCGCAACAATTTTGGGTAGATTTTTGAAATGAACATACGATTTACTAAAATCATTGTACCCAAATGCGGGACTTCCTTGCAAGATTTCATTGTCTTTAATATTCCTTCCTACACCACATTGCGCTTGAATTCGTACATTATTGCCAATGGTTAGGTGTCCAGAAATTCCAACTTGGCCACCAATCATCCCGTTTTTGCCAATTTTAGTTGAACCCGCAACACCGGTTTGTGCCGCTATTACCGTATTCTCCCCAATTTCAACATTGTGCGCAATTTGAATTTGATTGTCCAGCTTCACGCCTTTGCGTATAATAGTTGAACCCATTGTGGCTCTATCTATTGTAGTACAAGACCCAATATCAACATTATCTTCAATAATAACATTTCCTATTTGCGGGATTTTCGTATAGGTTCCGTCTGGATTAGGTGCAAAACCAAAACCATCTGAACCTATTATAGCTCCGGAATGTATCGTACAGTTATTCCCTATTATGGTCTCTGAATAAATTTTTGCACCAGCAAATAGAATTACATTATCCCCTACTACTACATTATCACCCAGAAAACAATTGGGATAAATTTTTACGTTTTCTCCTAAAACAACATTTTGACCTACATAACTAAAACTCCCTAAATATAAACTTTCTCCATATTTAACGCTGTCCGAAAGGAAAGAGGGTTGTTCTATCCCACTTTTATTTAATTTTACCTGATTGTAAAATTCTAATAATTTTGAAAATGCGGAATACGCATCAATCACTTTAATCAAAGTTGTAGTGATTGGTGCCTCTGCTATAAAAGTATCATTAACAATTGTTACAGATGCTTTAGTAGAATAAATATAATTCTGATATTTGGGGTTTGACAAGAATGTTAGTGATCCTTCGATGCCTTCTTCGATTTTTGATAATCTAGAAACTTCTGCCATTGGATTTCCTACAACTTCACCTTCTAAAATCCCTGCTATTTGTTCTGCTGTAAATTTCATCCCGACAAAAATATAAAAAATAGGTTTTAAATACTGAATTTATAACAGTTGTTTTGGAAAACATATGTAATATTTGGTAACGGATTTAGATAATGATTTCAAATTCAATTGGTCAGAGGCATCGACTACGTCTTCAATAGTTTTGTCTTTATTCAAAATTCGTATGGGTTCTGCCTGTTTACTGTAAGCCTGATTTTTTATTTTTCCTCTAAAAATAAAATAGTTTGTTTCTTGTAAAGAAATATGATGCTCTGCTGCAAAACGTTCTTTCAACGGCTGTAATTCTTCCAAAGTGACTTTTTCACTCGTTAATTTTATCTTTAATAAATCACGGTTGACAATCATTTTACTCAAAGACGACAGAATAAAATCATCCTCTTTTTGCCAAGCTTTTAAAGCCCCAATAATATCAAAATCATCTAATTGTGCAAATAAATCTAACCTCCCGGCATCAAATGTGTCCATCGTAACTTTATTTTCCATAAAAAAGGACAACGGCTTGCTGCAAGGCAACTGTACTCCTTTTAAGGTCAATTCTTTAGCTCTTTTTAGGACTTTCGTCAAAATTAACTCGGCCACTAAACTGGTTTTGTGTAAATAAACCTGCCAGTACATTAATCGTCTGGACATTAAGAATTTTTCAACAGAGTAAATTCCCTTCTCTTCAATAACCAAAACATCATCAGCAACATTCATCATTTGGATTAATCGTTCTGAATTGACATTGCCTTCTGAAACACCCGAATAAAAACTATCGCGTTTCAAATAATCCATACGATCCATATCCAATTGGCTCGAAATAAGTTGCAGCATAAATTTCCGGTCATATTCCCCCTTGAAAACCTGAATGGCTAGACTCAACTGGCCTTTGAATTCCACATTTAACTGATTCATGAACAATAAGGAAATTTCCTCATGATGTACATCCTCAACGATACTTCTTTCCATAGCATGCGAAAAAGGGCCATGTCCTATATCGTGTAACAAAATGGCAATATAGAGTGCATTTTCTTCTTCAGGAGATATTGAAACTCCCTTAAAACGCAATACATCAACCGCTTTTTGCATTAAATGCATACAACCTAAAGCATGATGAAAACGGGTATGATTGGCACCGGGATATACTAAATACGACAAGCCCATCTGGGAAATACGGCGCAAACGCTGAAAATAAAGATGCTGTATTAAATCGTAAATTAAGGCATTGGGTATGGTAATAAACCCATAAATGGGATCATTGAATATTTTTAGCTTATTGATTTGACTCACTATAAGTTTTTTTTTAGGTCAACAAATATAAGTAATTTAGATTTCAAAAACATAACAATGCTAATTGTGCTGTAGCGCTAAAAAAAACGGAGCGTTTTAGCACTCCGTTGGTATTTAATTTTATAGTTTTCTGATCCAAATATTTCGGAATTGATTTTTAGAATCATGATCCTGAAGCGAAATAACATCCTCTCCATGAGCCGAGGGATAATTATGCAAACCGATGTAAAGTGTCAACCCGTTTATTGTAGTATTATTTTGGACTAAAACACCATTCAAAAACACGGTAATTCTTGCCGGAGCATCAATTTTACCATCTGCTTTGAAGCGAGGTGCCGTATATATTACATCATAAGCATTCCATTCTAATGGTGTTTTCACGGCGTTTACTAAAGGTGGATGATCTTTATAAATACTTCCGGCCTGGCCATTGCTATAGGTTCTATTATTATAGGAATCCAATATTTGTAATTCATATCTGTTTTGGAAAAATACACCACTGTTTCCTCTTGCCTGTCCCCCATCTAAAACAACATCCGGCGCGCTCCATTCCAGGTGCAGCTGACAATCCCCAAAAACCATTTTAGTTTGAATGGCTCCGGTACCTGGAACAACTTCCATATAATCTTGATCAACAATTTTCCATCCGGCTGGCTTATTTATATCTTTCTGGCTCACCCATTGCGCTAAATTTTTACCGTCAAATAAAATAATCGCATCCGAAGGCGCATTTCCAATGGTTTTAGCCGGGGTAATACCTTTTACTTCTGGTTCCCAAATTTCAGTCATTTCTGGTTTCATTGACATTGGGGAAACCTCTGGCGGAGTATTTACATAGTTGTGTTGCGCCATAACTGCTGTTGCAGAGAATAAAGAAATCATTAATAAAGAGTTCTTGAAGTTTTTAGATTTCATAGTAAAATTCATTTGGTTTAATAAAATACGGATAAATGTTCGCTTTTCAATATTAAGCATTTTTTTTTCAGCAACTAACTTTTAATCTAATTATAACTAAATAAGGAATAAACTTTAGATTTTTATTGTAGAAGCAGTAACTTCATTAACTACAATTTGTTAAATAAATTAACATAGATTTAAGTTCGCTTAGTTCGGTAAATGCCGAACTAAATAGTACTTTTGCAAAAAAAATTATGAACAATATCACTAAAGAAAGAGAAGAACTTATTGAAATGTTCGGAATTCATTTTGAGTTACTGTATAATTTATCTCCGCTTGGCTCCAGAATTCTGGGACTATTAATAATTGATGGCTGCAAAAAAGGATTAACCTTTGAAGAAATAGTTGAAAAACTGGGCGCCAGTAAAAGTTCGATTTCTACAAACTTGAATCTACTGCTAAAAATGGACAAAATAAATTATTATACGTTGACTGGTGATCGGAAAAAATATTTCAAATCCAGTCCATTTAGCGAAAGACTGACTAATTATCTAAAAATACTTAATTTTGAAAAACAAATAATCGAAAAATTGCAGTCGTACCGTGAAAAAAACATTTCATGTCCTGAAGAGCAGTGCAATCTGGAAAATACAAAAGCATACAAAAAACATGTAATAGAAGTCGAAGAATTATTGATTAAAACCATTCATAAATTCAAAGAAATAGAAAATAATAACAGTAAAATAATAATTAATCAATTTTAGTAAATAGTCCCAGATGAAAAAAAAATATTTTATAAGTGTAATTTTATTATCAATAAGCTTGCTTTCTTGTAAAAAAGAAACGGCTCAAACGGCTCCTTCTGTTATGTCATACAAAGTGGTTGAGATAGCAACCTCTAATACAACTTTATTAGCTGAATATCCTGCGAGTTTAGAAGGCGTTACCGATATAGATATTCGTGCAAAAGTAGATGGATATATTCAAAAAATATATGTGCAAGAAGGACAAGAAGTTAAAAAAGGGCAATTGCTTTTTAAATTAGAGACTCAAACAGCAACCCAGGAAGCTGGTGCTGCAAAAGCAAAAGTTGCGGCTGCTCAAGTGGAGGTAAATCGTTTAATCCCTTTGGTAGAGCGTGACATCATCAGTGATGTGCAATTAGAAACGGCTAAAGCAAATTTAGCTAGTGCTAAAAGTACGTATCAAAGTATCGTTGCCAGAATTAATTATGCTACTATAAAAAGTCCTGTTAACGGAATTGTAGGAACTTTACCTTTAAGACTTGGAAGTTATGTAAGCAGCCAAACTGTTGAACCTTTAACCCGAATTTCGGATGTGAGCACGATTTATGCTTATTTTTCAGTAAATGAAAAAGAACAATTGGATATCATGATGAATACTCCAGGAAAGTCATTTCAAGAAAAAATAAACAAAATGGAAGCGGTAAATTTAATTTTAAGCAATGGGATGCAATATGAACAAAAGGGTAAAATTGAAACCTTTAGCGGACAAGCCAACACACAAACAGGATCGTTTAATGTACGAGCACGTTTTACAAACGGAAACAAATTGTTGCGTTCTGGAGAAAGTGGGACGATACAAATCCCTACACATTTAGTAGATGTTATTGTCATTCCTCAAAATGCAACATTAGAATTACAAGACAAACGCATTGTACTTGTTGTGGATAAAAACAACAAAGTGCAAGCAATCCCAATTGAAGTTCGCGCAATTCCTGGAGGTCAATTTTTTGTAGTGGATAGCGGATTAAATGTAAACGATAAGATACTTGTTGAAGGAGTGGGGATAGTAACTGAAGGAACCCTCATTAAGGCTGAAATTATTGATTTTAAAACTATCATCAATCCAACAAAAAAATAATTCAGAAACTAATTATTGAATAAATAACAAAATATGTTTTCAAAATTCATTGACAGACCGGTATTGTCAACGGTGATCTCTATTATCATCGTAATTTTAGGAGTTTTAGGGTTAATCTCACTCCCTGTTTCACAGTATCCAGAAATAGCGCCACCTACGGTAACCGTAGCAGCAAACTATCAAGGCGCCAGTGCCGAAGTTGTAATGAGCTCGGTAGTAATTCCATTAGAAGAACAAATCAACGGTGTTGAAGACATGACTTACATGACTTCTACATCAAATAATGACGGTTCAGCAGCTATTAATATTTACTTTAAATTAGGTACAAATCCAGATTTAGCAGCTGTGAATGTGCAAAATCGTGTTTCACGTGCTACACCTTTGTTGCCTCAAGAAGTTACAAGAGCCGGTGTAACAACTTCAAAGAGACAAAGCGACAATATTTTGATTTTATCTTTATACAGCGACAACCCGGATTATGATGATACTTTCCTTCAAAATTATGCTAACATCAATATTTTACCAAAAATAAAACGTGTTGCAGGAGTTGGAGAAGCAATGATTTTTGGACAAAAAGACTACTCGATGCGTATTTGGCTCAAGCCAGATGTAATGGGAGCTTATGGACTTGTTCCTTCGGATATTACAGCTTTATTGGCTGAGCAGAATATTGAAGCCGCTCCCGGTCAGTTAGGTGAAAGTAGTAACCAATCTTTTCAATATACATTAAAATACAAAGGGCGTCTGCAAGATGTAAAAGAGTTCGAAGAAATTATTATCCGTTCAACCCAAAACGGAGAAATCCTTAAATTAGGGGATGTTGCAAAAATTGAATTGGGGGCTGTAAATTACGCCAGTAATGCGTACACAAATGGAAACAAATCTATTGCAATTGCTATTGCACAAACTGCAGGATCTAATGCACAAGAAGTAATTGAAGGTTCCTTAAAAGTGTTAAATGAAGCGGAAGTAAATTTCCCGAAAGGGGTAAAATATGCCACCTTAATTAATGCAAATGACTTCTTAGAAGAATCTATCACTAAAGTGATCTATACTTTGATTGAAGCCTTTTTATTGGTTTTTATTGTGGTTTTTATCTTCTTACAAGACTGGAGATCTACCCTTATACCAGCAATATCCGTACCTGTTGCAATTGTCGGTACTTTCTTTTTCCTAAGTTTATTTGGCTTTACCATTAATTTATTAACTCTTTTTGCCTTAGTATTGGCCGTGGGAATTGTGGTCGATGATGCTATTGTAGTAGTTGAGGCCGTCCATGCCAAAATGGAAGCTGGGGAACATGATCCCAAAAAAGCAGCTCATAGTGCCATGCAAGATATTAGTAGTGCAATTATTTCTATTACACTTGTTATGTCAGCGGTATTTATTCCTGTTTCTTTTATTAGTGGTTCAGCTGGCGTTTTCTACAAGCAGTTTGGAATAACTTTGGCTGTTGCAATTGTATTATCAGCTATTAATGCCCTAACACTTTCTCCTGCTTTGTGTGCCATTTTCTTAAAAGAACACGATAAAAACTCAAAGAAAAAAGGTTTTGCAGAACGCTTTTATACGGCATTCAATGTTGGGTTTGAAACAACAACCGCTAAGTATAAAAGATCTGTTGAGTTTTTTATAAAACGTAAATGGTTGGCTTTTTTAGGAATTGCCATTTTTGCAGGGATTTTTATCTTATTATTAAATATTACGCCAAAGGCCTTTGTTCCGGGTGAGGATACAGGAGCAATTCTTTCAGACGTTTCTCTTCCGCCCGGCACTTCATTAGAAAGAACCGAGGATGTATTATTGCAAATTGAAAATAAAGTAAAAGATATTCCTGAAATAAAAGAAGTACTTCGTATTTCAGGTCGTAGTTTAATAAGTGGTACAGGTAGTAATTACGGAATGGTAATTGTAAAATTAAAAACTTGGGCTGAACGTAAAGATGCGAATCAGGAAATAAATGCAGTAATAGCTGAATTGTTTAAGCGTACGGCTTCTGTTAAAGATGCAAAAGTCCTCTATTTTGCTCGTCCTACACTTGTTGGTTTTGGGTATAGCAATGGTTTTGAATTTCAATTACAAGATCAAAAAGGAGGAACAATTGAGGAATTGGATAAAGTAAAAAGTAAATTTTTAGTAGCCTTAAATAGTCGTCCCGAAATCAAATATGCAACTACCTCGTTTTCTCCAAATTATCCGCAATACCGAATTGATTTGAATGTTGCTACCATAAAGAAATCAGGGTTAACTGTCACGGATGTTTTAGGCACGATGCAAGGATATTATGGTGGCGTTTATGCTTCTAATTTCAACAAATTTGGAAAACAATTTCGGGTGGTTTACCAATCTGAACCCGAATTTAGAAGTAATCCCGAATCGTTAAATCAAGTATTGGTAAGAAATAATACTGGTCAGATGGCTCCTATTTCACAATTTGTGACTTTAGTAAAAGTATTTGGCCCTCAAGCGATAGAGCGTTTCAATTTATTCACTTCTGTAAAAGTCACAGGGGCTCCAAATGAAAGTTTCAGCTCAGGTGATGCCATTAAAGCAGTTGAAGAAGTGGCAAGTCAAACCTTACCGATTGGTTATGGTTATGAGTTTTCAGGAATGACTCGTGAGGAAATAAGTGCTGGCGGTCAAACATTGTATATTTTCCTATTGTGTTTGGTTTTTGTATATTTCTTGTTAGCCGCTCAATATGAGAGTTATATGTTGCCTTTTGCGGTACTAATTTCGTTACCAATTGGTTTAGCAGGAGCATACTTATTTGCTTATTTTTTCAATGTTAGTGATAATATTTACCTACAAATAACACTTATTATGCTTATTGGATTACTCGCTAAGAACGCCATTTTAATCGTCGAGTTTTCCGTAGATTCCAGAAAAAAAGGAATGAGTATCACCCAAGCGGCTATTCATGGTGCAGTTGCTCGTTTACGTCCTATATTGATGACATCATTTGCATTTATTTTCGGATTATTGCCTTTAATGTTAGCTAAAGGAGCTGGAGCTGTTGGGAATAATGCTATTGGAACTGGAGCAATTGGCGGTATGTTAATAGGAACCATTTTTGGGATTTTTGTAATACCGGTATTGTTTATCGTTTTCCAAACCTTACAAGAAAAAATTTCTACAAAACCACTTCCGATAACAAATCAGGAAACTGATATCGCACTTTTAAATAAAGAAAATGAAGAATAAGTTAATTAAAATAGCAGTAGTTGTTATAACCGCTACCGTAATGCAGTCGTGCTTTGTTGCTAAAAAATACGATAGGCCAGAATTAAAAACCGAGAATCTTTACAGAACTGAAGTTGTTTCAAATGATAGTACTTCACTTGCTAATGTTGCTTGGGACATCGTTTTTACCGATCCTCTTTTGCAAGGGTATATCAAAAAAGGGTTAAACAATAACTTGGATATCAGAATTGCAATGCAAAATATCCAAGCTGCCGAGGCTGCCATGCGACAGGGAAAAGCCGGGTATTTTCCCTCCCTTTCTGTAGGTGCCGACTGGACGCATCAAGAGCTTTCTAAAAACAGTCAATTAGGTAACTTAATAAGCCGTGGTGGTGGTGCAACTAATGTGGATCAATACCAGTTTACAGGAAATCTCTCTTGGGAAGCAGACATTTGGGGAAAAATACGAAGCAACAAGCGCGCAGCAAATGCGGCCTATCTTCAAACTACAGCAGCGAATCAAGTGGTCAAAACACAATTAATTGCTACCCTTGCCGCAACTTATTATCAATTGCTTTCTGTTGACGCACAAATAAAATTAGCAGAACGAACCTTGATTAACAGAAATCAAAGTATTGAAACAATTGTAGCATTAAAAGCGGCAGGAAATGTTACCGAAGTTGGTGTGAAGCAAACCGAAGCGCAAAAATATGCTACCGAAATTATCCTTGCTGATTTAAAGAATAATAGTATCATTCTTGAAAACACGATGAGCATTCTTATGGGTGAAGCTTCTGCCAAAATTGAAAGAAGCACTTTTGAAACACAATCCTTACAACCAACCATTACACTTGGTGTACCTGCTACGTTACTAAGAAACAGACCTGACGTGATTGCAGCAGAATACAACTTTATTTCAAGTTTTGAGCAAACCAATGTAGCTAAAAGTAATTTTTATCCAACGTTAAAACTTACCGCAACAGGTGGACTTCAGAGTATTGATTTGAAAGAATGGTTTAGCGCTAATTCCCTTTTTGCTAATGTAATTACAGGTTTGACACAACCTATTTTTAATCAAAGACAGATTAAAACCAGATTTGAAATTGCAAAAGCAAATCAGGAAAAAGCCTATCTTCAGTTTGAGCAGTCTTTGTTGACCGCCGGAAAAGAAGTTTCGGATGCATTGGCACAATACAACAATGAAACCTACAAACTCACCGTGAGGGAAAAACAAGTAGCTGCGTTGAATAAAGCCACTGATTATTCAGATGAATTATTGACATACGGACTAGCGAATTATTTAGAAGTTTTAACTGTAAAAGACAATGCTTTGAATGCAGAATTAAGCTTGATAGACAATAAATTCCAACAATACAAAGCCATAATTCAATTGTACAGAGCCCTTGGTGGGGGGTGGCAATAAAGATTTACTTGACTAATTAGAATTGATTTCTGTTAGTTCCAGAACCACTGTTTATTGTATAAGCAGTGGTTTTGTCTTTTAATTCGGATTCCAATATTTAAGTAGTGGACTTTCTCAGTGAAAGAGTAAAGTATAAAAAAATACAAACCCAAAAGTAAGAAGCGTAATTAATACGAATCCAAAGAACATACTTCTTTGGGACTCAATTACTGGTTTGTTGTCTTTGTATAAACTCATCACCACTCCATTAGCACCGTACCCAAAAATAAATTTACAGGCTACTTCTTGCTCATTTTCAATCATTTTAAAATGATGTGTAGCTCCGGTTATCGAATTTTTTTCCGAAACTACGTTTCCGTTCAATACGATAGTTTCTTTTCCGATGAAAGAATTAAAAACTTCAATTTTGTTAGTACCAAGTGTGATTGTTGTAAACTTCATTGTTCAATTTGTTTTAAAATTTTATAGAATTTAGTATTTAAATACGCCCTTTCAAAGTTTTATAAATATCTGTTGTTGGGTAAAAGTAACTAATTATACAAGCAATAAATTAGCACTGCACCTTTAAATCATAATTTGGATTAACAAAACCATAACATAAAACTAAAAAATACACTTATTAGCTCATTATCAGGTATAAAACCTGTTTTTACAATAGTAAAAGCGAGTTAATAATAATAATACTGTATTTAATTTTCGTTAAATTTAGTGTTAATATTAGAAACCCTTTATTTTTTTTAGTAAGTTTAGACATTAGATATTTTTTTACCTATTTTCATGAAACTGTCTATTGATCTTTAATCTAATTTCAAGTACTTATGATAACATTAAACGTAAATAATAAAACCTATCAAGTTGATGTAAGTCCGGACATGCCTCTACTATGGGTAGTAAGGGACACACTGGGTCTGACTGGAACAAAATTTGGTTGTGGTGTTGCACAGTGCGGAGCATGCGTGTTGCATCTTGATGGAGAAGCAGTTCGATCCTGCGTAACAAAAGTCAGCAGGGCCGAAGGAAAAAAAATAACCACAATTGAAGGCTTGTCTTTACATAATGACCATCCAGCGCAACTGGCATGGAATGAAATGGATGTACCCCAATGCGGATACTGCCATTCCGGCCAAATCATGTCAGCTGCAGTGTTATTGAGAGAAAATCCAAAACCGACTGATAAGGATATTGATGACGCGATGTCAGGAAATATTTGTCGATGCGGAACCTATCCTCGTGTAAGAAAAGCCATTCATTTAGCCGCACAATTACAAGAAAAAGATAAAAGATAAAAGATACTTCAATATACTAAATCAAATTCTTGGAGGATATTCCTCTCTTAACATAATCTATTTATTATGGCTTCATTCCAAAAAAATAAAACGGCTGCTATTCTCTTTTTTTTGCTCGTTAGTGCAGTTGCATTAGGCTGGACATTAAAACCCGAGGATGAAAGTGAATATATAAATATTAATCCTACTGTAATCATCAAGGACAGCATTGCCTCTGTAAAAGCATTCCAAAAGGTTTATAAAGTTTTAATGAGCCCCCGCTGCGTGAACTGCCACCCTATTGGTGACGTTCCGTTGCAAGGAGAAGACAGTCATTTACATGTCATGGCTCCTAAACGCGGTAGTGACGGAAGAGGATTATATGCCATGAAATGTACGAATTGCCACCAAACTCAAAATACACCTGGATTACATACACCACCAGGAAATTCAGACTGGCACTTGCCACCTGCTGATATGAAAATGGTTTTTGAAGGCAGAACAGCACACCAGCTGGCAAAACAATTAATGGATCCATCTAAAAACGGACATATGGATATTAATAAACTCAAAAAACATGCTGATGATGCTTTTGTTCTTGCAGGATGGAATCCGGGCGAAGGCCGCAGCCTACCGCCACTGACCCATGCAGAGTTTAAAAAAGAATGGCTGACATGGCTAAATAACGGTGCATATGCTCCCGCCAAATAATTTCTAAACCAGAGTATTGTAAAATAAATAATTTCTAAAGTATGATGGATTCAAAAAACAATTTAGTAAATACAAGACGAAGCTTTCTCAAACTTACTGGTTTGGGTGGGGCTGCTCTTTGTATGGGGTTTTATTTACCCGGCGATACAGTTCCAACTTTAATAAAACCATCCGATTTAACAGCAGCTGATATTGAAATGTGCGCCTGGATACTCATCAATACCTCCGGAAAAGTAACCATAGTGAGTCACCGTGCCGAAATGGGTCAGGGTGCCTATCATTCCATTCCGCAAATTATAGCCGAAGAACTAGAAGTAAATTTAAAAGATATAGACGTAGTATTTGCCCAAGGAAATGAAAAAAAATACGGAAACCAGATTACTGGTGGTAGCTCAACCATAAGATCCGCGTACAAAAAATTACTAAAATTGAGCGCCACGGCACGTGAAATGCTGATTGCCGCAGCTGCACTCCAATGGAATGTATCCGTTGACGATTGCTATGCCGAAGCAGGACATGTTATTCACAGGCCTTCTGGCAAAAATAAACACTATGGTGAACTGGCAACCCAAGCTTCAAAATTAGAAGCTCCTAAAAATCCTAAACTCAAAAAAATATCCGAATATAAGCTTATCCGCCAGCCATTACACCGTTTGGATACGCCCATGAAAACAAATGGGACTGCTATTTTTGGCCTCGATAAAAAGATTCCAGGCATGCTCTATGCAGCCGTAGAACGAAATCCAAGACTTCGTGGAACAGTAAAAAGTTTTGATGATTCCGTGGCAAAAAAAATTCCTGGGGTAAAACAGATTTTTGTGGTAAAAATGGTGGTGCACAATACCATTCGGGAAGGAGTCGCCGTTGTGGCTGATTCGACTTGGGCAGCGATGCAGGGAAAAAAGGCTTTAATAGTTGAATGGGATGATACTGGATTTGAACATGTAAACAGTCCCGAAATATTCAAACGCCAGGAAGAATTTATAAAAACGAAGGAAGGATTGCCTCTTAAATCTCAAGGTGATCCTACTGCAATCATAGAAAAATCAAATAAGAAACTGGATGTAATCTACCAGACCCCATACCAATCCCATAGCTGTATGGAACCGCTGAATTGTATTGCCAATTTCCAAGGAGATACTGTAGAAATTTGGGGTCCGATTCAAGCACCTGGATGGGTTCAGGATTTTATAAGCACCCAAATGGGAATTGCAAAAGAAAAGGTAATTGTAAATATGACTTTCCTCGGTGGTGGTTTTGGAAGAAAAGCCTTTACCGATTATCCTCATGAAGCGGTATTGATTTCAAAAGAAATTGGAGCTCCGGTTCAGGTAGTTTGGACACGAGAGGATGACCTTAAGCAGGGCCCTTACCGACCAGGAATCTCTTATCGTTGTGAAGGTGCAGTAAAAGGCGGGAAAATTGAAGCGCTTAAATTTAGAATGGCAGGCCAAAATAACGACCACTGGAGTGGAGGAAAGAAAGACGTTCCTAATGATAGTACCAGCGAAGGATTCCTTGAACCCTATTATGCGAGTATCAAAAATTTAAGCATTTCAGATGTTCCCTTTGAAACACCACTACCAACAATGTGGTGGCGTTCAGTGTATGCTTCTACAAACGGATTTGCGTTTGAAAGTTTTATGGATGAAATGGCTGCAGAAGCTGGCGCGGATCCGCTGGATTTTAGAAGAGCTCATCTACAGGATGAGAGATGCCAAAAACTAATTGACAAAATGGAAGAAGTCTCCGGCTGGAAAAAAAGAAGTAAAAATGAAGGCTATGGTGTAGCCATCACTGAATGTTTCAAATCAACGGTAGGACACATTGTAAAAGTTTCAAAAAATGCCTCTGGAGGTGTAAAAATAGATAATGTTTGGGCCGTCATAGATTGTGGCTGGTATGTAAATCCGGATATTATTCGCGCGCAGGTTGAAGGTTCCATCGTCATGGGTCTGGGTGCGGCAACAATACATGAAATAACATTTAAGGATGGTATAGTAGAACAAAATAATTTTTATGATTACCCAATGCCTCGTATTACGGATATTCCACAAATAGAAGTGTATATTATAGACAATGAAGAAGATGCAGGCGGAGTTGGAGAACCCGGTCTTCCTCCTTTTGCACCAGCGTTGACAAATGCCATTTTTGACCTGACAGGCAAAAGAATACGAAAATTACCGTTTAGTCTGGCAACAGTATAATGCCCTTTTTTTTTAGCCAGAATCGTTAAAACTTCAAAATGATTCTGGTTAAATTTTCTACCTTTGAAGGTGATGGCAATTACAAGCTCTTTTTTAATTCCTATGCTCCGCAAAAGCAGATTCTTAAAAACTCACAAAAGAACTAAATAAGCATAAAACCTACTTTACAACACTAGTTTAAATGTCACTTATCCAAGAAAAAATCTATTTAGATAATAATGCAACAACGCGTATTGACGATCGGGTGCTTGATGCCATGCTTCCCTATTTCACTAATTTTTATGCCAATGCAAACAGTAGCCACCTGGCTGGATTAACGGTGAAAGAAGCAGTCGAACAGGCCAGATGGCAAACAGCGGAACTAATTCAAGCAAAACCAAACGATATTATTTTTACCTCAGGTGCAACAGAAGCAATAAATCTTGCAATCAAGGGACTTGCAAACGAAAAACGCAAACATATTGTTACTGTAATTACAGAGCACGAAGCCGTTTTAGATACTTGCCTTCACCTAGAAACCATCGGATACAAAGTCAGCTATTTGGGCGTCAATAAGGATGGTATTTTAGACCTAGACCTTCTTACAGCAGCCGTGACCGAAGAAACTGCACTAGTAATTGTCATGATGGCAAATAACGAAACGGGGACACTCCAGGATATTAAAAAAATCGGGGAAATTGCTAAATCTAAAGAAGCCTATTTCCTGTGCGATGCCACTCAGGCTATAGGAAAAATTCCAATTAATGTCGTTGATTTAGGCATTGACCTTCTGTCTCTTTCTGCACATAAATTTTATGGACCAAAAGGCATCGGTGCATTATTTGTTTCCAAAAAAATAAAAGCAAAATTAACGAGTCAAATCACTGGAGGTGGTCAGCAAAACAGCAAACGAAGTGGTACTTTAAATGTTCCGGGAATCATCGGACTTGGCAAAGCCTGCGAAATTGCAAGCTTAGAAATGGAAAAGGACAGAGATAGGATAACAATAATGCGAGACTTACTTGAAAGGGAACTATTGAAAATACCCGCATCTTTTGTCAATGGTTCGCAAACAAATCGTCTTTACAATACGACCAATATTTGCTTTCCAGGCGTGAATTCTGAAAATCTTATTCTTGCTTTGCAAAATATTTCCGTTTCTAATGGTTCGGCCTGTTCGGCTGTTACATCAGAACCTTCACATGTCTTGAAAGCATTGGGTCTTACAGATGAAAATGCCTTATCTTCGATCCGATTTAGCTTAGGAAAATTTACCACTTTAGCAGAAATTGAATTGACAATTGCTACCGTTTCCGAATTAACACGGCTATTAAAGTCATAAAATAGTATGTTCTAAATCGGATTTAATCAAAGTACGAAAATCATATTTAGCTATTTATTTTCCACTGATGGGATCGGTCATTAAAAATTTCTTTTCCCCAAATCTGAAGTTCTGCTTTTACGCGTTCTACAATTTCATTACAGGCTTCCATGGCAATGTTTCTGTGCTTAGAAGAAGTGAAAACAAACAGGCATATTTCACCCGCATTGACCACTCCAAGACTGTGATGCACATGCATACAGCTCAACTCATATTTAGAAAATAGCTCTTCCCTGATTTCCTGCATTTTTTCTAACGCCATCGCTTCATAAGCACTATATTCAATAGCTTTCACTGTTTTGCCATCAACAACATCTTCCCGAATCTGACCCAGGAAAATACTGTGCGCTCCAATATCTTTTTTAGTCGCATGTTTTGCAATGCTATCTGCTATAAATAATGGAGGAATAGCTCCTTCAATGAAAATATTTTTGATTTTTTTGATCATTATTTAAGTTCTTTTAATGCATTGATGCCGTCTTTTAAGTGGCTTATTTTTTTGGTCGTTCCAAATTTTTCTAATAAAAGTGCCCCTGCTATCAAGCTTCGCTTTCCACTTTGGCAGAATAATAGAATCGTACGTTCACTAATTTCTGGAATTTTTTCACTCAGCCCGGATAAGGGAAGAGCACAATATTTGAAATCAGCTTTAGGAAGCTCGTCCTTTTCCCGGACATCGATTACAATAGTATCATTGTTGGAAACTTGGTCTAAAAAATCAATAGCAGAAAGGGTTTCAATTTCAGAAATTGAAAATCCACAAAGCCAATTATAATCTGTCGCTTCAAAGCCACTTTGATCTTGAGGTATCAAATCAGAAACGGAAACTTCCATATTAATTTCAATGACATACAGTTCATAATTAAGCAAACTGAATGTAAGAAGTCTATTAACCAATACCTCCCCTATTCCTGTAAGTAATTTAATCACTTCCCCAGCCTGCATCAACCCGATGATCCCGGGTAAAACGCCTAAAACACCCGCTTCATTGCAATTTTGAACTTCATCCGGTTTTGGAGGTTTAGGAAACAAATGGCGGTAGTTCGTCTTGTTCTTATTTTCATCTTCAATATTAAAAACAGCCACTTGCCCTTCATATTGATAAATAGCACCAAAAACCAAAGGCTTCTCTAACAAGACACAGGCATCGTTTATCAAATAGCGGGATGCAAAATTATCAGTGCAATCCACTATAATATCATAGGCACGGATGAGTTTTATTGCATTTTTAGAACTAAGTGCAATGGCATAGCCCGTAATACTAATTTCAGGATTGAGGCTTAGTAGTCTTTTGCATGCAACTGTGGCTTTGTCTTTACCAATGTCATCCGTCGTGTATAAAACCTGTCGTTGTAGGTTGCTTAAGGATATGATATCATGATCTACAATGCCAATGGTACCAATCCCAGAGGCAACAAGATACTGCAAGACTGGACATCCCAAACCACCCGCTCCTATCACAAGCACCTTGGCTTTCTCCAGTTTTTGCTGTCCTTTAGTTCCAAAATCTTGAAGTGAATAATGGCGGGAATATCGGGAGTTATAATTTTCCATATTATCCTCCTGAATAAGGTGGCATAAGTGCTACCGTATCATTTTGACCAAATAAAACATTTGTTCCTACTAATTTCATGTTGACTGCTACCGCATATTTACGATCCGACAATTCTGGAAAAAGTTGCTCTAAAGCTTCTTTCATAGACACGATGTCAGTAGCGTGCAGGCAAATTTCTTTTCCCATAATCGCTGTAATCGAACCAAATGCTATAATTTTAATTTTCATATGTAGATAATATTTGCTAAGTCTGATTTTTTATGATTTTTTCAAATACGGGCGTTTGGGGAAATTACAATAAATCTATCTTTATCCAAAACATCTTAATGCAAAATTCCGCTAAACGTTCTGAATATTTTTTTAATTATGCGTTGTGATTCTGAATTATCAAACATTTATGAGCCATAAATCATCATTAATACTAATGTCTAAATTTAAGCAAAATTAATTTTAAAAATCCTTTATCTATACTTAAACCTATTAAGAATATAATTACTCCTAATTTACACATAACTAAGCTTTTGAAAACACTAATTTATAGGAAGCCAACAGTAAAACTACAGCCAGTACATATTTCAGAATAGTAGCATTAAATTTCTTAGAACCTAAATAAGCACCCAAAAATCCTCCGACCAAAGCTACACCAACAAACAGAGCCATATCTCCCGTGAATGTAATACCTCGTGTGAGCATACCACCTAGCCCCGCTAGAGAATTCACAAATATGAATGCCGCACTTATGGCCGCAGTCTGTTTTTGATTGGTCCATTGCAACAGTAATAAAAGGGGTGAAAGCAAAATACCTCCTCCAATACCAATCATTCCCGACAGCAAGCCCACGATTCCTCCACTAATAATTGCTACGGAAACAGTACGGGGCCTCAATTGACAATCTTCTACATTTTTGAAAAAGAAAAAACGAAGAATAGGAAAAAGCAATAACACTCCCAAAATTCGCTTGTAAACCGTTTCTTCAACGGTAATCATTCCGCCAATAAAGGCCATGGGAATAGACGCTGCTGCAATTGGAATAAACATTTTCTTTGAGAAAAATCCTCCACGATAATAGTGTGCAAAAGAAGTTACGGAAACAAAAAGATTGAGCACTAAAGCAGTCGGTTTCATTTCTTCAGGAGCAATACCATAAAGTGCCATTAGCGCCAGATAGCCACTGGCACCACCATGACCGACCGAAGCATATAAGAAAGCAACAAAAAAAAGAATTATGTAAAATACTTCTATAGACATTCATTTAATGAGTTAGGGATAAATAGTAAAAATATTGTTTTTTTTGAAACAAGTATTATCCAGGCAGGAGATGAACGGCAACTTCTTCTCCGGCTAGGCAACCTTTTGATTCTTCCGGCAAAACAATAAAGCAATTCGCCTGAGCAAAAGAGTGCAAACGGAAAGATTCTTGTGCATGCAAGGGAGTTACTGTTCCATTGCTATACGAGGCCTTTAGAAAATGTGTTAATCCCGAAGCTTTAGGATAATCATGTGTAACCCTAGCGGTAATTTCCGTCAAGCTATTAGTCAAGCCCATACGATTTTCAAGTGCTGGTAACACATACTCGTAAAAACAAGTCAGCGAAGACGAAGGATTTCCAGGAAGTCCAAAAATCAATTTGTCTTTTTTTGTTCCAAAAAACAAAGGCTTCCCGGGCTTCTGCTTGATTTTGTGAAATTGTTGCTCGACACCACACCGCTGCGCCACAAGAGGCACAAAATCATAATCGCCCACACTAACGCCACCGTTCAAAAGAACAATATCATGAGTGTCAAGCGCTTTTTGCAAAACGTCCTGTAATACTTCAATCTGATCTTCAGCAGTTTGTACTGTAATATCTTTGACGCCAATTTTATTTAAAACTGCTTTTAACTGAACGGAATTGGCTTCATAAACCTGACCAAAATCTAAAGGCCTACCTGGTTCTTGCAATTCATTTCCGGTAAGGATAATAGCCACTTTTGGAGGTGAATATACCCAAACTTCCGCACAGCCTATTCCGGCTAGAAAGCCTACTGCTGCCGAGGAAAGATAAGTTTCAGCCGCCATGGCAATGACTCCGCTTTCAACCTCTGCTCCTTTTAGTCTTACATTTGCTCCTTTGAAAAGTGTCTGGTCTTCAACTAGTAGTTTTCCGTTTTCAAGGCATATCCGTTCTTGCATTACTACGGTATCAGCTCCCTCCGGCAAAGGAGCGCCGGTAAATATTCTCGTAGCCTCACCTTTATTAAGTACCAGTTGTCTACTCGTACCAGCCGCCATTTCTCCTATAATGGTAAGAAGACTGTCCTTATCTTCATATTTGATAGCATAACCATCCATGGAAGATTGATGAAAATTTGGAATGTCTATCATGGCTCGAATGTCTCTTGCGGTCACTTGTCCATGAGCATATTGGAGTGCGACGAGCTCACTTTTTTTTGTCAAAGCTGCGCCCATAATTAGTTGTTTTGCTTCTTTTACAGAAATCATTTGGGATGGATCAGTTGTTCGTAATCTTCTATAGTGTCGATATCAACAGCCCCTTTTTCAAAGGGAATGCTGTCCACATCTTTTTTGTATTTTTCAATCATTTTTCGGGCTCCGGCATTACCAGAAAGCTGCATTAGCTCAGTAAAGTATTTTCTGCTGAACAAAACGGGAGTTCCCATCGTATTGGCATAACTAGAGGCGATAATACCTTTTCCGGTTTTTTTATGCTTTTCAATTAAACTGCGGAAAACAGCAGCATCAATATGAGGCTGGTCACAAACGGCCAAAATGCAGTGCTCAATGTCTAAATTAACAAGCAGCAACTCCTCCAAGCCTTTGCTTATCGAAGACCCCATGCCTTTTTGCCAATCAGGATTTCGGCAAATTAAAACCGAATCAACTTCTTTTTCAATAGCGGTGTTCTTTGACCCCATTATAACAATCGCTTTAGTGCTTACTTCGAGTATTTGTTCTACAGTATGAAAAAGTAAGGTTTTACCATTAAATTCAAGTAACTGTTTGGGCCGACCCAAGCGCGAGGACCCCCCCGCTGCCAATAGTACTATTCCTGTTTTATTTTCCATCAGCCGCCTATTGTAATCATACTTCTATTTTTAAGTTTACTGGCATCTATATCTTCAAAAACACCACTAAATTGCCCTCCTAAAGCTTTGGCCTTAGCCATAATAGTGTCTTTTATCAAAGGCAAAATTTCTTGACCGGCACGTAAAGCGCCGAGCAAATCGGTTTCCTCTTTAGAGAATAAGCAATTTTTTAATTTTCCATCAGCCGTCAGTCGCATGCGGTTGCAAGTTTCACAAAAAGGAGAACTCATTGTACTAATTACAGCAAAGGAACCCACATGACCCGGAATCATATATTTTTTTGAGGTATCGTTGGGTTCGGGCTGCACCGGAAGGACATCATATTTTGAAGCGACTTTCAACAAAATCTCTTGCAGGGTAAAAACTTGGTTACTCGTCCAGTTATTACCGCTGAAAGGCATGAATTCGATAAACCGTACTTCGATTGTATTGTGTTGGGTCAGTGCTATAAAATCCAGAATTTCGTTCTCGTTGAGGCCTTTCATCACAACCACATTTATTTTCACACGAATCCCGTGCTGCAACAGCAATTCGATATTACTTCTGACACGATGATACAAATCTCTTCGGGTAATTTTCAAAAATTTATCGGCTTGCAAAGTATCTAAGCTGATATTTATCGCCTTAATATTTGCCGCTAAAAGTTCGTCTAGCATTTCATTTATCCGCACGCCATTGGTAGTAATAGCGAGTTCAACCCCTAATTTTCCTAAAGATTCTATAATCCGTGGAGCGTCTTTGCGTACCAAAGGTTCGCCTCCGGTCAGGCGAATTTTTTTTACGCCATTGGCCACGAATAATTTGGCGATGGTTTCGATCTCTTCAACCTGCATTAATTTAGAGGCTGGTGCAAAGGCATAATTTTCTTCTGGCATGCAATAAAAACAGCGTAGGTTGCAATTATCAGTCAGTGAAATCCTGAGATAGTCGTGAACGCGTCCGAATGTGTCTTTTATCATAATCAAGTATTTTTAATCCCATTCGTAGCAGGGTGTATTTTATTTTTTTTGTGTTTGAGCGAGTTCGTCGTTTTTCCTTCCATCACTGCTTTTATTTCTGCTACAACAGAAAGCGCTATTTCTTCTGATGTTTCCGCACCAATATCAAGGCCTATCGGACCATAGATTCGATCCAGCTGTGCTTTAGTTACCACGATTCCTTCGGCGCTCAAATCATCGAACATGCGGTTCAGTTTTGTCTTGGGACCTAATATTCCGATGTACATACAATCAGTTTCCAAAAGCAATTTTAAAACTTCCAGATCATATTTGTAGTTATGCGTCATCAGTACAAAGAAAGTCCGGGAGTCAATGCTGCTGTTTTCTACTAATTTCAGTGGCTTGGTTACAAGTATTTGCTTGGCTTCTGGAAAACGTTTTGCGGTTGAATGCGTTGCTCTTCCGTCACCTACAAGTACTTCCCAACCTAATAAACTAGCCATTTTCACTAACGGCTGCGCATCATTTCCTGCACCGGCAAGTACTAGCGAAACTGGGAGTGGGATGTATTCGATTAATGCTTCAAATTCATGATCTTCTAGCTGTATTTTTTTTATAATCGATAATTTGCTACAAAGTACTTCCTTGAAAGCTACATGCAATGCCTTTAAATCAGTTCTTTGACTAATCACCAGATCTTCTCGGTACACTAATACAGTTCCTATTTGCACAGCATTACGCTCCAAGGAAAACAAGGTCAAAACCACAGCTTCTTTGCGTTCTGCTGCCGATTGTTTCAGCAAGTATATCGGATTATATGCTACACTTTCATCGATGTATTCAAAAAGAATATGGACAATTCCGTTGCATCCTAATTGCACTCCAAAATCAGAATCGCTTTCATCACTGGTATCGTAGGTAATTAGCTTATTTTGTTTTTGGTGTATGGCCAGCAGTGCTTTTCGCAAGGCATCGCCTTCAAGGCATCCGCCGCTAATAGCACCGGTCAAAATACCGTCTTCTGTTACAAGCATGCGTGCGCCCGGCTGACGGTAAGAAGAGCCTTCTACTTTGACCACTGTTGCCAATGCTGTTTTTTTTCCACTCGCTTTGGCTGCTGAATAGGCTTTTAAAATATCTGTAACTTCTTTCATTACTCTTTTTTTTTAACGGCTTAGATTCTGTTTTTAAAATATTTTTCTCTTAAAAATAAAAGAGATAACAAAATAAGCAATACACAACATGAATGGAATATCGTACAATAGAATTTCACATTCAATTGTATAACCATCAGTTTCAATTTTTTAGCAATACGAGCCGAATGTACCGCTGCGATTGACTAATCAATTTCGAAATTTAATCAATTTATTATGGATATCAAACCTATTTACAACGAATCTAGGATAAAAAAGCCTGTCACGAAGGAGTTGTTAGATAACGCAGTACGTGGTGTGCTGATTTATAATGATAAATTTGCCATTAGATTAGGTAAAAATCATAGCAAAAATATGTACTATATAGCCCGAATTTCATCTAAAGTACAACGTATAGCCCAACCCGGATGTAGTTTACGAACGATGAGGCACCTCCAAAAAATTACTTAAAACAGAATTAAAGTGAATTGTAATTTTAAAAATTATAACGTAAATATGTTAAAAAATTATAATAACATTAGCAGATAGAAATTCCAAAAAAATGTAATTTGGCACCTTAATATAGTTCTTTCGAACTCCTGTTACTGCAACTTATGGATAAAATAAAAATACTTTGGGTAGATGATGAAATCGACCTTTTGAAGCCACATATATTATTTCTGGAAAAGAAAAATTACGAGGTTACGACCTGTAACAATGGACTTGATGCTATTACAATATTCGAAGAAAATAATTTTGATATTGTTTTTTTAGATGAAAATATGCCAGGAATGAGTGGTTTGGAAACGCTGTCAGAAATGAAGGAGAAAAAATCTTCGGTTCCCATGATTATGATTACCAAAAGCGAGGAAGAATACATTATGGAGGAAGCCATAGGGTCAAAAATTGCCGATTATTTGATCAAACCCGTGAATCCAAATCAGATTTTGTTGAGTTTGAAGAAAAATCTGGATCATTCCCGATTGATTTCTCAAAAAACAACGCTGGATTATCAGAAAGAATTTAGAAAAATCACCATGGAAATGGCGATGGTGAATTCCTATGAAGACTGGATTGAATTGTACAAGAAATTGATTTTTTGGGAACTGGAATTGGAAAATATAGACGATCAGAGCATGATTGAAATTTTGGAATCTCAGAAAACAGAAGCCAATTCCCAGTTCGGAAAATTCATAGAGCGTAATTATGAGGATTGGTTTGCTCCAAAGGCCGATAAACCGGTTCAATCGCACACCTTGTTCAAAGAATTAGTGCTTCCTGAACTCCAGAAAAAAGACAAGCCTATTTTGTTTGTCGTAATTGATAATCTGCGCTATGACCAGTGGAAAACCTTTGAAAGTGTAGTGGGAAATTACTATAAACTAGAAAAAGAAGTGCCTTACTATTCTATTCTTCCTACGGCGACACAATATGCGCGAAACGCTATTTTCTCCGGTTTAACCCCGCTGGAAATGGAAAAACAGTTTCCGAAATACTGGAAAAACGACCCGGAAGAAGGGGGGAAAAACCTTTTTGAAGCCGAATTTTTGACGGCGCAACTAAAAAGATTAGGTTTGAATATCAAGGAAGATTATTTTAAAATAACAAGTCTTGCCAGCGGAAAAAAATTATCAGAGGGATTTAAAGCACTAAAAAATAATGATTTAGTAACTGTTGTATATAACTTTGTAGACATGCTTTCCCACGCCAAAACAGAGATGGATGTCGTAAAAGAATTGGCCTCTGATGATAAAGCGTATCGCTCGCTGACCTTGAGTTGGTTTAAGAATTCTCCACTTTTAGAAATCATTCAACAAGCTCAAAAAATGGGTTTCAAATTAATTTTGACCACGGATCACGGAACGATAAACGTAAAAAATCCATCGAAAGTGGTAGGTGACAAAAACACTAGTTTGAACTTGCGGTATAAAACCGGACGCAGTTTGACATACGAACACAAAGATGTTTATGCCGTGAAAGAACCAAAAAATATTGGTTTGCCTACCATAAATATGAGCAGTTCGTATATTTTTGCAAAAAATGATTTATTTTTGGCCTATGTCAACAACTACAATCATTATGTGAGTTATTACAAAAATACGTATCAGCACGGGGGTATTTCATTAGAAGAAATGATTATTCCATTTTTGGTTTTTAACCCAAAATAACTAGTCAGTATCCGATTTAAATGTATTGCATGAACCTTAATTTTTAAACAATTTTACAAGAATGAATATCATTTTTTCTATCGACGAACTCGAGGAAGTGGCGCAAAAAATCATTACAAAAAACCCTAAAAAAGTGATTCTTTTTCATGGGGAAATGGGAGTTGGTAAAACAACTTTGATCAAGAAATTGTGCAAAACGCTTGGCGTAACCGGAGCAACAAGCAGTCCAACCTTTTCTCTGGTTAATGAATATGAAGCATCTAACAATCAGTTAGTTTATCATTTTGATTTTTATAGATTAAATACTGAATTCGAAGCGCTGGATATGGGGATTGATGATTACTTGTATTCTGGTAATTGGTGCTTTATAGAATGGGCTGAAAAGATCCCAAATTTGATTCCGGAAGCACATTCCGTTATAACTATTTCACTGCTTCCTGACGGAAAACGTTCTTTAACCTTAAGTTAAAAGTAAATATGAGTGTAGACAATACCGTCGAAATAATACCATTTTGCCCTGCTTTCAAAGACGCGATAAAAACATTAAATCTGGAATGGTTACAAAAATATTTTAGGGTTGAACCCAAAGATGAAAAAATACTTTCAGATCCGCAAGGTCAGATAATTGACAAAGGCGGAATGATTTTTTATGCAAAATACAAGAATACCATAGTAGGAACAGTTTCCTTAATAAAAATCGATAATGCCACTTTTGAACTGAGTAAAATGGCTGTTACTGATAACGCGCAAGGACTGGGAATTGGCAAAAAATTAATGTTGCATTGCTTTGCTGTTGCCGAATCAAAAGGAATAGAGAAACTAATTTTATATTCGAACAGGAAATTACTATCGGCTATTCATTTGTATGAAAAATTCGGTTTCGCAGAAGTACCGTTAGAAGATGGCGTTTATGAGCGAGCCGATATAAAAATGGAAAGAATCATTCACTGAGATTTAGTTGTCTTATAAACGAATTTATCAAGATTGAATTCGTATCGTTTATAAAACTTTTTACGTAAATTGTACCCTTAATTTAACAACATCAATGTCAATAACTATAACACCATTCACAAAACAACAGCTTTTACCTCAGGAGGAAAAACTGGAAATTGCAAGACAAAAAAGTGAACTTTTTATTGGTATTCCCAAGGAAACGAGTTATCAGGAACGCCGGATTTGTCTTACACCAGATGCTGTTACTTCAATTACGTATCACGGACATCGCGTAATGATTGAAGCGGGTGCGGGATTGAGTTCGAGTTATACCGATAAAGAATATAGTGATGCCGGTGCCGAAATCACAAATGACACCAAAAAAGTATTCAGTTGTCCTATGATTTTGAAAGTGGAACCTGCCACACTTGCCGAAATTGAAATGATGAATTCGCAAACCATTCTACTGTCAGCCATCCAATTAAAAACGCGTAAAAAAAACTATTTTGAGGCTTTAACCAAAAAAAAAATTACCGCATTAGCTTTTGAATACATCAAAGACGAAGACGGAACCTATCCTGCAGTTAAATCCCTGAGCGAGATAGCTGGAACGGCTTCTATTCTAATTGCTGCCGAATTGATGATTACCAATGAATTTGGAAAAGGACTATTATTCGGTAATATTACCGGCG
This sequence comes from Flavobacterium sp. RSP15, assembly GCF_003968755.1. Lineage (GTDB taxonomy): Bacteria > Bacteroidota > Bacteroidia > Flavobacteriales > Flavobacteriaceae > Flavobacterium. Next base: position 117,196 of record NZ_RYDL01000001.1, on the reverse strand, counting down.
TCCCTCCTACTGATGTGGTCATTCTGGGCGCAGGAACAGTAGGGGAATTTGCTGCCAAAACCGCTATAGGATTAGGAGCCAATGTCAAAGTTTTTGATAATTCTATCACCAAACTACGCCGCTTACAGAATAATTTAAATCAACGAATCTTTACTTCCACCATACAACCAAAAGCTTTGCTAAAAGCGCTCAGACGGTGCGATGTAGCCATTGGTGCCATGCGAGGAAAAGATCGTTGTCCCGTGATAGTTACGGAGACCATGGTAGAACACATGAAAATTGGCGCCGTAATCGTAGATGTAAGTATTGATACTGGAGGATGTTTTGAGACTTCTGAAGTGACATCCCATGAAAAACCAACGTTTATCAAGAACAATGTCTTGCATTATTGTGTGCCTAATATTCCGTCCCGCTATTCTAAAACCGCTTCGCTTTCCATAAGTAATATAATATCGCCTTACCTAATGAAAATTGCTGAGGATGGTGGTATTGAGAGTGCTATCCGTTGCGATAAAGGGCTGAAAAATGGCGTCTATATGTACCACGGAATCCTCACAAACAATGCTATTAGTGACTGGTTTGACTTACCCAATAACGACATTAATTTAATTGTTTTTTAAGAAAACTTTCTGCTACCTTTGCCAAAAATATAATTCATGAAGTTTATACATCGTTTTGCCTATTATTTAGTAGGTTTAGTAATAGGGTTGTTTTTTGTTGCGTTAGTTTTCAGCGGCAAAGACACCCGCTGCAATTATTTTCCAAACGCAAGAGTACTAAATGATTTAAGAAACAAACCCTTTTATTATTCCGATAAAGCTTCACTTATTTTAGCTGAAAAATGGATTGATACTGCCGATATAAAAAATACATTGCAATTTGGAGACGTTGATTTTGACCAAAGTAATATTGACCTTAAAAAAGGAAAACTCTACATCATAGAAGGAAAAACAATCAAAAACCAGGAGGTTACTTTGAAAGTCATTAATTATGCTGATAGAGCCGTTCTGGAGGATATTACTAAAAAATAATTACTCTTTTATACAAACAAAAACAAATTCTAAAACCAGTACTATTAAAATCTTTTAAACCATTAAAAAATTTAGAAAATTAAGTTTAAAATCCGTAATTTCTTACTGGTTTAGAAAAATATAATTTAAGAATAGTTTAAAAGAACACTACCATTCTATTGGCTCTAAACTATTTCTTTTCAAATAAGAATTTGTTTTACTGAAATGTTTATTCCCGAACCATTTTCCCTGATTTGCACTCATAGGCGAAGGATGTCCAGATTCTAAGACCAAATGTTTATTTCGGTCGATTTTAAGTCCTTTTTTATGGGCAAAATTTCCCCAAAGCAAGAAAACTACCTGTTCTTTTTGTTCCGAAATTTTTTGGATAACTGCATCGGTAAAAATATTCCATTTCAAATGTTTATGGCTGTTGGCACTGTCTTCTCTAACGGTCAGTGAGGCATTCAACAATAAAACACTCTGTTTAGCCCAAGCTCCTAAATTACCGGATACAGGCATTAAAACAGTTCCTAAATCATCGCTTATTTCTCGAAAAATATTGCGTAACGAAGGCGGAATTCGGACACCATCATTCACAGAAAAGCACAAGCCATTCGCTTCGCCTCTGCCGTGATAGGGATCCTGACCAATAATAACCACTTTTACATCTTTGAAACTGCAATAATTAAATGCAGCAAAAATCAATTCTTTCGGGGGGTAACAAGTATAATTTTTATATTCCTCATCAACAATTTCCATTAGTTCTTGAAAATAGGGTTTATTGATTTCATCAGATAAAATGAATTGCCAAACGGGATTCAGATTGATTTGCATAGTTAAGTATTTACAAAGCAAAGATACTGAGAGAATATTCTTTTTGAATCATGCAAAGTACAATAAACATTCATTAATTCTTTGTGAAAGTCTGTTAAATAGTCTTAACTATTAGCTATTTTTGTCTAGAAAACAACCAAACCATAAATGATATCCATCACTGAAAAAACATTACAAGATTTACAATTTCCAACTGTTCTCGAAACAATTTCGACTATTTGTAATACTGACATTGGAAAACAAAAAGCATTAGAAATCACTCCATTTAAAGACAAGGAAACGTTGATGCAAGCATTAATGCAAACCTCAGAATATGTTTCGTCTTTCCAAAATAACAATGCCATTCCCAATCATGGTTTTGACGCTATAACGCATGAAATTAAATTTCTGGCTATTGAAGACAGTTTTCTGGAAGTGGGGAGTTTTAGAAAAATTGCCACCATTTCATCAACGGTAAATTTCCTGTTGAGTTTTTTGAGAAAATTCGAGGATTATTATCCAAATTTAAACGCGAGAGCAAACCAAGTTGAACTGACCAAAGAAATTATTACGATGGTCGATGAAGTAGTCGATAAATATGGTGAAATAAAAGACAATGCATCACCGGATTTATTAAACATCCGGAGGAATATGAATGCGGTTCGCGGGAAAGTGAATCAAAGTTTTGGAACAGCATTGACACAATACAACTCATTAGGATATTTAGACGATATAAAAGAAAGTTTTGTTCAAAACAGACGTGTTTTGGCCGTTTTAGCCATGTACCGTCGTAAAGTTAAAGGTTCTATTATGGGCAGTTCAAAAACTGGAAGTATCGCTTATATTGAACCGGAAGCTACCTTACAATATTCTCGTGAATTGAGTAATTTAGAATACGAAGAGAAAGAAGAAATCACCAGAATATTAAAACAATTATCCAATTATATACGTCCCTATTTACCGCTGTTAATCAAATATCAGGATTTTCTGAGTGATATTGATGTCATTGCTGGAAAGGCAAAATATGCGAATAAAATCAATGGAATTTTACCAACCATTACAGAAAACCGCCGTCTTTATTTTAGAGAAGCCTATCACCCTATTTTATATTTGAACAACAAACAGAAAAACGCAAGCACGCATCCGCAAACTATTGAATTAGACCAAGAAAACAGAATTATTGTAATTTCCGGACCAAATGCCGGAGGAAAAACCATTTCCTTAAAAACCGTTGGATTACTGCAATTAATGCTGCAATCCGGAATGCTAATTCCAGTACACGAACGCAGTGAAACGTTTTTATTTGATCGGATTTTAACAGATATAGGAGACAATCAATCTATTGAAAATCATTTGAGTACGTATAGTTACCGATTAAAGAACATGAACTATTTTCTGAAGAAATGTAATAGAAAAACTATGTTTCTTATTGATGAATTTGGTACGGGTTCAGATCCTGAATTAGGAGGTGCTTTAGCCGAAATTTTTCTTGAAGAGTTCTACCATCGGGAAGCTTTCGGGATTATTACAACGCATTATTCAAATCTAAAAATTCTTGCTAATGAATTGCCTTTTGCCACTAATGCTAATATGCTTTTTGATGAAAAATCATTGGAACCCATGTACAAATTGGCTTTGGGACAAGCCGGAAGTTCATTTACCTTTGAAGTCGCTCTGAAAAACGGAATTCCTTTCAGCTTAATCAATCGAGCCAAAAAGAAAATTGAAGTTGGAAAAGTACGTTTCGATAAAACAATTGCTACCCTTCAGAAAGAGCGCTCTAAGATGGAAAAAACATCGCAAACACTGAAAGAAGAGGAAATAAAAGCACGTGAAGAAGGCAAGAAAATGGAGACTATCAATGTAAAGATCAAGCAAAAACTAGAAAGCTATCAGGAATTATACGACAGCAATCAGAAAACGATATACATTGGGCAAAAAATCGAAGATATTTCAGAGAAATATTTCAATAATAAAAATAAGAAAGAACTGCTCGGCGAATTTTTGAAAATCATTGAAATTGAAAATTCAAAGCGTAAGAAAGCCACAACCAAAGAGTCGAAAGCGCTGATTGAAAAGAAAAAAGAAATCATTGAAGAAGTTACGGTTCAGGTGGAGGAAATAAGAAAAGAAAAGAAAGACAAGAAATTAAAAGTCGTGGTTGAAAAACCAAAACCAATCCTAAAAGTTGGTGATCGCGTGCGAATGTTTGATGGAAAAGCGGTGGGAACTATAGATTCTATTGAAAAAAATAAAGCAACCGTAAACTATGGTGTATTCACTTCAAAAGTGAGTCTGGAAGCATTGGAATTTGTGGAAGCCGGGAAAAAATGAAAGTATTCAGTTTGCAGTTTTCAGTCTCATCTCATTTTTTGTCATTTCGACGAAGGAGAAATCTCAATACGGTTGAATTTTAAATTTTAAATTATGCTCCATATTCCTAAAGACAAAAAAATTATACTCTTTGACGGTGTTTGCAATCTGTGTGATTCGGCAGTACAAATGATCATTAAACATGACACTAAAGATGTTTTCCGATTCGTTGCCTTACAATCTGATTTGGGTCAAAAAATTATCAAACAACTTGGAATTGATACGCAAAAAACGGATAGTATTATTCTATATCAGCCAGGTTTTGCTTATTATTATAAATCAGAAGCTGCTTTAGAAATAGCTAAAAACCTAGGCGGACTATTTTATTTCGTCACTATATTTTCGATATTCCCCACATCGTTCAACAATTTCTTTTATGATTATATCGCCACAAATCGATATAAATGGTTTGGAAAAAAGGAAAATTGTATGATTCCCACAAAGGAGTTAAAAGCTAAGTTTTTAGACTAAAAGACTAATTATAATAATTATCATGCCTTTTATTTTATGGGAAGTCTAAATTAGACCAACTTAAAATAAATGGATCATAAAAGACACTGCGCTTTTTTTCTTGGGACAAAGGAACTTTTATAATGGTTGTCAAATTTGGTTTAGTCAACGTAGAAATTTTTTAGCAGTTTTCATTATGATGAATTCTGACAGAACAAAAAAAGAGGATGTCTGTTAGTCATCCTCTTGCTGTTATTAACTTATTTCAGAAAGACTAACTTCTTATTAATTTTCTGTATTTCAATCGTTTTGGTGTTAAATCACCACCCAAACGTTTCTTTTTATTTTCTTCATATTCTGAGAAGCCACCTTCAAAACAATACACTTCAGAGTTTCCTTCAAAAGCTAGAATGTGTGTACAAATCCTATCTAAGAACCATCTGTCGTGAGAAATAACAACCGCACAACCGGCAAAACTCTCCAAACCTTCTTCTAATGCGCGAAGTGTATTGATATCCAAATCATTCGTAGGCTCATCTAGCAAAAGTACGTTTCCTTCTTCTTTCAAAGTCATTGCTAGATGCAAACGGTTACGTTCTCCACCGGAAAGCATAGAAACTTTTTTATTTTGTTCTCCACCACCAAAATTAAATCGTGACAAATATGCTCTTGAATTTACTTGTTTTCCGCCCATCATAATCAATTCCTGACCATCTGCGAAGTTTTCCCAAATCGATTTATTAGGATCTATGTTAGAGTGTGCTTGATCTACGTAAGCAATTTTTACAGTATCTCCTATTGAGAATTCTCCTGAATCTGGTTTTTCCTCACCCATTATCATCTTAAAAATTGTTGATTTACCAGCCCCATTGGGTCCGATAATCCCAACAATTCCTGCTTGTGGTAACGTGAAATTTAAATTATCGTACAATAATTTATCTCCAAATGCTTTAGCAACATTTTTGGCTTCAATTACATTCGTTCCTAGACGTGGACCATTTGGAATATAAATTTCCAGATTTTCATCTAATTGTTTTTGGTCTTCATTTAGTAATTTATCATAGTTCTGCAAACGCGCTTTTTGTTTTGTTTGACGCCCTTTGGCACCTTGACGAACCCAATCCAACTCGCGTTCTAAGTTTTTTCTGCGTTTTGAAGCTACTTTTTCTTCTAATGCCATACGGCTTGATTTTTGGTCTAACCAAGAAGAATAGTTCCCTTTCCAAGGAATTCCTTCCCCTCTGTCCAATTCCAGAATCCAACCGGCCACATTATCCAAGAAGTATCTATCGTGCGTTACTGCAATTACAGTTCCGGCATATTGTGCTAAATGTTGTTCTAACCAAAGTACACTTTCGGCATCCAAGTGATTTGTAGGCTCATCCAAAAGTAATACATCAGGTTGTTGCAACAACAAGCGACATAAAGCGACACGACGACGCTCACCACCAGATAAATTCTTAATTGGCGTGTCGCCTTCCGGAGTGCGCAAAGCATCCATGGCGATTTCCAGTTTAGTATCGATTTCCCACGCTCCCAATGCATCAATTTTATCTTGTAAAAGTGCTTGACGATCCATCAATTGCTCCATTTTATCGGCATTTTCATAGACTTCCGGCAAACCAAAACTATCATTGATTTTATTGAATTCCTCTAAAACTGCCATTGTTTCAGCAACTCCTTCTCTTACAATTTCAATAACCGTTTTAGTATCATCTAAAATAGGTTCTTGTTCTAAATACCCTACCGTATAACCCGGTGCAAACACTACATCGCCTTGGTAGTTTTTATCAACACCAGCAATAATTTTTAATAAAGAAGATTTTCCGGAACCATTTAAACCCAAAATACCAATCTTAGCTCCATAAAAGAAACTCAAATAGATGTTTTTAAGTACTGGTTTATCTGCTCCTTGATAGGTTTTACTCAATTTTGACATTGAGAATATTACTTTTTTATCGTCTGCCATCTCTATTTTTTTAATTTTAAATTATATTATCTATTTGCTCTTAAGTCTCATATCTACATTAAAAATAACTACTAAAGTCTGCCTTTAAGTGAGCTAAACACCCAAGCATTAGCCAAAAAGCCAACACCTACAGCTGCAAATCCCCAGCCTGCTACGTCATCATATCTAAAAGCACCTAATGCGATAAGCAATAAACCCATTACAATCATTATCAAAGTAGCCCAACCTAAAATAGTATTTTTATTCATTGCCATAATTGTGGTATTTATTTTTAATAACCCGAAGTATCGGGAGTGCAAATATCGGAATTTTTTGCCCTTTAATTAAATATTTTATAAAGCATTTCTCGTAACAAATCAGAATGCGACATTGCATTGGCGCCAACACCCTTGCTTTTGACATCAATATCTCTTAAAGCACCAACAATCTGACTCACTTTTTTCATGGGATAGTTTTTCAAAGCAACATCATATTCTTTCAAGAAAAATGGATTCACGCTTAGTACAGCAGCTACATTTTTAGGATTTCTATCTTTCAAACCGTGGTATTTTAGTAATTGGATAAAAAAGCCAAAAACCAAACTGGTAGTCACCATCATTGGATTATCTTTTGGGTTTTGGGCAAAGTTTTCAGCAATCGTATACGCCTTTAATTGGTTGCGTTCGCCAATTGCTTTTCGCAATTCAAACACATTAAAATCTTTGCTAAACCCTATGTTTTCCTCAATATGTTTAGGAGTTATGGTACTTCCCGCTGACAAAATAATTTGTAATTTTTCGAGTTCATTGTTTATTTTACTTAGATCCGTTCCTAGAAATTCCACTAGCATGGCACTAGCTTTAGGCTCTATAGCATACTTTTTACCTGCTAAAACACGTTTAATCCAGTCCCCAACTTGGTTTTCATACAGTTTTTTACTTTCATAAACCACTCCGTTTTTAGTCAATAACTTGGATAGTTTTTTACGTTTGTCTAGCGTTTTGTATTTGTAACAAAAAACTAAAACGGTTGTTGCCATTGGATTCTCAGCGTAGCTCTCCAGTTTGTCTATCGTGCGAATCAAATCCTGTGCTTCTTTGACAATTACCACCTGTCGTTCCGCCATCATTGGATAGCGTTTTGCGGTCGAGATAATATCTTCTATCGTAACATCTCTCCCATATAAAACGGTCTGATTGAATCCTTTTTCTTCTTCTGTTAATATTTTTTCCTCAATATAAGTCGCTAATTTATCAATATAATATGGCTCTTCTCCCATCAAAAAATATAGGGGCCTGATGGTTCCGTTTTTTATATCATTTACAATTTTTAATACTTCATCCATTTTCTTTTTTGTTTGAAGTTTAAAGTTTAAAGTTTGTTGAATCGTATGAAACTTTACACCTTAAATTTTAAACAAAATAACTATTTTTGCTTCATGCAGCAATTAAATTTTTCTTCCTATACTTTTCGGTTCAAAAATAGCGAAAATAAAGTTTCTATTTTTGATGCAATCAGGAAAAAATTCATCATTCTTACTTCCGAAGAATGGGTTCGCCAGCATGTAATTCAATTTTTATTGGAAGAAAAAAAGTACCCAAAATCATTGATTAATGTCGAAAAAGTACTTAAAGTCAATGGCTTGCGCAAAAGATACGATGTTGTTGTTTTTAATAAGGATGGTTCTATTTTTATTTTAATCGAATGCAAAGCGCCGGAAGTAAAAATTACCCAAGCGACTTTCGACCAAATTGCAAGATATAATATGACACTAAAGTCTGAATTTTTAATGGTGACCAATGGATTGAATCATTACTTTTGCGAAATGGATTTTGAAAACGAGAGATATGCTTTTCTAGAGAATCTACCAAATTATAATAGTTAGAATATTAAACTTCTTAGATTGTAATGGTCTAAAATGTCGAAAAATCTGAAAATCTAAAAATCTGAATGAAAGTAGCTGTCGTCATCCTGAATTGGAATGGAATTTTATTATTAGAAAAATTTTTGCCGTCTGTGGTTAAATATTCACCGGAAGCTACCATTTATGTGGCTGACAATGCCTCTACAGATGATTCGATTTCTTATATAAAAGCTTTTTTTCCTTTGGTTAAAATTGTTAAAAACGAAAGCAATCTGGGTTTTGCCAGTGGCTACAATGAAGCCTTAAAACACATAGATGCTACACTATTTGCCTTGGTGAATTCTGACATTGAAGTGACTGAAAATTGGTTGCAACCGATACTTAAAACTTTTAGAAAAGAACCTGAAACTGCCATTATTCAGCCTAAAATATTAGATTTCAAACGCAAAGAATATTTTGAATACGCTGGTGCTGCCGGTGGATTCATTGATAAATTTGGATATCCGTATTGTCGAGGACGAATTTTCGACACCGTAGAAAAAGACTGTGGTCAGTATGATGACAACCGAGAAATATTTTGGGCTTCCGGAGCTTGTTTTTTTATCCGAAGTTCTGTTTATAAGGAATTAAATGGCTTTGACGGCGATTTTTTTGCACATCAAGAAGAGATTGATTTATGTTGGCGTGCTTTCAACAAAGGGTATAAAATAAAATACAATTATGAGTCCGTTGTTTACCATGTTGGCGGGGCTACTTTGCAACAAGGGAATTCCAAAAAAACTTTTTTGAACTTTAGAAATTCATTGTTAATGCTAACCAAAAATATTCCAAAAAATCAATTATTTTGGATACTTTTAATCCGAATGGTGTTAGACGGAATTGCAGGTTTACAATTTATTTTCAAAGGAAAGTTCAAACATTTTTTCGCAATACTAAAAGCCCATGGGTCCTTTTACAGCCTGTTTTCATCACAATGCAAAAAAAGAGCAAAATTTCAAAAACAAAAATACTATACTACAAAAAGTATCGTTTACATTTATTTTATCAGGAATATCGTTGTTTTTAACGATTTATTTGGAATAAAATAAATATAAAAAAGTTAAATTTGTAATTAACATTAAAACTAAAACTAAACAATTTATGAAAAAAATAGTAATTGCCTTATCCGTTTTAGCTGTACTATCCTCATGTGTGTCTAAAAAGAAATACACTGATTTAGAAGCTAGAAACAAAGAAACTCAGGATTTATTAAATACAGCAACTGTAAAATTAAATTCTTGCTTAGAAGAAAAAGCGGGTCTTATCGCTACTGTGAGTGGTTTGAAAGACCAAAATCAAGGTTTAATCAGTACTTCTAGAGATATGACCATTCTGTCTACTAAAGGAGCTGAAAATATCGAAAAAGCGTTAGAATCTATCAAAGAGAAAGATTTAAAAATTAGTAGAATGCAAGATGCTTTAACTAAAAAAGACAGTGTAACACTTGCGTTAGTTACTAGTTTAAAAAGTTCAGTAGGTATCTCTGATCCGGATATCGAAATAAATGTAGAAAAAGGAGTTGTATTTATCTCTATAGCTGACAAACTATTGTTCAAAAGTGGAAGTTATGAAGTAACTGACAGAGCTAAAGTAGTTTTGGCTAAAGTTGCCAAAGTAGTCAATGACAAACCCGATTTTGAATGTATGGTTGAAGGTCATACTGATAATGTTCCTTACAATGGTTCCGGTGTGATACTTGACAACTGGGATTTAAGTGTGAAACGTTCTACTTCTATTATTCGTGTTTTAACGAATCAATTGGGTGTTAAACCAGAGCAATTAATAGCGGCAGGAAGAAGTTCATATATTCCTTTAGTTGCAAATGATTCGGCTGAAAACAGATCTCGTAACAGAAGAACTCGTATTGTTGTTTTACCAAAAATTGATCAATTCTACGAAATGATTGAAAAAGAAATGAAAAAACAAAGACCATAATTTCATATTTAAATTGAAATTATAGAGGCTGTCTCAAAAAGACAGCCTCTTTTTTATATAAAAAAATGACAAATGGACTTTTTTTATTTAAAAGATTTACATGTTTTTAGGTTGTATTAATATAATTACATAGCGGTCTAAAAACACCACTTTTAAGGCATCTCATCAAACTACTATCAAACCATAGAATACGAAGAACAAAATTTATTCCGGGAGAAATAAATTCCTATTCCATACCAACCTACCGATGCTGATTTTATGCATAAGAAGGAAAATCAGATGCTAAATGACTAACTCAAAGTGGCTTATACTGCATACATTTCTACTTCCAATCAAATACTTTATTCACGACACCATCCCTTCCAACACGACAGACACAACCATTATATCCATACATTTTGCCCTGTATGCAAGCCGTTTTGGTTGTTTATGCAAAAAAGCAACTCCATGAGCTGCTTTTTACTTTTTTTACAACTTCATCTTCTCGAGAGTGAAATCGATTTTAGGAACTAGTAGGTTTTCTCTTTTAGAAATACAATCAAAAGAGACTGGCTCATTTTTATATTGAGACAGTCTATTTGTTATTGGAAAATAATCCAACTTATTTCTTATAATACTTCTTATATTTTGGATAGGAGACAGCACCAAATAATGTTATTACTGCCAGTGAATACCAAATCCAATTTAAGGAATGGGCTTCGCCACTCGCATAGGAATGCAATCCTACCAGATGAAAATTCACACCGTAATACGTGAATAATATCGATATAAAAGCAAACATACTCATTAAATTGAATACCCATTTCCCGCGTAGTGATGGAACAAATCTGGCATGAATTACAAAAGCATAGACCATAATACTGATTAATGCCCAAGTTTCTTTTGGATCCCAGCCCCAGTATCGTCCCCAGCTTTCATTGGCCCATTGTCCTCCAAGGAAGTTTCCAATAGTTAACATTATCAAACCTATCGTTAAGGCTAATTCATTGATGTAAGTGATCTCTTGAATATTCAAATCCATTTTGGCTTTGTTTTTTTCATTGGTAAACAAAATCAGTAATAATGAAACCGCACCCAATATCATTCCTAGCGCAAACGGTCCATAGCTGGCCACAATTACCGCCACATGAATCATTAACCAATACGAGTTCAGTACCGGCTGTAAATTTGCAATTTCCGGATCAATCCAGTTCATATACGCTGCCGCTAAAATCATAGCGGTTACAAAAGCGGATGATGCCACAGTAAGCTTTGATTTTCTATCGAAAGCCAAACCAAAAAACATGGTTGCCCAGGCTACATAAATAATAGATTCATACGCATTACTCCATGGTGCATGACCTGAAATATACCATCTGGCTATTAGACCAAAGGTGTGTAATGCAAATAATCCAATCACGACGATGTGCATAAAATTGACTAAATAATTTAATACTTTTCTTTCTTTGAAGATTTGTAAAATCGTGAAGAACAACATTAAAATAGCCGCAAAAATATACCAATACGGAAGTTTTTTGAATACATCATATTTATTATACAACACTTCCGACGTAATCTTTTCATCGCTTGGCATCACTTTGCTGCCAAAACGTTTTTGGAAACCATTAATACTCCCCAGTAATTCATCGGATGTAGCATAATTATTGGATGCTGCAGCGCTTGCCAAAGATCCAAAATATAAAGGCAATACGTTTTTAGTGTACGTCGCTTCCATTCCTTTGAAACCGGCTTCATTGAGCTCTAAATAAGAAACCCATTTGTTGTTTTTATCCTCCGGTATTGGGAAAATTTTTAAAATTCGTCCGCTCAAAGCTGATTCCATCAGATTTACTTTCTTATCCGTTTCGATAAAATCTTTTTCAAACTGGTTAGGATTTGCAACTTTAAAAGCTTCTTCTAAATATTTTGAAAGCTTGTAATTTCCTTTTGCATCAAAGAAAGATACGAAAGGAGCAAATTTAGCTTTCTTATCAATTCCTATAATTTTACGAATACTGTCATTCCCACTTTTAATATAAATAATAGGAATTTCAATCCAGTAACTCGCATATTGTGTCATAGACAAAAATACCTGATCTGAATTCATTCCCTTATAAGTATCATCATGACTTACTTTTCGCAACAATTCTGAAGAAAAAGTATTGATAGGTTTCATTCGTCCACCAGCATCTTGAATGACTAATCGTCCAAATTTTGAGGCATGCGTTTCTGGCACTTTAAATTTTGTAATTAGTGCCTGTAATTCATCCTGACTGAACACCTTCTTAGTATGATTTGCATGGGTCTCTGGCGCGGTCTGGGTCTTTGATGCGGTTTGGGTTTGTTCGTGGTCATGTCCCTCGTGATCTGCATGGTCGTGTTCTTGTGCAAAACTGCTGAAACTAAATAGCAGAATTAAAATAGTCAGTAATTTGGCTTTCTTAATTTTCACCTCTTCTAATTTTCTCTTAATATCTGCAAAACGAGAATACTTAGTGAACATAATGGCCATCATGGCAAAATACAGCATGAAATATCCACCATAAGTGATTGCTGTTCCCCAGAAATCGTGATTTACAGACAATATAGTTCCTTTTTCATCGGGATCAAAACCGGATTGAAAAAAGCGATATCCTTTATAATCCAAAACATTGTTCATATATATTCTTGCATCAAAGGGTTCTTTATCCTCAACAGTAACCTGACTTTCAAATGAAGAATAACTTTTCTCTGTTCCTGGATATTTTTGTGCAATAAAGTCATTCAATTTAATTTTAAAAGGCAAAACATACGCCTTACTTCCATAAAAAATCGAGTACTCTATATTCCCAATTTTCACTGAATTTACATCTCCTAATTTACCTTTGGAGCCTAAAACGGTTACTGTTTTTTCTTGTCCGTCAGCCGTTATTTTTACTGTTAGTGCATCTTCATGATTTTTAGCTTTAAAATCATTATTCGATTCATAATCGATAACTCCTTTTACAGCAGGATCCGGGAGCACAAATCGCATTTCACCTATTGTGTATAACGAACGCATCATCAATGGTTGCGCGTTATCCTTAGTCACTTTTCCTTGTAGTTTATCTGCCATACGCATAAAATCACCTTCAAAAGGAGTTTGAATTGTATACGCGTTTCCTGTAGTATTGATATTTATGGCACCATCCGTAAATTTATTTAGCGAAAATAAAACATTATGAATATTTTGTACTTCGCCCTCTTTCAAGAAATGTTCATGACGACCACCATCTCCTGCTTCAACTAATTTTAAATACAAAATTCCTTTTGGATCAGGTTTGACATATTCTTTTGCTCCCATTATAAAATTTTCATATTCCACCTCAAATGGGGTATCAGCAAACGTTCCAGAAATACTAAAATTATTATTCGTGGCTGGAGAAAGCAGTACTTTTTTTTCAAAAACCCGGCGCTTCATTTCTCCTTTAAATTCACCATCCACAAAAAGTGTCAGGTAGGTTTTATCAGAAAATATCTGATTTTCAGCAGCCCCTTCACGAATTGGCATCATTCCTTCATAACTGATGTATCGCGTTACAAAAGCACCAAGAATGATAAGAATAAAAGACAAATGCAACAATAAAGTAGCCCATTTTTCTTTCTTCAAGAGTTGATATCGCTTGATATTCCCGATGAAATTAATCACAAAAAAGACATGAATAGCCTCAAACCACCACGCATTATAAATTAAAATTTTTGCCGTATCCGTATTGTATTTACTTTCGATAAAAGTTCCTGTGGCCATGGCAACGGCATATAAAATAAACAGAAAGGCCATTAATCGTGTAGAAAACAAAAAAGAAAATATTTTTTTATCCATTTTTATGGGATTATGTTTTGTAAAAGTGGCACAAAAGTACTTAAAAATACTGACTTCTATATTCGCACATTTGTTAATTTAAACTAAAAATAAGTCTTTTTCATGAAGGCTTAAGAGCTTTTTTTTGGCTGTTTTCTATTTGAAACCTTTCTGAAAATTGAATAAAACACTTCATATTTTTTTGCTAATTTTACTCCATGATCAAAGTAGTTATAATTGGCTCCGGAAATGTAGCACAGCATTTAATTGCGGCATTTCAAAATCCCCATAAACCAGGGACAGAAATAGAATTGGTTCAGGTATATTCGAGACAAATAAAAAGTGTTTCCCATCTAATAGACTTGGGAAAAATCACTGACAATTTCAATACTTTAGTTGAAGCCGACATGTATATCATTTCAGTTTCTGATGATGCTATTGCTGAAGTTTCCTCTAATCTTACTTTCAAGAATCGCTTAGTGGTGCATACTTCCGGGAGTGTTTCTTTGCATGCATTAGACGAAAATAATCGAAGAGGCGTTTTTTATCCTTTGCAAACGTTTACCAAAAACAAAGCTGTCGATTTCAATATCATTCCTATTTGTTTAGAAAGCGAAAATGGGATTGATTACCACTTAATAGATAAAGTGGCCAAATCAATTTCAAGAACCGTTTATGCAATCAACTCTGAACAACGAAAAGCCTTGCATGTGGTGGCCGTATTTGTGAACAATTTTACCAATCATTTGTACCAAATAGGTCAGGAAATCTGCCAGGAACATCAGGTTCCATTTGAAATCTTAAGACCTTTAATTGCAGAAACAGTTCAAAAAATAATGGTACTTTCGCCGCAAGATGCACAAACGGGTCCTGCAAAACGCAATGACACTTCAACGATTGAAGCCCACGAAGCTTTTTTATCAAATGAAAATCATCTGACTATTTATAAAACACTAACACAATCAATACAAGAGAATGGCAAAAAGTTATAAAGAAATAATGAACGAGATCACTACTTTTATTTTTGATGTCGATGGGGTACTAACTGACAGCTCTGTTTTTGTAACTAATGAAGGAGAAATATTGCGAACCATGAATATTAGAGATGGATATGCTATGAAAGCTGCTATAGAAAGTGGGTTTAATGTATGTATTATTTCCGGCGGAAGCAATGAAGGGGTTCGAGTAAGGCTACGAAATTTGGGACTTACAGACATCTATTTAGGTACGCCGGACAAAGTAGAAACTTTTAAAGAATATGTGGAACTCTACAACATTAAACCTGAAAACGTGTTATACATGGGCGATGATATTCCTGATTATCATGTGATGCAGTTAGTCTCATTACCAACTTGTCCCCAAGATGCTAGCCCGGAAATCAAAGCTATTTCCCGCTATATTTCGCATAAAAACGGAGGAAAAGGAGCGGCCAGAGATGTCATTGAACAAGTTATGAAAGCACAAGGGAAATGGATGGCACATTTTGACGGGAAGCATGACTAGTACTTTTTTAAATGTTAAATTATAAATTTAAAATAACATCTGTGATTCCTTTTTTTAAACTAATTAGATACCAGAACTTGTTAATGCTTGCTTTTATGCAATTTGTTTTCAGGTATGGTTTTTTACAAGTTCAGAATATTTCTTTGGCGTTATCGGATTGGCAGTATGGATTATTAATTTTATCAACTGCTTTGATCGCTGCAGGCGGCTATGTGATCAATGATATCTATGACCAAAAAACAGATTCCGTCAATAAACCAAATGCTGCGAATGTGGGCAAAACCATTTCAGAAATTCAAGCCTATAATCTGTATATTTGGCTTACGTCAAGTGGGGTAATGATTGGTTTTTATTTGTCGAATGTCATACGGAAACCAGGTTTTGCCTCTATTTTTATTTTGGTTGCCGCAACACTTTATTTGTATGCAACCAGTCTGAAACAAATGATGCTTATTGGTAATATCATTGTGGCATCACTACTTTCTTTTAGTGTGATTATCATTGGAGTTTTCGATTTATTTCCTGCAACAACAATAAATAATCAGCAACAAATGGGCTTGTTTTTTTCTATCCTGATAGATTATGCTATTTTTGCTTTTATGATTAATCTACTTCGGGAAATTGTCAAAGACATAGAAGATACAGATGGCGATTATAATCAAGGAATGAGTACCTTACCTATTGTAATTGGGAAATCCAGAACGGCAAAAATAGTTTTCGGTTTAAGTTTGATTCCGCTATTTTTTATCGTATGTTATATTCATCAGTACTTGTTAGAATTGGTGTTTGCAACATTATATATGTTGTTATTTGTTGTAGGTCCGTTGTTTTATTTCACTTTAAAAATTTGGTCTGCAAAATCAAAAAGAGAGTGCCACATCTTGAGTGTATTGTTAAAATTCATCCTTCTTTTAGGAATTTTATCCGTTATTGTTATTCGTTTAAATATAAAATATAATGCTTAAAAATAAATTAAAAAAATACGCCCTTATTCTGGCTTCAGGATCGCCAAGACGGCAGCAGTTTTTCAAAGATTTGGACTTAGATTTTGAAATTCGATTGAAAGAAATCGAAGAAATTTATCCTCCTGAGTTAAAAGCGTACGAAATCACGAACTATTTGGCTGAATTAAAAGCCAGTGCTTTTGACGGTGAATTACAGTCCAATGAAATCCTAATCACCAGTGATACCATTGTTTGGTACAACAACAAAGCGCTAGGCAAACCAAAAGACGAACAGGATGCTTTTGAAATCTTGAAATCATTATCGAATGCTACTCACGAAGTAATTACTTCTGTTTGCTTTAAGACAAATGAAAAAGTAGTCCTGCTTCATGAAATAACAAAAGTCACTTTTAACACGTTGAGTGAGGAATCCATTCGCTACTATTTAGAAAATTATAAGCCTTATGACAAAGCGGGTGCTTATGGTATTCAGGAATGGATCGGTTTTATTGGTGTTTCAAAAATTGAAGGTTCTTATGCTAATGTGATGGGAATGCCCACGGATAAGGTATATGACTACTTAACTAAATTAGACTGATTGCATTATGGATACATTTATATTTCACGAGTATTCCAGGGAACTGGTGGCCACAGGAATTTTGGGATTACTGTTGATTTTTTTGAGAATTATTGCTGCAAAATTAGTTCGCAACTATGCTAAATCAGACCAAAAACTGGAGCATAGAACCAATTTAGTCATCAAATACATTCATTTATTTATAAATATTCTTGCAACTATAGCAGTCATACTAATTTGGGGCGTCCAGACAAAGGATATTAGTATTGCACTTTCCTCTATTACCACCGTTGTAGGTGTTGCTATGTTTGCTCAATGGTCTATATTGAGCAATATCACATCTGGAGTTATTTTGTTTTTTTCTTTTCCGTTTAAAATTGGAGATACGATAAAAATTCATGATAAAGATTTTCCGATTGAAGCGCAAATTGAAGATATTGGGGCTTTTCATGTATATTTAAAAACTACAGATGGAGAAAAAATTATCTATCCGAACAACTTGCTTTTGCAAAAAGGAATTTCGATACTAAACAATTATGCCGATCAAAAAGAATTTACGGATTGAGTTTACTTTTGCTGAGAATGGTCAATCATCATCCTGCAAAACATTCTATTGAAGTGGAAATTATATAACTATTGCTGAAAAATATATAATGTTTTACTTTTTTAAATGCTGGATATTTGTCAATTAGAAATAAATAATTTACTATTGAATTGTTTTTGTCTTTAAAAAAAATAAAAAGATATGAATGACCTTTTAAAATTTCCATTTTACGCAAAACTTACGCTCGTTTTATTGAGCTTAATTGCTATTATTTTTATATTTTATATTGGTCAAAATATATTGGTTCCCATAATGATGTCTTTTTTATTTGCGATATTGTTGTATCCCATCGTTCAGTTTTTAAAATCTAAACTCTACTTTCCCCATGTGTTAGCCGTTATGCTGGCGGTACTGCTTTTTGTATTGCTTTTTTTAGGCCTTTTTGTATTTCTATCCTTTCAAATCAGTGATTTTGCAGATGATTTTGATAAAATTGAAAAAAACATAACTATTCATATTAGTAATATTCAACGGTTTCTCAGGGAACATTTCAATTTGAGTTCTTGGGAACAAAAACAATATCTGGATACTGCCACTGAAGATTCTATGAAAAAAGGGAAAGAAATCATTGGCACCACGCTAATGTCATTTACAGATACGCTACTAAATTTGACCTTAATCCCTATTTATACTTTTTTGATTCTTTTATACAGGACTCATTTTTTATTGTTTTTGTCTAAACTATTCAAAAAAGAGAATCATGAACAATTAAAAAATATTTTAACAAACATTAGAGTTGCTATAAACAGTTATATTGTGGGTTTAATTATCGAGACGATTTTAGTATCGGTAATGACTACTATAGGATTTATACTTATTGGTGTGAAATATGCTGTTTTGCTGGGTGTTGTAACCGGAATTCTAAATCTAATTCCCTATATAGGAATCCTTTTTGCCGGAATTTTAAGCATAATTGCCTCACTGACTGGTTCTCCAGATTTGTCCATAATTATTGGTGTAATTGTGGTTACCATCTTTGTTCAATTAATAGATAATAATATCCTTGTCCCAATAATAGTAAGTTCAAAAGTAGAAATAAATGCTTTTATATCCATTATAGGAATCATTATTGGAGGAGCCATTGCGGGAATCGCCGGAATGTTTTTAGCATTACCCATAATTGCGGTTCTTAAGGTAATTTTTGACCGAATTGAGTCATTAGAACCTTGGGGGTATTTAATGGGAGATCATTTGCCCAAAACCTATACTTGGCATAGTATCAAATTACCGTTATTCGATTCAGATGCATCCTCTAAAAAAACCATAATTAAAACGGATCTTATAGTTCCTATTTTTACTGAGACAACAACGGAAAACAATACAGAGAATAAACCAAAAACTGACCTTAATAAAACAAGTGAGTTTATTTAAACCAATTGTTTATCAATGTTTTGCTGGTTTTTTCTTTCTCAATTTTTAAATTAATTTTGTATAATGACTAAAAAGCAAAAGCTGATTTTATTCTTTTTGATCGTCTGTTGCCACCTGATTTCTTTTTCACAAGTAAACCAGAAGGAAAAAGATTCCGCTGCCGTTTACAAAAAAATTCAATCCTATTCTAAAAAAAATAAGTTTACAACACTTGTTCATAAATTAGTTTTCAGACCTGTAACTATAAAAAAAACAAAGAAAAAAGTAATTCCCAAAAAGTACGAAACTTTTGAAGGAAAAATAATCAGAAACATTACTATTATTACTTTAGACCCTTTTGGTTATTCTGATATAGATACCTCAAGAGTCCCCAAAAACTGGGCCGAACGAACTGGAAACCGGATTCATATCAAAACAAAAAAGCTCGCTATTAAGAATATACTGTTAATAAGAAAACATACTCCTTTCGACTCACTATTAGTAAAAGAATCAGAACGATTGATTAGAACTCAAAGATACATCAGTCGCGTTGACGTAACCCCACAATTAATTCAGAACAGCCCGGATTCAGTAGATGTCTCCTTTCGGGTTTTAGATACATGGAGTATTATTCCCAAGGGATCCATTTCCAGTTCAAGAACTAATTTTGAACTCAATGATCGTAATTTTCTGGGCACTGGCCATGAATTCAAAAATGAATTCAAAAACAGATTCAGCGACGGAAAAAGTGCGTATGGATTGTCCTATAGCGTTCCTAACATCCAGAATACCTTCATTCAGACAACTCTGAATTACCGGATAGATTTAGACAATTACTACAGCAAAAGCCTCAATATAGACCGTCCCTTTTACTCTGCTTTTACAAAATGGGCAGGGGGAATATACATAGACCAGCAATTTAGAAAAGATACCCTTGCTGATATCAATTCCGTATTTGCCTATCAAAATTTCAAATACAATTCACAAGATTTATGGCTTGGACGTGCCTTTTCTATTTTTAAAGGAAAAACAGAAAGTCAGCGGACCACTAATCTGATTCTGGCAGGACGTTTTTTAAATATAAAATATCTGGAAAGCCCAACTATCCTCTATGACGCCACTGATTTCTACTCTAGTGAAAAACTTGCTCTTTTCGGGATTGGTATTAGTTCACGTAAATTCGTGCAGGACAACTATATTTTCAAAAATGGAATTATAGAAGATGTCCCTATTGGCAAAATATACAGCATCACTTCTGGCTTTCAATATAAAAACAATATGGGGCGTTTGTACCTAGCTGCCCGAGCGGCTTTTGGAAATTATTATAAATGGGGCTTTTTAAGTGCCAATGTAGAGATAGGTACCTTTTTTGAAAAATCAATCACGCAGCAAACTGCTTTTTCTTTTCAGGCAAATTATTTCACAAACTTGATGAGTATGGGAAAATGGAAATGGAGACAGTTCATCAAACCTCAGGTAATTATTGGTACAAACCGTGTCAACATTATTGGCGATCAGCTAAATATCAATGAAAACTATGGACTTAGGGGCTTTAATAGTGCTCAATATGGAACCCAAAAAGCACTCTTAACCATACAAACGCAAGCCTATGCGCCGTGGGATCTTTGGGGATTTAGAGTCAATCCTTATTTTAATTATTCCATTGCCGTACTAGGGAATCCTAATAAGGGATTGACTCAAAGTAAAGCCTATTCAAAAATTGGAATTGGATGCATCATAAACAATGATTTTCTGGTTTTTAGTGCTTTTCAAATTTCGCTTTCGTACTATCCTTCCATTCCTGGAAATGGCGAAAATATTTTCAAAACAAATGCAATTGAAACAACTGATTTTGGTTTTCAAGATTTCGAACTGGCAAAACCCCGTACCGTGCTTTACAAATAATACGTTTTATAAATATAAATTATTCCAAAAAAATATTCACATAATACTAATATCGTTTAAAAACAGTTCAATTGATAGGGGATTATATTGAAGACACGATCTACAGGACACTTTTTTTTAGAAAATCACAATACTGTTGAATGCTGATCCTGCTATTGAAGTGATTTAAAAAGAGAACAAAACGGGGGTTTACACAACCCATATCCATATTGGATATTTTGACAAAATAAATCGCGTACTGGCTTTAAAATCACTCTGTTTGTAGTGCACAATGAAGGGTGTGAATTATATAATTTAAAACCTTAATTTTATAAGAAAAAATTATATTTTATTGTTTACTTTTATTGTGTTAAAATTTTAACTAAAAACCAAACAAAATGAAAAAAGTTACCTTTTATTTGATGATAATGGTATTATCAATTAGTGTTCTTCCAACACAAATGTTAGCGGCTGAAAAAAATCCAAATGTAATTTTAAATACTCCTAAAGAAGTGCCTGCAGAAGTAAAAGTTTTGCTTAATAGACTTGATGAAATAAAAGCGATGGATAGATCGTCTTTGACTTCAGTTGAAAAAAAAGAATTACGTAAAGAAGTACGTACTATCAAAGCAGAATTAAAATCTACAGGAAATGGTGTATACTTATCTGTAGGTGCAATTATCATCATTATTCTTTTATTGATACTTTTATTGTAAATAAATTTATAACTGTAGAAAAAGGAAACGAATAATCGTTTCCTTTTTTTATGAAGTAAAATAACAAAGTAAATGTTAATTATTTGATATTGGCATAATTGTTGGCTTTACTTCAAAACGAGATAAAATAGTAACTAAAATTACTATCTAATAATTACTAATTAAAATTTCGAAAAATGAAAACATTAAAATTAATCATTGCAGGAATTATACTATTTGCATCCGCAAATACGATGCAAGCGCAGGTTTCAGTAAATGTAAATATAGGTAGTCCACCAGCATGGGGGCCAGTTGGTTATTCAGCTGTAGATTATTATTATTTACCGGATGTTCAAGCTTATTATGATATACGAGCCACACAATTTATTTATTTTGGTGGAGGAAATTGGATTCGTTCAAGAAATCTACCTAATCAATACAGAAATTATAATCTATACAATGGTTATAAAGTAGTCTTGAACGATTACCATGGTTCAAGACCATACAGTAACTTTAAAACACACAAAGTAAAATACTACAAAGGATACAAAGGTAAACCACAAAAATCAATAGGTTCTAACCGCAGTAATAACAATAAAGTGTACAAAAGTAATGGGAATAACGTACATGGCAATAAAGGAAATGGCAATAAAGGTGGAAAAGGAAATAATGGAAATGGAAAACATTAATACTGATTTCATAATAATTTATAAAAAGAGTCTCATTGCTGAGACTCTTTTTTTTAGCACATGAATCCTTAATTAAACGTTAATTTTTTTGTTTTGGCACAGTTGTTGGAATTTTAGAAGAAGTATTGCAATAACAAGTTATTATAAAAATTTATTACTAATTAAATATTTGACAGAATGAGAACATTAAAATTAATCGCTGTAGGAATTATCTTTTTGGCATCCAGTTCAATACAAGCACAAGTTTCCATAAATCTAAATATAGGTACTGCTCCATCTTGGGGTCCTGCTGGATACGCCAATGCAGAATATTACTATCTGCCGGATATAGAAGCATATTATGACGTAAGAGCAACGCAATTCATATATTTTGGTGGAGGAAGATGGAACCGATCCAGAAATTTACCTAGACATTATCAAAATTATAATTTGAACCGTGGCTATAAAGTTGTGCTAACTGATTATCATGGATCAAGACCTTACAATAATTTTAATAGTCATAAAAGGAAATATTACAAAGGATATCACGGAAGAGAACAAAGAAATATACGACACCATGCTAACAATCGCAGAGTATATGTTGACCATAGAAATAATGATAACCGAAGAAAATATTCCGCTCCCAGAAAATACGACAATCGAAAAGAATACAAAAAACACGACGATCGAAATGATAGACGCGGGAATGATCGTGGACGCGGTAAAGGAAGAGACTAATTAGTAGTTCAATCCTTGAAAAGAATAGTAAAGAGGGATAAAATCAAAATTGGTTTTCTCCCTCTTTTTTAGATTATTTTTGTTTTTAAAGAAAACTAAAAACATTTCACATAAAAATATTTAATTCTTACATTTGAAGCTATTGCAAATTAAATTTAAAAAAATGCAAAAAAAAAATATTCTAGCTATTGCAGCATTCCTTCTTTGTTTTCAAATATCAATTGCTCAAGATCCTAAAAAATTAAATGCTGTCGAAATTTATAATCAAATTCAAAAGCTCAATTTTCTTGGTTCCGTACTTTATATAGCCGCACATCCTGATGATGAAAACACCCAATTGATCTCTTATTTATCCAATGAACAAAAGGCCAGAACCGGCTATTTGTCTTTGACACGCGGGGATGGTGGACAAAACTTAATCGGCACGCAATTACGGGAATTATTAGGAGTAATACGAACCCAAGAACTTATTGAAGCCCGAAAAATTGATGGAGGAGAACAATTTTTTTCCCGTGCTAATGATTTTGGTTTTTCTAAAAATCCAACAGAAACATTAGAAATTTGGGATAAAAAACAAGTACTAGCTGACGTTATTTGGGCCATCAGGAAATTTCAACCCGATGTGATTATTAATCGATTTGATCATCGTTCGCCCGGAACCACTCACGGACACCACACGGCATCAGCAATGTTAAGCGTAGAAAGTTTTGACTTAGCGAATAACCCATCAATTTTTCCCGAGCAATTGCAATTTGTAACACCTTGGCAAACCAAACGACAGTTTTTTAATACGTCTTGGTGGTTTTATGGAAGTATCGAAAAATTTAATGCTGCCCCTAAAACGAATTTAATTGCGTTGCAAACAGGAGTTTATTACGCTGGATTAGGAAAATCAAATCAGGAAATAGCCGCATTAAGTCGGAGCCGCCATCAATCCCAAGGGTTTGGTAGCACTGGAGCCCGTGGGGAGGAAACAGAATATTTAGAGTTTATAAATGGAGATGCTTTAAAAGATAAGAAATCACTTTTTGAAGGAATCGATACTTCTTGGAACCGAATAAAAGAGGGAAAATCAATCGGAGAATTATTGACAACTATTGCCGCTGAATTCGACCATAATAATCCTTCGGCAAGCATTCCAGATTTGGCGAAAGCCTATGCTATGATGAAAGCTTTGGACGAAAATCAGTGGTCGCCACTGAAATCAGAAGCCATAAAAGAAATTATATCGGCCTGTTCTGGTTTGTATCTTGAAGCCGTTGCCCAAAATCAGGAAGCGACTCCCGGAAGCACTATTAAATTGAAACTCGAAGCCATTAATAGAAGCTCCGTACCCATACAATTAATGAGTGTGACCGCTATACCTAATCAAAATATTACACCTCAAAATCGGGATTTAAAAAACAACATACTAAACACCATTAATTTAGATTTAAAATTACCCGAATCAATTAACTACACACAACCATATTGGTTAAAAGAAAAAGGAACAGTTGGGATGTACGCAGTAAAGCAACAACAAAACATAGGGATTCCAGATATTATTCGGGAAGTTAAAGTGATTTTTAATATTAAAATCAATGAGATTGAAATTCCATTTGAACGAACCGTAGTGTATAAATACAACGATGATGTAAAAGGGGAAGTATATAATTATCTGGACATTGTTCCCGAAGTTACTACTTCAATTATAGACAAAGTATTGCTTTTTAAAGACACAAAAAAGAAAGCTGTAGCCGTAAAAATCAAAACTGGAAAAGACTCCGTAAAAGGAATTTTACAACTTGAATTACCTGAAAACTGGGGTGTTTTTCCTAAATCGATTCCTTTTAACATTGAAAAAAAGGGAACGGAACAAATTGTTTATTTTGAGGTAACTGCACCAAATAAATCCGAAGAAGCTGTAGCCAAAAGCGTGGCGATAATTGACAATAAACAATTTGACAAAGAACAAATTATCATTAAGTATGACCACATCACAAAACAGCAAGTTTTAACATTGGCTGAAGCCAAATGCATCAAAACAGATTTAAAAACGAATGGTGAAAAAATAGGATATATTATGGGTGCCGGAGATGAAGTTCCCAGTAGCCTGACGCAATTAGGATATGCCGTAACACTACTTAAACCTGAAGAAATTACTCCTGAAAAATTAGAATTGTACGACGTAGTCATCACAGGTGTTCGTGCCTATAATATCTTGCCTGCACTGGCAAACAAACAAAATATACTTTTTGATTTTGTAAAATCCGGAAAAACAATGATCGTTCAGTACAATACTGCAGGAGATCTTGTTACTAATACTATTGCACCTTATCCCTTGAAACTCTCCCGTGACCGAGTGACCGAAGAAGATGCCGAAGTCCGATTCTTAGCGCCACACCATCCTGTTTTGAATTTTCCAAACCAAATTACAGCTACAGACTTTGAAGGCTGGAAACAAGAACAAGGTTTGTATTACCCCAATGAGTACGACAAAGCCTTTACTCCTATCCTATCTTCAAATGACAAAGGGGAAAGCCCTAAAAATGGTGCATTACTTATTGCTCCTTACGGAAAAGGACACTATATTTATACCGGCTTAAGTTTTTTCAGAGAATTACCTGAAGGCGTTACTGGTGCCTATAAATTAATTTCTAATATCATTTCGCTACAATCATCTGAAAAAATTCCTGTTCAAAAAATCAAGAACTAACCCACTTTAAAATGGAAACAAAAAAAATAAAAACCTGGAAGAAAAATTATACTTGGGTACTTGTAGCCAATGCAATATACATCCTGATCTTTTGTCTCATCATGAAATTATACGCTTAAATTATGCAATTATTTGATTGGATTATACTGATAGTAACTTTATTGTTTATTGTAATTTATGGGGCTTGGAAAACCAAGGGCAGTAAAAATGTAGAAGACTTTATTTTAGGGAGTAATGAAACACCTTGGCATGTTGTAGGACTTTCTGTTATGGCCACACAAGCCAGTGCAATTACGTTTCTTTCTACTCCCGGGCAAGCCTATCATGACGGTATGGGTTTTGTGCAATTCTATTTTGGACTGCCAATTGCAATGGTGGTAATCTGTGTGACCTTTATCCCTTTATACCACAAATACAAAGTGTATACAGCTTATGAATACCTTGAAAAAAGATTTGATTTGAAGACCCGTTCCCTAGCTGCCATCCTTTTCTTGTTCCAAAGAGGTTTAGGAACCGGATTGACCATATACGCTCCGGCAATTATTTTGTCCGCTTTATTGGGTTGGAATCTTACCTACATGAATATTATTATTGGTGTATTAGTTATCATTTATACTTTTTCGGGTGGAACCAAAGCAGTGAATGTAACTCAAAAACAGCAAATGTTTGTGATTATGTCCGGAATGCTAATCACTTTTTTTCTGATTTTGCATTATTTACCTAATGATATGACTTTCTCCAGTGCGTTGCATATTGCTGGGGCAAATGATAAAATGGATATTGTTAATTTCTCTTTAGATCCAGAGGAAAAATATACCTTTTGGAGCGGAATAACAGGAGGTTTTTTCTTGGCATTAGCCTATTTTGGTACCGATCAATCGCAGGTAGGACGTTATTTATCCGGACGATCCGTTCGAGAAAGCCAGATGGGACTAATCATGAACGGGCTTTTAAAAGTACCTATGCAGTTCTTTATTTTACTGACCGGAGTTATGGTTTTTGTCTTTTTCCAATTCAATCCTGTTCCGTTAAATTTTAATCCAAATAATAAAGCCATGATTGAAAAATCAGCTTACAAAAGCGAATACAATGCTTTGGAGAAAAAATTAGACGATTTATCCGAAGACAAAAAAGTAATTAATCTTTTGTACATCGACCAGCTCAATCAGGATTATGACAATCCAACCCTTAGGAAAGAATTAGTGACTTTATCCAATAAAGAAAAAGATTTAAGAGATCGAGCCAAAGAAATAATTCTCAAAGCTGATAGTAATAGCGAGACCAATGATAAAGATTATGTGTTTTTTCACTTTATTCTCAACTATTTACCCAAAGGGCTTATTGGTTTGTTACTGGCCGTAATTATTTCGGCTGCTATGTCCTCTACCGCTTCGGGATTGAATGCACTGGCCTCTACCACCGCAATTGATATTTACAAACGCAATCTAAAAGAAGAAAAATCAGAACGGCACTACCTGTATGCTACAAAATTCTTTACCTTACTGTGGGGAGTTATAGCCATCCTATTTGCTTGTATTGGAACGCTTTTTGAAAATTTAATTCAACTGGTAAACATCATTGGATCCATATTTTATGGAACAGTCCTTGGAATTTTCTTAGTTGGTTTTTACATCCATAAAGTACAATCTAAAGCCATTTTTTATAGCGCTGTAGTAAGTCAGATTACTATTTTTATCATCTACTATTACGCCATTTATATTTTCCCGAGCGGAGAAGAAAAACTGGGTTATTTGTGGCTGAATTTCATTGGTGCAATGCTTACAATTGTAATTTCATTATTGTTGCAATGGACCATTTTTAGAAAACAGAGAGCGATAACAGCCTAAATAAAAAAATAACCGCAGATTCACGGATTATCAATATAAAAATCTGTGAATCTGCGGTTATTTTTTTTACTTCAGAAGTTCTTATATAAAAATCTCTTCTTCCGCAGAAACGAGCAAGAGCGAACTGGCGAAGTAATAATAATCCCATGGATACTATATACGCAAACATCTAATAAATTATTCAGTCCAATAAATTACACAGTCCAAAATTTCAAAAAAAAATCCCGTCTCTAAATGGAGACGAGATCTTCTTATATAAAAACGTTAGAGTAATTAGTTTTTACTCCACTCTGTAATACTGTCTTTATTCATTTTCACGTAATCTTGGTTTTTAGCAATTTCTGCTGCTGCAAGTGATGCTTTAGCCGTTTCAATTGCTCCTTTTTTGTCTCCCAGTTTACCTTGAATTAATGACTTCAATCTGTTGTACCAGAACGGTTTGTCTTTAGACATATCTAACGCTTTGTTTACATAAATCAATGCTTTTGCATTGTCGCCATTCGATTGGAATAAAAATTGGGCAGCAGAAAAATAATCTGCACTAGCTGGTCCAGCTAATGCTTTCTCGATGTTAGCCGTTGTTTTTTGTTGTGTTGGCACTTCAAATTTTAAAGCAGCATAGGAGTTCTCCCAATAGATTTCTAAAAAAGCAAAATTATTGTCTAAACCACTAATTCCAATAGTAAATGTTTCCACACTTTTATTCACTGTCTCAGGGGTAACAGTAGCTCTAAGCGCTACATTTTCTTCTTTCCACTCTTCTGGATTACCCCAGTTATCAGTAGTTTTATAAAATAGTATCTCCCAGCTTTCTATTTTCGGAATAGTATACAATGAATATTTTCCTTTTTTCAATGTTTTACCATCAATAATCACATCATCGCTAAAGGAAACAGTTGTATTTTCATTAGCTCCAGTTCTCCATACTTTTCCAAAAGGAATTAAATTTCCAAAAACGGATCTTCCTCTGGCACTTGGTCTTGAATAGTTAACTTCTACATCAGTCAAACCAACTGTTTGCATAAACGTC
The DNA here is from genome assembly GCF_003968755.1 of Flavobacterium sp. RSP15. Classification (GTDB taxonomy): domain Bacteria; phylum Bacteroidota; class Bacteroidia; order Flavobacteriales; family Flavobacteriaceae; genus Flavobacterium. The sequence continues at coordinate 88,427 of NZ_RYDL01000001.1, read as the reverse complement.
ATTTTCGGACTTGATTGAGGTGTTTTTAACTGAGCCTCAGCGCTGAAACCGGCCATGAATAAAGCCAGTGCAATGATTATTTTTTTCATATTGTAATTTTTAAATGTTTTCCAAATTTACAAATTCAATGCCTTTGTACTGTTAATTATTCCTTAATTTAGATTGAATATTTCTAACTGCCTCAAAATCCAATTCGTTAAAATGATTAATCATTACATCTGCTTCCGATAAATCTTGTGCTTCAGAATGAATACTGTTGTAGCCCACACAAAAAATCCCAGCAGCTTTAGCCGCTTTTATTCCATTTGTACTGTCCTCAATAACGATACAATTTGCTTTTGGTGCAACTGATAAACTTGCCGCATATTCAAAAATAGCAGGATGTGGTTTTGATTTAGGGAAATCTTCACCACTTACCACATGTGTAAAATAATCATGTAACTTAAACCGGCTAAACACGCGTTCAATAGTCACTTTGGATGCCGAAGAAGCCAAAATCAATTGTATTCCGTTTTGGTGTAATTCTTTAATAAGATGTTCGACGCCTTGTAGTAATTCTAGATCTGCTTTACTATCAAACGCATCATTAAAAATAGTTCGTTTTCTTTGAATCAAATCTTCTACTTCATGTTCAATTTCAAAAATCTCTTTCAATTTCTGAAATATATTCCGAGTAGAATTTCCTGTAAATGAAGTGTACATATCTTCCGTAACAGGAATATTTAGTTCAGCGAATTGTTTGAAATAAGCATAACGGTGTACTGGTTCAGTATCGACAATTACACCATCCATGTCAAAAATTACGGTTTGTATCATTTTTGTTAAATTATTAGACTTTATAGATTTTAAGACTTCTTAACTTTTTAGAACGGAACATTAAGAAACTGAATTCTAACCATTATTTCTTAAGTAAATAACGAATCACGGTTTCTGCAGCATACAAACCAAATAATCCAGGCATGTAACTATTGGTTCCATAAAATGATTTTTTGAAATTAGATCCATCTGTCATTTTTAAACTCGTTTCATCTTGAATTTCCGAAGAAAAAACCACTTTCAGTTTATCAATTTTAAATTCTTTCAATCGTCTTCGAATGGTTTTGGCAAAATAACAATTCACGGTATTGGTAATATCAGTCACTTTCACTTTTGAAGCTTCCATTTTCCCACCTGCGCCCATACTACTGATGATTTTTACTCTTTTTCGTTTGGCTCCAATAATCAAATTCAGCTTTGGAGTCACACTGTCAATGCAATCCAAAACATAATCAAATTCCTCCGATACAATTTCGAAAGCACGCTCTGGCGAAAGAAATTCCTGTACACGCGTCAATTTTAATTCTGGATTAATGTCCATCAATCGATCCCCGACAACAGTAATTTTTGGTTGTCCTACAGTTGAATGTAAAGCAGGCAATTGTCGGTTTATATTGGTAATATCAACTACGTCACCATCAACAATAGTCATCGTTCCCACTCCTGCTCTTACCAAAAATTCGGCCGCAAAAGAACCAACACCACCCAATCCTACAACCAATATATTTGCCTTTTTTAAATTATCTAAACCTTCTTTTTTGAATAAAAGTTCGGCTCTCTCTGTCCATTCTGCCATTGTTTTTTGTTTAAAGTTTAATGTTTTTGAAAAATTCTGAAATCAAAAACTTCATTATAATTACTATTCACAAGTTCCTGTATTTCTTCCAGCGAAATTCCTCTGTATTTTGCTGCCAATTCATAAACTGCTTCAATCCCTTCATCCACCGTATCTGTTTCCAAAAAAAATCGATTATCAGGAACGCTTTTAAAAACAGCTTCTAGGTCCTGATTTAGCAATAAATATTTCCCAAACGAAATATAAAATCCATTGTTCACTAATTGTTTAGCGACTTGGGCATTTTTGGAAAACCCATGAATCAGCATTGGAACTGAAATATTCAATTTTTTCGTAATTGCAATCACTTCCTGAAAAGCACCGACACAGTGTATTACCACTGGTTTTTGATAGTGCTGCGCCAAAAGCAATTGCTTTTCGAAAACCAACTGTTGCAATTCCATTGAAACTTCGATGCGTTTGTCCAGTCCACATTCACCTACAGCGAGACAATTCCCCTCTTGTAATTTACTTTCGATTATCGCCAAATCAGCTTCTATTCGTTCTTCAATGATAAACCACGGATGAATCCCGATGGAATAATACGGAATTGTTGCATCAAATTCCTGTGGATATTGATTCACTAATTCCAACACATTGGGTTGATTCGTATCTTTATGTGTATGCAGATTAAAGAAATCCATTAGTTGTGAAATTTTTTAACTCCCGCTTTTATCTCGATATTCAAATCATTTTCCAATGGTACTATTGGACAGGAATATGTAAAATTATACGCGCAATACGGATTGTATGACGTGTTAAAGTCAATCACAATAGCATCTCCTTTTGGGATTTTCAAATCAATGTATTTCCCGCCAATGTAACTTTCGTTTCCTGCAGTCAGATCTGAAAACGGTAAAAATAAATAGTCTTTATATTCCTCTTTTTTTGAGAGCTCCATATTCTTGTACACATTCAGTTTCAAATCCCGACCGTCAATTGTAAAAGAAAGTTCCCCATATTTTACATACAATGGTTTCCTGTCCGTTGACGTTTTCATTTCAAAAGGCTTCTCTTTTTTTGTTCTTACTAACTTAGCGACCACATAAAAAGTTTCGTTTGCAGGATAAAAATCAAGTGTTTTGAATTCCGCTAAATCTTTCGGAGTCAACGGACTTGTCTTTGCATCGGCATATTCTGAATTTAATTCCTTTTGAAATTTGGCTACAGCCGAAACGTCAAATTTATATTGGCCAAAGCCTAAATTCAATTGAATCAAAAGAAATAAAGTAAATAGCGTTCTCATGTTCTTATTTTTATGCAAAAATAGTTTAAAAGTTACTAGGACACAAAGACGCATCGGTACAAAGTTTTCTACCTTTGCAAAATATAACAAATACATGTTTCAAACTGCTTTTCAACGCTACATTAATAATTTCAAAGGCTTTACCAGAGAAATTTGGATTCTAACGCTCGTCACTTTTATAAATCGCGCCGGTACGATGGTTTTGCCTTTTTTATCTAAGTATTTAAAAGAAGATTTGAATTTATCCTACGCACAAGTGGGATGGATTATGGTTGCTTTTGGTTTTGGTTCTATGCTGGGATCTTGGCTTGGTGGCAAATTATCCGATAAAATAGGCTTTTATAAAATCATGGTTTTCAGTTTATTCACCAGCGGAATCCTTTTGTTTTTTGTACAATACATTCGGACCTTCTGGGGATTGTGCATTGGAATGTTTGTCATAATGACCGTTGCTGATATGTTTCGTCCCGCCATGTTTGTCTCCTTGGCGACTTATGCTAAACCTGAGAATCGCACCAGAGCACTGACTTTAGTACGATTAGCGGTAAATTTAGGCTTCACTGCAGGACCGGCTTTAGGAGGTTTAATTATTATGAATTTAGGGTACAGCGGATTATTCTGGGTGGATGGAAGTTCATGTATCGTATCTATATTAATTTTTACTTTATTAGTGAAAGAACGCAAAAAACCTGCCGATTTAGCCTCCGCCAATAGTGAAACTGAGATGCCAGCCTCTGTTTTCAAAGACAGAATATTCTGGATCTTCCTTTTTGTTTGTTTCATAACAGCCATGCTTTTCTTTCAACTTTTCACCACTTTACCCTTATATCATAATGAAAAATTTGGATTAACCGAGTTTCAAAGTGGACTTTTATTGTCTTTAAACGGACTGTTAATTTTCTTTCTGGAAATGCCAATTGTAAGTTTCACTCAAAGAAAAGGCATCAGTATACTCAAAATTATTCTTTGGGGCGCATTGCTAATGTCATTGAGTTTTTATGTTTTACTCATCAATATGTGGGCTGGAATACTAATTGTTAGTATTCTTTTTATCACTTTTGGCGAAATGTTCATCTTCCCTTTCTCCAATTCATTTGCGTTGAGCCGGGCTCCAAAAGGGCATGAAGGCCGCTACATGGCTTTGTTTACCATGAGCTTCAGCTTAGCACACATTGCGAGTTCTAAAACTGGACTGGAAATCATAGCCGCTTTTGGCTACCAAGCTAACTGGTTTGTCATGGGAAGTTTAGGTATTTTAGCTGTGGTAGGTTGTATCTGGCTGCAAAAACTCGTTCAAAAAGAACACAATTAATTCCATTATCATTCTTTGGGCGTGACCCTATAAAAAAAAGGGGCTTATCAACAAAATCGTTATTAGCCCCTTTTCTTTATAGCGTCGGGTTATACGCGCTACTTCGGTAGCTAGCTTCTACCCCTCACGCAGTCTCCTTGTGGTGATAACATTTTTGATTAAAAGGATAATTAATTTCCAAAAAACTGCAAAAACACGTCAAAACTATAAAAATAGTTAAAAAACTACATTTGTAGTTTGATAACTAAAAAAATAGTTGTAAATTTGGTTTAAATAAAAAATTATGCAAAAGTTAACCAACAAAGAAGAGGAAATCATGCACATTTTATGGAAGCTCAAAAAAGCATTCGTAAAAGAAGTCCTTGCAGAAATCACAGAAGATCAACCCCATTATAACACACTTTCAACCATTGTGCGCAATCTGGAAGAAAAAGGATTTGTGTCGCACAATGCCTTTGGAAACACACACCAATACTTTCCTATTATAAGTTTAGAAGATTATAGAAAACGATTCATGAATACTGCTATTGATAATTATTTCAACAGCTCATATAAAAATATGGTATCGCATTTTGCCAAAGAAGAGAAAATATCTGCAGCTGAATTACGGGAAATTTTGGCTATGATTGAAAGTCATAAAGAGGAAATATAAACTTTAGATTAACAATATCAATTATGGAAGTATTTTATATTTATCTCATCAAATCCAGCGGATTAATTGCCTTGTTTTATTTGGCGTATCATTTTATGTTGCGAAAAGAAACTTTTTTCACAAGCAATCGTTGGTTTTTGTTATTGGGATTATTCACTTCCATTCTTTTGCCGTTAGTTGTTTTTACTAAAACAATATGGGTAGAACCTACTCCTATAAATTATGATTGGTCATCATTGCCCAAAAGTACAATTATTGATGAAGACCACACGCAAGAATATATTTTTCTGGCATTAGCAGTGCTGTACTGCATTGGCACATTATGCCTTTTCACTAAATTTGGTTTTGAATTTTACAGTTTACAAAAAATAGTAAAAGGAAAAACCATAAAACGTCAAGCGAATTTTAAATTTATAGACTTAAAAGACAACCTCGCTCCTTTCTCTTATTTTAATACTATCGTTTACAATTCGTCTTTGTACAGCAGTTCCGAATTAGAAAATATTTTGGAACACGAAAAAGTTCATAGTGAGCAAAATCATACTGTTGATGTATTAATTTCAAGATTGTTTTGTATTGTGTTTTGGTTTAATCCATTCATTTGGTTTTATAAAAAAGCAATTATCCAAAACTTGGAATTCATTGCTGACAGCGAAGCCACGAAAAAGATATCCGACAAAAAAGCGTATCAGTTCACACTTTTAAAAATAACAACACAGGAGAATTGTGTTGCCATTACTAATCATTTTTATCAATCATTAATCAAAAAACGAATCGTTATGTTAAACAAAAATCAATCAAAAAAATCGAATTCCTGGAAGTACGCAGTCGTTATTCCTGCTTTAGTTGCATTTGTGATGCTTTTCCAAGTAAATGTGATAGCTCAGGAAAAAAAAATTAAGATAGATGAAATTATCGAAATGTCAAAATTTAATACTGACAAATCAACTACAGATATTGAAATTAGAGAAAATTGTGAAATTGTTCAAAAAACACATAATGTTACTTTAATATTCTCAAATATCAAAAGGAATTCGTTAGGAGAAATTGTAAATATTAGTGCTTCTTATGATGATCACAAAGGGAATAAAGAAGAATATACACAGGAAGGAAACACTCCTATTAATCGATTTGTATTTTTTTATAAGAAAGATAAATTGAATAATGTCAATATTGGTTTTTTCAATGCTGATCTAAAGAAAAAAGCTAAAAAAATAGATGTAGTTACTGACACAGGTAAAAGAAGAGCGTCTATACTGACTATAAAAACAAAAGAAATATTGAAAAATGATAGTCCTGAAAAACCAATTATTTTTATCAATGGCAAAAAAACAAACCTCGTAATGGAAGTTATAAACAAAATGGATCAAAATTCAATTAAAACTATGACTGTTTTAAAAGGATCAGCTGCCGAAGAAAAATATGGAGATGAAGGAAAAAATGGAGCTATTGAGATAACAACCAAAAACTTGAAAAGAGAATTGAAAAACCCAATTATATTCATCAATGGTAAAAGAACAAATACCACTCTGGATGATTTAAACAAAACAGATCAAAATTTAATTGAAAGTATGACTGTTTTAAAAAAGATAAATGCTGAAGAGAAATATGGTAATGGTGGGGGAAATGGTGCAATTGAAATTATCACTAAAGGAAATGTAGATTTATTAAAATCCTCCAATAAAAAATCAAAATAGAATTAAACATTTAAAAACCCAGAAAGACGGTCCAGATCAAGATCGTCTTTTTTTATATCTTTACACCAAACAAAATGATATGTATAAAATCCTAGCCCAAATTAACAAAGTTATTTTACCTAGTTTCACCAAACAGCGATTGGATTTGGCTAAAGCCAAGAAATGGCAAATGGCTATTATTGGTTTTAGATATTACGTAACCACACGTGCATTGGATTAATACGTAATTGCGGCAAAAATTTCATTTCCTTTGATTTTTGTCCTTCCATTCAAGAAAGCTAATTCCATCAAGAAATTGCATTGTACAATTTCACCGCCCAATTGCTCCACTAATTCGCAAACTGCTTTGGCTGTTCCTCCGGTGGCTAATACATCATCGTGAATTAGGATTCGGTCTCCTTTTTTAATCGCATCAATATGGATTTCTAAAGTATCGGTTCCATATTCTAAATCATATGTTGCTGAAATAGTTTCGTAAGGCAACTTGTTTGGCTTTCGAACCGGAATAAAACCTACATTTAATTCCTGTGCGATCAACATTCCAAAGAGAAATCCACGACTTTCCACTCCTATTACCTTATCAATTTTTTTGCCTTTCAAGGACAAAACCAGTATTTCAAGGCATTTATTCCTCGCTTCGGGATCGATTAACAGTGGAGTTATGTCTTTAAACAAAATTCCTTCTTTAGGAAATCCCTGAATATCACGTATATAATTTTTTAATGGCATGTTTTTTTGTTTTTTTATAATTATAGACTTGCAAATTACACATTTATACTTATATTTGCACCCGCAATGAAGTTATTATAACGGTTTGCAAATGGCCTTGTGGCGCAACTGAATAGCGCACTTGATTACGGCTCAAGAGGTTACTGGTTTGAATCCAGTCAAGGTCACGAAATATGAAAGTAGCCAGCTTTCGAAGATACTTAAACCCCTGTAAAATAGGGGTTTTTTCTTTTTTATACCTTTAATCTTTTATCATCTTTTATCATTTTTATTACCCCCATTCTTACCCCCTTTTGTAAATATATATTTTACTGTTTAAAAACAGGGAATTTTTAACTGAAATTTTTACTCCATAAAAGAGGATTGTTTTACTAAAAATCTAATATACTTTAAAATAGGTCAATTTTACTTAAAATCTTAATCCTCTTAAAAACAGAATATATTTACTTAAAATCTGTACTCCATAAAGACCGCTTCGTCCTTAACAAAATAATTATTACAAATCATCACGGACAATAAAACGGTCTCCCGTTTCCCAATATGTTTAATTATATATTTGTCAATCTGCGTGTCAGGAAAAAACTATGTTGCGTCTAATACGGATAATTGCATAAAATGATACTGAAAATCTTTGTATACCTAAGCTGTTTCTTTTTTTCAACATTCGTGTTTGCGCAAAACTCGATTCCACAAGTACTGAAACAATGGAACAAAGGATCCGTTCCTTATATCAAAGTGACGGAAATAAAATCAAAAACCAATATTGTTTTTCTTGATGCCCGAGAACCAAAAGAATTCAACGTGAGTCATATTGAAAATTCCATAGCGGTTGGTTTTAATCAGTTTGACGGTAAAAAAGTGACAACAATTATAAAAGATAAAAATGCACTTATAGTAGTCTACTGCTCTATTGGTGTGCGAAGTGAAATCATTGGAGACAAATTATTAAAATTAGGATACAAGAATGTTTTCAATTTATATGGTGGTATCGTTGAATGGAAAAACTACGATAAAAAAATAGTAGATAACAAAAAAACAGAAACAAACGAAGTCCATACTTACAATAAAGAATGGAGCATCTATCTAAAAAAAGGGATAAAAGTATATGAAAAATAACGCATTACTGATTTTTACCCGGAATCTGGAATTAGGAAAAGTAAAAACTCGATTAGCCAAAACTATTGGTGATGAAAAAGCATTAAAAACATATAAGGATCTACTCCTTCACACGATGAAAGTCACCCAAAGTTTAGATTACGATAAATTTGTTTTTTACGATAAAACAATTGATTATAATGACTTATGGGCTGGTTTTTCATATAAAGAAAGACTTCAATCCGGAGCTGATGTGGGAGTTCGCATGCAAGATGCTTTTCAGCAATTATTTGAATTGGGATACCAGAATTGCATCATAATTGGGAGTGACCTGTTCGATTTACAAGACTCTCACATCAACGAAGCTTTCTCTAAATTAAAGTATAATGTTGATGTGATTGGTCCTGCAGAAGATGGTGGTTATTACCTTTTAGGGTTAAAAAAAGTGATTCCTTCTCTTTTTAAAAACAAAAACTGGGGAACAGCTGCAGTTTTATCGGATACTATGAAAGATTTAGAAAATTACAAAATGGAATTTACAGAAACGTTAAATGATAGTGATACCTTTGAAGATTTAGAAAAAAGCAGTTATTATAAAACCTTAAAAAGCAACTTAAATAATGGATAAGTATATCGATATTATTTTAAATTCTTACAGAGGTTATTTCAATTACTTAAAAAATGAAATTATTTTTCCCAATTGGAATAATTATTTTTACGGATTATTAGTCATTTCTTTGGTCGTTTGGCTTTTAGAAATTGTTTTTCCTTGGCGAAAAAAGCAACCCATTTTTAGAAAGGATTTCTGGTTGGATTTATTCTATTTGTACTTCAATTTTATTCTGCTAAATCTGGTTCTTCTTATTGCTTTATCTAATATAACGGAGCAGGCTTTAAATGATTTTGCAGCTATTTTTGGTTTACAACTAACATCGATCAAGCTGTATTCCATTTCAGAATTACCAAAACCAATCTCCTTAGTACTATTCTTTTTGATTGCTGATTTTATTCAATGGAATACACACCGTTTATTGCACATTGTCCCTTTTTTATGGAAAATACATAAAACACATCATTCTGTAAAGGAGATGGGGTTTGCGGCACATTTTCGGTACAACTGGATAGAACCCATCATTTATAAAACGATTCTTTACATCCCAATTATTTTAATTGGTGGTTTTAATCTTAAGGATGTGTTCATAGTTCATTTTGTCTCTATTGCGATTGGACATTTGAACCATGCTAATTTGGGTTGGGATTACGGTTACTTAAAATATATTTTCAACAATCCAAAAATGCACATTTGGCATCACAGTAAAAAAATGCCAAACAAATACGGAGTAAATTTCGGAATTTCATTAAGCCTTTGGGATTATCTTTTCAAAACTAATTATATTCCTGCGGATGGCAGAGATATTGAACTTGGTTTTAACGATGAAAACCAATTTCCGGCTTCATTCCTGCAACAAGAATTGTATCCTTTTAAAAAATAACTTGTCAGGTTTAGTCATAAACTCCGACTATTTGGTAAACAATTTTAAATTAGTATAAAATGAAATCGAAGATTCACGAAAATAAACAAAAAGCGATACTAAATAGGACTAAAAAATGCCTTTTAATACTTTTAATACTTCCTTTGATTTCTTGTGCCAAATCGACCAAAGAAATCCCAGATTTAGCTTATGGTAACAATACTGAAGCAACCGTTCAAACAATAATAAATCATGCTAAATGGAATGCTCTATTACAAAAACATGTTTCTAATAAAGGAAGTGTCGACTATAAAGGTTTCCAAAAAGATGCTGTCGAATTAGAATCGTATTTAGATCAATTAGGTAAAAATGTCCCTACAAAATCCTGGCCAAAAAATGCTGTCTTCGCATATTGGATTAATGCGTACAACGCCTTTACAGTAAAATTAATTTTAGATAATTATCCGCTAATAAGTATCAAAGACATCAACAATCCTTGGAGTAAAAAGTTTATTACATTAGGAGCAAAAAAATACAGTCTGGAAGAAATTGAACACGAAATTTTACGTAAAATGAATGAGCCGCGTATTCACTTTGCCATCAATTGTGCATCGTTTTCATGTCCTAATTTATCAAATGAAGCTTATAAATCGGCCACATTAGACAAGCAATTAACTGATGCCGCAAGAAATTTTATGGCAGATAATACCAAAAATACGATAACAAAAGACAAACTTGTAATTTCTAAAATATTCGATTGGTTTTCAGGAGATTTCAAGAAAAAAGGGTCCATAATTGATTTTATTAGTCAGTACAGTACTGTTAAGATACACCCGAAAGCAAAAATTAGTTTCAAAGAATACAATTGGACCCTGAATGAATAAGATTTCGATCATAATACCCATTTTCAATGAAGTCAATGCTATAGATCGATTTTTAGAACATCTTTACACCAGCATTTCCAAAACAATACCCTATGAAATCATTATCGTTGACGGCGGTAGTACGGATGGTTCTCAAAATAAGGTTAAAAAATACCCGAATATCGTTTTATTTAATACCGAAAAAGGTCGGGCAAAACAATTGAATGCAGGTGCAAAAATAGCCACGGGAAGCCTCTTTTATTTTTTACATTGTGATAGTTTTCCTCCTGAAAATTTCGATTTAGATATAATAGCACAAATTCGAAAAGAAAATAAAGCAGGTTGCTTCCGTATGAAATTTGACTTTGCCCACCCAGTATTATTAGTTTCGCAATGGTTTACCCGTTTCAATTTCAGTTCATGCCGCGGTGGTGACCAATCTTTATTCGTGACCAAAAAGCTCTTTACAGAAATTGACGGATATGATGAACAATTTACTATTTATGAAGACAATGAGATCATAAAAAAACTATATGATAAAAAACATTTTACTGTAATTCCAAAATACGTAATCACCTCGGCCAGAAAATATCAAAAAAATGGGGTTTATCGCTTGCAATACCATTTTACAATTATTCATCTCAAGCGGAGATTGGGACATTCTGCAGAAGGCTTGCTGCGGTATTATAAAAAAAACATAAAATAAACGATCTGATTCTTTGCATTACAATAGCTGCTTTGCTTTTATAATACTTCAATTTTGAATATAAATTTTCATAGAATTGAACACAAATAGAACTAAATACTAAAGAGAAAACAATGAAAAAATTACTCGCTACTGCCATACTGTCCACACTTGCTTTTATGGGCTGTAAATCAACAACTGAAAAACAAGATTTTACAGACAAAATCGAATTTGCGCATCATAAGCAGCAATTCCTTTCAAAAGAAGCCATTCAATTCAATATCAAATTAGAATTTGGGGGGAAAGAAAGGCTAAATGCTAAAATGATTGTACTCACGAATTCAAGCAAAGGCGTATTAGAGTTTAAAAATAAATCGAAAATCATATTTGACCAAGATAAAGTTTTCTATTCAGCTGCTATTCCTAACGAGGAATCCGTTCGCTTTGATGCCTTTACATGGGAGTACTTTTTTCTTTTCCCTTTTAAACTAAGCGATCGCGGTACCAAATGGAATCCTTATGAAAATAAAGAAATTGATCATAATGATTATTTGACTCAAAAATTAACTTTCGAATCCGGAACTGGGGACGCACCAGATGATTGGTATGTTGTTTATGCGAAAAAATCTGATAATTTAATTGAAAAAGCAGCTTATATTGTAACAGTAAAAGGAAATAAAGAAGAAGCCGAAAAAAACCCTCATGCCATCCAATATTTAGAGTATGAAGAGGTAGATGGTGTTCCAATTGCGACAAAATGGTTGTTTTGGGAATGGAAAAAAGAAGAAGGTCTTACGAAAGAAATTGGAAAAGCAACATTATCTGATATCCAATTCGTTTCAGTTGACAAAGACACTTTTAGGCCGGGAGCTAATTTTAAAACGAAATAGAAATATTTTGTCGTGATCACTTATTATTTTAACTCAATAGTCAGATTTTCTTTTTTTTTCGACTACACTAGCACCAAATTAGATTAATATGGAAGACATAGTCATCATTGGTAACGGAATTTCAGGTGCTACACTCGCGCGTCACATTCGGACAAAATCGAATTCAAAAATCACCATTATTTCTTCAGAGACTGAATTTTTCTTCTCGAGAACTGCTTTGATGTATGTGTTTATGGGCCATTTGAAATTTGAACATACTCAACCTTATGAAAATGACTTTTGGAAGAAAAACAATATCGACTTAATTCACAAGAGTGTGGATGAAGTTTTTCCAAAAGAAAAAGCACTATTGTTGTCCGACAATTCAACCATTAGGTTTGACAAATTGGTCCTTGCAACTGGTTCAAAACCAAATAAATTTGGCTGGCCTGGTCAAAACTTTAGCGGAGTAACAGGTTTGTATAGCAAACAAGATTTAGACCATTTGGAAAAATGGGCACCTACTACGAAACGAGCGGTAATTGTTGGCGGCGGTTTAATTGGAATTGAACTCGCCGAAATGCTCCGTTCCCGAGATATTCCTGTTACTTTTCTGGTTCGTGAAAAAAGTTTTTGGGATGGTATTTTACCTTTCGGCGAAAGCCAAATCATCAATCGACACATTATCGAGCATGAAATTGATTTACGTTTAGAAACCAATTTAGTCAAAATCTTATCCGATGAAAAAGGCCACGCTAGAGCCATCGTAACCGATAAAAACGAGACAATAGAATGTCAAATTGTGGGTTTAACCGCAGGCGTTTCTCCAAATATTGATTTTCTTAAAAATTCTGGAATTGAATTAGGTCATGGTGTAAAAGTAAATCGTTTTTTAGAAACCAACATTAAAGACATTTTTGCCATTGGAGATTGTGCCGAACAACACGCAGCCATTGGCTTGCGGCGCCCCATTGAAGCGGTGTGGTACACTGGTAGAATGATGGCCGAAGCGCTCGCACAAACATTGACCGGAAATCCAATACAATATAATCCTGGACATTGGTTCAACTCCGCAAAATTTTTAGACATTGAATACCAAACCTACGGATGGGTCTGGGCAAAACCTAAAGATTACGAAAAGCAATTTTATTGGGAACATACTGATGGCAAAAAAGCCATTCGCATTTCGTTTCACAAAGAAACAAGGGTATTTTTAGGTATTAATACTTTTGGAATTCGAATGCGACATGAGTTTTTTGACAAAATTCTTACCGATAATCAAACCGTAGATTATGTAATTCATCATTTGGCGAAAGCCAATTTCGATCCAGAATTTTTTACGGCTCACGAAAAAGAAATCAAAAAACAATTTAGAACCCAATTCGAAGGGATCCAAAAAATACAACAATGAGCAAATCAATAAAAAATAGTTCACTAGCTTCACATCAGAATAATGAATTAAACAGCGTTCAAAAGCTAGGTTTAGCAGCTGGTTTTATTGGGCTTTTTATTTTGGCATTAGCTTTATTTAATGTTTCATTTCCCAATAAAACACTTTGGTTGACTATTTCAATAGTAGCCATATTGGGTGGTATTGTTTTTACGCCAACGCAACTTATCTAAAACGACCAAAAGGCATCAGTAACAATGGACTTTTTCATCAATCGTTGACTAACAGAGGAACATTTGCTTGGTGTATTGGCATTGTGTTGACTCTCTTTTATGTTGTTCTTTATTGGTTTCCAAAATATTTAGGTCTGGGAGAAAATGGAACTGTAAACAATGGAATTATTGGTTTTTTTGATCCTTTTAGTTTGCTTTTGAACGGAAAACCAGCCAGCCAGTGGTTTGTGTACGGAACATTCTACACCATGGCCATAGTGGGCTTGGGATACAAATTCATTTTGAAATACCGTCATAATAAATACCAGTTGGTACGAACCATATCGGTCATGTTTTTTCAATTGGGTTTCGCTTTTTTGATACCTGAAATTCTCGAAAAACTAAATCCGGAGAAGGCTTATTTTGCCAAAGACATTAAAAACATGTGGCCTCTGAACTATTATTTTTTTAATGATTGGCATTTAAAAGCATTACTGAATGGTGGCAATTTGGGAATGTTTATGTTAATTTTTGGAATTGCTATGATATTCATAATTTCTCCAATTTTGACCTATTTCTATGGTAAACGCTGGTATTGCTCTTGGGTTTGCGGATGTGGTGGATTGGCTGAAACCGCTGGCGATAGTTTCCGTCATTTGTCAAATTCGACACAAAAAGTTTGGAAATTAGAACGCTGGATGATCCATTTGGTTTTAGTGTTTTCATTTGTGATGACCATAGCCGTACTATTTACATTTTTATCCAATAATCCAGAAATGAGTTTTATTACTAAAGACCAATTTATCTACGGTATTGTGGCTTTTTTGATAGTTTTTACAGGAATTTTATATATTTTCAAACGCAATGATTTAGATGCTGATGCTAAATTTACGATGCTTTCCTTGGTTGCAATAATCATTATTTCTATCTTGGTAAATTTCTTTTCAGGAAATCAAAATATCCTTTTTATCGACAGTAATTCGCTTCGTGAATGGTATGGTTTTGCTATTGGTGCCGCTTTTAGTGGCGTTATTGGTGTGGGTTTTTATCCATTATTGGGAAATCGGGTTTGGTGTCGTTTTGGTTGTCCAATGGCAGCAATTCTAGGATTGCAACAACGTTTGTTCTCTAAATTCCGAATTACAACTAATGGCGGTCAATGTATTTCCTGTGGGAATTGCACTATACATTGCGAAATGGGAATTGACGTTCGTAGCTATGCTCAAAAAGGCGAAAATATAGTTCGTTCTTCATGTGTGGGTTGTGGAATTTGTTCTGCCGTTTGTCCTCGTGGTGTTTTAAAACTAGAAAATGACTCTCCTGCCGGAAGAATAAACACCAATGAAATTTTATTGGGGAACGATGTGAATTTGATGGAATTACTAAATAATAAATAGTAAATGGCAATTATTAAAGTAATCATTCCCGCTTATAACGAAGAAAAAGCTATTGCAAAGGTGATTGCTGCCATTCCCAAGGATGTCTCTGAAATAATTGTTATCAGCAACAATTCTACAGATAATACTAGTAATGTTGCCAAAAATGCCGGAGCAACAGTTCTTGCCGAAAAGAAAATGGGATATGGTTATGCCTGTTTGAAAGGACTGGAATACCTTTCAAATCAGGAAATAAAGCCTGACATAGTGGTTTTTCTTGATGGCGATTTTTCTGATTTCCCTGAAGAATTAACGCAATTAGTCGCTCCTATTATCGATAAAAATATTGATTTTGTTATTGGTTCCAGAGGCGCTACTCTGCGAGAAAGAGGATCTATGACTCCACAACAAGTTTTTGGAAATTGGCTAGCCTGCTTCTTGATGAAATTACTTTTTAGTTCAAAATTTACTGATTTAGGTCCTTTTAGAGCCATAAAATACGAAACGCTTTTAGTTTTGCAAATGGAAGATAAAACTTATGGATGGACAGTTGAAATGCAATTGAAAATTCTAAAACAGAATTTTACCTATATCGAAATTCCCGTTCGTTATAAAAATAGAATTGGCGTTTCTAAAGTTTCTGGAACAATCAAAGGAACCGTGTTGGCTGGGATAAAAATAATAAGTTGGATTTTTAAATATACTTTTAAATAAAATGTTGCTACTTTCTTACCTAATCCTTTTCGTATTCAGTTTCGCTATTGTGATCATTTTTGTCTACGGCCTAGCACAATTAAACTTACTTATCAATTATTTAAAAAGTAAAAAACAAATTGACCATTCTGAAAAATTTGATTTTACAAATCCTTCTGAAATTCCGTTTGTAACCATTCAACTACCTCTATTTAATGAAAAATATGTAGTGGAACGATTACTACGCACCATTGCAAAACTTGAATATCCTCAGGAAAAACTAGAAATTCAAGTCCTAGACGACAGCGATGATGACAGTATTCTAATCACAAAACAGGTAGTTGCAGAGCTGTCTCAAAATGGATTAAATATCAAGTACCTCTGTAGAACCAATCGAACGGGCTTCAAAGCTGGTGCCTTAAAAGAAGGCTTAATCTCTGCCAAAGGGGCATTTGTTGCGATTTTTGACGCCGATTTTGTACCTCAAAAAGACTGGCTTCTGCAAACCATTCCTTATTTTAAGGATCAAAGGATTGGTGTAGTACAAACCCGTTGGGGACATCTGAACCGTGATTATTCTGTTTTAACAAAAATACAAGCATTTGCACTTGACGCTCATTTTACCTTGGAGCAAGTCGGACGCAGTTCACAAACCCATTTTATAAATTTCAATGGAACGGCCGGAGTTTGGCGAAAAGAATGTATTCTTGATGCCGGAAATTGGGAAAGTGATACCCTGACAGAAGATCTGGATTTAAGTTATCGTGCTCAATTAAAAAAATGGAAATTCAAGTACTTAGAACATATTGTAACCCCTGCTGAACTACCGGCAATAATTAGTGCCGCGCGTTCACAACAATTTCGATGGAATAAAGGAGGCGCAGAAAATCTCAGAAAAATGTTTTTTAGAATCATAACAGCCAAAACAATGACTACAAAAAATAAAATTCACGGTATTTTACATCTTATGAATAGTTCACTATTTCTTGCTATTTTTGTCATGGCTTTATTGAGCGTTCCCGTTTTATACATCAAATCAAACTACGCAGCTCTTCAAACCTTTTTTGATGCCATGTTGTTTTTTATCATTACAACGATAATCTTTTTCTTCTATTACTGGATAGCGTTCAAAAACACGCAAGGAAATAATTTTTTTAAATTTATCCAATCATTTTTAACTTTTTATGTCATTGCCCTAGGCTTTTCATTTAACAATACAATAGCCGTTTTAGAAGGTTTATGGGGTAAAAAAAGTGAATTTATCAGAACTCCAAAATTAAATATCGAAGATCAAAAAGACCATTGGCAGAAAAATACCTATATTTCGAAAAAAATCTCCAAAAAAGTACTCGCCGAAGGAATTTTGTCTGCCTATTTTCTTTTCGGGATTTATAGTAGTTTTACGCTCAACGATTATAGTTTGTTGCTATTACATCTCATGCTGTTTTGTGGTTTCGGCTTTGTATTCCTTAAATCTATTGCTGATACCAAATGAGTTTCACTCTTTCAAATACTATAAAATCATACTTCTTTCTAATTGTAAGCAGTCTGGTTTATGGCTATATTGGTTATGGACTGCAGCGAACCGAGTTTGTTTCTTTGGTTGTTTCATACTGTTTTTTGTTTCTTTTGGCGTACCAAATTATTCGTTTTCAAAAGGATAATTTGCCTTTTCTAATTGGAGCTGCATTGTTACTTCGATTGACTTTTATTTTGGCTTTGCCCAATTTATCTCAAGATTATTTCCGCTTTATTTGGGACGGAAGATTGATTTTACAAGGGTTAAATCCGTACATACATTTGCCAAAAGATTTGATCGCAAACCCTGATTTTGTACTTTCTCAAGCACAAGAATTAAAGAACGGCATGGGGACTTTAAGTGCTTCCCACTACTCCAATTATCCGCCAATCAATCAATTAATTTTTATGATCGCAGGCTTTTTGAGTACCAACTCTATTATTGGCGCAGCTGTTGTTCTTCGAACGCTAATCATCGCTGCTGATTTTGGAACATTTTATTTTGGAAGTAAATTATTGACTACATTAGGATTAGAAAAACACCGGGTTTTTTGGTACCTCTTAAATCCATTAGTCATTATTGAACTCACGGGAAACTTGCATTTTGAAGGTGTAATGGGTTTCTTTTTTGTTTGGAGCATGTACTTATTGCATCAAAACAAGTGGAAAGTAGCAGCATTGTTATTAGCCACATCAATTTCAATCAAGTTATTGCCGCTACTGCTGTTGCCTTTATTTTTTCATAAACTGGGTTGGAAAAAAAGTGTCGGTTTTTACAGCATTGTTATTGGAGTAAACGCATTGTTATTCTTGCCGTTCGTATCTCCTGAACTTATTGGAAATTATTCCAAAACAATTGGTCTTTGGTTTACTAATTTTGAATTCAATGCCAGTATTTATTATCTTATCCGTGAAATTGGTTTTTGGATTACCGGGTACAATACCATACAAATAACAGGAAAGATCATTCCGTTCCTGATGATTTTGTTTATACTGTACACATCGTTTTATGGTAAAAACGGTAGCACGTTGAATCTTTTCCAAAGTTTTTTACTCGTTCTGTCTCTCTATTTTTTTACTTCCACAACTGTTCACCCATGGTATATTATTAATTTAGTTTTAATGGGTATTTTTACCAAATTCAATTTTCCATTGGTTTGGAGTTTAACCGTCATTTTAAGTTATAGTGCCTACACCAACCCAGTTTTCAAAGAGAACTTTTTGTTAATCGGTTTTGAATATGCTGCTGTATTTCTCTTCTTGCAATTTGAAAACAGTATCTTTTTGGGCTCTAAAAAAACAGTATCTTTGAAATTCTAAAACAACGGTAACAATTATTTATGGAAATTATCAAAGAAAATTCTAAAACCGTTCTCGAAAAATGGGTCAATCAATTCGGAGACGAACTTTTTTCATGGGCATTATACAAAACCTCTTCAAAGCAAACTGCCGAAGATTTGGTACAGGAAACTTTTTTGTCCGCATTTCATAAACTGGAAACTTTTCAAGGGAGAAGCCATCCTAAAACCTGGTTGTTTGCTATTCTAAACCATAAAGTGATCGATTATTATCGATTGAGTGCACAAACTACAAAACAAACGTTCCATTTAACCGAAAATAGCGGCTATGAACTTTCCGATGGATTATTCAACGAAACCGAAAATTGGAAGAGCAACGAAATAAACCCTATTTGGGATCAGGAAGAAGAGTTACTAGACAATCCTGAGTTCAATAAAGTTATGCAGAACTGTATGGACGAATTGCCTCAAAAATGGAAATATGCTCTAACTTCCAAATACTTAACAGATAAAAATGCCGAAGAAATTTGTCAGGAATTAGAAATAACCGTGTCTAATTATTGGCAGATAGTTCATAGGGCTAAACTATTATTAAAAAAATGTTTAGAACTGAAATGGATGCGCTAAATAGTACAATAATTATAATAAAACACTGATGCAAAAAGTAATGAATCTGATTGTAAACTCTTGTAAGAAAACAACAGAGCTAATGGACAAGCAACTGTTAACAGCATTATCTGTCAAAGAAAAAATGCAATTACAAGTGCACAAAACCATGTGTAAAACCTGTAGTGCATACGAAAACCAATCAAAAATAATTGACAGTATCATTTGTAAATGGTTTACTGGAAGCGCGATAATAACCGTAAAATTGCCAGAAGATAAAAAAGCTAAAATTATTGAAGCAATAAAAGAAGCTTAGTTTTTCAGTTTTCTTCTCAGGAATTAAAGGGCTGATTCATGGGTACTTTAGTTTAAAACAGAACCTATAATCCAAAAGAAAATCTTAAAAAATTGACTCCTAGCTTTATACCAAAAATATGAAGCGCTGAACCCCATAATTTGTTTCGTAGCGGCCGTTTCAATGCGATCAAAGAAAGATAGTAATCCTATAAGAGGAGACCATTTAAAATTAAAATCTAAATTTTATATTGTTTTACCTCACCAAAAGAGTCTCAAAAGCCAAAAAACAGCAAATCAAAATCCTGAAAAAGTTTAAACTGCGAAACAGATAAATTAAAAATGCTACTTTAACGTATCACAATGTTACTTTTTTTGTCAAGAACAAAATAATGAAACTGTCATTTTTTACTTTTAACACCATTACAATGATTACAGAAAGAAAACAATACCAACTATTCGGAAATATAATTTTCGAAAAAGTGACAATCGAAGCACCTTTCAAAATTCCAAATCCAGTGCCTAATGAGGCTTGTTTTCTATACATGCTCGAAGGGCAAATAGACTACAAAACACAACAGAAAAGTATCTCCGTACCCGAAAATGAAGCTGTTTTACTCAAATGTGGTACTTATTTCAGTCAAATGAAAGGCAATACGCTTTCTAAAAATAGTCAGATCGTATTTGTTCATTTTCATCCCGAAATACTCAAAAAAATTTACGAAACCGATTTGCCTAAGATTTTTCAGCAACCAAAATTGATCAATCAAACTATTGATGTAACCCATATCAATACTGATTTTCTAATTCAAAAATACATTGAAGGTCTGCTGTTTTACTTTGACAATCCCATACTTATCAATGAAGACTTATTAGTCCTCAAATTAAAAGAAATCATTTTGTTATTGTGCCAAACCAAAAATGCGCCTGTTATTCAACAAATTTTATCTCAACTTTTTTCGCCTACCAGTTTTACATTCAAACAAGTTGTAGAAAGCTATTTTTATCAACACATAACCATTGATGAACTGGCGCAATTGACGAATTTAAGTCTTTCCTCCTTTAAACGAGAATTCAAAAAAAATTACACTGATAGTCCGGCGAATTATATTCGAAATAAAAAATTAGAAAAAGCGGCCGAACTTTTATCGATTTCAGATGAACGCATTACAAACATTGCTTTTGATTGTGGTTTCAACAATTTAGCCAATTTTTCGACACTTTTCCATGAAAAATACCGTCAAACACCATCGAATTTCCGATTGAACCAAATAGCCAAATAGTTGACCGAATTACAAAAGTTAAAGTTCAGTTTTAGTTACACCTTTGTCCTATAAATAACAAATCCTAATTAATATAAAAACAAAAATTATGGCACATTTAAAATTAGAAAATAATCCAGTTTCTCCAATATCTCAAGCAATTTTTGACAACACTCAAAAAACACTAGGTTTTGTCCCTAATATGTACAAAAGCATGGGACAAAATCCAGCGCTCTTAGATACCTATATTTACGGTTACAATAGTTTTAGAGCTAATTCCGGTTTTAATTCTGTCGAACAAGAAGTTGTTTTTCTTTCGGTGGCTTATGAAAATAATTGTGAATATTGCACCGCAGCACACAGTTTTATTGCAGATAAAATGTCAAAAGTTCCGACCGACGTAACCAATGCCATCCGTGACGGAAAACAAGTTCCAGATCTAAAACTAGCCGCTTTGTCAAAACTTACGCGTTCGCTTACCGTAAACCGCGGAAATGTTGAACAAGATGAAGTTGATGAATTTTTAGCTGTAGGGTATACCGAAGCGCATGTTTTAGGGATTATTGCCGGAATAGCGGTAAAAACAATCAGCAACTATTCCAACCACAACACAAATCCAGTACTAGATGATGCTTTTGCAGGAAGAGTATGGAAAAAATAAAAATATTCTCCTTTCAAAAAAACCAATGCCGTTTCAATACTGCATTGGTTTTTTTTAAATAATCATATTTCAAAATAACTATGAAAACCGCAGATTTAAAACTTTCTATCATAACGGCATTACTAGTACCAAGTTATATGACTTTCATAATAGTAGCAGTCAATGGAGGTTTTGTCTCTAATTTTGCTCTAATGTCGGATGAACTTGCTTTAGCTCAAGCGGTTTTAATGCGGTTGCTTTTTTAAACGTACTCGATCCCTATTTTATAAATCGCTGTCATCAATTGATCCGTTTCAGTTAAGGCAACGATAATTTTTTGATAATGAGCAATATCGTCAAACTCCAGCTTTCTTTCCTTGCGGTCTTTGAGCCATTTTCGAGCCGTCTGATAACCAATAATGTAGCAATTCAAAGCCACTAACAAAGCTTTAATCCTATTGTAAAACCAATACTTTGTCATTGGCGGAAACAATACCGACATCATGAAAAGGGAAAATTTCGTTTATAAAAAACACCTCTAAAAGTATGTTCAGTTGCATTACCCAATTTGTATTTTGCGTTAAGAATATCGATCTAATGTTATAAAGTCATTAAATTTAAATTTGAATAAATATAGAGATTGTGAAACAAAAAACTTTCATTTCTGTCAGGAAACAAAAAAACTTCTGTCTCTTTATTTAGACAACGATTAATATAGCTTAGCCAAAGAAAAAACAATTAACAAACCCTTTTCTTAGAAATAAAAAAAAGAAAGTCCAAATGAAGCTATTAGACAAATACATTCCTAAAAACAATCCTTTTTTGTTAGGATTTGGCATCAGTTTGATGGGTGCTTTGCCATTGGGTTACATCAATGTCATAAGTCTACAAATTTTATTGGAACAAGGAAGCTCAGCAGTTATTTCCTTTATTTCAGGAATTGTATTTATTGAGTTTTTTGTTTTAAAAGCAGTTAGTCTTGGTGCAAAATGGCTCGTAAAACAAAAACAATTATTGCTGTTTATTGAAGTCTTTACGATTATTTTCTTTACAGGAATAGCCTTTTATTTTTTGGTAAACATTGGCTCTGATAAAAATTTTACCTTGGCGCAACTTCGCTTGGCACAGTTTCCTTTTATTTTAGGGTTACTTTTGAATAGTTTTAATTTTATTCAATGGCCGTATTGGTCGGGAATTTACATCTACCTCTTTGGAACTAAAAAATTAGATCCCCGTTGCAAGGACAACAGTATTTTTATTATCGGAGCCATGGCAGGTACATCAATAGGCATGCTGTTATTTGCTCATTTTGGAAAACAGGTACTAATTGAAAATAAAATTGAAATAAATCAGTATCTAAATGTTATTTTTGCTTTATTGTTTTTGGTTTTGGCAGGAATTCAAATTGCAAAACTTCTTATCAAAAGAAATAAACCAAGAAAAACACCAACAATTTCAAATTCTTAAAACAGAATAATTTTAAAATCACTAGTAGAAAATTCAGTACCAACAATTTTTAAAAAGATATAAAAATCCCAACTATGAACTTAAAAAATACAAAACCCGTACTCCTCTTTGATGTAAATGAAACCTTGTTAGACATGACGCCGCTGAAGAATGCGATCAACACTTTACTGGAAGAACCGCTGGCGTTCAAAATTTGGTTCGGAATGGTATTGCATCATTCGCTTGTGGATAATTGCACGAATCAATACCATGATTTTAGCACTATAGCGGCGTCGATGCTCAAAATGACAGCGACTTCTTTGAATAAAACGATAACCGAAGATGAAACTAAAAAAACACTCTCAGTAATTCGGAATTTGAAAGCATATCCCGATGTTTTAAAAGGCTTACAGCTGTTGAAAGAAAATGGTTTTAGATTAGCCACTTTGACAAATTCGCCTGAAAATGCCCTGAAAGAACAGTTAATTAATTCAAATCTGACAGATGTATTTGAGCTTGCGTTAAGTATTGATACCATTAAAAAATACAAACCAGACCCACAAACCTATGAATGGGCAGCAACTAAATTAGGTCAAGAACCGCAAAATATAATCATGATTGCAGCACACGGATGGGATTTAGCCGGCGCAATAAATGCCGGATTGCAAACTGGTTTCGTAGCACGTGAAGGCCAATCGTTGTATTCCCTTTCGGATAATCCTACCTTTCAAGCCAAAGATATTTATGAAATGGCGCTGGTTCTAATCGAAGAATACAAATAACGATTTACGAAAGCCAATAAAAAAGGGAATTAATTTAAATTAATTCCCTTTTTTTAGTCTCTATCTAATGTGTTTTATTTTGTCTTTTCGATAAAGGATTTTTAAAAAAATTATCCAAATAGTTTTAGCTTGATTTCTTATTAATTCATGAAAAGTACGATTTCTTAATCGCACTTTTTTTAGGCCTATAAATTATCTCCTTTTGCCACTTTCAAAGCGAATTGTGCTTTATTAAAATCAGAAATGATTTTTAAATAATCAAGTTGTGCCTGTAAGTTAAATTGCTGCGCCTGATAAACTTCAAAAGGTTCTGCCGTTCCTATTTTTTGACGTTCAATGCTTTGATTTACGGCTTCGGTTGCAAAGGCCAATGCTTGTTTTACAACTGGAATTTGCGCTGCTGCCATTTGAATTTCAGTAGTTGCCAAGGTAATTTCCTGCTGATACTGATTCTTAAATTGGGCAACTTTATTGTGCTGCAAATCAACTCTTGCTTTTCCTTTTTTACTATCGCCTTGGTATGAAAATCGCCCAAAAGGAATATCCCAAAGCAAGGACGCGTTGACCTGATAGGTTGTGTACAAATTATCCGAGTACCTCCCAAATGTACCGTTGTCAGCACCAATTCGCAGTTTTGGCAACAACAATCCTTGATTTACTGTTTTATTTTCGGTTTTCAATGCTTCTAATTCTGATTGTAATCCTAAATATTGAGGATGCCTTTCAAGTGTGTTTTCTTCTGTTAATATCGGAGTTAACGCCAAGGGAAGTAAGTTTGTTTCGGTACTGATCAGCTGGGTTTGTTGTTCCAAATTTAAAAGATTAGACAGCACTGCGGATTTTTTTTGCCATCCTATTTTTGCCTGAAACATTTCAATTTTTAAGTGATTGAAGTTGCTGCTAGCCAATAAATATTCCGATTGATACCGCAATCCGGCATCAACCTGAATTTTTAACTGTTGGGACAAAGTATCGGCTTGATGGACAAATCGCTGCAAGAAAACATATTTTAATTGCTTGTTTTGCATATCAAAATACACTTCAATAGTCCGAAGTATTGCTTTATTTTTTTCGGCAGTACTAAAATAATCGGCGGCCTGTACTTTTTGTTTGGCAGCCAATGTCTGGTAGATGCCTTTGCTAAAATCTATTTCAGCACTGATTCCCAATCCAGCCCAAAGATTGTTTTGCTCTACATCAGTAAATATTCTGCCATCGGCATTCATTGCGGCACCACTTAAATAATGGGTAGTAAATCCGGCATACAGATTGGGCAACCACCATTCTTTGGCTTTAGCTTGTTCGGCAACTGCCAATTGGTATTTTAATTGATATTCCTGAACAGTAAGACTGTTTGCTCCTGATAATTGCATGACTGTTTCCAAATTTATCGGAAATTTTTCTTGCGCATGTGTCGTGGATAAAAATACAACCATGAACACTACTCCTACGAGCTGTCGCATTGGTTTCATAAAGTTTAATTTCGATATTTTCATTTTTTTTATTTTAAAATAGGTGTGACAATTTGTCCTTCATTTACCAATCCTTTTCCATTTGTGATAACCTGTGTTTTTGGAGTGATTTCGGCATTGATTACCTCAAAATAATCCTTGTCTGACAATCCTATTTTAACAGGCAAACGTTTTACCACATTGTTTTCTACTACTAATACAAATACTTCATTGTTAGTATTTACTTTGGTAATAATAGGCAATGATAAAATACAGGCCCTACTTTGAATACGTAGCAAGACTTTGGCATACATTCCTGTTATTATTTTCTCTTTGCTGTTTTCTATGTCGATTTCGACTTGCATCGTCCCGGAGCTACTATCAAGTACTCCCGAAGTTCTACTAATGGTTGCCGTATAGGTTTCACCTGATAATTCTGGAAAAGTAACCTGCACCCCTACACCGGTTTTTATGGCAACAGCATCTGATTCTGGCACAGTAAGGGTGAGCCGAACAGGATTTACTTCCTGAATTTCAACAATGGCTTTGGGGTTCACTTCCTCTAATCCGTTTTGCAACATTGCGCCATTATCCACAAAACGCTTGCTGATGATTCCGGAAAAAGGTGCTTTTATCGTTAGAAATGAAATCCTGCTTTCGATGGCAATTAAACTTGCTTTTGAAACTAAAAAGTCAGCCTCGGCACTTTCCACGAGCTGGATTGGTGTTAAGGCCGGAGTTTTCTCAAAAACAGTTTTTAAGCGATTATAAGTTATTTTTTTTGCCTGAAATTTGGCTCTTAACTTTATTTGTTCTTGTATTAATACTGGATTTTTCAACACGGCAATCGTTTCTCCTTTTGAAACTTTGTCCCCAATATCTTTTGAAATACGGGACAAGACCCCACTTTCCATAGCATAAATTGTGACCATTTGATTGGGTTTTGCTATTCCTGTGATTAAAACCTCAGCTGTAAATGATCTGTTCTGAGGCAACTCTACCGCAACCTTTTGAAAGTTATCTACTTTTTTATCCAAATTATTTTTGACTTGATTTTCATTTTTGCAAGCTGAAAATAATAATCCAACTAGTAACAGAAAGATTCCTTGTTTTATATTTAATAGTGATTTCATGATTTTTAATTTTTTGCGATAAGGGAATAAAAGATAGGAATAATGTAAAGCGTGATGAGCATAGCCATAAATGTTCCGCCAATGACTACAATTGCTAGTGGAACATTCGCTTCTGAACCTGGGTTGGTTGCTAAAGCTGTTGGCAGTAATCCTAAAATAGTGGTCGAAGCGGTCATTAATACAGGTCTAAAACGGTCTGAAGATCCTTCGATAATGGCTTCTTGTTTTGATTTACATTCTATTAATAAAGCATTGATTCGATCGACCAAAATGTTTCCGTAAGAAACCGAAATTCCCACCATCATAATAATTCCCATAATGGCTTGAATGCTCATATAAGTTCCGGTAATCCACATTAAAATAGCCACTCCTATAATCCCAAAAGGAAAGCTAAGAATGATGATTAACGGTTTTCTGAACGATCTAAAAAGTGGCGTAATGATTAAAAAAGCCAGTATAACTGCCAGTGCTAATCCCATTCCCAAACTGCTAAACGACTCTTTAATAATAGCAACTTCTCCCTGAAAATTGACTTCATAACCTAAAGGAACATTCATATTGCTGATTATTTCTTGAATTTCATCAGAAACACTTCCTACATCTTTGCCTTCTACATTGGCGTAGACATTAAATTCACGGGTAAGCTTGTGATGGTTTATTTCCACAGGGTTTGAGCCATCGGTAATTTTAGCAAAATTGCGAAACGGAATGGTTTTGTCTTGTAAACTGCTTCCAACACCTACGTTTTCTAACACAAATTGATTGTTTATTTCACTCTCCGGATAGGTAACACCAACATAATAGTGGTTTCCGTTACGTTCATCGATCCAAAAAGATTTGTTGAAAGTAACAGATGAATTTAAGCTCGAAACCATATTTTTAATTGCATCAACGGGTTCAACGCCCAATGATGCTGCTTTTATTCGATCAATATTAATATTTTTGGCGGGCTGATCCAATCGCTGCAACACCCGAACGTCTCTGGTGGCAGAAAGTGATGCGATAGTATCCCTAATGTTTTCGGCCAATTGGCGTAAAACTTTTAAGTCATTCCCTTTGACCTGAATGTCTATTGGAGCTGGTTTTCCTTCGTTCAAAGCGGCGGTAATCATGCCTCCGGTATTAAAACTGACTTCTACTCCCGGGAATTTTTGGTGAAACAATTTTCGCAAACGAGAAGCATATTCAAACGTACTGGTTTGATGACTTTCTTTGAGCTGTAATCCTATAAAAGCATCTTGAGTTCCAGAATTTGGCGTGTAAGCCGCCGGCAAATCATAAAAAACGCCTACATTTCCAATAATTTGTTCCAAATCATCAGCCGTTTCCTTTCGAATAACCTGCTCCATTTTGGCAATCGTGGCATTGGTATTTTGCAGGGTTGTACCAGATTCCATACGTACCATAATTTCCATTTGACCCACATCCGATTGCGGAAATAATTCGTATCCGGTATTTTTCAGTATAAAAATTGAAAGAATAAAAAGCACTATTGTTATCGCTAAAATTGGCATCCTAAATTTCAGAACTGTGGGTAAACTGTTTTGGTATTTTTCTCCCAACCGATCAATATAGCGTTGAAATTTTCCTAAAAAGTTTTTCTTTGGTTTTTCATCTGATTTTGGCAATTGATTTCTATAGAAAAAAGCTGCCATCAAGGGAATCAACGTCAGAGCGAAAAGATAAGAACCTATCATAGCTCCGGCAACGGTTATGGCTAAAGGCGAAAAAAGAAACTTTGTAATTCCTGTTAAAAATAATACCGGAAAGAAGACGACTATAATTACTAAAGTCGAAGCCAATACCGGATTTGCGACTTCTAGTGCGGCATCCTTTGCTGCTACACTAGAACTTTTACCCATTTTTAAATGCTTGTCGATATTTTCTAATACTACAATGGAATTATCCACCAAAAGTCCCAATACTAAAGCCAATCCTCCCAAGGTGATGCTGTTAATAGCTTGTCCCGAAATAGACAGCACAATAAAGGCAAACAAAACTGAAAGTGGTAAACTGATCGCGACAATCAATGCAGATTTAAAGTTTCCTAAAAACAAGACCAAAATGATTACTACTAAAATCAAACCGCCCAAACCCGCATCTTCTAAACCAGAAATTGCATTTTTTACATACGAAGATTGATCAAAAATTACGTTCAATTTGACATCCTCGGGCATTCGTTCTTTCAAATCTGGCAAAGCTGCTTTTACGGCCTCTACGGCAGCAATCGTATTGGCTCCCGGACGTTTAAAAATAGGCAAATACACTTGCTGTTTCCCGTCCACTCGGGCAATATTGGTTTGAATTGCGCTGGCATCTTTGGTTTGTCCAATATCCTTTATAAAGATGGGTTTTCCGTTTTTATGCGTAATTACGATGTCGTCAAAATCTTTTACATCCACAATAAGTCCTTTGGCATCTACACCATAACTTATGGTTCCAATTTGGGCAATTCCAGAAGGAATCATGGTTGTGTTTTTTTGAATAGCATCCGAAACTTCTGTTTGAGAAATTCCCAAAGCTTCCATTTTTAAAGGATCAACATACACATAAATCATACGCAGGGAACCACCGTAAGCCGCAGGAGCAACGATACCTTCTACGCCGCTTAACATCTGGCGTAAGTTCAAATAGGCCACATCATACAATTCTTTTCCGCTTTTTACATCACTGCTTACGGTGAGTAACATCAATGGTTTTGAAGCCGTAGGATCGAAAGGCTGAATCATTGGAGGCATTGTTCCCGGTGGCTGATAATACATATCGCTTACCGCATAAGAAGAAGTGTTTGCCATAGCTTCGGCGGGGTCGACATCTTCTCCATAAAAATTGGTAACAACACTAACGCCCATAATACTTTTAGAGAGTTGTTTTTCAATTCCGGGCGACTGACCGGTCCAGCGCTCCATTCGGCTGGTAATGTCTTTTTCGACTACTTCGGCTGGCATTCCCGGATAAAGGGTAATAATTTGCATCGCCGATTTTTTGAATTGCGGCAGTATGTCCACAGGCATTCGAGGGATAAGTACCCCGGCAATTACCGCTACGATAATGGAAAAGACCAGTACCAAATAGGGGTTTTTGAAAGCTATTTTAATCATTATTTATGCTTTAGTTTAAAAGTTGTTTTGATAAATGCCATAGCATAATGCGCTGTAAACAATAGTAAAACACTACTGAAACAGGCATAAAAAGATACACCTTTTTGAATGTAAAGGGAATAAAGGCTATTCCAATCTGTAGAAAGGGATTAAACTATAGGAGGTCCGCGATGCGGATGGTTTGAAATAATGCTTGCCGAACGGCAATTGGGTTCTTCAAGAAATAAATGAGGCTTTATTACTTTTGAATTGAATATAAATTCAAAATTAGAAGTGATTACTACAAAAGGACTAACGGCCAAAATCAGACTGTCAAATTGTGGTTGTTGAAACTTAGCTGATTTTAAAACCTCTTGTTTGCAGTCCATTGGTGGCCAAATAACGGATTGTTTACCCGTATATTGTCTTCTCAATTCGCAATTTGAAATTTCTTTATGATCTGGATCTCTCGAATGATCCGGTTCACCTAATGGATGTGCTAAACAGATTAATTGCCATGGAAATAGAATTATTCCCATCAAAAAAAGCAATAGTATGGATTTTTGTTTTTGCATTGTGGTAAATTTACCAAAAATTGTCTAGATAGAAAAGCAATAGTTGGACTATCTGTTTGAACGTTTTCTGCCACACATTTCTTCTCATCAAATCTTAATAAAAAACAACTAGTTTCAAAAAATGATTTTAACATCCACTTCGATTCAGATTGTGCGGTCAAAATTTGCTCATAAAAGATTTTCATTCTTCTAAAAAAGCATTTACATTTTGCTTGCCAACCTGAGCAAACTTATTGCTTTATTTATTTGGAAGAAGAATATTTTTTAAAGTGAGTTTGATTTGAAAAAAGAATATAAGTCAGTAATCCTTAATTTATTTTTGAAAGAGCATTGCTATTGAATTCATACAATAACGCAAGCCTGTTGGATTAGGCCCATCGTCAAAAAGATGTCCTAAATGACCTTCACAACGGGCGCAGATAATTTCACCACGAACCATTCCTAAGCTTTTATCAACTACCTCTATCACTCGATTATTATTAATTGGCGCATAAAAACTTGGCCAGCCAGTTCCTGAATTAAACTTCGTTTCCGAGGAAAACAGTGGTAATTTGCACCCTGCACAAAAATAATTACCTTTTTTATGATTGCTATCAAATTCATTTTGGAACGGAGCTTCTGTCTCTTTTTTACGCAAAATATAATATTGATTTTCGGTTAAATCTCTTTTCCATTCTTTATCTGTTTTTATAACTTTGTTTAAAGAAGTATCATTCAGCGACAATGCTTGTTCCTGGACCATGCTGACTGGAACGATTTCACTTTTATCCCCATTGAATTGCTTACAGGCTATAAATCCTAGTGCAACAGCAGGCCATAATAATAGATGTTGGTATACTTTCATGACTTTACAATTTAGGTTTTAATTTTCCTCTGTATGTTTTCTTAAAAAGATTATATCTTGGAATAGATACGGCTTTAACATAAGATTGGTTTGGATTTTTTTCTATATAATCCTGATGGTATTTTTCCGCTTCATAAAAATCCATAATGGGTTTTACCTCGGTCACTATTGAATTAGGAAAAACTTTAGTTGCCGTAAGTTGTTTTACTTTATCCTGTATTATTTTTTTCTCTTCGGCATTTTTATAAAAGGCAATAGAGCGATAAGAGGAACCCCTATCCGGTCCTTGCTGATTAGCTGTTGTTGGATCATGTGAGGCAAAAAATACGGTCACTAATTCTTTAAAAGAGATTTTCTTAGGATCATAATAAACCGCAACTGCCTCAGCATGTCCTGTTCGGTTAGTGCCTACTTGCTCATAAGAAGGATTCTTCATTGTCCCTCCAGAATAACCAGACACTGCTTTGTCAACTCCTATAACGGCTTCAAATATGTGCTCACTACACCAAAAACATCCTTCGGCAAAAACAGCAATAGCTTTACCTTTTTCAGGTTCTAAAGATAGCTTTTTAGTTTGTGCGTTAGAATTGCAACTTAAAATCGCAAAAAACATTAGGACGTACATTGCTAATTTCATTTTCATATTTTATCTATTTTTATTAATTTACGATAATTTATGTGTTATGGTTTAAAAAACTTTAAGTACCTTAGTTTTCTATGGTTACCAAAACCATTTGAATGTCAAATTTATCTAAGATTTGAATTTTAGATTTTATCTAAGTTAATGACCGATAATTATTTATTTGTTTTCTAATTAGTAAAATAATTAACCTGAAAAACTCATTTCTTACTACGTAATGTTTCTAAAATTTTTTCCTCAAAGCCATGCAAAGCCTTTCGAGCATATTTGACTTTCTTTTTGGATTTGAATTTATAAGACACTTCCAAGAAATTTTTAAAAGGTTTATCTGGTTGAATTTCTAAAGCATCATTTTTTTTGTATGTTACTTTTATCGGAATATTTTCATAATAACTAAAATATTCCGGATGCGTGATTACTCCCAAAGTCGAACAATCAAAAGGAATAAAACCATGAACACCAAAATACTCTTCATTTAATGCCATCCACGGTTGAACAATGTCAAACAACCATTTATCAGCTTCATTTGTTCGATCTAAACTTGCTAAATCAATAGTGCCAATGTGGGTATAAGAACTGGGTTCATATCCTGCAAAAATCAAAGGAATGGTCGAGTTTAATAGTATATCCATAGATTTAGGGTCTAACTCATAATTGTAATCAAACACATTGAGCTTTCCATTCCCAGGATTAAAAATCATATCTGGTGTACGTGCTGCACAAATTGATATTTTCTCAATCTGGGGTATAATATCTGGATGATTCTGTATTAATGTTGCAATATTTGTCATTGGACCAAGAGCCAGAATAGTAAGTTTTTCTTTCTTTAAAGCTTGGTACAACGCTTTCGTCGCATCATTTTCAGTTCCTAAATCAGCCGCTTCCGGAGATCCTTTGTACACAGGAATAGCTGCACCTTTGTGGTGCCATTTTACTATTTTATGAATAATTTCGTAACTATAATCTATGTAGGTTATGTTGCTAATCCCCACAATCTGAATTTGTGGTTGCTTTAATGCCATTATTAAAGTAATGCCATCATCTACTTCGCGAGCTGCCTTATCTGGCATTCCAATCATGATATCGGTATCAAACCAAACTTTCGTTTGTGCGTGAATCTGATGTGCAAAAAGCAAGGCTAGAAGAACTAGTTTTAATTTCATTTTTGTTTATTTTGTAATTAAAGTATTGGCAAATTGTAATAATTTTGCTTTTGTTTTCAAATCTATTTGTAAAGGCAATTGTGCCAATCCAATTAGTCGTCGCATAATTTCAACACCCGTGAATCCATTTAAAATTTCTAAATTCAATTCAGGATAAGCCACATATTCATTTATGACAACCGATACTAGATGTAACTCTTGCTGTGTTAAATATAAATGTGCCAATAAAACGCCCAAATCAAATTCTCTTGAACCATAAAAGCAAAATTCCGGATCAATAATTTTGATCCCTTTTTGGGTTTTAAGCCAACTTCCAGGATAATAATCTCCATGCAAAAGGTAGTTTCCACGAGACAAATATAAAGATCCAAGTACTTCAACTTTTTGTTTTAGCTGAAGGTCTTTTTTATACGGTAATGCTAATTCCTGCAGCCCTTTTTGAACCAAATTTAAGTCAAATCCATTATCCTCCATAAAAGGATATCTAAAAACATGTTCATGATTGAGCATCCGTAAATCTAAATTTGTCAATTCATCATCAATAATGTCTTTGTAAAAAGACGAATGTAAACCATTCAAATAATCTATTAATGAAATAAGATCGCCTGTTTTCAATTGCTGTTCCAAATCATATAAAAAGTTGAAATCATTGGATTTCCCTAAATCTTCTAATATCATCACATTATTTTGACGGTCCAGCCCGATGAGGTTTGGCATATAATTTTGAACCGTTTGTACCGGAGCAACTTTCTGATAAAACAAACTTTCGGTGATTACCCGATCTGATGGAGCACTTACCTTCGGGTATTTTTCAACATAAGCGCGAGATTGTTTTATTATAAAAGTTCGCGCGCCTGTATCCACTCGCAAAAGATAATTCATATTGCCTTCACCTGGTTTGGTTAACGAAACAATTGTCTCATTAAGTCCAAGCCACTGTTGTTTTTGTAAATAATCGGTTAATTCTTTTGGCTCATTTGCCCGTAGTATAAACATTATTATTGTTGTTTTAAAAACCTCGGTAGTTTGTAAAAACGACTGAGGTATATTTATCTATTATTCTTTTAAAATAAATACCGTACTCCAAACTGAAACTGTCTTGGAGGCGACGCGTTGCGTTGTGTAAACAAGCCACTGGCAGTTGAACCGCCTTGAATTTGATTACTCTGTGTAGCATTGTTACTGTATCCGCTTAAATTTTCAGCATTGAAAACATTAAAAATATCAGCTCTTACTTCGATTTTATTATTTTTTGCCATTTTAAATTGATGCTGTAAACCCAGATCAAAAGTAGTGCTCCACGGCAAGCGGTCGCTGTTTCTGCTTTCACCGGGAAAACGATCACTATTGCCTTGATACGCATCACTAAAACCAGAACCGTCACCATTTAAATCAGTAGTTCCAAAACCAAGTGGAATCCGATTTATGGGCTGACCGCTTTGCAATAATCCGGCTACAGTAATCGTGGTTCCGCTAAAGGGATAAAAACTATAAATTCCGTTGATATTGTGCGTTCTGTCATTAATCGAATATCCCCATTCCCTTGCGTAATTATTCCCATCCATGGCTCTAAAATTAATATCTTCGGTATCATTTTTTAAGGCAGACAAGGTATAGTTTAATCGATAGGAATACGTGTCAATCCCCCTTGTTTTTTGATAATTTACGCTTACAGCATAATATCTAGATTTTCCTTCGGTTTCACTTATTACAACATTTCGCGCTACACCGCTTACCGTTTGACCGTTAATGGTTGCTGTTCCGTTTACAATGGGAATTGGTCGGGAAGCATCGGCTTCTGCTTGCGTTCTGATGATGACATTACTAGGATCAATCGGATATTCGGCTGCGGCATTCAGGTTTCTCAAACGGAATAAATTTTCACCTCGATTATGAACCAAATCTACAAAAAACAATTGATTTCCGTCAGCCTGAAGTTGGTACCCCAACGCAAACTGATGTGAGTACGGATTGTTGTAGCCATTAGGATTTAAAATCCGTCTTTCATTCGAAAAAGCACCTTCCCGCTCACTTTGTAATTGATCTCCGGTAGGACCTTGTAAATAGGATACATTTGATAAATTAGCCGCTATATTTCCGTTATAAGTCACCGCTTCCAGATTAGTGTTAGCTGGCAAAACTCCTAATCGAATAAACTCTTGCAGCTGAGTTTTATAATCTGCTGATGTCGTATTTTGTTGTAAAGCATCGCTATATAGACCATAATTTATTTTGTCATACGCAATTCCATAGCCTCCACGAATACTGCTGTTATTTGTTAGTTTATAATTAAAATTAAATCGAGGCGCTAAATTATTGTAATCGCCTTTGTTACCTCCACCTTTTGATAAATTATCATAATCGTAACGCAAGCCCAATGTAATATTCAGTTTATCACTAACCGACCATAAATCTTCCAAATAAACAGAATAAATATCTTGATGTGTTCCAAAAGAAGCGGGACGCAACTCTACATTATAATTAATTACCTGAGCATCCAGTGGAATATCACTAACATCCAGGCTACTTCCTACACCACTATTTCTAATTCCGTCAATTTGGGATTGATTCAGTTTGACGGTATAATTGCCGTTAGGGTTTCCGCCTCCAAATAACTCGTGATTTCCTCGTATATAATTCAATCCCGATTTGAAAGTATGGTTCTCTGTATAATATTTGAATTTCTGTTGGATTTGAATCGTGTTTTCCAAAGCATCAAAAACGTAGCCCGGATGACCTAAAATGGCTAAAGTTTCGTCATTAATACCTAAAACAATAACTTGTGAGGAGTTTACATGGACAGGATCAGCATAATTCCATCTAAAACGATTATATTGAATATTGGTCTCACCACTTATTTTACCAAAGTTATACGAGTTTTTCAGTGATAATAAAATACTGTTTCTTTGCTGACTATTTCCCGCAGAAGCAAATGTAGCTCCTCCATCTAAACCACCACCCTGACGCTCAACTTCAACGATTCCTATATTCGCACGGACCGAAGATCTAAAATTTTTATTCCATAATTGATCAATTTTTGATGAGAAATAATTAAATGTATTGTTTCCCCTCACGGTTTCTGCAACTCCCAATTCGGGTACTTTTAATAAATTATCTTTCACATCGGTTGTATGTTCAAAATTGAAATAATAAAACGTTTTATCTTTAACAAAAGCACCTCCTACGCCTCCACCCGCTTGGTAACGAGCAAAGCCATTTTTAACTTGATTACCTAACAAATCACGTTGAGCAAATGAAGATTTTCCATCTATCGATGGACCAGGTCTAGTGATAAAAAAGGTTTCTCCTGTCATTTCATTAGATCCTGACCGTGGTGTTATGTCTATAATACCACTTCCTGTTAATCCGTATTCTGCCGAAAAATTACTAGTCAAAACCGTAATGTCCTTTACAAAACCAGATGGTATATTAAACTTTTGTCCCCCTAAAAAACGCTCATTGTTATCCATTCCATCAATAAGATAAGACGTAAACAAAGGATTCGCCCCATTAATGCTCACATTAGGCGCTTCTGCAAAAAATCCTGTGGCTTGCGATACGTTTGGTAATCGATACAGAACTCTAGTAATATCTCGCCCTTCGAACGGAATTTCTTGAATTTCGGCAGCTTTCAATTCAAAAGAAACCTCGGCATCGCGACGGTTAATTTTTGATGTTGAATTTCTAGCAATAACAACTTCGTCCAACTCTTCTGTATTTGTTCTCTTTAAAATCAAAGTAACATTTGGATTTTGATTGGAACGAATACTAATAATATCGGATCTTTCAGCAACATAGTCTGCCGTTTCTTCAAATGAAACTTGATAACCATCTAAAGCAGGAATGTTTCTAAAAATTGCTTTCCCTTGAAGATTAGTAGTTTGCAACAAGGTGCTATTCCGAGTACTATTGGATAATTTAATGGTAATATTAGAAATTGGTCTTTGATTTTCAAAATCAATAACAGAAACCGTTAGGTCTTCTTGAGCAGATACAAATGTCGTAAAGCAAAGTAAGGCCCAAATGAAAAATTGTTTCATCGGAGAAAAATTAGTTATAAATAAATGCAATTTGAGCTGTAATTTATAACGAAAAAGGAGATCCCTTATTTAAATTTAAACTTTTATATTCGTAATGAACCTGAGATTTTTTATAATAATTTACATTTATTCCCTTTTGAAGTAAGGAAAGAATTAAATTTTTAAATCCATCTGAAAAGGATAATTTACAAATTGCTTTTTTAAAATCAAAAGCATTTTTACAGTCATTCAAAACTGGAAGTAAACTCATTTTTTTTTTGCTAAATAGCGCTTTTAATTCTTTAAAAACGCAAGGTGTTTGCCAAGAAATAGCGGCAAATTGTTTAGCAAGAAAACTTGATTTTGAAACAGCTATCAAATAGGCACCACCATTAAAATCCGCTCCAAGAACTGAATCATTAATTTGCAAATTTGTATTAGCCAGAAGCAGATGATCCGCTTGCAATTCAATGCAATCATTTCCAATAACAATGACTTTATCATAACCTTGTGCAAAAACTTTATTTATTGCATCCGTAATTTTCTAGCCAAAAGTGTTACCTACTTGGATACTTTCATCAACTACAGAATAAGGAAGATTTGTTTTTTTGATGGTTTTCAAAACGTTTTCATTCATCTTTTTCCACAACAATTGGTTTTGCTTTTTTTTACAAGCAATAGATTTAGAAATACTTTGAACTTTTTCACTTTGAGCAAAAAGCAGTATCGCAGTTGTTGAAGAATGATCCTTTATGAATTTCATAAAGTTGTAGACAGGAAAATCTTCCAATCCTGACAAATGTTTTTACTTTTTTTTAAATGAAAAAATTACATTGCAATTGTCAGGAATTCATTTCCATTTAGTCTAAATCAACATAAAAATAACTGTAACTGTTACTGTAACTGCACTGTTGAACAGTCATCCTTGATACATAAGAAACACATAATTAATAATTAATAGTTTCAAAAATTAAACATTATAAACAATAACTTTCGTAATACTTAACGAATTAAAAAATACCGAAACTGAGTATCGTCCGTGAAGTTTACATTCATAAAACCAGTTGTTCTATGAAGCCAAAAACCTTTAGAAGGAGCAATTTCAAATTAATTTTTGCAGTTTTTATCCGCGTAATGCCAATTTATAATTATTCAAAAGAATCCTATCGACCACAAAAAAAATTTAAAAATCATGAAAATGAGAGACTAATTTTGTCCTAAATTCTTCTGAAAATAAAAACAATTTTCTAATTCTTTTATTTTATTAAAAAGTAGAATTCGAACCTCATGACTGCCATTTTTAATTAAAAAAAAATTTTTTTTCTTTGCGAAAAAGCTAACGAAGACCGGTTTTTTTTACAAAAAAGTAATCGGACAAATAATTTGTTACCTAGTATACTAGTGAATCGAATTTTGATTAAAGCCCATGCAAAATAGTAAAAACACCTATGAGTTTTTTAGAAACTTTCTCAGTAGGTTAATATCTTTAAATCATCTAAAAAAAGTTCTAAAATCGTCTCGACAAGGTCATAAATAAAAATTATTAAATACTTTTTTATCAGTAATTTAATGATTTCTAGTTATAAATTTGTCCGATTTTTAAAGAATGAATTTTTGAAGTTAATACCAAAAATGTTATCTGAAATCCAATTGACAACCACTTAATGATAATCAAGAATAACATGCTTACATAATACAATCCATAGATTTATATGTTCTTGGTAAAAATAAAAACACGTAGTAAATCAGCAACTATTTTGCCAAAAAATTAAATTTTATAAAATATCCAAACTTCCTTTGCCTTCTCGAACTACAACTGGCTCATCACCTGATAAATCAATAATGGTAGATCCTATATTGTCCCCATAACCTCCATCAATAACTAAATCAACTAGGTTTTGCCATTTCTCAAAAATTAGTTCCGGATCCGTGGTATATTCTATCACATCATCTTCATCATGAATTGAGGTAGAAACAATAGGATTACCTAACCCTTTAACTATTTCTAGAGCAATCGCATTGTCTGGAACCCGAATACCAACGGTTGTTTTCTTTTTAAATTCTTTTGGCAAGCTATTATTTCCAGCTAAAATAAAAGTATACGGCCCTGGCAACGCTCTTTTTAATAATTTGAAAGTTGCCGTGTCTATCTGCCTCACATAATCCGATATGTTGCTTAGATCATGGCACACAAAAGAAAAATTAGCTTTATCCAGTTTTACTCCTTTTATTCTCGCTATGCGTTCCAATGCTTTGGTATTGGTAATATCACAACCCAAACCATAAACAGTATCCGTGGGATAGATTACTAAACCACCTTCTTTTAAAACCTTAACTACTTTGGCAATTGCTGCTTCGTTAGGTTTGTCTTCGTATATTTTTATAAATTGAGCCATTTTTTTTTAGTTTTTCATCCAATAATATCCAGTTTAGCAAAACGCAACAGTAATTTCTTTATTCCGCCTACTTCAAATTTGATTTCGGCTTTTTTGTCGGCTCCCACTCCTTCAAGGTTTAACACTTCACCTTTCCCAAAACGTTCGTGCATCACTATATTACCAGCAACCAGTTTATTATCGAATAAATTAGCACTTCCTGAAGCAGCATTATTACTAACAGGTTTCAATTTACGAATATTTATATCCGATTTAGGTTCATTATCTGTATTATATTTGGTCGGCGGGGTTCCGCTAGCTGGTTTTGCCAGACGCAATCTAGATTTATCTACATCGCCAAAAATATCGCTATCAATCATTGGTTTATACCTGTAATTATTTTCAGGAGGTGTAATGTATTCCAGATATTGACTGTCGATTTCCTCAATAAAACGCGACGGTTCACTATCAGTCAATTTTCCCCAACGGTATCGTGATTGTGCATAGGTCAAATACGCCTGGTGCTCCGCACGGGTCAAAGCCACATAAAACAAGCGGCGTTCTTCTTCTAGTTCGCTTCTCGTGCTCATACTCATGGCACTCGGGAACAAATCTTCTTCCATTCCCACTACAAAAACATGAGGAAATTCTAATCCTTTAGCTAAGTGAATGGTCATCAACGCCACGCGGTCTTCATCACTGGTGTCTTTGTCTAAATCAGTTGCCAGAGCCACATCCTCCATAAATTCAGACAAAGCGCCACGGGCTCCATCCACTTCTTTTTGGCCATCTGTAAAATCCTTAATACCGTTTAGTAATTCCTCAATATTCTGAATTTTAGCCATTCCTTCCGGTGTAGCATCTTTTTTTAATTCCTGAATTAATCCTGTTTTTTTGGCAACATGATCCGCTAAATAAAACGCATCCTGATTTTCATTTATAGCCTGAAAACTCTGAATCATCGTAACAAAATCTAATAGTTTTTGCTTGGTTCCGGAATTCAGTTTTAAATCAATTCGCTCTATGTTTTGCATCACTTCAAACATCGAACGTTTGTAGTGATTGGCTGCAATGGTTAGTTTTTCGATTGTTGTATTCCCAATCCCACGTGCCGGATAATTAATTACCCGAACTAAAGCTTCTTCATCTTTTGGATTAATAACCAATCGTAAATAACACAAAACATCCTTGACTTCTTTTCTTTGATAGAAAGAAAGTCCACCATAAATCCGGTACGGAATATCTCTTTTTCTAAGCGCATCTTCCATAGCCCGGGATTGTGCATTGGTCCGGTACAAAATGGCAAACGCACCGTTAGGCATTTGATTTTGCATTTTTTGCTCCCAAATCGTACCGGCTACAAAACGGCCTTCTTCGTTGTCTGTTAAACTGCGGTGAACCTTTATTTTGGGACCAAAATCATTGGCGGTCCAAACGATTTTGTCCAGTTTTACTTTATTTTTATCAATAATAGTGTTTGCTGCTTCAACAATATTCTTTGTCGAACGGTAATTTTGTTCTAGTCTGAAGGTTTTTACGCCTTCATAATCTTTCTGGAAATTCAGTATATTATTGATGTTTGCACCACGAAACGCATAAATACTTTGTGCATCATCGCCGACCACACAAATATTCTGAAATTTATCGGATAAAGCCCGAACAATAAGATATTGCGAGTGATTTGTATCTTGGTACTCATCTACCAAAATATAGCGAAAACGGTTTTGATATTTGGCCAGAACTTCCGGAAAACGAGTCAGTAATTCATTGGTTTTTAATAACAAATCATCAAAATCCATGGCGCCTGCTTTGAAACATCGGTCCACATAATTTTGATAAATTTCGCCCATTCGAGGTTTTTTAGACATTGCATCCGCTTCTTGCAAATCAGGATCATTAAAATATGCTTTTACCGTAATCAAACTGTTTTTGAAATTTGAAATTCGGCTTAAAACCTGTTTGGGTTTGTACACATCACGATCCAGTTGCATTTCCTTGATTATTCCGGAAATGGCACGCAATGAATCCTGAGAATCATATATGGTAAAGTTTGAAGGATAACCAAGATGTTCTGCTTCTGAGCGTAAAATTCGAGCAAAAACCGAGTGAAATGTTCCCATCCAAAGATTTTTTGCCTCTCCGGCTCCCACGATATCCGAAATTCTTTTTTTCATTTCTCGGGCCGCTTTATTGGTAAAAGTAAGCGATAAGATACTAAACGCATCAACACCCTGACTCATCAAATAAGCAATTCTGATAGTCAACACCCTCGTTTTACCGGAACCTGCACCCGCAATAATTATCATGGGTCCGTCTTTTTGCAAAACGGGTTCACGTTGGGCTTCATTAAGTTGATCGATATATTTGTGCATGGAATTTTTTAAATTTTATTATGCAAAAATAGCGATTTTGAATGAGGTTTTCAGTACCAAAAAACAACAATTGGCTAATTCATTTTGCTACTCTTCTTAATAAGATATTCTTGTGTTTATTATCTCAAAAATACATCGTACGCAAAACGGATTAAAGTCCCAACAACTACAACTAGAAAAAAAATCCGAATAAAACTATTTCCCTTGTTAATGGCTATTTTTGCTCCAATCCATCCGCCTAACGCATTGCTGACAGCCATGGGTAGTGCAATTGCCCAAATAATTTTTCCTTTTAAAATAAACAAACATATAGAACCAAAGTTTGTCGCCAGATTCACCATTTTCGCATTTGCGGAAGCGTGCAAAAAATCGAAACCCATAATGGCGATAAAAGCCACAACCAAAAAACTTCCGGTTCCCGGTCCGATAAATCCATCATATAAACCAACTACAAAACTGATTCCGATAGCATTCCAAATTTGAGTTCTTGGGGAATGATTTTTTTCAATATGTTGTCCAAAATTTTTCTTGGCGTACGTGTAAACAACTAAAAAAGAAAGAACCACCAATAATAACGGTTTCATGAAATCATTGCTCACATACGTCAATAAAGTAGAACCCAAAAATGCCGATGGAAAGGCCAAAAGCATCATAATCGACAATAGTTTCCAGTTCATATCTACCTTTTTTAGATATTGATATGCTGCAAAGGAAGTACCACTAAAAGCAGGAACTTTCAAGGTTCCAATTACGGTTGCAACAGGAAGATTCGGTAATAAAACCAATCCCATAGGCGTTTGTATTAATCCGCCACCTCCAACAATTGCATCAATAAATCCAGCAGCAAAGGCCGCAATACAAAGTAAAGCCAAAACGTAAGTCTCCATCATAGTATTCAATTAAAATATTCTTGTTACGAACAACAAAAATAGCATTCGGTTTCATTTATTGCTATTAAATAGAAATTGATTTATACTCAAAAAAGTATATTTTTGCTAAATAATTTTCACATCAAAATGGATTCTACAAAAATCATAGAAATTCTGGGCTACACAATACCTTCCCTAATTACTGGAGGTGTTGCTTATTATTTATTTAACGCTTATTTCAAAGACCAACAAAATACAAGACGCTGGTTATTACAAAAAGACGCTCAAAAAGACTTATTGCCTCTGCGCTTGCAGGCTTATGAGCGTATGGCTTTGTTTATGGAACGGATCAATCCTTCAAAACTTTTAGTTCGAATTACCCCTCTTTCAGAAGATAAAAACGAGTATCGCAATTTTGTAATTGCACAAATCGAACAAGAGTATGAACACAATTTAGCACAGCAAATCTACATTTCGGATGAGTGTTGGTCCATTATTGTTACAGCCAAAAATGCAACCATTCAAATGATTCGTTTGGCAACAACTAATGAAAGAGTAAAAGACGCAAATAGTTTGCGGGAAATTATCATTGAAGATTTATTAGAGAAACCTTCTCCAAGCACTGCAGCATTGGCTTATATTAAAAACGAAGTGGGACAATTGTGGTAAGAGTTATTTTATATCACTCATAATTTCACTTTTAGTCAATGCGTATTCGTAACCTTGTTTCCACCATTTTTTCATTTCTGTTTTGTTAAAAAAAAGCGCATTATCAGTCAAATGCGTTGGAGTATAATAAAAATTTATGGTTACATTATTATTCTTTGCTGCCAAAAGACCAATGGCAATGTCCTTTTTCTTTACCTGTTCGAGAACAGTCCCAAATAAATTTACCAATAAAGAGAAAGGGTTTCTACTGATAATTTTTTTACTAATTTGGGTTTCTGTTTGCAAGATAATAACATCAATTTCTGTTGCTCCTCGATTTATGGCTTCTCGAATTGGTACTAAATTGGTAAATCCACCATCGCCATAATCACTTCCTTTTTTATTAACCAAACTCATGAAGGGAAGATAATTACATGAAATCCAGATCCAATCACAAAACTCAGAATATTCAAAATCTTTAATTGACTTGTACTCCACTTCATTAGTGCTCAAATTGGAAACGGTAATGATAACATCTTTGCTCCCGGCTTTTAATTCTTTAAACTCTTCACGAGTAATGGATTTTCGAATTAATTTTCTCAAACTATAACTTTCTCCAAAAGTCTTACTCCCTCTGATGAGATTGATTAGTACATTAAAATGGTTTATCGAAATAACAAATACCCCATTTTTAT
Organism: Flavobacterium sp. RSP15; assembly: GCF_003968755.1. Taxonomy (GTDB): domain Bacteria; phylum Bacteroidota; class Bacteroidia; order Flavobacteriales; family Flavobacteriaceae; genus Flavobacterium. Next base: position 44,775 of record NZ_RYDL01000001.1, on the reverse strand, counting down.
TTTTTACAAAAAAAGGACGTCTACTAAAAATACTGGACTGATTTACAGAGGTGAAAATCTCTTTTATTTTTTCAATTTTATTTAAAGCCAAATGAGGAATCAGCAAACTTCCAGTTGAAGTTCCGACGAAAAGATCATATTTATCGGCTTCTTTTTCTAAAAGAAATTCTGCTACCCCGCCTGCAAATGCTCCTTTACTACCACCCCCTGAAATGACTAATGCTTTCATCTATTTTATATTGAAATAATAAATCTTATATTATTATCTCGTTAAAGTAATTAAAAAATCAATCTTTTCAATTGAAATTGCTCCTTTTCAATCAAATTTGGTAAAATCCTTTCGAATGAAAGCTGCATTTCTTTGTTTTTTAGCAAGGTTCTAATGTTGTCTCTCGCAAATTTTGAAAACTGCCACATTTGATGTGTTGATGCATTGATCAAGTTTTTCAAAACCGTGTCGTTTATTATTCCAAAAGTAAGAAGATTTTTCAAAGCATTTTGGCGTGTTGTCGCTTCATAAATTGAAGAAGAATAATTCACCAATTCCGTGATTAAATCCGTTTTGTCTGATGCATAATCTGGACTTGACAAGGCTAAGCTAAGCCACAAGGTTTTAAGATTATAATCATTAAAACCAATCCAGTCTTTGGATTTATCCAAATAAAGAGAGCGATATTCGGGGAAATTATTCCATAAATGATACAACGCTATTTCTTGGGTTTGATAGGAATGATCATCGAGTAAAGTCTCATATTGCAAACGGAAATCTTCGGGTATTTTAGTCAAAGTACTAGCTACTGCCTGACGCACTTGGAGATTTTCAGTTGTTAAAGCCAATGCCAGAAGTTCTTTTTTATCTTCCCAGTTTTCATTTTTTAATTGATTTAAAATAACTTCTTTTACCAAAAAATAAACGTCAGATTGCATTGTTTTTTCAAGAAAATCCTTTTTCTCTGACAACGGTTTGTTTTTTAATTTATCGACTTCAAACAACACCTGAATTGATTTGTTTTTAAGCAATAAACTATTGGCTTGTTGTGTATTGAAAACAGTAGTTTCAAGCCATACTTCACTAAAATTATCTAAATCATAACTTGATACTTTTTTGATTTCAGCAAAAAAATCTGTTGTATTCACATTTTGAAATGCATTTTTTTCCAAATAACTTTTTATCGCTTTTTTAAACGCCTTATCCCCTATTTCTTTGTCTAAAACAAAAAGTGCCCAAGCTCCTTTTTGATAAAAAGTCAATGAACTGGCTTTGGCATTCAAAACCGGAATGCTATCCGTTCTGGAAGCGTATTTTAATTGTGATGCCGACTCATATAATTTGGAATAAAAATAATCTTCTCCATAGATTTCCTTTTCGGCCAGCAACGCATAATAGGTAGCAAAACCTTCCTGTAACCAATGATGCTTGCTGCTTTCGGCAGTGACTAAATTCCCAAACCACTGATGCGCTAATTCATGCGCATTGACATTCGTGTAACTTCTGTCTTCAAAACCTGTAGAATCCACCACATAACGCGTGTTGAAAAGCGTTGCTGATGTATTTTCCATTCCGGCATACAAGAAATCTCGAACAGGTGCTTGTTTGTAAATTTCCCAAGGATACTTCACTCCTATTTCCTTTTCTAAGAAATCAAACATTTTTTTAGAGTTGCGATAGGTTGGTTCAAATTTGGAAACGTCTTTTAGTCCCAAATACATTTCTAAAGGAATTCCAGAATTTGATTTCTCGATTTTTTTTTCAAATTTACCGATGGTAAGCATCAATAAATACGAACTCATTGGTTTCTGCATTTGGTATTGCCAAACCGAAAGTCCATCAAATCCAGATTTAAATCTCAAAGTTCCATTTGAAATTACCTGATATTCTTTTTTGAATATAATATTCAGGTTGAAAACCACTTTTTCATTGACATCATCAAAACTCGGAAACCAATGACTGGTATATTTTCCTTGTCCTTGCGTCCAAATTTGTAAATTATCATTTGCTTCTGAACCCGCGAAATACATCGTTTGTTTTGGCTTTGCCAAATACTGAAAAGTCAGGTTGTTTTTTCCATTTGTGAACGGAAATATAATTTGTAATTGTGTCTCAGTATTGCGAAAATTAATCGGTTTTCCGTTCAGTTTTACATCTGAAAATTCCATGTTTTGGGCATCAATTTTAATGGTATCTATAGATTTCAAAACATTAAAATCATAATTAACATCACCAGAAACAGTTCTTTCAATTGGATTTATTACAATTTTCCCTAAAACTGATTTAAAATCAACAAATTGGGTTTGTTGGGCGAATGTGAACGTGGAAATAAAAAAGAATAGGTATTTCATTCTATTTTGGATTTATGGAATCTGTATTCCAATTTTTAAGATTGTTTTTTATGTAATGGTATACGGCATGGAATGAATTGTAATTGCGTACAATATGATCGTGATAATTTGATTGCCAAATGGTATTTATCATGGGTTGTTCCGGTTGTATGGTAGAGACGCACTGCAGTGCGTCTCTACGTCGGATGACGAAACAATTTCAATCAACAAATGAATATGATTGGGCATAATGACCCAATTATGAAAAAACCAACGTTCCCTTATTGTAATTGATTTCAACAATTCCGTTTCAATGATTTTTCCGTTATCGTTTAGTGTCATTTTATCATCAGCAATAGTTCCAAAAATGCATTCCCTATTCTGAGCAACCAAAGTAATGAAATAAATAGCTTCACTGTAATAATCCCAATTTTTCAATCGATTTGATTCGGTTTGATATCTAATTTTAAATAATGGCATTTTAAATTATTGCATGATTTCCAAAGTTACAAAGGTTTCCTAAACTAATCCGACAAATTTTGTAAGTTTACCTACAGAAAATTACAAGATAATTACATTGAAAAAGAAAGCCTTATTTAATTGGAGCAGCGGAAAAGATTCTGCACTGGCCTTATATAAAACGCTACAAAATCCAGAAATTGAAATTGCCAGTTTACTGACCAGTGTGAACCAAGAACATCAGCGTATTTCGATGCATGGCGTCCGAGTAGAATTATTGAAACAACAGGCCGAAAGCATTGGATTGCCTCTTGAAATTATGCAAATTCCTGAAATGCCAACCATGGAGGTGTACGAAAATGTGATGCGGGAAACATTGGAAAAACAAAAAAACCAAGGTGTAACCCATTCTATTTTCGGAGATATTTTCCTAGAAGATTTACGTAAATACAGAGAAGACAAACTAGCCGAAATAGGTTTTGAAGGTATTTTTCCGCTTTGGAAAATCCCAACACATGATTTAATTCAAGAATTTATCAGTTTAGGTTTTAAAACAATTGTGGTTTGTGTCAATGAACGCTTTTTAGATAAAAGCTTCGTTGGTCGCGTGATTGATCAAAGTTTCATCAATGAATTACCTGAAAATGTAGATGTTTGCGGAGAAAACGGAGAATTTCATACCTTCACTTTTGACGGTCCCATTTTCTCGAAACCTATCAATTTCGAAATTGGTGAAGTTGTTTATAGAAAATACGAAAAACCAGAAAAGGAAGATTCATCTGATACTGCTTGTGACACGAGCGCTTCTGATGCATTTGATTTTGGTTTTTGGTATTGTGATCTGGTTGAAAAATAATCTATTTAATGGCTAATAAATTCAGTACTTTCGGATAGGCTTCATTTTTATAATTAAGGTTTTAAAAAAAGTACCAAAAATTTTTAAACTCCTGAGATCTCTTTCGCAAAAATGCTTCATAATCCTAAATTAACCAAAACTAAACCTTATGAAAATGTTCAATAAGAACTTATAAATTACTTTTTTAACTAAAATTGTATTTGACTTCGCTTACACAGATATTTTTAAAATGATTCTTCCTGTAAAAGATTGCGTCAAATTATAAATATTTTATTTCTAAAGTTAAAAATAGATTCTGAAACATCCTTGTTTTGACTCTAAAAAAATACCGCTAATTCGCAAATTTCAAATGGATGATAACATTTGAAAATTAGCGAATTAGCGGTTATACTAGATTTTAAAGTCTTATTATCTTTCCTCGTAAAGTTTCAGTAATTGCGTCACAGTATTCCAATTGCGGATTGTTGCAATAACATTTAGCTTCTTCTCGATGTATTTTTGGTCGAATCGGGTTTTTCCGGCGCCAACAGCGTATTTTATAAAAATTCTGCTGCCGTCAATACTGGCTTCATCCGGTTTGAACTGACTTATTCTCAAATCATTCATACTGCTACTTTGTAACGTAGTCGATATAAAAGCCACATATAACTTCTTAGTATCAATATCTTTTTCCTTCAAGAAAGGATTATTCTTGAAACATGCTTCTAAATCTGCAGAGCTAATGACTACAACCGGCACTTCATGACCAAAAGCCTTGAAAATTTCCTGTTTTATTTTGAATCCAACAGCAGCTGAACTTTCTTCTTCTGTATCTACAAAAACATTGCCCGATTGAATATACGTTTGTACATTTTGAAAGCTAATGGCTTCCAAAGTTGTTTTTAGCGCCTCCATTTTTATCATACTATGACCTGAAACATTGATGCCACGGAGTAATGCGAGATGAGTTGTCATTTTTTACTTTTTTTTACGAAGGTATTGCGTTTGGTGTTAATTTCACAATTAAGTTAAGTTTTAACTTTACATTTTTAATAAAGCATTTTAGAATCAATTACACTTTCCAAATTTCCAAACAAAAAACTATCTTCGCACTATGCAACAAAACCTCCTACTCACTCCCATCGAATACTTGAAAGGCGTTGGTCCCAATCGGGGCGAATTGCTTCGTAAGGAATTGGGAATTTATAAGTACGTGGATTTGGTTAATTTTTTTCCAAATAGATACATAGACAGAACGCGCTATTACAAGATTAACGAACTGCAAAATAATAGTGCCGAAGTTCAGATTATCGGTAAAATTATCAACATCAAAACTGTAGAATTTGGCAAAAACCAAAAGCGATTGGTAGCGACTTTTGTAGATGATACAGGACAAATGGAACTCGTTTGGTTTCAAGGTCACAAATGGATTCGGGAGAGTTTAAAGCTCAATGAAATGTGTGTAATTTTTGGAAAATGCACCTCTTTTGGAAATGTGTTCAACATGGCGCATCCCGAAATTGAATTGATGACAGAGCATGAACAAAGTCTGCGTTCAGCGATGCAACCCGTGTATCCTTCGACAGAAACTTTGACTAATCGCGGAATTTCAAACCGGGTGATTAATAAACTGATGCAGCAATTGTTTCTGGAAACACAAGCGTTATTCACGGAAACTTTACCGGATTATTTGATTAACGAATTGAAGCTGATTCCTAAAAAAGCGGCTTTATTCAACATTCATTTTCCAAAAAGTGCTGATGTTTTAGCAAAAGCCAAATTCCGATTAATATTCGAAGAATTGTTCTTTATCCAATTGCAATTAATCACGAAGAATCTCATCCGAAAACATAAAATAAAAGGACATCCGTTTACAACTGTAGGCGAAAACTTCAATGATTTTTATCAGCATCATTTGCCTTTTCAACTGACAAATGCTCAAAAAAGAGTGATAAAAGAAATCCGAACCGATATGGGAAGCAACGCCCAAATGAACCGATTGCTGCAAGGCGATGTAGGTTCCGGAAAAACAATTGTGGCTTTTATGAGCATGCTTTTGGCGCTTGATAATGGCTTCCAAGCCTGCTTGATGGCACCAACAGAAATCCTCGCCAATCAGCATTTTATGGGTTTATCCGAATTGGCCGAAACTTTAAATATAAATATCCGAATCCTAACAGGTTCTACCAAAATAGCTCAACGCCGAATTATCCATGAAGAACTGGAAAACGCAACGTTACATATTCTCATCGGAACGCATGCTTTACTAGAAGATAAAGTAAAATTCAAGAATTTAGGACTGGCTGTAATTGATGAGCAACATCGTTTTGGCGTAGAACAACGCTCTAAATTATGGAAGAAAAATGTGATTCCGCCACACGTTCTGGTAATGACCGCCACGCCTATTCCCCGGACTTTGGCGATGAGTTTGTATGGCGATTTAGACATTTCAGTAATTGATGAACTGCCTCCGGGACGAAAACCGATTCAGACCGTACATCGTTTTGACAGCAACCGTTTGAAGGTTTGGAAATTCCTTCGGGACGAAATCGCTTTGGGTCGCCAAATCTATATAGTGTATCCGCTCATCCAGGAATCGGAGAAAATGGATTTCAAGGATTTAATGGACGGTTACGAAAGTGTTTCCAGAGATTTCCCATTGCCACAGTATTCGATTTCAATTTTGCACGGAAAGATGAAACCAGCGGAAAAGGATGCAGAAATGAAACGCTTTTCAGAAGGGAAAACTAATATTATGGTTGCTACAACTGTAATTGAAGTTGGCGTGAATGTTCCTAATGCCAGCGTGATGATTATTGAAAGTGCGGAACGTTTTGGATTGTCGCAACTCCATCAGCTTCGAGGTCGCGTGGGTCGTGGTGCGGAGCAAAGTTATTGCATCCTGATGACAAGTCACAAATTGAGTTCTGACAGTAAAACCCGAATGGAAACGATGGTGCAAACAAACGATGGTTTCGAAATTGCGGAAGTCGACTTGAAGCTTCGTGGTCCGGGTGATTTGATGGGAACACAACAAAGCGGCGTACTGAATCTTCAAATTGCCGATTTAGTTCGAGACAGAGATACTTTGGCTTTAGCCAGAAATTATGCTTTAAAACTTCTGAAAGAAGATGCAGGGATGCAAAAACCGGAGCATACCGCTTTGAGAGTTGTTTTCTTAGAAATGACAAAAAAGAAAAACATCTGGAATTATATTAGCTAACCTAAATTCTTATTTTGAGAATAATGTTCAACTTTTGTCTTTGATTAAAACTAAAACGGCGAGAAGTTGATATTTTATCTTGCTAACGTAATTTTTGATCGTATGTACTTTTTAATTTAGTTTCGTTAAATATTTTTTTTCTATTATCAATTAAACCATTTCCGTTTTTTGTAGTCCTACAATCTAATGAGTTTCCGAAAACATTTTTTTTAATGCTATATTTCTAAAATATTTAGAATTCAGAAACGTATTTTTTACGGACAAGACATTTGTATGTACAAACGTTAAATAAAAATTAACACCTCAATTAATTCATTTCTAAAACCTAAATTTGTCTTTAACTAAAAAACTGAGACCTAATCTTACTTAATAACTATGAAAATTAAATACCTAGTTTATGCCTTGTTAACAATCGGAATCATTGGATTTATTGGTTACCGAATAAAAGAAAACAAAAGTAAAAGTGGCGATTCAAAAGATCAATCAGGAAATATCAAATCAATGAATGTCAGTGGAATTATTGTAGAGCCACAAACGTTTGATAATAATTTATCGCTGTCTGGTTCTATTGAAGCCAATGAACAGGTTGAAATCAGGAGTGAAGTTTCAGGAATTGTTGAACGAATTTATTTTGAGGAAGGAAGTAGCGTCAGCAAAGGCCAAGTACTTTTTAAAGTGAATGATTTAGAGTTAAGAGCCCAATTGAGACAAGCATCTACTCGAGAAGGATTAGCTTCAGAAAATGCAAGAAGAGCACAATTATTACTTCAAAAAGAAGCCATTAGCCAGGAAGAATATGATTTAGCCAGAGCGGATCTAAAATCAGCAGAAGCCCAAACTCAGTTGATTCAAGTTCAAATTGCCAAAACATCTGTACGAGCGCCCTTCTCAGGAAAAATTGGTTTGCGCTCTATTTCTCCGGGGATTTATATTACACCTTCCATGTTAATTGCAAATCTTGTGAACACCAGCAAGCTAAAAATAACTTTTTCGATTCCTGAAAAATATGCTACACAAATTAAGAAAAACACCTCTTTACACTTTACAGTAGCCGGATCTAATAAAAAATATAGCGCTATGATTTATGCTATTGAGCCAAGAGTGTCTGTAGCTACCAGAACCATACAAGTACGAGCATTAGCAGAAAACAAAGACGGTAACTTATTACCGGGACTTTTTGCCGATGTAGAAATGCCTTTGGATATTATCAAAGATGCGATCTTAGTCCCAACAGAAGCGATCATTCCGGTTCAAAACGGTAAAAAAGTTTTTATTTCCAGTGGAGGAATAGCAAAGCAAGTGATGGTCGAAACCGCCACCAGAACGGATGCTTCCATCTTAGTACTTTCAGGACTTAAGGCGGGTGATACTTTATTGACCAGTGGTATTATGTCCTTAAAAAATGATGTTCCTGTAAAAGTAACTGTCGCTAAAAATAATATTTAAGGTCAATACCCTTAAAATTAAATCCCTTTGTTTATTGGGATTAAAAACTAAATTAAAACAATGAGTTTATCAACTTTAAGTATCAAAAGACCTGTATTAACTATAGTAATGAACCTTTCCATTGTGTTATTTGGAATAATTGGGTATAGTTTTTTGGGAGTCCGGGAATTTCCTTCTATTGATCCTGCGCAAATTTCGATTCGAACCAATTATGCCGGAGCAAATGCGGATATTATTGAGTCACAAATTACCGAGCCTATAGAAAAAGCAATCAATTCTATTGAAGGAATTCGAAACATTACTTCGTCGAGTACCCAAGGAAACAGCAGCATAACCATTGAATTTAATTTAGGTAAGGATCTTGAAGCTGCCGCAAATGATGTCCGGGATAAAGTATCTCAGGCAGTACGAAATTTGCCAGAAGACATTGATTCCCCTCCTGTTGTCTCTAAAGCAGATGCCGATAGTCGTGCCATTATTTCGATGACAGTTCAAAGTGATTCCAGAAATTCCCTAGAATTAAGTGATTATGCTGAAAATGTTATTGCCCAAAGATTAGAAACAATCCCTGGAGTCAGTGGAGTTCAAATTTGGGGACAACAGAGATTTGCCATGCGTTTATGGATTGATCCTGTCAAATTAGCCGCTTACGGATGTTCCGTAGCCGAAGTTAGAGATGCCTTAAATCAACAAAATGTAGAACTCCCTTCTGGAAAAATAACGGGCGATAATACGGAATTAACAGTAAAAACAGCTGGAAATTTATCTACAGCCGAAGAGTTCAATAATATTATCATTCGTTCCGAAGGAGCAAAAACGGTTCTTTTTAGTGATATAGGTACAGCGGTTTTAGGACCTGAAAATCTGGAAACAAAAATGACGCAATCCGGTTTACCGTTAGTGGGTGTAGCTATAGTTCCGCTTCCTGGTGCAAATTATTTAGATATTTCAAAAGAATTCTACCTAGAATACGATAAATTAAAAAAGGATTTACCCAAAGATATTAAATTAAACATTGTTATTGACAGCACTATTTTTGTAAAAAAATCCGTTATTGAAGTGGCTGAAACCTTATTAATTTCTATCATTCTGGTAATTCTGATCATTTATTTATTCTTTAGAGATTGGGCTATTGCCATTAGACCCTTAATTGACATACCGGTTTCGCTAATTGCAACGTTCTTCATCATGTATCTTTTTGGTTTCTCGATAAATGTACTGACTTTATTAGCTATTGTTCTTGCTACAGGGCTGGTCGTTGATGATGGAATTGTTGTCACGGAAAATATTTTTAAGAAGGTCGAAGAAGGGATGTCTCCAATTGAGGCAGCTATAAAAGGCTCTAATGAGATCTTTTTTGCTGTAATCTCTATTTCAATAACTTTAGCAGCCGTATTTTTACCGGTAATTTTTCTGGAAGGATTTGTTGGGCGGCTATTTCGGGAGTTTGGCGTTGTCATAGGAGCCGCAGTATTAATTTCGGCTTTTGTCTCATTAACATTAACACCGATGTTAAATGCCTATTTGATGAAAGGCGGGGAACAAAAAAAATCAAAATTCTATATTTATTCGGAACCATTTTACCAAAGATTAAATAGTGGTTATGCCAGTGCATTAAGTACTTTTATGAAACGAAAATGGATCAGTTTTCCCATTCTTATAGCTTGTTTTGGATTAATATATGTATTTTTTAATTTATTGCAAAAAGAAACTGCTCCTTACGATGACCGTAGTGCTCTTGTCATGAGAATGACAACTCCTGAGGGTTCGTCCTACGAATACACGGACCGCTTTATGCAAGAATTATCACAATTAGTAGATGATTCTATTCCGGAAAAAGAGGTTGCTTTGGTAATTACATCACCGGGATGGGGTTCCTCCTCTGTAAATAGTGGAATGATTCGACTGGCACTCTCAGAAACAGGAGAACGAGAAAAATCTCAAAAGGAAATTGCAGAAAAATTAAACAGATTAACAAAAAAATATCCCGAAATTAAGACTTCAGTTATTGAGGAACCTACTATTGCAGTAAACAGACGTGGAGGTCTACCAATTGAATACATTATTCAGGCTCCTAATTTTGAACAATTGGAAAAAAAGATTCCTGAATTTATGGATGAGGCTGACAAAAACCCTACGTTTTCGGTTACCGATGTTAACCTAAAATTTAACAAACCCGAAATCAATGTTACTATTGATCGGGAAAAAGCGAAAAGTTTAGGTATATCTGTTATGGATATTGCACAAACCTTACAACTTTCTTTGAGCGGACAGCGTTTTGGTTATTTTATGCGCAATGGAAAACAATATCAGGTCATTGGACAATTTGAACAAGAAGACCGATCCAAACCTTTGGATTTAACTGCTATGTATGTAAAAAATAGTAGTGGAGAATTAATCCAAATGGATAATGTTGTTAGTATTCAAGAACAGAGCAATCCGCCACAATTGTACCACAATAACCGATACATGTCAGCCACTGTAACTGCCGGATTAGCCCCGGGAAAAAGTATCAGTGATGGAATTGATGCCATGAATGAAATTAAAGCGAAAGTACTTGACGACACTTTTACCACTGATTTAGGGGGCGAATCCAGGGATTATGTAGAGAGTAGTTCTAATACCTCTTTTGCTTTTGGATTGGCTTTACTGTTAATATTTTTGATTCTGGCAGCACAATTTGAGAGTTTTATCGATCCTTTAATTATTATTTTGACAGTTCCAATGGCTGTTGCAGGTGCTTTATTCTCCCTTTGGTTGTTTGATCAGACGTGGAATATTTTCAGCCAAATTGGAACGGTAATGCTTATTGGATTAGTCACGAAGAATGGGATTTTGATAGTTGAGTTTGCCAATAAACTGAGAGAAGAAGGAAAACCAAAACTGGAGGCTATTTTAGAAGCTTCTGAATCCAGACTTCGTCCTATTTTAATGACTAGTTTAGCTATTTCATTGGGAGCTTTGCCTATTGCCTTATCTTTAGGAGAAGCATCTACCAGTAGAATTGGAATGGGAGTTGTCATTGTTGGCGGAACAATTTTCTCTTTAATTCTAACTTTATTTGTAATCCCTGCCATGTACTTAATGTGGTCTAAAGCTAGAAAACATTATCCTGAATTTGATCATATTGAAGAATATGAAAAAGAAGTTCAATAATGTGAACGGAGCAACAAATGACAAGGATTTATCTGTGACAAAAAAAACAATTATGACAAATACTAAAATACTCTTTCGCAGTTTAATTTTAATTTTCTTTTGTATTTTAAATACCCAAGCACAAGAAGTGCTAACATTGGAAAGTGCCATAAAAATAGCATTGGAAAATAATTACGAAATAAAAATTGCAGCCAATAATTTAAAAATAGAAAAAACAAACGTAGCGGTTGGAAATGCAGGAATGTTACCCATCGTAACAGCTTCTGTAGTGGACAATAACAGCGTTCAAAATAGTTCCCAAACCAGGCAAGACGGTGCAGAAACGGAATTAGACAATGCTAAAAATAACAGTTTGAGTTATGGTGTCGGTCTGGACTGGACCATTTTTGACGGATTCCGAATGTTTGCTCGAATGAACCAGCTCAAAGAGTTACAAAAACTTGGGGAAGCCCAATTAAAGCTGACCTTAATTACTAAAATTAGTGACGTAAATGCTGCATATTATGATTTAGTGCAACAGCAACAACAATTGGCCGCTCTGGATACGACAATTGTTATTTCAAATCAGAGACTAATTTTAGCACAAAACCGATTTACAATCGGAAAAGCATCTAAATTAGAGGTTTTGAATGCTCAGGTAGATTTAAATACAGACCAAGTCGCACTTTTAAGACAAAAAGAACTCTATGCTAACAGCAAAATCCTGCTGAATCAAATTATGGCTAGAGATCTTAAAATTAATTTTAAAGTAATCGATGTACTTGCAGTAGACCGACTGTTATTTCTTCCGGAACTTACTGTGCTGGCCGAAAAGCAAAACCCACAATTAGAAGCTCAGATCATCAATAAAAGAGTAGCTGAATTGCAATTGAAGCAAATCAAAGCAGGACGTTATCCTACAATCAGAGTTAATACGGCCTATAACTTTTCAGAAAGTCAATCCAGTCTTGGTTTCGTCACACAATCGCAATCCAGAGGTTTTAATTATGGCTTTACAGCAACATTAAACCTGTTTGATGGATTTTCTCAAAATAGAAATGAAAAAATAGCAAAAATTCAAATTGAAAATTCCAAAATATCAATTCAGCAACAAAATTTGATCCTAAATGCTCAATTGGCAACCTCCTATCAAACCTATTTGACCAATTTAGAATTGATAACATTGGAAGAAAAAAATCAAGCAATAGCCCAACAGAATTTGACTATAACTTTAGATAAATTTCGCATTGGAACCATTACCACTCTAGAATTCAGAACCGCACAATTGAATTATGTTAATGCAAAGGTTCGCTATAGTAACGCCCAATTTCAAGGCAAATTATCTGAAATTGCACTTCGAGAATTGGCGGGAAATCTTATTTTTTAATTTGACAATAATTCACAATTTTGTTCTTTTTTCCATGGCTCAATTTTCGAATTTTAAAGACAAAATGAATGGTAGTTTACAGTCAAAAATTTTGGTTCCTTATTTAGAACCAGAAAGTTCATTTTAGTTTATTTTTGCAAATAAAAAATCTGAATGACTTCGTATAACCCTAAAGATTGGATTAGTTTTATTTTCCATTTAAGCAAAGCCGATACTTTTCGGAAATTGATACCAATGATGCTACTTATTGGTATTTATTCCGGTGTAATAGGGTATTTTGAAATTGAATATTGGCATTTGCCGGATAACAGTCCCGTAAAAAACATTTCAATAATGCACGGAATGTTGGGTTTTGTAATTTCATTATTATTAGCCTACCGAACCAATACAGCTTATGATCGCTGGTGGGAAGGAAGAAAATTATGGGGATCATTGGTAAATAACAGTCGTAATTTATCCATTAAATTGTCTGCAATGTTGCAGGACGAAAAAGATCGTAATTTCTTTCGCAAAATAATTCCCGGGTATGCCTCAATTTTACATAAACATTTAAACGACCGTGACACCAGCCTGCAACTTTTTGACGATCTGGATTTAGACATTGATCATCACAAACACAAGCCCAATCAGGTCGCAAAAATGATGTTTCAAAAAATCAATGATTTGTATGTTTCTAAAAAAATAACAGGCGACCAACTCTTGATTTTAAATGCTGAAGTTCATTCGTTTACTGATATTTGTGGTGCCTGTGAACGTATAAAAAACACTCCTATCCCCTATTCATACAGTGCTTTTATCAAAAAATTTATTTTTATTTATGTACTGACTTTGCCTTTTGGATACGTGTTTAGTTTGGGATATTATGTAATTCCGGTTGTGGTATTTATCTTTTATGTTTTAGCAAGTTTAGAGCTGATTGCCGAAGAAATTGAAGATCCTTTTGGCATGGATGCCAATGATCTGCCCACTAAAAAAATGGCGGAAAACATAAAAAAACACGTCGAAGAATTAATTTAAATATTCCATAAATAGCACTAAAATTTAAGTTATTTACTTTAAATTTAGACTTTTCCTTTTTTAAAGTTTAAATTTATGAATAGTAATCGTACCTTCATCATTCCGCCGCATTTATCAAACGAGAAATCGTTAAAAACATTAGTGGAGAACCGAACGGTTTACTCTTTGAACCATTGCGAACTAAATCTTTTTGAAACTTATGAATCATCGGCATTAGTCCCTCTAAAATTTAATGATTTTGTAGTGACCAGCATGCTCAGAGGTAAAAAAGTGATGCATCTTTTTGATGATCCGAGCTTTGTGTACTTACCAGGAGAAACAGTAGTGATTCCCTCAAATGTAGAAATGAAAATTGATTTCCCGGAGGCTACAAGAAAAAATCCAACACAGTGTTTGGCTTTGGCCATAGAGCAAACTAAGATTATAGATACCTTACAGTTTTTGAACGAACGGTATCCTAAAGACGGAAACGACCAATTTTGGCAATTAAACTACCAAAATTATTTTTTCTACAACAATGTAGAGCTGGCAGGTACCATCAATAAATTAATCAAAGAATGCATGAGTACGTCTATTACTAAAGATGCTCTGGCTGATTTGACTTTACAGGAATTATTGATCCGAATAATACAAACCCAAACCGCAAAAGCTATTGATGATGGCTTATTTATTGACCAAAAAAATCCCATTACACAAGTGGTAGAATACATTCGATTGAATCTGAAAGAAAATTTCAGTATGAAACATTTAAGTGAAAAAGCCTGTATGAGTACCGCCTCGTTCTATCGGTTTTTCAAAAGAGAACTAGGAATGAGTCCGATTGAATTTGTGATTAGCGAAAAAATGAGATGTGCGAAACAATTGCTCAAAAACCCAACCATACAAATTAATGAAGTTTGTTATTTATCCGGGTTTGAAGATTGTAATTATTTCATTCGGTTATTTAAAAAACACGAAGGAATTACCCCCAAACAGTACCAATTATTATGCGTAAATTGATCATTCAATAAAGGTTACTGGCTCAAGTGATAGTTCTTCTTCAGGTGTAAAAATTCTGTATTCGACTCGGAATGTTTTTTTCAATGGTGTTTCTAATGAAAAACCTCCTACGCCAAATGCATCAATCACATCCAAAGTAAAATGGGCATGTTTCCAATATTCAAATAAATCCTTATCCACCCAAAACTCCGTATTCTCGATAGTTCCAATACATACGTCGCCCATGCGTTGATAAAAACCCCCTTTTTCAAAACATTGTGGCTGTGTTCCTTCGCAACAGCCCCCCGCTTGATAAAACATTAAATCGCCATGTTTTTCCTGTAAAATTTTGATTAATGCTATTGCTTTTTCTGTGGCATCGATTCGTTTTGTCATTATAAAATTATTTAATAAAATATCCGTTAAGTGATACTAAAATTTCAGTATCTTTTTAGAGCATTATTAACTTAAGAAAGTTACGTTTTTAACCTTAGTAAGCATTAATCTCTTCATGGTTCAAAGGATTTTTTTTCAGAACAAAAATTTCTAATTAATCATTGTGGCTCTTGGTGAAATTTATTTAAAGATAAAACCTGACAAATTATACAATCTGTCAGATTTAAAATTAACCAATAATCAGAAGTTTATTAAAAGAAACCTAATTTGTTTTTATCATAAGAAATCAGCATATTTTTTGTCTGACGGTAGTGTCCCAACATCATTTTATGATTTTCGCGACCAATTCCGGATTGTTTATAACCTCCAAAAGGAGCCCCTGCAGGATAGGAATGGTATTGATTAATCCAAACGCGACCTGCTTGAATCGCTCTAGGAACCTGATAAATTTCGTGTGCATCACGTGTCCAGAGTCCGGCTCCTAAGCCATACATCGTGTCATTTGCAATGGCAATCGCTTCTTCTGTTGTTTTAAAAGTAGTCACGGCTAAAACAGGTCCAAAGATCTCTTCCTGAAAAATACGCATTTTGTTGTGTCCTTTGAAAAGTGTTGGTTTGATATAATATCCTCCTTCAAGATCACCTTCTAATTTATTTTCTTCACCACCTATCAAGAGTTCTGCCCCTTCTTCTTTTCCTAATTTTATATAACTTAGGATTTTTTCTTTTTGAACTAATGAAGCTTGTGCTCCCATCATTGTAGTTCTGTCTAACGGATTTCCTAGTTTTATAGCTGCTGTTCTTTCAATTACTCGGGAGATAAATTTATCATAAATATCTTCATGCACTAATAATCTGGACGGACAAGTACAAATTTCACCGTTATTTAAAGCAAACATGACGGCACCTTCAATGGCTTTATCAAAAAAATCATCGTCCGCATCTCCTACTGATTTCATAAAAATATTTGGTGATTTTCCTCCCAATTCCAAGGTTACAGGAATAATGTTTTCGGTGGCATATTGCATCACTAAACGCCCTGTTGTGGTTGATCCGGTAAAGGCTGCTTTAGAAACTTTTTTGTTGGTTACTAAAGCTCTTCCCAATTCAGCACCAAAACCATTCACAATATTAATGACTCCCGGAGGAAGTAAATCGCCAATTAATTCCATCAGAACAAGAATCGAAATTGGTGTACTTTCAGCTGGTTTCAAAACTACAGTATTTCCTGCGGCCAATGCAGGAGCTAATTTCCAGATAGCCATTAAAATAGGGAAATTCCAAGGAATGATTTGGGCAATTACCCCTAAAGGTTCACTTAAAGCTATCGAAACGGTTTGCGAATCTAATTCAGTTATTGAACTTTCTTCTGCACGGATTACTCCGGCAAAATAACGAAAGTGATCAATTGCTAGGGGCATATCGGCCGCTAATGTTTCTCGAATGGCCTTCCCATTATCAATAGTTTCAACAATAGCGAGGTATTCCAGATTGTCTTCCATAACCTGAGCAATTTTATTCAATATATTGCTGCGTTCTGTAGCTGATGTTTTACCCCACGTCTGAAAAGCTTCATGAGCTTTGTTGACCGCCAAGTCTAAATCGTCTTTACTGGAATGTGCTGCTTGTGTAAATACTTTTCCGTCAATAGGAGAAACAACATCAAAGTACTCCCCTTTAATTGGTGCAACAAACTTTCCCCCAATATAATTATCATATTTTGCCTTAAATTCAGGTCTTTGTGCTACGTTATCCATATTGTTTTCTGTTTATATTTTATCAAATATAGTTACCTATTTCTCTTTAGAATAGCACAATTCATTCAAGTAATAGCATTAAATTTAAATATGTGTTTTTTTAACCTGATTTTATTATTTAATTCACATATAATTATATTTAAGATTCCTTTATCTGTATTTTTAATTCGTAGTCAATCCATATAAATGAGTTGTAAAAAACCAAAAAAATTGTTTTTTACTCCAAACTGCAATCCTTATATTTGCAGTCTCATTAAAATTAAAAGATGAAAATATCTTACAACTGGTTAAAACAATTTATTAAAATAGACTGGAAATCCGAGGAAACTGCAGCATTACTAACTGATTTAGGATTAGAAGTAGAAATTGTTGATAAATACCAATCCGTAAAAGGCGGATTAGAAGGCATTGTTGTGGGACACGTGCTTACGTGCATCCAACATCCGGATGCTGACCGATTAAAAATTACCACAGTCGATTTAGGAAATGGCGTTCCTGTACAGATTGTATGTGGTGCCACTAATGTTGCTGCAGGACAAAAAGTGCCGGTTGCTACTATTGGAACCACATTATATGACGCCTCGGGAATTGCTTTTATAATAAAAAAAGGAAAAATTCGCGGACAAGAAAGTCACGGAATGATTTGTGCAGAAGATGAACTAGGACTAGGCGATAGCCATGACGGAATTATGATACTGGACGATGCTTTAGCAGCAGGAACTCCTGCATCCACCGTTTTTAAAATTGAAAATGACGAAGTTTTCGAAATTGGATTGACACCCAATCGTGCTGATGCCATGAGCCATTTGGGAACTGCTCGGGATTTGAGAGCAGGAATGCTGCAAAGCGGTGTCAATGTAGAACTGATCACCCCTTCGGTAAGTAATTTTAGAGTAGATAAAAGAACCTTAAAAATTGATATTGATGTCAAAGAGTCTAAACTGGCTCCTAGATATTGTGGTGTAACCATTTCTGGTATAGAGGTAAAACCATCACCAGCTTGGTTGCAAAACCGATTGAAAGCTATTGGAATCAATCCTAAAAATAATATTGTAGATGTAACCAATTATGTTTTACATGAGCTGGGTCAACCACTTCATGCCTTTGATACTGCAAAAATTAATGGAAAGATACTCGTACAAACACTTCCTGCCGGAACTAAATTCATTACTCTTGATGATGTAGAAAGAACCTTACACGAAGAAGATTTAATGATTTGTGATGAAAAAGGACCTTTATGTATTGCCGGTGTTTTTGGCGGAAAAAAATCAGGAGTAGGTGAACATACCAATTCTATTTTTCTGGAAAGTGCTTATTTTAATCCCGTAAGTATTCGTAAAACAGCGAAAAGACATCAATTGAATACGGATGCTTCCTTTCGATTTGAAAGAGGAATTGACCCAACCATTACCGCATACGCCCTAAAAAGAGCAGCTCTATTAATACAAGAAGTAGCAGGAGGCGAAATAACATCTGATGTTGTGGATATGTATCCAAAAAAATTGGAAGACTTTTCAGTGTTTTTAAATTTTAGTAAAGTCGCTAAAATAATTGGTCAGGAATTACCAAAAGATACGATCAAACAAATCTTAGCGTCATTAGAAATTAAAATCAATAGTGTTTCTGACGCAGGTTTAGGTTTAACCATTCCGGCTTACCGGGTTGATGTACAAAGAGAAATTGATGTAATTGAAGAAATATTAAGGGTTTATGGTTACAATAACATTAAATTTTCAAAAAAATTGAATGCTACTGTTTCTAATTCTCCCAGAAACGAAGACTATAAAATACAAAATCTGATTGCCACACAATTAAATTCTCAAGGATTTAATGAGATGATGGCTAATTCACTGACGACCGCTTCTTATGTAGCGCTGAGTGAAATACTTAAAGAAGAACACAACGTAACAATGCTAAATCCGTTAAGTGCTGATTTATCAACAATGCGACAATCCCTGTTATTCTCCGGATTAGAGGCTGTTTCCTATAATATTAATCGTAAAAATTCCGATTTAAAATTATTTGAATTTGGAAAATCATACCACAACTATCTTGCTGGTTATGAAGAGAAAAAACATTTGACTTTATTTCTTTCCGGAAACAGAAATCAAGAAAATTGGACTAACGCTCAAAAACCCTCTGATTTCTTTTTGTTTAAAGGCTATGTCCACGGAATCCTTTCAAGATTAGGGATTCAAAAAACACAAAATTTACCTGTTACATCTGATATTTTTTCTGAAGGAATTGCAATTGGATGTCTCAAAGATACTTTGGTAGAATTTGGGGTGGTAAAAAAATCAATATTGAAACATTTTGGAATCAAACAAGAAGTATTTTTTGCGGATTTTAATTGGGCTCTAATTTTAAAATTAATTTCTGCGAAAATAAAATATACCGAGATTCCAAAATATCCGGAAGTGCGCAGGGATTTGGCTTTGCTTATAGATCAAAACATAACTTATGAAAGTATTTATAACATTGCACGGCAGACAGAAAAAACACTTTTAAAAGATATTAATTTATTTGATGTATATCAAGGTCAAAACCTTCCTGAAGGAAAAAAATCATACGCATTAAGTTTTATCATTCAAGATAATTCTAAAACACTGACTGATGCACAAATTGACAAAATAATGAATAAACTACAACATCATTTTGAAACGGAGCTTGGAGCTACTTTAAGATAGTTTTTTAAAAATAACGATACATTTTCATTCAACTTTATCAATTATCTTAGATGCATTCTAACATAATAATTAAAAGAGAAATCCCGGTTTTATCCTGGGATTTCATATATACAAAAGAGCCCTGCTAATTAGCAGGGCTCTTTTTCATCTAACCAACAATTTAACCTCTATCTTAAAAACTATTGTTTAGGCAATACAACGGCATCAATCACATGAATAACACCGTTTGATTGATTCACATCAGCAATTGTAACTTTAGATTTTCCACCATTTTCATCCGTAATATATAAATCTTTTCCTTTCATCCAAGCAGTTAAAGTACCACCACTAACCGTTTTCATTGTAGCTTTCCCATTCCCCTTTTTAATAGCTTTTGCAATATCCATCGCATTCATTTTCCCTGCAACAACATGATATGTCAATATTGTTTGCAACATTTTTAAGTTTTCAGGCTTCAATAAAGTGTCAACGGTACCTTGTGGTAATTTATCAAATGCGGCATTTGTTGGAGCAAAAACAGTGAATGGTCCTTTACTTTGTAATGTTTCTACTAAACCAGCTGCTTTTACTGCAGCAACTAATGTAGTATGGTCTTTAGAGTTCACCGCATTTTCAACAATATTTTTAGTTGGATACATAGCTGCTCCTCCAACCATAACACTTTTTTGAGCGAAAGATGCAGTTCCAAATACCAATGTCATTAATGCAATTGATAAAAATTTTCTTGTTTTCATAAATTCTATTTTTTTTAAGTTATATAGTAGGATTTACGCAGTAAAATTGCTTTTGGTTTTAAAAACACACACTTATTTCACAAATTACTAGTAATCAATTATATATATAATATATTTTAATGCGTCTTTACTAATCTAAAAGGTGCCAATGAGACCAGATTGCAGGAAGTGTCTTTTGTAGAACGAGTTACTTATGTAAATTAGTACTTGTGATGGGTTTATACAAGTAACATACTCCGTACAGCGGGAGGATCTTTTTTTTGTGTCTAAGAATGTTTCACTTCTAAGAAAAAGTCAAATCGGAATTTGATTTTACACAAAAAAAGCCCCACATTACTGTGGAGCTTTCTATATTCAAAAAAATCAAGAAATTATTTTTTCTCTGATTTTTCCATTTTAGCTTTTAATGCTGCTAATACATCATTACTATCACCTAAAGTTGATGCCGAAGCATTGTTACTTGTAGATGCTGAAGATGATGTGTTTTCAGTAGCTGCTTTCACATTTTTCTCTTCTTCTTCACGGAAGATAGCAGTGTGAGAGGCAACCACTCTTTTGAATTCTTTGTTGAATTCGATAACTTTGAAATCAGCTGTTTCGCCTTTTTTCAATTTCTTTCCGTCTTCTTTTTCAAGGTGACGTGTAGGAATGAAAGCAACGATATCATCACCAAATTCTACAGTAGCTCCTTTGTCAACAATTTCAGAAATTTCACCGTTATGGATTGTTCCAACTGCAAATGAATCTTCATATTGATCCCAAGGATTAGCAGTAGTTTGTTTGTGACCTAAAGATAATTTACGTCCATCAACATCTAATTCTAATACTACTACATCTAATTTTTCACCAACATTTACAAATTCAGATGGATGTTTGATTTTCTTAGTCCAAGAGAGGTCTGAGATGTAAATCAATCCATCAATTCCTTCTTCTAGTTCTACGAAAATTCCAAAGTTTGTAAAGTTTCTAACGATACCTGAATGTTTAGAACCTACAGGATATTTAGCAGTGATATCAGTCCAAGGATCTTGAGACAATTGTTTGATACCTAATGACATTTTACGGTCATCTCTGTCTAATGTTAAGATAACTGCTTCAACAATATCTCCTACTTTTACGAAATCTTGAGCAGAACGTAAATGAGTAGACCAAGACATTTCAGAAACGTGGATTAAACCTTCAACACCTTCAGCCACTTCAATAAATGCACCGTAATCAGCGATTACAACTACTTTACCTTTTACTTTGTCTCCAATTGCTAATTTAGCATCTAGAGCATCCCAAGGGTGTGCGTTTAATTGTTTCAATCCTAATTGTATTCTTGTTTTTTCGTCATCGAAATCAAGGATTACAACGTTTAATTTTTGGTCTAATTCCAATACTTCAGATGGGTGGTTGATTCTTGACCAAGAAAGGTCAGTAATGTGAATCAATCCATCAACTCCACCTAAGTCAATAAAGACACCATAAGAAGTAATGTTTTTAACAACACCTTCTAATACTTGTCCTTTTTGCAATTGACCGATGATTTCTTTTTTCTGGATTTCGATATCCGCTTCAATAAGCGCTTTATGAGAAACAACAACATTTTTGAATTCGTGGTTAATTTTTACCACTTTGAATTCCATCATTTTGTTTACATATACATCGTAGTCTCTAATTGGTTTAACATCAATTTGAGATCCTGGTAAAAACGCTTCAATTCCGAAAACGTCAACGATCATACCACCTTTAGTTCTGCATTTTACAAAACCATTAACGATTTCTCCTGTTTCGTTAGCCGAAATAACTCTATCCCATGATTTGATAGTACGTGCTTTTCTGTGAGACAATACTAATTGACCTGTTTTATCCTCACGGATGTCAATTAATACTTCAACAGTATCACCTACTTTTAAACTTGGGTTATAACGGAATTCGTTCAATGAAATAACACCTTCCGATTTTGCGTTGATATCAACAATAACGTCTCTATCTGTAATTCTAACAACTGTTCCATCTACTACTTCTTCTTGATCCGTAGCGATAAATGTTTTTGAAACTAGTTCTTCAAATTCTAATAAGTTTTTTTGATCCACTGCATCAATACCTTCTTCAAAGTTGTGCCAGTTAAAATTTGCTAAAAACTCTTCTTGTGATTTTACTTGTTCAGACATGCTGATTGAAAATTTGTATTCTGTATTCTCTCGAGTTTCTTAATGTGCTAGAAAACAACAGAAGTTGTTTGTATAATTGTGTAATACCTGAAGGAAACTCTTATTCACCAAAAGGACTGCAAAAGTAACACATTTATCTTAATTTGCAAAATAATTTAAATGAGATAATGTATTGTTTTTTAGGAGCAGTACGTTTTGGGATTTTTATGACGATTACTCCCGCTTTCCGCTATATCTTTTATACAGCATCCAGCCTTCAAAAGGCTGGATGCTGTATAAAAGGATGTCGCTTCACTCGGGGCTAGTTATACAAATATTTGATTCCCAGCATAAAAAAACCGATAGCTATTTTTAGTTATCGGTTTTTTTTATTTTTCTTTCCTTTCTAATGACTTACATTTTCAAAATCTACAGGATTGTGTTTGTGCTTGAATAAAACGGCAAAAGCCACGGCAATTATCAATGCATACATAGCAAAAGCCAGCCAAATGGTATGCCAGTCTTTCATAAAAATGGCTTTACTAAACAAACCGTCTGATGTAATTGTATTTCCTTGATTTGAAATAAATTCTAACATCTTTGAATTCGTCGTTTCTGTTTCCAGAAAACCAGCTAAATCTGTAGTATTATTAAATGATTTTGTAAAGTATTTGTCAATAGCCCATCCCGAAGTAAAACTTCCTAAAACCGCTCCAAAACCATTGGTCATCATCATAAACAATCCTTGTGCCGAAGAACGATTTTTTGGATCTGTGGTGGTTTCCACAAATAATGATCCTGATATATTAAAGAAATCAAATGCCATTCCGTATACCACACAGGACATAATAATCATCCACAACCCGTCTGTAGGATTGCCGTAAGCAAATAATCCAAAACGCAATACCCAAGCCAGCATACTGATCAACATCACTTGTTTGATACCAAAACGTCTTAAAAAAAAAGGAATCGCAAGAATAAATAAAGTCTCCGATATTTGAGAAATCGACATGATAATAGTTGAATATTCCACTACGAAAGAATCAGCATATTTTGGAAAATGTTTGAATTCATCCAAGAAAACATCTCCGTACGCATTTGTTAATTGTAATGCGCCTCCTAAAAACATGGAGAAAACAAAGAACAAAGCCATTTTATAATCTGCGAATAACTTAAAGGATTCTAATCCTAGTGTTTCCATCACAGAAGCATTCTCTTTAGACAAGCGCTGCGGTTTACATTTGGGTAACGTAAAAGAGTAAATTCCCAAAAGTACCGCTGCTAAACCTGCAATATAAAATTGATATTCCGTTGCTTTATTTCCGGTCAAATTAGTGATCCACATAGCAACAATAAAACCGATTGTTCCCCAAACCCGTATTGGAGGGAAATTTTTGATTACATCTTTATTGTTTAATTTTAGAGCCGTGTAAGAAATTGAGTTACTCAAAGCAATCGTTGGCATATAAAAACACATTGCTAAAAGCATACTATAAATAAAGGTTTCCGGAGTAGTAACTTGTGGGATAAAAAATAATACTGCAGCATACAAAATATGAAGAATTCCATATAATTTCTCAGCATTTACCCATCGATCAGCAATAATTCCGGTTAGTGTCGGCATAAATAAAGAAGCAATTCCCATAGTTCCAAAAACCAATCCAAATTGAGTTCCTTCCCAATTCTTGGTGCCAAACCAATAATTTGCAATGGTAATCAACCAAGCTCCCCAAACAAAAAACTGAAGAAAACTCATTATTACCAATCTATTTTTAATTCCCATGCGATGAATTGTTTTTTTTATTTTAAAAAATTTACAAGGCGTAAATCTACTATTAAAAATTAAATCTGCAACTAATTATATCGTTTTAGTAATTTCATTTACCAATTCTAAAACAAGCTCAAATTGCTCTTTACGATTTAAATGTGAATTGTCAATTTCTATCGCATCATCGGCCATTATCAAGGGAGAATCTTCCCGGTGAGTATCAATATAATCCCGCTCTTCTACATTTTTGAGAACTTTTTCATACGTGATACTATCGCCCTTTTGAACTAACTCGTCATAGCGTCTTTTTGCTCTTGTACTTGCACTGGAGGTCATGAATATTTTAAGTTCGGCATCCGGAAAAACAACGGTGCCTATATCTCTGCCGTCCATAACAATTGCTTTGTCTTTTCCCATTTCTTTTTGCTGTTCGACTAATTTACTGCGAACCTCAGAAACTTCGGCTACTTTACTGACAAAACTAGACACTTCAATCGTTCTGATTTCAGTTTCGACATTCACATCATTCAAATACATTTCGGCAAAACCCAAATCAGTATTGAATTTAAATTGCAACTTAATATTTGATAAACTATTAATCAATGCTTGTTTATCAAAAAAAGTGGCGCTAACATATCCTTTTTGCATCGCAAAAAAAGTAACGGCACGATACATTGCTCCGGTATCTACAAATACATATCCAAAATGATTTGCGAGTTGTTTGGCTAAAGTACTTTTTCCGGTTGATGAAAAACCGTCAATCGCAATGGTGATTTTTTTGTTCAAAATGTAAAATTTAAAGTTCAATGTTATATCAAAATCATTCTTGAAAATTAATTGTCAATCCAAAAAGGCTTGTATTTCCTGCCAAGGTATATCTTGAATATGAATAATTAAATTTAAGTTTATTTAATTTAAGTCCAAAACCCAATGAAATTCCTGAAAAATTACGTTGCTCGACAATGCGTAATTCTTCGGCTCGTCTAAAATTATATCCCAATCGCAAATTAAGGGCTCTTTTAGGAAAAAGCTCTACTCCCATAATTACATGACGCAAAGCATTATTTACAAATGACACCTTCTCTTCGGTTGATTCTCCATTAAATGAAGATGTAGCTCTAGCTGGATTTGAAAAAGCAATATTCCATTGCTGTAAATTCTCTAAAGTAAGATGCCAGCGAATAGGGACATTTTCTAATTCCTGTGACACTCCTGCGATTATTTCTAGTGGCAGTTTTTCATTTGTACCATTATACGTTGAAAACTGTGTGCCTATATTTCGAATGGACAAAGCCCAATTGACATCATTTTTTTCATCAATAAAAAGAGCGCCTATATCTAACGCACCACCAAAAGAATTATAAATGTCTAAATTTGAAGAAATCAATTTAGCGCTCGCACCAATATGAATATTCGTATAGGGAATATTATAGGCATACCCGAAAGAAAGCGCTATTTCACTTCCAGTAAATGCTGCCGTAGGCTGGCCATTTTCATCAAATCCTTCAAAATTACCATAATTTACATAGTTTACACCCGCCTGAAAGGTCTGTAAATGACGATCGTATGTATACGCGTACGAAGCAGTTCCATAAGTCACTTCATTAAAGTAGCTCCCGTAATTCAGAGCCAGATGATTGTCCATTTCTGCATTTATAGTAGCCGGATTAAAATGGACCTGATTGACATCCTCATCATAAATCGTAATCACTTTCCCGCCTAAAGCTGCCTGTCTTGGTGAGGTCACTAAATTTAAAAACTGATAGGCATACTTTCCTCCTATTTGACTGTAAGACAAAGCACAAACAAAAAGAAAAGAGTACAGATGTATTTTTTTTAGCATGCTTTAAATTGGAGTTTGTATAAGTAAAACGCAACTGCGAAGATAAAATTATAAATACAATAAATGGCAACTTTAAAACTGGTAATTACAAATAAAAAAATCCAAATTCCTTTGCTTGAAAATCAAGTTTTAGAAGTTGGATTTTAAATTTAGAATTTGTTTTTATTACAAATCCTTAGCGTTTTTAACCTTTTGATCAGTTAGAGCATATTTCAATACTTCGCTCATTTCTTTTACATAATGAAAAGAAAGTCCTTCCAGATATTCAGGTTTTATTTCATCAATATCACTCTTATTTTCATGACACAGAATAATTTCTTTAATATTGGCTCTTTTTGCAGCCAAAATCTTTTCTTTGATTCCGCCTACTGGCAATACTTTCCCACGTAAAGTAATTTCTCCTGTCATGGCTAAGTTTTTCTTCACTCGTTTTTGTGTAAATAACGAAACTAAGGACGTCAGCATTGCAATTCCTGCACTTGGTCCATCTTTTGGAGTGGCTCCTTCCGGAACGTGTAAGTGAATGTTATATTTAGAAAGCAGCTCTGAATCCAATCCTAAAAATGATGCATTGGCCTTAATATATTCTAAAGCAATGGTGGCAGATTCTTTCATTACTGTACCCAAGTTTCCGGTAATTGTCATGGTTCCTTTTCCCGGGGAAAGCAACGATTCTATAAACAAAATATCACCGCCAACAGAGGTCCAGGCCAAACCAGTTACTACTCCGGCAACATCATTATTCTCGTATTTATCTCTTTCTAGCCTTGGAACACCTAGTGTTTTTATGATATCGTCATCCGTTACTTTTTTATTATACGCTTCCTCCATTGCAACGGATTTTGCTGCGTTACGGATTACTTGAGCAATTTTAGCTTCTAGGCCACGAACTCCGGATTCACGTGTGTATCCTTCGACAATTTTTTCTAATTGTTTTTTACCAATAGTTAAATCTTTGGTTGTCAAACCATGTTCTTTCAATTGTCTTGGAAACAAATGCTGACGTGCAATTTCTACCTTTTCTTCAATCGTATAGCCTGACATTTTGATGATTTCCATTCTGTCTTTCAACGCAGGTTGAATCGCAGCCATATTATTCGATGTAGCAATAAACATCACTTTAGACAAATCATATCCCATTTCAAGGAAATTATCATAAAAAGAATTGTTTTGTTCCGGATCTAAAACTTCCAATAATGCTGATGACGGATCCCCTTGGTTGCTGTTTGATAATTTATCGATTTCATCCAAAACAAAAACAGGATTTGAGGTTCCGGCTTTTTTCAAGCTTTGGATAATTCGTCCAGGCATGGCACCTATATACGTTTTTCTATGTCCGCGAATTTCCGCTTCATCACGCAACCCACCAAGAGAAATTCTAACATATTTTCGGCCTAAAGCTTCTGCAATAGAGCGTCCAATAGATGTTTTTCCAACTCCGGGAGGTCCTGTCAAACAAATAATTGGGGATTTCATATCATTTCGCAATTTTAAAACTGCCAAATGTTCTATCATTCTTTTCTTAACATCTTCAAGACCAAAATGATCTCTATCTAATATTTTCTGTGCTCTTTTTAAATCGAATTTATCATTAGAATATTCATTCCAGGGCAATTCCAAAAACAACTCCAGATAGTTTCTTTGAGTGCCAAAATCAGGCGCTTGGGGATTCATGCGACGCATTTTAGACAATTCCTTGTCAAAATGTTTTTTAGTTTTTTCATCCCATTTTTTGGTCAAGGACTTCTGTAACATTTCGTCCATTTCCTCTTCCTGAGAAACGCCACCTAATTCTTCCTGAATGGTTTTCATTTGCTGATGCAGGAAATATTCACGCTGTTGTTGGTCTAAATCAAACCGAACTTTAGATTGAATATCATTTTTTAATTCGAGTTTTTGCAACTCAATATTCATGTAGCGAAGCGTTTCTAAAGCCCTTTCTTTCAATTCATTAATCGCCAATAAATCTTGTTTTTCTTTAACTGTCAAATTCATATTCGAAGTCACAAAGTTGACTAAAAACGATTGGCTTTCAATGTTCTTGATGGCAAAAGTAGCTTCACTGGGAATGTTTGGACTTTCTTTTATAATCTGAATCGCTAATTCTTTGATTGAATCCAGAATGGCTACAAATTCAGTATCGTTTTTCTTAGGTCTTTTCTCTGGAACTTCCTTGATTTTTGCAGTAATATAAGATGTTTCGTCAATAACAGTCTCAATCTCAAAACGTTTTTTACCTTGAAGAATTACCGTTATATTCCCGTCAGGCATTTTCAGTACACGCAAAATACGGGCTACTGTACCTATTTTATGAATATCTGCTTTGGTTGGGTCTTCATCTTCCTCATTGATTTGAGCAACAACTCCAATAGTTTTCCCTGCAACGTTAGCGTCATTGATCAATTTAATCGATTTATCGCGTCCCGCAGTAATTGGTATTACAACTCCTGGAAATAAAACCATATTTCGCAAAGGCAATATAGCCAATAATTCAGGTAAAGCCTCATTGTTCATTTCCTCCTCGTCTTCGGGCGTCAAAAGTGGAATTAAATCTGCTTCCGAATCAAATTCCTGAAGTGACAGATTGTCAATAGTAAGTATTTTATGATTTGACATATAGTATTTAAGTCTTTTTGTCATTAAAAAAATTCGTTCTTTAGACAAACATAAGGTTTCAAAGTAGTTTCTTATCTAAATTCCACGTTTACATCTGATTATTTGCACAGCGATATAAGAGGCAATCTTTGTGCCAAAATATAATCTTTATACCACATCATTAATTGGAAAGCGATATTTTACAAACAGTATTGAGCACTTAAATAAAACAACACAAAATACTTCAAAAGAAAAAATAATGTTAACCTCATAAAGGTGTAACAAACAAATAATTTATATGGCGCTATTTGAATTTACCCCCCCCCAAAAAAAATACAAAAGAATTGATTTTGGACTGCTGCAATATAAATCACAAAGTATAGTGCAAAGTTTATCATCGCTTTGCAATAGCAATATATATACTATTGTACCCAATTGTAACATACGTTCATTTTGCTGAAAATGGAATTCAGTAAGATTTCCTGAAGACATTTATTAAAATAAATGATTACAAATAAGAAGTTGCTTTTCGCGCATGATTAAAAAGAGTGGATCCGCTACTGATTTTTAATTTTAAAATAGTTTAAAATATGCCATTAAATTAGAATTTAATTATAATGAATAGGTATCAAACTCAAAAAAAAAGTTTTTTCTAAAAAAAAACTTCTTAATTGGACTATAATCCCCGATTAAAAGCTGTTAAACTAAATCAATTAACGAATAACTAAAAACGTAATTTATGAAAAAATCAATCCAATTGTTTATCAGTTGCATTTTTTTAGTAACAACAATGACTCAAGCACAATGGGTGTCTAACCCAAATATAAAAGGAAACGGAACCCTTATTTCTGAAAAAAGAACCACCACCTCATATTATAAAATTACAGTTGCAGGATTTTTTAATGTCGAATTAATTTTAGCAAATGAAAAAAACATTACGATAAAAGGCGAAGAAAATTTATTGCCTAATATCAAAGTTGAAGTTATTGATCAAGTATTGAAAATTGCTGCCGAGAAAAAAATAAATACATCAGTACCAGCAAAGGAAAATAAATTGTAACCAGTGTCTCATTTGAAAGTATTAGTCAAGTTTCACTGGCGGGATCAGGTGATATTATCAGTAAAAGCAACATCAAATCAAAATCATTTTCAGCACAATTAAATGGTTCTGGAGATTTACATTTAAATTTTGAAGCCACTGACTTCAAAATCAATTTAAGTGGCTCCGGAGATATTATTTTAAAAGGTCTGGCAGAAAATTTTGATAGTTCGTTAAATGGCTCTGGAGATATAGACGCTTCTGGTTTGAAAGCTAAAAATGTTACTTCAACTATTTCTGGTTCTGGAGACAGTAAAATATATTGTACCAAAAGTATTTATGCAAGAGTTTCAGGATCGGGAGATATAGAGTACAAAGGCGATCCAAAAAAAAAGATACTAAAGTGGACGGCTCGCGTCATATTTCAAAGTCTTGACTTTGGCTGTATACTTTTATAACATAGGGTTTTTATTAATTTAGAATCCTTTTTTTTGAACTCTTTTTAACAACACAACTGCCAAAACAAAGAATATCCCCAGAAACACAATGGCAAGCCTTGGGCTGCCGGTAATCTGGTCAATAATACCATATACCAGCATTCCTATTACAATTCCAATTTTTTCAGCAACATCATAAAAACTAAAAAAAGAGGCCGTATCCTCTGTTTCTGGTAATAATTTAGAATAAGTAGAACGTGATAAAGCCTGAATTCCTCCCATCACTAAACCTGCAATAGAGGCCATTACATAAAAATGTATGGGTAAAGTAATAAAATATGCAAGTGCGCAAAATACGGCCCAAATACAGTTAATACCTATTAAAGTGGGAATATTGCCAAATTTTTCTGAAGCTCTAGAAGTTAGAACTGCACCAAGAATTGCCACTAATTGTATTATTAATATGCAAATAATCAATCCCGTTGTACTCTCCGCTTTAGATGACCAAGCGATTTCTTGAGCTCCAAAATAAGTAGCAACAAGCATCACTGTTTGCACCGCCATACTTGAAACAAAAAAACTTCCTAAATATCGCTTTAATGTACTGTTTTCATTTAATAAAAACCATACTTTTTTTAACTCTTTAAAACCATTAAAAACAACATGATGCGTCACTTTCCGATTGGCATTTTTATTACCTTTAGGTAAAAAATAATAGGTGTACTGACTAAATAAAATCCACCAAAATCCGACCATAACAAAGGAATATCGCATGGCTTTCATTGCTGCTTCACCTTCGGTTCCTGTTATTCCAAAAAGTTTTGGTTTCATAATCATCGCTAAATTCACAATCAAGAGAATAACACTCCCTATATATCCCAATGAATACCCATAGGCACTAATTTTATCTTGTTGCTCCACATAAGCTATGTCTGGCAAATAGGAATTATAAAAAACCAAACTTCCCCAATATCCAATCAATCCCAGAAAATAGAATGCCAATCCAATGTATATATTTTCAAGATTAAACCAATACAACCCCATACAAGACAATGCTCCAAGGTAACAAAAGAATTTCATAAATGATTTTTTGTCTCCCACATAATCCGCAATACCAGACAATAAAGGTGAAATAAAAGCCACTAGTAAAAAGGCAAAAGCGGTAACAAAGCTGATTAAAGCTGAATTTTTGAGATGCAAACCAAAAACATCGATGTAATGATCTCGCTCAGAAAACAAAGCTTCATAAAAAATTGGAAATACTGCAGATGCAATAGTAAGTGTATAAACTGAATTTGCCCAATCATAGAAGGCCCAAGCATTTAATAATTTTTTACTTCCTTTAGGTAAATCTGTCATGTTTTATTTTTATAACGCGAATTTATTTAATTTTTGACTACCATACTCAGAAAAAATGATAGTAATAAATTATTACAGTATTTTGATGTCTTTTATCTATCACATAATTAAATAAAAAAGGCCACCCTCAGTGAGAATAGCCTTCTTTTAGCTGTTTTATAATAACAATCTGATTTTAAATTGTTATTTAGAAATGATACCCACCTTAGCCGCTAATGCTTTTGCTTCAGGAATTAATGCTTTCAAATTCGCAATTCGGGTAGCATCAGAGGGGTGTGTACTCATGAATTCTGGCGGTGCTTGCCCAGCGGATTGCGCTGACATTCTTTGCCAAAAAACAACTGATTCCTCTGGATTGTATCCTGCAATAGCCATTAAAGTAAGTCCTATTTTATCGGCCTCCGTTTCGTGACCTCTACTAAAAGGTAACATTCCGCCATATTGTGTGGTTACTCCGTAAGCCTGTTGCCAAATTTGTTGATTCTCAGCACTTTTTCCTCCCGTTGCAACAGCAACTCCTACAGCACCTAATTGTTGTAATTGAGCAGCACTCATACGTTGAGCTCCATGATTGGCTAATGCATGCGAAACCTCATGTCCCATTACGGTAGCTAAACCTGCATCATCTTTAGTTATTGGCAGTATTCCGGTATACACTACAATTTTTCCTCCTGGCATACACCATGCATTCACCTCTTTATTGTCTATTAATTTATATTCCCAACGGTAATCCTTCAAATATTGTGATTGATCTAAATATATTAAATATTTTTCTGCAGCAGCTTTAATTCGAAGACCAACTGTTTCCACTTTTTTTGCATCAACAGTTCCAGTAATTACTTTGTTTTCGCTTAAAAAAGTACCATATTGCTGAAATGAGGTTGGAAATAACTCACTATTGGAAACAAAATTTAAGCTTTTTTTTCCTGTAAGCGGATTAGTTGCACAAGAGGATAAAATACTAAGAGATAAAACCCCTACTATTAAATGCTTTTTCATGATTTTATTATTTTAAATGTCATACAAAAATACAATTATTAATACTTTATAATTTATAAAATTAAACTTAAAAGTATCATTTTTTTGTTATTCACCAAGAATATACAAAGCTGTAAAGCCTTTATCAACAATTAAATAGCCTTCATTATCCAAAGTAATTTTATCAAATACAACTTCAACGTTATCAATTTCTATTGTTTTGACTTTAAAAGGAAGTCCGATCAAATTTAATTTATACTTAGAATAATTAGTGTCGTATTTTCCTTCTTTATGCAACTGAATGATCAGTTCCTTCTCTTTTCCGGTTGCTTGAAAGGACAAAAAGCTATACCGTCCTTTTTTATAATCATATCCATCTTGCGCATCTTCATAAACCACTGATTTCTCTTTTCCTTCGTGATAATAAATATCAAGTGTTAACTCATCAAACTCCAGCTCGCCAACATATTGTTGAACCGGATATTTAGGAATGATTGCTCCTCCTTTTACAAAAATTGGAATTTCATCAAACTTAGTACCGACCCATATTTCTTTTCCGCCCTTGACCAATTCGTTGGTCCAATAATTATACCATTGTCCACGAGGAATATACATGCGCCTTCCTACTGAATTAGGTTCTAAAATAGGACAAACAAGAATTTGATTTCCAAAAACAAATTCGTCATTTCTATAATGCGTTTGAATATCTTCCTGATCATAATACACTAATGGCTTTAACATAGGAATTCCTTCCTCAATATATTGCCAAAACATGGTGTATAAATAAGGTAATAATTGGTATCTTAAATTCACGAACTTTCTCGTGATATCGATCACTTCTTCATCAAAAGCCCATGGTTCCTGATCGCCGTGATCTCCTGAGGAATGAGTTCTGCAAAAAGGATGAAAAACACCCAATTGAATCCAACGGGCATACAATTCGCCTGATGGTTGCTCTGCAAATCCGCCAATATCTGATCCTGTAAAACCCATACCAGATAGAGACATGCGTTGCACCTGAATATTTGCAATCCATAAATGTTCCCAAGTGGCTACATTATCTCCAGTCCAAGAAGAGGTGTACCGTTGTGCTCCTGCGTATGCTGACCTTGTTATTACAAAAGGTCTTTTTGGATATGCAAATCGTTTCACACCATGATAGGTTGCTCTGGCCATTTGTGTACCATAAATATTATGTGCTTTTCTATGACTGCAAGGGTTTCCGTCGTAATCATGGCGCACATCCATTGGAAATGTCTTGTTAGGAACCTCCATTACTGCGGGTTCATTCATGTCATTCCAAACTCCTTTTACTCCAATTTCCGAAATTAATTCTTTGAACAATCCAGCCCACCACTCCCTTACCGCAGGGTTTGTATAATCCGGAAAATTACATTCTCCCGGCCATACTTTTCCTTTCATGTATGGACCGTCAGCTCTTTTGCAGAAATAATCATTTTCTAAAGCTTCTTGATATACCGAATATTCTTTGTCAATTTTTATTCCAGGATCGATAATTACAACTGTTTTGAAACCATCTTCGGCTAACTCAGCCACCATTCTTTTTGGATCCGGAAAAAATTCTTTGTTCCAAGTAAAACATCGAAAACCTTCCATATAATCAATATCCAAATACAGTGCGTCACACGGAATTTTCAACTCTCTGAATTTAGCTGCAACTTCTTTTAAATTACTTTCCGGATAATAACTCCATTTACATTGATGGTATCCAAGTGCCCAAAGTGGTGGCAATTCTGGCTTACCGGTCAAATCGGTATATGTAGTAACCACATTTTGCATTTGGGGTCCGTAAATGAAATAATAATTCATTTCTCCACCTTCAGCCCAATAACTGGTTACATTTCTTCTTTCGTGACAAAAATCAAAATAGGTTCTAAAAGTATTATCAAAAAAAATACCGTAGGATTTCTTGTTTCGTAATCCAATATAAAATGGAACAACTTTGTATAAGGGCTCTCGGTCTTTTTGAAAGGCATATTGATCTGTTGCAAAATTTTCCAGTCTTTTTCCTTTCAAATTCATTTGGGTTGCTTTGTCACCAAGTCCGTAAAAACATTCCCCGTCTTTTGAAGCCTTACTCATTTTGACAATGTTGCCACCATATTCATAGCTCTCTTCCCAATGAAATCCGAGCTCATCTTCTAAAATAATATTTTCTTCTAGATCATAAATAGATACTCTCATGTCTATTTTTTGAATCCTGCATTGTACCTTACTGGTTTTTATCTGATAATACTCTTCTGCTTCAGAAACTTCCAGAAAATTATAACCATGAGAATGACTTTTATCAATTGCATAAGAAAAATCATTGCTAAAATACCCTTTTGTTGTAAATCTAAATCGGATTAAACTATCTCTTAATATGGTTACTTTCAAGATGACACTATTATCGGTATGAAAATAGATTGAATCAACTTCCTGTTCAAAAGAAATTATTTTTGTGGGATATAAATCTCCTTTATATTCTAATTCTGTATTTGTAATCATGTTTTATGGTATTAATTTTAATCTTTTTCTAGCCTTCAAACTTACGAAATTACTTTGTAAACAGTTATATGTGTGTGGTTTATTAACGAAAACGTTATAGTTTTTAGACGCTTAAATTTAGAGATAAATAGGTGTGTGTTTTAAAACAAAGAAGGTAAGAGATTGGGAGTCAAAATCAAAAAAACGATAAATCAACACTAAATTTAAATTAGTTGTTACATCTACATAATTAATCTTTAAATGCTCTTAACATCTAATTCTCATTGTAATCTGAAATTCTTTTAACCTCTAAATCACTTTGTTAAAAATTATCTAATTTTAAAAACAACAACACTTAATGGCGGTAATAGCAATTCCGCAGAATAATCTCTTCCATCATAAGGCAATGCCTCAATAGCTGTTTTAGTAGTGTTAGAAACGCCACTTCCTCCATAATTTGAAGCATCACTGTTAAAAATCTCTGTTAATTTTCCTTTTTTAGGTAAACCAATTCGATAATCAGGGCGCACCACTTGCGTGAAATTGCACACTACAATTATATCGTTTTTTGGATCATTTCCTTTTCGAATGAAAGACATCACCGCATTTTGATGATCCGAATAATTAATCCATTCAAAACCTTCCGGACTGAATTGTTTTTCGTGTAATGCAGGATGTACTTTATACAATTTATTCAAATCCGTAATTAATTTTTTTACGCCCTCATGATAGGGATATTGCAATAAATGCCAGTCTAAACTTCCTTCAAAATTCCATTCGTTGCTTTGTCCAAATTCACTTCCCATGAACAATAATTTAGATCCGGGATGCATAAACATGTAACCATAAAGTAATCTTAAATTCGCAAATTTCTGCCATTCATCTCCCGGCATTCTTCCTGCTATAGATTTTTTTCCGTACACTACTTCGTCATGCGAAAGCGGTAACATAAAATTTTCCGAAAAAGTATAGGTCATCGAGAAAGTCAAATCATTTTGATGATACTTTCTGTACACCGTGTCTTTTTGAAAATATTCCAAAGTATCGTGCATCCAACCCATCATCCATTTCATTCCAAAACCCAAACCTCCGATAGATGTTGGTCTCGAAACCATTGGGAACGAAGTACTTTCCTCAGCTATGGTTTGAACGCCTTCATAATTTAGATACACGGCTTCATTAAACTCTTTCAGGAAACTAATAGTATCTAGATTTTCTCTTCCACCATAAATATTAGGTTCCCATTCGCCTTCTTTTCTGGAATAATCTAGATACAACATCGAGGCAACGGCATCTACCCGCAAAGCATCCGCATGGTAATGGTGTAACCAAAATAACGCATTACTAATCAAAAAAGAGCGAACCTCATTTCGTCCATAATTGAAAACTAAACTTTTCCAATCCGGATGATAGCCTTTTTTACGATCTGGATGTTCAAAAAGATTGGAACCGTCAAAAAATCCTAAACCATGTGCATCATCTGGAAAATGAGAGGGTACCCAATCCAGGATTACCCCAATTCCTGCTTCGTGCAATTTATCTACTAAATGCATGAATTCCTGTGGATTCCCAAAACGGGAAGTTGGTGCAAAATATCCCACTAATTGATAGCCCCAAGACGGATCGTATGGATATTCCATGATGGGCATGAACTCCACGTGCGTAAATCCAGTTTCTTTTATATAATATACTAAATCTTCGGCAAATTCGAGATACGTCAGAAACCGATTTTCTTCTGCATGCCGTTTCCAGGATCCTAAATGGACTTCATATACTGAATAAGGCTTGTCTAAACCATTGTGGTTCTGACGCGTTTTCATCCAGTTTTTGTCTTTCCATTGATACTCTAAATCCCAGACTACTGAGGCAGTGTGTGGTGGTTTTTCACAATAAAAAGCAAACGGATCCGCTTTCTCTGTTATGATTCCACCATTATTAGATTGTATTTTATATTTATAGGTTGTCCCTTTTTTGATGTTTGGAATAAATCCTTCCCAAATGCCAGAGGAGTCCCAGCGAACTTCCAACAGATGTTTACCTTGTGTCCAGAAATTGAAATCCCCAACTACAGAAACAGACTGAGCTGTTGGCGCCCAAACCGCAAAATAAACACCGTCTGTTCCATCAACTGAAAGAAGATGTGCACCTAGTTTTTCATACAGACGAAAATGTTTCCCTGATTTGAATAATTCAATATCGAAATCGGTAAAAAGGGAATGCGAGATAACTTTGCTCATATAACAATTGTATGCTTCTGCTTTGTGTAAAAATCAGAATATTAGTGTAAGAAAAACAGTTTTTAGTGTTACTTAATAATGTAATTGTCTGGTATAACTGCTCCTTTTTTGATAACAACAATTCCATCTTTTATGGCATACAACTCATTAGAAAAATCTTCTAGATGGTTTCCACCATTGATATATACATCATTACCAATTCTGCAGTTTTTATCCACGAGAGCATTACTTATAAAACATCTTTCCCCAATTCCAACCAATTGTCTGTCGCTTTTAAGATCTTCATTCATATCATCAATATTCTGATAGAAATCATTACCCATTACGTAGCTGTTTTGAATGATAGTTCCCTCCCCTATTCTGGATCGAATACCAATTACAGAACGATTAATTTCTTTGGCATTCAAAATGCAACCTTCTGAAATCAATGATTTATCAACCATTGTTTTTTGGAATTTTGATGGCGGCAATAATCTTGGTCTGGTATAAATTTTATTAGTATCATCAAATAAATTAAATTTTGGCAAGTCATCCGTAAGTCCAATATTCGCTTCAAAAAAGGAATCTATATTACCAATATCCGTCCAATATCCTTCATATTGATAACTTAAAATCTTTCTGTGGCCTACCGCTTGCGGAATAATTTCTTTGCCAAAATCTTTGGTTTCTTTATTGGACATGATATCGACCAACAGTTTTTTGTTGAAGATGTAAATTCCCATCGAAGCCAAGTAATTTTTCCCTTCACTTTTCATTTGTTCACTCACATCCGATTCCCAATCCGGTAATAATTCCTTCGCTGGTTTTTCGATAAAGGATTCAATACAGCTTTCGGAGTTTGTTTTTAATATCCCAAATTCAGGCGCATCTTTAGCATTTACTGGCAAAGTAGCAATAGAGATATCAGCTTCGTTCTTAATGTGTTCTTCTAACATATCGTTGAAATCCATTTGGTACAACTGATCTCCGGAAAGTATCAACGCATAATCGAAATCATGGTTTAAGAAATGAGGCATACATTGTCTTACGGCATCGGCAGTCCCTTGAAACCAGGTTGGATTATCAGGAGTTTGTTCAGCAGCAAGAATATCAACAAAGGCATGGCTAAAAATACTAAAGTTATAGGTGTTTTTTATGTGTGCATTCAGGGAAGCCGAATTAAATTGTGTCAATACAAACATTCTGTAAATATCTGAATTCATACAATTTGAAATAGGAATATCTACCAATCGGTATTTTCCTCCTATTGGTACAGCTGGTTTTGATCGTGATTCTGTCAAGGGATACAATCTTGAACCTTGTCCTCCACCTAAAATAATTGCAATAACATTTTTCTTTTTGGGTTTCATTTCTTGTTGCTTATTAGTTTGTACATTTCTATATATTCCTGACAAACACGCTCCCATGAATGGTCTGTGTTCATTCCTATTTTTCTAATTTTGTTCAGATGTTCTTTATCATCATATAAATTGACGGCTCTTTGAATAGAATAACAAACATCACCAACTGTGGCCTGATCGTGGCAAATTCCGTTTCCGTCATCGCCAAAATCAACAACTGTATCTCTTAACCCACCAGTTCGTCTCACAATGGGAATTGTTCCGTAGCGCAACGAATACATTTGGTTTAAACCGCAAGGCTCTACTCTGGAAGGCATTAATAAAAAATCAGAACCGGCGTAAATCAAATGTGCTAATTCTTCATTATAACCAATAAACGTATTGTAATTTCCTTTGTAATCTTGTAGCAAAGTATTCAATTGTTTTTCAATAATTGTACTTCCGGATCCTAAAATCAAAATATTAATTTGTTGATAATTCTCAGATAAAACAAGAGCTGCGGCTGGTGGTAATAAATCCCCTCCTTTTTCTTCTAATAATCTTCCAATAAAACTAAAAAGTGGTTTTGTTGGATCTAAATTAAAGAGTTTGCATAATTTTTCTTTATTCTCCTGTTTTCCTTTTTCAAAATTTTTAATCGAATAGTTTTTTTCTATCATCGCGTCTTTTTCCGGATCCCAAACTTCAATATCAATTCCGTTCAAAATCCCTTTAGACTTATACCGAACCAAATTAAATAGTGATTCCAGACCATTTGCTGAATAGTTGATTTCATTTAGATAATTTGGAGAAACTGTGGTAACAGCCCAAGCACATTTTATGGCTACTGCCAATGAATTAATGCAATTATCCCATTCTAAAACATTTACGTGAGCCAAATCAAATTCGGGTAAATAATATAATTTATTAAACCCAAACTGCCCTTGGTATAAACCATTATGAATGGTAATCATGGAAGGAATATTTCGTAATTTTTCGTATTTGTGACAATACAACATCATAAATGGAATCATACCCGTATGATGATCATGACAATTAATTACATCCGGAACTTCATTTCTACCTATAATCCAATCCAAAGTGGCGATCTGGAAAGACAAAAAACGTTCAATATCATCTTCGTAACCATACACGTCTTTCCTGTCGAATAAATCCGGAATGTCAACCAAATACAATTCAAATCCTAGTTGGTCTGTTTTTTCTTTTAGAATACTGTACGGAAAATTAAAATTTCCAAGTTTTACAGAACTCCAATGAACACATTCAAACTCATTTTCTTTTTTAAACTTTGTGTCATAACAAGGTATTACAACCCTTACACGATGCTCTGCATTATTTTGATATTTTGGTAATGCGCCAACTACATCAGCTAAACCTCCTACTTTTGCAACAGGATAACACTCTGCACTGATATGAAATATTTCCATGTATGAACTTTTGATATTTTTAATTAATTTTAACCCCTATTTTAGTCTTTTATATAAATACGCCTGAAAACTTTCTAAAAAATACTACTTTTATGTTTTTCTAAATTTACTAAAAAAATTATAATATAATAACCTGCTTGAAAATTTATTAAAATGACAAAAAAGTCTTCTAATCATACCCAATCATTGAAAATTCCTAAAATTATTTTATTAACCAGTAAATTAATCTCTTTTATTTCACCAAAACTAATTACATTATTTGCAGCTAAACTGTTTACTACACCCATAAAACATAAGATTCCAAAAAGAGAGTTAGAAATGGATCGAAATAGTATACAAAAATTAATTTCAATTCCGGCAATTGGCAAAGAAGTTGTTGTGTATGAATATGGAAAAAGTGACAAGAAAATTTTATTAGTTCATGGTTGGTCAGGACGTGGAACTCAATTATTCAAAATAGCGGATGAATTGCTTAAAGCCGGATATTCTACGATCAGTTTTGATGCTCCTGCACATGGAAAATCACCTGGAAAAACGACTATTATGGTCGACTTTATTGATACAATTTTAGAAATAGAGAAGCAATTTGGGCCCTTTGAAGCAGCTATTGGTCATTCATTAGGAGGAATGTCCGTTTTGAACGCCATAAAAAAAGGTTTAAAAGTAAATCATGCCGTAGTGATTGGCAGTGGTGATGTTGTAGAAGATATTATAGATGATTTTGTGGCAAAATTACAATTGAAACCTAATGTAAGTACTCTTTTGCGTTTGCATTTCGAAAAAAAATACGGAGAAAAAATGAATAGTTATTCTGCTTTTTTGGCTGCAAAAGAAACAGCGATTCCTATTTTAGTAATACATGATAACCTTGATCCTGAAGTTTCCGTAAAGGCTGGAATTCACATTCATAAATATTTAAAAAATGGAGAGTTACTATTAACAGACGGATTAGGACATAGAAAGATTCTAGGCAACCTTAAAGTAATTGAAAAAACAGTTCAATTCATCCAAAATAAATAATTGAAATACAACACTATACAATTAATAAAAAAATAATCATGAAATATCCTTTAGAAAAAACAGAACAAGAATGGAAAGAAAAATTAGGAGCAGAACGGTATAGAATTCTTCGACAAAAAGGAACTGAATACCCACATACTGGAACTTATAACTTACATTACGAAAAAGGAACCTATTGCTGTGGTGCCTGCGGTGAATCTTTGTTCGAAAGCAACTCTAAATTTGATGCCCATTGCGGTTGGCCTTCATTTGACGAATCCATTCCTGGAAAAGTAGAATATATTTCTGATGTAACACTTGGTATGAAACGCACTGAAATCCTTTGTGCTAATTGTGGCAGCCATTTAGGACACGTTTTTGATGACGGACCTACAAAAACCGGACAACGCTATTGCGTGAATTCTTTATCAGTGGACTTCAAAGAATAGTGATACGGATTTATTTGAAAATGCAACGGAATGGGATAAAAATTTAGAATCATTATAACAAACAAGTAATAACCATGGTATAATGTCGTATTTTAAAATCAGGATAAAATTATGTAACAATCTGATTTAAAGCTGTTTTACTTAAAGTTAATTCTTTTGACTTTACGACTTTTAAACTTTCGACTTACTTATATAGGCAAAAAACATCCGTTGGAGTTAGAGTAGTGCCCAGAATTTGATTAATCCCAGAATCCGAAGACGGAATCAAAGCTGAGAAACAACTCTTGCAAGTTTTACCAAAAGAAATCTGGGACGAAATTGGGAAGAGCCATTTTCTTTTTAGGAAGAGAAATTTGTGGGCCTCAGCACAAATGTCCGGAATGCCCGATTAATTCCATTTGTGAGTATTATAAAAAAAATAAAAGGGTAAAAGGTAATTCACCCTTTTACCCTTTTAAATACCTATGAAATATTATAAAAAAGAAGGTTTAAGTCCCGGTTTTATTCTCTTTTTAGATACTTGTTCATACGCATAGCCCAATCCTATTAATTTCCCTTCTGTATACGGCATACCAAAAAATGATAAACCAACGGGTAGATCATAAGCCAGTCCGCAAGGAACTGTAATATGTGGATAGCCACTTGCTGCAGCAGGAGAAGTTAAAGAATATCCTCCCCAACGATCTCCGTAGATCATATCAATACTGCAAGCAGGTCCCATGGTGATTCCACAAATAGCGTCTAATTTATTTTCTTTAAAAACTGTATTTAGCACACTTTTACTTCCTTCGAAACTTACGGTTAATGCTTCCAGATATTTTTTGTCCTCTAATCCTTTTTTAGCATTAGAACTTTCTAATGTTTCTTGCTTAAAATACGGCATTGCCTTATCTTCATTAGCAGTATTAAAATCGATAACATCTTTCAAACTTTTTACTTTTGCATTGGCTGTAGCCAAATAGGTATTCAATCCATCTTTAAATTCATATTGTAAAACTTCGAATTCGGCCTGACCCAAAGCATTAATTTTCTCCAAATAGTCAATTTCGATAATAATAGCTCCTTGTTTTTTTAGCAGATTGACAGCATCATCTAAAAGTGCATTAATGTATTTATTATTTCCTTGTGGCTTTTTTTCAATACCAATACGCTTGCCTTTCAAAGCATTTTTATCTAAAAAAGTTGTATAATCCTTCTGTGCTTTCCCTTTACTTTCAAGGGTTACAGTATCATCTTGGTCTACAGCAGCAATTACGCCTAATAAAATAGCAGCATCCGTTACGGTTCTGGCCATTGGACCAGCCGTATCTTGTGTTTTTGAAATTGGAATAATCCCAGATCGACTAACCAGACCTACAGTAGGTTTAATCCCTACAACTCCGTTTACCGAAGCTGGACAAACAATAGAACCATCCGTTTCTGTCCCAACAGCAACAACACAAAGATTGGCTGAGACTGCTGCTCCTGAACCAGCACTGGAACCGCACGGATTATGATCTAAAATATAGGGGTTTTTAGTCTGACCGCCTCTACTGCTCCAACCGGAACAGGATTGGGTAGAACGAAAATTAGCCCATTCACTTAAATTTGTTTTTCCAATGATTACTGCGCCGGCTTCTCTGAGTTTTTTAACGACAAAAGCATCTTTTGAAGCACTATTTCCTGCCATTGCCAAAGATCCAGCCGTGGTTAGCATTTTATCCGCTGTGTCTATGTTGTCTTTTATTAAAACGGGGATTCCATGCAAAGGACCTCTGCTTTTACCTGCTTTTAACTCTTTATCCATTGCAAGAGCTATAGCCAATGCATCTGGATTGACTTCGATGACTGAATGCAATTGAGGCCCATTGGTATCAATAGCTTCAATCCGTTTTAAGTATAATTGCACTAATTGTTCTGAAGTATATTTACCAGAAATTAATTTCTCCCTAACACTGCTGATGGTTTCTTCGTCTAGTTCAAAAACGGCATTAAAATCTTCAACAGATACTAAATTTTCGTTCTTTTTGGTACCGGAGGTACAGCCTGTAATCAAAAAAGTAGTTAAACCTGCAGATGCAAGTGTTGCGGTAGTTAAAAAAGATCTTCTTTTCATAGATTGTCAAATAAATATTTATATACTTTTAATTTCGTTAACATTGAACGCTGTTTGAAATAGATGCATTCAATTTAACTTCTAAATTAGTTTTTTTTTGATAAAATCAGTTCATTATTAAATGAAATAAAAGTTAAAGTTTACAGTGGAATAAAATTGGAATAAAAAACTAGAATACTAAAAGCAATAGAGTCAGGCTTAATTGTAGCAATACATTCAATAATTGATTAACTTTGCCAATTAGAATTATATAAAATCAAATTGATATGACAAAGTCTTCACAAGAACAAATGCTGCAAAAAGGAGTTTATACAGGAATCATAGAAAAAGATGAAAACAAAAATTTTTTCTGTGGTACCTATCTTCTGGACTATAAAATGGCTCAAAAACACAGTATTGGAGATTGGATTACGATAAAATCAATCATCGAAAATCCGAGTGATATCAGTTATAATAAATATCCGAAAAAATCCAAAAATTTCGATAAAGCAAACAATAAGCCCCAACAATAAAACTTTTTTAGTTTTTATTCCTTAAATATATCGTTTCAAAAGACTTTTTTTTAAAAATCTATTGGTCTGAAACCAAAAAAATAAAAAAAAGTGTACCTTTGCAAAAAATTTGTCGCTTTTTGAAATTAAATCACATTGATTTTATAGTAAAAGACAAGTAGTTACCTTATTTATGAAAAAAATAGTTGAATACCGAAAACTGCTAAATGTAGACAAAACTGCAGAGCTGAAAGATTTGAAAACGATATATCGTAATGCGATGAAAGAAGCGCATCCTGATAAATTTCAAGGAGATGAAACTGGTTTAAAAGCAGCTGAAGAAAACAGTAAAAAAATTATTGAAGCTTATCATTTCTTAGTGAGTATCAATCCTGAAACTCTAAAACAAAACTTACCGGAATACACTGAAACTATTGCAACTGCAAAAATTACAGATTATAAGTTCGTGGAAGGACGATTAATCATCAATTTTTCAAATGGAAGTGTTTACGAATATATTAGTGT
This sequence comes from Flavobacterium sp. RSP15, assembly GCF_003968755.1. Lineage (GTDB taxonomy): Bacteria > Bacteroidota > Bacteroidia > Flavobacteriales > Flavobacteriaceae > Flavobacterium. The sequence goes on along the minus strand of NZ_RYDL01000001.1, from coordinate 198 downwards.
GCCTAAAGCTACTTACGTAAAAATGGTAAATGCTGAATCTCCTGGAAGATTTGCAAAAAGACACATCCTGAATTCCTTTACTTGGAGAAAAACAATCAATCAAGATTAATTTTTTTTAAGTTGTCTTGTCCTGAATAACCGATACAGATTATTAGATAAAAATATTTAATTAAACACTTGCAAAAACGTTTTTGCAAG
>NZ_RYDL01000019.1 GCF_003968755.1 Flavobacterium sp. RSP15 | reverse complement strand
TAATTTTGCAAAACTAAAATACGATTTTTACTAAGAAGCCATTAATTTGGCTTCTTTTTTTATCGGACAACAATGATATTGAATTTAGTATTTCTATCCTGTTTTGCCACAACTATTCCGGAAGCAAAAATGTACTGCTATTTATCAAAAAATTATTCCATCAAAAATGAGTTTACCCAATCTAAGGATTTAATAGAGGAAACTTTATTTTCTTCATTCATTGTAACTCGAAGTTCCTTATTGGCTACTTTTTTAGTATATGATGCCTTGTATCTGAAAAGAGTACTTCCGTCAAAATTGTTTTTATATACTTCAACTAAATGAAGATCAATAAAAGTTCCATAATATTGGCGAAAACGCGTACAGGTTTTTGTCAGTCGTTCTTCGGTGGTGTTTTTTATTACTGACGTTGTGGCTTCATTGAGGTTAAAAGGCTTGAATTTTGAAGTATTACAGGTCATCAAAACTCGCTTTCCTAATTCATATGCTTTAGCTTTTTGATTTGCATCGATTGCTGTTAAGTCCAGCTTCACAATTTTAGCGTTCTCAATTTCGGGTTCTGGGGCAATTATAACAGTTTTTGATTTGCATCCAATAAGTAAAAGAATGCTAAATACAATCATTATTTTTTTCATGATTTATTTTATTTTTAATAGGATATTGGGATCTGGACAATTTTTCAAATAGTAGCTCAAATCATTTTTGCTGCATACACCGGGATAATCACCAAGGATTTTAGCCATTTTTTTTATAATCTGAAAATGCAAATGTGGGGCATAATCACCATTGACAGCAGCGTCACCTAATGTAGCCAGCTGACTTCCTTTTTCGTATACATCACCAATATTAATGTTACCAATGCTTTCAAGCGACAAATGACCGTATAAAGTATAGAATTTTTGGTTTTCTATTTTATGTTCCAGAATAATAGTGGGGCCATAATCACCCACACCAGTATTATAATTGAAGCTGTGGATAAATCCGTCTAATGCTGCAAGAACCGGCGTTCCTGCCTTGACCCATAAGTCTATACCAATGTGAATGTTTCTTTCGTCGGTTTTCGTGTCATTAAAAATTTCACTCCGTTTGTATAAATTTCTAATTTCATTATATCCTCCAAAAGCAACTTTTGCATTATTTCGAGCTAAGTAATCCTCAATGTATTCTTCAAAGGCAATTGCGGTATGTATATTTCGTTTTGATAAGATTTCATTTGTATTGGATAAATCTAATGGCAGGTAGCTGTTGTAATCAATTGTTTTATCTATAACTTTAACATTTTGAATGTTGTGTAGAATATTTTCTAGTTTTGTCATTTATTGGTTTTTAAAAAGCTTAAATTTAATTAAAAAAAGGCTGTATAAAAATTTTACCATGGTATTATAACTTTTAATTAGCAGATCGAACCTTTTAATTTGAGTGTATAAGTAACAGCCACTGTGTAATGTCGTGTTTTAAAATTAGACAAAATGACGCAACAGATTGATTTTAAACTACTGTTTGCAATAGTGTTCCTTTTGACTTTATGACGTTTAAACTTTCGACTTACTTAAGGATAGTCTTTAACTCCTAATTTTAAGATTTATTTATGAATAGGTGTCAAGTTTAGTAACTGAATTCTTACTTTAAAACGTCATCAACTTTTCATGCTCATCCGTTAAATGGGATAAACAATCTAATAAGGGATTTTCTAATGAATGTTTTGAAATGAGTAGGTGTATTTTTTCTATCAAAAAAAATCCCAATCGTTTCCAATTGGGATTCTAATTTATGAATTGGATTTTAGTATAAATTTGGATATTTTGATGGATTTACTTCATTCATTATACCATACACTTTTTCAAAAATATCTTCTATTGAAGGTTTAGAGAAATAATCACCATCTGTTCCGTACGCAGGTCGATGTGCTTTTGCGGTCAAGGTTTGCGGTTTACTGTCTAAATAATTATAGGCATCCTGTTGTTCAATAATTTGTTGTAAAACATAAGCAGAAGCTCCGCCCGGAACATCTTCATCGATTACTAAAAGACGATTTGTTTTAGCAATACTTTTTACAACATCTTGATTAATGTCAAACGGAAGCAAAGATTGTAGGTCGATAATCTCGCAATCTATACCTATTTCAAGGAGTTCCTTGGCAGCTTGCTGTACTAATCGCAAAGTGGAACCATAGGAAACGAGTGTAATGTCTGTTCCTTGTTTTAAGGTTTCAACTACTCCAATTGGGGTTTTAAATTCGCCATAGTTTAGTGGCATTTTTTCTTTCAATCGATAACCGTTCAGGCACTCAATGACTAAAGCAGGTTCGTCACATTCTAATAAACTATTATAAAAACCGGCTGCTTGGGTCATGTTTCTAGGAACTAAAACATGAATTCCTCGCACGGCGTTTATGATCATTCCCATAGGAGAGCCAGAATGCCAGATGCCTTCTAAACGATGACCGCGAGTACGTATAATTAGTGGTGCTTTTTGTTTTCCTACGGTTCTATATCGCAACGTAGCTAAATCATCACTCATGATTTGAATCGAATACAATAAATAATCTAAATATTGAATTTCGGCAATAGGGCGTAAGCCTCTTAATGCCATTCCAATGCCTTGACCTAAAATGGTTGCTTCTCGAATTCCTACATCGGCAACGCGGAGTTCTCCATATTTTTCCTGCATTCCTTCTAAACCTTGATTAACATCGCCAATGGTTCCTGCATCTTCGCCAAATATTAATGTTTCAGGATATTTAGTAAAAATAGCATCAAAATTATCGCGCAAAATCATACGTCCATCAGTATCTTCTTTTGCATTTTCTTGATATACCGGTACCACTTTTTTGACAGAGAACACATTTAAATCTGTTTCTGAAAATAAGTTGCTGCTAAAATTATTTTGTGTTTTAGCAGTGTACGTTTTTATCCAAAGCGATAGTTCAGCTTTGCCATTTTCATTTAGGATTAAACGCAATACTTTTCGTGCTGTCACCAAAATTTCCTTTTTCAAAGGAGACTTGATATTGCTTAAATCGGCGGTATATTTTAATATTACTTCTTTGTTTTTGCTACTTTCGGCTATTTTTTGCAATAGAGCAACTATTTCTTTTTGCTCTTCAATTACGGGTTCTAAAAATGCATTCCAAGCTGCTTTCTTGCCTTCTAAAACATCTTTTTTGGCTTGTGCATCAATGGCTTCAATTTCTTCAGGAGAAGCAATATTGATAGCAATCATCCATAATCTCATTTGACGGATGCAATCATAGTCTTTTTCCCAGGCCAATCGGTCGGAATTTTTGTAGCGCTCATGGGAACCAGAACTGGAATGTCCCTGCGGTTGTGTCAATTCATTTACGTGTATCAAAACAGGAGTATGATTTTGTCGGGCTATAGTGGCAGCTTTTTCATACGTGGCAATCAGGTCTGCATAATCCCATCCTTTTACTCTTAAAATTTCAAAGCCATTTGTGTTTTTGTCTTTTTGGTATCCTTTTAAAATTTCAGAAATATTTTCTTTTGTGGTTTGATGTCTTGCATGAACAGAAATCCCATATTCATCATCCCAAATACTCATTACCATTGGTACTTGTAAAACACCCGCTGCATTGATAGTTTCAAAAAATAAGCCTTCTGAAGTACTTGCGTTTCCTATGGTGCCCCAGGCAATCTCATTTCCTTGATTAGAAAAATTAGCTGCATTTGGTATTCCAGAGACTTGTCTGTAAATTTTTGATGCTTGAGCCAGTCCTAGTAAACGTGGCATTTGTCCGGCAGTTGGGGAAATGTCAGCGCTAGAGTTTTTTTGTTTTGTTAAGTTTTTCCAACTTCCATCTTCATTTAAGCTGTGGGTAGCAAAGTGACCGCCCATTTGCCTTCCTGCTGACATTGGTTCTTGTTCGATATCATTATGACCATATAATCCGGCAAAAAATTGTTGGATAGTAAGTTCACCAATAGCCATCATAAACGTTTGATCACGGTAGTATCCAGAACGGAAATCTCCATTTTGGAATGCTTTCGCCATTGCCAGTTGCGGCACTTCTTTTCCGTCACCAAAAATCCCAAATTTAGCTTTTCCAGTCAATACTTCTTTACGGCCTAAAAGGCTGCACTCTCTGCTTAATATGGCTATTTTATAGTCATTTAATACTTCGATTTTGAAATCTTCAAATGTCAATGTAGTATTGGTTTTTTCTTTTATCATAATTGAAAAGTATAACTTTGAGGTGCAAATTTACTTAAAAAGTAGCTAGATTCATAATTCATTGAAATAAATATAATTAAATTATTGTAATTTATTCTAATAAAAAGTATCTTATTTTTTTATTATATGTAATTATAAAATCAATTTGCTAAGAATAATTTAATAATTAATGAGAATCTTATTGAATTAGAACCATTTTCGATTAAAAAGATTGATTAATGTTTTAGGTGAAAAAGTAACTATAAACCGCACTTTTTCGTTATAATTCTTTTCACCTATTTCCCACCCATTGGTAGAATAAATAGGAAAATAAAGTTCAAAATAGTCTGTGACTAAATTCAGGCGAATACCACTATCATAAACAAAACGCTCTTTTATTCCTTTGTTTTTAATGATCCCTAAATCCCCATAGACTTCAATCCAGTTCCATATACTGTAACTGGCGTTCATGCTAGTTATCCATCTATTGGCAAAAGGGGTATTGATTTTTGATTTAAAACCTCCTTCGGCTACAAGGTATTGTTGACTGAAAAGACCACTGTTTTCTGATCTTCCTAAATAATTGTAATCAAAAAGGTAATCCGTTGGCCGGTCTAATGCGAAGCTGAAAAAATCGGATTGCGTTTTATTATACAAAAAACTTCCCGCATACAACCGTAAATTAATTTGCCGGTTGTTTTCAAAGAGTTTTCGGTATTCAATTTCACCTGTAATTTTTCCGAATTTACCAGAAATTTGTAGATCCGTAGTAAAATTAAAATGGTTGGTAACTTCTGTTTTGGTATTAATATATCTCGCATCAAAAACAGAATAATTTTCGGGGGAGTTGTCAAGTACCAGGATACTTTTTTCTTTATTGACAATTACTTGTCGGAATAAGAAAAGCTGTTTCCTATTGTCTCTGAAGTTGGGCTCTCGGATACGCAATTGCACCGTTGGATTTAGTCTAAGATATGCTGCATCCTGTGCATAATGAAAGTAGGAGCCACTGATTGAATATTTTGCGTTGTAAAGGGTACTGTTTCTGAAATTTTGGTTGGCTACAAAGTGAGCTGAGCCTGATAAATTATCTGATTTAGTTGAGTATGATGGGTTGATGTCAAAAATAAACGGCTTGTCTAAAATGGTTTTATTATGCAATCGTATGCCCGGTGTGATGCCGTCATAAAGATTGTACCCGATCGAGGGAACATACAACACCTGATTGTAATACGGATCTTCTAGGTCTTTCATAAATACAAATTTTACAGGGCGATTGTTGGGAAAAAAACCACTTAGTTTCTTCCAGTTATTTCTTAAATTGTATTCTGGAACTTCATTTTTTAGATTTAAAATAATTTTATCCGCATTGTTTTTAGCAATTGTAAAACTATTGTCACATTCCTTAATATCTAACCACTGTTTAAAAACGATTTCTCCTTTTTTTGTTCCATACACCGGAATAGGAATAACGGTTGCAGTTTTATTGCGCACCGAAAAAGTAATACTGTCTCTGGTTTTTGTTACGCTTGAAAATTTATAGTCAATGATGTCTCTGGAATTAATAATTGTATTAAAAAACCAACTGATATCTTTTTTGGTGTTTGCTTTCAATACACTCTCAAAATCATTCCTTGTTACCTGTTTGGTATGATTTTGATGATAGAATTGTCGAATACTAGTTATAACGGCGTTATTTTGTAAATAATTATCCAAAAAGCGAATGCTTAAACCCGCACGATATTTACTGGCAATTTGCTCGTTAAATTTAATTAAGCTGTTTTTTGAATCTCCAAGCGGTTGGTCCAGATTTTTTCGGGCCATCAACATATAAAAATAACTGTATTGGTCATTGAAACCAACATTAGTTAAATTAAAGCTTTTTAACAACCTTATATTTGAAGCACTACCCAACATTTTAGTATCGGGGTAATTCTCATCTATATATTTCATCATTGCATATACTTGAATCCCGTCATAAATCCAATTGTCTTTTCTTGGATCCAGATGCAGGCTGGTTTTCAAGTACTCATTTAAGTACGTTTTCAAAAATTTAATCTCATAAATAAAGTCATCCGGAAACGGACTAATGAAGGAAGGTAGCTGGTTCAGTCCATAAAAAGGATTTCTTTCATAATCTGTTTTTGAAATAATAATTCTATCATGAGGATATTTTCCAATTAAATTAGTAGTGAAATTTATAATTTTATCAATTACAATTGCTTTTTGGATGGGCTCTAATTTACTGTTTTTCAAATCGGTAAGCACTTCAATAGCATTATTTTTATAACTTTCAAAACTAGATTTTGGCTCGATGATTAAGCTGAAAACAGTTCTGTTATTGCCGGATAATTGGTAGTGCGTAAAATCATCTTTTGATATTGTTTTGGTACTTTTTAAATCTGACGTAAGCTCAAAATGTATGGGTATTTTAAAATCAATAGTCACATTTGATATCGCATTAGCAATATCGTCTAAATTCATGTTACTATATTTTGTAAAGGCATGATTTTCATAACGGGCAGGAGTAAGGTACCAGTCTTTCAGGTTAAATGTCCCATTGCTATTGTATCCATATTTGGTAAATTTATCGCTCGGTATTTTAGAAACATAGGTGAGTTGTAGCTTAATTTTCTGATTTGGAAGCAATTTATTGCGTAACTGAACCACTATATAATCAGGGTTTTTCTCTGTTCTTTGCCAAGACAGGAAAAGTTGATTTTCATCCAGTATGGTCAAATTTAGTGTACTTCCTCGTTCTTCCTCTTTGGCTAAGTGAAAACCCCTGTAAAATTCATCCGAAAATCGTTTGGCTAAAGGCGTATTTTTGTTAGAATAAGCAGTGTTCCAATCATTCAAAACAATAGTAGTCAAAGAATCCTCAGACTGATTTATAAAAGTAATTTCTTGTTTAACATTTAAAATTTTACTTTCAGGATTCAGTTCTACGGATAAGTTATTATGATGTTGTGCATATTGTTTGACCGAAGCCAATAAAACAAAAAGATAAAATACTATTTTAAGGTTTGATCTCAATTTCCTCGTATTAATTTATTAAAAAATGAATATACCTCTTTATTAGATATAGTTGTTAATTAAAATTAAACAAAAAAAGAAGCTGTTTGGGGGGCAGCTTCTTCATTTTAAAAATTTGGTGATAAATCATATTTCTTATAAAAAGCATTCAGAATATGAACCACTTCATCTTCAGTATCTACAATTTTGAATAAATCTAGATCTTCAGCGTTTACCGTATGTTCCCTTTCAACTAAAACCGCTTTGATCCAATCGATTAATCCCGACCAAAAACTGCTGCCAACTAATATTATTGGGAATCTTGCAATCTTTTTCGTCTGTATTAAGGTTATAGCTTCAAATAACTCGTCCATCGTTCCAAAACCACCCGGCATCACGACAAAACCCTGAGAATATTTGACAAACATCACTTTTCGAACAAAGAAATAATCAAAATTAAGATTTTTATCGCTGTCAATATACGGGTTGAAATGTTGCTCAAAGGGCAATACAATATTCAATCCTACTGATGCGCCGCCACCCAGATGAGCTCCTTTATTTCCTGCTTCCATAATTCCCGGGCCACCACCAGTAATCACGCCATAACCCGCCTTACTGATTTTATAGGCAATTTTTTCGGCAAGCAAATAATATGCATCTTCCGGTTTCATTCGTGCCGAACCAAAAATAGTTACACACGGTCCTATGCGCCCCATGCTCTCATACCCGTTTACAAATTCAGCCATAATTTTAAAAATCGCCCAACTGTCATTGGTTCTGATTTCGTTCCAAGTCTTTCTTTTTAGGCGGTCTTGGATTACTCTATCTTCGTCGTTATCAAAATCTTCTAATCTCATTTTCAAAAATATATTTTACTTTTTCTTTTTTTGGAGCTATTTCCTGCTATCCATTTCAATCTTTATTGTTTTAAAGAAAAACAATAAAGGATTTCCATTGCTATCAGGGCTAAGCAAATTTAATACGTTTGCTCTTCAATGGATTTTGTTATTTTAGATATAACTTTACCAGTATGTTCAGTAGTTTTTGATTCTATCAGCATTATTAAACAGTCGTCAGTTGACGAAACTCTGTGGTTTATACCTTTTTTAACCACAAATAAATCTCCTTTTTTCATAGTGAATTTAGGTTCGTTTTCAATTTCCATTAAAAGTTCTCCTTCAACAATGTAAAATAATTCATCTTCCTTTTCATGATTATGCCACGGTAAATCTTGGCCTTTGATTTTTGCCACTTTGATAAATTGATCATTAACTTCACCAATTATTTTCGGTGAAAAATAGTTTTCGACACTACTGAACGCTTCTTTTAAATTCATAATTTCCAAAAATTATTTTTTTATTTTTTATGTATACTAAAGTAATTCTTTTTTCAAGAACTGCGCCGTATAGCTTTTCTTATTTTTAATAATTTCTTCCGGAGTTCCTTTGGCAATGAGTTGTCCGCCGCCTTTTCCGCCTTCAGGGCCAATGTCGATGATGTAATCCGCAAGTTTAATCACGTCCATATTGTGTTCGATAATCAAAATCGTATTTCCTTTGTCAACCAGTTTATTGATCACTTCCATCAACACTCGAATGTCTTCAAAATGCAAACCAGTTGTGGGTTCGTCCAGGATATAAAACGTGTTCCCAGTATCTTTTTTAGATAATTCTCCCGCCAGCTTAATGCGTTGTGCCTCCCCGCCAGAAAGCGTCGTGCTTTGTTGTCCAAGAGTAATATATCCTAATCCAACATCCTGAATAGTTTTTACTTTTCTATAAATCTTCGGAATCATTTCAAAGAACGGAACCGCTTCATCTACCGTCATATTCAACACATCCGAAATGGATTTCCCTTTGTATCGAATCTCTAAAGTTTCTCTGTTAAAACGCTTTCCTTGGCAGGTTTCACATTCTACATATACATCAGGTAAAAAATTCATTTCAATCGTTCGCACTCCAGAACCTTGGCAGGTTTCACAACGTCCGCCTTTGACATTAAAACTAAAACGTCCGGCTTTATATCCCCGAATCAGACTTTCAGAAGTCATCGTAAACAGATTTCTGATTTCGGTAAAAACTTCGGTATAAGTTGCAGGATTAGAGCGGGGCGTTCTGCCAATCGGACTTTGGTCAATATCAATCACTTTATCAATATGTTCCAGTCCTTCAATTTTTTTATACGGTTTTGGTTTTTTGACACCATTAAAATAATACGCGTTCAAAATAGGGTAGAGCGTTTCATTAATTAACGTAGATTTACCACTTCCGGAAACTCCAGTCACGCAAATCATTTTGCCCAAAGGCAATTCTATCGAAACATTTTTCAAGTTATTTCCGGTTGCTCCGGTCAGTTTTAGGAATTTCCCATTTCCCTCCCGACGTTTTGCTGGAACCTCAATTTTCATCTTCCCATTGAGATATTGTGCCGTAATGGTATTTGAGGCCATTGTTTCTGCAGGAGTTCCAATGCTAATGATTTCTCCGCCAAATTTCCCTGCCTTTGGACCAATATCAATTACATAATCCGCACGTTCAATCATGTCTTTATCGTGTTCCACTACAATTACGGAGTTTCCAATATCTCGTAATTGTTCCAGAGAATGAATCAATTTGTCATTGTCTCTTTGATGTAAACCAATACTCGGCTCATCCAGAATATATAAAACACCCACTAATTGTGAACCAATTTGCGTGGCTAATCGTATGCGTTGTGCTTCACCACCCGAAAGTGATTTAGAGCTTCGGCTTAAAGCCAAATAATCCAAGCCTACATTCATCAAAAAGTTCAGTCGATCCTTAATCTCTTTGATTACTTCAGTTGCGATACGCTTTTGTTTATCAGACAAGTGATTATCTAAATCAAGAAACCAAGCGGTCAAATCCGAAATGTCCATATCGCACAATTCGGTACTATTCTTTTCATTGATTTTAAAGAACATCGCTTCTTTTTTCAAACGGGAACCGTCACAAACCGGACATTTTATTTCGTCCATAAATTCCTTTGCCCAGCGCTTGATTGATGTAGAGCCGCTTTCATCATGTTGGTTTTTTATGAAATGTGAAATTCCTTCAAAATCAATTTTGTATTCTCGGGCAACACCTAAATCTTTTGAGTTGATGGTGAATTTTTCCTTCCCACCATTCAAAATCATTTCCATCGCTTCCTGCGGAATGGTTTCTATGGCATCCGTCAATTTGAAATCGTATTTTTCTCCGATAATTTCCAGTTGCTTAAAAATCCAAGATGATTTGTATTCGCCTAAAGGCGCAAAACCGCCATTTTTTATGGATAATTTTGGATTTGGAATAATCTTTTTTGGGTTAATTTCATTGACTGTTCCTAAGCCATTGCAATGATCACAAGCACCTTTAGGGGAATTGAAAGAAAATAAATTGGGTTCAGGATTTTGATAGGAAATTCCAGTAGTAGGACACATCAAATTCCTGCTAAAAAATCGTACTTCATTGGAATCTTGATCTAAAACCATCAAGACGTTTTCGCCGTGATGCATGGCTGTATTAATACTTTCGGACAATCGCTTTTCGTTATCAGGAGTATCTTCAATTACCATTCGATCCACAACAATTTCGATGTCGTGTGTTTTATAACGGTCTAATTTCATTCCCAAAGTAATATCCAATACATCGCTGTTTACGCGTACTTTAAGAAAACCTTGCTTGGCAATTTGTTGAAAAAGCTCCGCATAATGTCCTTTACGAGACCGAATAACAGGCGCTAAAATATTGATTCGCTTTCCGGTAAAATCTTGAATAATCAAATCTTTGATTTGCTCATCAGAATAGGAAACCATTTTCTCGCCGGTGTTGTAACTGTATGCATCAGCTGCACGAGCATAAAGCAAACGCAGGAAATCATAAATTTCAGTGATAGTTCCCACGGTGGAACGCGGACTTTTACTGGTCGTTTTTTGTTCAATAGCAATTACTGGAGAAAGTCCGTCAATTTTATCCACATCGGGACGTTCCAAGCCACCAAGAAACTGGCGCGCATAAGCCGAAAAAGTTTCTACATAACGGCGTTGCCCTTCGGCATAAATAGTATCAAAAGCTAAGGAAGATTTTCCGGATCCCGAAAGACCGGTAATCACGACCAGTTTTTCGCGAGGAATGGAAACGTCTATATTTTTTAAGTTGTGCACGCGAGCGCCTTGAACTTCGATGGTATTGTCTTTGTCTAACATAATTTTTCGCAGATTCCGAATTTTTCGGAAACAAAGTTACTATTTTGATTTGTTCTTTTGATGTAACAGTTTAGAAGTTTGTGTTAAAAATAATTAGGAAATTATTCTATCGTCATCGATTTTAGTTTAGTTCTGTAGGCCTCAAGCGCAATAGATTTAGAAATAAAACCATAATATTTGTCGTTTTTGAGTACTGGCAAAAAGGCTACTTTAGATTTTTCAAATTTATTCATGACGGTTTCCATACTGTCATCCGGAGTGACTGTTTCCAAAGGTTTTATCATAATATCTTTGACCAAAGTATATTTAACTCTATAGGTATTGAATATTATTTCCCGAATAGTATTAAAATGAACCATTCCTAGAAGTTGATTTTCTGGATCTACTACAGCAAAAATTACTTGATTGGAATGTGATATCAAATCTACTAATTTTTCTAAATTTTCATTTGGCGTGACCGTTAAAAAATCCGTTTGAATAATAGAATTTGTTTCTAATGTGGAAAGAACATTAGTGTCTTTATTGCTGGTAAATGCATGTCCTTTTTGAATAAGATTTTTTACATCCATAGAATGTTTTTCAAAACGCTTTGAAATAGCAAAACTGATAGAAGAAACAATCATAAGTGGAATCATTAAATTATAACCTCCTGTAATTTCAGCAATTAAGAAAATCGCAGTCAATGGTGCATGAAACAAGCCACTCAATATTCCGGCCATGCCAACCAAAGTGAAATTGCTGATAGGAAGTTTCGTTAATCCGGTTAAATTTAAAAATTTAGCAAAGAAAAAACCAACATAAGACCCCAGAAATAGGGAAGGTGCAAAATTACCTCCATTACCACCACTACTCAAGGTTATTCCTGTAGCAAAAACCTTTATCATCATGGTGCAACCTACAAACAATAAAAGCGCCCAACTATTATTTCTAAAACTACTGAATAAAGTGTTCTCCAATAATTTTCCGGGATCATTTTCGGATAATGTTTTGATACTTTCATATCCTTCTCCAAAAAGTGTTGGAAAAATAAAAATAAGAATGGCCAAAATAGAAGAACCAAATAAGGCTTTTTTATAAGGCGATAATTTAAGTCTGGCAAAAAAATGTTCTACCCTTTGAAAGTTACGGGAATAATAAACGGAAACAAACCCGGTAAACAAGCCTAAAAGGACGTAAAAAAAAAGGTTGTGATAATCAAAACTTTGCTGTTGCTTAAAGGACAGTAAGATGGCTTCGTCCAAGGCAATAACGGATACTAATGCGCCTGTTGCCGCTGCAATCATAATGGGTGTAAATGCCGCAATACTCACATCAACTAATAACACTTCAATAGCAAATAATACACCCGCAATTGGCGCATTAAAAGCAGCGGCAATACCTGCGGCAACACCACAACCGATTAGAAGCGTTCGGTCTTTATAACTCAGTTTATATTTTTGGGCATAATTAGACCCAAAAGCAGCTCCTGTAATAACAATAGGGCTCTCCAGACCTGCAGACCCTCCTAATCCAACTGTTAGTGAGCTGGTAACAATTTGGGAATACATTTGTTTTTTTGGAATAATACTTGCTTTTTTGGCAACAGCATATAAAATTTGCGAAGTTCCTTTTTGTATGGTTCCTCCCAAAACTCTTTTGACTACAAAAACAGTAAGCAGAATACCAATTATAGGCAAGATGCTATTAAGAAAACCTAATTTTAATATTCCACTGACATACGTGGCAAAAGAAAAAACCCAATGGGCAAAAGTTTTTAAAACGATTACGGCAAATGCAGAAGAGATACCAACTAAAACAGCAGATAAAAATATAAACTGTTTTGGAGTCAATAAAGACTGTGCTATGGCAATTATTACTTCTAATTTGGTGATCAACTTTTTGAACATTATATTTTTTTTAAAGGGGATGCAAAACTACTATTATTTTAATCCTAACAAATGTTTTTTAAAGCTTCTTTTGTGCTTAAGGGGTTTAAATTACAATTTGCGACAAACTGCTGCACAGCTTTTGAATCTATTTTGTGTAAAAGCGTTTTCTAAGGCGTGTGTAAATTTCATAAAAAAGTAAATTTGTCATCATTCCGAGCACAATCGACGGACTAAAAACCAACCGCTGTATCGTCACCTCTAAAATCAGCACCACCCTCTAATTTTTTAGTTGGTAAAACCAAAATCGCATCTACTTTTCCTATTACAGGTGTTGTTTTTTCATTGATGATGTATCCTCGGGACTTTAAGGTTTCAAAAGTTTTAGCATCGAAAGTATTAGGCTCAAAAGTGATTAAATCCGGTAACCATTGATGATGAAAACGAGGTGCGTTTACTGCTTGTTGCATGCTGAAATTATACTCAGAAACATTTAAAATCGTTTGCAATACTGATGTAATTATTGTCGAGCCTCCGGGAGAACCCACAACCATGAATAATTTGCCGTTTCTCTCCACAATTGTTGGTGTCATGGAACTTAACATTCGTTTTTGTGGAGCAATACTATTGGCTTCATTTCCCACTAATCCAAACATATTAGGCACACCTGGTTTGGCACTGAAATCATCCATTTCGTTGTTGAGGAAAAATCCCAATTCATCACAATAGTATTTAGACCCGTAACCGTCGTTTAATGTTGTTGTTGCCGAAACAGCATTCCCAAACTGATCTACAATAGAATAATGAGTAGTTTCTGTACTCTCATTATAATTTACTTTTCCTTCTTTTATATCCGATGATAAGGTGGCTTTTTCAAAACTAAAATTCGACATTCTTTGTTTCAAATACGCATCTGCCATTAAGGCTTTTAAAGGAATTTTTACAAAATCAGGATCGCCCAGATAATAACTTCTGTCTGCGTAAGCCCTTCTTTCGGCTTCAACAATAACTTGAATGGCTTCGGTTGAGTTATGTCCCATTTTAGCCAGGTCGAAAGGCGCTATCATTTTGAATATTTCAGCGAGACATATTCCGCCACTGCTTGGTGGAGGCATCGAGATTATCTTTAAATCCTTGTAATCAAAAGTGAGTGGCGTCCTCCATTTGGCTTCGTATTGAGCCAGATCTTCTAAGGTGATGATAGCTCCTTTTTCTTGAAGGTATTTCACTAATATTTCAGCAGTTTTTCCTTTGTAAAATTCAGCTCTGCCCTTTTTTGAAATCCTTTTCAACGTAGCTGCCAGCGCAGGATATTGTATTACATCATTTTCTTTGAAAGCAGTTGCAAATAACGTTTTGTTCCCATTTACTTTTATAATTCTATCTCGATAAGCAGCTAGTCGGTCTTCTTGTTTTTTGGTAACAATAACCCCTTTTTCGGCTAATGCAATTACAGGTTTCAGGATGTCTGCAATCGGTAATGAACCTAGTTTTTCATGAACTGCAAAAACACCGGCAATTGTTCCGGGAACTCCAATAGCCAGAGGAGACTCAGTACTTTTTCCTTTTATGACATTTCCTTTTTCGTCCAGAAACATATCTTTCGTGGCTGCTATCGGCGCTTTTTCACGGTAATCTAACGAACCAATTTCACCGTTCGCTTTTCGGTACACCATAAAACCGCCACCACCAAGATTTCCAGCAAACGGATAAGCCACTGCAAGAGCTAATTCGGTTGCCACCATCGCATCAAAAGCATTGCCCCCTTTTCGCATGATTTCAACTCCAATTTTGGACGCTTCTACCCGTGCCGAAACGACCATTGCTTTATCAGCAACCAATCCTGTGGGCTGAACCATTACATTTTGGGTTTTACACCCAATAGAAAGCATACATAATAGAATACTAATTTTTTTCATTTGAATGTATAAATTTAAAAACCAACGGCTTTATTATCACCTCTTTTGTCTGCGCCACCTTCTAATTTTCCATTTGGCAAAACCAAAATTGCATCAACTTCACCAATGATTTCTTTGTTTTTTTCATTGATTAAATAGCTTTTTTTCTTCAGATTATTCAATAATTCTGTATCGAATGAATTGGGTTCAAAAGTAATTTCATCGGGTAACCATTGATGGTGAAAACGTGGGGCGTTTACCGCTTCTTGCATGCTCATATCAAATTCATACACATTTAATATCGTTTGTAACACCGATGTGATAATGGTGGAGCCTCCCGGTGTACCTACAACCATAAAAAGCGTACCGTTTTTTTCGACAATCGTGGGTGTCATGGAACTTAACATTCTTTTTCCGGGAGCAATACTGTTGGCTTCACTTCCAGTGAGTCCGTATAAGTTGGGAACACCCGGTTTGGCACTGAAATCATCCATTTGATTATTCAAAAAGAAACCCAATTCGTCACAATATATTTTAGAACCATAGTTATCATTTAAAGTAGTTGTTGCTGAAACTGCATTCCCAGCGGCATCAACAATAGAGTAATGTGTGGTTTGGTTGCTTTCATATCCCTTGATTGCTCCGTGGGCAATATCCGAAGATTTAGAAGCTTTATCAAATGAAAAATCAGCCATTCTTTTTTCTAAATAGAATGGACTTACTAATTCTTTTACCGGAAGTTTTACAAAATCAGGATCACCCAAGAAATAATTCCTGTCCGCGTAGGCTCTTCGTTCTGCTTCAGTAATGACTTGAATTGTTTTTCCGCTGTTATGTCCCATTTGCGAGAGGTTGAAGGGCTCAATCATTTTCATGATTTGATTCAAACAAATTCCACCACTGCTGGGAGGCGACATCGAGGTGATTTTTAAATTTTTATATTGAAAAGTAATTGGAGTTCGCCACTTGGCTTTATAACTATTAAAATCTTCAATGGTGGTATTTCCACCTTTTTTAGCAAGAAAAGAAACTAATTTTTGAGCAGTTTCCCCTTTGTAAAATTCATCTCGTCCGTTTTTAGCAATTCGTTTTAATGTTGCTGCCAAAGCGATGTGTTTTATAGTATCATTTTCTTTATATACTTTAGAAAATAAACTGTTCTTACCATTACTTTTTATAAAGGAGGCTCTGTGATACGCCAAACTTTCGGCTTGAAATTTAGTGACAATAACACCTCTTTCTGCCAAAGCAATTACAGGTTTGAGAATTTCACTGATGGGTAAAGAGCCATATTTTTTGTGCACTTCAAATATTCCTGCAATGGTACCCGGAATTCCGGATGCCAAAGCAGTCGCAGTACTTTTTCCTTCTATTACATTTCCTTTTTTGTCTAGAAACATATCTTTAGATGCAGCCAAAGGCGCTTTTTCCCTGTAATCGATAGCGCCTGTTTCACCATTGGCTTTTCTGAAAACCATGAAACCGCCACCACCAATATTTCCTGCCTGAGGATGTGAAATCGCCAAAGCCAGTTCCATGGCAACCATAGCATCAAAAGCATTACCGCCTTTTTTCATGATTTCAACTCCAATTTGCGACGCTTCTTCACGAGCAGAAACGACCATCGCTTTAGAAGTCACTAAACCTGTTGGTTGAATAGTCTTTTCGTTTAATTTGCAACCTAAAACGATAAGTAAAAGCAGGAACATTATTTTTTTCATAAAGTGGGTTTTTTACTATTCGAAAATAAGATTAATTCTTCAAAGAATTGGGTGAACTCCTTTTCAAATTCCGAATAAAATTCTGAAAGCTCATTGGTAGCAAACCGCATTTTAGATTCATTTTTGGTGCGATGGTCCATTTGAGTCAAAATATGCTCAATTCCTTCAACTGTTTGATAACTCACCAGCCAATTTTCTTCCATCATGATAGGCATTAGTCCTTTGGTTCGTTCTGACAAGATTTCATAATTATAATGCAAGGATTGGTAAAATCGTATCACAAAGTCCTCTAGTTTTTCATCGGAATACTTTGTCCAGTTTTTCGCCAAAAAATGGTCGTAAAAAACATCAACAATTACACCTGCATAATGATGGTATTTTTCGTGCAATTTTTTGGTACTTTGTCTGAAAAGGGGATGCGCATCGGTGAAAGTGTCTATGGCACGATGCAGAATAATTCCTTTTTGAATTTCTAAAGGAAAACTTTCAAAATGTTTTCCACGAATTCCATCGGCCATGAAATTGCCAATTTTGATTAAATCATTATCACCGGAAAGATAGATGTGTGCTAAAAAATTCATTCGCCTAATTTAGGAATTTAAAAGATGAATTTTGAATTCTAAATGACTTTTATAAACTGTCAATTATTATATTTGTGAACAATTTATAATTTAAAATTCAAAATTTAAAATAATAATCAATGACTTTAATAAAATCAATATCGGGAATACGTGGGACAATAGGCGGTAAAGTAGGGGATAACCTGACACCTG
The DNA here is from genome assembly GCF_003968755.1 of Flavobacterium sp. RSP15. Classification (GTDB taxonomy): domain Bacteria; phylum Bacteroidota; class Bacteroidia; order Flavobacteriales; family Flavobacteriaceae; genus Flavobacterium. The sequence goes on along the minus strand of NZ_RYDL01000019.1, from coordinate 16,500 downwards.
TTGATGCAGTTAAATTTGCCGCGGCGTACGGAACTTGGTTAAAAAAATATATCGGAAAAGAAAAAATTACTGTTGTTGTAGGTCGTGACGCCCGTATTTCGGGACCAATGATTCACAATTTGGTGGTAAATACTTTAATTGGTTTAGGAATCGACGTGATTGATTTAGGTCTATCAACAACGCCAACGGTTGAAGTTGCTGTTCCGTTAGAAAAAGCTGAAGGTGGCATTATCCTTACCGCTTCTCACAATCCAAAACAATGGAATGCCTTGAAATTATTGAATGAAAAAGGAGAATTCCTGAATGGAGAAGAAGGCTTGAAAATTCTTGAAATTGCTGAAGAGGAAGCTTTCGATTTCTCAGATGTGGATAATTTGGGAGAAATTATGATTAACGACGCCTACATGGATATTCATATTGATGAAGTGTTGAATTTACCTTTGGTAGATGTTGATGCAGTAAAAGCAGCTAAATTTAAAGTGGTTGTGGATGGTGTAAATTCTTCTGGAGGAATTATTATTCCAAGATTATTGGAATTAATGGGCGTTGAAGTAGTCGAATTATACTGTGAACCAAATGGTCATTTTCCTCATAATCCCGAACCGTTGAAAGAGCATTTGACTGATATATCAGAATTGGTTGTCAAAGAAAAAGCAGATTTAGGAATCGTGGTAGATCCTGATGTGGATCGTTTGGCTTTCATTTGTGAAGACGGAGAGATGTTTGGTGAAGAATATACTTTGGTGGCTTGCGCCGATTATGTATTGAGTAAAACACCAGGAAATACGGTTTCGAATATGTCGTCTTCCCGTGCGTTGCGTGATGTAACTAATTTGCATAATGGAAGCTATGAAGCCAGTGCGGTGGGTGAGGTAAATGTAGTCGAGTTGATGAAAAAGAATAATGCTGTAATAGGTGGTGAAGGAAATGGCGGAATCATTTATCCGGAACTGCATTACGGTCGTGATAGTTTAGTGGGAGTAGCGCTGTTTTTAACGCATTTGGCTAACAAAAAAATGACAGTTTCGGCTTTGCGTGCTTCGTATCCGGAATATTATATGAGCAAAAACAAAATCGAATTGACGCCACAAATTGATGTAGATGCGATTCTTGTTGCCATGACGGAAAAATACAAAAACGAAGATAGTACAACCATTGACGGTGTAAAAATTGACTTTGCTGACAATTGGGTTCACCTTAGAAAATCGAATACGGAGCCTATAATTCGTATTTATACCGAAGCTGCTTCACAAGAGAAAGCAGATGCTTTGGCACTTCGAATTATTGATGAAATAAAAGCAGTGGCTGGAATATCTTAGAAATCTAAAATAAATACGGACAAAAGGCCTGGTTGAATTATTAAACAGGCTTTTTTGATCTGTCCTTGGAACTAAATTAAAGCGTAACCTTTTATTTTAGTCTTCTTTGCAGATGACATTGCAGAGGAATAATTATGATTATTTATGCAATAATAGAGAAAATAATAAAGTATTATTTACTTGAATTATCACTTAATGATTTTCGTTTCATCCTCTTAGGCCCATACCAGAGCCAGAATCCTGTGATTGTAAACAGTAAAAGTGCAAATCCCATGACGGTTGTATAAAATAATTTGAAGAAACCACTACCCGTTTTGAAGTAATCGTCAACAATTGATCCATCGTGTATTTTTTCAATAATATCAGATCTTCGTCTTTCAATATGCAATAATTTTCCTGTTGCTCCGTCTAGTTGAATTCCCCAATAATTCTCAGCAAAAATAAATTTTACCATTCCTTTATCTTTTTTTATTTCAATGCGCTCTAGTTCTAAAGTACTATCTGCTGAAATAGAATCGTGTACAATTTTGCAAGCATTTTTATGCAAACTATCAATAGTAAGCCAGTCTTTAAATTGCACCGAAGTACCTTGATAAGATTTTGATTGCAGTAGTCCGCCACTATTTTTTTTCCAACCTAATAATAGTCCTGTCACGGAAACAATAAAGAAAAATAGGAATAAAAAAGCGCCAGTTGTTCTGTGTAATTTTCTAAAAATCCGGAGTAATTTAGCTTGTCGTTTTCTTGAATTATTTTCGGTCATTTTAATGCACTGTTTTTTATGGTAATTTGGATTAAATTTTTTTATCAGCACATTATAAATAAAGCTATAAAATCTACCTTAGGTGGTAATAAAATAATCCTTAAAAATTTACTCTGAAACTTATATTTGGCGTTAAGCCAAGTGACTTATTGTCTACTTGAATGGCATCATTAGTATCATTTGGATTGACTTTGTAATAGCGATTGATGACATTGTCCTGATTGGAGGCATTGATTACACCGGCTGTAAACGAAGCTTTAATTGATTCAGACAGGTTGAAATTATACTGTAAGGAAGCGTCTAAACGCATGAAATTATCTAAATTTTCATTGTTGGGGGAATCGTAGTTGACCATTGTGGCATTTCCGTCTTGTATGGTTTCATTTCCTGGAATGGGTTTTGTGTACGGTTGCCCGTTTCGCCATACTCCACCAACAGATACTTTTAGATTTTTGATTATATCATAATAAAACCCAATAGAAAAAGAATGTCTTATATCCGCAATATTAGGAAAAATAGAAGGCGTAAAAACAGCAAATTCATAATCATTGATGCTATAGGTGTAACTGAACCAAGCACTATATTTACGAGCTGTTTTATTGGCTAAAAACTCAATTCCTTTTGCTGTATAGCTGCCGTTGGCATTAATAAACTGAAAACTATTATAGAAACCCTGATTAGAAGCCGTTATACCCTTTACCAATTTATAAAATCCAGTAAGCTCAATATTTAATTTTTTTTGATTGAATTCGATTCCAAAAGAGCCTTGTTTACTTGTTGCAATTGGGATATCTTGATTGTTTACTAAAACCCAACGTCTTTTTTCAACACCAAGAAAATCATCTTCAAAATCAATTATTTGTGCTGTAGTTTGATTTTTAAATTCTCCTTCTAGTTTCAGAGCAAAAGTAGTTGATAATTTTTGTCGGATATTTATTCTTGGTTCAATCAAAAATTTATTAAATTTTTGAAAATAATTTACACGCATACCAACTCTAAAATAGGTGTTAGCGTTGTTGTATTCCGCTTCAGAAAACAGGGAGTGATTTAACAGCACATCCTTTTTGGTCCGTTCATATGACGGAGCACTAACGGTAGTTTCGTTTAACATTCCTGTTTCATTAAACTGGTACCCGGATAAAATGATTAGGTGCTTATTTACTTTATAATAGGTATTTAGTTTCACGCCAGTTTCCAGAACTTCATTGGTTTCTGTGAGTCGTTGGTCAGTTTCTACCCTATAATCAGTGGCGTCGATATTGTATTTTGAAAAATAAGTAATCAGGTTGGTACTCCATTTTGAGGTCCATTGTGCTTTCCAGTTTCCTCCGTAACCAATATTATTTTGAGAAAGGGTACTTGCTTTTGTTTCGGTATTGTTCGTAATAGCGTTGCTCTCAGAGTAGGCTAAAGCATTATTGATCCCAATAATATTGGCTCTAAACTGGTGTTTATCATTTAAATCAAAAAGTAATTTAGCGGTAAAATCGTAAAAGTAAAAATCAGAATTAGTATTCTTGTCCGAGCTATCGGCATTGATTTCGCTGTCCTGAAAACTTCTTTCAAAATAATTAGTATAAGTTGGTGTATCGAAAAGATCTGTGATAGAACGGCGTCCTGAGAGGTGAAGTTCTAGATCCTTAGCTAACGGAATGGCAAGAAATGCATCGGCACTGATGAGATTGACGCCGGCACCACCGGAAAATTTGTTCGTCACTACGTCTTTGGTTTGCATGTTAATGGTGCTGGAAACTCCATCACTGTACTCCGCACTAGTTCCGTTTTTGCTAACAGTCACTTTTTCGGTTAGATTTGGATTATAGGCAGAAATCAATCCGAAGAAATGACCGGAATGGTACATTTTGATATTATCCCAAATGACTAGGTTCTGATCGTTAGTCCCACCACGAACATTGATGTTTGCAATGCTTTCATTGGTACTTTCAATTCCGGGGAGTATTTGTATAGATTGTAAAATATCAGGTTCAATAAGTCCAGGAAGAATCCCAAATTTTTTTGTGTTTAAAACGGTACTACCGTCTAAAAACTTTTGCAAACCAGGGGTCAAATACACATTAATTAACACTTGGTTCAGCGTTTCGCTTTTTGCTGTAAGAGTAATTTCCAGACAATTAGTACCGGATAAAAACAGTTCTTTAGCAGGGACCTCTTTTATTTCATACCCTAAATAGGATAGCATAATTGTTGAATTCAGAGGTATATTTTGTAATTTAAAGGTGCCGTTTTCAGTCGTAACGGTGCTTCTGGAAGTGTTCTTTACCAGTACAGAAGCACCGGAAAGTGGCCTCTTATTCTCTTGGTCAAAGACAGTCCCGCAAACAGCTATTGTTTTATTGATGACTGAAACGGTTATGTACCGCTTGTCTAAAACTTTAAAATTCAGTACTGTTTTAGCATTAAGATAATCTATAACCTGAGGTAATGTGAGTGTAGTTTCAGGTTTTTCAATTGAAACAGCCGCTACATCTTCTACAGCATACGAAAATTTAATATTAAATTGTTTCTCTACAGAAAGGATAAGAGCCGTTAGTGGAATTTTTTTTGATGAATTTTGTCCATAGCATAAGCTCCCGAAACAAAGTAATAGCAAAATCAGTCCTTTATTTTTCATCATAATTATAAAATATAACGGTTTTCCCTTCCATTTTATAACTTAATTTAAGTGGAATTGTAATTGCCTGAAGGGCTATATTTTGATCTTTATGTGTAAAACTGCCTGTAAATAACTTAGTTGTATCCAGATTTTGTGTTTTAATTTTTAGATCATATTGACGCTCCAGTTCTGCAATAACCTGATTAAAAGGAACACGGTCAAAACTAGATTCTTCTTGAATCCACGAAGGGTTTTTTGTATTTAAGTCTTGAACTCCTTCTCTGGCATCATTTATAATTCGGAATGTTTTGCCAGGAGGCAATTTAACGATTTGATTTTTGTAGGACACGCTAACTAAGCCTTCATAGCAATTTACTTCAAAATATTTGTTCCGTTTTTTTACATTAAATTGTGTTCCTAAGACAGTAATAATTCCCGCATCTGTTCGCACACTAAAAGTTTGTCCTTTTTTGACTTTAAAAAAGGCTTCTCCGTCTAAAGTTAAATCTCTTTGATCAGCCCATTTTTTGTCGTTAAAAGTTATTTTTGAATCAGAATTTAAGATTACTTCAGAATCATCAGGAAGGTTAAAGGTTTTTGTTTGTGCTATTTGGGTCTCAAATGTCTGAATGTTATTAAAAAACAAAAAATAAGACGACGTCAATAAAACCACTAAAACTGCAGCTACTTTAAACACTGTTTTAAAATTTAGGGTTCTGACTTTTGTTTCCTTTTTAGACTGATTTCTAGCAGTAAATGCAGCAAAAGCTTCCTGAGCATCTACTTGTGGAGCTTCCATTTTAGAGGCATAATAAGCAATTTTCTCAAGTGTTTGCAAGTCATCAGATTGTTTTAAATCCTCAATTTCTGTACTTGAAAGTGCATCGTCCAACCATTTTAATATTTCTTTTTCGTTTTTCATTTTAATATCGCTATATGTATAAGACAACTAACTTTTAAATTACCCTACGGTAAAAGGGCCACTTATAGGTTTTCTATCTGGGATTTTAATAGTTGCAGTGCAGCCGACATTCTTTTTTCTACAGTTTTTTGAGAAATATCGAGTATTTCAGCAATTTCACGGTACTTTTTGCCATCGATTCGATTCATCAAAAACACTTCTCGTTGCGCTTCACTTAAGGATGCAATTGCTTTAGTAAGTTTTTGTTTGAACTCTTCTTCTTGAAATAAATATTCTGGATTTTGATTATTGGTGTCTAAATTTGGTGTTTCTTTCGCATACTGCAATACTACTTTGTGGTGTTTTATGGTATTCAGAAATAAATTTGATATCGTTGTAAATAAATAAGTCTTTACTTTACTGAAATCAATTTTGGCACAATTCTCCCAAATTTTAGTAAAAGCATCTTGAACTAAATCTAAAGCAGTATCAGTATTACCACATTTATAATAGGCAAAATTAGTTGCTGATTGTACTTGCTTTAAGTAAAAGTCTCTAAAGTGTTTTTCTTCGCAAAGTGTACTTTTTTGGTCGTCCATTTAAAAGGGATTCATTTATTGTAGATTGTAAATGTAATTTTTTTTTCAAAAAGCAGTCAGGTTAATTCGAATTGATTTTTACTTAAAAAAAATATAAAATCGTATAATGCTGTTGTATAGTTATTTATGAATTTTTTTGATAAAAATTTATATTTTTTTTTAAAAATAGAATAGGGTAAAACGGAATGTAGTTGTCTTACTAAAAGAAAGGTGTCAAAAACAGCGCCTCTACAAACAAAAATATATTAAATTTGAACGTTATGAAAAAATTAAAAACGATTACTGGAATAGCATTAATGACTCTATTCGGATTTGCATCTTGTCAAAGTGAAGTGGATAACGAGCAAGGACAAAATCCAAATACAAATGCGGCAAACTCAACTACAGCAAACAATCTGAAACGTACCTCTATGTATGACGGATCATCGGATGATTTTTTAGACGGCACCTCTTGTTCTTCTATTATCCTGCCAGCTTCAGCTAGAGTAAATGGAACGCAAGTTACTCTTTTTAGCCAAGTCAATTATCAACAAGTCATTTCTATCCTTGGACAGTATAATAATGATCAGGATTCTGTAGTATTACAATTTCCTTTAAAAGTTAAATTAAGTAATTATACAGAGGTTAATGTAAGTAACCAAACAGAGTATAATGCTATAATTAATGCTTGTTCCTCCGCACAATCATCTGGTCAGAATGCTATTTCGTCAGTAAATATTAGTTTTCCAATTACTATTTTGACCTATAATTTAAGTGTTCAACAAACGGGAAGCGTTGTTATCACATCCGAACAGCAATTATATACGTATATGACTAATATTAGTAGTACGGAATTGTTTTCAGTAAATTATCCAATGTCAGTTACAACCAGTGATGGTTCAAAAACTACAATTTCTAGTGATGCAGAATTGCAAGCTACTATTGTGGCGTCTCTTAAAACAGAAGCAACTAAAGACGAAGCAGCTCAAAATTCAAAAAAATTAGAAACCATTATGGTAAACGGCAAATTCAAAGTAGAATCATTTGTAAGTTCTGGAGTAAATTCAGCAACTAATTACAAAGATTTTACAATAGATTTTGCAAATGATTGGAGTGTAAAAGCGGTAAATAATTTAAATTCAACTGTAAATGGTACGTACGCTGTAAGCTCACAAATAGAAGTCTTTCTTAAATTAAATTTTACAAGTAACGCTTCTTTTAGCTTATTGAATAATGATTGGAAAGTAACTTCTTTTAATGCAACAACGATATCATTACAAAGTTCAACTAATGCAGCGGCGACATTAGTTTTGAAACAAATATAAATTAGACTTTTAAGTTGGGTTTAATTTTTTTAATTTCTCAAAAAACAGTTGTCTTTTTAGGCAGCTGTTTTTTAATAATAAACTTTAATATAAATAGATAATAATGAAAAAAGTACTTGTAATCCTGTGCGTAGGTTTTGCCTTATTGGTATCCTGTTCAAAAGAAAATGATGTAACAGAAGAAATTGAGACTGTTGATCCCATTACTAATAAACAGTCCACAGGTAGTTCTGCAAACGATTTATTATCAGATAAAAAGTTTAAAAGTATGGTTATTGAAGTGGTTTATGTTGCTGGTTTTCAGCCAACCAGTATAGCAATAAATAATTTTGTAGCTTTTCTGGAAGCACGAACGCATAAGCCCAATGGGATTAATATTGTATTGAGATCGATCCCGTCACCAGGGACTTCTCCGTATACCAATGAGGAAATTGTAGCAATTGAAGAAACAAACCGAACAAAATACAATACCTCAAATGAAATTGCCGTTTGGGCCTTTTTTGCAGATGGAGAATCAGCTAGAAATACAAGCAGCGGAGTTGTTTTAGGAACGGCGTATAGAAATACTTCATTTGTTATTTATGAACAAACAATTCATGGGTTAAGCAACAGCACTTTTAAACCCAGCAGAAGCGTATTAGAAACAACTGTCATAACACATGAATTTGGACATATTTTTGGCTTAACAAACTTAGGAACGGCACTGCAAAGCAACCATGAAGATGGGGAACACCCAAAGCATTGTAATATAAAAACGTGTTTAATGTTTTGGTCTGCAGAAACAGGTAGTGGTATTGGAGAGATGGTCTCAGGAGGTACAGCACCACAATTGGATGCACAATGTATTGCAGATCTAAGAGCTAACGGGGGAAAATAATAGGATACATTAAAAACACTATCGATGAAAAAACAAAAATTAATACTCGTGATGCTTTTTGGTATGACACTCGCTGTGAATGCCCAAAATAACTCGAATAATAAATCTTTTGGAGGAATAAAAGGAGGGTATAGTTTATCCTCAGTACAATTTGACGGAAATGCTGAAACAGCTCAACGTCATAGCTTTCATGTGGGGGTTTATGGAGAGTCGTTTATAAGCAATAGTTTTTCTGTTCAGCCAGAATTGTTGTATTCCCAACAAGGGTATGTAATTACGAATAGTAGCGGGACATTTACACAAAAGCTAAATTATATCAACCTGCCATTGATGCTTAAAGCCTATCCTTCTAGAAATTTCTTTTTAGAAGTGGGGCCTCAAATTGGATTGGCTGTTTCGCACAGAGAGGAGTTTAACAGTGGGTTTAGTTTATTTGATACTAATCAAGAATTTGAACCTAATAATTTTGACTGGGGAATCAATTTTGGAGCAGGTTTTAAAACGGATTCCGGAATAAGTTTAGGAGTACGCTATCACTTAGGCAAGGGCGATATCTATGAGGAAGGAAAAGCACAAAATCGAGTACTGCAGTTTTCGTTAGGATTTGATTTATAGAAAAAAAAACAAAAAATGCCCAATATCTATTGGGCATTTTTTGTTTTTTACTCTGAATAAATTTTACGAAAAGGGCTTTACGACAACCGTTTTTAGAACAAAACTTTGTAGATGAGTCCGGCAGTAAAACCTCTTGTAAGTCCATCGGGTCTTACTTCCCGAATTACAAAAGGGGTAGCCAATGATAATTCGATACTATTTTTAGCATTAATAGCATAGGAACCAATCAAATTTCCATTGATGGTGAGTCCATCAGAATTTTGTATGGTTTCTCTTTTTCCAAAAGCATTTTCGAAACTATCCTCGCCTAAATGATAAAGAAATAATACATTAGGTTTGAATGTAAATTTAGTATTAGCGGGCTGAATGGTGTAGGTAGTTCTAAATAGAGCATCTGATTTTCTTTCAAATAAATTAGTAGACGGGAAATCATCCGTATCTGAAAACTCCTTAAAATAAGAGTTTCTGTTATTATTAAAAACAGGAATCTGTATCCCGGTATTGAAATCCCATTTTTTATAAGTAAGATTCAAACCCAAAATAAGGTCAAAAGTTCCCAGACTGGATTGGTAGTCTAACGGAAGCGAAAATTCATTTATTTTTAGATTGGAACTCGTAAAAGGTATTTTAAAACCCATAAGAGTGCTCCATTTTGCGGTAGTTTTAGTTTTCCAGTTATAGTTGCCTATGAAATAGCCATCACCAAAAGCACCACGTTGTCCAAAACTGCCGTTTGCTACAGAATAAGTGATTTTAGAACTGAGTGAAAAGCGTTCGTTTATTGCTCTGGTGTAGGTAAGATAGGATGAAAAATAAGTTACATCTGCTTCTCCGGTGCCAAAAATATTTCCTATTTCGATACCGTTTTTGAAATCAGTTTTTGAGTTTTGAAAGCTGTTTCCTATCGAACAAATTCCTGCATCACTGCATCCTTGAGAATAAGAACTAAAGCCTGAAAACAACCCAACGAGTGCAATTATTATTGTTCTTTTCATAGATAGAAATTTAATTTTGAGACAATTGCGCTACTGCAAAAAGATGACTGTATTGCTGACAATGAATCAGCACATATTTATAATCACTAATTTTTACTTGAGGAGGAATTACATATACTGTTGAAGAGGTTAAATTTCCTAAATTCACAAAATCTGAAGGAGACGCGGTTTTAGATAGATATACTTTTAAATCCGGACCATTGGAAATACTAAAATTGTCCAAGCGCACTTCATTTTGATTCGTATTCAAATACACTTTGGCCGAACCAGAAACCTTAATACCCGATGTAGGCATAAAATCTCCATTAAATGCCGAGATACTATTTTCAGGAAGTGAGGCTTGTATAGCTGGATCACGCGTCAAATCTCCTTCCACTTCGCAGGAGAGCAGTAAAATAAATACGGGGAGTATAAAAATTTTTTTCATAATCAGGATTTGTTATTGATTATTCAAATGTACAAGGAATGAAAATTAAACTTTGTCGGCTACTTTACATTTAATAGAAGATTAAAAAAATAGAATTCAGTTTCCATAAACTGAAAATCTATTTTTCTATAAAAAAATAATATCTTTGAGCTTAAATCAGGAATTCTATGATAACTAAAGAAGTATCCACCCAATTAGAACAATATTTTCAACAGTTTCGTAAGAATATAATTGGAATTGATCAAGAATTTGAGTCACCTTACGGACCAAAAAAAATTATATACACGGATTGGACCGCCAGTGGTCGTTTGTATCGTCCTATTGAAGAAAAATTAATGAATGAGTTTGGCCCTTTTGTGGCCAATACGCATACTGAAACTACCGTTTCAGGAACTGCCATGACGAAAGCATACCATCAAGCACGCCATATTATCAAACACCATGTGCATGCGAGTAGTGATGATATTTTGATTACTGATGGAACAGGAATGACGGGTGTAGTCAATAAATTTCAACGAATTCTAGGTTTAAAAGTACCCGAAAACCTGAAAGATTTTATTACCATCCCTCCCGAAAAAAGACCAGTTGTTTTTATTTCTCACATGGAACACCATAGTAATCAAACTTCTTGGCTAGAAACTATTGCTGATGTTGTAGTAATTCCTTCTACCGAAGACGGATTGTTCAGTATGGAGAATTTAGAATTAGCATTGAAAAAGTACAAAGAGCGACCTTTCAAAATAGCGTCAATAACTTCTTGCTCAAACGTAACGGGAATTAAAACACCGTATCATGAAGTGGCAAAAAGAATGCATCAAAACAACGGACTTTGTTTTGTTGATTTTGCTTGTTCTGGACCATATGTAAAAATTGATATGCATCCGGAAGACATTGAAAGTCAATTGGATGCCATTTTTTTTTCGCCTCATAAATTTTTAGGAGGACCTGGAACCTCCGGAGTGTTAATTTTTAATAAAAAGCTATATCAAAATTTAATACCTGATAATCCTGGCGGAGGAACGGTAAGCTGGACCAATCCTTGGGGAGAGCACAAGTATATTGATAATATTGAAGATCGAGAAGATGGAGGAACTCCTGGCTTTCTTCAGGTTATAAAAATTGCACTGGCGGTTCAATTGAAAGAGCAAATGGGAATTGAGAATATCTTGAAGAGAGAACATGAAATTGTAGATTATATTTTCTCAGAGATAGGAGCGGTTTCTAATATTAAAATCCTTGCAGGGCAGCATCACGACAGGTTAGGGGTTATTTCTTTTTTTATAGAAGAATTACATTTTAATTTAGGGGTAAAGTTATTGAATGATAAATTTGGAATACAAACTCGTGGCGGGTGTAGTTGTGCCGGAACATACGGACATTTTTTATTGCATGTGGATCAGGAAACCTCACACAAATTAATTGACGAAATTACTCTGGGGGATTTAATCAGAAAACCAGGTTGGATCAGAATGTCTATTCATCCTACATCTACAAATGCTGAAATTGAATTTGTGTGTAACGCAATAAAAGCATTGGCTGAAAAGCATAAAATCTGGGCTTTGGATTATGATTATAATTCGGCCACAAATGAGTTTGTAAATAAAAACACACCTTATTTAGAAGATGAATTGGTAAAAAAATGGTTTTCTATATAAAAGTTGCTGTTTTAAGAAACTAAAAAAATCACATATAATAAACGCTATTGTTTCTAATGTGTGATTTTTTTCTGAATACGGATTACTACCGTTTGTGTTTCCATCGTTTATGAGTCCAGAAATAATATTGAGGAGCTTCCTGAATTTGTTTTTCTACTTCCCGTAAAAAAGTACTAGTGATTTCAAAATCGGGAATGGATTTTGGATCATCTGTTATAGGGACAAAAGTAGCCTCATAAAATCCTCTTTTTACTTTCTTTACTTTTACAAAAAGGACATTGAGATCGTACCGTTTGGCCAGCATTTCAGCACCGGTATGCACTGGTACTTCAATACCCATAAATGTATCCCAGTGAAAGGCTCTATCTAGTTTTGGAGATTGGTCACTGGCTAAGCCATACATGCATAATATTTCTTTTTGTTGATTTTCTGCCATCAACGGGATCGCTCTTTTCGTTTCGACTAATTCTGCATTGTATTTGGATCGAATATCTCGTAGTAATTTATCAAAGTATTTATTGGCAATTTTTTTATAAACGCCTATTCCTCTAAATATTGTTTTTTCATTCACAGATAATAACCATTCCCAACTTGCGTAATGGGAGGCTAATAATACAGCGCTTTTCCCTTTATCCTCATATTCTTTGACTAGTTCAATATTTGTAATTATAAATCTTCGGTTCATTTCAGTAGCTGAAATAGTCATGGTTTTTATCATTTCTAGGAACATATCACACAAATGATGATAGGATTTTTTTTCGACAATAAGACGCTCTCTGTAACTCAGATTAGGAAAAGTAAGGGCTAAATTTTCTCTAACTGTTTTTTTTCGATATCCTATAATATAATAAACAATCAAATAGATACAATCTGAAAACCAGTATAAAATCCGAAAAGGAAGAATAGAAATGACCCACAAAAAGGGAAAGATGAAGATAAAAATAAGAAATTGCATGCCGTGATTTTTTTGACAAATATAAGGCAAAAATATAGATTGATATAAATTTGGACCGCATACAAAATGGTATTTGAGAAAGACTATCTTTACAATTCACAATAAACATATTTTATGAATACCATTTTAATAGCAATAATTGTTGTAAATGTTTTGATTAGTTACAAAGGTTTTAATGACCTTTCTTTTTTTAGAAAATATGAATTCCATATTGGAAGTATTCGTACAGGCGAACAAATACGGCTGTTATCGTCTGGTTTTCTTCACGCAGATATGACTCATTTGATTTTTAATATGTTGACACTATGGTTTTTTGCCCCGGTAGTCATCAGTTATTTAGGGCGTTTTTCATTTATACTAGTGTATTTTGGAAGTTTAATTTTTGGAAGTTTATTGACGGTATTGTTTCATAAAAATGATTATGGGTATAGAGCTGTAGGTGCTTCTGGAGCCGTAACTGGAGTTTTATATTCGGCCATATTGTTACAGCCAGACATGATGTTGGGAATCTTTTTTATCATCCCAATGCCTGCTTATATCTTTGGAATCCTATATTTATTATATTCAATCTACGGAATGAAAGCTAAGAATGATAACATAGGTCATACCGCCCATTTTGGAGGCGCTGTTGGCGGTTATTTGATTACACTTGTCAACGAGCCACAGTTATTAGTGGATCATGCTTTTATGGCAGTTTTATTAGCCATTCCTATAATTATTCTGTTCGTAATGGCAAAAATGGGGAAATTATAATGGCACAACTTTTGAAAAGAAGATAACACAAACGATTAAATAATAAAAAAATGAAAAAAGCACTATTAATCTTGTCTATTTTATTTATTTCAGTGTCCTACGGGCAAGAAATCAAACAAGTTTCTCAAATAAGCGTAAGTGGCGAAGGAAAAGTAAAGGTTATTCCGGATCAAGCAAGTATAACGGTGACTGTTGAAACAAAAGGAAATAATGCCAAAGACGTCAAAAAGCAAAATGATCAAAAGATTGAAGCTGTGCTTAAGTTCATCAAAAAAATGAACTTGGCTCCTGCCGATTATAAAACGCAACGTGTTTCGTTGAACCCACAATACGATTACGAAAAAAAGAAACACAGCTATAATGCAACACAAACAATCGAAATTGTATTAAAGGATTTATCAAAATATGATGAATTGATGGAAGGTTTAGTTGACGAAGGGATTAATAGAATTGATACTGTTGTGTTTGAATCTTCTAAGTTGGCCCAATATCAATCTGAGGCTAGAAAATTAGCTATGAAAGAGGCTAAATTAAAAGCAGAAGACTATGTTTCAGTATTAGGGCAAAAAGTAGGACGTGCCATGATCATATCAGATAATTCACAAAATTATAGCCCACAACCAATGTATGCTGCCATGAAAATGGAAATGAGCGATACTAGCGATTCAAGACAAACGATGGCGATTGGCGAAATCAATATTACGGCTAATGTAATGGTAAGTTTTATTTTAGAATAAAAGAAGTTACAAGTATTAAAAAATTCCGTTCAAAACATCAATTTACTTGGGATTTTTTTGGATTAATTCTCAAAGTAGTATACAAAAAAAACTCTTCAATCGCTTGAAGAGTTTTGTGGGGAGAGCAGGATTCGAACCTGCGAAGTTTACACAGCAGATTTACAGTCTGCCCTCGTTGGCCGCTTGAGTATCTCCCCAAGACTCAATAAGAAGTGCTTATTGTGCTAACTGGATGCAAATATAAAAACTGTTTTCAAGTTTCCAAACTATATTAGTACTTAATTTTACTATTATTTTTAAAGCATTGGTATTGAATAAAATAAAAAAATCTCCACTAGGGAGATTTTTTTTATTTGTACGATATAAAATGTTTATTGTTCTAAAAGCTCAATTATTTTGGCTCTAAGTGCATCTCCTCTTAAATCTTTAGCCACAACATTTCCGGATGCATCCAGGATAAAAGTGGCAGGTATAGATTCTACTTTATACAAAGCAGCAATTGGTTCGTCCCAAAATTTCAAATTTGAAACCTGATTCCAGGTCAACTTGTCTTTAGCAATGGCTTCTTTCCAGGCTTTGGCATCTTTATCTAAAGAAACACCAATAATATTAAGACCCTTACTGTGTAACTCTTTATAAATTTCTACAACATTTGGATTTTCTTGACGACACGGCGCACACCATGAAGCCCAAAAATCAACTATTGTTACTTTTCCTAAACTTTCTTTCAGAGAAATTATTTTCCCTTGAGGATTAGGACCTGAAAAATCTGCTCTTCATTTACCATCAGTAGTTGGAGCAGTAGCTGGAGCGGTAGCGCCTACAGCAGCCGGTGCTTTCATTTCAGCTAGTCTGGTTTTGATAGCAATTCCAGGCTTTGTTTTTTTCAATGCTTCTTCTAAACTGTTGTATAACTTTTCAGATTTTGCAACATCAGCACTAGGATCGTTTAACATTCCTTGGATGATTAGCGCTGAAATAAAAGATTTAGGATGTGTTTCAGCATACGCTAAATACTTTGCTTTTGAAGCAATACCAACTTCTTCTTGAAGTTTAGAAAATTCCTGCATCAAATTATTGATCACAATGGTGTCCTTACTTTGTTGAGCAGCTTCCATTGCTTGCATGTTTTTGTTTTGGAAATCCATTAGTTTCTTTTGAACTTTAGTGATTTCCTCGTTGAAGGTTGCGTATTCGTCATTGTTATACGTTCCTGAAACTTTAGATTTTTGAATACTGTCTTTATTTATGGCAATCGTTACTTCTCCATTTTCTAATATGAAAGGTATTTTAGCCTGAGCCCCTTCTAATTGGATTGTATAAAACGATGGCTCTGTAATAATTCCTTTCATCTCAAATTTACCGTTTTCAACTTTTACGGTATCCTTAGCAATCAGTCCCATGCCATTTGCATCTTGTGTTTCTAAGATAATTGTTTTACCATTTTCAATTCCTGTTGCAGTCCCCGAAATGATGTATTCATCTTTGCCAACTTTGCTACAAGATAGTAAAACAACAGCAGCCGAAAGTAATAAAATTATTTTTTTCATTATTAATTAGTTAAGTTAAGAGTGCAAAAGTATTTAAATTTTTAATTGATATATAATTTTACAACCTAAATTTTTGTTATTATTTTTCATTATTAATTAGGATTTAGCATTTGTTTTACAAGTAGTTGTTTTACTTCAGGCTTTGTATATAAAACCTTTTAATAATGATGTATTTTGGGACAATCAATTTTTTTACAACTAAGAATTATAAAAAAAGCGAATAAATAAGATTTAAAACACTTTCTAGACGAGGTGTTTAGGTTTTGTAAGCAGGCGTTTGTGTATCGTTATTTCAGAACTAGACAAGATGAAAATAAAAAAGCATCCTTTTTTTTGAAGGATGCTTTTTTATTTTGGACTTGTCCCGTCCTGAAATAGCGATACACAAAAAGTATCCTAATGGAAAAACATGAAGAAACACGCTATGTGAAGCGGA
>NZ_RYDL01000018.1 GCF_003968755.1 Flavobacterium sp. RSP15 | reverse complement strand
TACGAGATAAATTCTCGCTAAGCCCATAAATATATAGGATAATTAACTTTTAAAAGTTTTTTACCGGACAACAATGAAAAAATTTCAATTATGAAAAATAGTGTATTTATAGCTACTTGCGCTTTACTGTTATTTAGTTGCCAAAATCAGGCACAACCTAAAAAATCTGAAATAAATATGAACACAACTCCAATTGCAAAAGAAACCATTTATCAGTTTAAAGTAGAAGATTTATCAGGAAACAGTTTTGATTTTGCTTCTTTGAAAGGAAAAAAAATCATGATTGTGAATACGGCTTCAAAATGTGGACTGACACCTCAATACAAAGATCTTGAAGCTACATATAAAGAATACAAAGACAAAGGATTAGTGATTGTGGGTTTTCCTGCTAATAATTTTGCGTCACAAGAGCCAGGAACCAATGATGAAATTGCTACTTTTTGTCAAATGAATTACGGTGTTACGTTTCCTATGATGGACAAAGTTTCTGTAAAAGGAGAGGATATGGCTGCTATTTATCAGTTTTTGACTCAAAAATCTAAAAACGGATTACAAGATTCCACTGTAGAATGGAATTTTCAAAAATACCTAATCAATGAAAAAGGTGAATTAGAAAAAGTGATCGCTCCACGAACATTAGTAACGGATCCGGAAGTATTGAATTGGATTAAAGCATAATTTTATTTAACTAATTTGCTAATTATTATGTAAATAATCAAAAGAGATTTTCAGTCAAATGAAAATCTCTTTTTTTTGCTGTTTATAGTATTAATGTAGCTTCGATTAAATTTAACTATCAAGAAATTAAGTTACATTAAGAATCAGAGCTTTGTTTTTCTTAATTTCTTAATCGTTTATTTTTTTCCTTAGAATTTTTCATATTTGAAAATTTCGGCTACAGCTGCTTCGTAATTCCGAATACTCTGTGCTTTTTTTATTTTCTTTAAAACTTTGTGCGGATTTGAAAACGTAGCCGAAAAGTATTCCCATAAATGGTACATTTTTAGTAAAATATGTGTCGAACCAGAAAGTGATTCGCTATAAATAGCATACAAAGTATCGTGAAACGCACTGAATAATTCTATTTTGTTTGCAGGATATTCTGAAGTATTGTTTTTTATCATACTTGGTAAAAAAGGATCTGATATTAATCCTCGGCCAATCATCCAATGGTCAATGGTTGGGAAGCGTTGCTGCATTTCATGAAACTTAGCCACGGAGGTTATGTCGCCATTGTAATACAATTTATGCTTGGTGTTGTCAACACAATGCTGGAATGCATCTAGATTTACTCCACCTTTGTACAATTGCTTGCCAATACGCGCATGAATCGCTATGTTCTTGATTGGATAGGTATCTAAAATAGGTAAAACATCCAGTATTTCTTCACTGTTTTCATACCCCAAACGCATTTTCATAGAGACAATAATATCCGATTCAGTATGCGCTCTGTGAAGGATAGTATTTATTTTATCGGGATTGCTGATCAAGCCGGAACCCATACCAGACTTAGTAACCATAGGATACGGACAGCCTAAATTCCAGTTTAATTCTTTATATCCCAATTCTTGAACGTACTTGGCCACAAATAAAAATTCATCGGCATCGTTAGTTATCACTTGCGGAATAACTTCTAAATCAAGATTATTTTCAGTAAGCAGGTCTCGTTCATACGAAGGTTTTATTACCATCTTTCCGTGCAATCGAATATAAGGCGAGTAAAATGTATCAATTCCTCCAAAAAGTTTGTTTTGGGCATTTCTAAAACGAAAGTCAGTAAATCCCTGTAAAGGTGAGGAGAGTAAGGTGTAGTCCATGAAATTTTTAGTTGTGCAAATATACTATAAAGTGGCAAGTCTTAAAGTTATAAATTTTTTAAAGCCTAACATGTTTAATAAATAAACTATTATATGCTGGTACAAATTCAATTATTCTAAAATCAATTGCATAAAAACGGAACTCAACCAACGATCAAATTTATAACCAGATTCTTTAATAATGCCAACGGTTTCAAAACCATATTTTTTATGAAAAGCGATACTGCCTTTGTTTTCGGAGTCAATAACGCCAATCATAGTATGGTATTTTTGTTTTTTTGCCAATTGAATTAGTTCAGCCAGTAATAATTTCCCAACGCCTTTTCCTAAAAACTCCTCCGCAACATAAACAGAATGTTCTACCGTAAAACGATATCCTATTTTATGACGAAAAGTTCCGTAAGTAGCGTACCCGATTGTTCCATTTTCAGTTTCAGCAACAATAACAGGTAAGTCATTAGTTATTTTGTCTTCAAACCACAATTTATGGGTTTCAAAATCACGGGGCTCATAATCATAAATCGAAGTACTGTGCAGTATTTGGTGATTGATGATCTCCAATATTGTATCTAAATCGGTAAAAACAGCCGGTCTTATTTTGATTTCCATAAAGAATATATTTTGCTTCAAATTTAAGAAAAGTATTTAAGATTAGAAAAAAACCTTTACAACTTTGTATCTTTGTTTCTTTCAAACTAAAACAATGATTTACCCAAAAATACCTTTAGCACAAAGCATTATTGAAATCTGTTTGGCCAAAGGAATTACTACTATAATTATTTCTCCGGGTTCTCGTAATGCCCCGCTCACAATTGGTTTTGTAAATAATCCCGCTTTTCAATGTTACAGTATTGCTGACGAGCGTTCGGCTGCTTTTTTTGCATTGGGAATAGCACAACAAACCAAGCAACCAGCGGCTTTAGTGTGCACTTCTGGGTCGGCTTTATTGAATTATTATCCGGCTTTTGCGGAAGCATATTACAGCCAGATTCCTATGATTGTGATTTCGGCAGACAGGCCCCAAAGCAAGATTGATATTGGTGACGGTCAAACGATTCGGCAAGAAAATGTATTCGAAAACCATTCGCTTTACAATGCTAATTTGCATGAGGATGTTTTGGTGGCAAATAATTTAAAAATCAATGCGGCGATCAATACGGCGATCACTCAAAAAGGCCCCGTTCACATTAATGCGCCTTTTGAAGAACCATTGTATGAAACCGTTTCGGAACTTTCAATCGAAGTGAATAGTATCGCTTCCGCAAAAGTGACTCAGACGATTTCCATTGAAGACGTTTCGGAATTTGCAACAATTTGGAACAATTCCACTAAAAAAATGATTTTGGTTGGTGTGAATGCCCCAAATGCTATCAACCAAAAAATAATTGAGGCTTTCGCCAAAGACGCTTCGATTGTAGTTTTGACCGAAACGACTTCTAACCTGCATCACGATACTTTCATCAATACTATAGACACAATAATTACGCCTTTTACGAATGCCGATTTTGAAAATTTTCGTCCGGAAATTTTAGTCACTTTTGGAGGAATGGTCGTTTCAAAACGAATCAAGGCTTTTTTAAGAAAACACAAACCAAAACACCATTGGCATATTGATTCTTTAAGAGCTTACGACACGTTTGGCGCTTTGACCAAACATTTTGAAGCAGATCCAAATGTTTTTTTTGATACTTTATTGCCACTTACAAAAGCAACAGAAAGTAATTATTTTCAGCAATTAGACGCGGTTAAAGTGCTGCGAAAGCTAAAAGGGGATATTTATTTAAACAAAATTCCTTTTTCGGATTTTAAAGTTTTCGAAAAAGTGATGCAATGTTTACCAAAAAATAGTCAATTGCAAATCAGCAATAGTTCAGCAATCCGTTATGCGCAATTAGTAGCTGTTGATCCTTCAATTGAAGTATATTGCAATCGCGGTACCAGCGGAATTGATGGCAGTACCTCTACGGCTATTGGTGCGGCTGTTGCCAATGAAAAACAAACGGTTTTTATAACAGGTGATATAGGATTTTTGTACGACAGCAATGCATTATGGAACAATTACATTCCAAAAAATTTCAAGATTATATTGATTAATAACGGTGGAGGAGGGATATTTAGGATTTTACCCGGACACAAAGAAACACCGGTTTTTAATACCTTCTTTGAAACTTCACATTGTTTAACTGCGGAACATTTGGCTAAAATGTATGGTTTTGAATACTGTATTGCCAGTGATGAGGCGAGTTTAGCAATAAGTTTGACTGCTTTGTATGCTCAAAATGAAAAACCAAGTATTTTGGAAATTTTTACACCAACCTTGAAAAACGACAGTATTTTACTGCAATATTTTAAAGAGTTGATTTAATTATTTTCGGATCATTGATATTTAGCATTTATACTTAATTTATAAATGGGAAACAAAAAAAAACGTTTGCATAAGCAAACGCTTTTTTATTTATTGTTGTGTTGAACCATCAAGTACGATTCATTAATAAAAACGTGACTATAAATAATTACTTTAATTGTTTAAAACGTTCTAGTGTTTTAACGAATTGGCAAAGGGAAAACCGGTAAACTGGAATGTCCTAATGCATCAACTGCTTGAACAGCAAAGAAAAAATTGTCTTTAGAATATGGGATTTCAGCTTTAGTATCTTGTACAAAAATTGTTTTTTCCCAATGTTGTGATGCCGTTTCTCTGATAAGAATGTTGTATCCATAAACCGATTTCCCTTCAGGTGCGGTCCAAACTAACGTAGAAAAATTAGTAAGTTCCTTTACTTCAATTCCTACGTTTGTAGGCGCTTTAGGAGACCAAGCCAAATTACTGAACGTAGCCAAGTTAGAACAGGTTACTTTCTTCATGTATTCAAAGTCCATAAATTCTGCAAGATCGCCGTACTGGATGTTGTTTTCTTTTCGAACATCTTGATGTTGGTGGTCGTAGTTTTCGTTCATTTCACAAAAACGAACAGCTGTAAATCCATTTTGACTGAAAGGAGTATGATCCCCACCACGTAAGAAACGGTCGTTGCGATACACTAAATTAATATCCAGTTGCTCCACATATTGATTGGTAACCGTTTTGATGTATCGCGCTAGTTGTCTGGATGGACTGTCATTATCACGATTGGTCGATTTACGCATTTTTGACTCGGTTTCTGTCTCTAAGAATGGAATTGTTTCACTGAAAACGCGCACTTTAGTATTGTCTCGTAATAAAGTACCGCTGGATAAACTGTTTCCAATCATATCATTGTTGATCATGGCAATAACATTCCATTTTCCCTCTTTGGCAACATCCGCTAAATGCTTAGCTCCGTATAATCCTTGTTCTTCACCAACTACAGCCACAAAAATCAGTGTAAAAGGGAATTCTCTTTGGCTCATTATACGGGCCAGTTCCATCATGGCGGCTACTCCGGAAGCGTCGTCATTAGCACCTGGCGCATCAATTTTAGCATCCATGACATCCGAAGCACGGGAATCTAAATGGCCGCTTATAATTAATACACGATCGTCCGTAGGATCAGTTCCTTTTAAGGTTGCCATGACATTACCCAATTGGCTGTCGGTGGCAATACGTCTTCCATCTGCTTTGATGGTGAAAAAATCAATAACCGAAGTTAGTCTGCCGCCAGAAGCCAAAGCATATTTATCAAATTCCGATTTTACCCAACGTTGTGCCGCGCCAATACCGCGAGTGTTACTTTTTGTGTCGCTTAGGGTATGTCTGGTTCCAAAAGACACTAGTTTTCGGACCGTAGCTTCCATATTTTCCGATTGTACCTCAGCCACCATTTTTTTTATTTCGGGATCATCGACGGTGGTTTGTGCGTAATTGGCATGAGTAATGAATAATAGTAGGAACAAGCAGAGAATTGAGGTTGATTTCATCTAATTTTTTTTAGTTTTCTCAAAGTTAGGGAAAAGGAAAAGATTTTAGGCACAAAATTGTGCTTTAGTGTTTCATTGCTAGAACTTGCGCAATCGCTTTTTCAGCCAGAGGCGCCATTACCTGATAGCCCAATTTATTAGGATGTACTCCATCACCGGAATAGGCAGCTTTTAATCCGTTGCTCTCATTGACCATTGCTGAAAAATAATCCAGGTAGATAATTCCATTGGCATCAGCGTATTTCTTTAGTAATTGATTAAGCTCCATAACCTTTTCAGCCGGATTTTGATTGGGTTTCCAAGGAAAATCAAAAGCGGGTAATACGGAACACAAAATAACTTTGATCTGGTTTGCTTGTGCCAATTCAACCATCGAAATAATATTATTTTCAATCCTATCTAATGTTGTGGGGCCTGTATTTCCGGCAATATCATTGATTCCTGCTAAAATGAGTACTGCGGCTGGCTGTAAAGCAATAACATCAGCTCTGAAACGGATGAGCATTTGCGGGGTTGTTTGACCGCTAATACCCCTATTTATATATGGTTTTCCTGAAAAGTATTCAGAATTGGTTGCACTCCAGAATTCGGTTATGGAATCACCCATAAAGACAATTCGTTGTTGTCCAGCTGCTGGTGGTTTCAGCGCAACATTCTGCTCTTGGTATTTGCTTAAATTTGGCCAGTCCTGCGCCTGTATTGTTTCTCCCATAACGATTGATAAAAATAAGATGCTGTAAATAAATTGGATGTTTTTCATTTGTAACCGGATTAGAAATTTTGAAAACAGTAAATAAGTGGTAGTGCAGTAAAACGCAACAACCTTCCATTCTTATCCGAAAGATAGAGAAAAGGAAGGTTGATTTTATAGTGTATTGGTATTTAATCAAATAAATCGGAAGACAAATACCGATCGCCTCGGTCGCAAATGATAGCGACAATCACACCGGACTCTATTGTATTTGCTATTTTTAGTGCTGCAGCCACGGAACCGCCACTACTCATTCCTGCAAAAATGCCTTCTTCAAGTGCCAAACGTTTGGTCATAGCACGTGCTTCCTGTTCCGAAATTTCAATGATGGTATCTACTTTTGAAGCATCAAAAATTCTAGGTAAATATTCTTGAGGCCATTTTCTGATTCCCGGAATCTGCGAACCGTCGCTGGGTTGCGCACCAATAATTTGAATTTCTGGATTCCGTTCTTTCAAATACGTTGACGTTCCTATAATTGTCCCTGTAGTTCCCATTGCTGATATGAAATGGGTTACCGTTCCTTCCGTATCATTCCATATTTCCGGACCTGTGGTTTTGTAATGTGCTTTCCAGTTGTCATCATTAGCAAACTGATTGAGCATTATGTATCCGCCTTCGGCTACCTTTTTATCAGCATAATCTCTGGAACCAATTATTCCGGTGTCAGCAGGCGTTAGAATGACCGTAGCTCCATAAGCACGCATAGTAAGCGTACGTTCTATAGTGGAATCTTCCGGCAGTATCAATTCGATTTCGATATTGAATAACTGGGCAATCATTGCCAAAGCAATTCCGGTATTGCCGCTGGTTGCCTCAATTAACTTGTCTCCTTTTTTGATTTCTCCTCTTTCTAATGCTGATTTGATCATGTTGTATGCCGCACGATCCTTTATGCTTCCGCCTGGATTATTTCCTTCGAGTTTCAGTAAAAGTTTTACCTTGTCATTTTGTATCAAATGGGTAGATTCAACTAAAGGTGTATTGCCTATTAAATCTAGTATTGTTTGAGATTTCATGCTATTGGGTGTGTTGTGTTTGATTTGTAATAATCCGAGTATTGACTAAATTTGATAAGTATTCGTTTATAAAAACTATTTTTAACAAGCTTATTTTAAAAATAGCAACAACAATAGCAGAAAGGAATATTTTTATAATTCAGTGGCATTTTCATGGTTTTTAAAACGAATGGTAAAGGTATTGAACAATTTTGGATTATTTGTTTTTAGTCAATAAAGCTATCTTGTTTATTGCTACATTTTTGTTAAATTTATTGCTTTTGAATGCAATTGAAATTTTTGTTATATCCGTTAATTGGAATTAATAAAAATTAAATCAATAGCTTTTTTTACAATTTTAAGATATAAATAGCTATTGCTAGACTGTTTTTATTTTCAAGGTATACAAATTAATTATTAGTTTCGATAGAAGTGTTTTTTAAATTAGCCAATAAATAACTAGCTATGAAAAGTAATTCGACTTTTATAAGTGACATTTCTAAAAAGGTATTCCCAATAGCGGATAAAGTAGCTGCTAAGACCATACGGAACCCAATATTAGCACTTATTCAAAATGATTATCCTGATTTTGATGCCAATAAATTATTAGCAATAAGTGAACTTAATAGGTATCGGGAAAAATATATTTCGAATTATTTATTGGTCGAAATAGGGGAATTGTCTAATCTGGAGGCTAAAGTAATCGGTTCCTTAAGCGAAGATAAATCGCTGGTGAATACTGTAGAGGATGAAAATGGTGATCGAACCGTAGGGCAAAAAGTGGCAGACAAGGTCGCAGCTTTTGGCGGAAGCTGGAAATTTATCATTCTTTTTGGGGTGTTTATTTTATTGTGGATTTTGGCTAATATTTATATTCTGCTGAATAAAGGTTTTGATCCGTACCCATTTATTTTATTGAATTTAATTCTGTCTTGTTTGGCTGCACTTCAAGCACCGGTAATTATGATGAGCCAAAACCGTCAGGAAGAAAAAGATCGGGAAAGAGCTAAAAAAGATTATATGATTAATTTGAAATCAGAACTTGAAATCAGAATGCTTCATGAAAAACTGGATCATTTGATTATGCATCAGCAAGAAGAATTAATTGAAATTCAGAAAGTACAAATCGAAATGATGAATGATATTCTAGCCCGAATCAAATAATTGTTGTTGCTGTAAAGGGGATAAAAAGAAACTCATTAGTAGTGTTTAAAATAATACCCTGCAATCATAAAAACACCATTAAGGACAGCGGTGCCGATAATTATTTTTTTGTAGTTTCTGTTGGTGTCTATGAAATTCAAAGCCAGAATTCCCAGAAATAATAAGGTCGTGAAAATTGCCGGATACCTATCGAAAGCACCTCCAAAATCGCCTTGTAAAAGCAATAAAAATCCCCGCTGAAAACCACAGCCCAAACACTCTATTCCAAAGAGTGTTTTACTGAAACACGGGAGCATGTATTTTTCTATATTCAATTTTTTTTCTTTTTTACAAGTATACGTAAAAGTAAGAAATTTTATCAAGAGTAAATAGAGTAATTTTAAATTCAGTACTTTTGGAATCTGATATTTTAAAAGATGAAAAAATATATAATCCCCATAATGATTCTCGCCATCACAGTTGCTTTATATGAGCAGGTGAGTGCCGAAAAAAACGTGTACATCATGGTTGTTGCAATTGTAGTTTTTATGATTGGAATGATGCAGTTGAGTGCTAAAACTCCGAGTAAAAATCAAGAAAAAGAAGACGAAAATGTTCAATAAAGGAGATAAAGTTTCCGTGCTGGATGAAGCGATGAATGGGATAGTGTTGTCAGTCAAAGACCAGCAGGTTACGATAGAAACGGAGGATGGTTTTACGATGACATTTATTGTCAATGAATTGCTTAAAATAAACGATTCCAGTAACTTAATGGAATCAATCAGAAGAATAAATGTAAGTGAAATTGCAAAAGAGAAAGAGATCCCAAAACCCCGTAGTTTTGTAAAAGAAAGGAAATCTAAACACGAAATTCCAGCTCCTGAATTTGATTTACACATTGAAAAACTGGTGCCTAATAAACGCGGAATGTCGAATTATGATATTCTGACGCTACAGACTGAAACAGCAAAACGCCATATTGAATTTGCGATTAAAAATCGCATTCCAAAGATTGTTTTTATACATGGAGTCGGGGAAGGAGTCTTGAAAGCAGAGCTAGATTTCTTATTGGGACGGTATGATAACATCGCTTTTCAAGAAGGTAATTATCAAAAATACGGTCAAGGAGCAACAGAAGTTTTCATTAAGCAAAGCGCTATGTAAGCTCATTTTTAATTTTTAATTCCAAAACGAAAGGTCTGATTTAAGATGATTTCTCCTTTGAAATTCTCTTAAATTAGACCCTTTTTTGTAACCATGAAAAGAACTTTTTCTTATCTGAAATTATAAGTTTTTTGGCCCCTAATTGGTAGTCAATAAATCTCCATAAATATAAGCATCACCTAGAATAAAATCACTGTTTCCTTTCTTCATTTTTACTTTTTTCAGCACTACAGTATGTCTAAAACCTGATCCATTTGTTGTAGTTGTTACTTCTATAATACCGCTGGTATTTGCTATTCCTGACACTCCAATCCATTCTTCACTAAATGTCGGAGTAGTAGGGAAAGTAGTATTACAAAAATAATTTCCTGTAACCAAGCCAGAGAATAAACGATACGTCAGTTTGTTTTCTGTGTCGCCTATCAATCCGGTTCTAGGAGTGTTCAGCGGTGTTACGGCATTCACGATTAAACTGGCATCAATATCCAGAATTAGCGCTTCACTGCTGTTGTAATCGTATAATTGTTTGGAAGTAGCACATTGTTCCAATGTTTTATTGAAACTAAAAGGCAGCGGTGTTGCTGCTATTTGATAGTCTCCAAAAAAGAATGTTTCGTACACTTGCGTTCCGTTTCCTTTATCAAAAGTGATGTTTTTGAACGTTATATTATGATTGTATCCTGTAATTTTAGTACTGTTATCATCAGGATTTAGGGGTTTTATTGCCGTTGTAGTTATTACAATTTTCCCGCCAGTTGCGGTCCATTGGCCTGTAACTGTGGGTGTTGCCGGAGGAATAGTTTCGCAAATTGTAGCATTTGTGACAGTTCCGTTATAAAAACGGTAAAAAACTCGATTTGTACCATTGATATCCAGTTCTTGCACACTTGTTTCTGTCGGAAAAACAACATTTTTTATTTCAAGAATTAACGCTTCGCTATCTTTTAATTTATAAATGATCCCATTTGTCGTGCAATTTTGTGTGGCTACATCTTCAAAAGTGATGGTTTCTTGAATTAAATCTCCATCGTCACATCCGTTTAGGAGCAATGCAAAAACCAACAGGCTAACAATTCTTTTCATTTTATAAAATTTAAAACAAAAATAGAATTTTTAATTTATTCCAAATGCATAACCGCTTAAAAATAGATTATTTAACAGGATATTGTGTTTTAGCAACTATCAATTAAGTGATAAAGTACCTGTTTTAATAGTTATAAAATTGAAAGATAGTGAGAATTTAAAGCCGATTGAAATCAGTATCTTTGTCTAAATTTAATACGATAGATGAGACTCAACAAATATTATTCGGCTGCTTTTTTAGCTTTTTTTGTGTGGGGTTTTTTTAGTTTTGCTTTAAAGCCTTTACACAATTATCCGTCGCTGGATATATTATTTTACCGAGTGTTTTTTAGTGCCATTACCATGGTGTTGATCAATGTTGTTTTCCGTAGAAATGTAATGCGTAAAAACTGGAATCACTTCAAGACGATACCTCCCAAACAACAGAAGAGTGTTGTTATGCTAACACTTGGCGGAGGTATATTTCTCTCCTCAAACTGGTTTGTTTACATTTATGTGATGAATCACGTAAGTGTCAATGCGGCTTCGTTGGCGTATTTAATTTGTCCAATTGTAACAACTGTTTTTGCCTTTTTCATGTTGAAAGAAACGCTGAGCAAATGGCAGTGGATTGCTGTTTTAATTAGTGTATTTAGTTGCGTTTTATTATCCTTTAATCATTTTCAGGATATATTCTACAGTCTTATTACGGCTGCTACTTATGCGCTGTATTTAGTGAGTCAACGTAAAAATAATGATTTAGATAAATTCCTCAGCCTGACGATTCAATTGATTTTTACGGCACTTGTACTGCTCCCTTTTTATCCAAAATACAGTGGAACAATTCCTGTAGAGCCTCTGTTTTACGGCTACATGTTCCTGATTGTGTTTTTTTTTACGATTATCCCTTTGTTTCTAAATCTTTATGCGCTCAAAGGAATCAACTCTTCCGCGGTGGGAATTATGATTTATATTAACCCGATTATTAATTTCTTGTTGGCTATATTTTATTATAACGAGCAGGTTACCTCGCTTCAATTGTTTTCTTATTTGCTGATTTTGGTTTCAATTGTTGTTTTTAATGAAAAACTGCTTTTTCCCCGAAAATTAAAACTCGCCCCTTCAGAAATACCAGTTTTAAAATAATTTTATAATTTAAAAAATGAAAAAAGTATATCTCGATAACGCTTCTACAACTGCTATTCGTCCCGAAGTAATCCAGGAAATGACTAAAGTATTAACGGAAGATTATGGAAATCCATCTTCAACGCACAGCTTAGGGCGTTCTGCAAAAAATGTTCTGGAGCTTTCCAGAAAGTCAATTGCCAAAAACCTGAATGCCACTGCGCAGGAAATAATTTTTACTTCCTGTGGTACCGAGGCCAATAACTGGATTCTTCGGTCAGCCGTTAAGGACTTGAAAGTGCAACGAATCATTACCAGTAAAATCGAGCATCATGCGGTTTTGTACACGGCTTTAGTTTTAGAAAAAGAGTATGGAATTCAGATTGATTATGTAGCAATAAAGTCAAATGGAGCAATTGATATTACTGATTTAGTGGAGTTATTATCACAGGATAAGAAAACATTAGTCAGTTTGATGCATGTGAATAATGAAATTGGAACTGTTTTAGATTTAGAACGAATAAGCCGTATTTGTCAAGAGCACAGTGCTTTGTTTCATTCGGATACCGTACAGTCCATAGGGAAAACCGGCATAGATTTGCAAAATTTATCTATAGATTTTATCGTGGCCAGTGCGCATAAATTTCATGGACCTAAAGGCGTTGGTTTTGCATTTATTCGAAAAAATTCAGGAATGCAACCCTTATTTTTTGGTGGCGAACAAGAGAAAGGATTGCGCGCCGGGACTGAGGCTCTACATCAAATTGCAGGAATGGCAAAAGCTCTGGAACTTTCATACACCAATTTAGAAACGGAACGAAAGCACATTTCTGAAGTACGGAGTTATTTAATTACCAAGCTTGAAATTGATTTTCCAGGTTTCGAAATTAATGGGAATAGCGATGGTTTTTACACGGTTTTAAATGTTTTACTGCCTTTTTTAGACGAAAAGACAGCGATGATTTTGTTTCATTTAGACATGAAAGGGATAGCAGTTTCCCGCGGTAGCGCCTGCCAGTCCGGGAGTATAAAACCGTCTCATGTATTAGCCGAAATGCTTTCGAATGACGATTTAAAGAAACCAAGTTTGCGCATTTCATTCAGCCATTATAATACTAAAGAAGATATCGATTTGCTTATTGCAGCTTTGAAAACGATATAAAAAATCTGCTGTAAAGTAGTTTCTTCAGTAGTATTAACGTATTTACGTACCTAGTTTTGGATATTTATAATGGAATCGATGGCTTTTCTGCATATTTTTCCATGATTAAGCGCGCTTTGAAAAAGCATTATGCAGATTCAGAACCTTGATTAGTGTTGATGTGTTTGTCTTTTATGATTAACAGACAGTTGCCGAGTGTTAATTAAAAAAAAAAGTGTAAGCTGCAGCTCAATTACAAGTTATTCACCTGTTTGTTTACCAATATGAATGGATTGCCCCACTAATTTCCAGTGTCCATCAATTTTTTCTAATAACCGAATTTCATACGAGAACGTTTTTTTACCATCTTTGGCCGTTGACTCTTCGTTGTGGCTTACCCAGGCGTTGTCCTTATGAATACTCATCTTGTAATTTGTATTTACAGAATAGCCACCGTTACCCATTGCTTCCGGATTTGTATTAATCATAGCCGTAGGCGGAATGTCGAGTACGGTTCCGTCTCCAGTTGAAATTAATATTCGGCTGTAGGGCTGAATGTACCAACAGTCCGTATGTCCCTTGCTGTCGCCAGCTCTCCATGTGGCAGACTCTTTTTCAAGTAGTTTTTTGATGCTCTCAGATTCATCATTATTTTGACTATAACCTACCAAATTTAGTGCTAGTATAAGATAAAAGGATATTGTCCATTTCATATCAGGCCTGTTTTTTAGAATATTATGTTTTTCGTTTTTATGGCGTAAAATCAGCTAAAAACATGTGCTTTCAAGAATTTTAAGGCTTTTTACGAACGTAAATATATAATTTAATCCTATGAAAACAAATAGGATTTCATTTTTGTGCGTTGTTGTATTGAGAGAAAGTTTTACAACAGCTGCAAAAAAAGACTCTTGACACTATCCCGCTAATTATCACTGATTAACCGGATTGTGTTTAAAAAAATCCGGCTAGTCTAGTGGTAATATTAATTAAAGAAAGGTCGCTTTATTTTAAGGTTTTAGTATTGGATCCTACTAACTTGCATCAAAAAAGCACTGTTTTTTTAATGCGACGAAGGTTCATAAATGAGTCGTAAAAAGGAGCTAAACCGCTGGTTTTCTCTATTTATAGGAATTCCGGTTACTATGCCTATTAGTAAATTATCTGTAATTTCTACTCTCATTTGAGGTCGGATTGTCATATCAAAATCAGCATTATTAATTTCTTTGTTAAACTCCAGTCCAATAAAATTTCGCGTTCCGGGGATCATGTAATGGATATTTGAATTAATCTGCCAGTTCGTCTGTGTTGTATTATCTGAAAAGTGGTGCGTAAATTGTGGCCCGGTGTATAAAAGGGTATGAAAATTTTGTCCCCAGCGTTTAGCAATCACCAAGAACGGATTATATCCATTTCCGGTTATTAAAGTACTATTGCTGTAGTTGTTAAAATTGGGTAATAGAAATTCGTGAATATAGCCAACAGCCATTGATATTTTCTTTTTTTCTGAAACAAAAAAGGTATATTGTGCCGCTAGTTTTATACTATTCAGGTTACTTCCCGGCGAATTTCCGTTGCCGGAAGTAGGGTAATAAATTGAAAAAGGCAATTCTACTTCAAGTCCTAATCGATCAATTGGAGCCCATTCATATTCTAGCAGTGCAGTATATTCATCATGAGTGATATTGTCTGTCAAACCGAGACCTAAATTCCATTCTTTTTCTCCTTTTCGGGCTCCCAAATCTCTAATGAGATCGATGTACAGAGGTTCAGCATGTAACACTTTTGGACGTTTTTTTTTGCCTTCAACTTCTTGAATGTAAAGACTGTCTTTGATCGTATTTTGTTGGTTTTTTTCTGTTTGTGCTTGAGAATGTGTACCCGTAAGTACCGTTAATAGCAGAGTAAATACCGCTGTTTTTAAATATTGAAGAGCCATTTTAATTTGTTTTATGTTTTAGTATACGAATTGCAACCCTAGTTTTCATGAGAAAATAAGGCAGGGATTAATGATCTAAATAACAAATTAAATGTCAGGGGGAGGCGTGTGTATTTCAAAATACGGGGTCGGAGGAATCGAATTTTGTTCAGCTAATTTCCCCTTTTTTAAATATAAATATTTTTTATAAAGACTAATTGCACTGTTTGGTACTACAAAAAAATCTATAAAAAAAGCACTTTTTGCTGCAAAATCTTGATTGGTATCATTATCATCGTATTCAGGTATAGCATTTTCGAATCCTAATATTTTTTCAACCACTATTTCAATAATGCTTTCCAGATCATTGTGGGTCAGATCCTCAGGTAAATAATTTGGTTGCGCATCAGGGGAATCAACAAAGCAGTTCAGCAGGTATAACGACATGAAACCCCAAAAATATCGAGTTAAAAGAGTATGTCGAATTTGTTTAATCATTTTGCATAATTACACTATTTTCTTGCTTAATAGTTGTAAATTTTCGTTAAAGTCGATTATAATTTAAGCGAGTCGCCATCTGCCAAGTGTTTAAAGGGTGCTTTTCTGGATTATTTTAAGTTTAAAAGAGAAAATATGGTACTAGTGAAATTTCCTTTGGTTGTATCCGTTTTACGGATCTGTTTGCAAGCAGTTTTTGTTTTTAATAATACGTTATTGGATTTTATTTCTAAATTTTTCTAAAATGATTAAAATATTCATCAATGCGTATCATCATTCCAGTCAGAATCTTCTTCAGTTGTTTTTTTGAAATCTTTATTCAAGAACTGTTTGTATTTCTTTTTGTCTTTTTGATTTTTTCTGATGAGAAATACTATCAAAGCAATTCCGAAGAAGAGTACAAGTCCAACTATTACCCAATTGATTTTCATTGTTTTTTTGTTTAATACGTAAATTAACAATCTGACATATTCACGGCGATGGCTAATCCGCCTTCGGAGGTTTCTTTGTACTTGTTGTTCATGTCTTTGGCGGTTTGCCACATCGTGTCCACGACTTTGTCTAAAGGCACTTTGGCATTTTTCGGATCGGTTTCCAGGGCTAATTCAGCGGCATTAATGGCTTTTATGGCACCCATAGTATTTCTTTCGATGCAGGGAATCTGAACCAAACCGCCAATAGGATCACAGGTCAACCCCAAGTGATGTTCCATTGCAATTTCGGCAGCCATTAAAACTTGTGCAGGAGTTCCGCCCATCAATTCGCATAAAGCGGCGGCAGCCATGGAAGATGAAACGCCTATTTCGGCCTGACAACCGCCCATTGCCGCAGAAATGGTAGAACCTTTCTTGAAAATACTGCCTACTTCACCGGCAACCATCAGGAATTGTTTGATTTCTTTTTCTCCTGCATTATGGTTTTCAATCACTAAATAATACATCAAAACAGCCGGAATTACGCCTGCGCTTCCATTTGTTGGAGCTGTGACCACGCGTCCTAAAGCGGCATTTACTTCATTTACCGCAAGGGCAAAACAGGAAACCCATTTCAGGATTTGGCGGAATTTTACTTCTGTTTTTCTGATCTCTTCAAGCCAGGTCTGAGGGGAATTATAATTGGATAAACCAATTAGTTTTTGGTGCATGTCAAAAGCACGGCGACGCACGTTTAGTCCGCCGGGAAGAATCCCTTCAGAATGACAACCAATGTACATGCATTCGAGCATCGTGTGCCAAATGCGCATTAGTTCCTGATCGATAACGGCTTCGGAACGCATTGATTTTTCGTTTTCATAAACGATTTCGGATATCGATTTGTTTTCTTTTTTACAAATATCCAATAGCTCAGCCGCTTTGTCAATTGGATAGGGAAAAGCACCTTTTATTTGGATTTTATTTTTGGCGTTGATGCGTTCTTCCTTGACTACAAATCCGCCACCAATTGAATAATAGGTCGCTATATGTTCTTTGTTATCAGTTGTATAAGCTGTAAAAGTCATCCCATTGGAATGAAAGGGCAGAAAGTTTTTATTGAAAACGATATCTTGGAGAAAATAGAATGGGATTCGCTTTTCATTTCCTAAATGGATTTCATTTTTGGATTCAATAGATTTGATAATTGCATCAATATTTTCTACGGGAATGTATTCTGGATCTTGTCCGCTCAAACCAAGCATTACTGCTAAATCCGTGGCGTGTCCTTTACCGGTTAAGGAAAGGGAACCGTATAGATCTATTTTTACCCTGCTGACAGCATGAAGTAAATTTTCGTTTCGCAATTCACTAAGAAAGCGTTCGGCAGCTCTCCAAGGTCCAAGTGTGTGTGAACTCGAAGGTCCAACACCAATTTTTAGCATATCAAAAACGGAGATACATTCTTCCATGTTAAGTGTGAATTTTTATTACCTGCAAATATAATAGAATGTAGCAGGGATACGAATTGAAAACAGAATAATATTGGTTTTTTAATAATTAATATTGCTATATTGCTAGTATTCTTCAAAAAAAAAGGATTTAACAAAACTAATACTTTGTTAAAATCAATATTTCTTTAATTCAAAATTTAGCTTGTGCAATACTTTGTAAATGGCTATTTTTGAAGCTTAACTAACCCAAAACAACATGAAAAAGATTATTTTTTCTTTTTATCTACTGCTAACTTTGGTGCTGAGTGTTCATTCGCAAGTGCAAAGTCCTTCTGAATTTATACCCAATTACGGAAAACAAATAACCTATTACCATCAGACTGAAAATTATTTTAAGCATCTTACGGAAAAGTCTACTTTTATCAAACACCAGAAATATGGTGTAACGCCGGAACAAAGGGATTTGAATGTATACTTTATTTCGAGCCCGGAGAATTTGGCTAATTTGGAACAAATTAGGAATAACAATTTGGCAGCCATTGGTTTATCCGAAAATAAATCACAAATGATTGGCGATAAATTAATTGTTTGGTTGAGTTTTAATGTGCACGGAAATGAATTTGCCGGAACCGAAAGTGCTATGACCGTGGCGTACGAATTAGTAAATCCTTCGAATGCCGATACTAAAAAGTGGTTAGAGAATACCATTGTAATACTGGATCCATGCATCAATCCGGATGGATATTCCAGATACGGAAATTGGTTAAGAGAAATTTCAGGTAAAAAAACGCATCCGGAATTGTCAGACAGAGAGCACATGGAAGTGTGGCCGGGCGGTAGATACAACCATTATATATTTGATTTAAACAGAGACTGGGCGTGGCAAACACAACCGGAAACCCAACAGCGTATTGCGCTGTACAACCAATGGATGCCACAAGTTCATACAGATGTGCATGAAATGGGATACGATTCTCCGTATTTTTTTCCACCCTCAGCGGAACCTTTGCACGAATATATTGAGAAATACCAGAAAGATTTTCACTACACTTTAGGTAAAAATATTTCTAAAAAATTTGATGCTCAAAACTGGATGTATAACACCGGTGAACGTTTTGATTTGTTTTATCCAAGTTATGGGGATACGTATCCTACATACAATGGCGCGGTTGGTATGACGATGGAACAAGGCGGAATAGGTGCGGGGAGAGCCGTTACTATGGGCAACGGAATCACCTTAACGATACAAGACCGATTGACACATCACGCTACGGCAGTCCTGACGGTGGTAGAATCAGCCGCCGCACAAGCGGATGTTTTGCTGAAAGGTTTCAGAGGTTTTATGAATAATTCCCGAAAAACAGTGAAGGGAAATTATAAAATGTATGTGATGAAAAATAATCCGAAGTTGGTTCAAATGGCGGATTTGTTGAAAAAAAATAATGTAGAATTCAGTTACGCTGATGCCAGTCAAAAAGTATCCGGATTCAATTACAATACAAAAACAGATAAAGGTTTTATGATTGAACCCAATGATTTAATTGTAAAAGTAGATCAACAAAAAGCTGTTTTAGCACAAGTGCTTTTTGAACCGGACCAAAAGTTGAATGATAGTTTATCGTATGATATTACCTCTTGGGCTTTGCCCTTGGCGTACGGTGTTGAAGGCTATGCGTTAAAAAATAGTCTGGACATAAAGACTAAAGCAACTATTGAAGTGAAAGAAAAGATCGTTCCTAAAAATGCTTATGCGTTTCATATTCCTTGGAATAACAGAATTTCAGCTCAGGTGTTGTCTTTGTTGCACCAAAATAATATCAAAGTGAGGTCTGCGATGAAAAAAGCCATTTTTGGAGATGTGATTGTAGAGCCGGGTGGACTGTTAGTGACCAAAGCGGATAATCCTAAAGTGGTTGATTTTGAAAAAACGATTAGTGAACTCGTAAAAATAAAAACCGATTATAATTACATACTTACAGGTTTTTCGTCTAATTCTAAAGATGTAGGCGGCGAAAATTTTAATTTATTGAAAGCGCCTAAAGTCGTTTTATTATCCGGAAAAGGGGTGGGCTCTACAGAGTTTGGTGCCGCTTGGTATTATATGCAAGAAACTATTGCATATCCGGTGAGTGTGGTTGAAGTAAATAATTTCAATAGATTTAATCTTTTTAACTACAACACACTGATTTTAGCAGACGGATATTATGATTTTTCAGAAGACCAACAAAAGAAAATTGGCGAATGGATTAAAAACGGTGGAAAAGTGATTGCAATGAATAGTGCGCTTACCCTTTTTGAAGCAAAAGACGGATATGCATTAAGTCCTTTTGCAACTGAAGAAGACAAATTAAGCTCTGAGAAAGCCGCTGAAGAAGAGGAACTAAAAGAACGCTTCTTAGATTTTCAGGATTCAGAACGCAGGTATATTTCTAAATCCATTCCCGGAGCCATAATTGAAAACCTATTGAATAAAACACATCCCATGTCTTTTGGTTTAGGCGATACATATTTCAGTCTAAAAACGGATGACAGACATTATTCACTATTGAAAAAAGCCATAAATGTTGCTTATGTTCCTAAAGATTATAAGAGTTATGGTTTTGTAGGTAATGAAATCAAAAAGAAACTGAACAATACCGTGAGCTTTGCAGTTGATAAAAAAGGCGATGGATCTGTAATTTATATGGTAGATAATCCATTATTCAGAGGTTTTTGGGAAAATGGAAATCTATTGTTCAGCAATGCATTGTTCTTAGTCAATTAAAGAGTGTACAAGATAGGTTACATAAAAAGAGCACGAGGTATCGAGCTCTTTTTATGTTTCATTTTTTTTCTAAAAAGGATAACCAATTGCTAGATTGAAAACTAAATTTTCTTTTCTCCAGGCACTATTTCCCAGACTGATTTGATCTAAAACCCAGCGATCTCCATTTGGTAAATACGGTTTGCGTAACGGGAAAGCAAGATCTGTTCTCAGAATCAGAAAAGAGAAATCAAAGCGTAATCCGGCTCCAACTCCAACGGCCAGTTCATTCAGGAATTTTTTGGAAAATTTTGCTCCCGGTTTATCCGGATTTTCATTCAGTAACCAAATATTTCCGGCATCTAGAAACAAAGCTCCTTTTACCAGTCCATATATTTTAGTTCGGTATTCGGTATTAAACTCTAGTTTTAAATCACCGGATTGATCCGCTAAAAAAGTGCCGGTGTTAGCTGCAGCTCCATCAAAACTTCCAGGTCCCAAGGAACGGGCTCTAAAGGCTCGCAAACTATTGGTCCCACCAATGAAAAACTGCTTGATAAAAGGCATTTCATTTGAATTTCCATACGTAAATCCGGCTCCTGCAATGATTCTGCTGGCTAATTGAGACTCTTTTCCTAATTTCAAATAATGTCTGAAATCTTGCTCTATTTTGATAAATTGACTAAACGGAACATCAAATAATTTGATAGTATCTCCTTTTCGAATATTTGCTCCTGAAACTAATCCTGCTATATTGCCTACCAGATCAAGGCTAGCTTTGTAGTAAAAAGTGTTTTTCTTTCTCGTTTGTAAAGTATTAGTGTACGTATAGGAATAGGATGGTCCAAATAGTAATTGCTTCTCAACCACTTTCTCCAGAGAAGGGTTGTTTGCAATTTGTTCATGGTACAAATTAGTTATGTTTTGCGGACTGGCGTATGTGATTTCGGTAACATTTAAAAGGTGTTCTTTTCGTTCGTTTTCTTTCCATAAATAACCAAAAGAACCTTTGAATGTTTGTAGGGAATATAAATTGGTTCTGTTTTGAAATTCATATCCCAATGTTGCTTTTGTCTTTGGAACAAAACCACTTGACGGGTTTAGCTTAAAAGGGGATATAAATCGGGGCCAAATTAAATTAGCTTCGGTACCAACTCTGTACACATTGAAACCATTATTTTGTCCGGAAACTTGCACTTCTACACCCCCAAAAGCTGAGATTGTTAATAATTCAGCACCCCGGAACGCATTGCGATTGCTCCAGTTTAAATTGAGTTCGGTTCCGGTGTAATTAGCAGAATTTGTTTTGGCCAATAATTCCATCCGAAGCGATTTTTTAGGCAATGGCGTCAGGTAATAATAGGCATCTAAATAATTTCCGAGTGTATCAGAAACCTTAAACTGATTTTTCACAAATTTGAAAGTACCTAGATTTACCAATCGGTTCAATGATAAATTATGATCGCTGCGGTTGTATAGATCCTCTTTTTTAAAATATAAAGCCCGGTCAAAAATCCTTGGTTTGAATAAATTTTCTGGATCTATAATGGTTAAATCATTATATTTTGTAATGGTATCGATACTGATTTTTAAACTGTCAGAACTAATAGAATAGTTTGGATATACAATAATTTTATTAATTTTGTACGGAGTTTCGGCTAGTTTCGGAGTTTCCTCTTTTATCTTTACAATTAGATCGACCTGATGATCTGCAACCGTTGAGTCTACTTGTACTTTTAAATAATCAGGATTAAAATAAAAGAATCCTTTTTCTTTTAGCCTAGAATCGATTCTGATTCTTTCTTCTTTGATGGTATTTAGGCTGTATCCTTCTTCTTTTTTTAACAAACTTCTAAGTCTGGTATTGCGCACGGCACTTGAAATCACTGCGGAGTCTACAGGGAATTTGACGGCGCTGATTTTGTATTGTTTTGCGGGTTTTACAAGATATTCTGCAGTTGCTTTTTTTCCGTGTCGTGTTGAATCAGCCGCTGTTTTTGTATTGAAATAGCCATTGTTTTCTGTGAAATTTTGTAAAACGTTTTTGTTGTATTCTAAGTCTACCTGACTGTATAAAACAGGGGCTTCGCCTACTTTAGTTTTTAACCAGTAGCGCCATCCTTTTTCTTTCTTTGGCGTCCCAGCCAAGTTATAAATGTACAGCTTAGGCCTCAATCCTAAAATCGAGGAATTGGGTTTTGGTCTTACCACTTCTCCAAGAGCGGTTTTTAATGCTTTGTTTTCTTTTTTAGAGGTTTCTTTTCCTTCTACGGTTACTATAGCACCGGTATACAGCAGCTCTCCTTCGGGTAAAAAGCGAGTGTTGCTGCACGATGAAGCCAATATTGCAAAGAAAAGAAAAGATACTAAATGGTTATTGTTCATTAATTTTATTATTTATTAAAAAAAATTAAACCACTAAGAGATTAGGTTTTTATTAAGGAAAATCAATTGGTCTAATTTCTTAATGGTAAAAAAACTTTTATTTATTTTTTTTGCTTTGCTTTCTTCGCTTCACTTTTTGTAAATAATTCTTTGAATTTATTATAATCTAAAGTGATTATAAAGGCAATTCCAGTCTCGACGACTTCCCCTTGCAGCGCCACTTGGTATTTGTTTATGCGGTAGGCTCTCATTTTATACCTTCCATCTCTTGAGAGTTGATAATCTAAGGAAACATTGCCGGCAATATTATTGGTATTTTGATTGGCTTGCTGGGGCCCTTCAATCCCAAAGCTGCTGCCAACCGTAACTTTCAATCGGTCGTTCAGCAATTTTTTTGAAATGCCTACATTAAGATCTGTTTTGTTCTCGCGTTGCCCGGTCGTATAATCATCGGACGTATTCAGATCAAAATTCAGCTCTACTCCTTGAATTAAATCACCGGCGAGGTTGTTCAGTTGTTGGGATAAAATTTTACTGGCACTTTCTCTGGCCAGTGAGGAAACGGTTGCTCCGCCGGATTGACTGGCAAATGGGTTTTCTCCAATAAAACGATTCAAGAGCAGTAAGGCAAAAACCTGTTTGTTCAGCTCATCAGGTTGCTGACGCAATTGGGTCAGTTTAGCCTGAGTGGTATTTATAATCTCTGTTGAAACACTATTGTTCCCCTCCGGCAAAACTATATCAAATGAAATAGTGGGTTTGAGCAAAGCACCATTCATTTTTAATGCGGTTTCAAAAGGGATTTTTTGTTTGTAGGTATTTCTCACTTCGGTGGTAACACTTCCTAATTGGTCATTTACTAAATCAATGGGAGCCGCTTGTGTTTTATAAATTGCAGTTATATTAATGTCAGCAGTTGTGGGCTCTCCTGTCCATAGAATGTAGCTGCCTTTTTTGATGTCAAATTTCCTTTTGATGGCGTTAAAGTTCATTTCATAACTCCCTTCGGACAATTCATAGCGTCCGGTCAGCGTTGTTTTTCCTGAAGGATCAATTCCTCCGTTTAATTGCGCTTCGCCTTTTAATTTCAAGAAATCCCCGTTGGCTTTGTCAATTACCATTGATAATTCAGCTTCTTTGTTTACCTCAATGTTTACGGATGCGTTAACCCCTTTTATAGTGGATTCACTGCTGAATTCTTCCAGAACAATGGTCTCCATTAATTTTGGATTGTCTTGGTCAATAAATTCTACAATTCCTTCCCTATCAGCTATGGAAGGATCTGATTGGGGCAAAACAATAGTGAATTTAGTCTCTTTATTAATACGTATGGTTCCTTCGACAATAGGATTGTCTAAATTTCCTGTTATTTTTAAATGGTTGTCTAAGTACAGCTCTCCATAATACAAATCATTGTCTTTCGCTTTAGAATTGACCGCCTTGAAGTTATCCGCATCCAGGGCTAAATCGAACCCAAAATTACTAAAATTGGCACTGTCAATTTTTCCGTTGATGGCTAAATCATTGTCTCTCTCATCATTGATAATGAAATTATCAAAAACAATAGCGTTTTCAGTAAAGATAATTTTATCATTTAACGACTTAAATTTAGAATTGAGCGGCGTGGCTTTGAAACCAATTTCATTGAATTGTAATTCTCCAATTACTTTGGGCTGGCTGGTATTCCCAGTGATTTTAAAATTCCCATTCAAAAAACCGGTGCTTTCAGTGATATTATTCAACGTAAAACCTTGAATACTTTTTAAATTCAGCTTTTCAATATCCAGATTCATATCAAAACTACTGTTGTTTATTTTATAGTTTCCTTCTAATTTGACTTGGTTTCCCTGACCTGTAATAGCAACAACAGCATCGTATTGGTTGGAAATGGCATTATTTACTTTTATACTGATAGTTCCAATGGTATCTTTTTTGAACGTAAAATTTTCAATATTTAAATCCGAAGTAAAAACGGGCGATGTGGTTGTGTTTTTCACCACTGCGTTTCCATTGATCTTACCACTCAGTTGTAAATCCTTTTTCTCCACAAAACTCGTAATCGTTTTAATGTCAAAATCTTTGAAATCAATAGTGATCGGCGCATTAGGAGTTTCAGACTGTGATTGAATGCGAATGGTGCTGCCGTTCTTGTTTAATTCGAAATTATCTGCGTAAATTCCTTTTTTGCCAAACCGAATCAAATTAGCATCCGCTATTGTCCAAGATTCATAATTCAGCAGTAGTTTAGCGGGGTCAAGACGAACTTCGTTATTTCCGTTTGCCGCTTTTAGTGTTCCGCTTATGCCATATCGTTCTGCGTCTTTTGCATCCTTCAGCTGTAAGGTGTAATCCAGGATATTTTGCGCTACTTTTCCTGTAATACTCGTATGTGGGAGCTGAATTTGTTTGTTTTGAATGTCGTCTATAATTAAGCTGTAAACAAGTGCATTTGCTTGTGTGTCTAGTTTGAAAATTACATTGGTTATCGTGTTTTCGCCATAAATTAATTTTGGAACAGCGCCATTAAGAACAATTGAGTCGTTGAGAGAGTTGTATCTTCCGCTGATGCTAATGGGTTCCAGACTTTTTATGCTAGGAATTAATTTTATTAAAAGAGGACTGTCTTTGATACCAATTTGAAAAGCAAATTGTTGCTTTCCTACCTCTGTTTTTTTAGCAGTAGGATTCTTATCATAATATTTAGCAATCGAGTTTGTTAGTGCTGTAGCAACTTTAGACAGCGTATATTTTCCTTTTATTTCTGCATTTGCAAGCGACGAACGCAGCAATAATGTATTCTTTTGAGTAGTAGATGTTGCAACAAGAATGATCGAGTCTATCTCAAATTGTTCCGTTGCATTAGTGATGCTTATGCGGTTTGCACTTACACTTCCGTTGAGATAATCTAAATATGCGGATTGAATGTCAGCATCTACAACGCCTCTTATTTTTAGTGGTCCTGCATGGAGATTTAGTTTTTCTAAATCAGCAATATCCACATTCAGTTTTAATTTTCCGGTAGGATATTTGTCTCTAAAGCTTCCGTTACTCACTAAATCAAACGTTAAATTAGGATCCTTTGCGTAGGCAGTAGCATTGAAATTTCCGTTGCGAATATTTCCTTTTAAGCTTAAATTTTGATACGTATATTTGTTGTAATTTGCTTTTAGAATGTTGCCATTCAA
The DNA here is from genome assembly GCF_003968755.1 of Flavobacterium sp. RSP15. GTDB lineage: Bacteria > Bacteroidota > Bacteroidia > Flavobacteriales > Flavobacteriaceae > Flavobacterium. The sequence goes on along the minus strand of NZ_RYDL01000018.1, from coordinate 18,945 downwards.
AGAGGCATTGGCTGTTTTTGGATCAAATCCAGTTCCTTTTATGCTTGCTTTTAGAGTGATTTTTCCAATAGAATCATTTTTGATAAAGCGTCCCAAATCAAAATTTGTAAACTCGGTTTGAATATCATATTTCTCGTAATTTTTTCTGTTTTGATTCAACGCCGCTTTGATCTTGGCAGTACCAAAACTACTCGACAGATTCAGGTTCGTATAGAAATTAGCAATGGTTCCTTTAAACGTTCCTTTGGCATTGAACTGCGGAGGCAGCAGGATCGAATTTGGGATTGTTCCATTGGGTAAAAAACCAATAAAATCTTTGGATCCTGATTGTAAGTTTTTGATATTCACGTCAAAATAGGCTTTATTTACATCTGGCAAACCTACTATGCTGCCGCTTGCTGCTACTTTTGTAGTACCAATGCCGCTAATCTCCATAGATGGGAATGTGATAGCACTCAATTTTCCGGTTATGTCACCGTTGATTAGCAAGATGGCATTGGGATTACTCTTAAATGGGTCTGTATTTGCTAAAGTTGGTACAAAGAGCAGCACATCTTTGATGCCCAATTTGCTTTTTTTCAAGTAAGCAATCAGACCTAATTCTCCGGGAGTATCAGCCAAAGCGGCAATAGATGGATATCCAATTCGGATTTCATCTCTCAATTCTGTCTGAGGTGTTTTTAAATACAGTTTTTTGAGAAACGCATTCTTTTTGCCATAGTAAAATTCTGCGTTAAAGGATTGGATATTCAAACCACTATGATCTTTAACGCTCATGGAATTAGCTACTCCAGATATATTAGTTGGGCCGTAATTTATGGCATCAATTTGTAGGTTTAAGTTAGTAAGATGCAAATGATTGTAATCCATGCCTTTGGCAACAGCCGCAACATTGTTGTTGTCATACCTAAAATCCACTCGCTTGATTTCCGTATTCTTGATTTTGATTTGCCAGTTATTGCCTTCTTCCGAAGCAGGATTTTTTTTAGTTTTTGCGGGTTCTGATTTACCAAAAGCCAAAGCTCCTTTTAGACCCGATAATTCAATACTTTCAAGGAGTGCAAATTTGTTATTGATATCCAACCGGTCAATTTTAGCTACTAGTTTTTTCAAATAAAAAGCAGTAGATAACTTTGTTCCCTCACTTTGGTAATCAAAATCAATTTTTGCAAAATCAATTTCTCCTAGTTTTAATTTGAAAACGGGTTCCGGTGTATTTCCTGTGGGAACTTCTTTAGCAGCGGATTTCTGAACCAAACCTTGTTTTAATTTAAAGTGTAGTCCGTTGATTTTAGCCTTTGGAATTTCGAAATTCATTTGTTCTAAATCGAAAGTTTTAATTTTCGTTTCAAGGTGATTTAGATTGGTAGATAGATAATTTTTTGTAATCGCATCGGAATACGTAAACTGGATTCGGTCGAGCTTAATTTCGGATACAGAGAATTGCATGGGTAGCGAATCGCTCTTTTGTTCCTCTGACGAGGCAAATGCATTCAGGATATAATCAAAATTAAAAACTGCTTTTGAATCCCGACTCAAATTAGTGGTGATGCCTTCGAGCTGAATGGAATTAATTTCGACTTTATTATTCATCAATTGAAAAAGACTAATATCTACAGCTAGTTTTTCTCCGGCAAAAAGGGTGTCTTTTTTTTGATCTTCAAAATAAACACCTTGCAGCATTATTTTTTTTGGAAGTCCAATTTCTATTCGATTAATAGTAACCTTAGTTTTGATTTTTCCTTCCAGATAGGTTACTGCTTTTTCTTTGACATAATTTTGAACAGACGGAGTTTGGATGGCCACAACCAAGACTAAGAACAATAGAAGTAGGAATCCTATTATCCAAAGGAAAATTTTTAAACTTTTCTTTAAATATTTTTTCAAAAGTGGTTTTATTTTGTGGCTAAAAATAACCAAATTAAATCAGAATTGCAATTTCAAGTACAAATGGAATAAGTAAACAAAGGTCAAAATTTAAAAAAGGAAAGTTAGTATAAAATCAAAAAAATATTGCATTAAATTTTTGATATAAATTTAAGGCGCATTAACCGTTTTTAGGTCTTGTACCTGAGTTTTTATAGCCGTTTTCATAAAGGAAAGACCTCTGAACATTAAACCAAATTCCAACAGAAAATAAGAGAGGTATTTTATTTTTTTTTGGTTTCTATGTAGGATTAAAAGAAAACCACCTGTAGTTGGTTTTGCAAGATGTCTAGAAGCAAAACTAATAATCAGAATAATCAGTTGGATACAAAAAAGTGATGTCGATGTGGGAAATATTATTTTTATATTTTTCCATGGCAATTAGGGCTTTCCATTCCGGCGAATCTACAAAAGATTTCCAATGTGCTTCCCGGCTTGTTTGATCTGCGAAAGTAGTGAGGTACATAAGGTTTGGCATTTTGGGACCAGAGATCACTTCGCCATAAAAAACTGCATTAAATCCCAATCGATCAAAGAGTTTTATTTCTCCTCCTCTGTTAAACATGGCTACTTTGTTGGCGTAAATTGCTTCTGTGGCTGATTCGTAGCTTCTCAATTCGTATACACGACTGGATCTTGTGCTGTTCAAAGCGGGTTTTGTCAGGAAAGGATGGTCTGAAAAAGCCTGTAACAAAACGGATTCTATTCTCAAGTATGAAGGTTCATTGTAAACCGCATTCAAATAGGCTGATCCCGCAGTTAAGTAGGTTTTGTCTTTAGCTAGTTTTTCGTCAAGTGCAAGGAATTGTTCCAAAGTGGAAAACGGAATCAGTACCACAATTTTTTTCAAGGTATCTGTGGCGTTTGGTTTTAACTTGAATACCCCAATATTTTTGATTCCCAGTTTTTTTAATCCCGGCAAATAAGCTTCTTTTAGGTACTTGTCAGTTGTTTGTTCTTGTTGTTCTGTCTTGAAAATATAGGTTTTGAGCTGATACAATTCCCTAGGTTTTTGAACAGGTGTTGGTACAATCGTTTGCGCGGGTACCGGTTTAAAACTGGTATTAGTAAATACGATCAGCAGTGTGAAAAATAGGTTGGTTAATTTCATTTCATTTTTTTTGGTGGTAGGCTAGCCTGAATAATTTTTATAAAAGTAGCCATTATTGTCCGATAAAAAAAGAAGTTAAATGAATGTCTTACTGTTAAAACCTTATTTATTATGTTGTTCCGTTTTATGAAATGGAAGTGTTTTTTAATATATCTAGTAGTACTTAAGTCCCTTATATACTATTTTCCACGCTAATAAGACTTGGCTTTTCCAGGGGTGATAAATTCATTGTCCCAGTTGCAATACTATAGGCTTTTTTCAATAGGAAATATCTTTTCGTTATTTTTTTGGAAAGTATTAATCATGGATCTTTTTCATAAATAAAGGCTATTGCTTTTTTTTGATATCTCTGTTAGTACTGTGACTTTGCGTGTTTTCTCAAGCTCAGCTATTCAAAGCTGATTTAAACCGGACGATTAACAATTCATTAACGATATCGTGTCAATTTGATGGTATTGAAAACTAGGGGTATTTCTCTTATTTTGACTCCTATTAGTAAAGAGAATTTTTTATGTTGAATGTTAGTCAGAAAGAAAAAAAATGTGTGCGGTATCTTGCCAACGAAATGTCTATAGCAGAGCGATCTGTGTTTGAAATTGAGCTTTCTTTAGATGATGATCTCCTTGCAGTTTTTGAAAATTTTCAAACCATTTGGATGAATTATCCCAATAGTGAAGTGCCTATACGAACTATTTCTTTTGAGGAAATCATCACTAAATATAATAAACCAGAAAAGATAAAATCCGTAAAAATTTCTATCAAAAAGAAGGCTGTTTTTGCTATGGCTTTTCTTATGGTTTTTTGTCTGGGTTTTTATTTTATAGGAATGACTCCTTCTGGGTATACCAATCATAAAATTGCCCTTAAAGGGCAGCGGCTAACTTTTAAGTTACCGGATAGCAGCACCGTTATTTTAAATTCAGGCAGTGAAGTTAAATATTCCAGTGATTTCAGTACACAAAGAGCCATCTGGTTGCAAGGGGAAGCTTTCTTTAAAGTTACGAAGAATACTAATTCTCCTTTTGTTGTACATACAAATGGTTTTGATGTGAAAGTTTTAGGAACAGAATTTAATGTCAGTAGCAATGCCATTGATCAAACTGTTTCTTTGGCAAAAGGAAAAGTAAACGTATTGCTTAAAGAAAGTAAGGATGAAATTAACCTATTGCCAAATGAAGAATTAGTATGGAATTCTAAAACCAAGTTAGTGATCAAAAGAAATTTTGATGTGAATAAGGTTGCTGCTTGGAAAGACAATATACTTATCTTGGATGATGAAAAATTTGAAGATGCGCTCCCAAAAATCAATCAATTCTATGGAGTAAATTTTATCATTAAGGATGCTGACATTGCAAATCAGCATATAAAAGGAGCTTTTAAAAACCAGACAATTGATGAATTTATAACGTCTCTGGAGTTTATTTCAGAGGTAAGCATCACAAAAACTATTCAAAACAACATCGAGATATCCAAGTACCATGAAAATTAATGCAACAAAAATGGCTAGTAGTGATTGCTTTTCAGACGATTATTTATTTCAGCAAATTCAGAATGGTCGATACGAGGCGATGGAACTTTTCTTTAAAAGGTATTACACGTCTCTGTGCCGTTTTGGAATGAGTTATGAATCGAACTCGTGCCTTGTTGAAGAAAAAGTGGCTGATATTTTTATTCAGTTGTGGACCAATAGAAATATTCTTGATACAATTAAAAACCCTAAATCTTACATCTATGTAATTGTGAAAAATAGTTTAAAAAAAATACGAAAATCAGAGCCATTTCACCAACAAATCGAAGAAACAAAAACTATAAACTCTATATTTTCGCCCAGTAGGGAGCAGGAGATTATTGAAAATGAACAAAAAGAAATGAATACTAATTTGATACGTGAAATATTAGATATTATTCCTAAAAAATCACGTCAGGCATTTGAACTCAGTAGAATCGATGGATTAAAATACAAAGAAATTGCGGAAATTCAAAACGTCACCCCTAAAACGGTTGAAAATCATATCGCTATTGCACTTAAATATATTAGTAGGGCTTTAGAATCCTATAAAAAAAGAGGGTTGCTGAACTCCATCTAATAATTAATAGAAAACCAACTATTCTAAAATCAGTTTTGGTTTGTAAAAAACAATAAATAATCACAGATAAAATGAAACAAAAAATTATTCTAACGGTATCCTTATTGCTTCTGTTTGGTAATGGAATATCTTATTCAAAGACTTCAAATACAATTGCTATTGAAGAGATTGCAGTCAAAAAAGAGAAAATCAATTTAAATCTAAAAGACGTTTCCATAAAGCAAACCTTTACTCTTATAGAACGACAAATAAACAATAGGTTTATTTATATGTCCGACCAAAAATTTCTTCAAAAGAAAATTTCTATTACCATCAACAACCAAGATTTAAATCAGGTATTAGCCGTTTTGAAAACTAAGGTGAGTCTTGATTTTAAGATCACTAAAAATGGCGTTTTAGTCAAAGAATTGGTTGGGATTACTCCAAAAAGCACGGCAAAAAAGAATCAGGAAAACCGAAAAATTACAGGAGTGGTTTTAGACGAATCTAATTTGCCAATACCTGGAGCTTCTGTTTTTGTAGTAGGAACCACGATCACTGCAACAACGGATTTTGACGGAAAATTCACGATTAGTGTTCCAGCAAATACAACGGTTTTATCGGTGAGTTATATCGGATTTGAGACCAAAGAAATTAATATTGAAAACCAGACGGAAATAAAAGTAATGCTTTCGGAATCGGCTTCTCAATTAAACGAAGTTGTTGTTATGGGGTATGGAACAGAACAAAGACGAAATGTTACCGGTTCAGTATCGTCTGTAAAAATGAAAGAGATTGTATCACAGCCTAAAGCGAATGTAACTGAAATGCTGGAAGGCCGTTTGCCGGGTGTTCAAATCATGAGTGACAATAGCCCAGGCGGAGGCTCTTCTATTCGGGTACGCGGGTTTAGCACTATTAACAATAATGATCCGTTGGTAATTATTGATGGGGTTCCTGCTTCCAATGGTTTAAATGGAATCAATCCATCCGACATAGAAACGCTTCAAGTATTAAAAGATGCTGCCTCGTCTTCTATTTATGGCTCTCGTGCGGCTAATGGAGTTGTCGTTATAACCACCAAAAAGGGAGGTAAAACTGGAAAAACTGAAATGCAATTTGATGGGTATTCCGGTGTTCAATCGGTATTTAATTTGCCTACTATGTTGAATGCGCAACAGTATGGAGACTTACTTTGGCAAGCAACTAAAAATGACGGGAAAGTTCCATCAAGCGGGATCTATGGTAGTAATCCTAATTCGCCTACAATACCGGCATTTCTCAATGCTGCCAATACGATTCCAAGTGGTGATGTGAAATGGATTAATGAAATCATGCGACCTGCAGCAGTTCATTCCTATAATTTATCATTGTCAAAAGGAGATGAAAAAAGTCAACACGCTTTTACACTTGGTTATTTTAATCAGGAAGGAATTATAAAGCATACTGGTTTTGAGCGTTTTTCGGCACGATTTAATTCTAGTTATAAAGTAAAAGACTTTCTGACTATTGGCGAAAATTTTACGGCTTCTTATTCGGAGCAAGTTGCAACAGGAACGAATAGCTCTTTGGGAAGTATTGTTTACAATGCCTTACAGTTTCCTTCTATTGTTCCGGTGTATGATATCAACGGAAATTTTGCGGGTAACCCAATCAATGATATTCCGAATCCATTGGGCAGTTTAACGCGGGCCAAAGAAAACAAACAAAAGCGAATTCAGGCTTTAGGAAATGTGTTTGCCAGTGTAAAAATTAGTGATTTTACATTTAAAACTTCTTTGGGACTGGACTTTCAAAATTATAATTTCAGGAATTTTTCACCTGTTTTTAATGAGATTCTTTCACAAAATGTTAAAAATGCTTTAACTACAAGCAATAGTTTTAATTATCAACTTACGATATCCAATACTTTAAATTACCAAAAACAATTTGGTCAACACAATCTGGATGTGCTTTTAGGACAAGAAGCGATTAAATATTATTACGAGGGTTTTGGTGCTTCTCGTCAAAATTTCCTTTATGAAGATCCCAATTTCAGATATTTAAGTTATGGCACCGAAAATCAATTAAATATGGGAACTGCAAATGAATGGGCTTTGAACAGCTATTTTGGTAGAGTGAATTACAATTTTAATCAAAAATATATCGTTAGTGCCACAGTTAGAAGAGATGGGACTTCTAGATTAGCCAATAATAATTGGGGTACCTTTCCTGCAATTTCTGGTGGATGGAGATTAGACAAGGAAGAATTTTTTGATTTTGGAAACACATTTACTTCCTTTTTACTTCGTGCGAGTTGGGGACAAACCGGCAATCAAGAATTACCGTCCTATTCTACGGTGGATAGTTATTCTAACAATAATAATTATTCTGATTATGCCATTGGAGGGCAAAATGTGATTGCAACAGGATTGACACAAACGAGAGTTTCGAATGCGAATTTATCTTGGGAAACTACGACTCAAAAAACAATTGGATTGGATCTTGGTTTTTTTAATAATAAATTAAATGTAACGGCAGAATATTACAACAAAGAGACTAATGATATTCTCGTTTATAATGTAATTCCCTTAACTTATGGAGGTACAAATGACGGACAATGGATTAATGATGGGCAAATGAAAAACCACGGTTTTGAATTGGATTTAAATTATGCCGATAAAATTAGTAATTTCTCCTATGATCTTGCTTTGAATCTGACGGGATACAAAAATGAATTGACCACTTTGAACAGTGTTGCCTATTTGGGAATTCCTAGTTCTTCCCTACATACAGTAAATTTTGGTCAGGAAATATCCAGAAGTGCCGTTGGGCAACCTATTGGATCTTTTTATGGATTTGTTTCCGAAGGCTTATTTCGCAGTCAACAAGAAGTTGCCGATTATGGGATGCAGCCCAATGCGCAAGCAGGAGATCTTAAATTTAAAGATGTAAATGGTGATGGAGTAATTAACAATAATGACAGAGCTTTTATTGGTTCTCCTCATCCGGATATCATGTTGGGTTTTAATATCAATTTGAAATACAAACAGTTTGATTTAGGAATGTTTTTTAACGGAAGTTTTGGAAATGACATCTATAATCTGACAAAATACAAAACTAATTTCTTTAATCAGGCTGCTTATAATAAAGACAGTGCATTATTAGGCGCCTGGACGATTGACAATCCTAATTCTTCTATTCCAAGATTGTCTTTAGATGACAGAAATAACAACATTCGACCTTCTTCGTATTATGTAGAGGATGGTTCGTATTTTAAACTAAACAATTTACAAATGGGTTATACTTTTGCTCCAGAAGTTCTAGCCGGAATGAAATTGCGTTTGTATGGTCAGGCGAGTAATGTATTTACAATTACCAAATATAGTGGTTTGACACCACAAATTGGGCTGCAAAGTTATTCTTCAAGCAACCGAAATCTTGATATAGGTATCGATAGAGGAATTTATCCCACTTCACGAACATTTACTTTTGGCTGTAATTTAAACTTTTAAATTTAAAAATGATGCGAATAAAAAACACAATAAAAATAGTAGCTTTTCTGGCTTTAGGACTTCAAATGAGTTCTTGTTCTGATACATTTTTAGAAGAAGTTACATACGGTGAAGTTGATCCTTCCGAAATGACGAAGCCGGCTAATGTAGAACGCGCCATTATATCCGCCTACAGCGTTTTAAACGGACAAATTGACGGAGCCTCAAATGCCCTTAATTCACCAAGTTCGAATTGGAGTTTTGGAGATGTCACGTCGGATGACAGTTATAAAGGCGGTGGTGGAACTGGAGATCAGAACAATATTCACCAAATGGAGATTTACAATGAAAACTCGACCACGTTGGATATAGAACGTAAATGGGTGGCACTGTACGAAGGGGTGAAACGGGCAAATGAAGCCATGCGATTGTTAAATGCTTCTCCTGATTTTGAAACCAGTTTGAAAGTTAAACGAATGGCAGAATTACGATTCCTAAGAGGACATTTTTATTTTGAGTTAAAAAAAATATACAATCGTATCCCGTATATTGATGAAACGGCAGCTACAGTAGCTGATTACGCTAAATCCAATACGACTTTCAGCTCAGCGGAATTGTGGACTAAAATCGAAACCGATTTTCAATTGGCCTATGCCGATCTACCCGTTACACAAACAGAGTTAGGGCGACCAACCAAGATCGCAGCTAAATCTTATTTGGCTAAATGTTATGTTTTCCAAAACAAATGGCAATTAGCCTATGATGCTACGACCGAAATAATGAGTAGTAATTATGGCTTACTAGCTGATTTTCAGCAAATATTTTTACCGGAAAATGATAATAATAAGGAAGTAATTTTTGCTATACAACATTCTGTTAAAGATGGTCAACCTAGTTCGTATAACGGGAGTATTGGAGATCGCTTATCAGCGCCAGGAGGTCCATTTTATTCCCAATATGGTTTTCACCGTCCTACACAGAATCTGGTGAATGCCTTTAAAACGGATGCTAACGGTTTGCCATTGGAAAACAACATCAACGTTGTATCCAGTGATAATGTAGATCCACGTATCGATATCACAATAGGCCGTCCAGGAATTCCTTATAAGGACTTGGGTGTTTTATACCAAGACAGCTGGGCAAGAGATTTAGCAACTTACGGGGCATTTGCTCCTAAAAAGCGAATTGTTTCTGCTAAATCTGCTTTTCATGTTACTGTTTGGCCGTATGTAAATGCTTTGAATTATTACATTCTTCGATATGCTGAGGTTGTTTTATGGAGAGCAGAAGCCGCTATTGAAATTGGAAAAATAGATGATGCGCGAATTTTAGTGAATCAAATTCGGAATCGTGCTGCTACCTCTACTTATGTAAAGACTTTAGATGGAAGCGCAAACGCAGCAAACTACAATATTAAATCTTATAACGCTATTTGGACTGATAAAATTACCGCAAGAGCTGCTGTACATTTAGAAACCCGTTTAGAATTGGCAATGGAAGGCCACCGTTTCTTTAATTTAGTTCGATGGGGAGAAGCAGATACTGTTTTAAATGCCTATTTGAAAGTTGAAAAAACAAGAAGAACGCATTTGACAAATGCGATCTTTACCAAAGGGAAAAACGAATATTTCCCACTTCCACAGCGGTATATTGATGCACTGCCAATAGGCACAGTAACTCAGAATAACGGTTTTTAAAAATAAATTTAAGTAAATTGGGCAATCGACCAGGTTGCCCAATTTTTTATACAAAAAGATGAGAAAAATAATTTATTTAGTACTAGCGTTTGTAACTATTTCAGGCTATTGCCAAAAAGCGAAAGGATTTGAATTGGGGTATGTTTCGTCTATTTCAGGTTCGGTGATTCAGGACAAGAATTTTTATTTATTGACTGCCATTCAAAACGATAAAGCCGTCAGTCAATTACTAGAAAACAATGTTGTTTTGAAAACAATTTTTAAGAAACAGCAACAAGCGATTGGTTCTAAACTAAAGTCTTGCAAAGACAGTCTTTCCTGCTTGATTACAGATTATCTGTTTAAAGAAAAAGACATCCTAAGTATTGATGAGGAACTTCTAATTTTGATGAAAGACGAAAAGGTACTGCAAGATTTTGTAAAAAATAATTTGCGTCCTTCTGGGAAATACGAGAATTTTAAAAACAGTACAGATACCGAATTATTACTAAAAGCATGGCAAGTTTGTACCATAGGAATGAACCGCATTATGAAAGTTTATGACCTTGGGGAAGCCCCGCAATATGCTAAAATGGATTCAGTTTCCTATGATGTACAGTCTGAATTTTATAAAGGATCGGTCTTTATGTGGTCAGATTTTCTTCATAATAAGAAGCCGAAAGAGAATGCCCTATTTTTTCAGGAAAGCTTAGATTTTAGCTTAGCACTGTTGTATATGAACCATCGGGATGAGGTGGAGCGCTACGAACCCTTGGAGGAAAAGGAGAACAAGAAAGCAATCGCTCATATAAAACAAATCAATTTCGATGCTTTTGATTATGCTTCTGTTCTAATTTTAGGTAACGGCCCGGAAAATTATCAAGACCGATTGTCTGTCATTGGAAAATTAAATTTGCAATTAGGAGTATTGGAATATGAAGCTAAGAAAGCCCCACTAATCATTGTTTCTGGAGGTCATGCCCATCCTTTTAGAGCGACTTATTGTGAGGCGATCGAAATGAAAAAAGAACTGATGAATGTGCATCATATTCCTGAAGAAAATATTCTAATTGATCCTTTTGCCCGGCACACCACAACTAATTTGCGTAATGCAACCAGATTGATGATTGGGTATCAAATGCCTCTTGACAAAAAAAGTATTGTAGTAACAAATGCGAATCATAGCGATTATGTTGGAAATCCAAACTTTAATGCGCGTTGTATGGAAGAATTGGGTTATTTGCCTGCAGTTATTTTAAAAAGACTAAATTCGACTGCGATAGAATTTCTACCCAATGTGGAATCTTTGCATCAAAATCCAATTGATCCCCTAGATCCGTAAATGTATACCATGAAAAAAATACTCGTACTTGGATTAGCAATCGTTACAGTAGCTTGCCAGCCTTTAAGAAATAATAGCGCTAATTTAGCCTCATCGACAGTAGAAAAAGTAAATGTCTTTTTAGGTACTTCAGGAGATCATGGACAAATGTCTCCAGCTGCTTCTTCTCCCTTCAATATGATGAGTATTGGCCCGCAAACTTATCCTCATATTCATTCGGGTTATGAGCATTTAGCAAAAGAATTTCTAGGATTTACCCACAGCCGTATCGAAGGAGTCGGGTGTTTGGGAAGTGGAGGAAATCTTTTGATAAAACCTATTTTAGATGGAGATGACAAAACGGAATTACTCAAAAAACAGGAATCAGCTTCTCCGGGTGTTTATAAAGTAGCTTTTGAGAATGGGATTCAGGCCCAAATGAGTGTAAAACAAAATTTCGGACTCCATCTATATGAATTTCCTAGAAAAGGAGCAGGGCTGCATATTGATTTATCTCATGCATTTGTAAATCGATTTGTTGCCGAAGCGCATGAAATTGGAACCAAAAGTATTAGTGGTTGGATAGATACTCAAACCACTTGTGACAAGGGAATATATCGTATTTATTATGTGTTGGAATTCTCTAATTTGGTTACAATTAGAAAAACAGCTGACCATCAATATCGTATTACTGCGCCCGAAGATGCCACGGAAATGGGAGTCCGTGTTGGTTTTTCCTCTGTAAGTACGGCTTTCGCCAAAGCAAAAATAGAAGTAATTTCCCTGAAAGAATTGGCTTCACAAACTGCGGCAGTTTGGGAGCATCATTTGAACAGAATAGAAGTTGAGGGTGAAAAAGATAGGGTAGCTTTATTTTATTCCCTTTTATACCGCGGATTACAAGCACCGTTTTTAGTTTCGGAAACCAATAGTACTTATAAAGCCATTGATGGATCCATTCAAAAATCTACAAGTCCAATCTACAGCGGTTGGGCTATTTGGGATAATTATCGCGAACAATTGCCTATGCTTTCACTAGCCTATCCAGAACGTTTTGGACCTATTGTAAATTCTATTGCAAATTTGTATCCGTATGGGAAGAATAATTGGGCTACAAAACACGAATCTTCCCCTACAGTACGAACGGAACATGCGATTGTTGTCTTATTGGACGGCTACAAAAAAGGATATCCTGTAAATTTTAATGCTATTAAAGATTCTTTAATCGCCGAAGTGGATCGTTTGGAATATAATGCACCTGATAAGGCTTTGGAATCCTCGTATGACAGTTGGGCGCTTTCTGAAATTCTGAAAATCACCAACGATTCTGTTTTGAGTGCCAAGTATTTGAATAAAGCGTTAGAATATAAGCACTATTGGGAAAAAGATTTCGCTGATTTATCCCAGAAAGATATCGATAAAATGCCTTCTCGCGGAATGTATCAGGGCACTGTTTGGCAGTATCGCTGGTTCGTTCCTTTTGATGTATCAGGTCTCAAAAAATTAACGGGCGGAGAAACTCCTTTTTTAAACCAGTTGGACCAGTTTTTTGCGGAGGACAATTACAACCATGCGAATCAGCCGGATTTACAAGTTCCGGGACTGTATAATGCGAGTTCCCAACCCTGGAAATCACAAAAACTGTTTCGGAATATTATGTTGGATACTGTAGTTCAGGCTTATTTTAATGACAATAGCAAGGGAATTGATTCCTATATTGGGAGGATCTATAAAAACGAACCCCAAGCCTATGTCCGCACTATGGATGATGATGCAGGGACGATGTCCTCTTGGTTTGTAATGCGAAGTATAGGTCTGTCTCCAGCAAATATTGGCAGCCCCATTTATTATTTGACAGCTCCAATCTTTGAGTCCGTAAAATTAAATTGGGAAAATGGAAAATCATTTCACATACAAGTGTCTAATTATAATAAAGAGTACTTTTATGTTCAATCAGCTCAATTAAACGGCCAGCCAATATACAGAAATTGGTTGACACAAGAGGAGATTAGCAAAGGAGGAACTCTGATCCTTGAAACTGCTGCTGTACCAAATAAAAAGTGGGGAATCGAGAATCAGTGGATTTCAAAAACAACAGAGGCAGAGGATTAATTAAAAGAATGCGAATTGGCAGTATTTTAAATCGTTTTATTTTGTCGCAAAAACACGAGATATTTGCGACAAAATGGTACTTTATACTGGTGCTAATTCATCGTTGTTAATCCACAATTTCAATAGTACTAAACTCACTAGTATATTTTTTTACTTGAATTTGAGTGGTAATTCTTTTTTTCAATTCTTCCACATGTGAGATGATCCCAATTTGGCGGTCGTCATTTTGACGAAGCAACTCGAGCGTGTCTAATGCATTATTCAAGTTTTCGGGATCGAGTGATCCAAAACCTTCGTCGATAAATAAAGAACGGATTTTAGTATTCTTACTCGCAAGGTCGGATAATCCTAACGCTAACGATAAACTTACCAAAAAAGTTTCACCACCAGAAAGCGAATTAATATTGCGAATTTCCCCAAAAAAGTTTTTGTCTTTTATTTGCAATTCCATTTCATCTGAGGTGTCATCTTTAAAAAGTTCATATCTGTTGAACATGGTTTCTAGATGCTTATTGGCGTGTTGTACCAATAAGGAAAGCGTAAAATCTTGAGCGAATTTTTTAAAAGCTTTGCCATCAGAAGAACCTACCGTTTTATTTAATAGATCCCATTTTTGGAATACATTATTTTTTGTTTTGATTACATCAATTATGAGTTGATTTTCCTCCTGTATTTTTTTATTATTATTGATTTGTTCCTTTAATTGCCCGATTTCTTGGTTTATTTTGGTTTTTTCTTCCTCTAAAGCCACTTTTTCGACATTTAAATCTTCTACTAATTTAGCTGTTAAAGGATTGGAATTGAGTTCCTCTTGTTTGAGTAAATTAGCATTCAATGCTCCTTCAATTTGTTGTTTTTTAGTCTCGAATGTTTGTTTTTGTGCAATTAACAAAACACTGTTTTCTAAGTTTAATGCTTCTTGTAATAGGACACTGTTTTCGAAACCATTTTCAGTCAGCTTATCATTCAATTGGGCTGTAGCCAAACGAAATACATCATCTAGTTCTGATTTTTCGGCAACCAATTGCCCTACATCAACGTGTTTGTTTTTGATGGAAGCCAAGGTGATTTCCTTTTTACCTTTCCATTTGGTTACCGAATCTTGTTCCGTCTTACCTTTAATTTGCAAACGGGATTCTTCCTCTTGTGGTGATTTTAATTCAAAATTGGCCGTTTGATTTCTAAATTCATTCTCTAGCAAACCTTTTTTAGTGTTAAGCGCTTCATCTACTTTTATATACTTTGAAACACTCTCTTCTAAACTGGTACTTTTTGTTGAAAACGCCGTTATGGCATTGTTTACGGTTACAATTTCAGTCTGATTGGCTTTTAAAATTTCATTACCGGCATTCAGTTTTCTTAAATTGTCCCCTAGTTTCTTGCCGATTTCAGAAACGGCTGCGATGTCATTTTCTTCTAAATTCTCATCAAATGAATAGAATATCTTTTTTATAAAAGCGAAATTTTCGGCTATGTTAACTTCCTTTTCGTCTATTTGTTTTTTGGCAGTTTGATAGGCAGTATCGGACAAATGAATTTCATTTAAATGGCTGGTTTTATTGGAATACAATTTATTAACACGGTCATAAGCTGCATTCAATTCCGATAGTTTATTAATCCGGGTTTGAACAAAGTCAAATTCAGCTTCCAAATTAAGAATTGCAGCTTCAATATCCTCCATTTTCAACTCTTTTTCAACTTGTAAAACGTATTTTAATTTAGCAGTAGCTTCCTGAATTTCAGCAATAGTTGCATTCGTGTTTATGATTTGTTGACTGGAACTTGCCACTTTTTTTACAGCTTCTTCCTTTTCATTTTCCTTTAATTTAATTTCGTAATCTAGATCTTTGATTTCATCGTCAATATCATTTTTAGAAAATATTTCAGGTAAATTCATGGCATAAGGGTGCTCTTTAGAACCGCATAACGGACAATCTTCGTCCTCTTTTAAATTGTGTCGGTGTTCCTCAAAACTCGCCAATAACTGTTTTAAGTTTTTATTTTCATGTAAGATCCCCAGCGATTTTTTTTTGTCAAAAATTGCTGTTTCTAAAGTTTCCCTGGATAAATTAGCGGTAATTAATTCGGCAGAATTTAGTCTTAATTGATCATTTTGACTTTCTAATTTTGGAAAATACTCTAATAATTTCTTCCAGTTTTCTAAATCGGTTTTTGTATTGTCTTTTAGTTTCGACAAATTTTCTAAGGTATCTGAATCCTTTTTTTGTAATTCTAATAAATCAACTTCCGATTTTAATGTAGTGTTTTCGTGTCTTGTGTTTTGCAATAACTTTTCTATCCCAATATTTTTTGTATCATAATCAGAAATCTGTTTTTGTAAACTTTCAATATTAAACGATTCAATTTCTTTTTGAGATTTTTCAATATCCTGCCGTTTTAAAATCACAGCTCCCTTCTCTGTTTCCCATGAGCCATATTTTTCATGTTGTACAATGGTTTTTTGGTTCTGTTCAATTGCAGAATCTAAGATTGATTTTTTGGCTGTTTGAGCCTTCAAATCTTCTAGGTTTGAATCGAAATTGCTTTTTGCTGTTACTAAATCTTTAGCATTTTGTTTTAGGGTTTCATTATTATTTGCAATCGCTCCAAAAGTTGTTTTGGCACTTTCAATTAATGGTTTTTTAAGTAATTGCTCTTTTTGAGTTTCTTCTAGTTTTTTGATTGCAGATTCTAATTCGGGTGCATTGGTAGCCAAAATTTTATTTAAACTTTCAATTTCATCAATCGTTCTTTGCGTGTTTACGGTATTTTTAGCGCACTCTTTTTCACTGTTTTGAAAAGCTAGCCAATCTTTTTCAATTAGTGTTGCTTTGCTGTAATGCTCTAATTTTTGATATAATTCGATATTATCTAAAAAATGTTGCTTCACCAATTCAAGCGAATTTTTATGCTGATTGATTTCTGTTTTCGTATTTTCAACAGCCGCTAACCAAGCAATTTCCGCTAGAATTCGGGTTAATTTCGGTTCTATTTCCTTAATCGTATTTTCTTTTTCTTCAAATGAAACGGCAATAGCATTTAATTCTTCTTCATTTAAAATATTTCCGTTTATGGTGGCTCTTAGGTTATTAATTTCAGTTTCAAAGGCTTTTGTATGCTCAAAAACCTTCTTCGAGATTTCTTCATAAATTTGTGTTCCCGTTATTTTGCTCAACATTTCGGCACGTTCATCCGGTTTTGCTTTTAAAAACGCTGAAAAATTATTTTGAGCCAATAAAATGGATTTGGTAAATTGCTCGTATTTTAGCCCAATAATTTCTTCTATCATTGGATTGACGTTTGATACTTTTTCGGCAATTAACCTAAATTCACCGTTCTCTTTTTTATATAATTTTCTGTCATCCGTAGCATTTATTTTGTTGTTTTTGTTAAATGAAGCTGCCCATCTTGCCAAATAAATGATGTCATTCACCTCAAAAGTAACTTCTGCGTAAGCTTCTTTTTGATTGCGAGTGATTATTTCAGAACTCGGTTTGTCATTGCCATATCGATTTATTTTACCGTATAACGCCAAAGTAATCGCATCCAAGATGGTTGATTTTCCGGCTCCTGTTTGACCGGTAATAGCATACAAACCTGCATGGGCCAAAATTCCATCGGTAAAATTAATTTCGGGTTGAACCCCTTTCAAAGACTGTATGTTGTTGATGTTTATTTTTAAAATTTTCATACTAAGATAATATTTGCTTTTTAAAGGAATATGGTATCGCCATTCTTCATTCCTGTTTGTGATTTGGAATAATAGCGATTTCATAAGAAGATGCTATTTTTTTATTGAAATCGGACAGAATTCTGTAATGCTTTGCCGGTGGTTTATCGCTTGGGTCAAAAAATGTTTTGAAAACCTAATGTGTGTTATTAATTTCATCCAATATCTGCATAAACAACGGCATTATTCCGGCAATACTTTCTTCATTCATTCCTTTTTTTTCGCATCTTATAGTAAAGATTTTTGGGATATTATCCAAAGGATTATTATCGGTACCGGCAATATATTCTTCTCTTATTGATTGATTATTAATTGAGGTAAACTTAGTAGTTCGGTTCAAAATTTCTATTTTTCGATCAATACATAAATCATTTATCTCGTTATTAAAGTCAATATAATTTACAGCTTCAGTAATTATGATTTCTGCCCAAGTTGGCAATACTTGTGAAGGTTCATGTAATTTTATTTTTTCAATAATTTCATCAGCCTTTCCTTCAAATCGTATCACGCTCCTTTGCAAAGGGATCGGCAGAGATTCATGTGCTATTTTATTATCGGCAATCGTCAAAACAGTTATTTCTTTAAGATCATTGCGTTCGTTAAAACTGAGCGAAATTGGGGAACCGGCATATTTTGCAATCACATTATCCGGATGTTGGACCATCTGAGGTTTGTGAATGTGCCCCATGGCAATATAATCATATCCGACTGAAAATACACTCGATGGGATTTGTCCGAGTGTCCCCACCAAAGAATGCATTCTTTTTTCGGCGGGTTCACTGAGAATACAGCCGGTGACATACAAATGCGCCGTGCCAATAACGGGTACACCTGGATAATTCGTTTTTGCTTGTTTCAACAAATTATCGTAGTGCTTTTTTACTTCCGATGTAAATAAACCATGGGCTTCATTGACGGTTTCGCCCTCGATAATTTTACGAATATCACCATCACGAAGGTAAGGCACTGCGGCAATAACGGCTGCGGCATTTGTTGTTCCGCGTTTGTAAACTGGGATTAATTCTCCCACATTGTTAAGATCGCCACCGACAATACTTACATTTAAAATTTTGAAAATATCTTTATAAGAATTTAATCGAGACGCTGAATCGTGATTGCCACCAATAATTATAACTTGTACCTTGAGTTTATAAGCCTCCAACAAAAAATAATGATATTTGTTTATGGCTTCAATTGAAGGACTCGAAACATCAAAAATGTCCCCAGCAATAATAATAGCATCAATAACCTGCGTTTGAATGGTTTTTAACAACCAATCGATAAAATAGGTGTGTTCCTCAATTCTTGATTTTTGCAAAAAGGTCTGTCCAAGATGCCAATCGGCGGTGTGTATTATTTTTAACGACATGAATTTTTTGTTATTGAGATTGTTTTACTACTTTTAAAAGATGCTTCTGACTAAATAATGATGCAATTTCAGTTTTTTTATTGACTTTCCACTACTATCCCTAACGCGAAGATAATAAAACCAGAATATTTAGTTGTTTCTCATGACACCTTATATATAGG
>NZ_RYDL01000017.1 GCF_003968755.1 Flavobacterium sp. RSP15 | reverse complement strand
TCCGCTTCACATAGCGTGTTTCTTCATGTTTTTCCATTAGGATACTTTTTGTGTATCGCTATTTCAGGACGGGACATGCGTTATAAATAAAATACAGCATAATTGAAAAGTTTTTTTCATCGCAGATAATTAAAAATACACTCTGATAAAAGGCATAAAGGCACTGCCGTAAATGTTGTTTTTGTCAGTCAAAACATTATATCGCCCACCAATAGTGGCGTTTCCAGATCTGTAACCAAGGCCGATGAATAAGCCTGTATTCCAGTAGTTTTGAGAATCGCTATTGGATTCATCCAGATTTACGTTGACTCTTAACTGTTCCAGTTCCGCCGAAAGTTGTATTTCAGGGATTGGATTAAATAATCCTATAACACTACCGCCATACAAATGAGAAGCAAAAAAATCGCGTTGCTTCAAATATTTATACTGCACCCCAAGTCCCAAAGCCACATATTCATTAAAATTATAAATGGCACTTGGCGCTAACGAAATGTCCGTATAGCCGGAACCAAAGCCTAAACCCAGTCCACCGCCAAATTGTACATTTCTCCAAAACTGGTTTGGCATAATGGTATACATTGTATTTTGTTGTGCAAACAGAGCACTTGCAAAAAACAAGGCAATAAGTGCTAAAAACGATTTGGTAACCTCAAAAAGGCGCTTTTTTGCCATAAGTTTCTAGATTTTTAACAATTTAAGATGTAAAAGTATCTTAAAATAAATTATAAATTTATTGTATTATTGTACTTTTGCCAAACTATTTTAATCAAAAAGGTATATTCACTAAATATTATGGATAGGTTTTCATTTTTAAACGCAGCACATACAGAATTTTTCGCTCAATTATACGATCAATATATAGAAAATCCAGACAGCGTTGAGCCTAGTTGGAGAAGTTTCTTTCAAGGTTTTGACTTTGGGATGAGTTCTTACGGCGAGGATCATAAAGTCGAGCAAATTGCAAATTTTGCGGCTAATAATACAGATATTAGCTTGGTTTCTGACAAGCTTCAAAAGGAGTTTAACGTATTAAAATTAATAGACGGATACCGCTCTCGCGGCCATTTGTTTACTAAAACAAATCCGGTTCGAGAAAGACGAGTATCATCACCAACTCTAGAAATCACAAATTTTGGACTTTCATCAGCAGATTTAAATACTGTTTTTGATGCAGCCAAGGTTATGGAAATACAGCCTTGTACGCTTCAGGAAATCATAACGCATCTTGATACAATATACTGCCAGCACATCGGGGTGGAATATATGTACATCCGTAAACCGGAAGTAGTGGAGTGGATTCAGAAAAAATTAGGCTACAATGACAATCAGCCTAAATTTTCATTGGATGAAAAAAAATCCATTCTTAATAAATTAAACCAAGCCGTTTCTTTTGAGAATTTTTTGCACACTAAATATGTAGGTCAAAAACGCTTTTCTCTAGAAGGTGGGGAATCAATTATTCCTGCATTAGATGCTTTAATCGAGAAAGCAGCTGAAAAAGGAGTTGAGCAATTTGTTATGGGAATGGCACATCGTGGTCGTTTGAATGTGTTGGCAAATATTTTTGGCAAATCGACCCAAGACATCTTTGGAGAGTTTGACGGTAAAGATTACGATCAAGAATATTTTGACGGCGATGTAAAATACCATTTAGGACTTACAGCGGATAAAGTGACCAGTACCGGTAAAAAAATTAATATAAATTTAGCTCCTAATCCGTCGCACCTTGAAACAGTAGGGGCAGTAATCGAAGGAATCACAAGAGCCAAACAAGACAAATATTTTCCTAACGATTTCTCTAAAGTGTTGCCAATCGCCGTTCATGGAGATGCTGCAATTGCGGGCCAGGGAATTTTGTATGAAATTGTGCAAATGGCACAATTGGATGGTTATAAAACAGGAGGAACTATACATATTGTTATCAATAATCAAGTCGGTTTTACAACCAATTATCTGGATGCTCGTTCCTCTACCTATTGTACTGATGTTGCTAAAGTTACCCTTTCGCCCGTTTTGCATGTCAATGCAGATGATGCTGAAGCTGTAGTTCACGCGATGTCATTTGCATTGGATTTCAGAATGGAATTTGGTAGGGATGTGTTTATTGATTTATTAGGATATAGAAAATATGGACATAATGAAGGTGATGAGCCTCGTTTTACCCAACCCGTATTGTACAAAATCATTGCAAAGCATAAAAATCCAAGAGACATCTACATGGAGAAATTGCTTGCCGAAGGAGTTGTTGACAGTACTTTTGTAAAAGGATTAGAAAAAGAATATAAATCAAATCTAGAGGTGAATTTAGAAGCCTCCCGTAAAAAAGATTTGACTATTATAACACCATTCATGAAAAACGAATGGAAAGGTTTTGAGCAGGTTTCGGATGTTGAAATGCTCAAAAAAGTAGATACTACTTTTCCAGTAGTAGAACTTACGGAGGTTGCAAATGTAATTTGTAATTTACCTGCAGACAAAAAATTTATCAGCAAAATACAAAAACTTGTCAACGATAGAAAAACAATGTTTTTTGAAACAAACAAGCTGGATTGGGCCATGGCAGAGCACTTAGCCTATGGGTCACTTTTAAAAGAAGGATATGATGTTCGTATTTCGGGGCAAGATGTAGAGCGAGGCACGTTCTCTCACCGTCATGCCGTTGTAAAAGTCGAGGATTCGGAAGAAGAAGTGACTTTGTTGAGTACTTTAGGGGGGGCAACAGGGAAATTCAATATATTCAATTCGCTGTTGTCTGAATATGCTGTTTTAGGGTTTGATTATGGGTACGCTTTAGCCAACCCAAATACATTAACCATCTGGGAAGCACAGTTTGGTGATTTTAGTAACGGTGCCCAAATTATAATCGATCAGTACATTTCTTGTGGCGAAGATAAATGGAACAATCAAAACGGAATTGTTTTATTGTTGCCGCACGGATACGAAGGACAAGGAGCGGAGCATTCATCAGCCAGAATGGAGCGGTACTTACAACTTTGTGCCAGACACAATATGTATGTGGCAGATTGTACTACACCAGCCAACTTCTTTCACTTATTGAGAAGACAAATGAAAACGACTTTCCGTAAGCCGCTTGTTGTGTTTACGCCTAAAAGTTTGTTGCGCGATACAAGGGTAGTATCTACCGTTGAAGAATTCGCAACAGGAAGTTTTCAAGAAACATTTGATGATGAAACAGTGAATAAAGCGCATGTGAAAACGCTGGTTTTCTGTACCGGAAAATTCTATTATGACATTACTGCCGAAAGAGAAATTCTGGACAGAAATGATGTAGCCGTAGTTAGAGTCGAACAATTGTTCCCATTACCAGTAGAACAATTAAAAGCCATTATCGCTAAATATCCCAATGCAGATGATTATGTTTGGGCACAAGAAGAACCAAAAAACATGGGTGCTTACAGCTTTATGCTAATGAATTTTGATTTAGTAAAATGGAGATTGGCTTCTCTAAAAGCGTATGCGGCTCCGGCCTCAGGAAGTTATACAAGAGCAAAACGCCGACAGTCAGACGCATTGCGTATGGTTTTTGATAAAAATTTATTTAGAGAATAAAGAGCTATTTCCTGCTGTACGCTATATCTTTTCCTAGCTAAAGAAGCTAGAAAAAGGATGTCGCTGCCATCAGGGCTAAAAAAACAGTTGATATAATAAACATAGGTTGTTCGATAACAATTTAAAACTTAAAATTCATAATTTAAAATAATAGAACATGATTTTAGAAATGAAAGTCCCATCACCAGGGGAATCTATAAAGGAAGTTGAAATCGCAACTTGGTTGGTAAAAGACGGAGATTATGTAGAGAAAGACCAAGCCATTGCTGAGGTTGATTCTGATAAAGCAACATTAGAATTGCCAGCAGAAGCCAGCGGAATCATTACTTTGAAAGCGGAAGAAGGAGATGCAGTTGCAGTAGGAGCAGTAGTTTGTCACATTGATACGGACGGAGCAAAACCAGCAGACGATGCGCCCGTTGCTGAAGCAACAAAAACAGTTGAAGCGCCAAAAGTGGAAACTAAAACAGAAGCACCAAAAGCCGCTCCAGTAGCAGCAGCAACAACTTACGCTTCAGGAACTCCATCTCCGGCAGCACGAAAAATATTAGACGAAAAAAATATAGCAACAAACTCAGTAACAGGAACTGGAAAAGACGGAAGAATCACTAAAGATGATGCCGTACAGGCAGTGCCTTCAATGGGGACGCCTACTGGTGGGTCTCGTGGATCCGAACGTTCAAAATTATCAATGTTGCGTCGTAAAGTGGCAGAACGATTAGTGGCTGCTAAAAACGAAACAGCCATGTTAACTACTTTTAATGAAGTAAACATGACGCCAATCAACTTGATTCGGAATGAATACAAAGACGCATTCAAAGCAAAACATGGCGGAATTGGTTTAGGGTACATGTCTTTTTTTACTAAAGCAGTCACAAGAGCATTAAAATTATTTCCAGATGTAAACTCAATGATGGATGGGGATCATAAGATCGCTTTCGATTTTTGCGACATTTCTATTGCCGTTTCAGGACCAAAAGGATTAATGGTTCCAGTAGTTCGTAATGCGGAGAATTTGACTTTCCGAGGAGTTGAAGCCGACATTAAAAGATTAGCCCTTAAAGCGCGTGACGGACAAATCACAGTAGATGATATGACAGGTGGAACCTTCACGATTACTAATGGTGGTGTTTTTGGAAGTATGTTGAGTACGCCAATCATCAATCCGCCACAGTCAGGAATTCTTGGAATGCACAACATTATCGAGCGCCCAATTGCCGTAAACGGAAAAGTAGAAATTCACCCAATGATGTATGTGGCGTTGTCTTATGACCACAGAATTATTGATGGTCGTGAGTCTGTTGGTTTCTTGGTGGCCGTAAAAGAAGCCTTAGAAAACCCAATGGAATTATTGTTAGAGAACAATCCTAAAAAAGCATTAGAATTGTGATACGAATACTTTGACCAATGGATAGAGAAATAAAAATCCCGCCTTGTTGTAAAAACAAGGCGGGATTTTTATTTTAAATATGTATTTATTTATGTTTTTTTTTACGATTATTCTTTTTTATTTTAAAATAAATTGTGTTCTACTTAAATTAAGTGTTATTTGAATAGATATTTGCCATAACATTACCACAACATTTTAAAATTAAAGAATGTCAAAGCTTTTTTCTAACTGCATATAAAATAATGTTAAGTTCTAGTAATAGTAGTATTTACTACTGTTTTTAATTCTGTAATTTATTTCTATCGCTGTATAGTTTTTACACACTTCTTATTTTAAGCCACAACACGATACATTCCTAAATTTGAGAATAACTAATACCTCAAAATTATGAAGAACTTTACTTTATTTATTTTCCTGTTGTTTTTTGCAATAGGTTATTCACAAAATGCACCAATAACCTTTGAGACCGGAGAATTTGGTTCAACTTGGTCATTGAAAACTTTTGAAAACGGATCCGGAGCGGGATATTCCAAAGTCTCCAATCCATTCCCGAGCGGAATCAACACTACAGCAACGGTAGGAAAATTTATAGCAGGAACGACCGCTTCAGGTGCGGCGCCTTATGCAGGATTTGAAACCGCGCATGCATCTGGTGTAAATGGGATTGGAACCTTTACCCTGAGTTCTTCTAATAGTATCATCAAAATATTGGTGTACAAGAGTGTCATCAGTGATGTAGCAATCAAATTTGCAATAGCAAATGGTGGTGCACAGCAAGAAATTAAAGTACCCAACACTAAGATCAACGAGTGGGAGGAATTGACTTTTGATTTTTCAGGGAAAATAGGATTGTTTGAAACGATTAATATTGACCAAATTATATTCTTTTTGGATTTTAATGCACGGACTTCGGAAACGACCAGCTATTTTGATAATGTTAGATTTTCAGCAAAACCAGCCGCTACGGTTCCTACTGTTGCCGCACCAACGCCTACTTTAGCGTCGACAGATGTTATCTCGTTATTTAGTAACGCTTACACGAATGTGCCAGTGGATAATTGGAGAGCAGATTGGGGACAATCTGGAAATGTTTTGTCAGACATTCAAATCGCTGGGAATGATACTAAAAAATATACTGACTTAAGTTATTTTGGAGTTATTACTGAAGCTAATAAAATTAATGCTTCGGCAATGCTTAATTTTCATATTGATGTTTGGACACCAAATGTGACTACATTCAAAATTAAAATAGTCGATTTTGGTGCTGATGGTGTGTATCAAGGCGGAGATGATAAAGAGTTTGAAATTACCCGCACCTTAGCTTTAAGTGGCTGGAACGGTCTAGAAATTCCGCTTTCGGATTTTACGGGTTTGACTACTAAAGCTCATATTGCGCAGTTTGTTTTCTCAGGCTCTGCAGGAACAATCTATATCGACAATGTGTATTTTAATAAGGTTGCTATTGTAGCAGCTCCGGCAGCCGCTCCTTATGCGCCCGTTACTTTTGAAACAGGCGAGTTTGGGTCCACTTGGACTTTGACTTCTTTTGATAATCCATCAGGAGGTTCAACAGCTTCCTTATTAGCTTCAAATCCCAACAAAACAGGAATTAATGCCTCAAATACCGCTGTTAAATTTACCGCTTTGGTTGCTGGTGCTTGGTATACCGGTTTTGAGACGGCTCATGCATCTGGCACGAACGGGATTGGAACATTTACATTGAATGAAACCAACAGCACGATTAAAATGATGGTGTATAAAGATGTAATTAGCAAAGTAGGAATCAAACTGGCACGTCCAGACGGCGGATCTTCCGGCGAAATTACGGTTACCAATACTAAAATAAACGAGTGGGAAGAGTTGATATTCAACTTTTCCGGAAAAATAGGAGAGGGTGTTTCTACCGGAATTGATCAGCTTATTATTTTTCCCGACTACATTCCTAGCGGGACAACAAGAAGTGCTGATCACGTGTCATATCTGGATAATATTTCGTTTTCTGCAAAAATAGCTACGCCAGTAGCTGCAACAGCGCCAACTGTTGCTGCGCCAGCGCCGCTGGCAAGAGTTGCCGCTGACGTGAAATCTATTTTTAGTGATGCGTATGCTGTTTATAAAGCAGGCGATTGGTCTAAAGCTTGGGGCCAATCTACGGATGTTACGGAGGAACTTATTGCAACCAATAACACAAAAAAATTAAGTAATTTTAATTACCAAGGAATTACTTTGCCAGCAACAGAGGTTTTTGATCTTTCTGATATGACAAAAATGCATGTGGATTTATGGTCCGCAAGTGCAACTTCTGTAAAGATTAATCTAATTAATCAAGGCCCTGTAGAAGCGGGTGTAACATTCACAATCGCAGCAGGATGGAATAGTTTTGATGTGGTCTTGAATGCTGCTAATTTTCCGGGGATAAACTTCAGTACTGTTTTTCAAATGAGTATGGCGTCTGCTCCTGCTGGAACAACGGTTTATCTGGATAATTTTTACTTCTATAAATCAACGGTGGTCGTAGCGCCAACGGAACCTACTGTTGCAGCTCCCACACCTACAACGGCTGCAGCTAATGTTATTTCCATGTTCAGTAATGCCTATACGAATGTTCCGGTTACTACCTGGAGAACGGACTGGTCAGCAGGGAGTACTTTAACAAATATGCAAATTGCCGGTAATGACACTAAAAAATATACGAATTTGAGTTATTTTGGGGTGGATGTTACGGGAACCATAAATGCAACGCAAATGCTTTATTTTCGTATCGATGTGTGGACGCCGGATTTAACCGCTTTCAAAGTTAAATTAGTTGATTTTGGTGCAAACGGTGTGTATCAAGGAGGCGACGATGTAGAATTTGAAGTTACTCGTACGCCAACATTGTCAGGTTGGAACAGTTATGACATCCCTTTGTCAGAGTTTTCAGGTTTGACAACCAAGGGTCATATTGCTCAATTAGTGATGTCAGGAGCACCAGCAGGAACCGTTTATATTGACAATGTGTATTTTAGTAAAACAATTTCTACGCTGGGGATTGCTAATTTTGAAACATCACAAGTCCGTATGTATCCCAATCCGGCGACTAATTATTTGACAATTGAAGCCAATAGTACAATTGAAAATGTGACTGTTTATAACATCTTAGGTCAGGAAGTTTTAGTGAGAAGCCCAAAAAGCAATTCCACAACGATTCAAACGAGTGATCTTCAAAAAGGGGTTTATATTGTTAAAATGGCAGTTGACGGTAAAGTGAGTACCGCCAAAATGATTAAAAATTAAATAAGTTGGGTTTGTAGTAAGAGCAGAGCGCATCGGGTTTGTGGTGCGCTCTTTCTTTTTGGATGTTATCAAAGGGGAGTTCTATTTTAATAAATACAAATAATGATTGTAATAATCCACAATCGCTTTGCCTTTCATCAAGATATCAGCGCCAATAATTCCATGAACCGGTTGTGCCTTGTGCTGCACTAAAGCTTCGTTTACATGCGATAAATCAAAAATAACGAGTTCAAAATTAGAATCTTTCCAGGAGCCAAGCTGCAACTTGTTTTTCAAAGCGAGTTGGGTATGCATTCCGGTTGCTCCTGCTCCAGAGGCTTTTGTCTTTGATTTTTTGGCTTCCAATAGAAATAAATCGACACTTTCAAACCCTACGCAACTATTTGAGGCTCCTGTGTCCAGAATAAAATTACCCAGTACACCATTGATTTTTGCTTTTATCAAAACATGTTTTGTTGTGGTAATTTTAAATTTCACTTTTTTATAATTTTCTTTTTTAAGAATATTGAGCAGGTTTTTCATCTAGGCAGAATTTATTTTCAGAATTATAGTGTCCCTTTTACAAAGATACAAGTTGTTGTATGCAGTTTTGGAATCTTTTTTCTGTCGCAATCTTTGTTAAACCATTTTTTTGACTAGTTTAATTCTTGTAATTTTGTATTCTTAAAAGACGACACTTGGGAACAAAAACAATAATTACAGATACGCATACTCATTTATATTCAGAAGAATTCGATCAAGATCGGGACGAAATGATGAAGCGCGCCATTGAAGCGGGGGTTTCACGATTTTTTATTCCGGCAATCGATTCGACGTGCACGGAATCTATGTATACTTTAGAGAAAAAGTATCCTGAAAACGTATTCTTGATGATGGGATTGCATCCCACGTATGTGAAAGAGAATTATCTGGAAGAATTACAGCATGTGAAAAACGAATTGACCAAAAGAAAATTCTACGCTGTTGGTGAAATTGGGATCGATTTGTATTGGGATAAAACCCATTTGCCTCAGCAACAAATTGCTTTCAAAAAGCAGATTCAATTGGCTAAAGAATACAGCTTACCTATTGTGATTCATTGTCGGGATGCATTTGATGAAATTTTCGAAATTCTGGAGCAAGAAAAATCGGATGATTTATTTGGTATTTTTCATTGTTTTTCTGGAACGTATGAACAAGCTTTAAGGGCAATTTCGTATAATATGAAACTTGGAATAGGTGGGGTTGTTACTTTCAAAAATGGAAAAATTGATCAATTTTTGAAACAGATCGATATAAAGTATCTTGTTTTAGAAACAGATTCCCCATATTTAGCCCCAATTCCTTTTCGAGGAAAAAGGAATGAAAGTAGTTACATCGTCAGCATAGTTGATAAGCTAGCCCAGATTTATGGCCTTTCAACACATGAAATAGCAATGCGAACCACCGAGAATTCTAAAGCTATTTTTGGGATTTAAAGTGGAATTCACTTTATTTTGACTTTTTTTTTGTTCATTTGCCCACACAAATATAGAAAAATCAACAATGCAGAAATTTGACGCTATTCGGCCATTTTATGATTCCGAAATAAACGAAGCACTTCAAGATGTGATTAATCACCCAATGATGAAAGCATTGATGAGCTTTACTTTTCCGGGTGTTGCTGACGAAGTTTGGAAAGGACAACTCAGGAAAACGCATTCCATTCGGGATTTTCAATGTAATTTTATATACCAATCGGTTCAAAGAATACTAGAGAAAAGTTCCGAAGGAATGACCACTTCCGGTTTTGAAAAGTTAAAGAAAAACACTTCTTATTTGTTTGTCTCAAATCATCGGGACATCCTTTTGGATACTACGTTATTAAACACAGCTTTATTTGAACATGGGTTAGTGATGACAGCCTCAGCGATTGGGGATAATTTAGTAAAAAAATCGTTTCTGAATACCTTGGCAAAACTAAACCGTAATTTTTTAGTACAACGGGGATTGACTCCAAGAGAAATGCTGCAGAGTTCAAAACTATTGTCGGAATATATAGGGAATTTATTGCTTCATGAAAACCGTTCTGTATGGATAGCACAGCGAGAAGGAAGAACGAAAGACGGCAAGGATGAGACCAATCCGGGTGTTTTGAAAATGGTGGGTATGGGGTCGGATGAAAAGAATTTAATGGATTATTTCAAGAAAATTAAAATTGTACCCGTTTCTATTTCGTACGAGTATGATCCTACTGATGCTCTGAAAATGCCACAATTGATGGCTGAAGCCAATAATGAGGTGTATGTCAAGGAAAAGAATGAAGATTTCATGACGATTCTTAGTGGTGCTCTAGGGCAAAAGAAGAGAATACACATTCATGTTGGGAAAGTTTTAGATATTGAAATTGATGCCATTATTACAGAAAACGAGAACTCAAATAAGCAAATAGTAGCTTTGGCACAAGTAATTGACAATGCCATATTGAGTAATTACAAATTATGGCCAACGAATTTTATTGCTTTTGATATTGTAAATAAAACTAATAGATATTCCCATTTGTATACTGAAAATGAAAAATCATTGTTCGAGCGCAGACTGGAAATGCGAATTGATCATGACAATCCAGTGGCTCTTGAAAGTTTTTTGGCGATGTATGCAAATCCAGTTGTGAATAAATTAAAATACCACGATGTTGTATAAAGCCAAAATACTTTTAATATATACCGGAGGAACCATTGGTATGCGAAAAGATTTTGAAACAGGAGCCCTCAAGGCATTCAATTTTAGTAAATTGTTACAGCGAATTCCAGAATTGAAACAATTGGATTGTGAGATCGAAACTGTTTCTTTTGAAAATCCTATAGATTCCTCGAACATGAATCCTGAAAAATGGGCAAAAATGGCTATAATTATTGCAGATAATTATACTTCATTTGATGGATTTGTTGTGCTTCATGGATCCGATACTATGTCGTATTCTGCTTCAGCGCTGAGTTTTATGCTTGAGAATTTGGCAAAACCAGTCGTTTTTACAGGTTCCCAACTGCCTATTGGGGATTTGCGTACCGACGCTAAAGAAAACCTGATTACAGCCATTCAAATAGCGTCTCTGCAAAATAATAATCAGCCTGTTATCAGTGAAGTGTGTCTTTATTTTGAATACAAATTATACCGAGGCAATAGAACTACAAAGATTAATGCAGAACATTTTAAAGCATTTACGTCTCCAAATTATCCGGAATTGGTGGAGTCTGGGGTGCATTTAAAGTTGAATCCTGAATTGTTTTTGCCTAAAAAAGGAACGGAGGAATTCAAAGTGCATAAAAATTTAGACAATAATGTTGCCATTATAAAGATGTTTCCTGGAATCAGTGAAGCAGTTTTATCGGCTATTTTAAATATTCCGAATCTTAAAGGTGTTGTTTTAGAAACCTACGGAGCTGGGAATGCACCTACAGAGGATTGGTTTTTAAACCTCTTGAAAAAAGCGATTGCCGGCGGGTTACATATTGTTAACGTTACCCAATGTTCTGGCGGGAGTGTCAGTATGGGGCAATACGAAACCAGTACCGGACTGAAAGAAATTGGTGTGATTTCCGGAAAAGACATCACCACCGAGGCGGGAATCACAAAATTGATGTATTTATTGAGCAAAAAAATAGCCCCAAAAGACTTCAAAACTATTTTTGAAACTTCTTTACGAGGAGAAATGACATAATATTCAGATTTTACTTTTCTAACTCGTTTTTTTTCGTGTTCTTTGCAGCCGTAATAAAATAGAGAGGTGGCCGAGTGGCTGAAGGCGCACGCTTGGAAAGCGTGTATATGGCAACATATCGAGGGTTCGAATCCCTTCCTCTCTGCGATGAAATAATGCTTCCTAAAAGGGGAGCATTTTTTGTTTTAGGGCGTGGTCAATTTTTTAGTTTGTCAAGAGAGTAAACAAAAAAAAATCAGCAGGCAATACCAGTATTAATTTTTTGTGAGCCGTCCTTCCTTTAGGTCAACAAGGGTAGTTCAGTCCTTTCTGTCAAATAGAATTCCGTGGCTGCAAAAACTTAGAGCGTTTTTATCTTTAAAGGTCTTAAAAAGGATTATTTGTGGTTGTTATTTATCACAAAACGATCAAAAGGGTATATTTGTATCGTTTTAATGAGAATTGGAAGCCAAGGGTGTTTGATAGAATCATTGAGCGATTTAAAACCAAAAAATTATGCGAATTTTTCTTAGTTGTTTTCTGCTGCTAATGGTTGCTACTGTTTTTTCTCAGGAAAATACACCATCACAAGATACTCTAATTATGAAAGTGGATTCCTTGTATCGTGAGGATCAGTTCTATTTTGGGATCACTTACAATATATTGACGGACGGCCCTTCGGGGTTGTCACAAAGCAAATTTTCGTCGGGTTTGTCAGGTGGTTTTTTGCGGGATATGCCTTTAAATAAAAAGAGAACCGTTGCAATAGCTTCCGGTATTGGATTTACATATAATAATTACAATCAAAACATAGCCATTTCTGCAACAGACGGTATGCCAGTTTATGCCCTGATTGATGCCAATAGGGATTATAATAAAAATAAGTTTTCCCTACTTTCAGTTGATGTTCCTGTTGAGTTTAGATGGCGAACCTCTACTTATGAAAGCCATAAATTTTGGCGCATTTATACAGGAATAAAGTTTAGTTATTTGCTCTACGACAAGTCCGTTTTTGATAGTGCTCAAGGCAAAGTGGTGGTTACAGGAAATAAAAATTTTAATAAATTACAATACGGGGCTTATGTCTCTGCAGGATACAATACAATTAATTTGTATGCCTATTATGGTTTAAATTCAATATTCAAATCGGCAAAAATAGAAGACAAGTCAATTACCATGAAAGCATTAAATATTGGCATAGTATTTTATATTTTATAGCCATAAAACCAATAGAAGCAATTGTGGAATAATTCCCAGAACAAAACCTAAAAGAAGTTCTTTAATGGTATGCGCTTTCATTTCCAGTCTGGAAGTCGCGACCACGCCATTCAACAGTAGTAGTAATGCAATGGTAAAAATGTTTTGAATATGAAGGTGCAGGCTTAATCCAATGATAAATACGGTCAAAGAGCTGATGGCTATCATGTGCAGGCTTGCTTTTATCTGCAAAAACAATAGGATTAGAGCTAATAATGAACTCATGAGTCCCCCCAATAAAAAAAAATGCAACTCTGGATAGGAATCAATAGTGATACTTTTTCGAACTAATAAGATGATCAAGAAACAATGAAGTATTAAGGGTATTTTACGCTGGGATATTTTAGAAACCATTATGGAATCTATATTTCCTGTAGCGCGTAAGAGAAAAAAGGCCAAAACAGGAATTAACACCGTCACAATCAACACCTGAAAAAAAATGAATATCTTTTCTTGACTCACAAAATCAGATCTATTAAAAAAAAGGAAGAACAATGTTGCCATTGCCGGAATGAATATCGGATGGAAAATATAAGAGAAAAGGGGAAGGGTTTTTTTCAATAGTTTTGATTTTGTATCAAACAAATATAGGTAATCTGTCAAAATTAGTAAAGCATATCAAAAGAGTTTCTTGTTTTTAATAAACGAAATTGCTTATAATTATCGTATATCTGTCGCTTCGTTTTGAAAAGAAGTGCTATTTTTGAGGAAGTTTTGCAAATAAACAGCCTGTTGAAAGTATCATTTTCAAAAAAGAAATTCACCTCAATCTTTTTTTTATTCTATGAGCAAAAAAATTCTAAATAGCATACAAAATATCCCCGCAAAGTTTATTGGAACCAGCAGTACGATGGCTATTGATTCTATTTCTATAGACAGTCGTTCTTTGCAAAATGGCTCGAAAACGCTGTTTTTTGCACTGGTTGGAGCCAATACGGATGCGCACCTTTATCTCAAAAATTTAATTGCAAGTGGCGTCCAGAATTTTGTAGTTACCCATATTCCTGAAGATTGTGAAGGGAAAGCTAATTTTTATGTAGTGACCAATACCTTGTTGGCTTTGCAACAATTTGCCGCAGCATATCGCAGTCTCTTTGATTTTCCTGTCATTGGGCTTACGGGAAGTAACGGTAAAACGATAGTCAAAGAATGGCTTAATTTTTTATTAAGTCCGGATTATAACGTTATCCGAAGTCCAAAGAGTTACAACTCTCAAATTGGTGTTCCGCTGTCTGTGATTGCGATAAATGAAAAACACAATTTAGGAATTTTTGAAGCCGGTATTTCTACGGTTTCAGAAATGGAAAAACTCGAAAAAATCATTAAACCTACGATTGGAATTCTCACGAATATAGGGACGGCACATGACGAAGGTTTTGCTGATATCAGTGACAAAATCAAAGAAAAATTGAAACTTTTCCAGGATGTCCAAGTCATTATTTATCATAAAAATCCAACAATTGATTCGTTGATCCGTCCCGATACTACCGTTTTTTGCTGGAGTTATAGCGATGCTAAGGCTTCGGTTCTGATTACTAAAAAGGGAGTTTTAGACAAGACCGTTTTGACGGTGTTACAAAACAACAATAAGTTTGACATAAAAATACCATTTCAGGATGAGGCATCGATAGAAAATGCAATTTCCTGTTTGATGGTTTTGTTGTATTTTAAATACGATAACAGAACGATTCAAAACCGCATGGAGTTGTTGTATCCGGTAGAGATGCGATTAAAAGTCAAAAACGGAATCAACAATAGCAGTATTATTGATGACAGTTACAGTTCTGATTTTCAATCCTTAAAAATTGCGTTGGATTTTCTTGAAAGTCAAAAACAGTATAAAAAGAAAACAGTCATTCTATCTGATATTTTTCAAAGCGGTTTGCCGAACGATGTGTTGTACGCGAAGGTGGCTGAGCTAATTGTTTCCAACCGGATTACACGGGTAATTGGTATTGGCGAAACCATTTCAGCATTTAAAAACAAGTTTGCTAACTGCAGTACTTTCCAAAACACGGCTGCATTTGTCGCTGATTTTGAAAACTTGGACTTTGGTAATGAAACCATTTTGATAAAAGGGGCGAGATCGTTCCAGTTTGAAGAAATTGTGTACTTATTAGAGGAGAAGACACATGAAACGGTCCTGGAAATCAATCTGAATGCTATTAGTTACAACCTGAATTTTTTTAAATCAAAGTTGCTACCAAAAGTAAAAATTATGGTTATGGTAAAAGCATTCGGGTACGGAAACGGCGGACTCGAAATTGCTAAATTACTGGAACATCATAAAGTAGATTATTTGGGTGTGGCTTTTGCCGATGAAGGAATTTCATTGAAAAATGGGGGTATTAATTTGCCTATTATGGTCCTTAATCCAGAGAATACTAGTTTTTCGGCTATTATTCAACATCAGTTGGAACCGGAAATTTACTGTTTAAAAGGTTTATATGCGTTCTTGAAGATAGCAAAACAAAAAAATTTAAAGCATTTTCCAATTCATATTAAATTCGATACCGGCATGCATCGATTGGGCTTTGAAGAAAATACCCTCGATGAACTGATAGCTGCGCTAAGAGGAAACAGTACCGTGCAAATAAAAAGTATTTTATCACACTTGGCTACGAGCGATGATCTTGAACACATGGATTTTGCTCATTCCCAAATTAATTTGTTCGAGAAAGTATCCTCTAAATTGATGTCTGAATTGCAAATAAAACCCTTGCGTCACATCCTGAACACCTCTGGGATAAGTAATTTTATGGATTCGCAATACGATATGGTTCGGCTGGGAATTGGTCTTTATGGAGTTTCAAATGATGCCCAAGAACAAAAGCAACTCGAAAATGTGGGGACACTAAAATCCGTGATCTCACAAATAAGAACGATTGCTGCTGGAGAAAGCGTAGGCTATGGCCGCCGATTTGTAGCCGAAAAACCAACAAAAATTGCTACAATTCCCATAGGATATGCTGATGGGATTTCCAGAGGCTGGGGAGATGGTTTGGGATTTGTTATGATAAAAAATACCAAAGCCTATATCGTTGGGAGTATTTGTATGGACATGCTGATGGTTGATGTCACCGGCGTTGAATGCAAAGAAGGTGATTCAATACTTATTTTTGGCGAAAATCCAACGGTTTCTTTTATAGCCCAGAAATTAAATACAATTCCCTATGAAATTTTGACCAGTATTTCGCAACGGGTGAAACGCGTGTTTTATAGGTAGCGATTAAATTTAGAAGAAAGGACTGTTACTACTTTTAAAATTTTTATTAAATTCGTTTGTCAGAAGTAAATTTTAACCTAAAAAAATAAATTATGGGATTTTTTAGTGATTTCAAAGCCTCTTTGATGAAGGGAGACGTTTTAAGTTTAGCAACTGCGGTTGTTATTGCTGGAGCATTTGGCAAAATTGTAGGCTCAGCTGTTGATGATGTCATAATGCCAGTTGTTGGTTTGTTAACCGGAGGAATTGATTTTACCCAAAAATTCATCACCTTAGACGGAAATAGTTACGAAACCCTGGCTGCTGCAAAAGCTGCAGGTGCCGCCGTGATTACCTACGGTAATTTGGTCCAAGCCATTATCAACTTCATAATAATTGCATTCTTTATTTTTGTAGTTTTAAGAGCTGCTGAAAAGGCCAAGAAAAAGGAAGTTGTTGCCGTCGCTGCTCCAGCTGGACCAACACAAGAACAATTGCTGACTGAGATTAGAGATTTATTGAAAAAGTAATTTCGACTACAGTATAGCTAAACCGCTTTGGAAAAGAGACCTTTTTTTCTTTATTCAAAAGGTTATATAAAACAAGATGATTTTCATCCTTAACATAATAAGGTGCCGGGAGAAATACTTTACAACTTAGTTTTCTTAATCTCTTAATGGTTTAAAATACTATTTATAGGTTTGCGATTAAAAAAGAGCAGATTTTTTAATGGGAAATTTGAGGTTGCCTTTTAATTTGTTGAAAATATAACATTTTGTTATTTTTTGTTAACCTCCTTGTTTTGATTTCAATATTACTTACTTTTGTACTTCAAATTTAATATTCACCCGAGCCTGAAAGGCGAACGGACGAAGTAATACTAAAAATATACTATGAGAATAGCAGTTGTAGGAGCTACCGGAATGGTTGGCGAAGTAATGTTGAAAGTTTTGGCAGAAAGAAATTTCCCTGTAACCGAGTTAATTCCCGTTGCTTCACAGCGCTCAGTGGGTAAAGAAATTGAATACAAGGGCAAAAAATATAAAGTGGTAGGCATGCAAACTGCAGTAGATATGAAAGCAGATATTGCTTTGTTTTCTGCAGGAGGCGACACTTCACTGGAGTGGGCTCCAAAATTTGCAGCAGCAGGAACAACCGTTATCGATAATTCATCGGCTTGGCGAATGGATCCGACTAAAAAATTAATCGTTCCGGAAATCAATGCAACAGAATTGACCGCCGCAGATAAAATCATTGCAAATCCAAATTGCTCTACCATTCAAATGGTATTGGTTCTGGCTCCGTTGCACAGAAAATACAACATCAAACGGGTCATTGTTTCTACCTACCAATCCATCACTGGAACAGGCGTAAAAGCAGTGCAACAATTGGAAAATGAATACGCAGGCGTTCAGGGTGAAATGGCGTATAAATACCCAATTCACAGAAATGCGATTCCACAATGTGATTCTTTTGAAGAAAATGGGTATACGAAAGAAGAGATGAAATTGGTACGTGAAACCAAAAAAATATTAAGCGATAATACAATTGCTGTTACAGCGACTGCGGTACGGGTGCCAATTGTAGGCGGACACAGTGAAGCGGTAAACGTAGAATTCACGAACGATTTTGATGTAAACGAAGTACGAAACATTTTGCATCATACCGATGGTGTGGTGGTTCAAGATAATAACGATACCTACACGTATCCAATGCCCATGTATGCTCAAGGAAAAGACGATGTTTTTGTAGGTAGAATTCGACGGGACGAAAGCCAGGAAAACACTTTGAATATGTGGATTGTTGCGGACAACTTGAGAAAAGGAGCAGCGACAAATACCATCCAGATTGCTGAATATTTGATAACAGCTAAATTGGTATAATACTTTTTAGATCCAAGATAGCGACTAGTTTTCTCCTGTTCGAGGATGAGAAAAATGTTTATGGTAAGTCAATTTTAAATCCATTTGTTTCAACAAAAGCTATATTTTGTGAAAAACAAATGGATTTTTATATTAGGATGCCTATATTTGCCGTACATGAAAAAGAAATTTTCTATAGTAAACCTTGTATTAATGATTGCGGTATTGTTTTCAATACTGATTCAATCCCTGCATAGTTATGAGCATATAGTAAAGCAATTTTCTGAAAAAAAATGTGAGCATAAATATACTTCTGTCGCAGAAATTACACATCAACATCATAAATTTGACAGCTGTTATTTATGTAATTTTACAATTAGCAGTTTCACATCTTCGGATGTAAAGTCTTTTGAGTTATATAAAATAGAGATGAATTCAAGTAATTCTTCGGCTATCTCAAAACAAATTACACAATTCTTTAAAGGAAGCCTTTTTGCGCTTCGAGCTCCTCCTCAGGTTTAAAATAATATCCACATCAATACATCATTTCAAATATTGGAAGTGATTCATATGTTTATATATTTTGAACGAGGAAAATGCAAACAAAAATTTATATTGTTTTCTGCTTCTGTTTGTTTTGCACCGTAGGTTTTTCGCAAAATACAGTTAGTGGAAAAATTACTACTCAGGAGGGCATGCCGCTTTCCGGGAGCCACGTACACATTGGGACAAAAACGGTATCTTCGGATGTTTCCGGTAATTATCTTATAAAGAGATTGCCTTCCGGGACCGTCAAGGTATTTGTGTCATATGTTGGTTTTCAGTCTGTTGATACGCTGGTAAATTTAGCGGGTGACCAAATTTTGAAATTTTCTCTAAAACAAAACACTGCCCAACTGCAGGAAGTAGTCATCAGACAAAAAGCCAATACGCTGAATAAATCGATTTTGGAACAAAAGATCAAAACGGAAACGATTGAAAAATTCAGCAATCAGACGCTTGGAGATATTTTGAAAGAAATAGTAGGTGTTTCCAGTCTAAAGACAGGAAGTTCTGTGGTGAAACCAGTTATTAATGGTTTGTTTGGAAGTAGAGTTCCGGTAATCAATAACAATGTCCGCATGGAAGACCAAGAATGGGGAACGGAACATGCGCCTAATTTTGATATAAACGCTGCAGGGAAAATCACGGTGATCAAAGGGGCTTCTGGACTTCAATTTGGCGGTGATGCCGTCGGTGGTTTAG
Organism: Flavobacterium sp. RSP15; assembly: GCF_003968755.1. Taxonomy (GTDB): domain Bacteria; phylum Bacteroidota; class Bacteroidia; order Flavobacteriales; family Flavobacteriaceae; genus Flavobacterium. The sequence goes on along the minus strand of NZ_RYDL01000017.1, from coordinate 33,274 downwards.
TGGTTATAGAGCCAGTTTCAGTCAAAAAAGATACGCTGTTTGGCAAAACTATTCTGAATTTGGCGTCTAATGGCAGGGGCGGTTCTATTAGTTCGAGTCTGCACAAAGGAAATGATAAAGGATGGAGTTGGAATGCACTGGGAACATTCAAGTATTCAGGCGACAGAGAAGCACCGGATTATGTGTTGTCTAATTCTGGGAATCGGGAAGCTAATTTTTCCGGCGATGTAAAATTTACAGGAAAAAAATATGATATTTCCGGGTACTACAGTTTTTACAATACGACTATTGGTATTTTAAGCGCATCACATACGGGTAATGTAAACGATTTGTACAATTCCATTACCAATAAAATTCCTTCGGTTGTAAATGATTTCACGTACACCATCAAAAATCCAAAGCAAAAAGTGCAGCATCATTTGGCTAAAATGAACTACAATTACTATTTCGATGAAACGGCCTCTTTAGCGGTACAGTACTCTTTTCAGTTTAATAAAAGATTGGAGTTTGATGTGCGCAGGGGAGATTTTAATGATGTAGCCGCTTTAGACTTGGATTTGACTACGCATGCCGTTAATGTTGATTATAAGAAAGCTTTTCATGACTGGAGCTTTAAAACTGGATTCAATACGTCTATTCAGAATAATTTTGCAAATCCGGCTACAGGAATAAAGCCGCTGATTCCTAATTTCGACCGAATCGAATTTGGAACTTATGGAATAGCTACTTATGATTTTTCCGATAGCTTTTCTGTGGATGCAGGAATGCGTTATGATTTTTCCCGTGTGGATGCCACCAAGTTTTATTTGAAATCACGATGGGAGGAAAGAGGCTACACTCCTGAATTTGATAATTTTATAGTGGGAGAACAAGGCAATCAATGGTTGACAAAGCCTAGTTTTACTTTTCATAATATTTCAGCCAGTGCAGGGTTTCACAAGGAATTTGAGGCAGACCTGGATTGGTATGCCAATATCAGTCTTGCTACAAGAAACCCAAATCCATCCGAGTTTTTTAGTGACGGTTTGCATCATTCCACCGGGGTTATTGAGTTAGGCGATTTAGCGTTAGACAAAGAACAGGCAATCAAACTATCGACAACATTACAGAAAAAATGGACTGCTTTTTCGGTTGAGGTGAATCCTTTTATCAATAGTATCCATAATTTTATGTTTTTGCGTCCTGTTGGTTTTGAGACGACCATTCGCGGTGCTTTTCCTGTGTGGGAATACCAGCAGACCAATGCGAGATTGGCAGGAGTTGACGTGCAAACCCATTGGAAAATAAGCAAACAATGGCAACATGATTTCACCTTGGCCTATGTCAATGGTAAAGACATCACAAACAAGGAGTCTTTAATAGATATTCCGCCCTTGAATCTGAGTAACAAAATTCAGTTTTCAAAGAGAGAATGGCATGATTTGAAACTCGAGTTAAAAAGTGAAATCGTACTGCATCAAAATCAGTTTCCTAACAATAATTTCACAACAAACATTGTGGTAGATAATGAGTTGGCTCCGGTTCTGGTAGACATCAGTACACCTCCTCCAGGGTATCAATTGTTGCATTTTTATTCGGAAATGAACTTCAAGACTTTTGGAAAAACCAATGCAACGATTGCGTTTTCCATTCAAAATATTTTAAACACTAAGTACAGGGACTATCTTAACAGGCAACGTTTTTTTGCCGATGAAATGGGTAGAAACTTTCAAATTCAATTAAAATTCAATTATTAAAAAGTAAACAAAAAACAATAAAATGAAAAATTCAAAAATTCTAGCAATCGCATTAATATCAATATCCATCTTTTCATCTTGTAGCAATGATGATCCAATTGCAGTAAATGAGGAAGAAGTAATCACAACGGTGACTACAACTCTGACATCAGGAAGCCAGACAGTTACGATGATTTCGAGAGATCTTGACGGCGACGGACCAAACGCGCCAGTGATAACAGTGTCCGGGGATTTAGTGGTAAATACAACCTATACAGGGGCTGTTAGTTTCCAAAACGAGTCCGTGTCACCAGTTGATGACATTACATTGGAAATAAAAGAAGAAGGGGATGAACACCAACTATTCTTTCAGGCACCAACAGCCATTGGAGCATTTACATATACTGATGCCGATGTTAATGGGAAGCCTATTGGGTTGACTTTTACATTAAAGACAGGTACTACAGCAACAACAGGAAATATAGTGGTCATCTTGAGACATGAGCCAATTAAAAATGCTGAAGGTGTTGCATCCGGTAACATTGCAAATGCAGGAGGTGCAACAGATGCACAAATTACATACCCAGTTCAGGTCAAATAAGCACCTCATTCTGATGTCAACCATTCTAAAAACGCTATTCGAAAGAGTAGCGTTTTTTTGGTTTTTAACTTACATGACCTAAGTATTTAATTATTTAACATATAAGGCATATAAGTAGTTGTTGTATTGTCGTTAAAACCAATTATTTATTAATCAAGCTTTTTTAACTTACATGACTTATATGTTTAATTTTATCAACATATAAGAAGCAGTGGTTTTCTTATTGAAAGTAAATCCTAATCGAAAGAGTAGCGTTTTTTTGGTTTTATTTAAGACTTCCCCACTACTACTAAACTAACTAATTTCTTATTTTTGTAACAACCTAAAACAGAATCTAATGAAAAACACTTTTTTAATAATGGCTGTAACTTCTGCAATGGCGACTTTCGGCCAAAACCCAAATCCAAAACCGCTAACCTATCCCACTACAAGTAAAGGGGAAACCGTGGATGTGTATTTCGATACTAAACTTCCGGATCCATACCGCTGGCTCGAAGATGACAAATCAGCCGAAACCGGCGCTTGGGTAAAAGCCCAAAACGAAGTGACCTACGGGTATTTAGCTCAAATCCCGTTTCGCAATGTCTTGAAAGCAAGAATGGAAAAACTGTGGAATTATGAAAAAATAGGTGCGCCTTTTAAAGAAGGAAATTTCACGTATTACTATAAAAATAACGGCTTACAAAACCAATCAGTGTTGTACAGAAAAGACGCCAAAGGAACTGAAACCGTGTTCTTGGATCCCAATACATTTTCTACAGACGGAACCACTTCGCTTGGCGGCTTGGATTTCTCTAAAGACGGTTCTAAAGTAGCCTATTCTATTTCAGAGGGCGGAAGCGACTGGAGAAAAGTCATTATCATGGACGCCATTACCCAAAAAATAATCGAAGATACTATAGTCGATGTAAAATTTAGCGGTGTGTCTTGGAGAGGAAATGAAGGATTTTACTATTCCAGTTACGACAAACCAAAAGGAAGTGAATTATCAGCAAAAACTGACCAGCATAAACTGTATTTCCATAAATTAGGGACTGCACAAAAACAGGATCAAGTGATTTTTGGTGCCGACCAAAAGCGCCGTTATGTAGGTGGTGGAGTTACGGAAGATGACCATTATCTAGTAATCACAGCGTCTAATTCTACCTACGGAAACGAATTGTACATTAAAGATTTGACAAAGTCAAACAGTCCTATTGTGACTATAGTGGATAATTTCAAGAGCGACAACAACATTATTGAAAACGAAGGCGGAAAACTATTCATAGAAACCGACTTAAATGCGCCCAACAAACGCATTGTTACCGTAGACGTAAAAAACCCGAAACCGGAAAACTGGAAAGATTTTATTGCTGAGACGGAGAATGTGTTGTCTCCATCCACAGGTGGCGGGTATTTCTTTGCTAATTATATGAAAGATGCCGTTTCGGTGGTGAAACAATATGATTATTCCGGAAAACTAGTTCGTGAAATTAAATTGCCGGGCGTAGGAACTGCCGGTGGTTTTTCCGGAAAGAAAAAAGAAAAAACGGTGTATTATTCCTTTACGAATTATATTACTCCGGGTTCTACTTTTTCATTCGAGCCAGCAACCGGAACTTCTGCGGTGTATGAAAAACCAAAAGTAGATTTCAACAGTGAGCAATACGAGTCCAAACAAGTGTTTTACACTTCCAAAGACGGAACCAAAATCCCGATGATTATCACCCACAAAAAAGGATTGAAACTTGACGGAACAAATCCAACAATGCTTTACGGTTACGGAGGATTTAACGTGAGTTTGACACCAAGTTTCAGTATTGCCAATGCCGTTTGGATGGAAAACGGAGGCGTTTATGCCGTACCCAATTTACGTGGTGGTGGCGAGTACGGGAAAAAATGGCATGATGCGGGAACCAAAATGCAAAAGCAAAACGTATTTGATGATTTCATCGCAGCGGCTGAATATCTGATTGCTCAAAAATATACATCTTCACAATATCTTGCCATTCGTGGTGGGTCAAACGGAGGATTGCTAGTGGGAGCTACCATGACGCAACGTCCGGACTTGATGCGAGTTGCATTACCAGCAGTGGGCGTAATGGACATGTTGCGCTACCACACCTTTACTGCAGGAGCAGGTTGGGCGTATGATTACGGAACGGCGCAGGACAGTAAGGAAATGTTCAGCTACATCAAAGGCTATTCTCCAGTACACAACATACAAAAAGGGATTCAATATCCAGCAACCATGGTCACTACAGGCGATCACGATGATAGAGTAGTACCAGCACACAGTTTCAAGTTTGCTGCTGAATTACAGGAAAAACAAACCGGAACAAACCCCACACTAATCCGTATTGACATCAATGCAGGACACGGCGCCGGAAAATCCGTAGCGGCAACCATCCAGGAAAATGTAGATCTTCAGGCCTTCACGTTGTACAACATGGGAGCGGTGTTATTGCCAGAATTGGAATAATAACAATTGTGATACCGATTTTACCCTGAGCGCAGTCGAAGGGAGGAGCTTATTCCTGCTGTACACTGTATCTTTTCCTCCGCCGAAAGTGGCGGAAGGAAAAGGATGCCGTTCCCATCAGGGCTAGGGCATTCGATTCCTTAGATAATTGTCATTATGAGGAGTTGCGAGGCACGCGGAAAAGCAGTCACATCACAAATTATAAGAAGTTCAAAAAACGCTATTCGAAAGAGTAGCGTTTTTTTGTGGAATAGAGCTCTCGCTAAATTTCTTCGATCCCTAATGATTTGAAAAAATCAAAAGTACCATCATACATGAAAGTTGGTCTTGTAATATCTTCATTATTACCGAATGGAATATAGATTACCATTCCTTGTCTTGCTCTTGTAAGTAATACTCTGTAGGAGTTAATTAAATAGTTAGTAATGTCCTTGCTATTTATATTTTGCCACTTTGTGCCTTTGAATTTTCTATAGTTCCATTGATTATTATCGTAAAATAAATCACCATCCCAAGCTACACAAGTCCAATCTAATTCTAGGCCTTGAATGTCAAATTCTGTTGCAACTTCTTCTAAAAAGTAAGAAGAACGAATGTCATCTTTATCATTCAAAAACCAAATTGGTGCATCAATTTTAGCTTTCACATTTAATCCAAAAGGTCTCAAGCGAATTCCACCTGATGAAGCCACAACTCCAGTTCTTTCGGAACCTTTCGCTGATTTTTTTAACCAATCTCTGGCTTTGTCTAAATCTCTGGTTATTTTAATTGGATAATCTTTTTTGATAAAATCATAATAAATACTTTTAGCTTCATCAATATCATTGTTAATAATTTCTTGAATGAAATTTGATAGTTGAGCACTTCTAAAAGATCTTAATGAAATGGAGAGATGTAATTCGTCTTTTTTTGTGGCTTTTCTATTTTGTAGAATTGTTAAAGCATTTTGGTCTTTAATGTAATTTTCATCTTCAATTATTTTTGAGGAATAATAGATATCCCAATCATTAAACTTATCCGAAAACGGTCTAATCCATTCTTCTAGTCCAGCTTCGCCAGTATTTATTTCTTGTCCACCACCAATTAAACAAACTATTGTGCACCAATCTTTATGTCTGTCCATAACTTCAATAAGGAATTCAGGTTCTGATTTATCAAAATCAGCAATTCCTTTATTTCGTTTCATAAAATTAGAAGCTTGTTCTTTTGTCCAAGCTCTCTGCGCTTCGTCAAAAATGGTTACTTTTTCAATTGGTGCTTTTTCATCTTTTATAGAAGCGTCTCTAAAATGATGGATATTTTGTATAAATGATTTTACTTGAGAAGAAGCTAAAGATTTTGTCATCGTTTCATTTTCTTCTTTTGCAGTTTTTACTTTGTCTCTGGCTAAAGCTTCACGTAAAACATCAACTAAGGGCCCATTTCCTGATAAAAACACTGCGTGTTCTTCCTCTTTATAATTGGAACGAAGATTGGCGATATTTAATCCTGCTAAAGTTTTTCCAGCGCCAGGAACTCCAGTAATAAAACAAATTGATTTTCTATTGTTGTCTTTTGAAAAATCAATGATTTGAGAAATACATTCGGATGTTACTGATAAGTTTTCTGCTCCCGAATCACTTCTTGAAATTTCATTGACATTGTGTTTTTTATATAATGCCGTTGCTGCTTCAATTATAGTCGGAGTCGGTTTGTAAATTGAATTTTCCCAATATTCGATGTCAATTGTTTCTGTATCTTCAAAATGTAATAATGCAGCATTAATTACCTCTGACAAATTACTAGAATTTGCATAAATTGTTTCATATAAATTATCAAAACTAGGACAGTAAATATTTTCTAAAGAAGGTGCTTTATCCGCGACTAAAATTGGAATGATTATTTTGTTATGACTTCCTTCGTGAAAATTATTCAAATCTAAACCATAATCAAAAGCTTGGTTGGTTGCATATTTGTCATAGGTATTTGATCCAATTTTAAATTCCAAAACAAAAATGCAGTTGTCAATGATTAATATATTGTCAACTCTCTTTCCCATTCTAGGAATAGTAAATTCAAAATATATTTTCCCAGTAAAAATGGAGATTGTTTCTTTTAGAATTTCTATTTGACTTTTCCATGCATTGGATTGTAGAATATTCAATTTATTCAAATCATATTGTCCAGAAATCTTACCGTAAATAGTTTTGGAATTTTCATTAATAAATTCATTAATGAAATTGGAATAGTAAGCTCTATTCATCAAACAAGTCTTTAATTTTTACATCAAGAGCTTTTGCTAATTTTTCAACTACTTCAATTGAAACATTTCTTTCTCCTTTTTCAATAGTTGGTAAATAGGTTCTGTCAATTTCTGCAAGGTTGGCAAGCTTTTCTTGTGAAAGACCTTTTGCTTTTCTTAGCTCTTTTATTTTTAGACCGAGTTTCTGCTTAATATCCATGTTAACAAATATTACAAAATGTGGTCTATAATGCAACGGAGTATAGTCCGGTTTTGTTTATTTTTGACAAACATTATAAATCGCATGAGCTACCACACTAAAATAATATTTGGGAAAGACCATGTAAGAAAGTATCATAATAATGAGGAGTTTTCTGATTTCGAAAAAAGTATCAATTTTAAAAAGTATGTTTTTGAGACTAAAGCAGAAAGGAATGCTTTCTATAAAGGTGTCGTTGAATCGATGGGTCGTCTAGAGTTTGAAGTGATTAATGAATTTGAAGATAAGAACAACCAAGAAAAGGAAGATGAAAGTGAATTTGACTATTGGGGGTTCGTCGAAAAACACTATCCAAAATATTATTCTTGTAATAATGTTTTACTAAGTGACATTTTAACAAGAAAGCTTGATGGAGAAGAGATCTGTGAAAAAGATTTGGATTATATAAAAGATTGGGATGTTAGGAAGGAGTTCTTTGAACTTGATAAAGAATTACTTTGTAAGGCTTTTGGAAACTATTTCGATATTATTTATCCTGAGAAATTTCAATAATTAAATACTGTTTCTTTTCACAATGTTTTATTAATTGGTTCGTTTTTTCATACTGCAATGGGTAAATTTGAAAGACAACATTAAATTAATAAAAATATGACAGTACAAATCAACACAGACAACAATGTAGAAGGACACGCACGTTTGAAAGCGTATATTACCGAGGAATTGGGAACGGCTTTGGTGCGTTTTGAAGATAAAGTAACCCGTTTAGAAGTACACCTTGGTGACGAGAACAGTGATAATAAAAGCGGTGTCAACGACAAACGATGCTTGATTGAAGCCCGACCTATAAATATGCAGCCTGTAGCGGTTACCAATCATGCTGATACTACCGAAAAAGCATTTCATGGTGCCTTAGACAAAATTAAAAAAGTGTTGGAAACAACTTTCGAAAAAAAGAAAACTCATTAAATAGTTGCCATTTGGCAAACAAAAAAAGGACACTGTCTCTATAGGATAGTGTCCTTTTTTTTGGTTGAGATTCTTTAAAATTTGGATAGTGGTTTTAATAATTTTAGCAGTAAATTAGTACTTTCAATATAATTCCGAAAAGCGTTGAAAAGTTGCAATTTGAGAAAATGAAATTTATAGAATAAATTAATGGAAAACATAAAATTATTTGAAAGCCAAAAAATCCGTTCCTCATGGGATAACGAACAAGAGAAATGGTTTTTTTCGATTGTAGATATTATACAAGTTTTGACGGATAGTCCAAGACCAAGGAAATATTGGAGTGCGCTGAAAACAAAACTAAAAAATGAAGGAAGTGAACTGTCCCATAATATGGGACAGTTGAAAATGATGGCTGATGATGGTAAAATGAGACAAACGGATGTGGCAGATACGGAGCAACTATTCCGTTTGATCCAATCCATTCCTTCGCCTAAAGCAGAGCCTTTTAAACAATGGCTAGCTAAAATAGGCTACGAACGGATAGAAGAAAGTCAAGATCCTGAAAAGGCTATTGATCGTGCTATGGAAAATTATTTGAAATTAGGATACTCCACAGCCTGGATTAATCAGCGGTTAAAAAGCATAGAAGTTAGAAAAGAACTCACCGATGAATGGGAAAATAGAGGTGTTAAGAAAGGACAGCAATTTGCTTCACTTACCGATATAATTACCCAAGCTTGGAGTGGGAACACGGTAAAACAATACAGGGATTTAAAAGGTTTGAAAAAAGAAAAATCTAAGAGATAATATGACCAATTTAGAATTGGTATTAAATATGTTAGCAGAAGCAACCACAACAGAAATTAGCAAAGAAAACAATCCTAAAACCTTTGCAGATAATAAAAAAATTGCCCGAAAAGGCGGTGAAATTGCCGGCGATACCAGAAAGCAAATAGAAGCACAAACGGGCAAAAAAATTGTTAGCTCACAAAATGCTAAAGTTTTAAAAGAAGATAAGAATAAAATAAAATAATAGTATAAACAATAAACAGGATGAACAACTAGCTTTAGAGTTGTCTCAAATTTACTTTAAATCGATATTTTTGTTGTGTTTCGGTTTCTGTTTTAATAATATTGACCGCAAATTCGTAAATAATAGATATGTGTTGCATGTTTTAATTTGCGAATTTGCGGTTTTAATGATTATTTAAACAAAATAAATTTTACTTATCAAACAGTAAGTTTGCTAAAGCTTCGTCTCTTTTATACACATCTTCATAAAAATGAACCACACCTTCCGCATCAACCCAAGCGGTGAAATAACCAATGTATACTGGGATTTTGTTTTTAAGCGTGTACCAGTATTCCTCTTCGCCGTTCATGGCGGTTTCTATTTTAGCAGGATTCCATTTTTTATCGTTCTTCATAATCATCGCAGCAAGTTCTTTTGGCTTGGCCACACGTATGCATCCGTGGCTGAACGCGCGGTCTTCTTTACCAAATAAACTTTTTGCCGGCGTATCGTGCAAATATATCGCATTCGAATTGGGGAATAAAAACTTGACTAATCCCAAGGAGTTCTCCGGTCCGGGTCTTTGTCTCACGTAATTGTCTTTCCATTCCATGTCGTGCTCGGCCAAGTAATTGGGATTGTTTTCAATGGCAGGAAGAATCTCTTTTTTGAGAATACTTGCCGGCACGTTCCAATACGGTCTGAATACAATGTATTGCATTGGCGCACTAAAAATTACGGTTTTATGCATGGCTTTTCCTACGACAACCTTGGAGCGTAATTCTGGTTTCCCATCTCTTAAAAAAGTCAGTTCATAGGCCGGAATATTCACCACGATTAATTCCTTGGATTTGGTAATATCATTCGAAATCCATCGGCAGCGTTCCATATTGACCATCACAGTTTTGATGCGGTCTGCAACAGATACATTCATGTAGCGGATGTGTTCCGGCAGTATCGTTTTGTTCAGTAGATTGCCACTTCTCTTTTTGAATTTCAATACTCCAGCCGCTAATTCAGCATCATATACGGCACTTTTAGAATCTCTGGCAAGATCATCCGTGACAAACAAACGTGTTCTGATTTGCGCAATGGCAGTGGCACTGTCTCCGGGTTTATAGGATTTTACACTTGGGTTTAATTCAGTGGTTTTCCATCCACCTTTAGTTTCTATTTTGCGGTATTCCTGTAGTACAGCTTTAAGGAGGTAATACTGTTTCAATACGCCTTTTTCGTCTTTGTGAATTAACGATGGATTGATCAATAGTGAATCCAGATAATCGCCATACAATTGTTTTTTTCGAGGCAAAAACCACTCTAAATCCTTCGATTTTTGAGTGTCGATCCCATCATATACTTTATCCGCATAAAAGAAGTATAACGCAGAACTCAACAACTCAGTATTGATACTTGCTTTTTGATTGTCTTCCGGATTGTCATAAATGTCATCTAGTTTTTCCTTGTACGGAATCGCAGTTTCAATTCCTTCCTGCGTCAGATTATTCACTTTGTTGTATAATAAACCTGCAAATTCATTGAGGCCATCCTTGTCAAACCAGATGTAATGAAACTGATGCTTGCGGTATAACTTTTCTACTTCTGTTTGGTAAGGCTGCAGTTTTGGATATTTTTCAAAAAACGTTTTGATTTGTGTACTGTCAAAAGCAACTGCAACGGTATTTAAACTCGTTTCCTTTTTAGTGTCATTTACATCTTTCTTTTTACAGGAAACGAGGGTAAATAGTAGTGCAAAAATAATAAGTAGTATGGAGGTGCTTAACTTTCTCATAATCGTAACTTTAAATCTTACATTTTACTGTCTAAACAATACAAAAATACGTCAAAACTAGATGTGTAATACCGCCTTGGGTTAGGCGGTTCTTTTTAGTTTGAAATCAGATTTGTAATTGAAGTGTCTAGATTAAAAATAAATTATATTCAATAATCTTTTAATCAATTGGTTACGGTATTTTTTTTGTTTCTAAAACTAAATTTGAAATCAAATAGGATTGTCAAAATCCAAAAATTATTTCTTTCGGCTGCGTTCTATGAATCAACACAGCCACTTTACAAAAAATAGAGCTATTGCTTTACGTATTTTGGACTTTGTGGTTTGGATCTCAAATGACTTTCAGTTGTTTGAATAATTAGTTTCGAGCGATTCATTGCTATAACGGATGTTTTTATGCTACCTTGTAATTCAAACTGAAAAGGACTACGAGGAGACCAGTAGCTGTTGATCGAAAAATAAAAATAAGATGGAATAAAAAACCATAAATAAATACCGAATAAAATGAAAAAACTACTAGCTTTTTTGATAGTAATAACCGTGTCTAGTTGTAAAAGTGTGATGGTAAAACAAAGCGATTCAAAAAACGAAATCAATGTTACATTAGATACTTGGCATAAAGCTGCAGCAGATGCTAATTATAACGCATACTTCGGCTTGATGTCAGATGATGCAGTTTTTATAGGGACTGATGCAACAGAGAATTGGAATAAAACAGCTTTTCAGGCCTATGCAAAACCACATTTCGATAAAGGAAAAGCGTGGAGTTTTACGGCTTTAGAACGTCATATTCATTATGACAAAACGGGTAAAATAGCTTGGTTTGATGAATTACTGAATACTCAAATGAAAATTTGTCGCGGCTCAGGGGTGTTAGTCAAAATAGGGCAAGAATGGAAAATAAAGCAATACGTTTTGTCTATGACAATCCCAAATGATAATTCAGGTGAAGTTATTAAAGTTAAAACTTTTATCGAAGATGCGATGATCAAAAAATTACAAGCAAAGCAATAAAATTTTTAGCTCTTGTTTTATTCTTAAGTAGCAAGAAAGATATATTGTCGCAATTATTAAAAAGAGTTTTTGCCACAGATTGTAAGGATTAAAAAGATTTTTAAAATTACATAACGAATTAATCTGTGCTAATCTGTGGCAAAGAAATTTAGTGCTTTATTAAAATATGACATTAAATTTTAGTCATTACTTAGTTTGAAATTTCTTCATAAAATATACTGTTGTTTAAAAGCCATCTTTAATTAAATAATAGTTTAAAGGGTGCATTAAATGTTGTTTTTAAAACGTTTTTCATTTTTTGGTCCCTAGTTCGCTCCGTCTGATATATTTCCTTAATTTTGCCGAAATATTCTAAAAAAGTGGGAAGCAAAAACAAATTAAAAAGATTCAAGGAAAACGAGACATTCAACAACGTTTTTCAACCAACGAGGGAAGAAGTAGTAGGTGATTTATTTCCGTTGAAAGGGAAATGGAATACAGAATTTTTCAAAAATGAAAATCCATTGGTGCTGGAACTAGGCTGTGGGAAAGGAGAATATTCAGTAGGACTGGCAGAAAGGTATCCCAATAAAAACTTTATCGGAATTGATATCAAAGGCGCGCGTTTCTGGCGTGGTGCTAAAACGGCTGTGGATACCGGATTGCATAATGTGGCTTTCATTAGAACTCAGATCGAATTGATCAATCATATTTTTGATGAAAATGAAGTAGACGAAATCTGGATTACTTTTCCCGATCCCCAAATAAAATACAAACGCACGAAACACAGAATGACAAATTCCGAGTTTTTGCAATTGTATAAAAAAGTACTTAAAAAAGACGGTGTTGTGAACCTTAAAACAGACAGTGAATTCATGCATGGATATACCTTAGGTTTACTGCATGGCGAAGGGCATGAAGTATTATATGCCAATCATAATGTGTATGTAAATGAAGGAAGTCCAGAGGAAGTAACGGCTTTTCAGACATTTTATGAAAAACAATATTTGGAAGTTAATAAAGCAATTACGTATATTCGATTTAAAATTAAAGAATAGTTTTATATTTGGGATTGTTTTTTTGAATACTGGTACCGTTTGCATATGAATTTAATTACTTCCTTGTTTTTGGGTTTTGTTACTGCCTTTGTGGGGATTACTCCTCCGGGACTTCTCAATATGACAGCTGCTAAAGTAAATCTGAAAGAAGGGAAGAAAAGCGCTTTTTGGTTTGTTTTGGGAGCAGTAATCGTAATTTTTGTACAAGCCTATCTCGCTATTTTATTTGCACAATTTATCGAAGTGCGCCCGGATGTGATTGTTTTATTGCGAGAAGTAGGATTTGTCATTTTTACTGCGTTGACTATTTTTTTTTTGTTGGTTGCTAAAACCCCCAAAATTAAAAAAGGCAAAATAAAAAAGAAGAGTACTTCCACTCGTTTTTTCTTAGGAGTTTTGCTCTCCTCTCTTAACTTTTTCCCGATCCCTTATTATGTTTTTGTAAGCATTACATTGGCTTCTTATAATTTGTTTCTGTTTGATTTTTCAAATGTTTTTGTTTTTGTGACAGGCGTGGTGTTGGGCTCTTTTTTGGGGTTTTATTTGTACATTACTTTTTTTCAAAAAATACAAGAGAAGTCGGATTATATTATGCGAAACATGAATACAATCATTGGTAGCATAACCGGGTTTATATCATTAGTTACTTTGATTAACATTGTCCGTTATTATATGGGGTAATTGGCTCACCGGGTCTCCCATAAAACCTTTTTTCACTAGATTTAAAATCATGTCAAACGATACTTTTTTTGAACGCGTGTATGACATCGTCAGGCAAATTCCATACGGTAAGGTTACTTCGTATGGCGCTATTGCAAAGGCTTTAGGAACGGCACGCTCTGCCAGAATGGTTGGCTGGGCAATGAATGCCTCCCATGGTTTTGTGGATGTTCCGGCACACCGTGTAGTCAACAGGAACGGTTTGCTCACGGGGAAATTACATTTTGACGGCACCAATCTGATGCAGCAATTATTGGAAAGCGAGGGAATAATTGTGACCAACAATCAAATTGTAGATTTAGAAAAATATTTTTGGCAACCGGAAGTCAGGACAGAATAATTTATAATAGTTGAGATTCCGGGGTTCTAATCTCAACAAATACTCAATAACGACCAGCAATCTGTGCATCAATAAATGCGATGCAAATCCTTTATAATAAGAACTTTTCATAGTATCTTTGTAATCTGAAATCAGTTTAAATAAAGATAATATTCTGGTGGTATAAGCCAATAGAAACAGTAAACTAAAAATGAAATTAGAAAGAAAAGAAATTCTTAAAGCCTTAGAAACAATTACTATAGCCGGAGAAGGAAAAAATATGGTTGAAAGCGGAGCAATTGCAAACGTAGTCACTTTTGGCGATGAAGTAGTGGTAGATCTAGTATTACATACCCCAGCAATGCACATCAAAAAACGTGCGGAAGACGACATCAGAAAAACAATTCTTGAATTAGTATCTCCGGAGGCTAAAATCAAAATTAATAGTAAAGTGGAAGTGCCGGACAAACCGGAAATCAAAGGAAAACAAATTCCAGGTATAAAAAATATTATCGGAGTAGCCTCTGGTAAAGGCGGTGTAGGTAAATCTACAGTTACTGCAAATCTTGCAGTATCATTAGCTAAAATGGGATTTTCAGTAGGGATTCTCGATGCGGATATTTATGGTCCGTCTATGCCTATTATGTTCGACGTAGAAAGTGAAAAGCCCATTTCTGTCATGGTTGACGGAAAATCAAAAATGAAACCCGTAGAAAGTTATGAGGTAAAAATTCTTTCGATAGGATTTTTTACAGCACCAAGTCAAGCAGTAATATGGCGAGGGCCCATGGCTTCTAAAGCCTTGAACCAAATGATATTTGATGCAGATTGGGGGGAATTAGATTTTATGTTAGTCGATTTGCCACCAGGAACAGGAGATATCCACCTTTCTATCGTGCAATCCTTGCCAATTACAGGAGTTGTCATCGTAAGTACTCCTCAGGCCGTAGCTTTGGCCGATGCCAAAAAAGGAGTATCAATGTTCCTCTCAGAAGCTATAAATGTACCAGTTTTAGGAATTATAGAAAACATGGCGTATTTTACACCGGAAGAATTGCCTGAAAACAAATACTATATCTTTGGAAAAGAAGGGGCCAGAAATCTTGCCGAAGACTTAGATGTTCCATTCCTTGGTGAAGTGCCCATCGTACAATCGATCCGGGAAGCAGGTGATTACGGTCGTCCCGCAGCCATGCAAACCGGTTCAGTTATCGAAACAGTTTTTGAGGAAATCACAAAAAATGTAGTGCAGGAAACCGTCAACAGAAATAAAAATTTACCTGCTACCGAAGCTGTGAAAATTACAACTATGGCAGGTTGTTCCGCAGTAAAAAAATAAAAAATTAGAACGCATGAAAATAATTTTCAATCATTCAATTTTCTAATCTTTTGAATCTTTAAACAAAGACAATGACAACAGAACAATTAACCCTAGAAGTTCAAAAAGCGCTAGAAGAAATAAGACCTTTTTTGAATTCAGATGGTGGTGACATTACCCTTATTTCCATAGAGGACGGGAAACACGTAAAAGTGCGTCTCGAAGGAGCCTGTACCAGTTGCAGCGTAAATCAAATGACATTGCGTGCCGGAGTAGAAACAACCATCAAAAAGTTTGCACCACAAATAGAAACTGTTGTAAATATCCTATAAATTAACAGGGCGTGCCCCCTTTTAAGAAAAAAGGCTACTTGTTTTAACGGGTATAGGCCTTTTTTCTTAAAACGGTCGGGCTATCCGCGCTACTTCGGTAGCCAGCTTCTATCCCTCACGCAGTCCGTATTTAATAATCAACACCGATTGCCTAAAACCAAACACCCACAATCATATGGATGTATTAATAAAAATAAAAGATCGAGAAGGAGTCGTGCATGAGTTACAGGCTCCCACTGATATGGCCATGAATATCATGGAATTATGCAAAGCCTATGAGCTTCCTGTAGAAGGAACCTGCGGCGGTATGGCCATGTGTGCTTCCTGTCAATGTTATGTTCTTAACGATGTTGCCTTGCCAGAAATGGGCGATGATGAAGAAGCAATGCTTTCAGAAGCCTTTTATGTAAAAGCAAACAGTCGTTTGGGCTGTCAGATCCCAATTACCGAAAGCCTCGAGGGATTAGAACTCGAATTGGCTCCTGAAAATTAATAAAAAAGCATCTTGTTACTAAAACAAGATGCTTTTTTTAAGGGTATTTTCTAAAGAAGTGTTGCGTTATTTGAAAGTATTAGTTTTATGCCAATTCAACATTCATTAGGATAGTTTCTTCGATGGCATCCCAAAGACCAATGCGTTTCTCTAAAGCTAATTTTGAAACTTCCTCAACGTCAGACCATTTTTGAGCATCTGTACCGCAAAGTTCTGTTATCATTTTCATCGCCATTGGCCCATGTTCATCCGCATCCAATTCGATGTGTCTTTCAAAATAATAAATCAGTTTGCTCAAATCCGTTTCAGGAAAATTCTCCTGAAAGTTTTTCAAAATAGCGGTAAACATACTCGGTATCAAATCTTCTCTTCCAAAAGTAAAAGCCGCTGCAATTTCATGGGATTTTCCTTCCTCAATAACCCTGAATGTGAAATCTAGGAATGCTTTGATATTGGGGTGTAAAGTGCTGGTTTTTATAGCGACAAATATGTTTTGAAGGGAATCTACTTCAGTTAAAAAATGTTCAATACCTTCAGTATTTGCTCCACAGGATTGCATGGCTTCAATATACATTTCATAATGACTCAAACGGCGTCCGTCTAATGTTAAGTCAGATTCTTCAGCAAGGACAATTTCGTTTATTAAATATCTGGTTTGTGGATTTTGCGTTGCAAACCAAGGCGTTGTTGTACAAGTTAATTTGGATTGTAGTGCTTTTAACAAAGACATGAAATCCCAAACAGCATAAATATGATTTTCTAGAAAACACTGTAAATCCTCAATAGTTTTTACTTTCTTATATAAAGGATGGTGTAACAACAGTTCTTTTTGAGGCTGAATACTATTGTTGATGGTTTGGATATTCATAAAGAGTATTTTTATGTAAAGATAAAAAAGCTTCTTGGTATCAAGAAGCTTTTGTTATCAATTTTATTAATAGTTTAATAACTGTTTGCCACTACTTGAAAGCAGGAATTCCAGTGATGTCCATACCGGTAATTAACAAATGAATATCGTGCGTCCCTTCATAGGTGATTACTGATTCCAGGTTCATCATATGGCGCATGATCGAATATTCTCCGGTAATTCCCATTCCACCTAGCATTTGTCTGGCTTCGCGCGCAATATTAATAGCCATGTTCACATTGTTTCTTTTAGCCATTGAGATTTGAGCTGTTGTAGCCCTTCCTTCATTTTTTAAAACTCCCAGTCTCCAAGTCAATAATTGTGCTTTTGTGATTTCGGTAATCATTTCGGCTAATTTCTTTTGTTGTAATTGGGTTCCTGCAATGGGTTTGTCAAACTGAATTCTTTCTTTGGCATAACGCAAAGCCGTATCGTAACAATCCATGGCAGCACCAATAGCGCCCCAGGCAATTCCGTAACGTGCTGAATCCAGACAACCAAGCGGTGCTCCCAATCCAGATTTATTGGGCAATAAGTTTTCTTTTGGTACTTTGACATTGTCAAAAATCAGTTCTCCAGTTGATGAGGCACGAAGCGACCATTTGTTGTGCGTTTCCGGAGTGGTAAAACCTTCCATTCCGCGTTCTACAATTAAACCGTGAATTCTTCCTTCTTCATTTTTTGCCCAAACAATGGCGATGTCTGCAAACGGAGCATTTGAAATCCACATTTTGGCACCATTCAATAGATAATGGTCGCCCATATCTTTGAAGTTGGTAATCATACTTCCTGGATCTGAACCATAGTTAGGTTCCGTCAAACCAAAACAGCCCATGTATTCTCCAGTGGCTAACTTAGGTAAATATTTTATGCGTTGTTCTTCGTTTCCGTATTTCCAAATAGGATACATTACCAAAGAAGATTGTACAGATGAAGTGGAACGAACGCCAGAATCACCGCGTTCTATTTCTTGCATGATCAAACCATAAGATATTTGGTCTAGGCCCGCACCGCCGTATTCTTCTGGGATGTAAGGACCAAAACCGCCTATTTCGCCCAAACCTTTAATGATTTGTTTTGGGAATTCGGCTTTTTGAGCATATTCTTCTATAATAGGTAATACTTCACGTTTTACCCAAGCACGAGCAGAGTCACGTACTAGTTTGTGTTCTTCTGTTAGTAAATCGTCAAGGTTGTAGTAATCTGGAGCTTGAAATAAGTCTGGTCTCATGGTTGATAATTTTTATGGAACAAATTTACATAAAGAAATATAACAAAAGCATTAACAAATGTTATATTTTTTTATTTGAAATAGAAATAAGTAAGTCGAAAGTTTAAAAGTCGTAAAGTCAAAAAAATTAACTTTAAGTAAAACAGCTTTAAATCAGATTTTTACATGATTTTATCCTGATTTTAAAATACGACATTATACCATGGTTATTACTTAGCTTATTTTTTAACAAATAAGTCCTTTTATGTACGGGATTTTATTAAAAAAGGTATTATCCTCTAAATTACAATAAAAATTAACTTTAGCAGAGATCAAAGGTGTTTTAAATAAGATTACGGAATGATTTAGGTGTTATTTAGAATCATTTTGGACTTACATCTTCATATAAAACTCTTTAGTCAATGCAACGTATTCGGGAGTATAAATGTGTCTTGCAGTTTCGATAATCAATTCGTCAACGGGATAGTTCGAGCTTTCTTCTCGGCTAAAGGCCAATAAACTGCGTTTAATTTCGGTAGTTGGAGTTCCTTTTACGTGTGTAATTTTAATTGGATACAATTCGTATTCTTTGACAAGAGCCAAGAAATTTTCTTCTTCTTTGAAAGGAATTATAACTGTGAATATTCCGTTTTCTGAAAGCAATAAATCAGCAGCCTCGATTAAATCCTCAAAAGGCATCGCGTCAGCAAAACGGGCTAAATCACGTTGTTCGTTATCAGATTTGTAATCATCAGTATAAAATGGAGGATTGGAAACAATTAAATCATACTCGTCTTCCGGTTCTTCGACGAATTCATCTAAACCGGCATGAAAACAAAATAAGCGATCACTCCAAGGGGAGTTTTCAAAATTATCTACGGATTGTTCATACGCTTCTTCGTCTATTTCCAAAGCGTCAATTTGTTCCGCGTTACTTCTTTGTGCCAGCATTAGTGCGATTACGCCTGTTCCGGCTCCAATATCTAAAATACTAATAGGATTGTTTTCAATAGGAGTCCATGCACCAAGTAAAACGCCATCGGTTCCAATTTTCATGGCGCAACGATCTTGCTGGATTGAGAATTGTTTGAAACTAAACATAGGGAATTTTGATTTCAGATTGTAGATTAACGATTTTTGAGGAACTGAACACTAAAAACTGAATACTGAACACTGATTTAAAGGTACATTTCAATAAGTCCTTCTGGTAGATCCATGATAACTTTTTTGTTTTCACGGTCAATTTTAACCAAGAAAAGATCAATCATGGGGATAAGAATCTCAACATCACCGTTGAGGACTTCAAAAAGGGGTTGGGCAGTGGTATCATTAATGGATTCGATCTTTCCAACAACACCAAGACGTTTGTCTTCAACTTCAAAACCAATTACTTCGTGGAAATAGAATTTATTGCCGCTAAGTTTCGGCAACATCTTCAAAGGAAGGTAGATGGCATTGCCTATAATGGCGTCTGCCTCTTCTTCGGTAGTCATGTCTTCAAAACGAATTCTAAGTAAATCGTTTTTGTGCAGCGAACTACTTTCAATAAAAAAAGGAACCAAGTGTTTGTTACATTCAACAAACACTGATTCCAAGTTTTCATATAACTCAGGTTCGTCCGTGTCTAAATAGGCTAGAATTTCCCCTTTGAAACTAAATTTTTTAGCGATTTTACCTAAATAGAAACAATCTTCTTTACGCATAGTCGCCTTCTAAAATTATGCTTCAGTTGTTTCGTTATTTTCTTCTGCGGCAGGAGCTTCTTCAGCTTCAGCAACTTCTTCTTCAACAGCTGGAGTTGCAGCAGCGATAGCGTCAGCTTCTGCTTGAGCAGCTGCAGCTAAACGTTTTGCATTCACATCTTGTTCTGCTTTGAAAGCTTTAGCTTTAGCATCCGCTTGCACTTTTGTTAAGCCGTCTTTTTTAGCATCTACTTTTCCAGTTTTTGCCTCTAACCAAGCATTTAATTTAGCATCAGCTTGTTCTTGAGTTAAGGCTCCTTTACGGATACCACCGTCAAGGTGATGTTTCAATAAAGCTCCTTTGTAAGAAAGAATCGCTTTAGCAGTATCTGTTGGTTGAGCACCATTGTGCAACCATTTTACTGCACTATCAAGGTTTAAGTCGATAGTTGCTGGGTTTGTGTTTGGATTGTAAGTACCAATTTTTTCTAGGTATTTACCATCTCTTTTTGAGCGTGCATCTGCAGCTACAACCCAGTAAAAAGGTTTTCCTTTTTTACCGTGTCTTTGTAATCTAATTTTTACTGACATAATCTTGTGATTAAATTTTGAGGTACTCGACCTCTGTTAATTAAGGGTGCAAAGATACCTTTTTTATTGATAAATACTAATTGGATTGTGGTTTTAATCTGTGGCAGTGCACTGTAGGTGGTTTTGATTCGTATTTTTTTGTCCTGTTATGTTTTTTTTTAGCATTAATGCCCTATTTTTGTTAGTAAAAGAAGGTTTTATGAAAAAATATTTGATATTTCTAGGGGTACTTTTTTTAATGATTTCATGTGCGGAAGAGGTGAGTTTTAATACTCCTTCTTTACAAGGAAGGAAAGACAATGTGTTTTGGAGAGCGACAGCTTCTAAAGCGACTTTAGCTTCTGATGGTTTACTAGTAATTGAAGGGTTTACTGGAAATGAGGTTTTGACTTTGAAGACAACCTCCATATCACCTCAAGTGTATCCATTGGGAACCAGTAATTCCAAGAGAGCTGTTTACGTATTGACTGGAGGAAGCGATGTTTCATTTGCAACAGGTATTGACATGGGTAGCGGGCAAATAGTAATTACTGATTATGATGAGAAGGGTCTTACGGTTACAGGTACTTTTAAATTTAGTGCAGAAAATGCAAATGGCAACCCATCAGCAGGGACTGTTTTGAATTTTCAACAAGGCGTATTTTATAAGGTTCCGGTAAGTCTGCGGGTTCCCTAAATTCACACGGTTAAGATTCTTAAATTGCAGGAGTTGGGTATTTTAGTAGCTTCATTTTCTTTTTGAATTTAAAATAAAAACATAAATAAGCTAATCTATAGTAGATTGCAAAAAAAATAGCAGTACATTTGTTTTATTATTTAAATAAGAACATATGAATATTTTTGTTGGAAGTCTTCCATTCAGTATTGAGGAAGCAGATTTAAGAGAGTCTTTCGAGGCTTATGGAGCAGTTGATTCAGTTAAAATTATTACTGATAAATTCACTGGAAGAAGTAAAGGATTTGGTTTTGTTGAAATGCCAAATGATGAAGAAGCTCAAAAGGCTATTGATGAATTGAATGGTGCTACTGTTCAAGGACGTGCAATCGTTGTAAACAAATCGGAGCCTAAACCAGAAGGTGAAAGAAGAAGTTTTAACAATAACAGTCGTGGTGGAGAATCTCGCGGTGGTTATGGTGGTGGAAACAGCCGTGGTGGAGAAAACCGTGGTGGTGGAAACAGAGGTGGATATTAATATTTTTCTCTACAACTATAAAAAAAGGTGTCAATGTAAATTGACACCTTTTTTGTTTCCTCACCCCAGCCCTCTCCCAGAGGAAAGGGGGTTGGATTTTACAAATTAGCAACTAACCAGTCACCTACTTCGCTAGTTTTGTATGCCTTAGCCCCTTTAGCAACTAAATCTTCAGTTACAATTCCTTGTTCGAGTGATTTGTTGACTACAGCTCTAATCGCAGCCGCTTCTTCTTTTAAGCCGAAGGCATCTTCAAACATCATTGCAGCAGATAATACGGTCGCTAATGGATTGGCAATATTTAGGCCTGTGGCCTGTGGATAGGATCCGTGAATGGGTTCGTACAATGAAGTATGTTCTCCAACGGATGCAGAAGGCATTAATCCCATTGATCCGGATATCACTGAAGCTTCATCAGTCAAAATATCTCCAAATAAATTTTCTGTAATCAAGACATCATATGAATTTGGCCATTGTACTAAACGCATCGCTACGGCATCCACAAATTCATAACTTACCGTAACTTCGGGATAGTCTTTTTCCATTGCTTGTACGGTTTCTCTCCACAAACGAGAAGTTTCCATTACGTTGGCTTTGTCTACACAACATAGTTTTTTAGTACGAGTCATTGCTAGTTCAAAACCTTTTTTAGCTAAACGTTTTACCTCTGATCTGGTATAGGTACAAGTGTCAAACGCTGTTTCACCACCGTCTTTTCTTCCTTTTTCTCCAAAATAAATTCCGCCGGTAAGTTCCCTTAAAAAGATTAAATCAGTTCCTTCAATACGCTCTCTTTTTAAAGGAGAATTGTCAATCAAAGAGGGGAATGTAAATGTTGGGCGAACATTGGCAAACAGCCCTAGTTTTTTACGCATTAATAACAAACCTTGTTCTGGACGAACCGGAGCGCTTGGATCATTATCATATTTTGGATGGCCAATGGCTCCAAATAAAACAGCATCAGCAGCCATACAAATTTCGTGAGTCTCATCAGGATAAGGAACTCCTACGGCGTCAATGGCGCAAGCTCCTGTAAGTGCAGGAGTCCAGATGATTTCATGGTTGAATTTTTTAGCGATCGCATCCGAAACTTTTACGGCTTCATGGATTACTTCTGGTCCAATTCCGTCTCCGGCTAAAAGGGCTATTTTTAATTTCATATTAATTGTGTTTTCCTCCTCCCAGCTCCCTCCAAAGGAAAGGGAGACTGGGTGTTGAAGGATTGGGTTTGTTGTTTGTGTTGTATTTCTTTAATTTTATTTCAAATTTTCAAGCTCCAATTTCGGCTTGGCTCCCTCGCCTTCGTGGAGGGCTGGGGCTGGGATTACGTTCAGCATTTTTTGGGTTGCTATAATTGCGGCAACTGTTTGGTCAGAGTCCAGCCCTCTGGTTTTGAATTCTTTTTCATTATTTGTCCAGGTGATTATGGTTTCGCATAAGGCGTCAGAACTGCTTCCTGGTGGAATTCGTACGGCATAATCAATCAGTTTTGGCAATTCTAAGTTTTTGCTTTTATATATTTTTGCCAATGCATTCATGAAAGCATCAAATTGTCCGTCTCCTTGTGCATGCTCTTCAATGATTTCACCATCTATTTTTAAAGATAAAGTAGTCGATGGACGCATGCCTTTTGCATGAGATAATATATAGGACTCAACAACAATTTTTTCCTGATAGGTTTGGCTGTCCAAAACATCAGAGATAATATAGGGTAAGTCTTCTTTAGTAACGGTTTCTTTTTTATCTCCTAATTCAATGATTCTTTGGGTAACTAACTTTAAATCCTCGGGGTTTAATTGAAGGCCTAATTCTTGAAGATTTTTCTCGATATTGGCTTTTCCAGAGGTTTTACCAAGGGCATACTTTCTTTTTCTGCCAAAACGCTCCGGTAGTAAATCGTTAAAATACAGGTTGTTTTTATTGTCACCATCGGCATGAATACCAGCAGTTTGTGTAAATACATTGTCGCCCACAATAGGTTTGTTTGCAGGGATTCTGTATCCGGTAAACGTTTCTACTAATTTGCTAACAGAATATAACGAAGATTCTTTTACGCCAATTTCTATTTCGGGTAAGAAATCATTGATTACCGCAACAGTGCTTTCAAGGGGTGCATTTCCAGCCCGTTCTCCCATCCCGTTAACAGTTACGTGAAGCCCTTGAATACCAGCTTTTACGGCTTCCATTACATTGGCGATACTTAAATCGTAGTCGTTGTGCGCATGAAAATCAAAATGATTATCAGGGTATTTCGTTATAATTTTTGCAATAAATTCAAAAGTTTCAGAAGGGATTAAAACCCCTAAAGTGTCCGGTAATAAGATTCTTTTGACCGGTTGCTTAGTTAGAAAGTCTAAATATTGAAATACATATTCAGGGGAATTACGCATTCCGTTACTCCAGTCTTCCAGATATACATTGGTTTCAATATTATTTTCCTGAGCTAAGGCTATGGCTTGCGCAATTTCAGAAAAATGTTGTTCGGGTGTTTTTTTTAACTGGTGGGTTAAGTGGTTGAGCGATCCTTTGGTTAGTAAATTCTGAACTTTAGCTCCAGTATTTTTCATCCATTCAATAGAAAGGCCGCCGTCTACAAAGGTTAAAACTTCAATTCGGCTGCTGTATCCTTTTGTTTCGGCCCAAGCCATAATTCCTTTCACTCCTTGAAATTCACCCTCGCTTACACGAGCCGAAGCAACTTCGATTCGGTCAATATGAAGCTCTTCCAGTAATAATTGTGCAATGGTTAATTTTTCTGCAGCAGAAAAGGATACTCCGGAGGTTTGTTCACCATCACGGAGCGTCGTATCCATTATTTCAATTTTTCTTTTTTTCATTATAAATGGGATTCGATTTCGATTTCATGAATCAGAAATCGGGATATCTTGTTTTTATCAAAAACTAAAAACAGTTGCTTCGGGGAGAACCCAAAGAAAATCTTTAGCCAATACCTTTTCGGATTATGTTTAGTAAGGAAGTTGATTGGCAAATTCCACCACTTCTGATTTTATATTTTGCAAATAATCAATATCATCAAAACCATTGATCATATTGTCTTTTTTATAACCCGAAATATCAAAAAATTCTTTTTCGCCAGTTGCTTTAATGGTAATGGTTTGTTCTGAAAGATTAATTTCTAGTTCCGTTTTTGGATCTTCTTCGATAGTTTTAAATATTTTTTCTGCAAATCCAGCACTAACCTGAACTGGTAAGACACCAACATTCAGGCAGTTATTTCTAAAAATATCAGCAAAAAAACTAGAAACCACACATCTAAAACCATAATCATAAACCGCCCAAGCAGCGTGTTCTCTTGAGGAACCTGAACCAAAATTTCTGCCTCCAACAAGAATTTTTCCGCTGTAGATTGGATTATTCAGTACAAAATCAGCTTTCGGAGTTCCGTCATTATTGTATCTCCAGTCACGGAAAAGGTTGTCGCCAAAACCAACACGTTCGGTTGCTTTTAGAAATCGAGCAGGAATAATTTGATCCGTATCTACATTTTCGATAGAAAGCGGAACTGCGCTACTGGTAAGAATATTAAATTTATCGTAAGCCATTTGATTTTTGATTTTTGATTAACGATTTTAGATTTTTGATTTCCTGTTTTGAAAATAAATCTTTAATCGCTACTGTTTTTATTTTTTTACTATTTTAATCTTGATTTTAAAAATTCAAATTGGATTTTGACACTAACGAAATCTGCAATCAAAAATCGTTAATCTTCAATCTGAATTCTTTTAAAGAAGTTCTCTAGGATCTGTCAAAACTCCAGTTACAGCGGCAGCAGCAGCCATAAACGGACTTGCTAACAACGTTCTCGAGCCAGGTCCTTGACGTCCTTCAAAGTTTCTGTTGGAAGTACTTACCGCATATTTCCCGGCAGGAACTTTGTCGTCATTCATTGCTAAACAAGCGGAACATCCTGGCTGACGTAAAACAAAACCAGCTTGGGTTAATACCTCAAGAATTCCTTCTTCTTTAATTTGTGCTTCTACGACATGTGATCCTGGAACCAACCAAGCGGTAACATTATCCGCTTTTTGGCGTCCTTTTACAATGGAGGCAAAAGCTCTGAAATCTTCAATTCGACCATTGGTACAACTTCCTAAGAAAACGTAATCAATTTGTTTTCCAATCATGGCTTCTCCTTGATGAAATCCCATGTATCCTAAAGATTTTGCATATGTTTCTTCTCCTTCGGCAACGTCTTTTGAGTTTGGAATGCTTTTAGAAATTCCCAATCCCATTCCTGGGTTTGTTCCGTAGGTAATCATAGGTTCAATATCCGATGCTTCAAAGTTGATTTCTTCATCAAATTTGGCATCAGTATCTGTTTTCAATGTTTTCCAATAGGCTACTGCTTTATTCCAATCATCCCCTTTTGGAGAATACAAACGTCCTTCTAAATAATCAAAAGTAGTTTGGTCCGGAGCGATCATTCCGCCACGAGCACCCATTTCGATACTTAAATTACAAACGGTCATACGGCCTTCCATGGTCATGTTTTCAAAAACTTCACCTGCATATTCCACAAAATAGCCGGTAGCCCCTGAAGTCGATAATTTGGATATAATATAAAGTGCCACATCTTTGGGAGTAACCCCAAATTGAAGATTACCGGCAACATTAATGCGCATTTTTTTAGGTTTAGGTTGCATAATGCATTGGGTAGAAAGTACCATCTCAACCTCAGACGTCCCAATTCCGAAAGCGATGGCGCCAAAAGCTCCATGAGTTGATGTATGTGAATCACCACAAACAATGGTTGCTCCTGGTAAGGTAATTCCGTTTTCAGGACCCACCACATGAACAATTCCATTTTTTTGATTTCCTAAACCCCAATGGCTAATGCCGTATTCAGCAGCGTTTTCTTCTAATGCTTTGAGTTGATTGGCAGACAATGCGTCTTCAACCGGTAAATGTTGATTTATAGTTGGTGTGTTGTGATCTGCAGTAGCAAAAGTGCGCTCTGGGTATAATACTGAAATGCCTCGTTCTTTTAAACCTAAAAAAGCTACAGGACTAGTAACTTCATGGATGAAATGACGGTCAATAAAAAATACGTCTGGTCCGTCTTTAATTTTGCGCACCACGTGCGAATCCCATACTTTGTCAAATAATGTAGTACTCATTTTAATATGTTTTAATGTGTTTTGTTTATAGCCCAAAAGGCTACGATGATAACAATAAAGACAAAGCTAAAAAAACAATCAAGGCTTTACGTATCAATATTCCATTATATACGATACCCAAAATCCCATTCGGATATTTCTTTGTTGATTTTTGTCTTTTTACTTTTTTTTTGTACGGTAGTTTTTTATTTAGATCTAATAAAAAATCAATTTGTTGAGTTTTTTGATGTTTATTGAATCGTTAAATTAGGCTTCTTAAATGCAGTTATATTTACGAATATTTAATTAAATGGTATGAAAAGCAACTTTTTTTTAATTTTAAATTCACTAATTCACTTTTGTGACAGTTGTTTTTCAAAATGGTTTTCGTAGTAAACAACATTTTTTTTAGCGGTATTTCATTGTTTTTTTTTTGATGAAATACTACGACATCCAAAAAAGCAATATGTCGTCTTTTTATCTTTTAATAAGATGCAATCAAACTGATTTGTTGAAAGTGATCGTAGTTTTAATAGGAGAATAGCCTTGGAAAATAATTTTGTTTTTTGTTGATAATTTACTTCTATTCTACTCTAAAAAAACTAAATTTGAAATTCATTTTTCGCGATTTTTTAAAATCACAAACTCTTCAAATCCAGCTATGTACTTAATATTCGATACCGAAACCACAGGATTACCAAAACGTTGGGGTGCACCCATTTCAGATACGGATAACTGGCCACGATGTATTCAAATCGCGTGGCAGTTGCACGACGATATGGGTAAACTGATTGAGCATCAGGATTATTTGATCAAGCCCGAAGGGTTTAATATTCCGTTTGATGCCGAACGAATTCACGGTATTTCTACAGAATTGGCGGAAGCCGATGGGATTTCGTTGGCAGAAGTGCTAGAAAAGTTCAATGCTGTTTTAGGCAAAGCTAAATTTATAGTGGGTCAGAATTTAGGTTTTGATATCAATATTATGGGGTGCGAATTTTACAGAATGGGAGTGGAGAGCCAAATGAGCTCGATGCCAATTCTGGATACTTGTACAGAAGTTACGGCTTCGTTATTAAAATTACCAGGTGGCCGTGGCGGTAAATTTAAACTGCCTACGCTAACGGAATTGCATTCGTATCTTTTTAATAAACCTTTCGGTGAAGCGCACAACGCCACTGCCGATGTGGAGGCAACTACGCGTTGTTTCTTAGAGTTAGTTCGTCGTGATGTTTTTACAAAAGAGGAACTCGACGTTCCGGGCAGTTATTTTCAAGATTTTCAAAGCAAGAATCCAAGTGAGATTAAACTCATAGGTTTAAAACATATTAATCTAAAGGAAGCGTCCGATAAAATTCGTCAGCAGTTTGGCGAAAAACAAGCGCCGACAGTTTCGAAAGCAGAACTTTCAGAGAATAAAAAAGTACTTATTGATGCGCCTTTCGTGCATTTGCATAATCATACGCAGTTTTCGGTATTGCAATCGACGATCAGTATTGCAGCATTGGTAAAAGCGGCGGCACAACAAAAAATGCCGGCAGTTGCCATGACCGATCATGCGAATTTGATGGGTGCTTTTCATTTTGTCCGCGATATTTTATACCATAATAAAGTGGCTGAAGCCAAGAATAAAGAGGCGATTGAAAATGGGGATGAACCTACTGAAGTTCCGATGAAACCTATTGTAGGTTGTGAATTTTTTGTATGTGAGGACCATAAAAATAAAAAAATTAAAGACAATGGTTACCAGATAGTACTTTTGGCGAAGACCAAAAAAGGGTACCATAATTTGGCTAAAATGTCTTCCATTGCGTATACCGAAGGTTTTTATTATGTGCCAAGAATCGATAGGAAAGTCATCCAGGAATTCAAAGAAGATATTATTGTTTTATCCGGAAATCTTTATGGTGAAATTCCAAATAAGATTTTAAATATTGGTGAAAACCAAGCTGAAGAAGCTTTGCTTTGGTGGAAAAACGAATTCAAGGAAGATTTTTACATTGAGGTGATGCGTCACAATCAGGAAGATGAAAATCGGGTGAATGCGTCTTTGATTTCATTGGCCAGAAAGCATGCGGTCAAGATTATAGCGACAAACAATACCTTTTATATAGATAAGGAAAATTCGAATGCGCACGATATTTTGCTTTGTGTGCGTGATGGCGAAAAGCAAACCACGCCTATTGGTCGTGGTCGAGGGTATCGGTACGGATTGCCCAACCAGGAATATTATTTCAAGTCGGGAGACGAAATGAAACAACTTTTTGCAAATTTGCCCGAAGCAATTTCAAATATTTCGGAGATTGTGGATAAAATTGAAATTTTCGATTTGGCACGGGAAGTTTTATTACCAAAATTTGAAATTCCGGTTGAATTTAATAATCCGGAAGATGCTGTTGATGGCGGGGTACGAGGAGAAAATGCGTATTTGAGGCACCTTACTTTTGAAGGAGCAACAAGACGATATCCCGTAATGACCGAAGAAATTCAAGAACGACTTGATTTTGAATTGTTGACGATATCTAATTCAGGATATCCAGGATATTTCCTGATTGTGCAGGATTTAATTGCTGAGGCGAGAAGCATGGGTGTTTCTGTAGGGCCGGGAAGGGGTTCTGCGGCGGGATCGGTGGTGGCGTATTGTTTGAAGATTACCAATATTGACCCCTTGATGTACAACCTGCTTTTTGAGCGTTTCCTGAATCCGGATCGGGTGTCACTTCCCGATATTGATATCGATTTTGATGATGAAGGACGCAGTAGCGTAATGGATTATGTGATCCGTAAATACGGTTCGAAACAGGTGGCGCAAATTATCACGTATGGTAAAATGGCTACCAAATCAGCGATTCGAGATACCGCTCGTGTGTTGGATTTACCTTTGTTTGAAGCCGATAAAATAGCCAAATTGATTCCGGGAATGATGCCTTCTAAGTGGAATTTAGCTCGTTTTTTAAATGAAAAGGACGATGTAATAAAGAAGGCCGTTCGTCCCGAAGAGTATGATAAAATAAAAGAATTAATAGGACTTGCTAATGAAGATGATTTGGGCGGAGAAACCATTCAGCAAGCCAAAGTTTTAGAAGGGAATCTTAGAAATACAGGAATTCACGCCTGTGGTGTCATTATTACGCCAAGTGATATTACTGATTTTGTTCCTGTAGCAACCGCCAAAGATTCAGATTTATATGTGACTCAATTTGATAACTCGGTAGTAGAAAGTGCCGGTTTGTTAAAGATGGACTTTTTGGGTTTGAAAACCCTGACGCTAATAAAAGACACAGTCAAATTAGTGAAATACAGAACTGGAATTGACCTCAATCCGGATGAGTTTCCAATTGATGATGTGAAGACGTATGAACTTTTTCAACGGGGAGAAACAGTAGGGATTTTCCAGTATGAGAGTCCAGGAATGCAAAAATACATGAAGGAATTGAAGCCTACAGTTTTTCCCGATTTGATTGCCATGAATGCCTTGTATCGTCCGGGGCCAATTGCCTATATTCCAAGTTTCGTCAAGCGAAAAAACGGTGAAGAGGAAATTATTTATGACCTTGACGCCTGCGAAGAATTACTAAAAGACACCTACGGAATTACCGTTTACCAAGAACAAGTAATGCTTCTGTCCCAGAAACTAGCGGATTTCTCAAAGGGGGATGCGGATGTTTTGCGTAAAGCGATGGGAAAAAAACAAAAGGATGTTTTGGATAAAATGAAGCCTAAATTTATCAGTCAGGCTGCGGCCAAAGGGCATCCTGAAGATAAACTGGAGAAAATCTGGAAAGACTGGGAAGCCTTTGCAGAATATGCGTTTAATAAATCACACTCGACTTGTTATGCCTGGATTGCCTACCAAACGGCATTTTTGAAGGCGAATTATCCGGCTGAATATATGGCTGCGGTTTTGTCCAATAACATGAGTGATATCAAGCAAGTTTCTTTCTTTATGGAAGAATGCAAACGCATGGGATTACAGGTTTTAGGACCGGATGTGAATGAATCGTTTTATAAATTTACCGTAAACGATGATTATGCGGTTCGGTTTGGGATGGGAGCTGTAAAAGGTGTAGGTTCTGGCGCTGTGACTACGATTGTGGAAAACAGAAAAGACGGAAAATACAAATCTATTTTTGATTTGACCAAACGAATTGATTTGCGTGCGGCCAATAAAAAAGCATTGGAGAATCTGGTTTTGGCGGGTGGTTTCGATTCGTTTTTAGGAACTACGAGAGCACAATATTTTCATGATGATGGCGATGGAATTACCTTTTACGAAAAAGCAATTCGGTACGGTGCTAAATTTCAGGAAAATGAAAATTCAGCTCAAGTAAGTTTGTTTGGCGAAAGTAGTGATGTGCAAATTGAAGAACCTGTTGTTCCGCCTTGTGAGGATTGGAGCACAATGGAAAAATTAGCCAAAGAAAAGGAAGTGGTGGGGATTTATATTTCTGGGCATCCGCTGGACGATTACAAATTTGAAATGAAATATTTTTGCAATGCCAAGTTAGAAGCACTCAAGAACATGGAATTGCATGTCAGTAAAAATCTGACTTTTGGGGGGATTATCAATAATGTCCAACATCGTGTTGCCAAAAACGGAAAAGGCTGGGGCATATTTACATTAGAAGGGTATGATGAAAGTTACGAGTTCCGGATTTTTGGCGAGGAGTATTTGAAGTTTCGCCATTTCCTGATTCAGAATAATTTTACATTCATGAAAGTAATGGTCAAGGAAGGCTGGACGGATCGAGATACTGGAAAAAAAGGGGATCCAAGATTGCAATTTGTGCTGGTGCAATACCTGCAGGATGTCTTGACTACATTTGCTAAAAAACTAATTTTACTTTTGAATATTAATGATCTAGAGGCGGAATTTATTCATAAGTTAAATCATGTTTTTCAAGAAAATAAAGGCGATAATACTGTAGCTTTTGAAATTATGGAGTTGGAAAAAATAAAGCGATTAGTAGAAAATGTGGTGGTACTTCCGGAAAATGAAGAAGCCGTTTTTGTAGACGAAAATGAGGAAACCGATTCTCTCGAATCAGGAAATCCCGAAATTAGTACGGCAACTGAAGTAGAAGAAATAAAAGTAGTGACTAAACTGACCATGCCAAGCAGAAAATTGAAAGTGAAAATTTCAAATGAATTGTTGGTTGAACTGGAAAAAATGCAAATTAATTTTAAGTTAAACTGATTTTTTAACAGTTAAATTTAATTTTTTTTAGTGTTGTTTTTGTTAAAATTATGCGCGCACAGTAAAAATTTAGCTTGGCGTTTGACAGAACTGTTGTTTGCGCTTTTTACGGCCTAAAAAGCCCGGAATCGTTGGGTAAATTTACATTATGTTTGTGTGAATTAAACAACAATAATCATGAAAAAGAATTTATTTTTATTTGGATTTATGTTTTGTTCTATGATTGTGATAGGGCAAACGGAAAAAAAGGAAAGTTGGTATTTTAAATTAGGAGGATCCTATTTTCTTCAGACAGCCGCAACTGAATTCCCCACTGTTGGAGGTCAGTCTGCACTTAGTACAGTTTATGTAGGAGGCGATTTAGTTTCAGAGGAGAGTGTTACCGGATCTTTTGGAGAGGGTTTCCGCACATCTGGTAGTGTTGGATACCGTTTTACGGATCGTTTGGGTCTGGAAATGGGAATCAATTATTATAATAGTGCGGATAAAACAATGGTCAAAAGAGTAGATGATGGCGCCACGACACTGCGATCCGTTGGACAAATTACTGCTTTTGATTTAGCTCCTGCAATTGTGTTTTTTCTGGGAGAAGTAAAAGGATTCGAAACCTACTCTAAAGTTGGGGTAATTGTGCCTGTTCACGGGGATTTGACGATTGAAACAAATGCCGTTGCTGGCGCTGGTGTAAATGTATTTAGCAAGGATGTCATCAAGCCAAATCCTACAGTAGGTTTTCAAGCGGCGTTAGGGACTTCGTATAAGTTGGCCAAAAACCTTTCGGCTTTTGCAGAATTGGAGTACCGTAACTTTACTGTCCATGGAAAAGATAAAGAAACAACGGAGTTTACAATTAACGGAGTAGATCGATTGAACACGCGTACAACAGCTCAAATACACTCAAATTATTCAGACCGTTTAGACAGTAACTCTAATAACGCTCAATTTAATACTGTGGATACTTCCAGACCTACGGATGAGTTGAGTTCTTATGTTGGAATCAGCGGATTGGGATTAACACTTGGAGTAAAATACAGTTTATGAACACAAAAAGTTAGATTTTTTAAAAAGGCTGTCTGAGGTGACGGCCTTTTTTTAGGAATAAATGTCCCGTCCTGAAATAGCGATACACAAAAAGTATCCTAATGGAAAAACATGAAGAAACACGCTATGTGAAGCG
>NZ_RYDL01000016.1 GCF_003968755.1 Flavobacterium sp. RSP15 | reverse complement strand
ACTTAGCGGAATTGATAGTTCACCTCTGTTTTCCTTTGAATAAATTTAGTGTTTTTTATCTAATACAAAGTAAAGGCATTCTATGATAAAAAACATCATCAAAACTGTCCAGTTTGAACCGGAATGAGGTGTTCACTTTGCTCCGGAATCACCTGTCCAGTTTGACCCGGAATGGGGTATTCAATTTGACCAGGAATATCTATAAAGCAACTTTTACCAAAACAAATTTTAAATGTAATTTAAATAACATCTATTTACTCAATGCGTAACAAAATACAGTTCGTTTAGAGATTTTTAGACGAACTGACGTTGGCAGTCAAACACACTTGCGACGGAAAAAATAGAAATCCCATTTCGGGAACTTTTTTTTATTATCTTTGAAAAAAATTAATACATTTGAGAGTAGTAGCTAAAAAAATATTAAGAGACTTTTGGGAGATACATGGTGATTGTGAACAACAATTGAAATCATGGTTTCAAGAAGCAAGTACAGCTGAATGGAAAAACCCAAACGAAATAAAGTTAGATTATCCTAGTGCTAGTATTTTAAATGACAATCGAATAGTTTTCAATATTAAAGGAAATAATTACAGATTGATAATTAAACTAACTTATGAATATCAAATGATTTGGATTCGATTTATTGGAACGCATGCAGAATATGACAAGATTAATGCAAATGAAATTTAAATATTATGGAAATTAAACCTATAAAAACAGAAAACGATTACAATCAAGCTTTACAAAGACTTGAAATAATCTTTGATGCAAAAAATGGCTCTCCTGAAGGAGACGAACTTGAGGTGCTCGGTATTTTAATTGACAAATATGAAAATGAAAAATTTCCTATCAGCTTACCAGACCCCATTGAAGCAATTAAATTTAGAATGGAGCAAATGGGTTACAACCAAAATGATTTAGCAAATATTATAGGTCTGAAAAGTCGTGCAAGCGAAATTTTAAACCGAAAAAGAAAGCTTTCTTTGGAAATGATAAGACAATTACACGAAAGGCTTCATATACCAACTGACGTTTTAATTCAAACTTATTAAAAGTACGACTGCCAACAACTAGGCTTCGTTGCGTGCCCAGCACCAACAATGAATTATAATCACCGAATACCAACAAAAATAAATTCAATGAGGTACCTCCGGGTTGAACAGCCTGTCCCGTTTTTACGGGAGAACCGATTGTACATCCGTTAACACTATGGAGTTGTTGTAAAGTTTTTAGAGAGAATTACAAGAGGCAAGCGAGCCACTTTTTTTGTAGCGTGGACATGCTAACTTTACCAGCATAAAAAGTTAAGAAACTAGGATACCAAATAAAGTCCCAGAAAGAATCCCTATGCGACACATTTCTTAGTAAACGAAACGGATTTACGCTATATTCGGGAATTATTAGCGCGAAATAGTAGAAAAACTCATAGTCAATGAAGTACCAAAAGTATTCAGCAAAAAAAAAGTCATTTTGATGATTTGTAATAAAAGATTATCTATACATTTGGAAAGACTAGGCTATTCAACAGCGATTACAGACAGGCTGCCAATACTTATTGATCCTTTACGATTTTAAACTTTTCAATTTTTAAAAATAAATCTTATGAAATACAAACAAATTCTTCTTTTGATATTATTTATTTCCACTTCGCTTTTTGCGCAAAGCACAGCACCACAATTAGATAAAATTAAGCAGCAAGATCTAAAAGATGATTTATATGAACTGGCGGGTGACGCTTATCGGGGACGAAGAGGAGGAGAACTTGGCGAAATGCGAGCTTCTGTTTGGGTGGCTCAAAAGGCCCGTGAAGCTGGCCTTAAACCTGCAGGTGAAGATGGAACCTACTTCCAGTTCTTTAATTTAAAACGCAGCCGTGTGGCCAATAGAAGTACTGTTAGTGTAAATGGTAAAGCACTTGATCTTTGGAAAGAGATTTGGCCAACTAATTTGGTTGACACTACCCTAGAAGGCTCCATAGTTTGGCTGGACAAAATACCGGATAATACTGTCGATCTGAAAGGCAAAATTGTAGCTATGAATATTATGCCTCCAACCCCCATTATTCAAGACTGGGTGAGCCTCTGGCAATATCGTTATACCGCTTCTGCCATGAACCAGCAGGGAAAAGAACTCCTCAGCCGCGGTGTTACTGCTATAATTTTTGTTGCTGATGACACTGTAGAATCACTTATTTCGTTTACGGGATTTCATTATCAAGAAGGAAGTTATGGAATAGAAGGTGCCCAATCCTCTACTGCAGCTACGGTACCAATTATATTGGCAAGTAAACAGTTAAAGAATATATTATCTAAACAAGACGCTTATTTAAAAACTACTTTGAAGGTAGAAAATTTTGACTATCCTTCTATTAATGTTATTGCTAAGGTTGATGGAACTGATCCTAAACTGAAAGAGGAATATGTTTTATTCAGCGGTCACCAGGACCATGACGGAGTAGGACCTGCAGTTAACGGGGATCCTATCTGGAACGGTGCTGATGATAATGCATCAGTAACGGTAGCGATGCTTGCAATAGGGAGTGCGTGGAGTACACAACCCGCTAAGCGATCGGCTTTATTTGTATGGCACGGATCTGAGGAAAGGGGTTTATTGGGTTCTCGTTATTTTGTTAGCCATCCCACCGTTAAACTGACCTCCATAGTTGCTGTTTTAAATGGCGATATGATAGGACGCAATGCACCTGATTCGGCGGCGCTATTGGGCGTAACAGAACCTCATCTTAATTCTTCTGACCTTGTAGCTATCACTTTAGCAGCTAATAAAAGTATTGCCAACTTCAAAGTAGATACTTCCTGGGATGCAGCAGATCACCCAGAGAATTGGTACTTCCGAAGCGATCATCTTCCCTATGCTCAAGCTAATGTTCCAGCAATATTTTTTACCACCTTATTACACCCTGACTACCATACCCCTTTCGATAGCCCAGATAAAATTGACTATCTAAAACTGACTAAGATGACAAAGTGGATCTATGAAACCGGATGGAGAGTTGCGCAAAGTGCCAAACGTCCTGCTGTAACAATTGAAATAAAAAAGTAAAAAACAACTACCTATTATGTTCTTAATAGACAAGCCATTTGTTTCCGATTTTCTTATCAAAACAATAAAAGATAATAATTATAAAATAATTGCAACCAAAGTAGCCAAAGAATTGGTGAAAGATGATTCTTTGGCATGGATAGCCGAAGAGGAAGCAATCGCTTTACTAAAAAATAATCCAGAAATTTCTCTTTATAGCAATTCAGAGAATGCATTAGCTTGGATCGATCAATACTATGGAGAAAGTGAATTATCAAGTCAATTACACGTTTTAAAAAATAAAGTAAAGTTTAGAGAACTTATAAAAGAGTTGTTTCCCGACTTTTATTTCAAGCAAATAAGTATTGAAGAAATCCAACGATTGTCCGATGATGAGATTCGGTTCCCATTTGTAATTAAACCTGCTGTTGGTTTCTTTAGCATAGGAGTTCATATCGTAGAAAACGAGAAAGACTGGATAAAAGCTAAAAGTGAGTTACAACCTGATAAACTTAAAAGTATATTTCCTGAAAATGTATTAAACACAAGTACTTTTATTATTGAAGAATTTATTCGTGGAGAAGAATATGCCATCGATTATTATTACGACAATAATGGAGATGCTGTTTTGTTAAACGTTTTACACCACCTCTTTTCATCCGAAACAGACACAAGTGATCGGGTTTATTCAACATCTAAAGCAATCATTGAAAAGTATAAAATTGATCTTGAATGTTTTTTAAGTAAAATTGGTAAAGAGTTACATTTAAAAAATTTCCCGGCTCATGCAGAAGTCCGCATAGATGAAAATGGCAAAATAATCCCTATCGAAGTAAACCCTTTACGATTTGGTGGATTTTGCACTACGGCTGACCTTCTAGGAGTAACCTTAGGATTTAATGAATACAAATGCTTTTGTGAAAACAAAAAACCAGACTGGGATAGTATCTTTAAAGGAAAAGAGGATAAAATATTTAGTGTCATTGTTTTGGATAATAATTCGGGAATAATCCCTTCCGATATTTTAGAATTTAACTATTCAGGTCTTGCTAAAGATTTTGAAAAACCAATAGTAATTAGAGAATTAGATATACATAAATATCCGGTATTTGGATTTGCTTTTATTGAAAGTACTGCCACTAATAAAAAGGAATTAAATGATATTTTAACCTCTGATTTACGAAAATATATAGTATTGAAATAAGGAAAATTTTAAAGCTCAAAAAACTTTTTTTAGCTACATCATATAGTAACTCTATGTCCTTGTTTGCCTTTATAAAAAATCATCTTGAAAATAAGATATGGGATATTTTCCCCGCTAGCGCACGAACCTGATCGCTTTAATATCAAATTTTTCGGACAGCGATAGGGCGGATTTCCAATCGGAGCCCACAAAGAGAATGATTCAACGAGATATCATGCCAGTTTAAAAGAGTGAATAAGAATTGGTTTTATTAGAATTATTTTGATATTATTTACGGGCAGAGATTACAAATCCGCCATCGTGACAGTTTTGTAAACTGTACCCACAAGATTAAGCAAATAGCAACTACAAATTTTACAAATTAGGACCAATTAATTCGCAGAAATACGTGAAATTTGTGCCAAATCTTTTAGAAGCAAAAAACAAAATAGACTAAAGCACATCGTTTTAACAATTATTGGAACCAATAAATAATTCGTAACTAATGACCCATCCGAACACCCAAAATTTAACGGATTCTGATACCTTTATTTTCTGCCTAGAAGCCGTTCCTAATACAGAAATCGCCACCACTACTGAAGTGATTAAAAACTTAGAGCAATTGGCTTTTGAACAAGGTATAACCAGTATTTACAAAACCTGTGATACCATTGAGG
This sequence comes from Flavobacterium sp. RSP15, assembly GCF_003968755.1. Lineage (GTDB taxonomy): Bacteria > Bacteroidota > Bacteroidia > Flavobacteriales > Flavobacteriaceae > Flavobacterium. The sequence continues at coordinate 57,427 of NZ_RYDL01000016.1, read as the reverse complement.
GGTTAGAAGAAAGCTTAAATGCGTTGCTTTATGACGACCATAATTTTAAAAATTATGAAATAATCTACTTAGTGATGCCAGGCGAAAGAAATACCATTTGTCTCAATGACTATTACTATAGTTTAGAGGAAATTGCAGAGCTTTTTGAAGGAAAAATGAAAGGAAAAATTTTACATTTTGCAAATGCAAAGGTATTGGACTTAAGTCCGGAAGAAGCACAATACTTTTTAGATATCACCGGAGCACGTGCCGTTTCCGGGTATGGAGCACCATCTAATACATTAACAAGCTGTGCCATAGACAAAGCTTTTTTTAGCTTATTTGAAGAGCAAGATAATGTTGTAGATATTGTTACCCAATTACATGAAAAGCACTTTACCCTTTGTCAGCTGCTCGATTTTAGATTGTATTATTAATCTTGATAGCGCTGATATGCAATTAAAAGCGGAGTACCTATCAATTTAATAAACGCCCGCATTAAAACGCCTACGGGTATTCTATTCATTCAGTTCAAAAGCCAAAAAACAGTACTCTAATTTCACAAAAAAAGTAACCTATTTAAACCAAAAATTCTAATTCTACATAATGGTCGCTTCACGAAAGAGATTCGATTGTGAATAAGTGTTTCAAAAAGATTTATTTATTTGGCCCTCACACTCCATTCAAAATCCATTTCGGATACTTGAATTCCTTTTTCATCGGTTCCAATGGATTTCATCCAAAACGTTTGTCCGTCTCCTGTAGCAATAGTTTCTTGAATCGCCTTTTCTATTAAATGGCCGTCATTACAGGTAAAAGTGATTCTGCCTGTAGCTTTCTTGGTAAAATTTCCTTTGTTATTCGCAACAAGCATAGAGATTTTTTTGCCGCTTTTTTGAATTTGAAACATTACTAAAGCACCCGTGGCAAGCTCTGCAGCCATGGCTTGCACGGCAAAATACAGCGAGTTAAATGGATTTTGGTTTATCCAACGGTGTTTTACAGAAACTATACACTGGTTCTCACCTATGATTTTTACGCGTACGCCACAGATAAATGCCGAAGGTAATTTGAAAAACAAAAATTTATTAAGTTTAGAGGCTGTAAGTTTCATAGGTAGCTACTGTTTGTTTTTATGGGAATAGAGTGTCGCCATTCTGTATTATTCTTTGGATTTTGAATTTAGGCGAGTTTATTACCGCTAGGTTTTTGCTAAATTACAAAAAAATACTATGCGTACATACAAAAATTGTTTGTTAATGTTGTGTTAAATTTTGGTACTATGCGTAACAAGATACTATCTTTTAGATATATATTTGCATAAGAAATTACTATATACTTTTAATCATGGAAACAACAACTGAAAAAAACATCGCGACATTTACGCATTTAAGTACTTTAACGCAGTATTTCATTCCTTTTGGAAATTATATTTTTCCAATTATTCTTTGGACAACCAAGAAAGAGGAATCTGAATTTGTAGATCACCACGGAAAACAAGTGTTGAATTTTCAATTGAGTTTATTGATCTACTCTTTGGTGCTGATTATGATTGCAATTCCTTCATTTCTTATTTCGGCTTTCAAAAATGTTTCTTTCGAATCATTGATACATCATAACGACATTACACTTTCGAATTTCAACCTTGAAGACAACATTGCACTATTAACGGTTGGATTAATTTGCGTTCTGATTTTCGGACTTTTGAAAGTGGCTGAATTCTTCTTGATTATTTATGCCTCGATTAAAACATCAAACGGAGAAAAATACAAATATCCAATAACGATTCCGTTCCTTAAATAAGGAAGCAGTCAGATTAAAAGAGAACAGACGTAATACAAGGAGCGAACAAACTAGCCCTGATTGAAACGACATCCTTTACTTGCTTTCTTTAAGCAAGTAAAGATAAAGTGGAAAGCAGGAATAAGCTCCGAAAAAATAAAAAGAGAATCATGCAATACGAGATTGCTTCGTTCCTCGCAATGACAAATCATCACCTGAGCCAGAAAGGAGAACTGGCACGGCAATCAAAAAATGAACCGTTTAATCAACACTAAAATCAAAAAAAGAAATTATGAACATTGAAAACACAAAAGCCCAGATGCGTAAAGGTGTTCTCGAGTTTTGCATCCTATCCGTTTTAAAAGAAAAAGAAGCCTACACATCGGAAATATTGGACACATTAAAAAACGCAAAATTATTAGTCGTGGAGGGAACCATTTATCCACTGCTGACGCGATTAAAAAACGATGGATTGCTCAACTACCGTTGGGAAGAATCCACTTCAGGACCTCCAAGAAAATATTATGGCTTGACCGAAATTGGAAAAAATTTTTTAAACGAATTGAATGGTACTTGGACGGAATTGTCCGATGCCGTAAACCTAATAACCAATCAAAAATAATAGTCATGAACAAAACTGTAAATATAAACCTAGGCGGAATGTTCTTTTACATCGATGAAGATGCATACCAAAAATTGACGCGCTATTTTGATGCCATAAAACGTTCTATATCCAATTCGTCCGGACATGATGAAATCATCAAGGATATTGAAATGCGTGTTTCGGAATTATTGAATGACAAGCAAAAAACAGACAAATACGTTATTGGTTTGAAAGATGTAGATGCCGTTATCGCCGTAATGGGACAACCGGAAGATTACATCATTGAAGATGACTTGAAGGGTTCTCAAAGTTTTAGTGACCACTCAAACAGACGAACTAAAAAACTATATCGCGACAAAGAAAAAGGGATGATTGGCGGAGTAGCCGCAGGATTGGGGCATTATTTTGGTGTAGATGCTGTGTGGATCAGAATCGTTCTTATCCTATTGGTTTTTGCTGGATTTGGAACTGGAATTCTCGCCTACATCATTCTTTGGATTGTAACTCCGGAGGCGGTTACTACCACTGAAAAACTGGAAATGACCGGGGAACCGGTTACGATTTCTAACATTGAAAAAAAAGTTAGAGAAGAATTTGAAAATGTTTCTGATAAAATAAAAAATGTGGATTACGACAAGTATGGCAACCAGATAAAAACAGGTGTCGGGAAAATAGGAAGTTCTTTTAGCGACTTTATCATGACTATTTTTAAAATTTTCGCCAAATTTTTAGGTGTAATTTTGATTATGTCAAGTTTAGCAATTCTAATCGTTTTCTTAATTGGTGTTTTATCTTTAGGTTCTTCGGGTTTCACAAATTTCCCCTTTCACGATTTTATTGAATCCGGAAATTTCACGGATTATCCGATTTGGTTTTTTGGTGTTTTATTTTACATCGCTGTAAGTATTCCTGCATTTTTCTTAATGCTGTTGGGTTTCAAATTATTAGCCCCAAATATGAAATCTATTGGAAATATCGCTAAATATACTTTGTTGGCCATTTGGATAATTTCAATCGCGTTATTAATATCAATAGGCGTAAAACAAATCTCAGAATTTTCAGCTAATGGCCGAGTTGTCAATAAACAAATCATACCATTGCAAGAAAAGGATACCTTACATATAAAATTTGTACACAACGATTATTTTTCGAAAAACATAAATGATAATGAAGATTTCATGGTTACAGAGGATTCAACAGGAGTAAAAGTGATTTATTCTAATCAAATACATCTTACTATTCTAAAAACGGATGAAAAATTACCTTATATCCAAATTGAAAAAGAGGCAAAGGGAAAATCATTATTTGAAGCTAAAAAAACAGCTGAAAAAATTAAATACAGTTATAAAATTATTGGCAATCAATTGATTTTAGACAACTATTTATTAACTGATTTCACAAATAAATATAGAGATCAAGAAATAGAAATAACAGTATTTGTACCTGAAGGAACGTTATTAAAACCAGATGCCTCTGTACAAAATTACGACAGATCTGATGATGAATTTTTCAATTTACACTACAGTTCAGATAATTACATTTACAAAGTAGAAAATTCTCAAATAAAATGTTTAAATTGTCCCGCTGATGAAAACGAGTATAATGATGTATATAGCACCGCTCGAGACGATAGCACGGATGTTACGGTTACCATAAATAACAATGGCGTTACTGTAGAGAAAGACACCCTAAAATCAAACAAAACCAATAAAGGATTGAAAATAAATAAAGACGGGATCATCATTAAAACGAATTAGTCATGTTGAAAATCATCACCTTAATTACAAAGTTCATTCTGGTTGCCTTAACAGCCTTGTTATTCGGTTCGTGCAACCACTCCATTAATTTCAATGCAATAGAAGGAAACGGAAATATCACCACAGAAAAGCGGCTTGTTGAAGGTGCTTTCAAAAGCATAGAGGTTAACAATGCCATAGATGTCGTTATTGAACAATCTGATAAAATTGAAATAATTGTTCAAGCAGATGATAATTTACAAAAACACATCACTACCAAAGTAGAAAATGGAACACTTGTTATTTCGTGTGATAAAAATTCTTTCATCAACATGAAATCAAAAAAAGTGACAGTAAAAATGCCTGTTATTGATGAATTAGAGGCAACAAGCGGCTCGACTATCACGAGCAAAAACACCCTGAAAGGGGAGAACATCCGATTGAATACTTCGAGTGCAGCATCGATAAATTTAAGCATCGAATCTGACAATATTACTTGTGATACCAGTAGCGGAAGTACCATTACGATTAATGGGAAAGCGCTACAGATTAAAACAACTGCATCAAGTGGTAGTGAAATCAACGCTGATAAATTATTAGCAAATGAAATTAGTGCCGATGTTTCCAGCGGTGCGTCCATTAGCGTTCATCCTATCGTTAGCTTAAATGCTCAGGCATCCAGCGGAGGAAACATCACGTACGACATACAGCCAAAATCGATTCAGAAGAATACCAGTTCAGGCGGGAGCATCAGCCAAGAATAAAATATACTTTTGTTAAAATATAAAGAAATCATCCATCACAAGTGGATGATTTTTTTATATTTGTGTAGACACTAATTTAAATGACCATGAAAAAATATACTGTTATACTCCTGCTGCTTGTATCAACTACATTGCTATTTGCTCAAAAAAAAGAAAAAATAAAAGGATCAAAAACAGTGACTGTTGAGCAAAGAGAAGTCGGCAATTTTGAAGCGCTGCTGGTCGAAGACAATCTAGAAGTCCATCTGGAGAGAGGAGAAAAAACAGCCCTGAAAATTGAGGCTGATGATAATTTACATGGTATTATTTCTTTGGATTTAAAAGACAACACCTTGCGTATTTATACAACAAAATTAGCTGTTAACTATAAAAAAATGATTGTAAGAGTGACCTATACCAATGAATTAAATCTCATTACCGCCAAAGATGAATCGACCGTCAATGCGATACAGGAGCTTTTGTTAAACAGCATTACACTAAAAGCCTATGATGCCTCCAAATTATTCGTGAATGTCAACGCAACGGATTTCTTACTTCAGGCAGATGACAAATCAAAAACAGAACTCAATTTAAAATCTGAAAACAGCACTGTCGAATTAAGCAAAAATGCAACACTTAAAGCCTTAGTTACCACAATTGATTTAAAGGTAGATTTGTACCAAAAATCAGCTGCAACCCTAGAAGGAAATGCCACAAATATGCGGATTCGACTGGATAACAATGCCTCATTCACCGGAAATAAATTCAATACAAAAAATGCAGACATAATAGCTGAAAGTTATTCCAACTGCAGTTTATTTGTGGAGACGACGGTAATTATTGATGCCGCTGGCAAATCTGAAATTCAACTTCTGGGTAGCCCAACAATAGAAATACGGAAATTTGCTGATGAAGCTCAATTGGCGAAAAAATTGAAATAATCCTCTCCCCAACCCTCTCCAGAAGAGAGTGAGAAAAACCGGATTGATGTTATACAAAAAGTCCCACTTGCTATGGCAAATGGGACTTTTTCAATATTAACTTTCCTAACTATGATTATTTAGCGGCCAAATATCTTTCGGCATCAAGAGCGGCCATACAACCTGTTCCGGCTGCAGTTATTGCTTGACGATACACATGATCCGCGGCATCACCTGCCACAAAAACGCCTTCCACATTCGTTTTTGAAGTTCCGGGAGTGTTGATAATATAACCCGTTTCATCTAATGAAATGAAATCTTTGAAGATATCTGTATTTGGTTTGTGACCAATAGCTACGAAGAAACCAGTGGCAGGAATATCAAAAACTTCATTAGTTGTTTTATTTAAAGCTTTTACTCCGGTAACAACCTGCTCATCTCCTAACACTTCAACAGTATCATGATTCATCAATATGGTGATATTCTCTGTTTTGCGAACGCGCTCTTCCATGATTTTCGATGCTCTGAATTTTTCGCTTCGCACCAACATGGTTACTTTTTTACAAAGTTTAGATAAATAGTGTGCTTCCTCGCAAGCTGAATCTCCTGCACCCACGATTACTACTTCTTGATTTCTATAGAAAAATCCATCACAGACGGCACATGCCGAAACTCCGCCACCCATCTTTAAATAGTGTTGTTCAGATGGCATGCCTAAATATTTAGCGGTTGCCCCGGTAGAAATAATTACTGTTTCGCAATGCAATTCTATTGTATCATTGATCCAAACTTTATGAATATCTCCTGAAAAATCTACTTTTGTAGCCCAACCATCACGTACATCCGTACCAAAACGTTGCGCTTGTGCTTGCAATCCTACCATCATCTCCGGACCCGTTATCCCTTCAGGATTACCAGGCCAATTTTCTACTTCGTTAGTAGTCGTTAGTTGGCCACCCGGTTGCATTCCTTGGTATAAAATAGGATTCATATTTGCTCTAGCAGCATAAATAGCGGCAGTATACCCTGCTGGACCAGAACCTATAATAAGACATTTAATTTTTTCGATTGTATCAGACATAGTGATGTTTTTTTTGGATTTAACAGTGCAAAAATAAGATATTATTGCTGGAATAAAGAACTGAAAGTATCAGTTTTTGTTATGCTTTAATAAAAAAAATCCCTTCTGTTGAGACAGAAAGGATTTTTGTCGGGGTGGCAGGATTCGAACCTGCGGCCTTCCCGCCATTGCGGGACGCTATATCCGAGCCACTAACTATTTATTTAAAGAAACCTACATCTACCAAGTATCTTTTCGCTCCTCTTTTTTTTATTTTACGTTCTAAAATCATTGCCTCTGATCGTGTTGGAAGTTCAACTTCATAAATCAAACACCATGGTTTCCCAGATTTTGTAGACAAACTAAATCCAGAATTATGCCGGTATAATCTATTTGTTAGATGGTCCGTTTAACCAACATAATATTTAAAAGTAATTTCACTCTGAATTATGTATACAATGTACATATTTATAAAATAAAAAAAGCCGAACACACTTGTTCGGCTTTTGTCGGGGTGGCAGGATTCGAACCTGCGGCCTTCCCGCCATTGCGGGACGCTATATCCGAGCCACTAACTATTTATTTAAAGAAACCTACATCTACCAAGTATCTTTTCGCTCCTCTTTTTTTTATTTTACGTTCTAAAATCATTGCCTCTGATCGTGTTGGAAGTTCAACTTCATAAATCAAACACCATGGTTTCCCAGATTTTGTAGACAAACTAAATCCAGAATTATGCCGGTATAATCTATTTGTAAGATGGTCCGTTTGACCGATATAATATTTAAAAGTAATTTCACTCTGAATTATGTATACAATGTACATATTTATAAAATAAAAAAAGCCGAACACACTTGTTCGGCTTTTGTCGGGGTGGCAGGATTCGAACCTGCGGCCTCCTGCTCCCAAAGCAGGCGCGATAACCGAGCTACGCTACACCCCGTAAGCGGGTGCAAAGATAGCATTATTTTTTGCTTTAGCAAAACTATTGCTGAAATTAAGAACTAAAATTATTTAGTTGGAAAATCAATATAAAAATCTAAATAAAAATATTTTTTCAAAGCAGAATGAATCCACAACTTCCCCTAGCCCACATTGCAACTCAAGTCCCGAACAATCGGGATTGTAGTGCACAGCTGAAATAGCTCCCATAAAATGAAATTCGTTTTCAAAACAAGAATGGTCAAATAGCGACTAATCAAGCATTAACAAATGTTAACAAAATAGATTTTTAGAAACCATAAATAATTGTATTTTTACGGTTCAAAATTTAGAAAAATAAATGGGCAAAATCATCGCGATTGCTAATCAAAAAGGAGGAGTTGGCAAAACTACTACGTCAGTTAATCTTGCTGCTTCATTGGGTGTTTTAGAAAAAAAAGTATTGCTTATTGATGCTGATCCTCAGGCCAATGCGTCCTCAGGATTGGGTATTGACGTGGAATCCGTAGAAATAGGTACGTATCAAATTTTAGAACACAGTCACACACCAAAAGAGGCCATCATAAAATGTTCTGCTATAAACGTGGATGTGATTCCATCGCATATTGATCTTGTTGCTATTGAAATTGAATTAGTCGATAAGGAGAATAGAGAATATATGCTTAAACTAGCATTAGAAAGTATCAAAGACGATTACGACTATATCATCATAGATTGTGCGCCATCATTGGGATTACTTACCTTAAATGCGTTGACGGCTGCTGACTCCGTAATTATTCCTATTCAGTGTGAATATTTTGCATTAGAAGGACTAGGGAAATTACTGAATACCATAAAAAGTATCCAAAAAATTCACAATCCGGATTTAGATATCGAAGGATTATTATTGACCATGTTTGACTCCCGTTTGCGTTTGTCAAACCAAGTGGTTGAAGAGGTTCAGAAACATTTTAACGACATGGTTTTTGATACTATTATTCAAAGAAATGTCAAATTGAGTGAAGCGCCTAGTTTTGGCGAAAGCATTATAAACTACGATGCAACAAGCAAAGGAGCTACCAATTACCTGCATCTAGCTCAAGAAGTTATAAAGAAAAACAGCAAATAGTTTTATGGCAAAAGCACTAAAAAAACAAGCCCTAGGAAGAGGATTATCTGCGTTATTGAAAGATCCGGAAAACGATATAAAATCCGTAAATGATAAAAATGCCGATAAAGTTGTAGGAAACATTATTGAGCTTGAAATTGAAGCCATTGAAATAAATCCGTTCCAGCCCAGAAGCAATTTCAATGAGGAATCATTGCGGGAATTAGCAACTTCTATCAAGGAATTAGGTGTTATTCAACCAATCACTGTTAGAAAACTAGATTTCAATAAATACCAATTGATTTCAGGAGAACGCCGTCTTCGTGCCTCTACCCTTGTGGGATTGACTACTGTTCCTGCGTACATTCGGATTGCAAATGACAACGAATCGCTGGTGATGGCCTTAGTCGAAAATATTCAGCGCCACGATTTAGATCCTATTGAGATTGCCTTATCCTACCAACGTTTGATCGATGAGATTCAACTGACTCAGGAACAAATGAGTGAGCGAGTAGGAAAAAAACGCTCTACTATTGCTAATTATTTGAGGCTTTTGAAACTGGATCCGATAATCCAAACCGGAATTCGAGATGGTTTTATCAGTATGGGTCACGGTCGTGCGATAATCAATATTGAAGACCAGGATATTCAAACTGATATTTATCAAAAAATTGTCAGTCAAAATCTATCGGTTCGTGATACGGAAGCTTTGGTAAAAAACTATCAGGAAAGTTTAAAACCTAAAGTCGCCGGAAAACCAAAAACGGCCTCCTTTGAAATTGCAGATGCTCAAAAGAGTACTTTTACAAATTATTTTGGAACAAAAGTCGATGTGAAAGTAGCCGGAAATGGTAAAGGAAAAATCACAATTCCATTTCACTCTGAAGAAGACTTCAACAGAATCATTAAACTAATAAACGAATAGTGCATAAAATCATTTTCATAAGTCTGCTCCTTTTCACTTTAGGAAATCACACTGTTTTTTCCCAAACGGGAACAGAGGCGGTTTTGGTGGCAAAAGACACTTTGAAATCAAATGACATTGATCCGTTGACCCCAGCAAAAGCTGCTTTTTTCTCTGCAATTTTACCCGGATTAGGCCAGGCTTACAATAAAAAATACTGGAAAATACCGCTGGTTTATGGCGCCATAGGAACCAGTCTGTACTTTTACATCGACAGTAATAAAAAGTACCACCAATACAGAGACGCCTATAAAAGTCGCCTAGAAGGTTACACCACTGACGATTTAGCATTCTTAGACAACAATCGATTAATTGCCGGCCAAAAATTTTACCAGCGAAATCGTGATTTGTCCGCTTTGATAACAATTGCCTTTTACGCCCTGAATATTCTTGATGCGAATGTAGATGCAGCTTTACTACAATTTAATGTTGATGAAAACTTATCCGTAAGACCCGTTCTTTATCCAGATAATGTAACATTTAAGACGAATGTAGGACTAACATTTAATTATCAGTTTTAGACACAAAACCGGAAAGCTTAAATACAAAAAAAAGAACCGCTGCTTATGTTATTAGTTACTAAAATAGGAAAGAAATATTTTTTTATCCTCACTACCGTTTTACTGCTGCTCACCTTAGTGAATTATTCAGAAATTAAAGCGTTTGATTCGATCCGAATGAATGATTTCTTTTCTGGTTTTATCGCCGGTCTTTTAATAGGATTACTACTAATAGGAATTGTACACTATTCAAAAAAAAATAAAAAATGAAAATTGCGCTTTTAGGATACGGAAAAATGGGTCAGGTAATTGAACGGATTGCACTGGAAAGAGGGCATGAAATCATTTTAAAAAAAGAGGAAAAGAACACTTTTGATGGACTTTCAGCAGCTGATGTGGCAATTGATTTCAGTGTTCCAACTGCTGCAGTGAGCAATATTTCCAGTTGTTTCCAGGCCAATGTGCCCGTTATTTCAGGAACCACAGGATGGCTGGAACAGTATGAGGAGATGGTGGCACTTTGTAATCAAAAAAAAGGCGCTTTTATTTCCAGTTCTAACTTTAGTTTAGGAGTAAATATTTTCTTTGAACTCAATGAATATCTGGCTAAAATCATGTCGAAATTTGACACGTACAAAGTAGCGATTGAAGAAATTCATCATACCCAAAAACTGGATGCACCTAGCGGAACTGCTATTTCATTGGCCAACGGAATACTTGCAAATAGTTCTTACACCAACTGGACCTTAGAAAAACCGGAAGCAAATCACTTGAGCCCAAACGAACTGGAAAAACAAATTCCTATAAAAGCCAAAAGAATTGGTACAATACCTGGAACGCATACCGTTAATTACAATTCTGCTGTGGATGCAATCGAAATGAAGCACACCGCGCACAATCGTGAAGGATTTGCGCTTGGGGCAGTCATTGCCGCTGAATGGATTGTAGGAAAGCAAGGCGTTTTCACAATGAAAGATGTATTAGAATTAAACTAAAATTATTCACCTGTTTGAGTACATTTCTAGCGAAACAATCTTAATTCTCAAACTTAAAACAAAAAACTATGTCAGTATATCAATGGTTTGTATTTTTTCTGCTAGTCCAGATTGTTCACTTTCTAGGAACTTGGAAACTATATGAGAGCGCCGGCAGAAAACGTTGGGAAGCCGCTATTCCTGTTTACAATGCAATTGTTTTAATGAAAATAATAGGACGTCCCACTTGGTGGACTGTATTGCTATTTATTCCAATCATCAATCTCATTGTATTTCCGGTAATCTGGGTAGAAACGCTACGCAGTTTTGGAAAACGATCCGGATTAGACACTTTTCTGGGAATAATTACTTTTGGATTATATATATACTACATTAATTATACCCAAAAATTAAATTATAATGCTGACAGAAGCCTTAGTCCTGAAAACAAAACGGCAGACACTATTAGCTCCTTGCTTTTTGCTGTAATTGTAGCCACAGTTGTTCATACCTATTTCATTCAACCGTATACCATCCCTACCTCCTCCTTAGAAAAATCCTTATTAGTCGGTGATTTTCTATTTGTAAGTAAAATGAATTATGGTGCAAGAGTTCCCATGACCACAGTAGCATTCCCAATGGTACACGACTCTATTCCTTTGACAAAAAGTAAATCATACCTCATCTGGCCACAATTGCCGTACATGAGACTGCCCGGCATTCAGAATATTGATCGTACGGATATTGTTGTGTTCAACTGGCCGGTAGATACCGTTTATAGATTTTTTGATACTTCAAAAAGACGTGCCTACAAGCCCGTTGATAAGAAATCGAATTATGTAAAAAGATGTCTGGGAATACCCGGAGACAGCTTGTCCATAAAGGATGGCATGATTTATATTGATGGCAAACTCTTGCAAATGCCCGAAAGAGCTAAACCACAGTTCTCTTATAAAGTAGCTCTGGACGGAAAAACACCTATCGATTTTGAATCAATATTTAAGGATTTAGATGTGACGGATCCTGCTGGATTTATAGATCAAACAAAAAGAGACACCCTTTTTCTGAGTGCCTTGACTGAAGCAGGTGCAGAACGATTAAAAAACACACCAGGTATCACGGCTGTAATCAGACAGATAGCAAAGGATGCGGACAACACAATCTTCCCGCATATCAATAAATGGAATCGTGATAATTTTGGCCCGATTTACATTCCGGAAAAAGGAAAAACGGTTGCGTTAACCACTGAAACGCTGCCTTTCTACAAAGCAATCATTACTGATTATGAAATGAATGAGGATGGTAAAAAAAATGATCTAAAGGTTACAGGAAATGAAATCAGATTGAACGGTGCCGTTGTAAAAACATACACCTTCAAACAAAATTATTACTGGATGATGGGAGACAACCGTCACAACTCTGAAGACAGTCGTTATTGGGGATTTGTACCCGAAAATCACATTGTAGGGAAACCTATATTTATATGGCTCAGTATCGATCCTAATGGCAAAGGATTAGAAAAAGTACGCTGGGACAGGGTTTTCACAACGGTTAGCGGTGAAGGACAACCGCAGTCGTATTTTAAATTATTCCTGTTAGGACTCGTTATTTTCTTCGTAGGAGAATATTTTTGGAAAAAAAGAAAAGAGGCGAAAAATTAGTCCAAAGTTCAAACGTCCAAAGTCATCAAGTTAGGATCTAATCTAACTTTATGACTTTGGACATTATAACTTTAAAAACTTTAGACAAATATGAATATTCTCATACACCCAACTTACTTCCCCTCGATTAGCAATTTTGCTGCCATGGTACAATCGGAGAGCATCACCTTTGAGGTTGCAGATAATTTTCAGAAACAAACCAATCGCAACCGCACTTATATTTATAGTCCCAATGGGATTCAGCTGTTGAATATTCCCGTGAAGCATTCAAAAGAAAGTCATCAAAAAACTAAAGACATCAAAATCGAAACCGACTTTGACTGGCAAAAACAGCATTTCAAATCATTGGAAGCCGCCTACAGAAGTTCTCCTTTTTTTGAATATTTTGAAGATGACATTCGTCCCATTTTTGAAAAAAAACAACTATTTTTATTGGATTTAAATTTTGAAATTGTAGCCCTTCTATCCAAATGTTTCCGAATAAAACTGGATTATACTACAACCACGGAATACTTTCATGAGGTTGATGCCGAGACAATTACAGACTTAAGAGCTTTGGTCAACGGAAAAAAAGATCTTTCGATATTTGAAAACTACACACAGGTATTTGATGATAAACATGGTTTTATCAACAATTTGAGTGTTCTGGATTTGCTGTTTAATGAAGGGAAATACGCGATGGACTATTTAAAAAAACAAGAATTGATTATCAAATAAAGCACTTCTCTACTTGCTACTCATAAGACAATCGTGCCATAATAGGAAAATGATCCGAATTAATAAATCGAGGAAAGTTTTCAAATTTCTTTACTGACATTTTCTCATCGGCAAAAATATAGTCAATTCTGGCCGGGTAATACCTGAATTTATACGTCTCTCCAAAACCGGTTCCGGCTTCTTCAAAACTGTCTTTCATGTTGCCCTTTATGTTACGGTACACGTAAGAAAACGCACTATTATTCATGTCTCCGCAAATAATTGTAGGGTAAGTACATTTCATTTTGTGTTCCTTAAAAATCTCTGCTTGCTGTTGCTGTTGTTTGAACGCTTTGCTGATTCTGATAAAAAGCATTTGCGATTTTTGTTGATTAATGACCTCAATATTTTCATCAATTTCATCCACATCGGGAGAAATCTTGATAGATTGTAAATGCATGTTATAGACTCTGATAATGTCCTTTCCTTTTTTTATATCAGCAAAAATCACATTATTACTGGAGTTAGGAAACGTTATTTTCCCTTGATTAAGGATTGGAAATTTTGAAAATATTGCTTGTCCTGTTTTAATTTTATCGCCATTCATAAAAATATAACGATGTGGATATACCTTTAAATCAATATTACCCGAAGATGAAAATTCCTGAATACACACTATATCTGGATTCTTATCATTTATAAAGTTTAAAATATCTGAGGGCACATCATCTCTATCGATCCACTTAAAAACATTTAGCAAGCGCACATTGTAGCTCATTATAGTAAAATCTTTTTCTTCTTTAATTACTTCCGGTGCTGAAAACTTATAGAATTTATTTATAAAAGTAATGCCAATCAATAATACTAAACCCGATACAATCAACTGTTTTTTGAATTGTATGGCCCAATACATAAAAAACAAGCCGTTTAATATAAAAAAAAGAGGCATAAAAAGTGTCAAAACTGACAAAAAAGGAAACGATTTAGGGGCTAGAAAAGGCAAAACATAGGCAGTAAAAGTCACAAGGGTAAGGACTATGTTCAAAAAAAACATTCCTTTATTAAACCATGAAAGATTTTTCATTTTTTTCTATATTTTATTATTTAAACAAAAATGTTAACCACTTGAAAAAGCTTATTTACCTACTTTAAACAAGAACTCTTTCTCTTCTTTAGTCAAACTATCGTAACCGGACTGGCTGATTTTATCTAAAATCTCATCAATCTGTTGCTGTGCTTTATCTTTTTCAATTATTTTTGAAGCCGTTTTTTCAACAGGTTTACGGTAATTTTTGTGTACTTTTTTGAACGGTGTAGTAGGTTTTTTACGAAACAAATTTGTAAAAAAATCTAAACTACGAGATACAACTGTACTTAAATCCGTTCCATTTTGAAGCAATTTAATAAAAATAAAACCAAAAAGAGCTCCGGAAAGGTGAGAAATATGTCCACCCATATTTTCGGAACGCAGCTGCATCAAATCAATAATAATAATTACAGCGGTTATATGCCATAATTTGACATTTCCAATAATCAAAAGCTGTACGCTCATCAACGGATAATAAGTTGTAACAGCTACTAAAATACCCATGATAGCAGCTGAAGCCCCTACCATTGGCGCATTGATATTTAAAACATAAAACACCAGAATATAACAAATCCCCGCAAAAATGGCACTCAGAAGATACAAGCCCAACAACTGTTTGGAGGTAAAAAACGTCAAAAACAATCTGCCTGAAAAATTCAAAACAATCATATTAAAAACAATATGCATGATGCCGCTGTGAAAAAAAGCATACGAAAGCAACGACCATGGTTTCCAGAGCAAATCCAACGGATTAGACGACAAACTCACATATTGAACATAATCAATATGGACACTCAACACGGATAAAAGTGCAAAAAACAACCACGGAAGCACAAACAAAGCGACATTCCAAAAGAGTAGCTGAGTCACTATTCCTCCCATTTTGTATTGTAATTTCAGGTCGTCGATAATATTCATAAGTTAATTGGGATTTAAGAGCTGCTGTTTAGGTTATATACTACTTTAAAAGCTGTTAGACTTTTAATTCCAACGGTTCTTATTGAACTGATTTTTCTTCCAGTACCACGTAATAATAAAACCAAATAAGGCGCCACCAACGTGGGCAAAATGGGCAATTCCGCCACCACCAAAAATTGATTTTCCTGAAATACCCAGGTACAAATCGATTAACACTAAACCCGGAACAAAATACTTTGCTTTTATGGGTACAGGAATAAACATCAAAGACAACTCAGCATTAGGAAACATAAAGGCAAAGGCTACTATCGTTCCGTAAATAGCGCCAGAGGCTCCCACTGCAGTACCTACATAGGCACTTGTGAAATTCTGAAAATCAGAAACCGCTAAGATCTCCTGCCATCTGGTATCAATCTTACCTTCGTTCAAAATTTGCAAAATTTCTTGTTTAGAAAAACCATTAGCCATTAGCGTATTCAATCCGTCTTGAAAATAGTAATAATTGACTCCGGTATGCAACAACGCTGCACCTAATCCGCAGGAAATATAGAAAAACAAGAATTTCTTACTTCCCCACATTTGCTCTAAAGCAGATCCAAAAGAATATAACGCAAACATATTGAAAAAAATATGCATAAAACCGCCATGCATAAACATGTGCGTCACCGGTTGCCACAATTGAAAACTTGGGTTTTCCGGAAAATACAATGCTAATATTTTATAGGCGGGCTCTTTTATAATCAGTGTCCCTACAAAAAACAATACATTGATAATAATTAATTGTTTTACGGTTTCAGTAACGTTTCTCATAATGCAAATTTTTTATCTAAATCTTCCACACGCATAGTGATGAAAGTGGGTTTATAGAATGGGGAAACATTTGGGTCTTTACAGGCAAAAAGTCCGTTGACCAAATTTTCCTGTTCTTTTTCTGTCAGGTGTGTTCCTGTTTTCACGGCTAAACTTTTGGCCATCGATTTGGCAATCGTATCGTTCTGGCTGAAACTGCTTTCTGGAATTCCTCCCTGCAAATCACTTAATAATTGTTCTAAAACCAGTGAAACTTCACTCTCCGTTACATTTACCGGTATTCCTGAAATAACAATATGATCGGTATTATTTTCTTCAAAAACAAATCCGGTATTCATTAATGATAATTGTAATTCCCCGATAAGCTCCATTTCGCTTGACGAATAAAATAGGTTCAAAGGAAATAATAACTGCTGACTTGAGGCTTGATTAACCGTCATATTGACCAAAAACTGCTCATACAAGACACGTTGGTGTGCCCGCTGCTGATCGACAATTACCATTCCGGACTTGATGGAGGAAACAATATATTTTTTATGTATTTGATACGTTTTATGAACAGAATGCTCCACTTCTTCGTCATTAAATAAAGACGAGGTAACTTCTTCATTTTCGAAAGTCAAATGCCCTATTTCATCCGTATCCTGTTTTAAGCCTACGTATAAACTTTCCCAATTAGCGGTTGGTTCTGGTTTTCTATAACTGGAAAATTGCTTACTGGGTTTTTCTTCAGAAAACGGATTGAAGTTGCCATCTACCTGAATCGTCGGTGTCGCACCTTCTAAATCTTTGTAATGATACGGAGTGTCTAAATTTGAATCGCGATCAAAATCTAACACTGGAGCCACATTAAACTGGCCCAAACTATGCTTTATCGAAGATCGTAAAATAGCATATAAAGCATGTTCGTCATCAAACTTAATTTCCGTTTTAGTGGGATGAATATTGATATCAATAGTGTTGGGTGGCACTGACAAATATAAAAAATAACTGGGCTGCGCACCGTCTTTCAAGATTCCGTCATAGGCAGCCATAACCGCATGATGCAAATAACCGCTTTTTATAAAACGGTCATTGACAAAGAAAAATTGTTCTCCACGATTTTTTTTGGCAAATTCTGGTTTGCTTACAAATCCTTGAATTGTTACAATTTCAGTTTCTTCCTGAACCGGAACTAATTTTTCATTGGTTTTACCTGAAAAAATATTCACAATTCGTTGTCGTAAAGTTGATGGAGGCAAGTTGAACATTTCACTGCCGTTGTGATAAAATGTAAAATGTGTTTTTGGATGAGCCAAAGCCACACGCTGAAACTCATCCACTACATGGCGGTATTCTACGGTGTCCGACTTTAAGAAATTCCGTCGTGCTGGAATATTAAAAAACAAGTTTTTCACGGCAAATGAAGTTCCTTTAGGCAAAACAGCTACCTCTTGAGATACGAATTTACTGCCTTCAACAATAATATGGGTTCCAAGTTCTTCCTGATCTTGTTTGGTTTTCATTTCCACATGGGCAATTGCCGCAATAGATGCTAATGCTTCGCCACGAAACCCTTTGGTATGCAGTGAAAATAAATCTTCGGCATGACGGATTTTGGAGGTAGCATGGCGCTCAAAACACAAACGCGCATCAGTAACACTCATCCCTAAACCATTGTCAATGACTTGAACCAATGCTTTTCCGGCATCTTTAATAATTAGTTTGATATCCGTTGCTCTGGCATCTACCGCGTTTTCGAGCAATTCTTTGACTACCGAAGCAGGTCTTTGAACGACTTCGCCAGCAGCAATTTGATTGGCAACATGATCCGGAAGTAATTGAATTATACTCGACATTAAAAAAATTAGGTTTAAAGTTTATCCCTTTGACTGTACTTCGACTTCGCTCAGTATAGACTTCTCCGGGCGACAATAGTTTATTATAAAACCAAGAAGCACAAATTTAATGAATTTCTACGGGGAATGGTAGCGTATTTAATCATAAATAAAACAAAAAACCTATACTATTTATGCAATAGTATAGGTTAAATAATTATAAATTTTTATTCTTATTCTTTTAATTCCAATGGCAAATTTTCAATTTGCAAAGCACCGGAAGACAGTAACTGTTGGTTATCGAACTGATGATTCAAAGAAGCCTGCTGGCGGATATAAGCCATTTTTATAGCAGCAATAGCTGCTTCAGTCCCTTTATTTCCATGAATTCCTCCGCTTCTATCAATTGATTGTTGCATAGTATTATCTGTCAAAACACAAAAGATAACCGGAACATCCGTTTGAACATTCAAATCTTTTATTCCCTGCGTAACGCCTTCACACACAAAATCAAAATGTTTGGTTTGTCCTTGGATGACGCACCCTATAACAATAACAGCATCCACATTTTGAGTTTGCAACATTTTTTTGGCTCCATAGACAAGTTCAAAACTCCCTGGAACATTCCACCGTATGATTTGTCCGGAAGGAACTTCATTTTCTAATAATGTCTTGAACGCCCCATCAAAAAGCCCTTCGGTGATGGTGTCATTCCATTCTGCAACTACAATTCCGAAACGAAATTTTTTCGCGTCTGGAACCATATTTTTGTCATACTCGGATAAATTTTTATTTTCGGTAGCCATCTTATTTAGTTTTCAGTCACAGTCGCAGTATGCAGTTTCTGGAAACTAAAAACTGTGACTATTAACTTTTATATTATTGTGCCAATCCTATTAAAACGTCAACTGAAGCAGCTTCTGGAGCGCCCTCATAATTTTCTTTGATGTCAGTAAAATATTTCAATGCCTCTTCTTTATTTCCTAGAGCCAAAGCTGTTTTTCCGGCCTTCAATAAGAAACGTGGTGTTGTAAAATCATTTTTATTAGATCCTGCCGCTTTTACATAATTCTCTAACGCTTCTTTTGGTTGATTTTTTTGAGAATAAGCATCTCCAATTGCTCCTTTTGCCAACGCACTTAAAACAATATCATCCGATTTAAATTTACCTAAATAATCAATCGCTTCAGTATATTTTCCGGTATTCAAATAGGCAATTCCAGCATAATAATTAGCTAAATTTCCAGCATCAGTTCCAGAATATTCATCTGCAATTTTCAGGAATCCAAATTTACCTTCTGAACCATTCAAAGACAACTTATATAAGGAGTCGCTTGCAACTCCATCGGTTGCTTTTTGGAAATTTTGTTGTGCCACGAACATTTCATTAGCGGCTTCATCTTGTTGTGGTGCAGCAATAAATCTTTGGTAAGCTAAATATCCAATAGTAAATAGGGCAGCCGCGGCAACTAATCCAATAATAATTTTTTGGTTTTTAGCTACCCAATCCTCCGTTATTGTGGCGGTTTGATCTAATTTAGAAAATACTTCTGCTGTTGTACTGTCCTTATCATCAACTACTACTGCTTCAACCCCGTCTTTTGTTTCTTTTTCTTTTGGTGCTTTATATCCTCTTTTATTGTAAGTAGCCATTTAAATTTAATTTAGTGAGTCGCAAAAATAAAATTTTTATTCAAACCCACACAAAAAATATGCTTTTATATTTAAAAAAAATATCTTAGAAGATTCTTTGTTTCCAAAGACAAAATAATTCTCAGAGAAAAAACAGAAAAGAAGGTTTTATCAATATTTTTCAATAATTTGCACCCACTTTGAAAAACCCATTTAAAAACAGCAAAGTTCTTAATACCAGCAAGCCTTACCCATGTATTTAAAAAAAATTTCACTGTTCAATTATAAGAATTTCTCCGAAGCCAATTTTGATTTTGACACTAAAATAAATTGCTTTG
The DNA here is from genome assembly GCF_003968755.1 of Flavobacterium sp. RSP15. Taxonomy (GTDB): domain Bacteria; phylum Bacteroidota; class Bacteroidia; order Flavobacteriales; family Flavobacteriaceae; genus Flavobacterium. The sequence goes on along the minus strand of NZ_RYDL01000016.1, from coordinate 37,177 downwards.
TAGGCAAAAACGGTATTGGTAAAACAAATGTGCTCGATGCGATCTACCATTTATCGTACGGAAAAAGCTATTTTAATCCATTGGCGGTACAAAATATCAAACATGGGGCGGAATTTTTCGTTATTGATGCAGCATTTGAAAAAAACGAAAGAACGGAACAAATTGTCTGCAGTCTTAAAAAAGGACAGAAAAAAATATTGAAACGCAACGGCAAAGTCTACGACAAATTCTCAGATCATATTGGGTTTATTCCTTTGGTGATAATTTCTCCAGCCGATAGGGATTTGATTGTGGAAGGCAGCGAAACCCGAAGGAAATTCATGGACAGTGTGATTTCGCAACTGGACTCCCACTATTTACAGCAACTCATTCAATACCAGAAAGTAATGAGTCAGCGCAATGCTTTGTTGAAATATTTTGCGTTAAATCATGTTTTCGATACGGACACGCTCTCCATATATAATGAGCAACTCAACGGTTTTGGAGATTATATTTTCGAAAAAAGAAAAGCATTTATAGAACAATTCATTCCTATTTTCAATACCCATCATCAAGCTATAACGGGTTCACAGGAAACCGTGCAACTCGTTTACGAAAGCCATTTATTCGAAAAAGACTTGTTGACCCTTTTACAGGAAAATATCAATAAAGACCGAGCGTTACATTATACGAGTGTAGGAATCCATAAAGACGATTTGGCCTTTGAAATTGACCAACATCCAATAAAGAAATTTGGCTCGCAAGGCCAACAAAAATCGTATCTGATTGCTTTAAAATTAGCGCAATTTGAGTTTTTAAAAAAACAAAGCGGTGTAAAACCAATTCTGTTATTTGATGATATTTTTGACAAATTAGACGAAAGTCGTGTGGCCAAAATAATCGAAATGGTAAACAGCGATACTTTTGGGCAACTTTTCATTTCAGATACCCATTCGGAACGTACGGAAGTTATTCTAAAATCGACCCATCAGAGTTATAAAATTTTCAACTTATAACTTTTATTTAGTACTTTATAAGATCTAAAAATTCAAAAAATACCTAATTTAGCATCTTCAATTTTAAACTCGATTACAATGAAATTTCATTCGATATTCCAGGCAATCATTGGCTTTGTTGTTTTATCGTGCAACGGGCAAAATTCTAAAGAAATCAAAAATATTGATTCAAAAGCCTTTGCAGAAATAATCGCAGCAACTCCAAACCCGCAAATTTTGGATGTACGAACGCCTGCGGAATTTTCGTCAGATCATATCGACAAGTCCGTCAATGTAGATTGGCTAGGAGACAGCTTTGTTGCTGGAACCGAAAAACTGGACAAAACAAAACCTGTTTTCGTGTACTGTAAAAGCGGCGGAAGAAGTCAAAGTGCCGTTGCAAAACTAGAAGAACTTGGCTTTACAAATGTTTATCAATTACAAGGCGGAATATTAAAATGGGACGCTGCAGGACTGTCTAAACCAAGCAACAAAATCACTGGAATGACTTTGCAGGACTACAATAAATCAGTAGACTCTGATAAAAAAGTATTGGTTAGTTTTTATGCGGAATGGTGTGCGCCATGCAAAAAAATGACGCCCTACATCACAAAAATGCAAACTGAACTAGCAGATAGCGTAACCATTATACGATTGGATGCCGACAAAAATAAAACCTTAATGACCGAAATGAAAATCAGTGAACTTCCTACTCTATTATTGTATGAAAAAGCAGCAGTAAAATGGATAAAATCCGGTTTCATTAGCGAAGAAGAATTAAGAAAACAAATACAATAGTACAAGATGCTTTCAAAAGAAACACTACAATTTCTTGATGATTTAAAAGCCAATAATAATCGGGATTGGTTTCTGGAAAACAAAAAACGCTACGAAAGGCTCAAGAAAGACTACCAACAACTAGTTGGGGATTTACTGGACGCGATGAAACCTTTGGATCCATCGCTGGAAATGCTAGAAGTCAAAAATTGTACGTTCAGAATCAATCGCGACATTCGGTTTTCTAAGGACAAAACGCCTTACAAATCGCATTTGGGAATCTGGCTTTCGTCTGGTGCCAAAGGGCTGAATCGTTCCGGCTATTACATTCATCTGGAAAAAGGAGCGAGTTTTATTGCCGGCGGATTGTACTGCCCGGAATCCGATGATTTAAAAAAAATGCGCAAAGAAATAGCATTTTTTCATGAGGATCTTGAAGCTATTCTTGAGAAGAAAGATTTCAAAAAAGAATTTAACGACTTTGATCGTAATGAAAAAAATACTCTGAAAAACCCGCCACGAGGGTACGAAAAAGAACATCCGGCTATTGAATTATTAAAACTAAAGAGTTTTGAGTCTTCACAGAAAATTGATTTTTCGGCAGCTGCCAAAAAAGATTTTGTTGCCGTAATGAGTCAAAAACTGATTGTGTTAAAACCACTGAACGATTTCATCAATCGCGCCTTAACGTCGGAATAATTGCGATGAAAAAAAAGAAAATACTTTTTCTTGGAGAATCCTACAGAGCCGATGCCATCACCTGGATGAATGGACTCAAGGAATTTGGTGATTTCGAAATTATCACATGGGAATTGAAAACGCCCAGCGATAGTTTTAAGAACCGAATACTACGGATTTTCGAATTTAAATTTGCTATTTTCAAAATCAAAAAACTTATTCAATTCCAAAAACCGGATATGGTAATTGCGGAACGAACCACCAGTTACGGCTTTCTAGCTGCATTATCCGGAGTAAAACCAGTTGCAATCGCACAACAAGGCAGAACAGATTTGTGGCCTGAAAACTCTATCTCACTTCCGTTAAAAAAAATAATTCAGCATTACGCTTTCAAAAAAGCCGATTTAATTCATGCTTGGGGACCGGTGATGACTATTTCGATGCTGGAAGCAAAAGTTGACATGACCAAGGTTTTAGTATTACCAAAGGGTATTGATTTGGTACAATTTGGCAATCAAAACACTGCCAATCCAGAAAAAATATGCGCCATCGTGACGCGTTCTTTGCTACCGGAATACCGACATGACATTATTTTAAAATCGTTTGCTATTTTGAACCAAAAAGGGATAGATTTCGTACTTATTATTTTAGGAGACGGAACCCAACTCTTTAAATTAAAAGAGTTAGCAAAAAAATTAAACATCGAGAATAAAGTCAATTTTACCGGAAGGGTTGCAAATACAGCATTACCAAAACTATTGCAAGAATCTAATATCTACATCAGTATGCCTATTACGGAAGGCGTTTCTGCATCCTTATTTGAAGCAATGGCAACTAATTGTTATCCAATTGTAAGTGCTATTCCTGGAAATAAAAGCTGGATCGAGCACCAAAAAAACGGTCAATTAGTCCCCGTAGATGATTACAATAAACTTGCCGAAGAATTAATTTGGGCATTTGAAAACGATAAATACCGAAACGAAGCTGTTTCTATGAACAGAAAAATTGTTGAAAAAAATGCTGATTATAGTATTAACATGAAGATTATTGCCCATAAATACCACGAATTAATCAACCAAAATCAATCCAATTAATTATGTGTGGAATTAATGGAATCTTGCATTTACAATCTCAGAAAAAAGTAAACGAACGCGTTCTTACTAATATGCGGGATTCTCTGGAACATCGCGGCCCAGATGACAAAGGATTGTTTTTAGCAAATAATATTGGTTTTGGACACCGAAGACTTTCAATCTTGGATGTTTCAGTAGCTGGACACCAGCCTTTCCTATCCGAAGACGGAAGATATGTACTCATTTATAATGGCGAAATTTATAACTACAAAGAATTTTATCCAGAGTTAAAAAGTAATGGATTTGATATCAGAACGACCTCAGACACGGAGGTTTTAATGAAATTATTTCAATTGTATGGTTTAAAAATGCTCCACCGTCTAAATGGTATGTTTGCTTTTGCTGTTTGGGATACATTAGAAAAAAAGCTGGTTCTTGCAAGAGACAGAATGGGCGTTAAACCGCTATATTATTCTTTTTATAACGAAACATTTTATTTTGCATCGGAACAAAAAGCTCTTTTCACCGCTGGAGTTCCGCTAAAAATGGCACAAGACGGACTGGAAGAATATGTTTTTAACCGATTTGTAGCTGGAGAAAACACGCTGTACCAAAATATAAAAAAAGTATTACCTGGCCATAGCATGACCATTGAGGAAGGCGGAAAAACCACTACAGAAAAGTGGTGGAATCTAAAAAATGAAATTCGAAACCACCCTGAAATAAAAAATCCGGTCGAATGGTTTCGGGAAACCTTTGATGATTCTGTTAAAATGCGCATGGTAAGCGACGTGCCTGTAGGTGTTTTATTGAGTGGTGGACTGGATTCCTCCTCTATTTTAGCCTCGTTACACCACCAGAAATACAACGGCATCCAGACGTTTAATATGGGTTTCAAAGAGAAAGAACACAATGAAGCGCATCTGGCAAAAATGATGGCCGAGAAGTTCAATTATGGATTTCACACCATGCAATTAGAGGATGAAAATCTTTATAATCAGTTACTAAGTTCCACTTATTTTCAGGATGAACCCATCATGCATTTGAGTGAACCGCACCTTTTCGCGGTATCTCAAATGGCAAACCCTTCTGTAAAAGTATTGCTTTCCGGCGAAGGTGCTGATGAGTTAATGGGTGGTTATGTACGCTACAAAACCCTCCAATATCCCTCATTATTGAATTCTATTGCAGCCATTGGAAATCTAGATTTTTTTACAAAAAAACCACGCTACGAGAAGTTAATGCGTTATGCTAAAATTAGTAAAAAATCAGATTTAGTTATCTACAATGGCTCTACTATTTATCCAAATGATATTGCGGAAACTTTTGGAATCAATACCCCTCCAGGAAACGAATACCGGAAACAAATTTATAAAGAAGCAAAATCTTTGTATCCAGATAACTTGCGGAGACAAGCCCTTTATTTTGACCAACACACCTATTTATGCTCACTTCTGGACAGGAACGATCGCTGTACAATGGGCGCATCCATTGAATGCAGGGAACCATTTTTGGACCCAAGATTAGTTGTTGGTCTCGGATCATTGGATGACAAGTGGCTCTTCTCAGGAAAAAAATGGAAATTCATTCTAAAAAAAGCAATGGAAGAACGTTTACCAAATGAAATTCTGAAATTCAGAAAAGTAGGTTTGAGTGCGCCTTGGGGCGATTATATCACAAAGAGTCCCGCCTTTAAAGACGAACTAGAGTCTTTCGCAAAAAGTGATCTGTTTCAAATCCCTTATTTTGAACATATTCACATCCAGAAACTGATAATGAATTTACAAAAAGGCGACACCAGAATGACGCCGTACATAATGCCGTTGTTTATGATGCATATCTGGATGAAAACGTATGCAACTAAATTTTAATCCTTACTTTTGGTGCAGGATTCAACAACACAAAACGCCCTTTCTTTTATGGAAATAGTACCTAATTTCTCTTTAAAAAAATACAACACCTTTGGTATCGAAGCCAAAGCAAAACAGTTTGTCGCCATTCATTCTATACAGGATTTGACAACTATTTTACAAGAAAATAAAACGCAGCAAAAATTTATTTTAGGAGGAGGCAGCAACATGCTTTTGACAAAAGACATTGATGCCCTTGTGATTCATATCGATTTGAAAGGCAAAAAAATCCTTGAAGAAAACGAAGACTTTGTGTGGGTCAGAAGTCAGGCTGGCGAAAACTGGCATGAATTTGTGCTTTGGACCATCGATCAAAATTTTGGAGGATTAGAAAACATGTCGCTAATTCCCGGAAATGTAGGGACTACGCCGATCCAAAACATTGGTGCTTACGGAACTGAAATCAAAGATACTTTTGTTTCCTGTGAAGCAATGACGGTAGCAAATCAGGAAATAAAAATTTTCACAAAGGACGAATGTCATTTTGGTTACCGGGAAAGTGTTTTCAAAAACGAAATAAAAAACCAATACATCATTACATCAGTTGTTTTTAAATTGACTAAAAAGAACCATAAAATCAATACTTCTTACGGCGATATTTCGGCTGAATTAACCAAAAACAACATCACCAATCCTACTTTAAAGGATGTCAGCAATGCTGTAATTACCATTCGACAAAGCAAATTACCCGACCCGGCAGCATTGGGAAACAGTGGCAGTTTCTTTAAAAATCCGATTCTGTTAAAATCCGATTTCGAAAAAATTTACAAGAAATTTCCTGAAATGAAATATTTTGATATTTCAGAAACTGAAGTAAAAGTTCCTGCTGGATGGCTGATAGAACAGGCCGGTTTCAAAGGAAAACGTTTTGGCGATGCCGGAATTCATAAAAATCAAGCGCTAGTTTTAGTGAATTATGGCCATGCAACCGGACAGGAAATTTTGAATGTTTCTAAAGATATTCAGGACACTATTTTTAAAATTTTTGGCATCCATATTGAGGCCGAAGTAAATGTGATATAGGCGCTAGGCATTACTCCAATAAATTTTAAAATCGTTGTACTAATCCCTATTCCTAATTCTCAAAAAACCAATCCTAAAATGTAATTCTAGAAATCTACAAAAATAAAAATTCTTGAAGGCGAGGCAATCATTGAATCCTTAAAAAAAAGTGGTCGATAAGTACGAACAGAATTCTGAAAACCCGATTCGTATAGCAGATTTATCTAAAAAAAACCATGATGCAAACTCGCGGTATTGTCGCCTTTGAAATTGAAATAACTGAAATTCAAGTCACAGAAAAATCATCTCATAACAGAGACGAAAAAAACCATCAAAACATCATTTCTGAGTTAGAAAAAACAAAATATTTTCAGTCAATAGCAGTTGCAAATGAGATGAAGAAATGCCTACTAAAAATTCTTTTAAAAATCATAATTTATAATTTACAATTCATAATTCTATCATACCTTTGCACCCTGCCGTCCTGAAGCTTCGGGATCGGGGATTTAAACACTCATTAAACTCAGATGCTTATACTAATTCTTTACTTTTTTATTTTTATTCTTGCGGTTCAAATTTTTTATTATCTAGGTATTTTTGGGAAATTTGCTTTCGCCAAAATCCAAAAAATAATACCAAAAAGAATCCCCATTTCAGTTATTGTTTGTGCCAAAAACGAAGAAGAAAATGTAGCAAATTTTATCCCTTTACTAGCGGAACAAAACTATCTGGATTTTGAAATTGTCTTGATTGACGATGCCTCAAGTGATGCTACTCTGGCTGTTTTTGAAGGTTTTGAAAAACAATATCCAAATATTCGTTTGGTAAAAGTACAAAACAACGAAGCCTTTTGGGGAAACAAAAAATATGCGTTGACATTAGGAATAAAAGCCGCAAAAAAAGAGTATTTATTATTCACTGATGCGGATTGTTATCCCACTTCAAAGGACTGGATAACAGCCATGAGTTCTCAATTTACGATGCAAAAAACTATCGTGTTGGGGTATGGGAAATATGAAAAAATTGCCAACTCTTTCCTGAATAAAATAATTCGTTTTGAAACTTTGTTAACCGCGATTCAATATTTTTCTTGGGCAAAAACAGGACATCCGTACATGGGTGTAGGAAGAAATTTAGCGTATAAAAAAGAAGAGTTTTTCAATGTAAATGGTTTTATTGATCACATGCAAATTCGTTCCGGTGACGATGATTTATTTGTAAACCAGGCGGCAAATGCTAGAAATACCACTATTGCTTTCACGCCGGAAAGCATTACGCTTTCCAGACCAAAAAAAACTTACAAAGACTGGCTGATTCAAAAAAGACGACATGTGGCTACTGCAAATTATTACAAACCTTTTGATAAATTACAATTAGGTCTGTTTTACTGTTCGCAATTGTTATTCATTTTATTGCCCATTGTATTGCTGTCTTTTCAATTCCAATGGATATTAGTGCTTAGTTTAATTGCGCTTCGGTATCTTGTAACATGGATTGTCATCGGATTTTCGGCAGGCAAATTAAAAGAAAAAGATGTTGTATATTGGTATCCAATAATTGAATTGGTATTGCTATTTACTCAAATCAATATTTTTATAACAAATACATTCTCAAAACCAGTCCATTGGAAATAAACGAACAGATAGAAAAAGCAAAACAAGGCGATCAAGTTGCCTTCACTTTTCTGTTGAATCATTACTGGAATGAAGTATATGGTTTTATGCTGAAACGCACCGAAAACGAAACCAATGCCGAAGATATCACCATTGAGACGTTCTCGAAAGCTTTTGATAAAATAGCCACTTACAATACGGAATTCCAGTTCAACACCTGGCTTATTGCTATTGCAAAAAACGTTCATATCGATTTATTGCGGAAAAAAAAATCGAGTCTTTTTGTAGAAATTACCGATGAACACGACCAGCAAGCCTACAATATTGCCGACACTACTCCATCTGCGGAAGATGAATTGATAACGGAACAAAATCTTTCCCGATTACTGCAATTCATTAAAGAATTGAAACCCCATTATCAAGAGGTGATACAGTTGCGTTATTTTCAGGAAATGAGTTACCAGGAAATTGCAAACAAGATTGATGAACCCCTAAGTAATGTAAAAATTAAGTTGCTTCGTGCCAAGAAATTATTGGCAGAAATCATTAAGAGTAGAAGGTAAATACCACACAAACCGCAACGCATCAATACGGTACAAAATAAAAAGCGATCTAAAAACAACTTTAGATCACCTTATAAAGACCCGTGTTTATCGTATAATTATCTTATGATTCTTTCCGGATAATCCGTAATAATTCCGTTCACCTTAAGCGCTTGTAAATTATTAATATCGATAGGTTCATTCACAGTCCAAGGATAGATTTTGAAATTATTAGCTTTCATTATCGCTACATTTTCAGTCGTTAAGGTCTTATAATACGGATTTATTGCTTGTGCGCTAAGTGTTTTTGCTGTTTTAATAATATTCGCAATGGGATCTTTATACGCCAGTAAACCAATCGTTATTTCCTTGCTTAAAGACCGCATAGTCTGCAATTCATCTACTCGAAAACTAGAAATAAAGAAATTCTTATTACTCCACCCTTTTTTCTTGTATTCTTCAATTATTCTGTACGTATCCGTTGCGGTATTTGTACCTTTCAATTCGATATTAAGTACCACTTTTTTATCTATCGTCTCAATCACCTCTTGCAAGGTTGGGATTTGATGTTTTCCGGCAACCAGCACTTTTCTCAAGTCATCAAAACTGTAGTCTTCGATTTTTCCTTTAGCATTGGTAATACGATCTAAATCATCATCGTGAAAAACAACCATTTCACCCGTTTTAATTTTGAAAACATCTATTTCTAACATATCCGCTTTTAATTCCATTCCTTTTTTTATTGATGCCAATGTGTTTTCGGTTTCATGCCCCATGGCTCCTCTGTGACCACAGACAACAAATTTATTTGGAGTACAATTTAAAAATAACAAGACTACTAAGGAGGCTAGCAATAATTTCATGAATTTCATAATTTCTGTTTAAAATTTAGTGGTAAAAATAACTCCTATAAAAGTTTCAACTATTAAGAAAGTATTAAGTTAAAAACATTTTACCAGCGCAAATGGTAGCCTTTAGCGATAAATCAGGTAGCAATATCTTAAAGAAAAGGATTCTTTTAACCTTATTTTTAAGTTTTAATTAACACAAAAGCACACAAGTGTTATTGTTAAAATAACAGCTAATTTTCAATTAGTCAATTCCTTTGTCGGCATTAAAAAACAAAAAAAATATTCATGAAAAAACTCCAATTATTTTTATTTACGATTGTGCTGACTATTTTTGTTAGCCATGAAAATTTTGCCCAAACCACGCAGGCCTCGATCTCGGGAAGTATTTCAGGAATAAATGCAGAACCTCTTAAAGATGCAATGGTCCAAATCAGAAATGAATCAACCGGATTCCAAACCAGTTCGCTATCAAATTTTAAAGGGGTTTTTACTTTCAAAGAACTCCCATTAGGTGGTCCATACACAATCAGCGTTACGGCGATAGGTTATGGCCTGCAACAACGGTCCGGCTACTCTTTAAATCAGGGTGATTTAATAAATATTGAAATACTGATGCAGGACGAAATACAAAATCTTGAAGTGGTTGAAGTAGTAGGCAGAGGCTTAAAAAACAAAACAGGAAACTTAGGCGCAGCCACCGCGGTAACTGCAACACTTATTAATGCATTACCCGTAAATGGTAGAAACTTTACAAGTTTGATGGATTTATCGCCTTTGAGCAGAGGTGGTAATATTTCCGGACAGTTAGCCTCTTCTACAAATTATACGTTGGATGGTATGAATGCTAAAAACCCAACTTCAGCAGGGGCAACAACAAGCCGAAGCGGTGCTCCCTACTCCATCTCTATTGAAGCCGTGCGAGAATTCAAGGTAGTTACCAATCAATACGATGTGAGCTATGGCCGAAGTGGCGGCGGGACGGTAAGTGCCGTAACAAAATCCGGCACAAATGATCTTACCGGAAGTATGTTTGCCTACAATCGTGCAGACTGGCTCTCTAGTCCGTATGACATTAGAGGAAACAGACGTCAGAATGATTTTTCTACCACACAATACGGTTTCACTCTTGGTGGACCAATCATTAAAGACAAATTGCACTTCTTTGTTGCTTGGGACCATCAACAAGATTTGCGCCCTCTAATTATCGCTGATATTCAATCTCCAGAGGATGAATTACGCTTTAATGTCACAAGAGCAACACTTGACAATTTTGTAGCAATAGCAAGAGATAAATATGGAGTTTCCAGTTCCCCACAATATGGTTCTTTTGAGAAAAAACGAAATTCTGATGCGGCCTTTGCTCGTATCGACTGGCAAATAAACAATAATAATTTATTGACTGTTCGCAATAATTTTACTTACGATAATAATAAATTGGGACTACAAGATAATACTGCTATTAATTTATTTGAATCATCAGGTGATGACTTAAGTATTGACAATAGTATTCTGGCGTCTTTACGAACAAAAGTAAATGCAAGAGTTACGAATGAGTTGAAAGTACAACACTTGTATACTTTTCAGGACAGCAGTCCCGGCGACCAGCTGCCTTCATACAATATACCTCGCGCCATTGTAGAAAACGTTGCTTCAACAATTAACGGAGCGGTGAGAACGACTAATATCCAAATTGGCGGGCATCGATTTGCACAAGAAAAATTCTCTAATAATGTGTTTCAAATTGTAGATAATTTATACTTTAACACGGATAAAGTTAAATATACTTTTGGATTTGATTTAATGCACACCAATTCAAAATCGTTATATGGCAGCGAGGTAAATGGACGTTTCCATTTTAATAGCATTGCTAATTTTGAAAACCAAACGCCATATCGCTATTACAGAGAAGTACCCTTAGTAAGCGACCCTACGGTAACCTCAAATATATTAAACGCAGGAATATATGGTCAGTTACAAACCAAAATAGCATTAGGATTAGACATGACTTTAGGATTAAGATTTGATTATGCTGCATATCCAACAGCCACCTTTAATCAATTGGTTTTTGATGAACTGGGCATTCGTACGGACAACAAGCTCCAGTCGGCTATTCTTCAACCCAGAGTGCAATTGTCTTGGGATGTAAATGAAAACCACAAGGACTATGTCCGCATAGGAGGCGGAATTTTCGCTTCTGATTTAAACAACTATGCAATCATCAATAATTTATATTTTGACGGAAATCATACGGCTACAGTAGATGTTCGATCGCCTAATGTTCCGATGCCAAATTTCATTGATTATCGAAATAATTATGCAAGTATTCCAACTTTAGATGCGTTCCAATTGCCTACTATCAATTTTACGGGATCAGATGCTAAAGTCCCTGTCGTCTATAAAGCTAATGTTTCGTATTCCCATTTTTTTACTGAGAAATTAAAAGCTGGCATAGCAGGTTATGCAACTTTGGGCCGCAATAACTATGTATATGTTGATAGAAATATGGTTGCAAATCCATTTTTCACTTTGGCTAATGAAGGAAATCGTGGCGTCTATGTTCCGGCCAGTTCAATACCTGCAAATGGAGCCGGAGACTGGACGAAAGGCCGTATCAGTAATACACTAGGACGTGTGTTAGAATTAAACAGCGAAGGTAAAGTCAATCAATTTGCATTGGTGGTGGATGCAACATACCGTTACTTTAAAGACGGTGAAATATCCGCCAGTTATACCTTGAATGATACAAAAGACAATACTTCTTTTAATGGAAATGTAGCCAATACGGCAACTTTAGTTTTACCGGTTGAAGATGACCCCAGAGATTTGAGTAAAATGAGTTATTCTGATAATCACTTCCGCCATAAAGTAGTATTTTACGGGACCTTGCCTACATTTTATGGCTTCAGTGTTGGTGTACGTTATTCCGGTATTGGCGGTACGCGATACAGTTTATTATCAGGAGGAAATACAAATGCTGATTTTGTGACAGCATCAAATGATTTAGCCTACATATTTGATATCAATAACTCAACTGTCCCTCAAAACATAAAAACAGGTTTGCAAACCATACTCGACAATCCTAATGCAAGTCAAAGTTTAAAAAACTACATCAACAAATACTCTGGGAAATTAGCCGAAAGAAATGGAGGAATAAATGAATTTTACGGACTAGTTGATATTCGAATCAGTAAAAAAGTTACTTTATACAAAAAACAATTTTTAGAATTTACAGCGGATATCTTTAATGTTGCCAATTTATTACATAAAGAATGGGGAGTCAATAAATCCCTTGGAAGCCAGTCCTTATATGCTTTAGGCACACCGGCATCCGGAACAACAGCAGCAGTTCCCGGGTTTGACAGCAGCAGACAGCAATTTAATTATAGAGTTAATAATGCCGGACTTCCTTCGCTTTCCGGAAATCCGTTTCAAATACAAATTGGATTCAAATATGCTTTCTAAATGCAATTTATAAAGTAACAAAACCCAATCACAAAATGCATCCATAGACTTGGATGCGTTTTTAATTATGAATAACTCTATTAAAAAAACACTATTTATGAGTATTAAGTACTATTTAAGTTAAATAAACACACATAAACTTACTGTAATAAAAAAATAAATGCTAGATTTATAAAATAGTAATCTTGTTTTATGTGTTATAAATAAAAACATCCTTCACTTGTGATTTAACTGCTACTTAACCATTAAATCTATGAATTATGTCAAAATTAAGCCTTTACCAAACCAGTTGGATCAACCTTATTTTTCAAGACAAAAACAAAGAGTATGGCGCGTATCAGTTGCGCCAGGAAAGTGCCAAAACTTCATTAACGGCACTATTTATGGGATTATTGTTCTCGGTGGCAGTTGTCGCCGTTCCATTGATTATTAGTTATTTCAATCCTCAAAACGGCCTTGTAATTACCATTTCTGAATTTACAAATACCACAGTTCAATTAACTGATATTCTACAAAGCCAGCTTGTAGAAACACCTACACAAGTGTTATCTGAAATACAAAAACAAACCACAGCAATACCAATTCTAAACGACCAGTTAGTACATCCTGTTATTGTACAGGCGCCACTGGCAAGTCCGGATATTCTTAAAACCACTGATTACACATCCGCAACAATTACACCAACTAAAGGTATGGCAACCGCCACCACAAGTACATCCTTTTCTTCGGTACAGATGAATTAAATAAAAAAATATTCCATTCATTTTGAAGCTTTTTTATACCTGATTTTTTTTACGATTGTACCTTTATCTAATTGAGCTCTGATGGCAGTGGCATCCCTTGCCACCATTTCGAGAAACATAGCAAAAAGCATGGATATTCCGAAAATCAGAACGACTACTTCCTAAGAAAAGCGACTATAGTACTGCCAAAGTATCCGTATCTCTTTATTCAAATAAACAACGAAACGAATCTACAAATAAACTCTATTCCTTATCTTTGTACTTTGAAAATTTAAATATGGAAATAGTTTTAGAAAATACTTTACCAACTGCAAAGCCAAAATGGTTGAAGGTAAAACTCCCAATAGGAAAAAAATACACTGAGCTTCGTGGCTTAGTGGACAAATATAGCTTAAATACAATTTGTGCCTCCGGAAGTTGCCCTAATATGGGTGAATGCTGGGGTGAAGGAACAGCAACTTTTATGATTCTGGGAAACACTTGTACGCGCTCTTGTGGTTTTTGCGGGGTAAAAACAGGAAGACCCGAAACCGTAGATTGGGATGAGCCCGAGAAGGTAGCGCGTTCTATCAAAATCATGAATATCAAACACGCCGTGATTACCAGCGTTGACAGAGATGACTTGAAAGATGGCGGCTCAATCATTTGGATAGAAACCGTAAAAGCCATTCGAAGAATGAACCCCAATATAACACTGGAAACGCTGATTCCTGATTTTCAAGGTATCGAAAGAAATATTGACCGTATCGTAGAAGCCAATCCTGAAGTAGTTTCGCATAACGTGGAAACAGTACGCCGATTAACCCGTGAAGTCCGCATTCAGGCAAAATACGACCGAAGTTTAGCCGTATTACGCTATTTGAAAGAAAAAGGAATTAAGAGAACAAAATCAGGTATTATGCTAGGTCTGGGCGAGCAAGAAGCCGAAGTTTTTCAAACCATGCGGGACTTACGGGAAGCCAATGTGGATATTGTTACAATAGGCCAGTACTTACAACCCAGCAAAAAACATTTGCCGGTAAAAGAATTCATAACACCCGATCAATTTGCAGTATACGAGAAATTTGGTTTAGAACTAGGGTTCCGTCATGTAGAAAGTGGACCATTAGTTCGGTCCTCTTACAAAGCACAAAAACATATATTATAAATAGTTTCTTCGTTTATTTGTTTAATCGGTTAACCAAATAAACGAATAAACGAATAAATGAATCCATTTGAAAACTAGAATAGCCATAAATGGTTTTGGAAGAATCGGCCGGAATTTATTCCGATTACTTTTAAACCATCCCTCAATAGAAGTTGTTGCCATAAATGATATTGCCGACAAGAAAACGATGGCCCATTTAGTGAAATATGATAGTATTCACGGAGTGTTACCCTTTACGGTCAGCGATGATGAAAAAGGAATTCTGATAGACGGAAATCATTTTTTGTTTTTCCATGAAAAAACCATTTCCAATCTGGACTGGAAAAGTGTAGACATTGATTACGTAATCGAATCCACAGGTAAATACAAGACTTTTGAAGCGCTGAATGCCCATATCTTGGCTGGGGCTAAAAAAGTAATCCTTTCCGCACCATCAGAAGTAGACACTATCAAAACAGTCGTTTTAGGTGTCAATGACTGTATACTTGACGGAACGGAAACCATTATATCAAATGCCAGCTGTACTACCAATAATGCCGCTCCAATGATCAAAGTAATCAATGACCTTTGCGGTATAGAACAAGCCTACATTACTACGATTCACTCGTACACCACAGACCAGAGTCTGCACGACCAACCACATAAAGACTTACGTCGCGCCAGAGGAGCAAGTCAATCTATTGTACCCACGACAACAGGTGCTGCAAAAGCGTTGACAAAAATATTTCCCGAGTTTGAAGGTAAAATTGGCGGTTGCGGCATCCGGGTACCTGTACCTGACGGCTCCTTGACTGACATCACATTCAATGTAAAGCGCACAGTGACAATACAAGAAATAAATGCCGCCTTCAAAAATGCTGCACAAACTACTCTAAAAGGTATTTTAGATTATACCGAGGACCCAATTGTTTCAGTTGATGTCATTGGCAATAAAAATTCTTGTATATTCGATGCTCAACTCACTTCGGTTATTGATAAAATGGTAAAAGTAGTTGGATGGTATGATAATGAAATTGGTTATTCATCCAGAATAATTGACCTAATACTATTGACAGAAAATAACTACAAAAAAATTTAATTACAAATGAATTATTTTTTTGTTTTTATTATTTTTTTTTACTCCTCACTGCTTCCTCAATCTACAGAGAAAACGGACAGTATTTTATATTACACTAGTTTAAAGAACTCCAGCATTCAAACTAATAATTACAAAGAAGCACTGCTACACACTCAAAAAGCAATCCTTTATGCGACTCGAAATAAAAACATAGAAGATCAAGCACTTCAGAATTATAATCTGGGTAAAATTTATTTTGGTTTAAAAGAGGTTGATAACGCCATAGAAACGTTCTCTAAGAGCGCGACTTTATTTTCAAGTTTTAAACCCCTCTGAATACCATCAACGGAATTACCCATTTGTTATTGGTAGAAAACCCAAATGAAATTTAATCAACAATGCGCTAAAATTTACACAAAACGGAGCCGTACACGTAATTACCAAACTGCACTCTTTGCAGAATGAAAATGCAACTTTATATTATGAAATTACTGATACCGGAATTGGAATCCCCGAAGATAAACTGGCAAGTGTTTTTGACAATTTTTCCCAAAGTTCCATAGAAGTAAATCGAAAATATGGCGTCACGGGGCTAGGATTAACTATTATAAAAAAATTAATTAAAATACTGGGTGGCCAAATTAAACTAAAAAGTACTGTAGGAGAAGGATCTACATTTTCATTCCTGCCGGACTTTAAAATAAGTAAGCAACCGTTACAAGAGGAAACCAAACCAAAAGCAAACTATGATTCTAAATTATTATATAAAAAATACTTTTGGTAGAGGACAATAAAATTAACCAAATGATCACTAAAAAGATGCTGATCAATAAAGGAATCATTTGTGAATTAGTTGACAATAGGGAAGATGCCATTGATTTAGTTCGAAAAAGTAAATTTGACTTGGTTCATATGGACGTTCATTTACCTGGAATCAACGGCACGATCGCTACAGAATTAATTAGAATATTTGATAAAACTACACCCATCATTGTCCTTACGGCGATCTCATTGCATGAAAACCGCGAAATGCTCTTGTCTTTTGGAATGAATGAAGTCATTACAAAACCGTTCGTCCCTGAGGAATTTTACAAAACGATTGCTGAATACATCTAGTCATTAATAGTTTAAAATCAATTCTTTAATAAGACTCCTCACTTGCGGTTCAGCTTTTTTTGCTGCTTCCAATACTTCATCGTGTGAAATAGTGCCAATACTTTCTTCATTACCCATATCCGTAATTACAGAAATTCCAAAGGTCTCCAGATCCATGTGACGGGCCACAATTACTTCAGGAACGGTTGACATCCCAACACAATCTGCACCAAGAGTCTTGACCATTCTATATTCCGCCAAAGTTTCAAAAGTAGGCCCTTGAAGCCCCAGATAAATTCCTTCATGAACCTCGATATGAAGTTGCTTAGCTAATTCAGTCGCTTTTGCAATCATTTTTCTCGAATACGGCTCACTCATATTTACAAAACGAGGTCCAAAACGTTCGTCATTTTTCCCACGTAAAGGGTGCTCCGGCGTCATATTGATGTGATCCGTAAGCATCACAATAGAGCCTACTTTATAGGCCGGATTCACACCGCCTGATGCATTTGAAACCACTAATTTCTCAATCCCTAAAAACTTCATCACTCGCACCGGAAAAGTCACTTCAGTCATCGAATAGCCTTCATAAAAATGAAACCGTCCCTGCATGGCCACTACTTTCTTACCGCCTATTGTTCCAAAAACCAAGGCCCCTTTATGACCTTGTACCGTCGATACAGGGAAATTTAAAATTTCATTGTAGGGCAGTGTATATTCTACCTTCATTTCATCGGTAAAACTCCCTAATCCTGATCCTAAAATCACACCATATTCTGGCGTAAAATCAATTCTTTGCTTAATGTAACTAACGGTTTCCTGTACTTGTTCCCACATAATCTGTAATTGTTTTATCAAAATTTTCACTCCCGGAAATAAAAGTACTTTTTATAGGCAGATAAAAGAGTTGTCCGCTTGGTAAACTTCCTTTCAATCGCATATAATCTTTTTCGGTAGTGATAATCATGTTGTTTTGAGCTAACTTTTTAATTTCTAAAATGTCTTTATCGGTAAAATTATGATGATCCGGAAAAGACAAACAGACCTCATTAGTATCCTTAAAATAAGCGAAAAATGGTTCCGGTTTTGCAATTCCTGCCACTAGTACCTTAGCAGCATCTTGAATTTCATTCCCTTTAATCTTTAAATTTTCCCCATAAATATAACCATCGTATGCTATAAAAGTAAAGTATAATTCTTGATTTGTCGTAAGATTCAATCTCTTTTTAATATCTTCCTGTTCCTCTGATGAAAGATTAAAAGGGCATTTGGTTACAATAATCACGTTTGCTCTTGCATCTCCGCTTTGGCTTTCGCGTAAATTTCCGGTTGGCAACATACAATCATCCGAATATAAATCACCATAAGAAGTCAATAAAATATAAAAACCCGCTTTTACTTTTCGATGTTGAAAAGCGTCATCAAGCAAAATCACTTCTGGTTTTATGGATTGCGAAAGCAATTGCTCTATTCCATTTTTTCTGTCGGCATCAACCGCAACTTGAATCGATGGGAATTTTTGATAAAACTGAAAAGGTTCATCTCCCAAGGTTTCTGCATTCGAAGTGGCTTCTGCCAAAATAAAACCTTTAGATTGCCTTTTATAGCCTCTACTTAATGTAGCAATTTTATATTTATCCGAAAGCAAGCGAATCAAATATTCAATTTGGGGCGTTTTTCCGGTTCCTCCAACACTAAGATTCCCAACAGCAATAATAGGCAATTCAAACGAGTATGATTTTAAAACCCCTTTATCGAAAAGAAAGTTCCGAATACACGTTACTAGACCATACAAAACGGCAAAAGGGAATAGTAATTTTCGAAGTAAATTCATTTTACGAAAGTAGAATAAATTATCTTTGATTTAAAAATCTAACACAGATTTCACAAATTTTCGCAAATTAAAAATAACTTTGAATCTGTGTATAAAAATATATCTGTGTAAATCAGAGTCAAAAATATGAAAATCAAAGAAATAATAGACGTACTCGAAGAAATGGCGCCACTCGCCTATGCTGAAGATTTTGACAATGTAGGACTATTGGTTGGCGATCAGGAAACGGAGGCTACAGGTATTTTAGTTTGCCATGATGCTTTAGAAAATATAATTGACGAAGCGATTGCAAAAAAATGCAATCTGGTGGTTTGTTTTCATCCCATCTTATTTTCTGGATTGAAAAAAATAACGGGTAAAAACTACGTGGAACGCGCTGTTATCAAAGCCATAAAAAATGACATAGCTATATATGCCGTTCACACTGCGCTGGACAATCATCAGGAAGGTGTAAATAAAATATTTAGTGATGCATTAGGATTAATACATACAAAAATCCTGATTCCAAAGCAAAACTTCATTCGGAAATTAGTAACCTACACGATTCCTGAAAATGCGGAAGAAGTACGAAATGCCCTCTTTGAGGCAGGAGCGGGAAAGATTGGGAATTATGAAAATTGCAGTTTTAATTCGGAAGGAATTGGAACCTATATGGGAAACGAGCACAGCAATCCGCAAGTTGGAGAACGATTTGAATTTGTACAAGGAAACGAAATCAAAATCGAAGTCACTTTCGAAAAACATTTAGAAAAAAAAATCCTGAAAGCCTTATTCAATAGCCACGCCTGTGAGGAAGTGGCCTATGAAATTTATGAATTGCAAAACCAAAACCAAAATATTGGCTTAGGCATGATAGGCGAATTAAAAAATCCCATGAATGAAAAAGAGTTTCTGCTTTTTGCAAAAGAAAAAATGGAGTGCGGCGGAATTCGGCATTCCGGTTTTACAGGTGCAACAATTAAAAAAGTAGCAGTGTTGGGCGGAGCGGGAAGTTTTGCCATAAAAAATGCAATTCAGGCCGGAGCAGACGCCTATTTGACTGCCGATTTTAAGTACCATCAATTTTATGAGGCCGAAAACAAGTTGCTATTGGCCGATATAGGACATTTTGAAAGCGAACGTTATACAAAAAATTATATTGTTGAGTATCTTCGGAAAAAAATCCTTAATTTTGCAGTTATTTTATCAGAAGAAAATTCAAATCCAGTTAAGTACTTATAGAATATGGCGAATACGAAAGAATTAAGTGTTGAGGACAAGTTAAGAGCAATTTATGATTTACAACTTATTGACTCTAGAATTGACGAAATCAGAAACGTAAGAGGAGAACTTCCTTTAGAAGTAGACGATTTAGAAGATGAAGTTGCAGGTTTAAGCACCCGTTCAGAAAAACTGAAAGGAGAACTCGAAGTTGTTGAGGATCTAATCAAAGTAAAAAAGAATGCAATTGATGAGCACAAAGAGTCCATCAAAAAATATACTAAGCAACAAGAAACGGTTCGTAACAACCGAGAATTTAATTCGTTGACTAAAGAAATTGAATTTCAAGAATTAGAAATTCAGTTGTCTGAAAAACAAATTAAAGAAATGAAAGCTTCAATCGAACACAAGAAAGAAGTAATTTCTAGTTCTAAAGAAAGATTAGAAGCGAAGTCAAATCACTTAAAGCATAAAAAATCAGAGTTAGACGCCATTATGGCAGAAACAGCTAAAGAAGAAGCGTTCTTAACTGAGAAATCACAAGAATACCAAGCTTTAATAGAAGAACGATTGCTAAAAGCATACACTAGAATCCGAACAAGTGTTCGCAATGGTTTAGCTGTTGTTTCTATCGAAAGAGGAGCCTCTGCAGGATCTTTCTTCACGATACCCCCACAAACACAAGTAGAAATTGCTTCCAGAAAAAAAATCATTACTGATGAACACTCCGGAAGAATATTAGTCGACAGTGTATTGGCTGACGAAGAAAAAGAGAAAATGGAACAATTGTTTTCTAAATTCTAATTATAGTTAAGTCCCGATACCAATCGGGACTTTTTTTTTATGAAAAAAATACTTTATTATCTGTTTACTAAAACTATTGGATTATACGTAAATTTATTAAGCTACGTATTTCTTGACAAGGCAACCCAACTTGCTTATTCTCTTTTTAGCGAACCCCGAGAAGGCAGGCTTACTGCTACAAAACTTCCTAAAATACTACAAGAAACAGCTGCGGAAACTTTTCAGCATAACGGACACGACATTCAAACCTATACTTGGAAAGGAAATAATACTGTAATACTCCTCGTGCATGGATGGGAAAGCAATGCGTCACGCTGGAAAAAAATGGTACCCTATTTAAAAAAATCCGGTAGTACAATCATAGCAATCGACGCTCCTGCTCATGGCTTATCAAGTGGAAAGGAATTTAATATTCCCCAATATGCTAAATCTATTGATTTTATAGTTCAAAAATTTAAACCGCAATACCTAATTGGCCATTCCTTAGGAGGAAAAACCTGCTTGTATTATCAATCTGTTTATCAAAACAACACTATTGAGAAAATGGTGATTTTAGGATCGCCGAGTGATTTCAAAATTATTCTCGATAATTATATTGCAATGTTGAGTTTAAACTCTAAAATTTCAAAAGGACTTGAAGCACATTATCTACACCATTTTAAACTAAAACTTGAAAAATTCTCAGCCAAGCATTTTGCTACTAAAATAAAAACAAAAGGATTAATCGCTCATGACACTAATGATACAGTTGTTTTATTTGAAGAAGGAAAAAAAATAGCCAGCACCTGGAAAAATTCTATTTTCATTGAAACTAATGGGTTAGGGCATAGCATGCATGACGATGGGTTGTATAAAAAAGTCTCCCACTTTTTATTTGAAACGGAGTAAAACAAACACCATCAGAATAGTATGATCGTTACGCCATTTCTGCTTTGTCCAAATGACAAAGATTATACAAAACTCCTATAACTATTTCCAAATTCATTACTTTTGTATTATGGAAGAAAATCTAAAACGACTCAATAAATACATAGGAGAAACCGGGTATTGCTCCCGCCGCGAAGCTGACAAAATCATTGCAGAAGGTCGTGTAACCCTCAATGGAGTCGTACCGGAATTAGGAACCAAAGTTTCTCACCATGATGAAGTGCGTATTGACGGCAAACTAATCCGTGAGAAAAATGAAAAGCCTGTTTATCTTGCTTTCTACAAACCGGTAGGAATCGAATGCACTACAAATCTGCAGGTTCGCAATAATATTGTAGATTACATCAATTACCCCAAACGTATATTCCCTATAGGACGATTAGACAAAGCCAGTGAAGGATTGATTTTTATGACCAATGACGGCGATATCGTCAATAAAATACTACGTGCAAGAAACAATCACGAAAAAGAATATACCGTAACGGTCAACAAACTCATCACCGATCGTTTTATTGAAAAAATGGGAAATGGCATACCAATTTTAGACACCGTCACCCGAAAATGTAAGGTAGAAAAAATTAGTTCTACCATTTTTAAAATCGTGTTGACACAAGGTTTAAACCGTCAAATTCGTAGAATGTGTGAATACCTGGGGTATGAAGTTACGGCATTAAAACGCATCCGAATTATCAATATTTCGCTGGACATTCCTGTGGGTCGTTTCCGTGATTTGACTGATGCCGAAATCAAAGAATTAAACGAACTCATCGAACCTTCGATCAAAACCGAAGAAGCCAGTTTACCAAAAACAGAAGTACCAAAAAGAAGAACGGAATTTATCAAAAGAGATGATCCTAGATTTAAAGGACGAGGCGATTATTAAAAAACAATTATAAATAAAAAACCCAGAGCTAGTCTGGGTTTTTAGAAACCATTTTAAAGCGTACTGAATAGCACTTCACTCTAAAACAAATTACACGTTTGTACTGATTAAAAACCACAGTAGTATTTATCTATTTTACTTTCTCAGAGACTATTCCGCCTTTGGCACTGGAAACGTTTACCGTTGCTCCTGAAGGATTTCCTTTAACGATCCATCTTACTTTTACATTACCCATCCCTTCAATAATAGGTACTGCAATGGTCTCTGGACTGAATTTTTGTTCTGTAAATAAATTCAAATCTTCGTTTTGAACTGTCATACCCGCTACAACGGTACTACCCGCTAAACTGATATAATTAGGACGCTCTATCTTGTTTTTTACATCATGTCGCGAATGGGTTGGAATGATCCTTGTATTCATAATTGTGGCAGTCACTGCAACTAAATCCCCTGAAAGCTTTTCAGTTTCAATACCTACAATTTCTAATTTTGGAGTCTGATACGCATGGTACAATGAAAACGCCATGTTTCTGTGTGCATCTTCCTGAATCATAAACCCCGGATGATTCCGAATGTAATTCTTTTTAGGACCTCCTATTTCAATATCGCCAAACTGCGGATGATTAAACTCCTTCCATTCTACATAGCCATCACCAAACAACAGGTATTTATCAAATTCATTGAATTCATCATTATCCCATCGTCCAGCGGTATTTTTTTGGTTAAATAACTTATAGGAAGTCATCAATTCATTACTAAAAGTAAATATCCCTCGAGTCAAAGACAAAAAATCAATTTCTCCACCATAAACAGTGTACAAGTCTTTGTGAATTACAAAATAATTATAACCGGGAATCATTTTTTCCCCTAACTTTCCAATATTATCGTACACTTCAATATCTTGTGGAGCAAATAACGCATCGTCTTCTGCAGCGCCGGGACCTCTTAAAAACATTCCGCCGTAATTATGGTAGCTTTGTGCTCCGGCAATATTGGGATGATTGATAATAAAGGCTTTTATAGCACGGGTTTCAGGAAGTGTACCTGGATAAAACAATGCCCCATTTTGAACATAATTAGGTTGCCAATTCCATCCCCAATCTCGGTTTGGATCATACGTCCCAATCAAATCCTCATTTACTAAACCATCTTTATCGTTATCTAAACCTTCATACCCTAACATTTCATAGTCTCCTATTTCATCTCCTTTGACCTGATACATGCGAGTAGGATATTTAGGATCTGTTTTCCATCGTCCTATTTTTGATTTTCTGCGCATCATCACGATATTCCCGTCGTTATCTAAATCATCAAGCGTATCTTCATTCACCAGACCGTCACCATCATTATCAAAAGGACGCATTCCTGAACGAGAGGTATTAGAGTTGTTCGGTTTGTAAATAAAATTTTCCCGCCCGTCAGGACTGATAGTCATTACAATATAAAACACCTTTTCTTTTAATAAAGTATTTATGAATTTAATAGTTTGAAAACTCTCCGCTAAATACCATGCCGTATACATGGCAACCTCAACACCTTGCATTTCATTTGCGTGAATTCCGCCATCGATATAAAAACCAGGCTTGTTTTCAACTTTATCGGAATCGAAATCAGAGATCGTTAATACCCAAAGATCTCTTCCTTCATAGGATTTCCCTACGGATTCCATTTTAACTAAATTTGGATAGGCTTTCACCAAATCTCTTCCTAGCTGAGTCACCTGTGCATAATCATGGTACTGATCCCAAGTCATTTTTACTTTGGGATTAGCAGGGGAACCAATGGCACGGATGCCATTTAAATCTTGTGGAGCAATACCATTTTTTTGAGCATTAGTAACCCAAAAAACAAAACTGAACAAGCTGAATAGTATGTATTTTTTCATTTTTTTACTTTTTATCGGTGAGGATTCAATATCCTTTTTTATTTTTTTGAAGTCAACTTATTATTTCAAATCAGCAATTACCTCTTTAAATCCTGCAGTGGCACAACCTGTAGTGATCGTCACTTTTCCTGTACCTGAAATCAACCATGAATATTCCTCTGATTCATCCGCTTGCATACTATTACGGATAAAATATTTCCTGCCAGAAACCATGATTTGATTTTTTTGGAGTAGAATTTCTGTTTTCATTTTAGAAACAAATCGGATTTTGTCTCCTATTTCAGTATAAGTAGGCAGCAACCCTTTATTGGCCACTTTTATAGTGACGCGGTATAAGTTCTCCTTTATCTTTTCTACTTCGGCAACATTTGTTTCAATTTTTGGCATGGCTGCCAAAAGTTCTTCCACAAAAAGCATATGTTTATTCGCTGTTTCTTCTAAAAATTTCACAGGTGGATTGTTCAGAGCATAAGGGATAAAACCTCCTACTTCTACTTTTTGATTTGGAAAATCAGGATGTTTAATAACTGACCAGTCAACAAAAACATTTTTTATATTTTGGCTATCAGCCCATTTTAAAAAAGAGACTTCTGAATTCAATTCCTCTTTATCTTTTTCTGCTGGCTTTTCTAATTTAGAATACAGCGAATCTTTTTTAGCCTCTACTTTAGGAACCCACCAGCCTGGTGTTGAAAAACTGAATCTCCCTGCATGGAAATAAGCGGCTTGCGCAAAATTTCCTTTGGTCATCGGCATTTTAGGGCCACCTTTGATTGCCGCTTTTTGGGTATATAATTTAGAAACCTGCTCTGCTGCTTTACTATCTTTTTCTAACCATCCTTTAATAATTCTAGAACTAGCTAACTTACTATCATACTTTGGAGTCTCAGATAAATTATTGTGCATCCCAAAAGTAAGTACACCATAAATATTCTGATTCAAATATAAAAAATCAAGAAGTGCCCTGGTTTCTGGCTCAGAAGCTACATAAACTCCTGCCCCTTTTTCGAAAGCAGGATAATCAAAAGTAAAATTTTTGTCGATATTGACTCCTTCTGAAAAATCTTCATTAAACATTCCGTCTTTATCGGTATCAATTCCCTCTGAAATTAAAACATACTTGCCAACCTGATTTTTTGTTGGATCTGCTTTTATTAAAACACGGGAATCCTCTGGGCTTTCAATGAAACTTCCTGTTACATCTTCAATCCGAAGTTGCGTAATTAAACCATCTTTATTTAAATCTTCAAAAGGGTCTTCGCCTATTTTACCGTCTCTGTCATCATCTGTTTTGGTATCGTTACCGCGCTTTTCCATTTTTACAGCACCAAAAGCAGCATCTATGGCATCCGGATTTACAGCAGGAACAAAATAAATCGTTTTTTCTTTTAAAATCGCAACTAACTTGTCGTTTTTCAATACGTTATCAATCATTTTTAAGGTGATCTGTGTACCAGCACGGTATTTTCCGTCAAGCCCGGCTGTGATAAGCAAAGCTGGTTTTGGAGTGGTTGATTCGGAAATTGTTACTACCCATATTTCTCTGCCTCCACTACTTTTACCAATTGATTTTACAGTGCAATATTTACTTTTGGCGTCAAGCTCTTTTAGACTTTTAGTAAGGTTTTCATAGCTCAGGTAGTCCTTTTGAGCGTGAGTGATACCAAAACAAAGTACGAATAAAAACAGTAATTTTTTTCTCATTAGATAGTAATTTATTTGAGAAATAAATGTAGTTTATAAATTTGGCCTATCCTAAATTATGCGAAAAATATTTCATAAAGCCATCATTAACAAGGCGCTTTAACTCTAAAAAAGACCATTATTTGGTGTATACAGCTATTATTTAACCCTAAACATAGTATTATACTTTTATTTCAAAATCATTATTTTGGAAAATTAAAACTTTTTGATACACTATTAAAGTAAATCCATAGTCTCAGGAATAGTGAAATTTAAAGTTGAAATCTATTTCTATCAAAACCATCTTTTTCTTTTGAACAAAAACACACCAAAAGCAGATAATAAAACAGATACGGAAATGACAATCCAGATTCCATAACGATTGTCTTGTAAATCATTAGGCACATTCATTCCGTACAAACTGGCAATCAATGTTGGAATCATCAGAATAATCGAAATCGAAGTCATCTGCTTCATAATCGCATTCATGTTATTAGAAATCACAGAAGCGTACGCATCCATAGTTCCCGTTAAGATGTCGCTATAAATATTAGTGGTTTCCTGTGCCTGACGCAATTCAATTTCAACATCCTCCAGTAAATCTAAATCAAAATATTCTTTTTGGGACTTTATATTCTTGATTCGATGCAATAGGATATCATTCCCTTTCAAGGAAGTCATAAAGAATACCAAACATTTTTCTATTTGAAGCAACGCTTGTAATTCTTCATTTTTAATTGACTTTTCTAAATTGTCCTCGGCTAATCTTATTTTTTGATTGACTTGCTTTAAATATTTCAAAAACCAAACACTGGAGGAAAGTAATAATTTGAGCACTAAATCGAAGTTGTCTTTAATATTGATGTTCTTGCGTTTGGTATAGGTTACAAAATCAGTAAGCATTTCCGTTTTATGAAAACTGATGGTAATACAAACTTCTCCTTTAAAAACAACTCCAACAGGAATCGTATGAAAAGGCAACTTCACATCATTACTCTTCACAGGAATTCGCATGATGATCAAAGTCCAACCATTTTCAATTTCTATCCTTGGTCTTTCGTCAATATCTTCAATGTCGTTATAAAATGCTTCGGGAATTTGTAATTCGTCGAGTAAATATTTTTTTTCGGCTTTGGTAGGGCATTCAATATTTATCCAGCAGTTAGGAGTCCATTCAGCGGTGGCAATTAATCCGTTATTGTTTTTGTAAAAAGCTCTCATTTCAAAAATTCTATAGGTTTATGTACAGCCTCCTGAAAATCGTTCAAGCGCTATATTAGTTCAACATTTCCGAATAATAATCGTCCATTTTAAAGGTTTTTTTAAGTGGTACAAAAGTATTCTTTAAATTCCATTTCCGCTTCAATTATCAGAATTTTATACATTTTTAAACTAAAAAAAGCCTTAAACTGCTGTCTAAGGCTTTCAATCAAAACTATTTTCTCTTTATTTATTTCTTTTCATTTCCCGTGCCAAAAGCGTATTTTTCAATAACATTGCAATGGTCATAGGTCCTACTCCACCCGGAACCGGAGTAATAAACGATGCTTTTTTACTTACATTTTCAAAATCAACATCACCGGTAATCACATATCCTTTTGGATGTGAACTATCTTCCACTCTGGTAATACCCACATCAATAACCACAACACCTTCTTTCACCATATCTGCTTTTAGGTAATTAGGAACTCCTAAAGCCGTAATAATGATATCGGCATTTTTAGTGTATTCTTCTATATTTTTGGTTCTACTGTGCGTAAGAGTTACAGTTGAATCCCCTGGATAACCTTTGCGACTCATCAAAATACTCATTGGTCGACCCACAATATGGCTTCGCCCAATAACGACAGTATGCTTGCCCGCTGTTTCTACTTTGTAACGTTCTAACAATTCCATTATTCCATAAGGCGTTGCGGGCAAAAACGTTTCCATTTCTAAAGCCATTTTTCCAAAATTGGTTGGATGAAATCCATCCACATCTTTATCAGGATCAATAGCCATCAGGATTTTCTGCTCGTCGATGTGTTTGGGCAAAGGCAATTGAACAATGAAACCGTCTAATTCATCATCTTCATTGAGGTCTTTGATTTTTGCCAATAATTCAACTTCCGAGATGTCTTCCGCTAAAGAAACCAATGTAGATTCGAATCCTATTTGTTGACATGATCTTACTTTGCTGCCAACATAAGTCAAACTTGCGCCGTTTGACCCAACAAGAACCGCTGCTAAATGGGGCACTTTCTGCCCGTCAGCTTTCATTTTCTGCACTTGAATAGCAATCTCGCTTTTTATATCTTCCGCAGTTTTTTTTCCGTCTAGTAATTGCATTTTTATTTAGTTTAATGTATTAAAGCCGAAAGTCTTAAAGTCATTACAACTTTAAGACTTTCGGCTTTTGACTCATTTTATCTCATTCCTGGCATTCCACCTTTCATACCACCCATCATTTTCATAAGGTTTTTACCTCCTGGCCCTTGCATCATTTTCATCATCTTGCTCATTTGTTCGAACTGTTTCATCAATTGATTCACCTGTTCGATTTTGGTACCGGAGCCTTTAGCAATTCGGGCTTTTCTTTTCACGTCAATTAGAGCCGGCTTGCTCCTTTCAACTGGAGTCATCGAGTGAATAATGGCTTCAATATGTTTGAAAGCATCGTCTTCTATTTCCACATCTTTCATGGCTTTTGAAGCACCTGGTATCATTCCAACCAAATCTTTCATATTACCCATTTTCTTTACTTGTTGAATTTGAGAAAGGAAATCATCAAAACCGAATTCATTTTTGGCAATTTTCTTTTGTATTTTTCGTGCTTCTTCTTCGTCAAATTGTTCTTGGGCTCTTTCTACCAAAGACACAACATCTCCCATCCCCAAGATTCTTTCGGCCATACGAATTGGATAGAACACATCAATGGCATCCATCTTTTCCCCTGTACCTACGAATTTGATTGGTTTATTAACAACTGATTTGATCGAAATTGCTGCTCCACCACGCGTATCTCCATCCAATTTAGTCAAAATAACTCCATCAAAATTTAATCTTTCGTTGAAGGTTTTTGCTGTATTCACAGCATCTTGTCCGGTCATTGCATCCACTACAAACAAGGTTTCTTGTGGCTCGATGGCTTTATGAACACGTTCTATTTCGTTCATCATTTCCTCATCGACAGCTAAACGACCAGCAGTATCGACAATCACGACATTGAATCCATTTGCTTTTGCATGTTTGATTGCGTTTTGCGCAATTTCAACCGGATTTTTATTTTCTGGCTCAGAATATACCTCCACCCCTATCGAATCTCCAACTACATATAATTGTTGAATTGCCGCTGGACGGTAAATATCACAGGCTACTAATAATGGCTTTTTGTTCTTTTTTGTTTGAAGATAATTCGCTAATTTTCCCGAGAAAGTAGTTTTCCCGGAACCTTGCAAACCAGCCATCAAAATAACCGTTGGATTCCCGGAAAGATTGATTCCGGCAACATCACCACCCATTAATTCTGTCAATTCATCTTTTACTAACTTTACTAGTAATTGTCCAGGTTGAAGTGTTGTCAATACATCCTGTCCAATTGCTTTTTCTTTTACTTTGGTGGTAAAATCTTTAGCGATTTTAAAGTTGACATCCGCATCAAGCAAGGCTCTTCGAACTTCTTTCAACGTTTCGGCTACATTTACTTCGGTGATTTTTCCGTGACCTTTAAGTATATGAAAGGCTTTATCTAGTTTATCGCTTAAATTATCGAACATACTTTTTTTCTCTTTAATTAAGGCGCAAATTTAAGCATTTGATTTTGAAGTTTAAATAGTATTATAAATAAAAAGAGGCTATCTTCTTCAGATAGCCTCTTTTATTGTATGATCAATTAACTTTAGATTAATCGTTGTCGTCTAAATCTATTTCATTTTCTAGTAAATTTTTCATGAAGTCACCAATATCGTTGTGACTATCATCATTACCAGTACTAATTTCGATAACTCCGTCTCCATCGGTATCTAATAATAGGCCTTGGTCTGCCAAAGTTGTTAATTTATTCATTAAAGCATCAAGATGTATTTTAATGTTTAAAGATAAATCATTACTGTTGATAGTGAAATCTTTGTTTTGGTCTTCAAAATCCAATTCAAGTTCGGCATCCTCATCACTCCAGATAATAAATGGTTTCCCATTTATGGTTCCTTTAATCAAATAAGTCTTACCATTCATTTCATCAAGTAAAGTAGATTTTTCGAATTTAAATTCGATTTCCTCATATCTCGCATTCGGAACATTTACAGAAGTAATAAATGGACTTAACGTTAGGTTTGGATCAAGCAAGTCTAATAAAAATGGCCCATTAAGTTTAACGTCATCATATTTGGGATCCATACTGTACATCGCATCTTCCATGTCGGTTTCAAATTCGATATTCCCAATATTAATTTTAAAATCAGTAAAAACTACTGTAGAGGCAGCAGTACGAGCATTTAGAGAAGTCTTAGCTGTTGTAGACACCGCGGAGGCTTTCAAGGTTACATTCCCTCCTGAAGCGGGATCATTTGTACAAGAACTTATTACAAGTGCAAGTAAAGCTAAGATTGAAAATTTTTTCATAATCGTATTTTTAAATTATTAAGTAATTATTAACGCAAAAAATATACCAATATTACATTCTTGCCGGCACACTAATACCTAATAGTTTAAAGGAAGCCGCTATAGTATCTGCTACTTTTTTAGATAATTGAACTCGGAAAATTTTCTTTTCAAAATCTTCTTCGCCAAGAATAGGAACCGCCTGATAGAATGAGTTGTATTCCCGAACTATATCATAGGTGAAATTTGCAAGCAAAGCCGGACTGTGATGCTGCGCTGCATTTTGTATCACTTCAGGAAACAACGCTAACTGTTTCACCAATTCTTTCTCTTTTTCATGAAGTATTGCAACTTTTGATTTATTCGAAAAGTCAAAATTTGCTTTACGAATAATAGATTGAATTCTGGCATACGTATATTGAATAAACGGACCGGTATTTCCGGCAAAATCTACCGATTCTTCCGGATTAAATAGGATTCGCTTTTTAGGATCTACTTTCAAAATATAATATTTTAAAGCACCCAAACCTATAGTTTTATATAGCTTACTTTTCTCTTCCGCAGAATAGTTGTCTAATTTCCCTAAATCTTCTGCGATTTTTTGCGCCGTATCTATCATTTCCTGCATTAAATCATCGGCATCAACAACCGTTCCTTCACGGCTTTTCATCTTTCCAGAAGGCAAATCTACCATTCCGTATGATAAATGAAATTGGTTTTTAGACCAATCAAAACCTAATTTTTTCAAGATAAGAAACAACACTTTAAAGTGATAATCTTGCTCATTCCCAACGGTATAAACCATTCCGCCTACATCTGGATAATCTTTCACACGCTGGATTGCAGTACCAATATCTTGCGTCATATAAACTGCAGTACCGTCAGAACGCAATACAATTTTACGATCTAAACCTTCGTCCGTTAAATCAATCCACACGGAACCATCCGGATCTTTTTCGAAAACGCCTCTGTCTAAACCAATCTGAACAACATCTTTTCCTAATAAATAGGTATTACTTTCGTAATAATATTTATCGAAATCGACTCCAAGGTTTTTATACGAAATAGCAAAACCATCATAAACCCATTGGTTCATAGTTTTCCAAAGCGAGATTACTTTGGCATCCCCAGCTTCCCATTTCAATAACATTTCTTGCGCTTCCAAAATAATTGGTGCTTGTTTCTTTGCCTCTTCTTCTGTTTTACCTGCGCTTATTAATTGCGCTATTTCTTCTTTGTACTTTTTATCAAAAGCAACATAATAATTACCTACTAATTTATCTCCTTTTAATCCTGTTGATTCTGGAGTTTCTCCATTTCCGAATTTTTGCCAAGCCAACATCGATTTACAAATATGGATTCCTCTATCATTAATGATTTGAGTTTTGTACACTTTTTTACCAGAAGCTTTGATAATCTCCGCCACCGAATATCCTAAAAGATTGTTGCGTACGTGACCTAAATGCAATGGTTTATTTGTGTTTGGTGAAGAATATTCTACCATAACCGCTTTGTCATTAGGAGAAGGCATTACAAAACCAAAGTGTACATCATCTTTTATTTCATTAAAGAAATCCAAATAATAGTCATCAGAAATAACAATATTTAAAAAGCCTGAAACAACATTAAATCGACTTACTTCTACCATGTTTTCGACCAAATAAGCTCCTATTTTATTCCCTAGTTCTACAGGATTACTTTTGACTACTTTCAACAATGGGAAAATAACCATGGTGATATCCCCTTCAAATTCTTTGCGTGTAGTTTGAAATTCAACCTTATCAATGGTAACTTCAAATAAGGCTTTTACAGCTTTTTCGATGGAGGGCGTAAGAATCTGTGATAATGTCATGATGTAAATTTAAAAATGCAAAGATAATTCTAATTCCTTAATATGTTTATAAAAGTTGTTCAATTACATCTTATAATCACTATTGGATCAAAAAAACCGTTTTGTAACTATTTTTAAGATTCAGTTACTATAATTTTAGTGTTTTTCAAAGATGATAATTCAATTTTCATTATTTTTACTATGCAAATTAACGACCTACAACATGAAAAATATACTTATTTTTATATTGCTGATTGTTATACATACTTCTTACTCCCAATCAGTTACAATAAGTACAACAAAATATACGGTTAACCAACTGGTAAATCAGGTCTTAGTGAACTCCCCTTGTGTTTTAAGTACTAATGTAATTTCGAGAACAGGAACTGCTTTTGGATCTTCAAACGGAATTGGTTATTTTGAAAATACCAATACTGCCTTTCCATTTTCAAGCGGAGTAGTATTAAGCACGGGAGATGTGACTAAAATTCCGGCCCCAAATACTACTATTCTCAGCGATGGTTTTCCAGCATGGTCTGGCGATTCAGATTTAGAAGCTAATTTACTTTCTCAGTCTGGAATAACTATGAATTCAGTAAATGCCAGTTATATTGAATTTGATTTTCAACCCAAAACACCCAGTTTTGATTTTTATTTTCTTTTTGCTTCCGAAGAATATGGGACTTCCCAGTGTAATTTTTCTGATGCTTTTGCATTTCTTCTGAAGGATGTAACTGCTGGAGGGAGTACTGTAAATTTAGCAGTAATTCCCGGTACAATGATACCGGTTTCTGTCGAAACAATACGAAATAACACCAATAATTCTAATTGTCCTTCTGCCTACCCGAGCTATTTTGGTGCTTTTAATGGCCCTGGATTTGGACCTGCGATAAATTTTAATGGGCAAACGATTTCCATGATAGCCTCTGCAGCCAGTTTGGATGTAACTCATGTGTACCGCATTAAATTAGTAATTGCTGATGGTGGAAATAATATAGGTTATGATTCTGCAATATTTCTGGAAGCCAATAGTTTTAATATTGGTCAAGATGTATTGGGGTTGGATTACACAACGGCAAACAAGGCTGCAATTTGCCCAGGAAACACGTTGCCAACATTATCAGCGTCAGGTTTAGATCCGGCAACTACTTTTGTTTGGAAAAAAAATGGAATAGTATTCTCTCCCACACAAACAGGAAAAACACTGAACCTCAACACAATTACTCCACTGGTTAGCTCCGGAATTCATACCTACAGTGTCACGTATAAAGAACCTGAATGCATCGCGGTTACCGATGAAATCATTATAGAAATTTACCCTAAGATTGGTGTATTAAATACCGTTCCTAACATTTACGTGTGTGATTCCGGAGCTTCATCCTCTGATTTTGATTTAAATAAAAACAGCATAATCATTCTAGCCGGCGTTAACCAATCGTCCGGAACAGCTGGTGCTTTAGATGATTTGCCTGCTTACACTATTATTTCCTATCACCTAACTAATGGAGATGCCATTGGGAATACTGGAGCAGTACCAATCCTTCAGACGATTGCGAGTACTGAAAGTGGCACGCAAATTTTTGTCAGAATTGAAAACCCAAATACATTATGCTACGAGATCAGGTCTTTCCAATTGCTTATTGTTCCGCCACCACAAATTGCAAATACCCCGGCAGATGCAACATTATGCTCCAGAAATTTATCTGAAAGCCCTTTAAAAGCTAATTTCAATTTGACGTCACAAATTGCATCGATCATAGGTTCTCAAAATACCTCGGACAAGATACTTACTTTTCACTCATCATTAGTTGGAGCTAATAACAATATTAACATCATAACTCTAAATTCGAGCAACCAATTGTTATCGCCAAGCGCAACCTTGTGGGTTCGATTACAAAACATTTCAAATCCTAATTGTTATGTTGTTACTAGTTTTCAATTATTAGTATCTCCATTACCTCAAGTCGATATGTTAAACGATGTGTTTGTTTGTACGTCCTATACCTTACCTGTATTGCTAAATGCCGGAGCACAATATTGGACTGGAACTAATGGAACTGGAACGCAACTTTTTGCCGGAAACGTGATAACTACAACGACAACTAATTTATATGTTTTCAATCAATCCGGAGTGTGTACCAATCAAGATTCTTTTAATGTTACTATTGCTAATTTAAGTGCAATCACACCTGCTTCCGAAACCTATTGTACAAAATATACGCTTCCGACTTTACCCTATTCAAAATATTTCACTCAAAGCGGAGGTAGTAGCACTCCCGGAAACACACAATTAGCTGCTGGATCCACAATAAATACTGTGGGAATAAACAGGATATATGTATGGTTTGAGGATACTACGGTTACCCCGTCTTGTAGACTAGAAAACCCTTTTGAAATCACAATAATACCCTTTACTGCATTGCCGAATTATGTAAATCAATTTGCATGTACATCCTATATTCTGCCGGCGGATCTCAGTGGCGGCGTCTACTATACAGGCAGTAACAAGAGCGGATCTCTTTTGTCTGCTGGAACAGTAATAAATACAACTACTCAAATCTACGTTTATAAAGAAACAGCTACGTCTCCAAAAAATTGTGCTGATGAAAAAATCTTTAAAGTTTTTATTAATCTATCAAGCATCACGCCTCCAACAGATGTAAACTCCTGTTCCGCCTATAAACTGCCTGCATTAACAGTAGGAGAATATCGAACTGCTCCTGCGGGTGGCGGAACAGTTATTCCTGCCGGAACATTCATTAATGCCACTACAACACTTTGGTTTTATGTCACAGGTCAAACGTGTACCGATAATTTACGTTTTACCATTACGGTAAATATTGCACCTTTACCAGTATTAGCAGATACAGATCCGCAATGCGACGTCTATTATTTACCTGCAGTAGCACATTCAGGAAATTATTTCACGGGAACTTTAGGAACAGGTACGCTTCGGCCAGTGGGCTATCCTGTAACGACAACGCAAATCATGTATTTTT
Organism: Flavobacterium sp. RSP15; assembly: GCF_003968755.1. Lineage (GTDB taxonomy): Bacteria > Bacteroidota > Bacteroidia > Flavobacteriales > Flavobacteriaceae > Flavobacterium. Next base: position 1,629 of record NZ_RYDL01000016.1, on the reverse strand, counting down.
ATGACAAAGCTACTTCCGGACCCTGTTATGTGCAAGAAGAATTCTTAATTACCATCAATAAATCGCCTGCAATTGATGCAAAACCAGTTGAAGTTATTCGATGTGCCCAAAATTATATTTTAGATAATTTGATAAACGGGGAATATTACGAATTTACAGGCGGACCCTCACCCACAAATCCTGTCTTACCGCCCGGTACTGTTTTGACAACCTCAAAAACAATCTATGTTTATGCTCCTGCTATCGCCACGAACAGCTGCGTATCAGAATACAGTATAGATGTTTTAGTCACTTTTGTAAATGACATAGCAGATCAATATGCCTGCAATAGTTTTAATTTACCAACCATAGTAGGGATTGGAAGTTATTACACTGCTTCCAATGGTCCCTATGGAACTGGAGTGCAATTACTGCCTCCTTATTCCCCAATAACTGCCACAGCAACGCTTTTTGTATATGTAGAAAACAACAATAGAGTTACCTGCATTGATGAAGATCCTTTTATTGTCACCATTTATAATACTCCAATTATTACACCTATTACTCCTGTCACCAGATGTGAATCTTTTGAACTTCCTTTGTATACAGCTCCTGTAACACGATACTTCACCAATCCAGGTGGTCCGGGAGGCAACAACACTGAAAAATTCCCTGGGGATTTCATCACTGTTTCAACCACTATTTATGGCTATGCCCAATCAGGAACATCAGCAACAGTGATTTGTCCTGCCGAAAAACCGATGGTAATTACTATCACCAAAAAACCAAAACCAGTCCTTATCGTTCCTACCATTTGTATCGATATTGATACCGGAATCACCACCAATGCCTTGATTGAAAGTGGATTTACTGCACCACAATATTCCTTTAAATGGAAAAGTGAAGATGGAACTTTAATAAGTACTGCTGAGAATTTGTCAACAAATGAACCTGGAAACTATACGCTCACTGTTACGAACTTATCCATTTTTGGCTGTACTGCTGACAGCGTCTCTTTTACGGTTATTGAATCTTCAAAACCAGCCTCTGTAACTTTTACAACCAGCGGATGGTTTACGGACAACCAAACTATAATTGTTACTGCCGTCCCATTTGTAGGTGATGGAAGTAATTTCTTATATTCATTAGATGCAGGTTCCCCTCAAAAGAGTAATGTGTTCACCAATGTGAGTTCCGGAATTCATGAAGTAACAGTCAGCGATGCCAATTGCGGAACTTTCACCATTCCAGTAACAGTGAAACTTATCAACAGCCCTAAATTCTTTACTCCAAACGGAGATGGATTTAACGATACCTGGAACATTACTGGAATATCAAATCAAGAAAATTTAAAATTATATATTTTCGATCGTTATGGAAAACTATTGAAAGAATTTTTGCCAAACGATTCCAGTTGGGATGGAACTTTCAATGGATATGGACTCCCAGCGGATGATTACTGGTTTTCAATTTTCTATACTGAGGACTCTGTTTTAAAAGAATATAAATCCCATTTTTCTTTGAAACGATAAAAACTTCTCTATTATTTTATAAGGTTTTTATTAATATAAAATGTCCCGTCCTGAAATAGCGATACACAAAAAGTATCCTAATGGAAAAACATGAAGAAACACGCTATGTGAAGCGGAC
>NZ_RYDL01000015.1 GCF_003968755.1 Flavobacterium sp. RSP15 | reverse complement strand
TTGCAAAAACGTTTTTGCAAGTGTTTAATTAAATATTTTTATCTAATAATCTGTATCGGTTATTCAGGACAAGACAATGATTTTTATTTGTTACAGAAATGTGACGATGTTTTTTTATTTCAGATAGAAGAACGCAATTTTTTATTTAATCCTGAGGGCATAGGATTTAATGTTGTGCAATGAGTAGCTTGTGATTTAAGCTATACAACGCTTGTTTTTAGGAATAATTTTTTATGACTGTGCAGTATAGGGATTAGGATTTTTTAAGTATCATGCTTCTCAATTAAGCTTAATTAGAATGTCTTTTTGTTGAACTAAGCTTATTCGTATGATGTCATCCTGATATAAAGTTCTTTGCTTATTTCAAATAATAGAGTGCTTGATTTTACAGAATCTGAATATTTTTAAATCGATTAGAGGAGAATTTTTGCTATTTTTCAATTGACTTTTTTTTTTTAATCCAATTATTAAAACACAAAAACCACTTTTGAAGTGGTTTTTTAAAATAGGAGATACATGATTACCGATGCTGTTTTATTTGTTAGGCTTTATCAAATGTACATTGGAATAGCTTTTTTTGATCTCTATTAGATTTCGTTCTGCTTCAATTCGTGTTTTGAAATTTCCAACCCAAACTTTGTAATTTGGAGTAAAAAAAATAATGGTTCCGTCAATATCTCGAAATTGTTGTCTAAATTGATTAAGAGTGTTTCTTGCCTTTTCGCTTTCGCCACTAAATATTTGAATTTTATATTGGTCATTTGTAGCATTAGAAATATTTGTTTTTCTCTTTTCATTTAGTAATTGTTCAAATTTAGGGTCTTGATTAACGATTAAGTTTCTGTCTTGTGCGATTGCATGTATATAGGAAATGCTGAATGCAATAGTGATAAAAAAAGCTTTTTTGAAGGCTAAAATTCTCATAATGTGATTGTTTTTGTGTAAAAGTACTATTTAATAAATCATAGTAAACTTCGAATGTTATTTAGAATAGATATAAATTGAAATTAAGGCTATTTTAAGGTTTTGAGACTAGTTCTTTAGTCGTATTTTTGTGCAAGTTTAAAATAAAGGAGCAGTTTTCATAAAAATAATTAGAAAAAACTGTGCCAATTTTTAGTAGATAATCATTATACTATATGAAAAAGGTGGGTAACCATAATTCGATCTCAAGGAAATTAATATTTAGAATAGCTTTAATGCTATCTATTTCCTTTACTTCATTTGCTCAAGAAGCTACTCCAGCAGTAGCGGATGTTACTGCGGATGCTACAGCTACTTCACAAAGTGCTGATCCGGTTAAGGGTAAAGAGCTTTTTAATGCTAACTGTGCTGCATGTCACAAACTTGATGCTAAAGCGACAGGCCCAGCTCTTAGGGGTGTGGGCGCTAAATATGATGCTTCATGGCTTCATAAGTGGGTTCGTAATAGTTCAGATCTTATCAAGTCAGGCGATGCTCAAGCTGTAAAAGTTTATGAGGAAAACAATAAGGCGGTAATGTCTGCTTTCCCTCAATTATCGGATGGGGATATTGATAACATAATTGCTTATACCTCAGAGCCTAAAGCGGAGGCTCCTGCACCACCTGCAGGCACTGAGGCTGTTCCGGGAACAGCTGCTTCAGATAGTGGTGTTTCAAACAATATCATTCTGGGGGCTTTGTCTCTGGTGATGTTAGTTCTTGTAGTCATGTTGTTTCTTGTAAATAAAGTGTTAACTAAAGTCGCAAAATTAAATGGTATTGAAGTTGCGCCTAAAACACCTACAACACCGATATGGAAATCTTTTGTCAGAAATCAGTTTTTAGTGTTGGTTACTTCTGTATTTTTGTTATTAGCGAGCGCCTATTTTGTATATGGTTATCTTATGCAAATTGGTGTTGACCAGGATTATGCGCCAGTTCAGCCAATTCATTATTCTCATAGAATACATGCTGGTGATAATGAAATCAACTGTAAGTATTGTCATTCGTCGGCAAGAGTTAGTAAGCATGCTGGAATTCCTTCATTAAATGTTTGTATGAATTGTCATAAAAATATTGCTGAAGTTGCTGAGACAACAGCTACTCCTGAATACAGTAAAGCGTTTTATGATGAGCAAATTCAAAAATTATATACTGCAGTTGGTTGGGATCAAACAACTCAATCGTACACAGGTAAAACACAGCCTGTAAAATGGGTTCGTATTCATAACTTACCGGACTTTGTTTATTTTAATCACTCGCAACACGTAACGGTAGCTGGTATTGAATGTCAAACGTGTCATGGTCCTGTTCAGGAGTATGAAATTCAAAAACAATTTGCCCCGTTAACAATGGGTTGGTGTATTGATTGTCACAGGAAAACTGAGGTAAAAATGGAAGGTAATGAATATTATACTAAGATTCACGAGGAGCTTTCTAAGAAATACGGTGTAGACAAGTTGACTGCGGCTCAAATGGGAGGTTTAGAATGTGGCAAATGCCATTATTAATCAAATTATTAAGATTTTAATATTTATATATGTCATCAAACAAAAAATACTGGAAAAGTGTTGAAGAGCTAGATCAAAATAGTTCTGTTGTTGAGGCCCTTAGAAATAACGAATTTGTTGAAGAAATTCCTACTGATGAATTTTTAGGAAATGATGGTGCTTTGTCATCTTCGTCAACATCACGTCGTGATTTTTTAAAGTACGTTGGTTTTAGCACAGCAGCAGCCACGCTTGCGGCTTGTGAAGGACCGGTTAACAAGTCTATTCCTTATGTGCTTCAGCCGGAACAAATTATCCCTGGAGTAGCCGATTATTATGCAACGTCAGTTTTTGATGGTTTCGACTTTGCAAATCTTTTGGTAAAAACACGCGAAGGGCGGCCAATTAAAATAGATAATAACACTATTCAAGGCGCTGCATTTAGTGCCAATGCAAGGATTCATGCTTCTATTCTTTCGTTGTACGATAGTATGCGATTGAAGGAGCCAAAGATAGAAGGTAAAAGTGCGGCTTGGTCCGCTGTTGATTCTAAAATAAAGTCTAGTATCGTTGATGCTGCTGCAAAAGGCGGGCAAGTGGTACTTTTGACTAGTACACTGGCGAGTCCATCATCAGAAAAGCTTATTGACGAATTTATTGCCAAAAATCCTAATGCGAAACATGTTGTTTACGATGCTATTTCTTCTTCGGAAGCGTTAGATGCTTTCGAAACAGTTTATGGAGAGAGAGCTTTAGTTAATTATGATTTTTCAAAAGCATCTCTTATTGTTTCTGTTGGAGCTGATTTTCTTGGAGACTGGCAAGGCGGGGGTTATGATTCGGGTTATACGCAAGGAAGAGTTCCAAAAGCAGGAAAAATGTCTCGTCATTTTCAGTTAGAAGCTAATATGACACTCTCGGGTGCTGCTGCTGATAAACGTCTGCCAATGTCTACGGCTAATCAAAAGCAGGCATTAGTACATATTTATAATGTGGTAACAGGTTCTTCTGTTGGCGTAACTTTAGAAGATAAATTTAAAACAGAAGTTACTAAAGCGGCTCAGCAATTAAAAGCTGCTGGTTCAAAAGGAGTTTTAGTTTCAGGTATTCAAGATAAAAATGCGCAGTTAGTAGTTTTGGCTATCAATCAAGCATTGGCCAGTACTGCTTTTACTACCTCTGGTGTAAGACAAATAAGAAAAGGTTCAAATGAAAAAGTGACTCAATTAATTAATGATATGAAAGCAGGAAGCGTTCATACGTTGATTATGAGTGGCGTTAATCCAGTATATACTTTAGCAGATAGTACTTCTTTTGTAGAAGCACTGAAGAAAGTTAAAACATCAGTATCTTTCTCTTTAAAAGAAGATGAAACGGCTTTAATAAGTACAATTGCAGCAGCTGTTCCTCATTATTTGGAATCATGGAATGATGTAAGTTTCACCAAAGGAAGTTATGGTATTACTCAGCCTACAATTCGTCCTCTTTTTAATACCAAACAATTTCAGGATGTATTGTTGTCTTTAAATGGAATGAGTGGTACATTTTACGATTATATTAAGGGTAATGCTTCGACAATAATAGCGGGTTCTTCTTGGAATAAAGTTTTGCATGATGGTGTTTATGTGGGTGTTGTACCAACTGTAGCTGCAGGCTCTGCTGATTATGGTGCTGCTGCAACTGCTTTGGCACAATCAAAAGCTTCTGAAGGACTAGAACTTGTTTTATACACCAAAACTGGTTTAGGGGATGGACAACAAGCAAACAACCCTTGGTTGCAGGAATTTCCGGATCCAATTACAAGAGTTTCGTGGGATAACTACCTTACGGTGTCCAATGCTGATGCTAAGAAATATGATCTTTCGAATGAAATTGTTGCTAATGGGGGGTTAAACGGAAGTTATGCTAGCATTACCACAGCAGACGGAATTAAATTAGAAAATGTTCCTGTAATTGTGCAACCGGGTCAGGCTGTTGGTACTATTGGCTTGGCGTTAGGGTACGGTCGCAAAGCGGCTTTGAAGGAAGAAATGATGGTGGGTCTAAATGCCTATCCTTTATATAAAAGTTTCAATAATGTACAGTCAATAACCTTGGTAAAAGCTGAAGGTGAACATGAGTTTGCTTGTGTTCAAGGTCAGAAAACATTGATGGGAAGAGGGGATATTATAAAAGAAACATCTTTAGAAATTTTTAATACAAAAGATGCTCAAATCTGGAATCCTCAACCTATGGTGTCATTGGATCATAAGGAGGTAGAGGCTACTAAGGTAGATTTGTGGTCTTCATTTGATCGTTCTGTCGGGCATCATTTTAATCTTTCTATAGATTTAAATTCATGTACCGGTTGTGGTGCTTGTGTGATAGCATGTCATGCTGAAAATAACGTTCCTGTAGTAGGGAAAGCTGAAATTAGAAGAAGTCGTGATATGCACTGGTTGCGTATTGACAGGTATTATTCTTCCGAAAGTACTTTTGAAGGTGATAACGAAAGAAAAGAAAATATAGCAGGTTTATCAAGTTCATTATCTACATTTAATGAAATGGAAAAGGCAGGTGATAATCCGCAAGTTTCCTTTCAGCCTGTAATGTGTCAACATTGTAACCATGCGCCTTGTGAAACAGTTTGTCCAGTAGCGGCAACTTCACACTCGCGTCAAGGTCAAAATCATATGGCTTACAACAGATGCGTTGGTACGCGTTATTGTGCTAACAACTGTCCGTATAAAGTACGTCGTTTTAACTGGTTTTTATACAACAAAAACAGTGAATTTGATTATCATATGAATGATGATTTAGGACGTATGGTATTGAATCCGGATGTTAATGTTCGTTCTCGTGGAGTTATGGAAAAATGTTCAATGTGTATTCAAATGACACAAGCGACTATTTTGAAAGCTAAAAACGAAGGAAGAGTAATTGTTGATGGTGAATTCCAAACGGCATGTTCGAATGCTTGTTCTAACGGAGCAATGAAATTTGGGGATATAAATGATAAAGATACGGAAGTGGCTGTCTTAGTAGCTGACGAAAGGATGTATCATTTGTTGGAGCATGTTGGAACAAAACCTAATGTGATTTATCACGTTAAAGTTAGAAATACTTAGTACAAAAAAAGAATTAATTAAGAATCAATATAAAGGATTATGTCGTCTCACTACGAAGCAACCATTAGAAAACCCTTAGTTATAGGTGATAAAACTTATCATGATGTAACTGTAGATGTAGCAGCACCTGTTGAAGGTAAAGCAAATAAACATTGGTGGATTGTATTTTCAATTGCATTAATAGCCTTCCTTTGGGGTTTAGGCTGTATAATTTACACTGTTTCTACAGGTATTGGAACATGGGGGTTAAATAAAACTGTTGGATGGGCTTGGGATATCACGAACTTTGTTTGGTGGGTTGGTATTGGTCATGCTGGAACTTTAATTTCGGCAGTATTATTGCTTTTCCGTCAGCGTTGGAGAATGGCTATTAACCGTTCTGCTGAAGCAATGACAATTTTCTCTGTTATCCAGGCAGGTTTATTTCCAATTATTCACATGGGTCGTCCATGGCTAGCGTATTGGGTTTTACCAATTCCGAATCAATTTGGTTCTCTGTGGGTAAATTTTAACTCACCATTACTTTGGGATGTATTTGCAATTTCTACGTATCTTTCTGTTTCATTAGTATTTTGGTGGACTGGTTTATTACCTGATTTCGCTATGTTGCGTGACAGAGCAATAACTCCTTTTAATAAAAGAGTATATTCTATATTGAGTTTTGGTTGGAGCGGTAGAGCAAAAGACTGGCAACGTTTTGAAGAAGTTTCTTTAGTTCTTGCAGGTTTAGCAACGCCTCTTGTGCTATCTGTGCATACAATTGTATCAATGGATTTTGCTACGTCAGTAATTCCCGGTTGGCATACAACAATTTTCCCGCCTTACTTTGTTGCTGGAGCTGTTTTTTCAGGATTTGCAATGGTGAATACGTTGCTGATTATTATGAGAAAAGTTTCAAATTTAGAAGCATATATTACGGTTCAGCACATTGAGTTGATGAATATCGTTATCATGATAACGGGTTCAATTGTTGGAGTAGCTTACATTACAGAGTTATTTGTAGCGTGGTATTCCGGTGTAGAATATGAACAATATGCTTTCTTGAATAGAGCAACCGGTCCATATTGGTGGGCTTATTGGTCAATGATGACTTGTAATGTTTTTTCTCCGCAATTCATGTGGTTCAAAAAATTAAGAACAAGTATTATGTTTTCGTTTATAATTTCGATAGTCGTAAATATTGGAATGTGGTTTGAAAGATTTGTAATCATTGTAACTTCATTGCACAGGGATTATTTGCCATCTTCATGGACGATGTTCTCTCCTACATTTGTTGACATTGGAATATTCATCGGAACTATTGGTTTCTTCTTTGTATTGTTCTTATTGTATGCAAGGACATTCCCTGTAATAGCACAAGCAGAGGTAAAAACAATTTTGAAAGCAACTGGAGATAATTACAAAAGAGAAAGAGAAGCAAATAAAGATTCACACCATGAGTAATAAAGTAATATACGCCATTTATAATGACGATGATATATTGATGGACGCGGTTAAAAAAACTAGAGCAGCTCATCATCATATTGAAGAAGTTTTTACTCCATTCCCCGTACACGGTTTGGACAAGGCAATGGGAATTGCTCCTACACGATTAGCAATTTGTGCTTTTTTGTATGGTTGCATTGGTATTTCGGTGGCAACAGCCATGATGAATTATATTATGATTCAAGATTGGCCGCAGGATATTGGTGGAAAACCAAGTTTTAGTTACATCGAAAATATGCCAGCTTTTGTTCCAATTATGTTTGAACTTACGGTGTTTTTTGCTGCCCATTTGATGGTTATAACTTTTTACATGAGAAGTAAATTGTGGCCATTTAAAGAAGCTGAGAATCCAGACGTAAGAACAACAGACGACCATTTTTTAATGGAAGTAGCTGTAAAAGATAATGAAGAAGAATTAGTTTCTTTTTTTCAAAGTACAGGGGCTGTAGAAGTTAAAGTAATAGAAAAGCATTAATTATAGATATGAAAAGCGTATATAAAATAACACTTTTATTTGGTCTAACTATTTTAGTTTCTGCCTGCCATAATAATGCGGCACCAAACTATCAGTATTTTCCAAATATGTATGAGTCAGTAGGGTATGAAACTTATGCTGAATCAAATGCATTTAAAAATGGTAAAGAAGGACAACTTCCTGCTCAAGGATCAATAAACAGAGGGTTTGAGCCTTTTGAATATGAAAATTCGACTGCCGGTTATGAGTTAGCTAAAGCTAATCTTAAATCTCCACTAGATTCATTAAGTAAAGAGCCTGAAAAGGCTAAGGAACTTTTTGAAATTTATTGTATCAGTTGTCACGGGGCTTCTGGAAACGGTAAAGGTGTACTGGTTGAAAGAGAAAAATTTCTTGGTGTTCCTAGTTATAAAGACAGAGTTATTACTGAGGGTAGTATTTATCATGTAATAACGTATGGTTTGAATTCTATGGGTGCGCATTCAAACCAGTTGAGTGCTCATGAACGTTGGTTGGTTACTGACTATGTTCTAAAACTAAAAAGCGAATTATAATTGTTGAACAAACTGATCGTAATAGATATGTATACATTTTCAAGTAAATTAAAAACTTTTTCTTTCCTCTTAATGGCCATGGGCGTATTAGGGATTGGTTATGGTTTTTGGAGTGCACCAAAGGATATTCAAGAAGTTGAAACTCTTCTTGCTGCTGAAAGCCATGGTAGTCATGGTGAAGTTAAACATGAAACTTCGAAATCTGTAGGAGCGTATGATGCTTCTAAAGGTCACGAGGAATCTCAAAGTACAAAAGAGGAAAGCAATCCAAAAGTATTGCATACCAACAGCACCTCAGAAGCTGTTACTGAAAGTCATGAGAGTTCATTGCATGCCGAAGTAGCAGAAAAAAAAGGGGGACATGAAATAAGTGAAGAAACGGAACATGCGGAACATCTGAATCATGTTTTGCATCAGTTGCAAAATAAGCCATGGGCTGCTTTTTATGTTGCCTGTATATTCTTTATGTTGGTTTCGTTAGGTGTTTTATCTTTTTATGCCATTCAACAAGTTGCTCAGGCTGGTTGGTCTCCTGTTTTGTTCAGAGTTATGCAGGGTATAACCTCTTATTTACCAGTGGGGTCTGTTGTCTTTTTTATAGTATTATTGCTTTGTGGTCTTCACCTTAATCATCTTTTTATTTGGTTAGATCCTGAAGTTGTTGCTACAGATAAATTAATTGCGAATAAAGCGGGGTATCTGAATTTTCCCTTTTGGATTGTTAGAGCGGCTATATTTTTAACAGGTTGGAGTTTATATCACTATTATTCAAGAAAAAATTGTTTAGCACAAGATGAAGCTAGTGATGATTTATTTTATAAGAAAAACTTTAAGTTATCGGCGATGTTTTTAGTTTTCTTTATTGTTACTGAATCGATAATGTCATGGGACTGGATTATGTCTATCGATCCACATTGGTTTAGTACCTTATTTGGGTGGTATGTTTTCTCAAGCTTCTTTGTTAGTGGAATCACCACGATAGCATTAGTTACTTTGTATTTGAAATCTAGAGGTTTTTTAGAGCACGTTAATACGAGTCATATTCATGATTTAGCAAAGTTCATGTTCGGTTTTAGTATATTTTGGACTTATTTATGGTTTTCACAATATATGCTTATTTGGTATGCTAATATCCCAGAAGAGGTAACTTATTACATAACAAGAATCGAGTTATATAATCTTCCGTTCTTTGGTGCTGTAGTTATGAATTTTGTATTTCCTTTGTTAATCTTAGTTAATACTGATTTTAAAAGAATTACATGGGTTTTAGTCATGGCAGGTGCTGTTATTTTGGTTGGACATTATATAGACTTTTTTAACATGATTATGCCAGGAACTGTTGGGGACAGATGGTTCATTGGGGTGTCAGAGATAGCTTCTGTTCTTTTCTTCCTTGGATTGTTTATTTATGTTGTTTTTACAGCATTGACTAAAGTTCCTTTATTGCCAAAAAGAAATCCATTTATCGAAGAAAGTAAACATTTTCATTATTAATATTTAAAGAAAAAAACAGATGACAAGTTTGTTGGTAATTATAGTTTTAGTTTTATTAGCTGTTGCTTTATGGCAATTGACTAAAATATTCGACCTGACGCAAGTTGGTTCCAATCCCGATAGCTCTGAAGTAGCTACAGATAATGATAATAACGTTCAAGGTTATTTAATGTTTGGTTTTTTAGCCTTCATTTATATTTTTTCAATTTATGGATTGTTTACTTGGGGGCCATTGGTTCTTCACACTCCGGCTTCTGCACATGGTGCGCAAGTAGATTATTTGATGAACATAACTTGGGTCCTTATATTTATTGTACAGGCTATTACTCAAGTATTATTGCATTATTTTGCTTTCAAATACAGAGGAAGACAAGATCAAAAGGCGCTTTATTTTGCTGATAATAATAAGTTAGAGGCTATCTGGAGTGTTATACCTGCGGTTGTTCTAGCAGGATTGATTCTTTACGGTCTCTATGCATGGAATAACATTATGTTTGTGGATGAAGATGAAGATACAATCGTAATTGAATTATATGCACAACAGTTTAACTGGAAAGCGAGGTATTCAGGTGAGGATAATGTATTGGGTAAAGCTAATGTTAGGTTTATTGAAGGTGCTAATGCTGTTGGTGTTGACTTATCTGATCCATACTCACAAGATGATATATTGGTTACTGAATTGCACATCCCAAAAGGGAAGAAAATTCATTTCAAAATGCGTTCTCAAGACGTTTTACATTCTGCATACATGCCTCACTTTAGAGCGCAAATGAATTGTGTTCCTGGTATGGTAACTGAGTTTGCTTTTGAGCCTGTTTATACCACTGTAGAATATAGAGAATTGCCTTACATGGTAGAAAAAGTTTCAAATATTAATGCTTTGAGGGCTAAGAAAAGTGTTGGTTTGGTGGCAAAAGGAGAGGCTGCTTTAGATCCTTACACATTTGATTATCTGCTTCTTTGTAATAAAATTTGTGGGGCGTCGCATTATAACATGCAAATGAAAATTATTGTAGATACGCCTGAAGACTATAAAGCTTGGTTGAAAGACAAGGCTACTATCGTTAATGAAGTTAAAGCATCTTTAGCTGCTCCAGCTCCTGCAGATGCTGAAGCAAGTACTGATACTGCTGCTGCTGTTGTAACAGTAATGAAATAATATTATTAAAAAAAATTTAAAGTAAACATATATGTCAGCAGAAGGTCACGATCACGCAATAGATCACGAACACGAACATCACCATAAAGACACTTTTATTACTAAATATATTTTTAGTATTGATCATAAGATGATTGCCAAACAGTACCTAATTACGGGTATCATTATGGGGATTATTGGTGTTGGGATGTCTATGCTTTTTAGAATGCAATTAGCATGGCCGGAAGAGTCTTTCCGAATATTTAATATTTTACTAGGGGACAAATTTGCTCCTAATGGAGTTATGGCTAATGATATTTATCTAGCATTGGTTACTATTCATGGAACAATAATGGTTTTCTTTGTTTTAACGGCTGCGCTTAGTGGTACTTTTAGTAACTTATTGATTCCACTTCAAATTGGAGCGCGAGATATGGCATCCGGTTTTATGAATATGATTTCGTATTGGTTGTTTTTCTTATCTAGTGTAATCATGATTGGTTCCCTTTTTGTTGAGGCTGGTCCTGCTTCTTCAGGATGGACGATATATCCTCCCTTAAGTGCTTTACCACAAGCTATTCCTGGTTCAGGTATGGGTATGACATTATGGTTAATTTCAATGGCTATTTTTATTGCATCTTCTTTAATGGGATCTTTGAACTATGTTGTTACGGTAATTAACTTAAGAACTAAGGGAATGTCTATGACTCGATTACCACTTACTATATGGGCTTTCTTTGTGACTGCTATTATTGGTATAGTATCTTTTCCTGTTCTTTTATCAGCTGCTTTATTATTGATTTTTGATAGAAGCTTTGGTACTTCATTTTTCTTATCTGATATTTATATTGCAGGGGAAGTGTTGCATTATCAAGGAGGTTCTCCAGTATTGTTTGAGCATTTATTCTGGTTTTTAGGTCACCCTGAAGTTTATATAGTTTTATTACCTGCTTTGGGTATTACTTCTGAAGTGATTGCTACAAATTCTCGTAAACCAATTTTTGGTTACAGAGCAATGATTATGTCAATTATTGCAATTGCATTCTTATCGACGATAGTGTGGGGGCATCATATGTTTGTCTCCGGTATGAATCCGTTTTTAGGATCTGTATTTACATTTACAACATTGTTAATTGCGATACCTTCAGCGGTAAAAGCGTTTAATTATATTACAACATTGTGGAAAGGAAATTTACAATTGAATCCGGCTATGCTGTTTTCTATTGGATTGGTTTCTACATTTATTACAGGTGGTTTAACAGGGATTATTCTTGGGGATAGTACACTTGATATTAATGTACACGATACTTATTTTGTTGTAGCTCACTTTCACTTGGTAATGGGAATTTCTGCACTTTATGGAATGTTTGCAGGTATTTATCACTGGTTTCCAAGATTATTTGGAAGAATGTTAAACAAGAATCTTGGATATGTACACTTTTGGGTAACTGCAATTTGTGCCTATGGAGTTTTCTTTCCGATGCACTTTATTGGACTAGCGGGTCTGCCAAGACGTTACTATACTAACACCAACTTTCCGTTATTTGATGATTTACAAAATGTTAACGTTTTGATCACAATATTTGCTTTAATTGGTGGTGCCTTTCAATTGGTTTTCTTGTACAATTTTTTCAGTAGTATCTTCTACGGCAAAAAATCAGTAATGAATCCTTGGAAATCAAATACATTAGAGTGGACTGCACCTGTGGAACATATTCATGGGAACTGGCCAGGAGAAATTCCTGAGGTTCATCGTTGGCCTTATGACTACAGTAATCCAGCTCATAATGTAGATTTTGTACCTCAAAATGTTCCAATGAAAGAAGGTGAAGAAGTTTTACATCACTAAAATATAAAAAAAGCCTCGCGAAAGTAGAGGCTTTTTTTAGGACATTACTCAATTTTCATCCCTTTTGTAAGTGTGTAATCACTGTATTTATAGAAGGGTTCAATTGTTAATGCAGTGCATTCTACAACCATTGTGGTGTCTGGATTTTTGTTTGAATGAATAAAAAAATAACATACTGAAATAGATTGCTTGATAGTATTGCTTTTTTATTTATAGCATTTTAAATTTAAATTTATAATTCAATATTGCTTTGCTATCTTTGTTATATGAATGAAAATTTAGACCCAACAGCAAATGGTTACAATTCAGAAGAGCTAGATCTTGAAAAAAAATTGAGACCACTTTCTTTTGATGATTTTGCAGGACAAGACCAAATATTAGAAAATCTGAAAGTTTTTGTTCAGGCTGCAAATCAACGAAATGAAGCACTTGATCACACGCTGTTTCATGGTCCACCTGGCTTAGGAAAAACAACATTAGCCAATATTCTTGCCAATGAATTGCAAGTGGGAATCAAAATTACTTCCGGTCCGGTTTTAGACAAACCTGGAGATTTAGCCGGTTTACTGACTAATCTAGAAGAAAGAGACGTTTTATTTATTGATGAAATTCATCGTTTGAGTCCAATAGTAGAAGAATATTTGTATTCTGCTATGGAGGATTTTAAGATTGATATCATGATTGAATCAGGACCTAATGCAAGAACCGTCCAAATCAATCTAAACCCATTTACCTTAATTGGAGCCACCACGCGTTCCGGTTTATTAACCGCTCCTATGAGAGCGCGTTTTGGAATTTCTTCCCGCTTACAATATTATACCACTGAGTTACTCACCACAATCGTAGAAAGAAGTGCTACTATATTTAAAATGCCTATATCCATGGAGGCAGCTATAGAAATAGCTGGTCGTAGTCGTGGAACTCCTCGCATCGCGAACGCATTGTTACGGCGTGTGCGTGATTTTGCCCAGATAAAAGGGAATGGCACTATCGATATAGAAATTGCCCGTTACGCCTTAAAAGCACTTAATGTAGATGCTCATGGCCTGGACGAGATGGATAATAAAATACTAAATACAATCATCGATAAATTCAAAGGCGGACCTGTAGGTTTATCTACTTTGGCGACAGCCGTATCTGAAAGCAGTGAAACAATCGAGGAAGTCTATGAACCATTTTTGATTCAGGAAGGTTTTATTATGCGTACGCCAAGAGGTAGAGAAGTTACCGATAAAGCATATCAACATTTAGGGAAATTAAAAACAAACAATCAAGGCGGTTTATTCTGATTTTTAGGAGCTGTTTCCCGCTTTCCGCTGTATTTCCGATATAGAAAAACAAGGCTTTTTCAGCCGTAGTTTTTGTTAATCGGGAAGCGCCGATGGTATCAGGGCTTGGAATCCCGTTTATTAACTTCTATTTTTTAACTATTAATACAAAAGCGACATACACACAATTTATCAAATCTGAAGCGAAACGTCTCGGATTTTTATCCTGTGGAATAGCTAGAGCTGGTTTCTTGGAACAAGAAGCACCGCGGTTAGAAAACTGGTTGGAGAACAATAGAAATGGCCAAATGTCCTATATGGAAAACCATTTTGACAAGCGTTTAAATCCAACTTTACTCGTTGAGGATGCTAAAAGTGTAGTTTCACTGTTGTTAAATTATTATCCAGAAGACCTGCAAAATACAGATTCTTATAAGATTTCAAAATATGCGTACGGTCAGGATTATCATTTTGTGATCAAGGAAAAACTCAAAGAATTTTTATTTTCTATTCAATCTACAATCGGAGATGTTTCTGGTCGGGCCTTTGTAGATTCTGCTCCAGTCCTTGACAAAGCTTGGGCTGCCAAAAGTGGTTTGGGTTGGATAGGCAAAAACAGTAATTTATTGACACAAAAAGTAGGTTCTTTTTACTTTATCGCGGAACTCATTATCGATTTAGATTTAGACTATGACAATCCTACAACTGATCATTGTGGTACGTGCACTGCCTGCATTGACGCATGCCCTACAGAGGCTATAGTTGCGCCTTATGTGGTTGATGGAAGCAAATGCATTTCCTATTTCACGATTGAATTAAAAGAAAATATTCCGCAGGAGATGAAAGGTAAATTTGATGAATGGGCTTTTGGATGCGATATATGTCAGGATGTCTGTCCTTGGAACAAGTTTTCAAAACCACACAGTGAACCTTTATTTGACCCAAATCCAGAATTACTCTCCTTGTCCAAAAAAGATTGGATAGAAATTACTGAAGAAACATTTAAAGCTGTTTTTAAAAACTCACCACTTAAAAGAGCTAATTTTCAAGGATTAAAAAGGAATATTGATTTTTTACAATAACGAAATTTTGAAACTTAATTTATTTGAATTTTATAGAAGATTCTCTAACAATAATGCTTGTTTCTAATTCAATAATTCTTGGAATAAAAGGAATTCCTTCTTTATGACAATTCATTTCTTCTAACAATAAGTTAAAAGATTCAATTCCCATTTCATGGCTTGGCTGATCTACAGTACTAAGTTTTGGAGTCAGTACTTGCGATATAAACCAATTGCTAAAACCAATTACCGCTACTTGTTCCGGGACATTGATTTTGTTTTCATTAAAATAGGCTAATACTCCCACTGCTACCAGATCCGTTATAGCAAAAATGCCGTCTATATCAGCATGCTCTTCAATAATCTGTTTAGCAAAATCTCTTCCTTCTTCAAAAGTCACATTTTCACATGTAAAAACTAATTTTGTGTCAAAAGGAATATTATTTTTCTCTAATGCTTTTTTATATCCAATATATCGATCTATTGAATTTTGTGGATTAAGGGGTCCTCGAATGTGGGCTATTTTCCTGCAGCCGTTATCAATTAAGTGTTGCACTGCATTAAAGGCCGCTTTTTGGTCATCAATTATTACTTTCGAGCATTTAGAAAGCTTTGCTATTTTGTCAAACATAACAAAAGGAATATTTCTATTGATGATTTCTTTTATATGATCGTCATTATTGGACTCATTTGATAAGGACATTATGATTCCGTCAACTCTTTTGTTTATTAGCAGTTCTACTTGTTTTTTTTCTAAAGCCAGTGTCTCATTTGATTGTAAAATGATTACTAAATAGCCGTTTTTTTCAGCTTCGTTGATGATAGCATTGACAACATTCGAAAAGAAATGATGTACAACTTCAGGAATAATTAGACCAATGGTTTTTGATTCTTTTGTTCTTAAATTTACTGCAAAACTATTAGGAGTGTAGTGTAATTGCTGGGCAAGTTCAATTACTGCTTTTTTAGTTTTTTCACTAACATCAGGGTAATTTTTAAGCGCTTTTGAAACAGTCGTTATTGAAATTCCCAGTTTTGTTGCAATTTCCTTAAGAGTAATGTCTTTCATGAATCGAATTTCTACGTATTTAATTTTAAGAAAAGGTCTTTATAGTAACTTTGCTGTGCGATCTTTTTCAGTCTTTGACATAGGTATAAAAAAGACTATAAGTTCAAATATTCCTTACCAAGGTATTGATTTTTATCGTATTTCTGTAATTTTTTAATAATAAAACAAATTATTACACATTCGTTACATAAACTAATTGGATCTGCCATTTTTAGTAAAGGCGGGAACATCCTAGGTTGACGTTCTTTCATTTATACGTGTTCCGATCTTAATGTACTTAAAACCAGAAGGGAATTGTTTTCTTTAATAGATTTCGGCATTCCTTCAATGACTCTGAAACGTGGGTTTTAGAAATCCGTAATTGAGTGGCTATTTCGTTGATAATGGGATTTTTCAAAGTTCAATACTTTTGTTTAAAACCCTAAAAAAGTTCAATAACTTTGTTGTTATCCCAAAAAGTTTCGGTAAATCAATCTTTTCATGATTGATTTACTAATACATAGGTTTTTTTTGGGTCGTTGTAATTGTTAAAGATCAGTTTCGCTAAACTAGCATGGATTCATAAAGGCACTAATTTCTTTATTTGAAATTTTGGGATTGGCTCCTTCATTTTTGGCTACAATGGCTCCTATTGCGCAAGCGAAATCAATTGCTTCTTGAGGATTGGCATCCTTTAATAGTTTAGAAAGCAATCCAGCTAAAAAAGAATCTCCGGAACCCACGGTATCTACAACATTTATTTTATAGCCACTATTGTAGTACATTTTTTCATTGTAATACAGCACCGCACCATGATTTCCTTTTGTAACGCAAATGTGTTTTGTATTCGTTTGTGTGGCAATAAAAAGAATATTTTGCTCTAATGAATGGTATGGTGAATTCATAAAAGCACTTATTTCATACAATTCCTCATCATTAAATTTTATAAAATCTGACTGCATCATCAAATTAATCAGTAGTTCCTTAGTGTAAAAAGGAGCACGTAAATTAACATCGAAAACAGCATATTTTGCATAGTTAATTATTTCTAATAGGGAATCGTGTGAAACAGAATCTCTACATGCAAGACTCCCAAAAACTAGTGCATCTGCTTTCTTGACCATTATTTCGTCTTCTGCAATACATATAATTTTGTCCCAAGCAACCGGATAATTGATTGTGTATGAAGCAGCTCCTTTCTCATTTAATTGAACAATAACTTGTCCGGTAGCCGCGTTTTTATCAACTTGAATCGTATCGGTAACAACTCCATTTTTTTTAACAAAGGCAAGGAGTTCTTTTCCAATTTCATCATTTCCTACTCGGCTTATTATTTGAGCATCAATACCAAGTGATGCTAAACGAAGCGCCACGTTCAATGGCGCTCCTCCGATTTTTTGGTGCGTTGGGAAAACGTCAAATAAAACTTCCCCGAAACAGATTATTTTTTTGGTCATAATTATTCTTTTTTTGACAAACTTTCAGATAGTTCTTCTAATGTTCTCCCTTTGGTTTCCGGCATTTTTGTAAATACCCAAAGCAATTGGAAAACCATCATTATGCAGAAGACGGCAAAAACGGTTGTTGTTCCAATCTCTTTAAACAAAAACGGAATGAATGATGGGATTAATGCTGCTAAAATCCAATGTACAGAAGTGCCAAAAGAGGTTCCGGCAGCTCGAAGTTTATTAGGGAACAATTCAGAGATAAATACCCAAATGACAGCTCCTTGACCTATGGCGTGTGAGGCTATAAACAAAAAGAAAAATAACGGAACAGCCATTCCTTTCCATTCAAAATAAAAGGCGGTTGTCACTAATCCTAGAGAAATAATGTATCCTACCGAACCCAAATACATGAGCGTTTTTCGGCCATATTTATCTATTAGCGAGATTCCAATCATGGTAAATATTAAATTGATTATCCCAATTCCGATACTACTCAAAAAAGAGGCAGATTTTTCTAATCCTGCCAATTCAAAAATTCGAGGGGCATAATATAAAAAAGCATTAATTCCGGAGAGCTGATTGAAAAAGGCAATAAAAAACGCTAAGAGCAATGGTTTTCTATATTTAGCCATGAAAATAGATTCGTTTTTCCCCTCCTGAACAGTTTCTTTTTCTATAGCAGCAATTTCCGCTTCTACTGCTGCGTCACTATTGATTTGTTTCAAAATAGCGACTGCTTTTTGTCTGTCTTTTTTGTATTCTAAAATCCAACGCGGACTTTCCGGGATTCCAAATACCAGAAGTGTGTAAATGAAAGATGGAAACGCTTGTATTCCTAACATCCATCGCCAGGCATTTTCTCCTATATCTTGCAAATAGTAGTTGGATGTAAAGGCGATTAAAATTCCAAAAACAATATTGAATTGGTACAAAGCAACCAGTTTTCCACGGTCTTTTGCAGGAGCAATTTCAGAAACATAGGTTGGAGCAGCAATGGTTGAAGCGCCAATACCAATTCCGCCAAGAAATCTAAAAACGGAAAAGAAAATGGGATCATTTGCGAATGCAGTTCCAATGGAAGAAACCAAAAACAGTAATCCTATAATTATTAGAGTCTTTTTCCGACCTAAAATATTCGTTGGAAACGCACCAAAAATAGCGCCAATAACCGTTCCCCATAATGCGGATGACATGACTACTAATCCATGAAACAAATCAGAAGAACCCCATAGTTGTTGCAATTGTTTATCTGCTCCTGAAATTACGACGGTGTCAAATCCAAATAGAAATCCAGCAAAGGCAACGATAATGGACCAATAGAGTATTTTTTTGTTATTCATTATTCTGTTTTTTTTAGTTAGTGGTTTTGGTTATTATAAATGAATTTTATTACCAGATTCCTTTTATTTCAGCAATACTAAAATTTTTAATTTCTTGATTTTCATCGGATTGAATGGTTAGTTTGGTATATGGTTTGTTAGGGAAAATTTGTTCTGTGAAACTGTAAACGCCACCGTTGAGGAAAATTTCTATTGAGGACCAATCTACTATGATTTGATAATCAATAGCCTCAGAAATTATATTTGGAATTTTGGTGTTGTGTATTTCTTCTCCAAAACTTTTTTCAAAATTGACTATGCCGGAATGTCTTCTGTCAACAGAAAAAGTCTTTCGTTTCGCATCGTAATTCATGACCAAAGAATCCTTTACATCATTGGAAAAAACCAATTTTAAATTTTTATTTTTAGCATTAAATTGTACTGCTGACTGATTCAAATATTGGTAATTAAATGTAGTTTTTTGATTCGCTTTTAGGATAATTTCATCTTTAGAAAAGGCTATGGTCTCTTGTTTTTTGAATTGTTCCACAGGAACGTTTTTTAGGACATAATTGCCCTTGATTTTTGCAAGCGAAAGTTCTTTTGGTAATGTCATGGCGCTTCTCCAGTTTTTGGTAGGCGTGTTTCTGGCATATGACCAATTGCTCATCCAGCCTATGAATATTCGTTTGTTTTCAGGCGCATTATTGTACGTGACTCCGGCATAGTTATCAGCTCCGTTGTCAATCCATTTGATGGATTTTTGAGTTGTTTTAAAACTTTTTCCATCAAAATCACCAATGAAATATTGTGTTCCTGAACCACCAAGTGGTGCACCGGGATTGATGCTGATGAGTAGAACCCATTTTTCTTCATTGGAACCGGCAATTTTTAATTTGAAAAGATCAGGACATTCCCAAACACCGCCATGAGCTCCTATATTTTTACCAAATTCACTTTCGAATTTCCAATCAATTAAATTCTTGGAAGTATAAAATTGTGCATGATCTCCGGCTACTAATACCATATTCCAAAGATTAGTTTCGGTATTCCAGAACATTTTAGGATCTCTAAAATCTTTCTGATCAACATTTCCTATGATTGGATTTCCATTGTATTTGAGCCAAGTTTCGCCTTCGTCTAAGCTATATGCCAATCCTTGCGTTTGATAATTTCTTTTGCCCGCTTTTTCGCCTGCCATGTCGTGATAGGTAAAAATGGCAATCATTGGTGGATTTTCTTTTGTTCCCAAACCAGAAGTATTTTTTAAATCTACAACGGCACTTCCTGAAAATATCATTCCTAATTTGTCAGGAAACAAAGCGATTTTTTGTTGTGTCCAATGGATTAAATCTTTACTTGTGGCGTGTCCCCAATGCATTGGTCCCCAAACGATACCATCTGGGTAATATTGGTAAAATAAATGATAAATCCCTTTATAGAAAACCATTCCGTTAGGATCATTCATCCATTTTTTTTCCGGAGAAAAATGAAATTGCGGTCTAAAAGGTTCTTTGTATTTTTTAGAGGAATCTACTGCTAATTTTCCAGAAGCAACAATGGTGATAACATCATTTTTAGTTTCTTTTATGCAGGAAAATAGAATTAAAGAGACTGCAAATAGTATTAAAATAGAGGGGATTTTATTTGTGGACTTCATTAAAAAAAAGATTAATTAGTATAGTAAGTAAGTCGAAAGTTTAAAAGTCGTAAAGTCAAAAGAATTAACTTTAAGTAAAACAGCTTTAAATCATATTGTTACATAATTTTATCCTGATTTTAAAATACGACATTATACCATGGTTATTACTTATCTTCATAAAAATAGAATTATAATTTGTAATTGTTGATTTGGAATCGACCAAAAACGTTTTTGATGAGTCGAAAACGTTTTCGATTTGTATTTCACCTACTATCTGGATCGATGTACATTTTTAACGAATAATTTATATATGTTTGAAAATATTATTAAAATATTATATGATGAATTCAACAGTTAAAATATTGGTTTTCATGCTTTTAGTTAGTGCTGGGGTTTGTGGTCAAGCCCAATCAGACGAATGGCACTTATATGCTAATTCCAGAGAGAATTATTTTGGAGTTGCCATGGCCAATGGTCAAATAGGAATCGTGACTGACGACACACCTCTCAAAACAAAAGAAATTATCCTGAATGGCGTGTATGACGGAAGTCCTGAAAATGGGATCAGCAGAATAGTACGCGGAATAGAGTTTTTGAATCTGCATTTGAATATCAATAATCAAGAGATCAAATCAGACAATATCGATAATTGGAGTCAAGTGGTTTCAATGAAAGAAGGAACGAGTACCACTTCCTTTTCGTTTAAAGATTTGGCCACAATTAATTACACGATTTTGGCGAATAGAGCTGTTCCTTTTTCAGCGATGGCAATTGTCGAAATTACTCCTATTAAGGATATAGAAATTACCGCTAACAATTACATGGTTGTTCCTGATGAACTGAAAGAGGCAAAAAGTCAGTTTAGGGTCTTAAAGGACAATCAGTATTTAATGCCGGTTTTTGGCACTACAGCTAAAACGCTAACGGGGAAATATACAGTTGCGGCTTCAACAACTTTTCTTTTTGATGGTGAAAGCGAAACCTTAAAACAAACCGGAAATGAAGTTGGGTTTACTAAAAAATTGATCAAAGGCCAAAAATACCGTTTTGCGGTTGCAGGAGGAATTTGCACTTCCAAGGATGTTACGGATCCTTTGAACGAATCCGAAAGACAACCTATTTATGCGCTGCAGGAAGGAATCGATAAATTATTGAACCGTCACAAACAAGCTTGGGCCGAATTATGGAAAACCGGTGACATACAAATTGAAGGCGATCTGGATGCGCAACAACGGGTGCGTTTTGCGTTGTATAACTTGTATTCTTATATACGTCCGGGAACCAGACAAAGTATTGCGCCTATGGGGTTGTCGTCTCAAGGCTATAACGGACATATTTTTTGGGATACG
Organism: Flavobacterium sp. RSP15; assembly: GCF_003968755.1. Lineage (GTDB taxonomy): Bacteria > Bacteroidota > Bacteroidia > Flavobacteriales > Flavobacteriaceae > Flavobacterium. Next base: position 50,824 of record NZ_RYDL01000015.1, on the reverse strand, counting down.
GAACTTTGGATGTATCCAACGCTTTTGGCACTGCAACCTGATATGGCAAAATCATGTTTGGATTATCGCTCAGATCGTTTGCAAAAAGCAAAACAAAAAGCCTTTATTTATGGGTACAAAGGAGCAATGTATCCTTGGGAATCTGATGATACAGGAGAAGAAGCAACACCAACTTGGGCCTTGACAGGTATTTTTGAACAGCACATCACAGCAGATGTTTCGATAGCTTTTTGGAATTATTACGCCTATACACAAGACACTTCTTGGTTGAAAAAAGAATGGGCGGTTCTTAAAGAAACAGCCGATTTCTGGGTTAGCAGAGTAGTTAAAAATCAAGACGGAAGTTTTTCTATTTTGAATGTAGTTGGTGCCGATGAGTATGCGCAACATGTAGATGACAATGCTTTTACCAATGCATCAGCGATCGAGTCTTTGAAAAATACGATTAAAGCAGCGACACTTTTAAACGAGCCAATCAATCCAGAATGGATAGCAGTATCAGAGAAATTAGTGATTCATAAAAAGGATGGGATTACTCAAAATTATAAAGGATATCAAGGGCAAATGATAAAACAGGCAGATGTCAACTTATTAGCATATCCTTTGCATACAATCACTGACAAAGAACAAATAAAAAGAGATTTGGAATATTACGCCGAAAAAATTGATAAAAAAGATGGTCCAGCTATGGCTTCCGGAGTTTTATCGGTTCTATATGCTCGATTGGGCGATAGAGATAAAGCCTATAGTTATTTTGTGAAATCGTATTTACCTAACAGTCGGCCTCCTTTTGGCGTATTTTCGGAATCAGCCAATAGTAATAACCCTTATTTTGCTACTGGAGCCGGAGCAATGCTTCAAGCCGTTATTTATGGTTTTGGCGGAGTGGAACAAACGGATATGGGATTGAAATACAACAAGGGACTGCTGCCAAAACAATGGAAATCACTTAAGATTATTGGAGTGGGAGTGGATAATAAGACAATTGTTATCAAATAATACAGTAACCCGTTGGGTGTAATTACACCAAACGGGTTACTTTAAATAATTTTTGCCACGAATATACAAGCAATCTATTTTGAAGATTGTTATAGTATTCGTGGTTTTTGTTTTTAGAAGCCATTGGGTTTTATTCAATTTAAATTTTCTATAGAAAAAGAGGTATGATTGCTTTTACTATTGTAGGACTGATTGTTTAGATAGAATAAATAGGATGAAGTGATAAATGATGTAATTACGTAATTTCTTCCAAATTTATATTTTAAAGGAGAATACAATTTAGTTATAATACGTCTTGTAAATATGATATTTTTAGCCGTTGAAACAGTGAGTGAAAATTAAATAGGGTATTTATGGCGTACTATTTTTAGACATTTGACGCGGCTTATTTTGGATTATCGATTTGGTATAAAAAACTTCATTATGATGAGTAATTCGTAATCTTAGTTTGTAAAAAGCTTTTCTATTGAGTAATATACAATTGATTTGAAGTGAAAAAGCCACTAAATTATAATAATATGTTTTTTAGTCTCTTTTTTTTATATTTAGTATAATTTTAGTATTAAATTTTTAAAGGATTAATTTTAAAATCGAAAACGTTTTCGGCGTAACGAAAACGTTTTAGTTTAGTAATATCTTAATATTATCATAAATTTATAATTATGTTTGGTGTTAATATTTAAACAAACCAATAAAAAAAATTATTAACCAACTTATTTATTACGTATGAAAAATAGTCTAATTAAAGGCTTGATGGTGTTTCTAACGATGCTGTGTACAAGCTTGACTTATTCGCAAGATGTGTCTGGTACAGTATCTGATGGCAGCGGTCCGCTTCCAGGGGCTTCTGTCTTAGTTAAAGGAACAACAAATGGAGCACAAACTGATTTCGATGGAAAATTTACGATCAAAAATGTAGGCTCAAATGCAGTTTTAGTATTCAGCTACATTGGTCTTAAATCGCAAGAGTTAAATGTTGCAGGTAAGAGCACTATTAGTGTAGTCTTAAAAGAAGATTCTGCAGAACTGAACGAAGTAATCGTCATTGGTTACGGAACGGTTAAAAAGAAAGATGCAACTGGAGCAGTAGATCAAATTAGCTCTAAAAAATTTGATAACGTAGCCTCTCCTTCCCCAGCGCAATTATTAAGAGGTAAAGTAGCAGGTGTTCAAGTTACTCAATCTAGTGGAGAACCAGGTGGCGCGATTTCTATTAGAGTTCGTGGTAATACTTCTGTTCGTTCAGGAAATGGACCGTTGATAGTTATTGACGGTGTTCCGTTAGATGGAGGAAATGTTTCTGCCGGAGGTGATGGCTTATTGGGTGGTTCAACTCCAAGAAATCCGTTGAACTTTGTGAATCAGAATGATATTGAAAGTATGACTGTGTTGAAAGATGCGTCTTCTACAGCTATCTATGGTTCTCGTGGAGCAAATGGAGTTATTGTTATAACGACTAAAAAAGGGAAATCTGCAGAGCCAGAATTAGCTTATTCAACATCTGTTCAGTTTAGTAAAATTGCAGGAGATTTTGGGGTAATGACAGCAGATCAGTTTGTTGCGGCAGGTGGTGATGACCAAAAATCGAGATCATACGATTGGAAAAAGGCAGTTCTTAGATCAGGGATTACTAAAAATCATGATTTATCCTTCAGTAAATCAACAGCTAATTCTAATACTAGATTGTCACTTAGTGCGACAGATACTGATGGTATTGTCAGAAATACTGGAATAGGAAAATACACTGCGTCACTTTATAATTCAAATGACTTTTTTGGTGGTGCTTTGAAAGTGGAAACTAGATTGGTTTACGCAGGTATTAAAGATCAAACAACGCTTATTTCCAATGACGCTGGATTTATAGGTAATATAATTGGTTCCGCTTTGTATTGGAATCCAACATCTCCAATCTACAACACAGATGGTTCTTATAATGTAATAAGTAATACTTTTTTGAATCCAGTACAATTATTGAATTCTTACACAGATTATACCAATACAAGTAAATTATTTGGAAGTGTTGCAGCTACTTATAAAATTAATAGCAACTTTAGTTATAAATTTTTATTCGGTATTGAAAATTCAACTTCTACTAGAAAAAGTCAATTGTTGCCAACAATTGATATACAAGGACCTCAATTTCAAGCAGTAGATCCTATTGATAACACTGTAAAGAGAGGTACTGCTTTTATTTCAACACAAAATAAATTTAACAGAACTTTTGAGCATACTCTGAATTATAACAAAGAATTTAACGAAAATTTTGTTTTTGACGCTTTAGCAGGATATTCCTTCTATGAATATAATTATGACGGTTTTGGCGTCAGTGCAAAAGGATTTAATAGCGACCAATTAAACTTGATTGATAACATAGAAGGTGCTCTTAGTAGAGAGTATCGTCCATCATCGGGTAGAAATAAGGTGGACTTGGAATCATATTTTACAAGGGTTAATGCTACTTTGTTCAAGAAGTTGTTATTAACTGGTACTGTCCGTATTGATGGTTCTAGTAAATTTGGAGAAAATAATAAATACGGTACATTTCCTTCTTTAGGTGTTGGTTATAAGGTGGTTGAAAGCGGGGAAGGTTTAGTGAATGATGTCAAAATTAGAGGAAGTTATGGTATAACTGGGAATCAAGAATTTGCTCCTAACTCAGCTATTGCTGCAGCTCAATTTGGCTTAAATGGTACTCCATTAACGGTCAATAACGCCAATCCAGATTTGAAATGGGAAACTACTACTTCTTCTGGAGTAGGTGTTGATTTTGAGTTAATCAACAACAGATTAACAGGTTCTGTTGATTATTATAATAAAAACACTAATGATTTGATATTTCCGACTCAATCAGATGGTTCTCAGCCAGGGACTTATTTTCCTCGCTTGCGGAATGCAAAAGGAAATTTAATTAACAAAGGGTTTGAAGTTTCTTTAAACTACAGAGTAATTGATTCAGGAGATTTTACTTGGGATGTATCGGGTAATGCCTCTTTCAATTCAAATAAATTTACAAATTTTGCTGGATTCATTCAAACGGGAGGCTTAAATGGTCAAGGATTATCAGGGGCTTATGCTCAAATTATAACGAATGACAGACCTTTATATTCTTACAATTTGTATGAATGGAGAGGATATGATGCTAATGGGATGTCTATATATGCGGATGCTGTGGGTAATGATACAGGTTTAGGGACAGCTGCTAAAAAGATATTAGACAAGCAGCCGTTGCCAAAAGTTAATGTTGGTTTTTCTACAAGTTTTACTTACAAAAACTTTGATGCAAGTGCTTCTTTTTACGGTGCCTTCGGTCATTATATTTATAACAATACAACGAATGCCTATTTCTTTAAAGGTTCATTCTTAGGAGGAAGAAATACAACTGAAGAAGCTGCAACTTCACCTCAGGCACAAGGTGATCCAAATTCACCATCTACTAAATACTTAGAAAAAGGAGATTTCTTAAGATTAGGAAACTTGACATTTGGTTATACGTTTACAGGGAAAATGATTGAAAGGTTTAAAGTTAAATCTGCCAGATTGTTTGTCAATGGATCTAACTTATTTGTTATCACTAAATATTCTGGAACAGATCCCGAGGTTGATACTGATAAGTCATTGAATGGCGTGCCTTCTGCAGGTATGGAATATTTATCATATCCTAGAGAAAAAAGTTTAGGATTGGGTCTTAACATAACATTTTAATAAAAGAAACAATGAAAAGAATCAATATAATTAAAAGTATTTTCTTCGTTAGTACAATTGCACTTGGAGTAAGTTGTACGAATCTTGAAGAAGAGGTATTAGATGGGTATGTAGTACCTGAAAAAGCGGGTGGCGGTACCATTGATCCTGTGCAATTTTTATCAACTGCTTATGAAGGATTAAGGAATTTTCAAGGGCAAGGAACAATGTTTGCTTTAAATGAAATGTCGACTGATGCTTTAGTAGGACCGACTCGTGGTGGTGACTGGGATGATGCCGGTGTTTGGAGACAAATTCATGTACATACCTGGGGACCAGACCATAATGAAGTAAGAGGAGCTTGGAACCAATTATTATCACAAGTTAATAACTGTAACATAGTAATTTTTAGCGGCAGTGGGACAGCATCTCAAAAAGCACAAGCACGTTTTTTAAGAGCCTTCTATTATTATCATGTAATTGACTTATTTGGTCAAGTTCCTTACAGAGAGGCGGGAAGTTCTTCTTTAGCAGACCCGAAAGTATGGACTAGATCTGAAGCAACTAATTTTGTAATTAGCGAAGTAGAAGCTGTTCTTGCAGACTTACCAGCCAGAATTGTTGGTGATCCTGGAACTGCTAACAAAGACGCGGCTAATTTTTTATTAGCAAAATTGTATTTGAATAAAGGTGTTTTTACAGCAGCTGATGCTGCAGGTCCTTACACATTTGCTGCCGCTGATATGACAAAAGTTGTTCAGCATGTGAATGCTATTAACAGTAGTTTAGCAACAGACTATTGGGATAATTTTAAGCCAACAAATAATACATCTCCTGAGATTTTATTTGCGTCAAGAAACAGTCCAGGAAACGGAGGGAATATTCAATGTTTCTGGAGAATGGGTATGCATTACAATCAAACTCCTGATGGATGGAACGGTTTTGCTACTGTAGCTGAATACTATGACAAATTTAAATCGACTGATAGACGTGCTAAAAACGATGATGCTTCAATTATTGCTGCTTTCGGAAATCCTGTTGGTTTCCAAATAGGTCAGATATACAAGCCAGGAGGAACTCAAATTGTGCGGGATAGAATCAAAACAGATGCTAATCCTCTTGGTCAACCTTTAAAATATACACGCGAATTGACATTAATTACTAGCGGAGCAACATTAGAGTCTGCAGGTATTAGAGCTCAAAAGTACATTCCGGATGTCGCTAGTTTGGATTCGCCAGAAAATGATTTTGTTTTAATGCGTTATTCTGATGCTTTATTGATGAAAGCTGAAGCTATCTTACGTGGTGGATCAGGAACAGCTCCTAATATGACCGCATATTTTGCAAGAACTAAAAGTGCTGCTGTAACTTTAGATCTAGAAGGTATTTATGCTGAGAGAGGTCGTGAGTTATGGTTTGAAGAGTACAGAAGGAATGATATGATTCGTTTTGGAAAATTTCTTCAGGAAAGAGAGCTTAAAAAGTATGTATCAGATAAGAGGTATGCATTGTATCCAATCCCATCTGCGGCTTTATTTAATGTAAATTTAAAACAAAACCCAGGCTACTAAAAAGTTATTTAAAATCAATTATTTTTGAGTTAGTTATAAAGAGGGTATTTAGTACCCTCTTTATTTTTTTATAATACAGCAAAATGTATTTTAATTTAATCTTGAGTTCTTAATCAATGTTAAAAGTAGTCTTCAAATAATTATAGAAATAAGGAACGTTTTTTTAACTGTTAAGCCTCTATTTTATCTATTTTTAATTTTTTTATATAATGTTTATTATATAAATTAGGCATTTCTAATTACATAATCAAATAGTTTGTAAATATGTTTAATCGTATTTTTTTATTTATTCCTTTAATAATTATTTTTTCTAACTGTTCTAAAAATAACCCTGGAAACAACGATACTTTGTTCTCTAAATTAGATGCCTCCCAAACCGGAATTAATTTTATTAATGAGGTGAAAAATGGTGCGGATATGAATATATTCAAGTACAGGAATTTTTATAATGGTGGTGGTGTGGCTATTGGTGATATCAATAATGATGGTCTTTCGGATGTATATTTCACTTCTAATCTTGGAACCAACAAACTTTACTTAAACAAAGGGAATTTTAAATTTGAAGATATATCTAAAAAAGCCGGAATCGAAGGAACTAAAACCTGGTCAACTGGTGTCGTGATGGTCGATATCAATGCGGATGGGTTTCTGGATATTTATGTCTGTAATGCCGGAAACAGTATGGGTGACTCGCAACAAAACGAACTTTTTATTAATAATGGTGACAATACATTCACGGAAAAGGCAGCCGAATACAATCTTGCGGATACGGGCATAACAACTCATGCCGCTTTTTTTGATTATGATAAAGATGGTGACTTAGACGTATATATTCTGAACAACAGTTTTATTCCGGTAAGCAGTCTTAATTATTCTAACAAAAGAGATTTAAGAGACAAAGACTGGGATGTGGCTGAAATCCTAAAAGGAGGAGGCGATAAATTAATGCGCAATGACAACGGAAAATTTGTTGATGTCAGCAAAGAAGCAGGCATTTATGGAAGTCTGATTGGCTTTGGTTTGGGCGTTACCGTAGGAGATGTAAACGGAGATTTGTATCCGGATATTTATATTTCTAATGATTTTTATGAAAGAGATTATTTATACATAAACAATAAAAACGGAACCTTTACCGAACAAATTCAGGGATGGACGTCTCATATCAGTCAATCTTCTATGGGTGCTGACATGGCCGATGTAAACAATGACGGGAAAGCCGATATTTTTGTAACCGATATGTTGCCGGAACCGGACGAACGCTTAAAAACGACTACTAATTTTGAAAATTATGATTTATTTACCCGAAAAGTAAATCTCGATTTTTATACGCAGTATATGCAGAACACCCTGCAAATTAATAATGGGAATAATCAATTTCTTGAAATAGCAAATCATGCTGGCGTAGCCAAAACGGATTGGAGTTGGGGCGCATTATTATTTGACATGGATAATGACGGATACAAAGATATTTATGTTTGTAACGGAATTTATAACGATTTAACCAATCAGGATTTTGTAGATTTCTTTGCCAACGAATTCATGCAGAAAATGGTCGTTACGGGCAAAAAAGAAGAAATTCAAACCATTATCAGTAAAATGCCAAGTACTCCAATACCTAATTATGCCTTTAAGAATAACAAAAATCTGACCTTTACGAATGAAGCTTTGAAATGGGGATTAGATACACCAAGTTTTTCTAATGGGGCAGCGTACGGCGATTTAGATAACGATGGAGACCTCGATTTAATTGTCAATAACGTCAATATAGAGGCTTTTATTTATCGAAATAATTCCGAAAAAAGCAAAAATAATCATTTCCTAAAAGTAAAACTAAAAGGCGAAGGACAAAATACATTTGCGGTAGGAAGTGTCGTGGAATTGTTCTCAGGCAAAGAAATTCTCAGACAAGAATTAATTCCTTCCAGAGGATTTCAGTCTTCGGTAGATTATGTGATGACTTTTGGAATAGGTACCAAAAAAATTGACTCTTTGCAGGTAATTTGGCCAAATGGAAAGTTTGAAATGATTAAAAAAGTGGTAAATAATACCACGATGAATTTAAATATTGCAACAGCTAAATTGAATTATGTTCCAAAAAACAAGGTGCTCAAGCCATTGTTTTCTGAAAAGAAAGCACCGTTTTTAGCCCACAAAGAAAATAATTATGTCGATTTTGATCATGAAGGATTAATTTCTAAAATGCTTTCACAAGAAGGACCTGCATTTGCGGTGGCTGATATTAACGGTGACGGAAATGAAGATGTTTTTATTGGCGGAGCCAAAGGACAAACCGGAAAAATATATGTGAACAAAGGAAATGGTAATTTCACTCTTTTGGCTCAAAAAGACTTGGAGTCAGATGCCGGTTTTGAAGATACTGCCGCTAGTTTTTTTGATGCCAATAATGACGGACACGTTGATTTATTAGTTGGTTCAGGAGGAAATGAGAAATCAGATCAGGCCAATTATAAAAACCGCTTGTATTTGAATGATGGAAACGGATTTTTTGTGAAAAGCAAAACCAATATCCCAACAACGAACAATAATGTTTCCGTAATTGCACCCTATGATTTTGATGATGATGGTGATATTGATGTGTTTATTGGAAGCCGAAGTGTTCCTGGCGTATATGGTATAGATCCAAAACATCTTTTGTTAGAAAATGACGGAAAAGGAAATTTTGTGAATGTAACAGATAAAAAAGCTTTCAAAATAAATACGGTGGGAATGATAACCGATGCCGTTTGGGAAGATATTGATAACGATGCTAAAAAAGATTTAATTCTGGTTGGTGATTGGACCGCACCAATGATTTTTAAAAATACAGGAAGGCGTTTGACAACATACAAAACGAACCTCAGTGGCTACACTGGTTTTTGGAATGCCGTGGCTTGTGTAGACTTAAATAAAGATGGAAAAAAAGATTTAATTCTGGGCAATAGGGGCACTAATATGCCTTATAAACCTACCAAAGGGAATCCTTTGAAATTATTTACCAATGATTTTGACAACAACGGAACCATTGAGCAAATAGCCACCCGATCCGTTAATGGAAAGGATTTGCCAATCCATTTAAAACAAGAATTAGCCAGGCAAATTCCTTCTATAAAGAAGAAAAATTTAAGTTATGCCGATTATTCTAAGAAAACGTTTCAGGAACTTTTCACTCCGGAGATCGTCACTAATTCGATTCAGAAAATCGTTGCTATTCAAGAAAGCGTGATTGCCATTAATAAAGGCAATGGAAAATTTGAAATACAAATGCTTCCAAAAGAAGTACAGTTCTCCAGCGTAAACACTATTTGTGTGATGGATGTAAATAATGACGGAATACTAGACCTGATCTTAGGAGGAAATCAATATGAATTTAAACCTCAGTTTTCCAGATTAGACGCTAATTTTGGAAGTGTCCTTTTAGGAAATAAAAAAGGTACTTTCTCATGGACTCCTTATAACAAATCCGGTTTTTTTATAAAAGGTGAAGTAAAACAACTTAAGGTGATCAAGGATAAAAACAATACGATTTCAATACTAGCCGTCGTAAATGATAATACCCCTAAACTATTTAGACCCAATGAATAATTTTATTAGAATAGGACTCGCATCACTTCTATTTATGGGATGTTCCAAAAAAGAAGGGCAGTTGTTTGAAAAATTGTCTTCGGAGGAAAGTAATGTTACATTCAATAATCAATTATTAGAGTCCAAAAACATTTCCATTTTAGATTACCTCTATTACTATAATGGCGGTGGTGTAGCGCTTGGCGACGTCAATAACGATGGTTTGGTCGATATCTATTTTACTTCTAATCAAGGTAAAAATAAATTGTACCTGAATAAAGGCAACAATAAATTTGAAGATATTTCCGCTAAAGCTGGAGTAGAGGGGCAAAGTGATTGGAATGCCGGAACGGTGATGGCCGATGTAAATGGTGACGGATATTTAGATATTTACGTATGTGCCGTAGTAGGAATTAATGGTTTCGAGGGACAGAATGAACTGTTTATCAATAATAAAGACAATACATTTACCGAAAGTGCGGCTGAATACGGATTAGATCTTGATAATTACAGCTCTTCGGCAGCATTTTTTGATTATGATCTGGATGGGGATTTAGACATGTATTTGTTGAATCATGCGGTTCACTCCGAATTGTCTTTTGGAAATGCCGCTACAAGAAATAAAAGAAGTTACGAATGCGGGGATAAATTATTCCGCAATGACAATGGAAAATTTGTAGATGTTAGCGAGCAGGCAGGAATTTTTGGAGGTGCCAATGGCTATGGTTTAGGATTAGCCGTTTCTGATTTTAATTTAGATGGGTATCCGGATATTTATGTGGGGAATGATTTTCATGAAGATGATTATTATTATCTCAATAACGGAGACGGAACTTTTACGGAAAGTTTAAAACAATATTTTGGGCACACCAGCAGGTTCTCTATGGGACTGGACGTTGCGGATGTCAATCATGACGGATTTCCGGATATTATGAGCCTTGATATGCTTCCTGAAGATGAAAAAGTATTAAAATCTTCCTTAGGAGATGATAATCCTCAAATGCTGAAAATGAGAACCGAAAAATTAGGCTATCATTATCAATATGCTAGGAACATGCTGCAATTGAACCAAGCAGGCAATCATTTTACAGAAACCGCATTGTTAAGTGGCCTTGCAGCTACGGATTGGAGTTGGAGCACTTTATTTGGCGATTATGACCAAGATGGAGAGCTGGATATTTTTGTGAGTAACGGAATTACTAAGAGGCCTAACGATTTAGATTATGTAAAATATTATTCAAATGATCAGATAAAGAATAAAATTAGTACTACCAAGTTATTGGATAAAGAGGCGTTGAAGCGAATGCCAAAAGGAAATGTAACAAATTATATTTTTCAAGGATCATCTGATTTGCATTATAAAAACAGATCAGCAGATTGGATAGAAAACGACTCTATTATTTCAAACGGAAGTGGTTATGCCGATATTGATAATGATGGTGATTTAGACGTGATTACTAATAATACGAATAGTATCGCTACCGTCTACATTAATAAAACGGACGGAAAAGCAAACTACCTGAAATTGAAATTGCGGTTTATAGGAAAAAACACCTTTGGGATTGGAGCCAAAGTGATTTCCTATGCCAAAGGAAAAAAACAATTCAAAGAACTGCAAACTACCAGAGGATTTCAGTCCTCATCAGAGCCAATAATTCATTTTGGATACGGAAAAACGACTAAAATAGATTCCTTAGTGGTAATTTGGCCTGATAAAACCTATCAAACTCTGAAGAATTTAAAAACGAATCAAACCCTCACTGTAAAAGCAAATACAAACAGAAAAGCGTTTGATTACAGAAAATTACACCCTGCTGTTTTGCCCATTTTCAAAAAGGTGGAAACAGGATTGGGAATTGATTTTATACATAAGGAAAATGATTATATTGATTTCTTAGTTCAAAAACTGATTCCATATCAACGTTCTGATCGCGGTCCGGCTACTGCAGTAGGGGATTTAAATGGAGATGGAAAAGAGGATGTCTTCTTTGGTGGTTCCAAAGATAAAAAAGCGACAATCTACTTTCAAAATCAAAATGGATTTACCAAGAAAGGTTTTGCTGCCATCGAAAAGGATTCTGTTTATGAAGATGCTTCAGCAGTGATCGGGGATTTCAATGCAGATAAAAGGAATGATTTAGTAGTGGTTTCTGGTGGGGGCGAAAATGCATCCAATCTGGAAGACCGGCTATATCTAAGCAAAGACAATCAATTTCTAAAAGCAACCTTGCCTAAGCTGGCTCAAAACGCATCCGTTGTCAAGGCTTTTGATTACGATAAAGATGGTGATTTAGATATTTTTGTTGGGAATAATTCAATAAATAATAGATTTGGAAGTATGCCCGATTGTTATTTATTGAACAACAATAAAGGCGTATTCACTATTGTTCAAAACAAAACTTTTGAAAAAATAGGAATGGTTACGGATGCCATTTTTACAGACTTCAATAAAGACGGTCAAACAGATTTAATTGTGGTAGGTGAATGGATGAAGCCTACTTTTTTTGCGAATAAAAACGGTAAATTCACGGATGTGACAACAACTGTTTTTCCTGAAAAAAGCAATGGACTATGGCAGTCAATACTTTCTTTTGATATTGATCAGGACGGTGACGAAGATTATTTGGTTGGTAATTGGGGAATGAATTCTAAATTTAAAGCCTCGCAGGAATTTCCCATGAAAATGTATTACGGAGATTTTGATGCGAACGGATCTTTTGAAACTATTGTGGCAATAGAAAAAAACGCAAAATATTATACCACTTTAGGTCTGGACGAATTAGTAGAGCAATTCAGTGGCATGCTAAAAAAGAAGTTCAATAGTTACAAATCATTTGCAGGAAAAACTCTCGAGGAAGTTTTTGATCCAAAAATGCTTGCGACAGGAAAATTATTTGAAGTTCATAATTTAAAATCCGGTTATTTAAGAAACGATAAGGGAACCTTTACTTTTATGCCCTTTTCGAATAAAATGCAAGTAGCGCCTATCACCAGTTTTGTGAAATCTAATTTTGATTCAGATGCTAGGGAAGAAGTTTTTGCTGCGGGAAATTATTTTGGCGTTGCTCCATACCACAGTAGATTTGATGGGTTTTCCGGTGCTTTAATCAAGAACGAAAAAACCATCTTGCTAGGACATCAAATTGGTATTGATCTGACTCAAAAAGCAGTTAAGCATTTGGGGATTATCAATTTTAAAGGCAAAAAATACTTGCTGATTACCATCAATAATAAAAAGGCAGAGCTGTACGAAATGCCTTCAGCTAAAAACTAATTTAATGAAAAAAACACATTTAAACCCTATAAAATGAACGCTAAAATTTATCTTTTAGGACTTATAATGCTCTTTTTGACCTCTTGTGGCAAAGAGATGCCAATTAAAGTATCATCAGCTGATTTTTGTGCTGCAGTTGATACAGTAACAGGAATTATGGTTCATGACATATTTTCGCCGCCAGTTGCGAGTAGAATTTATGTTTATCCCAATGTTGCAGCTTACGAGATTATGGCACAAAATAGCACGAAATACGAAAGTTTACAAGGGCAGTTAAAAGGACTGGATTCTATTCCTAAACTAGATCCTAAAAGTGGGGTGAATAAAAATTTAGCGGCGCTTATTGCCCATATTGAAGTGAGTAAAGAATTGATTTTTTCTGAGGAAGCTATAGAAAAATATAGAGATAGTTTGTATGAAAAATGGAGCGCTGAAAATCAAAAAGAATTTGATGTTTCCAAAGCGTACGCTTTAAGAGTGGTAGACAGAATAAAAATGTGGATGGGGAAAGATAATTATAAACAAACGCGTACTTTTTCTAAGTTTTCAGTGTATGCAGATCAACCCGGTCGATGGCAGCCAACGCCACCCTCTTATATGGATGGTGTGGAGCCGCATTGGGGCGAAATAAGAACTTTGGTTATGGATTCAGCCTCTCAATTTAAAGCCATCCCACCTTATCCTTATTCTACGGATAAAAATTCTGCTTTTTATAAAGAGGCAAAAGAAACCTATGATGTCGGAAATTTAATTTCTGAAAAATTAATTGAAGTCGAAAAAAATCCAAGCAAACCAATTCCTGAGGAATCGGCTATAGCTTCCTTTTGGGATTGTAATCCCTATGCTACAGTCATACAGGGACACATGATGTTTGCAAAGAAGAAAAATACACCGGATGCACATTGGATTAATATCACTAAAATAGCCTTGAAAAAATCGAAATCAGATTTTGAAACTACTGTTTTTGCTTACACTATAACATCTATCGGAATTTTTGAGAGCTTCATTAGTTGTTGGGATGAAAAGTATAGGAGTAATGTTGTGCGTCCTGAAACGTATATCAATCAAAACATAGATGAAAACTGGAGACCACAATTACAAACACCTCCTTTTCCGGAATATGTGAGTGGACACTCTGTGGTTTCGTCGTGTTCGGCAATTATTCTAACCTCGATTTTTGGAGATAATTTTAGTTATATCGATGACTCAGAAGTTTCTTTTGGGTTGCCTAAAAGACCTTTTAAATCATTCAAGCAAGCTGCGGCAGAAGCTTCAATAAGTAGGCTTTATGGAGGAATTCATTACAGAGCCGCTATTGAGAATGGTGTTGTACAAGGCAATAATATAGGACATTACATTAATAATACATTAAAAATGAGTAAAAAATAATGACAGTTAGAAAAAAAAGTATAGTAGTATTAAGCGTTGTGTTGTCCTTGTTTTTAGTTTGGTATTTTTTTCTAAAGCAGGCCGATTATTGTATTTCTTTTAAAGTAAAAGCTGCTACAGGAACCGTATTTCAAGGGATTCAGGAATGGTCAATCCTTCAATTGGAAAATGAAAAAGAAAATTACACTATTCTCGAAAAAAGAAATTTTGATTTTATCAAACAAGAAATGAAAAAAGGAGCTGCCCAAATGAAATATACTTGGGATATTAAGTTTGTAAACGATTCAGTTACAAAAGTAAGTGTTGGAATACACGATTTGAATCACAGTTGGTACAATAAAATAACCGTTCCTTTTTTTAATACGAGTTTCAAAGAGGATCAAATCAAGAAAATAACGAATTTTAAAAATGGTTTAACAGAACATCTAAAAAATTTCAAGGTCAGAATTGACGGGGAAGGTTCCTCCGAAGAAACATTTGTGGCCTATATTAGTTTAAAAAGTGTTTTACAGGAAAAAGCACAAAATATGATTGCGAATGACGCTGTAATTACCGGATTTTTATTTCAAAACAAAATAGAAATAGTTGGAAAGCCGTATGTAGAAATTACAAAATGGGATTTGGATAAAGAAATAATCGATTTTAATTATTGTTTTCCAATTAATAAAAAGACAAAAGTCATTGAAAATGAAGTGGTTAAATTTAAAACCTTACCTGCACGCAAAGGATTAAAAGCGACTTACTATGGTAATTTCAGAACTTCAGACAGAGGTTGGTTTGCCTTGATTGATTATGCAAAAAATCACAACCTTAAATTAGAAAATACCGTTTTGGAACATTACATGGACAATCCTTTTAATGGGGGTGTAGAATCAGAATGGGAAACAAAAATCATCATTCCTTTTGCTTCAAAATAAAGGTTGATTGTCGTTGATTTAAAATAATCGAAAACGTTTTCGGGTCTTCCGAAAACGTTTTTGTTTTTAATCTGTTTTTAATTGGCAATATTAAAATTATTTTTAGATAAAATTAACAAATCAACCAACCAAAATGAGCTTGAAAGTAAAATTAAAATTTTGGCAGATAATCAATATGAATGTTGGTTTTTTCGGCATACAATACAGTTTTGGCTTGCAACAAAGTGCCGTAAATCCTATTTATGATTTTTTACATGCAAGTCCGGATCAAATTCCTATTTTAAATCTTGCCGGACCCTTAACGGGCTTATTGATTCAACCCATTATTGGCGCGATGAGTGATAAAACGTGGCATCCAAGGTGGGGAAGGCGCAAACCGTACTTTTTTATCGGAGCCATAATTTGTAGTATCGCCTTATTTCTATTCCCATTTAGCAGTTCCTTATGGATGGCTGCAGGTTTGCTTTGGATTCTGGATGTTGGTAACAATACTGCTATGGAACCGTATCGGGCTTTTATTGCGGATACGCTGGATGAAGAACAACAACCAACAGGTTTCCAGGCGCAAAGTTTTTTTACTGGTTTCGGACAGTTTCTGGCTTATATTTCCCTTTTTCTGTTTCCAATTATTTTTGTAGGATATACAGGATCGCTACCAACGTGGATTTATGCCTCCTTTTTTTTAGGAGCAATTCTTTCAGTAACTTCCATTTGGTGGAGTATGGGTAAAACTACAGAAATCCCGCCAACAGCAGAAGAATTAGCTATTTTAAAAGCAGAACCTCTAAATGTTTTTTCGCCTTTTTTCGATATTTATAAAGCAGTTTTAGAAATGCCAACGGTCATGTGGCAACTGTTTCTGGTGTATTTGTTTCAATGGTATGCCATGATGTGCTATTGGCAAAATAATTCGAAAAGTATTGCTTTGTCCGTGTGGAATGTAACACCGATGAATGCAATAGGTTATGAAAAAGCGGTAGAATGGAATGGATTAATCGGTGCTTTTGGATTTATAGTTACTTTTTCAATTGCTTTTTATTTAGCGAAATTAGCCAAAAAACATGGAGCTAAAATGATTCATTTTGTCTGTCTTTTATTTGGAGCCGTTTCTTTTTTATGGTTTCCAATGGTGCAAAATCAATACATATTTTTTGCAGTAATTATTGGTTACGGAATTGCTTGGGCCAGTATGATGGGAATACCGTATTTAATGGTCGTTGCTGTTATTCCAAAAGAGCGCTATGGAGTGTACATGGGTATTATTAATATGATGATTGTTATTCCAATGATTATCCAAAACCTCTCTTTTGGTTATATTTTAAAGAATTTCTTAGACAATGATGCTCGCCAAGCCATTACTTTTGCGGGTGTATTGTTAGTTATGGCTGCGTTTTGCACATTATTAATAAAAATAAAAAAAACGAAATAAAGTGTATATTACAACAAATAATAATTGCGATAAAATAGATATTCTTTGTGTTGGTGAAGTACTAGTAGATTTTATTGGTCATCAAGAAGAGGTACTTATTAATGATACTAGAGATTATCATAGGTATTTAGGAGGTTCACCGACCAACGTTGCTATGAATTCAACGCGATTAGGGTTAAATACTATAATGGTTGCGACGGTAGGGAACGATGGTTTTGGTTCCTATATTTCGGAACGGTTAGCGAGTGTTGGAGTGAATACTAACCACCTTAAAGTCCTGAATAATAAATCAACTAGTGTGATTTTTGTTTCAAGATCTCAGGGAACGCCAGATTTCATTCCGTATCGTTCAGCGGATTGTTGTATTTATGAGGAACAAATTTCAACAGAAATATTATCCAATACCAAGATATTTCATACTACTTGTTTTGCATTAAGTAAAAATCCTGCACAAAAAACGATCTTAAAGAAAGCACAAGAAGCGTACGATTTAGGCTGTAAGCTAAGTATTGATGTCAACTATGCAAGAAAGCTGTGGAAAAGTGAAAAGAAGGCTTTTAAAGTGATCAATGCGTATTGTAAGTTCAATCCATTAATAAAAATTAGTGAGGATGATATGTTGCGTCTTTTTGAGAAGGAGCTTCCACATGAAGAAATATTTGAGTTTTTTCACCATCAAGGCGTAGATACTGTTTGCTTAACATTAGGGAGCAAAGGAGTAAAATTATCTCAAAAAGGAAAAGATGTCATACAAATGCCAGCAATAAAAATTGATAAAGTTATGGACTCTACGGGAGCAGGTGATGCTTTTTGGTCTGGATTTTTATTCGCTTATATTAAGGAAAAATCAATTAATGAATGTTTGGACATCGCTCTAAAATTAGCAGCTTTGAAATTGCAAAATGTAGGACGATTACCGGATAACATCAATATCCTTTCTAAACTTTTATAAGATACGATGCAAGAAAATAATAAAAAGATCAGTAATGGGGTTATGCTTAATATTTATCCGGATAGTATTGGAGAAAAATTAACGGACGCTGTAAGCATGCTTAAAATGTCTGAATTCAAAGATGTTTTTTCTTTATTGTATGTTCTTCCCACTTTTTTCAATAGCGATTTAGATAGAGGATTTTCAATTATTGATTATAATATCAATACAGATTTAGTTGGCACAAAAGATTTACTCGATTTAAAAGAACTCAATGTAAATTTAAAGTTTGATATCGTATTAAATCACCTTTCTGTAGCTTCCCCCCAATTTAAAGACATACTGCAATACGGTAATGAATCAAAATTTAAAGATTTTTTTATAAATTGGAACGAATTCTGGCACGGAAACGGGATAATGAATGAAGATGGAATTGTAATTCCAGAACCAGAGTTTCTCAACAAATTGTTTATGAGAAAGTTAGGTTTGCCTGTCTTGAAAGTACGTTTTCCGGATGGTACAGAACAGCCTTATTGGAATACTTTTTATCAGCAAATAACCTACAATCCAATTACTGTAGTTGATTTACAAAATCTAAAAGGGCTTACGGAAGAGAAAAGTCAGTTTATTGTTGCCGTAATTAATACCGCAATAAAGGATAATCAGGATTTAAACAGCATTGATTTTGAAGATTGTACTCCTTTGAAATCAGAAATTTTACAAATCGTTGAACAAAAGCGTTCCTATTTAGGACAAATGGATGTCAATGCTGCATCACCTTTAGTCTGGGATTTTTATGAAGAGACTCTGAAAAAATTAAACGGTTATGGCTGTAATATTCTTCGATTAGACGCTTTTGCCTATTTGCACAAACAAGTAGGGGAATCTAACTTTTTTAATAAACCGGGAACGTGGGAATATTTAGCGCGTATTAGGAAAATAGCAGCACAAAATAATTTGATGTTACTGCCAGAAATCCACGCTGAATATGGTTTGCATTTGCATGATGACGTCGCTAACGAAGGGTATTATATTTATGACTTTTTCTTACCTGGTTTAACGATACATACTATCGAAAATAAAACTAGTAAAGCCTTATTAAGTTGGGCTAAGGAAATTATTGCTAAAGGATATAAAACAGTAAACATGCTTGGTTGCCATGATGGAATACCTGTTTTGGACTTGAAAGGCAAGGAAGTAAATGGTGTTTATAATAAAGGATTGTTAGAAGATACCGAGATTGAAAGTATCATGAATAAAATCATGGAACGTGGTGGTCGGGTAAAAAATCTTTATGATCCCTCAGGGAATAAAATTTCTTATTATCAAATAAATGCTACTTTTTTTAGTGCATTAGGTGAAAACGAACAGAAGTTACTTCTTGCAAGAGCTATTCAAATGTTTATGCCAGGTATACCGCAGGTTTGGTATTTAGATATTTTTGCAGGTAAAAATAATTATGAAGCAGCAGATAATGGCGGTAGTGCTGGACATAAGGAAATTAATCGCACTACATTGACAATGTTGGATGTTGAGCACGGTTTGAAAACAGGAGTTGTTAGTAAACAGTTAGACATTATTCGGCTAAGGAATACTTCGAATGCATTTTCAGGTCAAGTAGAAATCAATGATGCTGTGGATGAAATTGTAGATATTAAATGGGTAAACGGAACAACAATTGCGCATTTAAAAGCAAACCTTCAAACGAATGGATTTACAATTGACCATACTGAAAACGGTCTGAAAAGCACTATGAATTGTTAGATTTGATATCGAATCAAAATGGGGTATCAAAATATAAAAATTAAAGTTGTCCTATCCAAAGGGATTGAAAAACACTAATTATACAACTAATGAAAATATGAAAAAAAGTACTATAAAATTAGCCATGTATCTCAACTACTTTGTATTTGCAATTTTGCTGAACAGCGTGGGAATTGTGATATTAAAGGCGCAAAAAAATTATGGTGTAGATGAATTTCAAGCCAGTGTTCTGGAAGCGTACAAGGATTTGCCTATTGCTATAGTTTCGTTTTTAATCGCTTCGTTTTTACCCAGAATTGGATATAAGAAAGCTATGCTTATTGGTTTGGCTTTGGTTTCAGCAGCTTGCGTCAGTATGTATTATGGAAATTCTTTTGGAACGGCCAAATTGCTTTTTGCTACCGTGGGCGTTTCTTTTGCATTGATAAAAGTATCGGTGTATTCACTTATTGGAACCATAACTACCAATCAACACGAACACAATAGTTTAATGAGTAGCATTGAAGGCGTGTTTATGATAGGGATTGCATTAGCATATTTCTTGTTTCCGGCTTTTAATTCAGATGCGAATCCAGATGCTTGGTTGAACGTGTATTGGTTATTGGCTGGTATTTCGTTATTATCTTTTGGTTTTTTATTTTTTACTAAATTCGAAAATAAAATTGAAATTCCTGGCGTTGATCTAGCTGATGACTTCAAACAAATGTTCAAATTATTTGCAAAACTGTTAACCATCGTTTTTGTAATCAGCGCATTCCTATTTGTAATGATTGAGCAGGGAATTATGTCTTGGTTGCCTACTTTCAATAATAAGGTGTTGCATCTTCCAGAGAATATCAGTATCATGATGGCGAGTATTTTGGCTATTTCATTGGCTGTAGGCCGACTTGTTGCTGGGGTAATTACTAAAAGGGTCAATTGGATTTGGGTACTCAGTTTTTGTATTGTAGCAGCTATGCTCATTGTGATTTTTGTACTCCCTAAAACAGTTGGATTGAATGTCAAAGAAATCAATTCATTAAGCGATATTCCTTTGATAGGATTTGCATTTCCGTTAGTAGGACTTTTTATTGCACCGATTTATCCGCTTTTAAATTCAGTAGTTTTAAGTGCCTTGCCAAAAAAATTACACAGTTCTATGACCGGTTTAATTGTGGTTTTCTCGGCACTTGGTGGCACTTTGGGATCAAGAGTTATAGGTTATTTGTTTAAAAATGAAGGGCCGGAAAACGCCTTTTATTATACTTTAATTCCAATGTCATTACTGCTTGTTTCTTTCTTTATTTTAAAAAAACTTACCGCTAAACAATGAAATTCATACTTAACATAGACAAAGTATTCCAGGAACTATTGCTTCAAGAGGATACAGATCAGGATAAAAAAATTACGAAAGACGACAATGGGCCTAAAAAATTTGTTTTGGTTGACGAAAACACCAAACAGGAAGAGGCTATCATAGGTACATATCATTTGTCCAATTTATTACAGGAATTAGCGCAGCTTAAGGAAGCGAATTCAGTATTGGGTGAAGTCGATTTGAGTCGCATTCAAGAGAATCCAGTTCACCGAATTTCAAGAAAAATCAAGGATGATTATTGGGAGGAACTGACTCGTACCATTGATAAAAAAGGGTTGAAACAAATTATTGAAGATGAAAAAACGTCCAGTGATGTGGCAACACTTTATGTTGCTGCCAAAGACAAAACGGGAGTTGCTTATTTTCAAGAATTAGAAAAAGAATTGCCAAATTTTAAAGTTGAAATTCTGCCTGAGAATTATTCGGTGGAATATGTGGAAACTTTAAATGAAAAACCAGGAATTCTGGCTTTGGCTCTGGAACAAAAATTATACAGTCTGCAAGGTGTGCCTTTTGTGGTTCCTGGTGGAAGATTCAACGAAATGTATGGTTGGGACAGCTATTTTATTGGCGTTGGCTTGTTAATAGATGGTCAATTAGACAAAGCAATCGCAATTGCTGAAAATTTTAAATACCAAATTATTCAGTATGGTAAAATTCTGAATGCGAATAGAAGTTATTATTTGACCAGAACACAACCGCCTTTGTATTCTTCTTTGCTAATCGAAATTGCAAAAAAGAAAACACCAAGTGTAGA
Source organism: Flavobacterium sp. RSP15 (assembly GCF_003968755.1). Classification (GTDB taxonomy): domain Bacteria; phylum Bacteroidota; class Bacteroidia; order Flavobacteriales; family Flavobacteriaceae; genus Flavobacterium. Next base: position 29,194 of record NZ_RYDL01000015.1, on the reverse strand, counting down.
CTGGTTAACAAGTCATTTGGGAACGGTCATTTTGGAGTACAATACAGTTTGGATGGTGCAAGGAAATCGCTTGACCCCAACAGGTTTAAACAGGTATAAAGCTGATGGAATTGGAATGCCATTTGAAGTAGAACCGGGGCATTTTGATGATGTTTTAGAGCCGTATGCTAAAAAATACAATTTACCTATTCGAGAATTTGAAAAACAATATTTACAGCGAACGCTTGTTGATGACGAACTTGACATTTATTTTGTTCATGATCGAAGCATGAGAGAAAGCGGGCATGATACAACAAACCGCCTGATAAATACGTGTACGAATTTGAATTCAATAGATGTCAATAGTTTTCTTTACAAATATGAAAAAGATGTCGCTTACTTGATAAAAGAATATTTTAGTAATGCTTTTCAAAGTGGCGAGATCCTTTACACTTCAGAAGAATGGGAACAAAAGGCACTTTCCAGAAAAACAAAAATGAATGAATTGTGCTGGAACGAGGACGCAGGTATGTATTTTGATTATGATTTTGTGAATCACAAACAATTTCCTTTTGAAGCTGCAACAACCTTTTTTCCTCTGTGGGCTGGGTTATGTGATGAAAATCAGGCCAAAAAATTAGTAGAAGTAGCCCTGCCGCAATTTGTGAAAACAGGTGGAATTACAGGAAGCACTAAGGCGAGTATTGCAAATGTTTCAAAAGAGGCACCGCCACGACAATGGGATTATCCTTTTGGCTGGGCGCCACACCAAATGTTGCTGTGGGAAGGATTGATTAACTATAATTATCTAGATAAAGCACAAGAAATGGTGTACCGATGGTTGTGGTTGATTACTAGAAATGCAGTGGATTATAATGGAACAATCCCGGAAAAATTTGATTTGGGAATCAGTTCTCATAAAGTTTTTGCCGAATATGGTAATGTAGGGACTGAATTTGATTACATCGCAAAGGAAGGTTTTGGCTGGGTGAATGCGTCCTATCAATATGGATTACAAATTTTGAATGAAGAATTAAAAGCTAAATTAGGAGCGTTGGTTTCTCCTGATGCTATATTTTAGAGCTTAAAAAAAGTTTTTGTTGTTTGAATGCATATTTTTTTTAACTTTATGATTCACTAAATGAATCAATTATGACAGTTAATCAAATTTTAAGTACTAAAGGGAAGGAAGTGTATTCCATACTTTCCACTAACACTGTTTACGAAGCATTGTCTGTGATGAGTGAAAAAAACATCGGAGCAATTCTTATTATTGAAGATACGATTTTGAAAGGTGTGCTGTCTGAAAGAGATTATGCTCGGAAAATTGTTCTGAAAGCAAAATCTTCAAAGAAAGCCTTTGTTCATGAAATCATGGAGACTGATGTGGTTACAGTAAGTCCATCGGATAATTTGGAGTACTGCATGGAGTTAATGAGTGCCAAAAGAGTGCGTCACCTGCCCGTTCTGGAAAATGAAATTGTAATTGGAATTATCTCAATAAGTGATGTGGTAAAGGCTATAATCGAGATCCAAAAAGAGACTATTCAACATTTAAACTCCTACATTACCCAATAAATAAGATTCAAAAAAAATATAATTATTTAAAGCTGCATTACGTGTAGCTTTTTTTTTGGAATCAAATCAGGTCTTTTTATGCAAAAGAATGGGAGAAAAGTCCTCTCTTTTTAAATCTAGACCCCTATCTTTACACGCTAGAATAAAATCTAAAAACAATGGAAAAGAATAGCAAAAGAAGAGAAGCATTATTATACCACGCAAAGCCGACTCCTGGTAAAATTCAAGTAGTTCCCACCAAGAAATATGCAACACAAAGAGATTTGTCTTTGGCCTATTCTCCTGGTGTAGCTGAGCCGTGTTTAGAAATTGCTAAAGACGTAAACAACGTTTATAAATATACTGCAAAAGGAAATTTAGTTGCAGTGATTACTAATGGAACTGCAGTTTTAGGATTGGGAGACATTGGTCCGGAAGCGTCAAAACCTGTAATGGAAGGAAAAGGGTTGTTGTTTAAAATTTTCGCCAATATCGACGTATTTGATATTGAAATTGGGACAAAAGATATAGAAGAATTTATCCAGACGGTAAAGAACATAGCGCCAACTTTTGGGGGTATTAATTTGGAAGATATCAAAGCACCGGAATCTTTCGAAATAGAAAGACGGCTTGTAGAAGAGCTTAATATACCCGTGATGCACGATGATCAGCATGGTACAGCCATCATTTCTTCGGCAGCATTGCTAAATGCCCTTGAGCTGGCCGGCAAAAATGTAGAAGATGTAAAATTGGTAGTTTCAGGAGCAGGTTCAGCCGCTCTTGCTTGTGCAAATTTATATATTTTACTAGGTGTAAAACTAGAAAATATCCTAATGTATAACAGCAAAGGATTGTTGACCAAAGACAATCCGAAATTGTCTGATTTACAATTAAAATATGCCAAAGACATTTTACCTATCAGTCTTGAAGAAGCTTTAGTTGGTGCTGATGTCTTTTTAGGGTTATCATCAGGAGATATTATGACTCCTAAAATGTTACAGGGAATGGCTATAAATCCTATCGTTTTCGCTATGGCAAATCCAGATCCGGAGATTGATTATAATTTAGCCATTGCGACTCGAAAAGATGTGATTATGGCTACTGGAAGGTCTGATTATCCTAATCAAGTGAATAATGTTCTTGGATTCCCTTATATTTTTAGGGGTGCCTTAGACGTGCGTGCGACCAAAATAAATGAAGCCATGAAAATGGCTGCAGTCAGAGCGCTGGCAGCTTTAGCTAAAGAGTCCGTTCCTGAACAAGTAAATATCGCTTACGGGGCTAAAAAGTTAACATTTGGACGGGATTATATTATACCTTCTCCTTTTGACCCAAGATTGATTATAGTTGTTGCTCCGGCGGTAGCGAAAGCAGCAATGGATTCTGGGGTTGCATTGAATCCTATAACGGATTGGGTCAAGTATGAAGAGGAACTTTTAGAGCGTTTAGGGAATGATAATAAAATGGTTCGATTGATTACCAATAGAGCTAAAATGGATCCTAAAAAAATCGTTTTTGCCGAGGCAGATCACTTAGATGTTTTGAAAGCAGCCCAGATAGTATTGGAAGAAGGAATAGGTTTTCCAGTTTTATTGGGGAATAAAGAAATTATTTTAGAATTGAAAGCTGAAATTGGCTTTGATGCCGATGTTGAAATTATTGATCCGAAAATCACTGAAGAAGAAGATCGAAGAAATAAGTTTGCCACAACATACTGGGCCTCCAGACAAAGACGAGGAATCTCATTATTAGATGCTCAGAAGCTGATGCGCGAAAGAAATTATTTTGCAGCTATGATGGTCAATGAAGGCGAAGCTGATGCATTGGTAACAGGATATTCCAGAAGCTATCCTACGGTGGTAAAACCTATTTTACAGCTTATCGAGAAAGCACCTGGCGCTTCGCTGGTGGCTACTACTAATATGATGATGACGGCTCGTGGGCCAATGTTTTTATCTGATACGGCTATAAATATTAATCCATCAGCAGATGATTTGGCAAAAATTGCAGTTATGACAGCTAAAACCGCCAGAATGTTTGGAGTAGAGCCAGTCATTGCCATGATTTCCTATTCTAATTTTGGATCTTCCTCAAATGAAAGTGCCACTAAAGTAAGACAAGCGGTTGCTTATTTGCATGAAAATCATCCGGAAATGATTATTGATGGAGAGCTTCAGGCTGATTTTGCCCTTAATCCAGAAATGCTGAAAGAGAAATTTCCGTTTTCTAAATTGGCAGGCAAAAAAGTAAACACCCTTATTTTTCCCAATTTGGAATCGGCTAATATCACCTATAAACTATTGAAAGAACTAAATAAAGTAGATTCTATTGGGCCAATCATGTTAGGGATGGGAAAACCTGTTCACATATTTCAATTGGGAGCCAGTGTTGAGGAAATGGTAAACATGGCAGCTATTGCTGTGATTGATGCTCAGGAAAAACAAAAGAAAAAATAAATTAAATTCAGAGAAGCGTCAAGAAGCTAACAAAGTTAAATTAATGAATTTACTAAAATAGTATGCTAATTTTGTTATATTTGTTAACATATTGTTAATTCATGATAGCACACTTACAAGGGAAACTAGTTGAGAAATCACCCACTCACATAATTATTGATTGTGGTGGCGTAGGTTACCACGTAAACATTTCCTTACATACTTATTCGTTACTTCCAAGCACAGATTTTATAAAAGTGTATACGTATCTTCAGATAAAAGAAGATGCGCATACACTTTTTGGTTTTATGGAAAAGTCAGAAAGAGAAATATTCAAAATGTTATTGTCCGTTTCAGGAATAGGAGCGAGCATAGCAAGAACAATGCTTTCCTCACTAGATCCTAAACAAATCATACAAGCAATTGCGACTGCGGATGTAATTACTATTCAGTCTATAAAAGGAATTGGAAGTAAAACAGCACAAAGAGTAATACTGGATCTAAAAGAGAAAGTATTAAAATTATACGACTTAGATGAAGTTTCTATGTCACAGAACAATACAAATCGAGATGAAGCGTTATCAGCTTTGGAAGTTTTAGGTTTTGTACGAAAAAATTCAGAAAAAATTATAGAAAAAATTGTTAAAGAGGATCCGGACGCCACAGTGGAAACAATCATCAAAAAAGCATTAAAAAATCTATAAAACAGGGATTCAAGAAACATGAGTTGTATGCATAAAATTTGTATTTTTTCGCTTGTTTTATTTTGCGGTTTTATGTCAAACGCGCAAGTAACTCAGGCAGTTCAGGATACCGTAAAAACCGGATTTTCTATAGGAAAGGTACAGTTAAAAAATCCTCAAAGTATCCTTTCGGCATATACCTACGATCCTGTAACTGACAGGTATATCTATACAAATTCCGTGGATGGTTTTTCTATTAATTACCCGATTATTTTAACACCAAAAGAGTATGAAAATCTTGTTTTGAAGGAATCCATGCGGGACTATTTCAAGAAAAAAGTAGATGCTATTGATGGAAAAAAAGAAGGAAGTGAAATTGCTAAAAGAGATTTATTACCTCGATATTACGTAAAATCAGGGCTTTTTGAATCTGTTTTTGGTAGCAATACCATTGATGTAAAACCTACCGGATCTGTTGAAATGGATTTAGGAATGCGGTATACCAAACAAGACAATCCCTCATTTTCCCCGAGAAACAGGACTACTACTTCATTTGATTTTGATCAAAGAATTAGCATGAGTTTGATGGGAAAGGTAGGGACTCGGCTCAATGTAAATGTAAATTATGATACGCAGTCAACATTTGCTTTTCAAAACCTGATCAAGCTGGAATATGCACCATCAGAGGACGATATTATTCAAAAAATAGAAGTGGGTAATGTCAGCATGCCATTGAATAGTTCCTTGATCCGGGGAGCACAAAGTCTATTTGGTGTAAAAACACAATTACAGTTTGGGAAAACGACAGTCACCGGTGTTTTTTCGGAACAAAAATCGCAGACTAAAAGTTTAATCGCTCAAGGTGGAGGCACAATTGAAGATTTTGAGATGTTTGCCTTAGATTATGATAGTGACAGGCATTTTTTCTTATCCCAATATTTTAGAAACAGGTATGATAAATCCCTGGCAAATTATCCTTTTATTGATAGTAGAGTTCAGATCTCCCGGATCGAAATTTGGGTAACCAATAAGCAAAACCGTGTCACGACCACGAATAATAACCTTAGAAATATTATTGCACTTCAGGATTTAGGGGAAGGACAATTATCGGGTTTGGCAGACAACGAAGTGGTTGTTTTAGATCCATCAACAGGCATTTTTAATAATCCCTTAGATTCTCCTGCTGACAATTCAAATAATGATTATGATCCTGCACAAATTACTACAGGAGGAGGTTTGCTGAATCCCAATATACGTGAAATTGTAACAGCAAACTCCGGTTTTAATGTGACAGTAAGTGAAGCACAGGATTATTCTAAACTAGAAAATGCTCGAAAACTGAATCCAAATGAATATACTTTTAATTCGCAATTAGGATATATTTCATTGCAACAACGACTGGCAAATGATGAGGTTCTGGCAGTGGCGTATCAATATACCATCGGCGATCAGGTCTATCAAGTGGGGGAATTTGGTAATGATGGAGTAGATGCAACGGTGGTTACGGGGAATGGTTCCTCAAATCAAGCGGTTATCTCGCAAAGTTTGATATTGAAAATGCTGAAAAGTAATTTGACTAACGTTAGAAACCCTATTTGGAACCTGATGATGAAAAATATCTATCAGATTCAAGGGGGCTATCAATTGAAACAAGAAGATTTCAGATTTAATATTCTCTATACGGATCCTTCGCCTCTAAACTATATTACGGAAGTATCCGGAAGTCCTTTTCCGGATGCTAACAATAAAAATGAAATTCCCTCAAAAGATTATACTGTTACCAGCACACCATTGTTGAAAGTTTTTAATTTAGACAAATTAAATTTCAATAATGATCCGCAAGCCGGAGGTGATGGTTTTTTTGACTTTATGCCAGGGCTGACTATAGATGCTCAGAACGGAAGAATTATTTTTACCACAAAAGAACCGTTTGGAGAATTATTGTTTTCTAAATTAGCAAACCCCGCTTTAATAGAAAATTATAACAATGTAAGTTCTTATAATGAGAATCAGAAAAAATATGTGTTCCGCAATATGTACCGCAACACCCAATCAGGGGCTTTGCAGGATAGTGAGAAAAATAAGTTCTTATTAAGAGGGAAATACAAATCTACAGGTGGTGATGGAATACCAATTGGCGCTTTTAATGTTCCTAGAGGTTCTGTTGTAGTGACCGCAGCAGGAAGGGTTCTGGTAGAAGGAATTGACTACAGTGTCAATTATCAATTGGGTCGCGTACAGATTTTAGATGCTTCACTTCAGGCCTCTAATACGCCTATTGAGGTGTCATTGGAAAACAACTCTGTTTTTGGCCAGCAAACCAGACGGTTTATGGGTGTAAATGTAGAGCATAAAATTGCTGATAATTTTGTGGTTGGAGCCACTTTTTTGAAAATGAGCGAAAGGCCATTTACTCAAAAATCGAGTTTTGGACAGGAATCGGTCAACAATACTATTTTTGGATTTAATACTAATTTTTCAACCGAGGTGCCATTCTTGACTCGATTGGTAAATAAATTACCCAATCTGGATACGGATGTGCCTTCCAATCTTTCTATACGAGGCGAAGTTGCTTTCTTAAAACCGGATTCGCCTAAAGCAGATCAATTTCAGGGTGAATCTACGATTTATGTAGATGATTTTGAAGGAACTCAATCTACTATTGATATGCGAAGCCCATATTCTTGGAGTCTTGCATCAACCCCAGAAAAAAACACAACTAGTACGTATGATTTTAATGCCAGTGCCAATGATCTAAGTTATGGGTTTAGAAGAGCCAAATTATCATGGTACTCTATTGATCCAATATTTTATACGCAAAAGCCATCCGGTATTTCTAACGAAGACCTTTCATTTAATTCTACCCGAAGAATCTTTAGTCAGGAATTGTATCCCCTGACAGATATCGCCCAAGGGCAATCACAAGTGATAAACACATTAGATTTAAGTTATTATCCTTTAGAACGGGGGCCATATAACAACAGCCTAAATGTTGGTGCAAATTCCAGAGACAATTTTGGTGGAATCATGCGAGCATTAAATTCGACTAATTTCGAACAAGGGAATGTGGAATACATCCAGTTTTGGATTTTAGATCCGTACGTAGGAAATGGTCAGGCAGCACAAACAAATACGGGTAAAATATACTTCAACTTAGGAGAGATATCAGAGGATGTCCTGAAAGATGGAAGAAAACAATATGAAAACGGATTAGGACCGGATCAGATTGTAGTGAATCCACAGCCAATATGGGGCGATGTCCCGGCTTCTCAATCATTGATTTATGCTTTTGACACAAATGTTGATAATAGAAAAAATCAAGACATTGGTTTAGATGGTTTGTCTAATGCTAATGAAGGATCAGTATATACTAATTTTGCTTCTGAGCTGGATCCAGCGGCAGATGACTATACTTTTTACTTGAATGCATCAGGCGGCATTATTGATCGATACAAAATGTACAACGGTACTGATGGCAACTCAACAGTAGATATCAATGATCCTAACAGAGGGTCTACCACTCTTCCTGATGTCGAGGATATCAATAAGGATAATACGATGAATACCATTAATGCGTATTATGAATACAGCATTACTGTCCAGCCCAATATGGCCGTGGGACAAAATTACATTACGGATATTAGAAATACGCAAGTGACCTTGCCCGATGGTTCAAATACAGAGGCCCGATGGCTGCAGTTTAAAATTCCGGTTTCGCAACCTGAAAACACAATAGGAAATATTTCCGACTTTAGATCCATACGGTTCATGAGAATGTTTATGACCGGTTTTGAAGATCAAGTAACGGTTCGTTTTGGAGCCTTAGATTTAGTTCGAGGAGAATGGAGACGCTATACCAATACCCTTGATTTTAATGATACTAACATAGACGATGACAATACTAATTTAGATGTTTTAGCCGTAAATGTTCAGGAAAACAACCAAAGATGTCCTGTTAATTACATTACTCCACCGGGCGTAACGCGTGAACAGCTGTTTAATAACAACACGGTAATTAATCAAAACGAACAATCATTAGCCTTGCGGGTATCCGGAAACGGACTGGAACCATTAGACTCCAGAGCCGTTTTTAAAAATGTTAGTATTGATATGCGCCAATTCAAGAAATTAAAAATGTTTTTGCATGCAGAATCGTTACCTAACGAAATTGCACTTCAAGAAAATCAAATGGTAGGTTTCATTCGTTTTGGAAATGATTTTACCCAGAATTTTTACCAAATTGAAATTCCTTTAAAAGTCACCACGCCATCATCAGCATCTAATTCTGATTGCTCGCCTTTGAGTGCCGAAACAGTTTGGCCCGCAGAGAATGAAATTGATTTGTCACTTGCTTTATTAACGCAATTGAAGATTCTGGCTATGAGTATCGATCCTGCCACACTACCAGTAGATGGGATTTATTATCAAAATGAAGATGAATTGGATTCCTCCCTGGGCAATAAAATAAATAAATTAAGAATAGGAGTTAAGGGGAATCCTAATTTTGGGTTAGTACGAACCTTGATGGTTGGGGTCAAAAATAATGATGCCCGCAACGATATTAAAGGAGAAGTTTGGTTTAACGAACTTCGCCTGGCAGATATGGATAATAAAGGCGGAATGGCCGCAGTGTTGAATATTGATTCAAATTTAGCTGATTTCGCTACTGTTTCAGCTTCCGGTAGAAAAAGCACTATTGGTTTTGGAGCATTGGAACAAGGCCCAAATGAAAGAAGCAGAGAAGATACGCAACAGTATACTATTGTTGCAAATGTGAATTTAGGAAAATTACTGCCTCCAAAATGGCAGATTAACCTGCCTTTTAATTACGCTATAGGCGAAGAAACAATAACGCCGGAATACGATCCTTTTAATCAAGATATAAAACTAAAACAGTTACTGGATAAAACCACGGATCAAAATCAAAGAGATAATATTGCCAGTAGAGCTATTGATTATACAAAACGCAAAAGCATAAACTTTATCGGGGTTAGAAAAGAACGCGGTCCGGAACAAAAACAGCATGTTTACGACCCGGAAAACTTTACTTTTTCGCAATCTTTTAATGAAGTAGAAAGACATGATTTTGAAATCGAAGATTATATCGATCAACAGGTAAACTCTTCTGTAGATTATGCATACACATTTCAGCCAAAATCAGTGGAGCCGTTCAAGAAAACTAAGTTCATGAAAAAAAGTAATTATTGGAAGTTACTGAGTGATTTTAATTTTAATTATTTGCCTTCAAATATTTCGTTTAACAGCAATATTATTAGACAATACAACCGTCAGCAATTCAGACAGGTTGAGGTGGAAGGCATAGGACTTGATCCGTTGTATCGCAGAAATTTTGCTTTTAATTACCAATATGGATTTAATTATAATTTGACAAAATCACTGAAATTAAACTATACCGCTTCATCCAGCAATATTGTAAAAAGCTATTTGAACGAGAATAACGAACCTATTGATACGTTTACAATTTGGGATAGTTATTGGGACATGGGAGATCCAAATCAACACATGCAACAACTGGTTTTGAATTATGAAATTCCAATTAATAAAATTCCGTTGTTCAGTTTTGTAAAAGCAACGTATTCTTATACCGGTGATTACAGCTGGCAGCGTACTAGTAATGCTTTGTCAGAAATACAAATTGAAGGCACTAATTATAATCTGGGAAATACCGTTCAAAATGCAAATTCCAATAATTTGAATGCAACATTCAATATGGATTTGTTGTATAAATATTTAGGACTTGCCAAAAACAGTACTAAGACCGTACCTAAACCTAGAATGACTGCTCCAAAACCGGGAGAAAAAATAGTAAATAGGAATGCAAACCAAGCTCCAAAAAACAATCCATTTGTAGATGGTTTGATTGGGATGTTGACCAGTGTCAAAAATATTCAGATGACCTATACACACAATAGCGGTACCGTTTTACCGGGATACACACCAAGCGTGGGGTTTCTGGGTTCTTCAAGACCATCGTTGGGATTTATTTTTGGAAGTCAGGATGATGTTCGCTTTGAAGCAGCAAAAAATGGATGGCTGACCAATTATCCGGATTTCAACCAAAATTTTTCCCGAGTGACAAATAAATTATTTAAAGCTACAGCAAATGTAGATTTACTGCCGGATTTAAAAATTGATTTGACTTTAGACCGGGCCTACTCTGAAAATTTTTCGGAACAATATGACGTCACCGATGGCGTTTATAACGCAAGATCTCCATACACGGCGGGTATTTTCTCGATATCGACCGTTCTGATAAAAACTTCCTTTTCGGGTAGTGATGAAAATATATCAGCTGCATTTGATGACTTTAGATCAAACAGGCTTACTGTGGCAAATAGACTGGCAACACAGCGCGGCATCGACATTAATAATCCGAGTAACCTGGATCCGGAAGGATTCCCTTTGGGTTATGGAAAAAATAATCAGGCCGTATTGTTACCAGCGTTTTTAGCTGCTTATTCCGGGGGAGATGCTTCTGCTGTTTCGCTGGGAATTTTTAGAAGCTTTCCAATCCCAAACTGGGCTGTGAAATATAACGGACTGATGCGTTATGAAGTTTTTAAAAAGAATTTCAAACGATTCTCCCTGCAGCATAATTACAGGGCTTCATATACGATAAATGCATTCAGATCAAATTTTGAATACGATAAAACACCCGACGGAACTGATGCAAGTGGTAATTTTTTTAATCAAACCATCATGTCTAATATTAATTTAGTAGAGCAATTTAATCCGTTGTTGCGAATGGATTTTGAACTGAAAAGTTCCTTGAAAGTATTGGCCGAAATCAAAAAAGACAGAGCGTTATCCATGAGTTTTGATAATAATTTATTGACCGAAGTCAAAGGAATTGAATATGTGGTGGGGCTAGGCTACCGTTTCAAAGATGTTATTTTTTCTTCCAGACTCGCAGATAATGCCACAGGAATAATAAAAAGCGATATTAATTTGAAAGCAGATTTGTCCTATCGCAACAATCAAACCATTGTAAGGTACTTGGATTATAACAACAATCAGCTGGCAGGCGGTCAAAATTTGTGGTCACTTACCGTAAAAGCTGATTATTCCTTTAGTAAAAACCTTACGGCTATTTTCTATTACGATCATTCTTTTTCTAAAGCAGTAATCTCGACTTCTTTTCCACTGACAAATGTTCGTTCCGGGTTTACACTTCGGTATAATTTTGGGAATTAATTTTCTTTAAATCTAAACCAGATTTGAATTGAGATTGCTACATTTGTCACATAAAATTCAAATTATCATTTAATAATTATCAATTACAATAATATGAACATACCAGCAAATTTAAAGTACACAAAAGATCACGAATGGGTAAGCCTTGAAGGGGATATTGCAACAGTAGGAATCACTGATTTTGCGCAAAAAGAATTAGGTGATATCGTGTATGTTGAGGTGGAAACTTTAGATCAGACTTTAGAGAAAGATGAGGTTTTTGGGACTGTGGAAGCGGTTAAAACGGTTTCTGATTTGTTTCTTCCTCTCTCAGGAGAAATTATCGCTTTTAACGACGCACTAGAGAACACTCCGGAAAGTGTCAACTCAGATCCTTATGGCGCCGGATGGATGGTAAAAATTAAAGTAACTAATGTTGCTGAATTTGATTCGCTTCTTTCGAGTGATTCGTATAAAGAAATTATTGGTGCATAAGCAACTATTTTTGTGGGCAGCTATTGTATGGGCTGGAATTATTGCCTTTTTTTGTTTAATACAATTGAACAATGTCCCTCTTGGGAATGTGTCCAATATAGATAAATATGTCCATGCTTTTTTTCATTTTGTACTAACGTCCTTTTGTTATTTGTTTTTAAAAAAACAGATAAGCAGTTCGAATAGTTTAAAACCGTTAGTGTTTTCTTTTTTGTTTTCCTTTTTTTTTGGAATAGTAATCGAGATTTCACAAGAGTTGTTTACCCTTTCCAGACATGCAGACATATATGATGTTTCAGCAAATACATCCGGTGCGGTGCTGGCAGTAGCAATCGCGGTGCTGTTTAAGAAATAAAAACACAAAGATAAAGTCCCACTTCTTGTGGGATTTTATGTTTTAGGCACTCGAAGAGTTGCGGTTTTACGGAACAGGATTTTTACTATTTTTAAGGTAGTGAAAGTATCAGTTGTAGTATCAAAAATAATTAAATTGTACGATCTAGCACTAAGCTCATGTGCATATAAAATGTATTTTTGTCAGTCAGAGTTCACTATAATTATGAAATCAAAATAGCTATGGATATCAAGCAATATTTAGACTCAACCTATTTGAAAACTGCGGTACAAGCGGGTCTCAGTCATGAAGAAAATACGCTTGTGGCTCAGGGATTTATTCAGGAAGCCATTGAGGAACGCTTTAAACTCATTATGGTACGACCCGAGATGGTTCCTTTAGCTAGAAAAATGATTCTTTCGGCACATTCAAATTTGGAAATAGGAACGGTAATTGATTTTCCGCAGGGCAGATCTTCAATTGAACAGAAGTTGATTGAGGCCGGACAGGCTATAGACAATGGGGCTGATGATCTGGATTTTGTTTGTAATTATGAAGCCTTCAAAAATGGTGAAATTGACTTGGTCAAAGATGAAATTCTAAAGTGTACGCAATTGGGATTGGCCAATAAGAAAGTTGTAAAGTGGATTATTGAAGTTGCAGCGCTCAATGATAAAGAAATCATCCAATTATCAAGTTTGATTAAAAATGTTATTGTCTCTAATTTTCAGCAAGAGTTGTTCGCTACGATTTTTGTGAAGTCTTCAACCGGATTTTATAAAACGGAAAATAATCTGCCCAATGGCGCTACGATTCCTGCTATAAAAATGATGCTCGAAAATGCGTCGCCTTTACCGGTAAAAGCTGCCGGAGGAGTGCGGACGTATGAGGAAGCTGTTGAAATGATCCGATTAGGCGTAAGACGAATAGGAACTTCGGGAGCTAAAATGATTGCTAACGGTCAAAATTCACATAATGAATATTAGATTTATAAAGGAAATTGAGGTAAAAAAAACAGTGTTTGTAATGCTTTTGTTCCTGTCTTCTTTCTATACAAACGCTCAGCAGATTAATAGTTTACTGCAAGAGTCAGGAAATTCAGCCGAACGATTTCCTGTTTTTCCAGATTGTGTAAACTTGCAATCCGAAGCATTAGAAAGCTGTTTCTATAATCAGGTTCAGGATTTTGTTTTTCAAAACTTTGAAATTCCAGAGCACCTAGTCCAAAGCGATTTTCAAGGAGCGGTAAAAGTGCTCTTTGAAGTAGACAACACGGGGGTTTTTAAAGTGATTTATGTTGATGCCATACATCAGGAATTAATAAAAGAAACTAGAAGAGTATTTGCAGAATTGCCTAAAATTCAACCTTCAACCTACAACGGTATCCCCACCTATAATAAGTTTACAATGACGATTGCAATTCCTTTAAAAAGCAGGGAAGAAGTTGTTGCTGAAACTTTGGCGAAAGCCGAATTCCTGCCTAGTAGCAATAAAAAGGTAACAGAACTGGATAGCATCGTGTATAAAAAATTTAATAACCCTGAATTTGATAGCCATTTGAATGTGCCCTTTTCACACAGTTATTATGCGCAATTTGATGCTTCGTTAAATCAAGTGGGGAGCAATAATCATACGGCATCAAAACCATATACGTATACGGAGGTGTCAAAATACTATGACTTAAGAGGAGCCAATGAAAAGCTGAAAAAGAATGTTTCCGGCTGGTGGGCCAGAAAATTATGGAATGAGAGTACAGTTGCAATTCAAGGGGAAGACTATTGGTTTACAGTTAACCCTATTTTTGACCTGCAGCTTGGGAAGGCCACCCAAACGGAGGCTTCTTATACTTATGTAAATACACGAGGGATAAATTTTCGTGGTGGTATAGGAAAACAACTCAATTTTACCACAACCATTTTTGAAAGTCAGGGTCGTTTTGCGGATTATTACAATCGGTATGCTGAGTCAATCAAACCGGATGGAGGCAATCCTGCGATTATTCCGGGAATCGGAATTGCAAAAGATTTCAAAACGGATTCGTATGATTTTCCTTTGGCCGAAGCCAATTTGACTTTTGCGCCCAGCAAACATATTGATATGCAATTGGGTTACGGAAGAAATTTTATTGGGGATGGTTATCGCTCTTTGTTAGAAAGTGATGGCGCCAGTCCTTATCCTTATTTTAAATTGAATACTAATTTTTGGAAAATAAAATATACCAATACTTATATGTGGCTTAAAGATGTTCGCCCGGACGCTACGCTGGAAAGAACCTACGCTACGAAGTTTATGGCCAACCATTATTTGAGTTGGAATGTTTCGAACAGGCTCAATCTAGGTTTCTTCGAATCTGTGATTTGGACAAATACCAATGAGCGAGGATTTGACATGAGTTTTGTAAATCCCATAATTTTTTATCGTGCGGTCGAATTTGCTTCATCAGCAAGAACCGGAAATGCGCTTTTAGGATTGACTTATAAATACAAATGGAGCAACAAAATTAACCTGTACGGACAATTTGTTCTCGATGAATTTTCGCTTGGGGATGTAAAAAAGCGTGATAACAGTTGGAAAAATAAATACGGATACCAACTTGGAATTAAATATTTTGATGCTTTCAAAGTGGATAATTTACTAATGCAGCTAGAGTACAATCATGTTCGTCCGTATGTATATTCTCATAGTGCTCCAATCACAAATTATGGACATAATAATCAAAGTATAGGACATCAGTGGGGCGGAAATTTTAAGGAATTTATTGCAATTGCCCGATACCATAAAGGAAGGTATTTTGCTGACGCAAAAATAACTATGGGGACTCGAGGCCTGGATTTTGACAGCGCAGATGATGGTTTTAATTATGGAGGAAATATTTACAAGGATTATGATGAAAATAGGCCGTTTGACAGTGGTGTAAAAGTGGGTCAAGGAAACAAAACAGCTGTTTTTATTGCGGACTTTCAGGGCGGCTATTTAGTTAATCCGGCAACCAACTTAAAGTTTTTTGGAAGCTATATTTACAGGACTTTTGATCCTTCAAAAAATACGGCAACTGCATTTAATGAAAGTAGTACTTGGTTTACTCTAGGGCTGAGGGCAGACATTTTTAACTGGTATTTTGACTATTAGTTTTCATTTTCATTTTAAAAAGTTTTTTATGAATTGTTTTTTGTCAAATCCCTTTTGATACCTTACTTTTGCAAAAGTTTTTACAAAGCAAATCATCTTTAGCATTGAGCGCAACACAAAGTACCATTTCATTAAAATCTATTTATGTCGATTTCCGCGAAATCACTAAGGCACGTTTAGCCGTTAGTGTCGTATTTTCGTCTATTGCAGGATTTATGCTTGGGATTTATGATCTACACTCTTTAGATTGGATGGTATTGTTTAAATTAGCTGTAGGCGGTTATTGTATGGTGGGTGCTTCGAATGCCTTTAATCAGGTAATCGAAAAAGATCTAGATGCTTTGATGGACAGGACCAAAAATCGTCCGGTTCCAACGGGAAGAATGTCTCAACGCACTGCATTGCTAGTAGCAAGTTTGCTTGTCGTTATAGGAATTGCGTTGCTTTATACGATCAACCCGAAAACAGCCATGTTTGGGGCTGTTTCCATATTTTTATATACAAGTGTTTATACACCATTAAAAACAATGACTTCGCTGTCCGTTTTTGTGGGGGCATTTCCTGGAGCAATTCCTTTTATGTTGGGCTGGGTTGCGGCAACGGGAGAATTTGGAATAGAGGCAGGAACCTTGTTTTTGATTCAGTTTTTTTGGCAATTTCCGCATTTTTGGGCTATTGGTTGGTTTCTTTATGAAGATTATGAAAAAGCAGGCTTCTTTATGTTGCCAACAGGCAAGAAAGACAAAGGAACCGCTTTGCAGGTTATTCTCTATACAGTTTGGCTTATTTTGGCTTCCTTATTGCCGGTTTTAGGGTATACAGGCCGGTTTTTTATCACGCCAATTGCAGCGATTTTTGTATTTTTACTGGGTATTTGGATGCTTTTTTATGCCGTTCGATTGTATAAATTACGAACCGCAAATGCGGCTAAAACTTTGATGTTAGTTAGTGTGGCGTATATTACTTTGTTACAATTAGTTTATATATTTGATAAATTTTTAAGATAAATTATGGAAATGATAATGACAGCAGCCGAGCAAAAATCAAGAACGGCAAGATCCTACAAATTGATTTTGTTGTTTGCTATGGTGAGTATGACTATGATGTTTGCAGGACTAACCAGTGCTTTTGTGGTGAGTAAATCAAGAGCCGACTGGTTGAAGGATTTTCAATTGCCAATTGCTTTTTACTACAGCACTGCAGTAATTATAGGATGTAGTGTGACTTTTTATCTAGCCAAGAAAGCGATTCAAAAAGACAATCAAACACAAACTACACTGTTTCTTTTAGCTACTTTAGCATTAGGAATATTGTTTGTTTTTTTGCAGTTTGCAGGTTTTGGAGAAATAGTCGAAAACGGGTATTATTTCACGGGAAGTGGAAGCTCAATAACGACTACTTTTTTATATGTTGTAACGGTTGTGCACCTGATTCACCTTGCTGGTGGTGTGATTTCACTACTGATTATAATTTATAATCATTTTAAACAAAAATACAATTCATCTCAAACCCTTGGTATAGAACTAGGTGCAATGTACTGGCACTTTTTGGATCTATTGTGGGTTTATTTGTTTTTGTTTTTATATTTCTTTAAATAAGAAAAAAACGTAAATTTGGGAACTTTTTAACGAATAACTTTTATGGAAGCGACAGTTACTACTGCAAATAGTGAAGAGAAAACTTGGGGAGGCGGCAATGAGCCAATGAGAGCAAGTTATGGCAAATTGATGATGTGGTTTTTTATCCTATCAGATGCTTTAACGTTCTCTGGATTTTTAGCCGCGTACGGTTTTTCTAGATTTAAATTTATTGAGACATGGCCTTTGGCCGATGAAGTGTTTACGCACTTTCCGTTTATGCATGGTGTTCCTGCTCCAATGTATTATGTAGCATTAATGACTTTTATTTTGATATTTTCCTCTGTGACAATGGTTTTGGCCGTTGATGCAGGGCATCAAATGAAAAAAAACAAAGTGATCCTTTACATGTTTTTGACCATTATAGGAGGGTTGATTTTCGTAGGGTCTCAGGCTTGGGAATGGAAAAATTTTATCAAAGGCGAATACGGCGCTATTGAAACAAAAGGAGGTAGTTTGCTTCAGTTTGTTGATAAAGATGGAAACCGAGTAGCTTTAGCTGACTTTGCTGCTGATCTGCATGAAGAAAGAGAGCAATTAACGCCGAATAAAGCCAAATGGTTTATGAGTGGACCAACATTGCCTTCCTATTCTGTAGCCGAGGTACAAGCCGGTTTCAAAGCTCACCCTGAACTTTTGATTCGAACAGAAGTGTTGACAGCTACCAAACAGAAAACAATTCTTTCTAGAGAAGAATCCTTATCTCGATTGGGACAGGCACATTATGTTGTGGAGGGCGCAAATCTGGTCAGAAATGAATATGGAAGTAAATTATTTGCTAATTTCTTTTTCTTTATCACAGGGTTTCACGGTTTTCACGTTCTTTCAGGAATAATAATTAATATTATTATCTTTTTTAATGTATTAATTGGAACCTATGAAAAAAGAGGAAGCTATGAAATGGTAGAAAAAGTGGGGCTCTATTGGCACTTTGTCGATTTAGTTTGGGTGTTTGTATTCACCGTTTTCTATCTTGTTTAATTTTCAAAAAAAGTAATTATCATGTCACACGTACACGTATCTAACATCGGCAGAATCTGGAAAGTTTTCGGAATATTATCTGCTGTTACCATAATAGAAGTTATTCTTGGGATTTTGAAACCTGAAGTTCTTCACATGAATAATTTTATGGGTATGAATTTGCTTAATTGGATATTTTATGGCCTTACAATTTATAAGGCGTACTATATAGTTTGGGCCTTCATGCACATGGAGGGAGAAAAAAGTAGTTTAAGAAGTGCAGTTGTTTTGCCTTTAATTTTCTTGATCATTTATTTGCTTTTCATTCTTTTAACGGAAGGAGATTACATTCATGAGGTTTTTAAAAATTCCACCATTAAATGGAATTTTTAACACGATATTAATTCAAAAAAGGGTGCGCATTGCGTGCCTTTTTTTATTTTTGTACTTTAATAAATAGCATTGTCACAATGAAAAAAAATAGTGTTCTTTTTGTTCTTTTTATTTTACCCATCGTTGCGTACCTCTTTTTTGCTTCTGGTGTAAACAGTTTTACAAAACTTCCTATCGTAACCCCGAAAACAGCTGATTTTGGAGATTGGTCTACTTTAGACGGAGGAAAAATCAGTTTAAATGATAAGGTTACCGTTCTGGGGTTTTCAGGGACAGATCTTTTAATAAACCGAGGGAATCTTTTTAACCTAAATCAGAAAATTTATCAAACGTATCATAAGTTTAAAGATGTCCAGTTTGTGGTAATTTGTCCTACAGGGACTGAGACAGATGCGAAGAAAGTAGTTGATGCCTTGTCCGCTTTTACAGATATGGCGCAATGGCGTTTTGTGTTTGCTTCAGCTGAAGAAATTCAAGCGTATCACAAGCAATTAAAACTGATCGAGAATCTTGACCAAAAGTTAGGGACGCCCAAAGTGTATATCATCGATAAAGAACGCAATCTTCGAGGGAGGAAATTAGTAAAAGATACCAAAGAGGGGTATAATACGTTTCACCCAGCTGAGTTAAGCAATGAAATGCTGGATGATTTTAAAGTCATTTTGTATGAATATCGTGCTGCTCTGAAGAAAAATAAGAATGCCAGCAGAAAAATTTAAATTTATAGTTTATGTTTAAGAATAAATCATATATCGGTATTTCGTTTATTATCTTGATTTTTGGTATCTATTCGATTCCAAAAATTGTAGATAGAATTAAAAATGACAAAGTGGTTCAGGGCGACCGTCTGGACAGTGTGAGACCAGCAGTTATAGAAGGTGAGAAGCTAACTAAAATTGGTCCAGCCCCACAATTCGAATTGACAAATCAAGACAATAAAAAAATAACGAATGAAACCTACAAAGGAAAGGTCTATGTTTTAGAGTTTTTCTTTTCAACGTGTCCTACGATTTGTCCAAAGATGAATGAAAGTATGCTTCTTATTGAAAAAAGTTTTTTCGGCAATCCTAATTTTGGGATCGTTTCTATTACTATAGATCCGGAGCACGATACTGCAGAAGTATTAAAAGAGCATGCAGACTTTTTAGGAGTAAAATCTACGAATTGGAATTTTTTGACCGGTGATAAAGCCTATATTTTTAATCTGGCCAATAAAGGATTTAATCTTTATGCTGGGGAAAATAAGAAAGCAGCAGGTGGATTCGAGCATTCAGGATTGTTTGCCTTGATTGATAAGAATGGAAATATTCGTTGTAGAAAAGATGATTTTGGGAATCCGATTTTATATTACGATGGTTTAGATAAAAAAGGAGTAAGGAACATTCAGCAGGATATTAATATTTTATTAAAAGAGTAAATGGAAAACAGTTCTTTAGAAAAAAAATACAATACGATAATTATAGCGGTATCAATCTTAATACCAGTGGTTGTGGCTATACTTTTTGGGATCAAATTAAAAGATTTGGGATATGATGTAGCGCCTCTTTCTTTTTTGCCACCCATTTATGCTACTACTAATGGGGTTACTGCGATTTTGTTAGTAGCAGCCGTAATAGCAATTAAAAACGGAAAAAGGAAACTTCACGAAAGGTTGATGACAGGAGCTATTGCGTTGTCTATCGCCTTCTTGGTAATGTATGTTGCCTATCACATGACGTCCGTTTCTGCTATTTTTGGAGATTCTAACCATAATCTTATATTAGAGGATTCTGAAAGAGTAGCTATAGGATCATTACGAATCGTTTATTTATTGATTTTAATCACGCATATTATTTTATCGATTGCGATTATTCCAATGGTTTTGATTGCATACGTTAGAGCATTAGCACAAAATTTTGAAAGTCATAAAAAGATCTCCAAAATCACTTTTCCAATCTGGTTGTATGTCGCCGTTACCGGAGTAATTGTTTATTTAATGATTTCCCCTTATTATGTATATTAAAAGTAAAAGTCAGATTTCAAAAACCAAGAGTATTATCAGAAAGTGGTCTGCATCTATATTTGTACTAATTTGTTTTCTTTTTTCGTCTTCTGTAAAGGCTCAATGTGCAATGTGTCGCGCGGCATTGACGAGTGAAGGAAATACCACTACAGCAGCAGCAGTTAATGATGGAATTGTATATTTAATGGTAATTCCTTATCTTCTGGTCGCGGGGATTGGTTACGCTATTTATCGAATGAAAAAAAACAAATCCAGTTAAACTGCACTTTTTATTTTTTTAAAATGGAAAAATTATTTCAGGCCGTTTATAGCGACATTGATGGTTCCTTTTATTTTTATAAAGGCTAAGATGGCTTGATTTGTCAATTGGATTCTTTGAAATTGAATGTTTTCCATTTTTCCATTGATGAACACGCCTTGCATTGGAGAATAATTTTTTAGATAAGGCAGTATATTTTTTTGACTCTCTTCAAGATTTGGTATCAAGGAATATCGGCAAGATTGTTCCATTTTTCGCAATACAAATCCTTGTGCAAGCCAACTAGCAGTGCGCATCAATTTATTTTTGGTATCCAAAGCATAGGTCAATTGATCAAAATAGATCTCTTTTGTTTGTTCATTATATTTGGGTAATCCGGACAAATAGAGTGTTCCGTTTACAGATCCTGTTATTTCTAGCGCAATAATCATTTTTCCGGTTTTGTGCCGAATTGCTACATTTTGCACTTTTACTTTCTTTGATCCTGAGCTAAATTCTTGGCCTGCAAAATTCCTGGTCATTATTTTTGAAGCCTCCTGATAGGTCGAAACAGCAATGATATTTGCAGTGATGGCTTCTGGAATTTTAGTAACTGGTTTTAAAATAATTTTTGAACCATCAAATTTAGAATTAGGTTCTTGTCCTATTATGGTTTCCATGTTGCATTTCATCCCCATTTGCAACACAAAAGTGTCTTTTTTTAGTTGGGCATTTGTAGAATAAATTTCAATAGGAACAATACGAAGCCAACTGTTGTAAGTTGTACTCATTTGAAAAGGGATGCAAATTTTTTCTAAAGCGGTCAACACATTCGGCTTGAAATCCATTGATTTCGCAATAGCTGCATCAATTTTATTTTCGATTTTGGATTTAAATAATTGGATAGCAGGATTGATTAAATAGGTAACTGGAACATTTTTTCCAAAAACACGCATCGTTGGGCTTTCATTCCAGTCCAATGATTGCAGTTGGGTTTTGGTATTCAATTTCCAATTGGTTAAGCTGATTTCGCTTACTAAAGTGATCACGCCATTCAGGTTGAATTCCCGCGTATCATACAATTCAATTCCCATTTTTTTAGTGCCAATTCGGTATTTCACAACCGCTTTTAAGGGTAAAATAGTTTTTATTTTTTCTCCTGAGTTCTCCGGGTCATTCACGATACTTATTGGTGCCAATTTCCAAACTTTCATTTCAATGCCATCATCGTCAATGTTGTTGTCTTCGTAAATCAAGCCGTTCATTAGAGTGTTGGTTTGGTTTTGAATTTCTTTCAGTTTGATACTGATGGGCAAGTTGATAAAGGACGGAGTATTTTCATAGACTAATGGTGTTGCGTCGTCAGGCTCAGGTTTCAAAGCTTCAATTTGATTTGTTGACGAACAGCTAAAAAATAAAATTATAGAACAGAGTGTAAGCAGGGTTGATAGCGTTTTTGGCATTTAATTCGGGTTTAAAGCAGTAAAATTAATAAAACTATTCTTTTTTAAGATTAAAGTGTAACATTTTATCTGCAACGAAGTCTTATGGTTAAAATCCTTGAAGTTTTTTTTTATTTCCGTATAATTTACTGTTGAAACTAATCAAATAGTGTTTTAAAATCGCCAGATTATGATTGAAATTAAAGACCTGTACAAATCGTATAAAATATGAAGTTCTGAACTACATGTTTTAAAAGGGATTAATTTTAATATCAAGGAAGGCGAGCTAGTGGCCATTATGGGTTCCTCTGGTTCAGGGAAATTAACACTATTAAACATACTTGGAATTCTTGATGAGGCAGATTTCGGGAATTACAATTTAGATACTGTTCACGTAAAAGTAGGGAATCAGGTTATTGAAAGTAATAACTTCAATGAAGGGAAAACAATTGAAAGTGTTGCAGATGTAGGCCGAATGATATTTGTGGGAAAAATTGACGAGTTAGAAGTGGACAAAATAAAAAAAATTACCCATCGAAATTACCATTGGCGCTATCGAAAACAAAAAATTTGACGGCGTATTGCAATACATTGCTCCAAAAGGTAAAACTGAAAATGGTGACGTCCAATTTGAAATCAAAACATCATTAGCCAATAGTGAGAACATTTTTATTCGCGCTGGTTTCAGCGCAAATGCATCAATTATACTTGAAAAATTGTATAAGGTATTGACGCTGAAAGAGGCGCTGATTCAACTTGATAAGAAGACACAAAAACCATACGTAGAGATTCAAACGGGGACGCAGAAATTTATATGAAAGGACTTAGTCTTGGGTGTCAGCGATGGTATTTATGTCGAAATCAAAAGTGGAACTAAAGCTTGCGATACGATTAAAGTTTGGAATCAAGGCTTAAAAAACGAAGAAGTGAAACCCTAAATCTGTACTTAAAAAAGAAATTCAGTTTTTAAAAAAATGTTAAATATGTGTAGTACCTTTGTTACACTTTCATCTAAAATATATGAAAAAAAATAGTTATATCAGTTTCGTTTTTATCACGCTGTTCAGTTTATCTATTCAGGCGCAATCCAAAAAATGGACCCTCGAGGAATGCGTGAAATATGCCATTCAAAACAATATTTCCATCAAGCAATCAGAATTAGATAGTAAAACAGCTCTTATTGAGAAAAAAGGAGCAATCGGAAA
The DNA here is from genome assembly GCF_003968755.1 of Flavobacterium sp. RSP15. Lineage (GTDB taxonomy): Bacteria > Bacteroidota > Bacteroidia > Flavobacteriales > Flavobacteriaceae > Flavobacterium. The sequence continues at coordinate 5,511 of NZ_RYDL01000015.1, read as the reverse complement.
TTTTCTGCCGTCTTTAAATGCAAATGCATCACATTCCTGGAACATTGGTTTGAATCAGGACATTACAACAGGGCTTTTGCAGAACCAAACGACGCAATTTACTTCGGCAGGAGCCAATGTTGGAGTGGATATTTATAAAGGACTGCAAAATCAAAATACACTTCGGAGAGCTAATCTTTCAATTGTGGCGGCTAAATACCAATTGCTCAAAATGCAGGAGGATATTGCCCTGAATGTTGCCAACGCTTTCTTACAGATTCTTTTTAATAAAGAAAATCTAAAAGTACAAAAAGAACAGTTGGAAATTAATGAAAAGCAATATGTACGCTCTGAAGAATTAGTTAAAGCAGGTTCAATTCCTCGTGGGGATTTATTAGATATCAAAGCTACAGTAGCATTGAACAATCAAAATGTTATTGCTGCAGATAATGCTTTATTAATTTCTAAATTAAGTTTAGCGCAGTTGTTGCAATTAAAAGAGTTTGAAGATTTTGATGTAGTAGATGATACTGACATTAGAGATAAAAATAATATAATGGTACAAACTCCAGCTGCTATTTATGACAAAGCATTAGAAAACAGAACTGAACTGAAAATTGCCAGAACAAATCTGGAGATTGCACAGAAAGATCTGGAGATTGCCAAAGGAGCTTTTCAACCTACTTTACAAGGTTTTTACAGCTTTAATAGCCGAGTTTCTTATGCTGATGTCCCTTTCTTTGATAGTATGAGGAATCTAATTGGCACTAAAAATTCAGCTCCGTTTTTCGAACAGTTTAATAGTAATAAAGGACAGTCTTTTGGAGCACAATTGTCTATTCCGATATTCAATGGGTTTTCGGTGAGGAACAATGTAGAACGTTCAAAAGTAAGTTTAGAACGGTCAAAAATTGCAGTGGAACAGCAGGATTTAGATTTGCAGCGTAATGTTTTTACTGCCTTTACAGATGCTAAAGGCGCACTAAATGCTTATGAATCCTCAGTTGTGGCACTTGAGGCGAGACAAGGCGCTTACGATTATGCCAAAGAAAAATATGATGTAGGTTTGATGAATTCATTTGATTTTAATCAATCACAAACCTTACTGACGAATGCACAATCAGAAATTATTAGAACCAAATACGATTATATTTTTAAAATCAAAATACTAGAATTCTATTTTGGAATTCCAATTATCAAATACTAATTTATCATGTCAAAAAAAACAATTTATATTGTATTAGGTGTTTCAGTAGCAGCTATTGTATTGTTAGTAACGCTTTCAAAAGCAGGTGTTATAGGAAATAAAGATGAGGGAACAGAAATTGAAATCGCCCAGGTCAATCCCTCAACTATTATTGAAACCGTATCGGCTACCGGGAAAATTCAACCAGAAATTGAAGTTAAAATTTCATCGGAGGTTTCAGGCGAAATTATTTCTTTGAATGTAAAAGAAGGACAGGCCGTTAAAAAAGGCGATTTATTGGTCAAGATAAATCCGGATTTGTATACTTCAGGATACAATCGTTCCGTTTCTAATTTATCAGGTACACGAGCTGCTTTGAGTCAGGCGGAGGCCTCTTTTAAAGAATCCAAATCAAATTATGAGAGAAACAAAATATTATTTGAGAAAGGCATTATCTCAAAATCAGATTGGGATAAAGCAGTTGCTTCTTATGAAGTTGCTAAAGCATCAAAACAAACGGCTTACTTTAATGTTCAAAGTGCTGCGGCAACCGTAAATGAGGCTAAAGATAATCTAGGGCGTACCACCATTTATGCACCCGCTGACGGGACCATTTCAGTACTGAATGTAGAGCTGGGCGAGCGCGTTTTGGGTACGCAACAAATGACCGGAACGGAGATTTTAAGAGTGGCTAATTTAAATAATATGGAAGTGGAAGTGGATGTCAATGAAAATGATATTGTAAAAATTAAAGTAGGAGATGAAGCAAATGTGGAGGTGGATGCCTATTTAAAAAAACAATTTAAAGGGACGGTAACTAGTATTTCTAATTCAGCCAGTTCCGCTTTGACAGCTGATCAGGTCACCAATTTTAAAGTAAAAGTTAGAATTTTGAAGGAATCTTATCAAGATTTACTTAAAGGGAGACCAGAAACATATTCCCCTTTTAGACCTGGAATGACCGCAACGGTTGATATTATTACCGATACAAAAACAAATATACTGACAGTGCCTATAAGTGCTGTTGTTATAAAGTCAGATACGGCTTCAGTCAAAGAGATTAAAGTGGCAGATCCGGCTGAAGAACAAAAAGAAGCAGCGCCTAAAAGTGATAAAAAATACGAATGTGTGTTCGTAAAAGTAGGGGATAAAGCAAAAATTAGAGTTATTAAAACCGGAATTCAGGATGATACTAATATTGAAGTTTTGACAGGTCTTAAAAAAGGTGATGTGGTCATTACCGGGCCATACTCTACAGTCGCTAAGGAACTGAATTCAGGAGATAAAGTGATGCTGAAAAAAGATAAGGAAATTAAGAAAAAATAAAAGCGAAAAGCATGATAAATAATGCGAATTTTGTAATTCAAAAATAAAACAAATTAAAGGTTTCGAGAGGAACTTTAAACTTTAAACTTTAAACGGCTTGTCTTACTTATTAAATATTGAAACCGCCACTAAAAATTGCTCGGTAGCTCTTGCAAAAGAAGGAAAAACGATTCTCTGCAAAGAAATAGCAGAAGAAGGATATTCCCACGCGGAACGATTGCATGTTTTTATTGAGGAAATTATCAAAGAAGCCGGAATTACGCTTCAGGATTTATCCGCTGTTGCCGTAAGTCAGGGACCGGGTTCTTATACTGGATTGCGAATTGGGGTTTCGGCAGCAAAAGGGCTTTGCTATGCACTGAACATCCCATTGATTGCTATTGATACTTTGCAAGCGTTGGCATCGCAGGTTACAGTTTCCAGCGGATTGATTATTCCCATGATTGATGCGCGAAGAATGGAAGTATATAGTGCTGTTTTTAACCCGAATTTAGTAAAAAAACGAGAAGTTCTTGCCGAAATAATTACGGAGAATTCATTTGAAGATTTGCAGGAATCCGTCTATTTTGTTGGAGATTGTGCCGAGAAATGCAAGCTGGTTTTAACTAAAAAAAACCATATATTTTTAGAGGAGATTAAATATCCTTCTGCCAAAGAAATGAGTGCTTTGAGTTATGAGAAATTCAAAGTAAGTGACACCGTTGATGTTGCGTACTTTGAGCCTTATTATTTGAAAGATTTTTTGATTACGACTTCAAAAAAATAGTTATTGCTTTTGTGGAATCTGGTTTTTAAAATAATAGTGTCGTAACTTCTGCCTTTCTTATTGTAGGAATGCGGTTTTAATAAAGAAATTAAGGGTTTGGCAGTACAGCCAAACCCTTAATTTCTTTATTATTATATTTCATTACTCTCCGTGTTATTCTTTTTTGACGACTCCTTAACATAAGGCTGAATAATAATTCCAGCAGTATCAAACGCTTGTTTGCAGTTTTCCAATGTATCGGCATAAACACCCCAAAAATCTTCATTTGTAGCCCAAGGTCTTACCGCTATTTGGATGGCGCTGTCGGTGAGGTTTTTTACGGATACTTCAGCAGCAGGTGTTTCAAGCACTTTTGGATTGTTCTTTAGAACTGCCGTGATCATTTCGCGTGCTTTTTTAATATCCGTATCATAAGAAATAGCAATTGTCAAATCAGCTCTTCTGATCTTTTGCAACGAATAATTAGTAATATTCCCATTTGATAAAGATCCATTGGGTATAAAAATAGTTTGATTGTTAGCGGTTATTAATTTGGTTACAAATATTTGTATCTCGTTAACAGTTCCGATGACCCCTTGGGCTTCAATTGTATGGCCAACCTTAAAGGGTTTAAAGAGAATAATCAACATGCCGCCTGCAAAATTGGAGAGTGATCCCTGAAGTGATAGGCCTACCGCAAGTCCCATTGCACCGAGAATGGCCACAAAGGAAGATGTTTCAATCCCTAGTTTCGAAATAAAGGATACAAATAAAATTATTCGTAAGACCCAAACTAAAATATCTGCCAGAAATTTTGTCAGTGTAGGGTCTAGATTCCTTTTCACCATTATTCTTCTGATAAACCTATTGATGAGACGGATGATATAAAGTCCAGCAAATAGAATTATAAAGGCAGAAATTAATTTTGGAGAATAATCTATCAATACTTTTAAAAAAGTATCAGCGTAATTAGTAAGTTGGTCTGGATCTAAATTCATTTTTATATAATAAAAAACCTTCTCAAAAGGAGAAGGTTAAGTTTGAAGGACAAAAATACGAATAAATTAATCGGCATCTTCTTCTTCTATTTTATTTATGGTTTCTTTTTTGCTCTGTTTTAGTTCTTCATCGTCATCATGTGCAAGGGAACTTGCTTTTTCTTTTAGGGTGTCAACAACTTCAGAAGCGGTTGTTTTTGCATCACTGGCTAAGTCTTCTGCTTTGTCAGCAGTTTCGCTTGCTTTTTCTTTTAGGGTATCAATAACTTCAGATACGCTTGTTTTTTCCTCAATGGCCATATCTGATGCTTTGTCAGCAGTTGCATCAGTTTTTTCTTTTATACTATCTACTAAATTTCCAAGAGCTTCTCCGGTTTTGGCTGAATACTCGCTTAATACTTCTCTAGTATTGCTGGCAAAGTGTTCTGCTTTTTCTATAATTGGCGCTGCCGTTTCTTTTGCTTTTTCAAAAGTATCTTCAGCAAAAAGTTCTGCTTTTTCAAAATAGGGTGTTGCGCTTTCTTTTGTTTTTTCAAATGTTTCTGCTATAAAACTCTCCGCTTTTTCTAAGTAAGGCGCCGCTGTTTCTTTGGCGTGTTCAAAACTAGTTTCGGCTTTGTCCACTAATTCACTGGTCGTTTCTTTGGCTGAGCCAAATAATTTTTTTAAAAATGATGCTAGTCCCATGGTATTTCTATTTGATTGGTCTTACAATAGTAGTGATTTTTTTCTATGATTACTTTATTAAATCATTAATAATTTGTTGATAATCAGTATTTGGCAGTAGACAGGTTTTATTTTGAATCAAGTATTACAGTTTTTCTTGGTTTGAGAAGCCTGCCTGTAAAAAAGAGAATTTGATAGTTTTGTATTTCTGTCATTGCTGCCTTAGTGCCATTCAGGTTGGTTGTTAATGGCTGGGAAATTAGCGGTGTTTATAATGGTGGGTTTGTCTTTTTCTAGGGTTGGTGCCAATGATATTGAAATCAGTGTTTTCCGGTCTACTGGATTTTTGGGGTGTTGTAATAAATAGGGACTGGTTTTAAAATGGAATTTATTCATGGGAATTTTTTTAGCCCCGGTAGAAGTGGAAATCCTTTTTCTTTTTTCTTTAAAAAGAAAAAGATTGTAACGGATGACGGGAAATTGCTCCTAAAAAAAGCGCTTCTGATGAAACGCTTTGATTTTTTTAGCTACTCTATGTCCCGTCCTGAAATAGCGATACACAAAAAGTATCCTAATGGAAAAACATGAAGAAACACGCTATGTGAAGCGGA
>NZ_RYDL01000014.1 GCF_003968755.1 Flavobacterium sp. RSP15 | reverse complement strand
GTCCGCTTCACATAGCGTGTTTCTTCATGTTTTTCCATTAGGATACTTTTTGTGTATCGCTATTTCAGGACGGGACAATTCCATTAAAAAAAATGCTCCATTCAATTGAATGGAGCATTTTTTTGTTTTAAATAATTCTGACAGCTTAGCGAAAGTAATTATTCCTTCCTCCACTTTTTTGTTTCTTCAAAAACATGTTCAAGAATAGCCGCTTCTCTTTCATCAAAAGCTACGTTTCGGCGACTCATTACCAGTCGAGCTGTTTCAAATGCTTTCTTGGTAATATAGGTCGTAAAACCGGAAGCCCCACCCCAAGAAAAACTCGGTACAAAATTGCGTGGAAAGCCGCTGCCAAAAATATTAGCACTTACGCCTACTACCGTTCCGGTATTAAACATCGTATTAATTCCGCATTTGCTGTGATCTCCCATCATCAATCCACAAAACTGAAGTCCCGTTTTAGCAAATCCTTCGGTTTCGTAACTCCATAATTTTACTTCTTCATAATTATTTTTTAAGTTTGAATTGTTAGTATCCGCGCCAATATTACACCATTCGCCAAGAACAGAATTCCCTAAAAAACCATCATGTCCTTTATTCGAATACCCAAACAATACCGAATTATTAACTTCGCCTCCAATTCTGGAATGCGGACCTACGGTTGTTGCTCCGTAGACTTTGGCAGCCATTTTTACGGTTGCGTTTTCGCACAAGGCAAAAGGACCTCTGATGACAGAACCTTCCATAATTTCAGAATCCTTACCTATATATATGGGACCTGTTGAAGCATTTAAAGTAACAAACTCTAATTTTGCGCCTTCCTCGATAAATATATTTTCGGAAGCGATGACGTTGACACTTTTTGGGATGGGCTGTGACCTGCGGTCTTCGGTTAAGATTTCGAAATCTTCCCGAATGGCGGCATCATTTTTCGAAAAAATATCCCATGTATTTTGAATCGTCAAACAATCGTCCTGAAATTCTATAATTTCATAGGAATCAAAATCTACTTCTTCTTGTTCTTCAGTGGTGTAAAAAGCAATCACTTCATCTGCTCTAAAAATGGCCTGATTGGGTTCCAGATTACTAATCATTTCTACCAAAATAGCATTGGGCAGAAAAGAAGCATTGATCATCACGTTTTCTTCTAGTTCCACCATAGGGAATTTTTCAGACAAATAGTCCTCCGTCAAAGTAGTTGTGGTAGAGCCTAAATGCATTTCCCATTTTTGACGAATGGTCATAATCCCAATAAGAATATCCGCAACAGGACGTGTAAACGTAAAAGGCAGTAAGGCGTTTCGAGCGGGACCGTCAAAAAGTATGTAATTCATATATTTTTTTTTAAAATGTATCCGTACGGACAAGTCGTGACTTGTCCGTACTTTTAAGCAGTGCCAAAGTTACAAAGTTTTCAAATAGATAAAAATAAAAAAAGCCTTCCATCTCGAAGTATCGGGAGGAAGGCTTTACTATAATTAAAAACAAGCTTTTATTATTTAGCGTGTTTAGCATATTTCGTTTTAAATTTATCAATACGTCCTGCAGTATCGATAAGTTTAGATTTACCGGTGTAAAAAGGGTGAGAAGTTCTGGAGATCTCCATTTTTACAACTGGATATTCAACTCCGTCAACTGTTAACGTTTCTCTTGTATCTGCAGTAGATTTAGTGATAAAAACATCTTCATTTGACATGTCTTTAAAAGCAACTAATCTGTAATTTTCTGGGTGTACACCTTTTTTCATCTTGTTATTCTTTTTTATTTGTTTGGCTATAAGTCATTTTGAAGCTTTTCTTCTGACAGAAAAGGTATAAATGTATTATAACTTTTTGTTTTTATACTATTATTTTGAGTCTGCAAATTTACAATTTTTTTCCAATAAACAAATCTTTGTCTCACTTTTTTTATATAATCGTAAAAAGCAATTTTTAGCTCCGAATATATTGGGAATTGCTATATTTGTGGATTAATTCTAAAACAACACATAATGATCAACGAAATAATTAAAAAAAACGGTGTAACCTACGGTGTAATTGCAGGAGTACTATTATCATTGATAACTGCTGCTATGTACGCTATAGATATCAAATTATTTATCGCATGGTGGACTACCCTTTTAAGCCTCTCTGTTTTTATAATCGTTCCTATCATAATGCTGTCAAAAACAAAAAAGGAATTAAATGGCATTCTTTCTTTTAAAGAGGCCTTTACTACCTATTTTATATCAGCAGTGGTTGCCGTTCTTATTTCTGTTGTTTTTAAAATCATATTATTTAATTTTATTGATCCTTCCGTAAAGGAGACTCTTTTAGACTTAACCATAAAATATTTAATTAGTACGTCTGAACAGTTTGGGGTTCCGGCATCCTCATTGAATGAAACCGTTTCAAAATTAAGAGAAACGGATCCGTATTCGATCGTTGAACAATTAAAAGGATCTGTTTTCGTACTCTTTTTTTGTGCCATATTAGGATTAATCATGGCAGCATTCTTTAAAAGTAAAACTACACAAGAATAAAAAGTAATGAATTTATCTATACTCATACCGCTTCTTAATGAAGAGGAATCCCTTAATGAACTCTACCGCTGGATTATCAAAGTGATGCAATCTCATAATTATTCTTATGAAATCCTTTTTCTAGATGATGGAAGCACGGATAATTCCTGGACACTTATCGAAGGATTTGCTCAAGAGAACCCCCACGTAAAAGGCGTTCGTTTCATGAAAAATTTCGGGAAATCACAAGCGTTGCATGCTGGTTTTGCAAAAGCGCAGGGTGATGTAATTATCACCATGGACGCCGATTTACAAGATAGCCCGGAGGAAATTCCAGGTTTGTACGATATGATCACCAATGGCAAATATGATTTGGTTTCAGGATGGAAAAAGAAACGCTACGACTCCGTAGTGGCAAAAAACCTGCCTTCTAAATTATTCAATTGGGCCGCAAGAAAAACCTCCGGAGTAGCATTGAATGATTTCAATTGCGGATTGAAAGCTTATAAAAATGTTGTGGTAAAAAATATCGAAGTTTCGGGTGAAATGCACCGCTACATTCCGGTTTTGGCAAAAAATGCCGGTTTTGGAAAAATTGGTGAAAAAGTAGTGCAACATCAAGCTAGAAAATACGGACAAACAAAATTTGGAATGGAACGTTTCATCAATGGTTTCCTGGATTTAATTACCATTTGGTTTCTTTCTCGTTTTGGAAAAAGACCCATGCATTTATTTGGCGCCATGGGATCATTAATGTTTATCATTGGGTTTATGCTTGCCGGATATATTGGTGTTTCCAAATTATACCACATGTACAATGACATGCGCTATAGCCTGGTAACGAATAATCCTTGGTTTTATATTGCTCTTACCTCTATGGTTTTGGGAACACAATTATTTTTGGCCGGATTTCTTGGTGAAATAATTTTGAGAACAAAAAATAATGAAGAGCGTTATAAAGTGTCGAGTGAAGTTAATTTTTTATAAATTTATAGAAACGAAAAAATTATCGTTTGCACAATACCTAGCCCTGATAAGAGCAGAATCCCATGCTTTTTTTGCGTGGATACAGCGGATAGCAGGACACGAGCGTAGCGAACTGACGAAGTAAATAGCTCCCAAAAAAACAATTGTATTTAAATTTCATTTACGAATTTAGAAACTAAAAACAGATAGCATGGAAATCAAACAACACATTTTAGACGCCGTAAATGAATGGCTTACGCCAACATTTGACACTGCAACTCAGGAAGCAATTACCGAATTGATGACTACATCCCCAAAAGAGCTAGAGGAGAGTTTTTATAAAAATCTTGAGTTTGGAACCGGCGGAATGCGCGGTGTCATGGGCGTAGGAAACAATCGGATCAATAAATATACGCTTGGGAAAAGCACGCAAGGTCTTTCGGATTATATGCACACTGCCTTTCCTAACCAGCCTTTGAAAGCCGTCATTGCTTATGATTGCCGCCACAATAGCGACACGTTGGCTAAGTTAGTTGCTGATGTTTTCAGTGCCAATGGGATTGAAGTGTACTTGTTCTCGGAGATGAGACCTACACCGGAATTGTCCTTTGCAGTAAAACATTTAGGGTGCCAGTGTGGCATCGTGCTTACGGCATCACACAATCCGCCGGAATATAACGGATACAAAGTGTACTGGCAAGATGGTGGACAAATTGTGCCACCGGAAGATGAAGGAATTATTACTGTCATTGAAAATTTAAATTACAATCAGATCAAGTTTACTGCCAATGAAGATTTGATTCATTATATAGATACGGAAATTGATACGGCTTTTATCCAATCGACGATCGAAAATGCTAGTTTTGGAACTTCGGCTGTAGCCAAAGAAAAGCTGAATATTGTATTTACTTCCTTGCACGGAACCTCTATAAAACTAGTTCCTGATACTTTGGCGCAAGCGGGGTACCCAAATGTGAATATCGTGGAAGAACAACGAGTACCCAATGGTGATTTCCCTACTGTGAAATCGCCAAATCCGGAGGAACCGGAAGCCTTGACCATGGCGTTAGCACTTGCCGATAAAGTAAATGCGGATATTGTTATTGGGACGGATCCTGATTGTGATCGTTTGGGAGTTGCTGTTAGAGACAATGAAGGCAAAATGACGTTGCTAAACGGGAATCAAACCATGATTTTGATGACTGCATTTTTATTGGAACAATGGAAAAAAGCAGGTAAAATTAACGGCAAACAATTTGTAGGCTCTACGATCGTTTCCACACCTATGATGATGGAATTAGCGACAAACTACGATGTAGAATGCAAAGTGGGTTTGACTGGTTTTAAATGGATTGCCAAAATGATTAAAGACTTTCCTAAATTGGAATTCATAGGTGGTGGTGAAGAAAGTTTTGGCTACATGGTGGGCGATGCGGTACGGGATAAAGATGCTGTTGCGGCAACTTTGTTGATTTGTGAACTTGCTGCACAGGCAAAAGCCAAAGGAAGTACGGTGTACAAAGAATTACTAAAACTCTATGTTGATAACGGATTTTATAAAGAACACTTGGTTTCACTGACTAAAAAGGGAATGGATGGTTTACAGGAAATCAATCAAATGATGATAGACATGAGAGAAAATCCACTGAAACAGATCAACGGACAACGCGTGATTATGCTGGAAGATTACCAATCATCAATCGCTAAAAACCTTTTGGACGGATCCGAGTCTACGATGACGATTCCAAAATCGAACGTGTTGATTTATTATACGGAAGACGGATCTAAAATTTGTGCCAGACCAAGCGGTACGGAACCAAAAATAAAATTTTACATCAGTGTAAATACTGAATTGGAATCGGTAGAAGATTTTCAGGAAGTAGAAACCGTATTGAACGAAAAAATTAAAAATATTATTATTGCGATGCAATTGAACTAATGGACAAAAATTTAATCAAATTAATTCCCTTTACAAGACCATACAAAACACATATTATCTGGAATGTGGTGTACAATATTTTGTATGCTTTTTTTAGTACCATTTCAATGTTGACGCTGCTTCCAGTACTTCAGGTGCTTTTTGGCAAAGTCAAAACAGTAGAAAAAGAGCCAATATATACCGGAATAGGGAATATAAAAGACTACGGGACTGATCTTTTGTATTTTAAAATAACCGAATTAACAAAAGACAATAGTGCTCAGTTTGCGCTTTTATTAGTCGTTTCATTAGTCATTGTCACTTTTTTATTCAAAAATTTATTCAATTACCTCGCTTCGCATCACATCATGCACCTTAAAAATGGTGTATTACGCGATTTACGAAAATCAATGTATGATAAAATAGTTGAATTGCCCATATCCTACTATTCAGAGAAAAGAAAAGGAGATATTATGGCGCGAATGCTGGGCGATGTCAATGAGGTTCAAAACTCTTTTTTCTCAATACTGGAACTTATCGTAAAAGAACCTTTGACTATAGTCTTTGCAATAGTCACCATGTTTTTCATAAGCGTTGAACTAACCTTTTTCGTTTTGATCTTTATTCCGATTTCGGGATTTATCATTTCAAAAATCGCTAAAAACTTGAGAGCACAATCTTTACAGGCACAAAAAGAAAGTGGTTTTCTGATTTCAATAGTTGATGAAAGTTTAGGTGGTTTAAAAGTGATTAAAAGCTATAATGCTGAACCTAATTTTAAAAACCGATTCAACGATTCGGTAACCCGATTATTGAATTTATCCAATAGCATAGGCGACAAAAATAATTTGGCAACGCCATTGAGCGAATTTTTAGGAATTACGACTATTGCTGCCTTGCTATGGTATGGTGGAAACTTAGTCTTAATTGACAAAACCCTTGAAGGTGCCGCTTTTATTGTTTTTCTTACGCTGGCCTTCAACATTCTTACTCCTGCCAAAGCCATTTCGAAAGCATCGTATGCCGTGAAAAATGGTTTAGCCGCTGCAGAACGAGTTTTTGAAGTTTTAGAAGTCGAAAACGAAATCACTTCAAAAGAAAATGCAATCGAAAAAAACACTTTCGATTCCAATATCACAATCAAAAACATTAACTTTAAATACGAAAAAGAGAATGTGTTGAAAGACTTTACTCTTGAAGTAAAAAAGGGACAAACGGTGGCTCTTGTTGGCCAATCTGGAAGCGGAAAAAGTACCATTGCCAATTTGCTCACCCGTTTTTATGACACCAGTGAAGGCGAAATCACCATTGATGGAGTTAACATAAAAGATTTTAGTTTAAAATCGCTTCGGGGCTTGATGGGCTTGGTTACGCAGGACAGCATCTTGTTTAATGATACGATCAAAGCCAATGTTGCCCTGGGAAAAATAGACGCAACCGATGAGGAAATTATCGAAGCGTTGAAAATTGCCAATGCCTATGAATTTGTAAAAGATTTACCATTAGGAATTCACACTAACATTGGCGACAGTGGAAACAAACTTTCCGGAGGTCAAAAACAACGTTTATCGATTGCCAGAGCCGTTTTGAAAAATCCACCAATTATGATTCTGGATGAAGCCACATCAGCATTGGATACCGAAAGCGAAAAATTCGTTCAAGTCGCTTTGGAAAACATGATGCAAAACCGAACTTCGATTGTGATTGCGCACCGACTATCAACCATTCAAAAAGCGGATAAAATTGTGGTGATGCAAAAAGGAAAAATAGTAGAACAAGGAACACATGACGAATTAATTGCTCTTGACGGAACCTATCATAAATTGGTAACAATGCAGAGTTTTGAATAAATTTAGGGATTAAGAATTAAGATTTTCGGGTAACGAAAGATTAATTTTGTAATTTCGGTAAAACATTTTCGCTATGAAAACTACTTTAGAAAAAAGAAAAATAAATTTAGTTCAAAATTTCCTAAATCTAGATAATCCTGAAACCATATCTAAAGTAGAAGTTTTGCTTAGTCAGGAAAAAGTGCGCATTTACGAAGAATCCATTTCGAAAAAATTGATGCATCAAGAACTAAACACTCTGCTAGATAAGGCAGAAGATGATTTTAAAAATGGAAGAATTATAACTACAGAGGAATTACTCAAAAAAGTTGAAAATTGGTAATGGAAGTTGTTTGGTCTGAAAACGCAGAATTACAACTCAAATTAATTTCAGACTTATACCAATTTCAATCCTCAAAATCAAAAGCCAAGAATTTGACTAAAGAAATTATTTCATCCACTTTAATGCTAAAAAAATTTCCAGAATTAGGAACTCTACAAGAAGTACAACCGACCAGAAGTAATAAATACAGGTATATTGTATCAGGTCACTACAAGTTGATCTATTTCAGATCCAACCAATGCATAATAATTGCAACTGTTTTTGACACTAGACAAAATCCAGAAAAACTTAATATTCTTTTAAATGAAAAATTTTAATTCCAGATTTTTAATTTAAATTATGTATCTCACTAACAAAAACATAAAGCTTCCCGAGGACCCCAATACTGTTGTTTGGAAATACCTCGATTTGTCTAAGTTTCTGGACTTGTTGTTGTCACAAAAGCTATTTATGTCCCGATCCGATAAATTTGAAGATCAATACGAAGGCACTTTTAGCGAGCCTACTTTTGAGGAAATAAAAAAACTTTCTATTGACAATCCTGACTTTTTAAACTACTATAAAACACATCGGGAAAAAGTAGCGATTAGCAGCTGGCACATCAACGAATATGAATCATTTGCTATGTGGCAAATTTTCACGCAAAACAGTGAAGGTTTAGCCATTCAATCTACGATTGGGCGTTTACAGCAAGCACTTGCTCCGGAAACAAATTTCAATCAATACATTGGGGAAGTAAATTATATTGATTACAAAAAAGAACACATCCCGTTTGATGATCTATTTTTTCCTTTTTTGTTCAAGCGAAAAAGTTTTCAATATGAAGGTGAAGTGCGCATCATCACGGACATTGGAGAAAGCGATATAAAAATTAATGATGGTTTAAAAATCAATGTAGACATCAATCAGTTAATTGAAAAAATATACATCCATCCCAAATCCGAAAACTGGTATAAAAACCTGGTCATTCAGTTAGTGAAACAACTGGGATTTAATTTTACCATTGAAAAATCAGACTTGGAAAGTGATATTTTGATCTAAAATCATTGCCTCTAAACGGGCTCATACCCAATTATTTTCCACTCTTTATTGGACAAATCGATATAGTAATAATTCACGACATCTTTTTTATCAAATTCACCATTTTTATTAGTGTCTTCAACGGTCCTAAAATACAAACGATTCTTAGACCCGATCAATTTCCAATCGATCAATTCCTGAAAATCGGGTGACATCTTTGTGAACTTCTTGCCGCTAATTTCACTTAAATACAAGGCCTTAATATCGCTTGTATCTAGTTTTCCGTCTTTATTAGTATCCACATCGACCATCGTATAGACCATAATCTGGTTATTGGTTTTATCAGCAACGGACTTCAAATACGTCGCTGTTTGAATCAAAACAGGTTTGTCTGTCAATTTCCTGATGGAATCCGAATCTACTTTTTGAAATTTTAAATTTTGCAAAAAACCGGTGATTTCAAATTCACCATAATTAGAAATCGTAAAACTTAAATCATTTACACTCGAAGATCCATATCGCGCTTTAGTTCCTCTTTCACGGATACTTAAATCGGCCACAGGATGAATCAAATAATCCGTCCCTTCCATTTGCAATGGTAAGTCAGCAATTTGTATTTGAGTAGAATCCACTCGGGCAATTACCTTTGCTTTGCTCGTTCCATCGTAAGTTACTTTAGGTTTTTCAACCTCTTCTTTACAACTGGTCAAAAGCAGAACGGCTATTCCTATAAGAGTGATCTGTGTTTTTTTCATGATGCTGTGCTTTAAAATTCAAATATAATCATTTTTAAAAAATGACAATCGTATTCCGTTGTCGATTTATCTAATTAAAATGGAGTCCGACTTTTATCTAAAATACGACATATCGCATACTACTATAATTTAACACTCAATTTCACATTAAAAACTCTGGTCGTCATATAATTTGGAATTGCATACTGATTTTTAGAATATACATCGCGAACCCAAGTATTCGTAATGGCATTTTGATTGTCAAAAAGATTAAAAATTTCCAATCCTACCGCCAACTCTTTAAAATCTTTAAACCAACCCGTATTCTTTTTTACTGTTGTGTTGTCTATAAAAACTTTAGAAAAACCTACATCCACACGGCGGTAATCATTCAATCGGTTTTGGTATGCATAAGGATCTGCATAAGACGGCGAACCTCCCGGCAGTCCCGTATTATACACTAAATTCAAATACAATTTAATACTTGGAATATTGGGCATATAATCCTGAAACAACAGACCAAATTTTAATCTCTGGTCTGTTGGTCTTGCGATAAAACCCTGGTTATTGCTATTTTCCTCTGTTTTCAAATACCCAAAACTAAACCATGATTCGGTTCCGGGAACAAATTCCCCGTTTAACCGAATGTCTACTCCTTGCGCGTACGCTGTAGCATTATTATTAGCAGCATACCTAATGCGCACATTGTCTATTGTATAGGTATTTACATCCGACAGTGATTTGTAGTACAACTCAGATATTAGTTTGAAAGGGCGATTCCACATCTTGAAACTAAAATCATTCCCAATCACAAAATGAATGGATTGTTGCGCCTTGGTATTGGGCTGCACCAGTGCATCTGCATTTCTCAGTTCCCTGTAAAACGGAGGTTGATGGTATAAACCTCCGGAAAGTCTAAAGATCATATCGAGCTGCCAATCCGGCTTTATGGCAAATTGTGCTCTGGGACTAATCGTTATTTGGGATTTACCAATTATAGTAGCACCTGATACTTCCCATTGATGCAGTCGGACTCCGGCATTATACCAAACTTCACTCCTGCCAATAGTGCTTTTCAAACTCCATTGGCCATAGCCTGAAAATCTATTGATCGAATTAAAATTAGTCGCACGAATGTCTTGGTAGGGCACTAACGGTCCTGTGTAAGGCGAGTAGGGCTGGTCGTTTTTAGGCAAATCAATAACAGGTGGATTCAACGAGAAACCGGCTGAATCGATTACCTCCCACTCTATAATTCGATCCCGGATGGATTCTCGTGTATACTTTATTCCCCATTCAAATTGGCTTTCTTTCCAATCCTGAAATCCTTTTATTTCCGTATTAACGATCAGTGCATCTAAGTCATTTCTGGCATGATTGAGCTGGGAGCCAATTCCTCTTGTAAAAGCGACTTCGCCATAGGTTTCAGAACCAATACTGGAATCCACTTCGCCTAAGCGATATTGGGCAAAAATATCAAAATATTCTTGTTCTAAAGTATGAAAAACAGAACCAATAAATTTCAACGTAAAATTATCCGAAACGTTAAAGGTCGTTTTCACCGCGCCGAAATACGTGTCGTACTGATCCTTTTCCTGTCCTTCATAGAAAACAGAAAGACGCATTGGATTATCTATAGTTCCAAAATTAGTTTGTCTGGTTAATGGTTGATACTGGTATTTGTTTTGGGAAATATTACCTAAAAAACTCCATTGCCATTTCGCCGAAGCATTATAATTTATATTGGTTTGAATATCTGCAAAGGAAGGTGTGAAATTTGTTTGTGTTTCCTGGCTATTCACCAGAAGACTGTTGTTGCGGTAGCGGACTCCCGTAACCGCAGACCATTTTTTATCTTTGGAAACCACATCTACAGAAAGGCTTCCGCCAAGAAGACTCGCTTCAAGGCTTGCGCCAAATTTAATCGGTTTTCGATACGTAATATCTAAAACCGAGGATAATTTATCTCCAAACTTCGCTTGAAAACCACCCGCTGAAAAATCAACATTTTGCACTAAATCCGTATTGGTAAAACTCAACCCTTCTTGTTGCCCCGACCGAATTAGAAACGGACGATAGACTTCAATTTCATTCACATAAACTAAATTCTCATCGTAATTACCACCGCGTACGGCGTATTGCGTACTCAATTCGTTATTTGAGTTTACTCCCGGCAATGTTTTTAAAATATTCTCGACACCCGCGTTAGCCCCAGGAATTTTTCGGATCATTTCTGGTTCAATTGTAGTAATTCCCTGGATCTGTTTTCTGTTATTTGTTGTTATAATAACTTCTCCCATTTGCTCCTTCCGATTCGTCATTACAGGGTTGAACTCTCTTTCCTCTTTTGGTTCCAATACAAAAGTCACCGTTATTTTTTTTAGAGAAACATGTGTAAAAACAAGCGTAATTTGCTGATTACCAGGGACTTTTAGTGCATAAAATCCATTTTGATTGGAGCTTGTTCCACTACCGGAATACGAAACATTTACGCTTGCCACAGGCTGGTTGTTTTCATCCAAAATCACCCCTTTGATCCTAGCCGTTTGGGCGGCTGCAGTAAGGCTCAGAAGAAAAAAAAAGAATACAGGTAATAATCGATTCGTGCTCAAATGGTTTGGCTTTTATTATTTTTGACTTCTAAAAAAACGCATTTCAAAGGTAGTTGAATTTCCTACATTATCCGTCACTATCACTTTTAAATCATTGGCGCCTTCTGCAACAATCCCATCACTAAAATAATGAGTAATTTTTCTGGTTTTATTATCATATTCAAACAATACCCATTTTCCGTTCAAATACCCATTGTATGATTTGATGCCTGACAAATCATCAGATATAGAAAGCTGAATCGTTTTTTGTGTACTGATCCATTTTCCCTCTACAGGTGTATTCATGGTGATTTTAGGAGCAACGGTATCAGAAACCAAAGCATATTTGCCCAAAATTTTGACTTTGGTGCTAAATACGTTGTCTTTTCTATATGTCGGATTGTAATTTGTAGATTTTCCCTCGATTCTGCCAATAAACATTTTCTCTCTTTGCAGTTCCGTCGCTTTTGTGTCTTCAATAGAAACAGTAAAATTACTATGGGCAGGAACGGTGTCATCATGCAACCATAAAATGTCGTTTTTTACATCAAAATTTATATTAAAATCATCGTAAAATGTTCCCGCAGGAAAGAAAACTGACATGTTCTCTAAAGCAAAATTGCTATCTACGTTAGCGTTCACAAAATAATTTGACACCGCAGGTTCCGGGCTTATAACCGTTGGCAATAAATCATATTGAATAGGAATCGCTATTATTTTTTTGTTTCCAAAGAAATCTGACACTTCAATGCGATACAACGAAGCTAAATTTGGCGTTATTTGCAACACACCTTTATTTTCATCGGCTTGAATAATGCTCAAATTATACGGAGTTTCCATAAAAAGTTTCTGAACCCGTTGTTGCGTTTTTTTATATCTGGGATAATCAATCAAAGCATTAATGTAACGCATCTCATCAAAGGAATAGGTATTGAATTCATACCCAAAATTTGGTTTCCCATTATAAAAGGAGTGCACCTTGTACACTCCGTTAACATTAAACGAGACATCATCACTATCAGAAGCGGAAATACCAAAACCAATCACGCCATTTGCGGTTACTTTATCAGACAGGTATGTCCCATCTTTTTGTAACGAAACATTGAGGGCTATTGGTCGTTTGGAATGGTTAACTGTTGTTTTTGAATCCAAAGGGTACACGTAAACGGCTGAAACAATTGGTTTTTTAGTGTCTTTTAAATATGTATCGTAGCCAAAAAGCATGGGATTGATTATGAACTCCGTTTTGGAATCTCGAAATTCAAAATGCAGATGAGGACCTTGAGAAGATCCTGTATTACCAGAAAAAGCGATAACATCCCCGTTTTGAACCTTCATTTCATCGGGTTTAAAAAACATTTCAATTTCAAAGGATTCCTCTTTATAATGGTTGTTTTTGATGTAGCTTTCAATGGCACCATTGGCCATTTTTAAATGCCCATAAACGGATGTAAAACCATTAGGATGATTAATATAAATTGTTTTTCCATTACCAAAAGTAGAAATTTTTATTCTGGACACATAACCATCGGCTACTGCATACACCTTGAAACCCTCCTTTTGCTGGGTTCTTAAATCAAATCCTGCATGAAAATGATTGGGTCGCAATTCTCCAAAATTCCCTGACAATTGCATCGGGATGTCTAATGGAGACCTAAAATAATCTTTGGGATACTCCGCTTGCGCAAAAACAAAGTTGCAAAAAAATACTAAATAAAGAGAAAATTTCATTGTTTACATTTTTGCTAAGGTAAAAAAAAGTATGCAAAAACAGTTCTAAAAAAAAACAGTTACTAATCATTTGTTTAACTGTTGTTTAACTAAAAAAATGCAAAAAAAATAATAAAATATTGCAAAATTAAAAAGGAATACTAACTTTGTATGATTATGTAATGAATTAGAATATATAATGAGTGCAATTGCAGAAATTATTGATACTCTTGAAAATAAAGTTGAAAGACTTTTCATAAAAATGAAAGGTTTGGAACAAAACAATCAAGATTTAAGAAACGAATTAACAAAAACTGCAGCCATAATACTAACTCAATCACAACAGATTGAGGCCTTAAAAGCGCAGTATGAAACACTCAAAGTAGCGAATGCATTACTAGGCAGTGACGATAATAAAAGAGATACCAAGTTTAAAATAAATTCATTAATTCGCGAAATTGATTATTGTATAGCCCAGCTATCAGACTAATAAAAGATATGGACGAAAAGCTTAAAATTAAAATATCAATTGCAGACAGAGTCTACCCGTTAACGGTTGATCTTTCGCAGGAAGAAGGACTGAGAAGCGCTTCAAAAAAAATTGATAAAATGATAAAGCAATTTGAAGAAAACTATGCCGTACGTGATAAGCAGGATGTTTTAGCAATGTGTGCCCTGCAATTTGCCTCACAAACGGAACAAAAACAAATTGATAATGCAATTGATGGAGAGGAAACCATTGAAAGAATTAAAAAAATCAATGCGATTTTAGATCAATATCTCGACAAATAAACGTTCTTTACAAAAACTAAGATACTGCCTACATTAGTTCACATTTGGTAAACTCAACACTAACAATTTAGAATGAGCAAATCATCACTACTAAAGCATGCCACGCCCCGGCGAGGAAACTTGAACAGTGAGTTAGCTCAAAACTTGTCTTTCCGAGTTTATTCAACACAACTAATGTAGGCTTTTTTATTTATAAATTTTAACAAACATGGACAACATATTAACGATTATTATTACGGGAATTATAGGTATTGCAGGCGGTTTTGCCATCGCAAAAATGATAGAAAAAAGCAATATCTCTAACTTGATTAAGAATTCAAAAAAAGAAGCCGCATCGATTCTTAAAGATGCCAATCTTGAAGCTGAAAATATAAAGAAGGATAAAATTCTTCAAGCGAAAGAAAAATTTATTGAATTAAAATCAGAACATGAGCAAGTGATCCTTTCTCGTGATAAAAAAGTCGCTGAAATAGAAAAAAGAGTTCGGGACAAAGAATCTCAAATTTCAAATGAATTATCAAAAGCTAAAAAAGTAAATGATGATTTTGAAGCAAAAACGGTAGAATACAACTCTAAAATAGACGTTTTAGACAAAAGACAGGCTGAAGTGGACAAACTTCATAAGAGTCAATTGCAACAATTGGAAGTAATCTCCTGCTTATCCGCTGAGGAAGCGAAAAATCAATTGATCGAAGGACTAAAAGCCGAGGCGAAAAGCAAAGCAATGTCTCACATACAAGACACGATTGAAGAGGCGAAACTTACAGCACAACAAGAAGCTAAGAAAATAATCATCAACACCATTCAAAGAGTTGGAACCGAAGAAGCAGTAGAAAATTGCGTTTCAGTATTCAACATTGAATCTGATGATGTAAAAGGACGAATCATAGGTCGTGAAGGTAGAAATATCCGTGCATTGGAAGCAGCTACAGGAGTAGAAATCATTGTAGATGACACCCCAGAGGCGATTATCCTTTCCTGTTTTGATCCGGTTCGAAGAGAAATTGCACGTTTGGCACTACATAAATTAGTGACTGACGGAAGAATTCACCCGGCTCGTATTGAAGAAGTAGTAGCGAAAACTGCCAAACAAATTGACGATGAAATTATAGAAGTGGGTAAACGTACCGTTATAGACTTAGGAATTCACGGATTACATCCTGAATTGATTAAAGTAGTAGGACGCATGAAATACCGTTCTTCTTACGGACAAAATTTATTGCAACACTCCCGGGAAGTTTCTAAACTATGTGGAATCATGGCAGCTGAACTTGGCTTAAACGTAAAACTGGCTAAAAGAGCTGGTTTATTGCACGATATTGGTAAAGTTCCAGATGCTGAAAGTGATTTACCACACGCTTTATTAGGAATGCAATGGGCTGAGAAATACGGTGAAAAAGAAGAGGTTTGTAACGCCATTGGTGCTCACCACGACGAGATAGAGATGAAATCATTACTATCCCCGATCATTCAGGTTTGTGATGCTATTTCAGGTGCAAGACCAGGAGCAAGAAGACAAGTCTTGGATTCTTATATACAACGTCTAAAAGATCTTGAGGAAGTAGCGTACGGCTTTATCGGTGTGAAAAATGCTTATGCCATTCAAGCTGGTAGAGAACTTCGGGTTATCGTAGAGAGCGAAAAAGTTTCGGATGAAAATGCGGCTAACTTGTCTTTTGATATTTCACAAAAAATTCAAACAGAAATGACCTATCCGGGCCAAGTTAAAGTAACCGTAATTCGGGAAACAAGAGCTGTGAATATTGCTAAATAATTTATTCCCATTATAAGAAACAAAAAAACTTCTCCATACGGAGAAGTTTTTTTTTGCACTGAAAATGCGGTTTTTAAAAATTATTTATCTCTTGGTAATTTTCGTTTTAGGAAACATCAAAAACCATAATTACTTTTTATATCATTTAAATGCGATTATAATTTAGATTTTATTTTTATTCAAACATAAAAAAAGTATCAATTTTATAAAATTTCAACTAAACTAAACTAACCCGTTGGGTACAATTGTTTAAAACGTCAGTTCGAGTGTTTTTTGTAAAGTAAAACGCAACAAAACTTCTCGATACGCTTCGCACTCGAAGTGACGTGTATCGAGAACCGTTTTTAATACTAATTTTCTAGTTCTCGATATAATCCCGCCTAAAAGCGGGATCACTCGAACTGACGAAAATTTCCATCAAAAACTAATTACACTCAACAGGTTAAACTAATAAAAATATTACTTTCTTGGGTGAAAAGTATTAAGAACCTGAGTAAGAAATGTTCTGTCAAGGTGTACGTATATTTCCGTTGTGGTGATTGATTCATGACCAAGCATCAATTGTATTGCACGCAAATCAGCCCCGTTTTCTAAAAGGTGAGTGGCAAAAGAATGCCGCAGGGTATGTGGACTAATTGTTTTGTGCAACGCTATGACTGACGCTAAATTTTTGATTATCGTAAAAATCATGGCTCTTGTCAATTGGCTTCCCCTTCTATTTAAAAACAAGGTGTCTTCAAAACCTTTTTTTATATTCAGTTGATTTCTTTTTGTATCCCTGTAGATAGTGATGAATTTTTGAGTTAAATCCCCAATGGGTACAAAGCGCTGTTTGTTTCCTTTTCCGGTAACTTTTATAAAACCCTCTTCAAAAAACAAGTCGGACATTTTTAATGCCACTAATTCCGAAACCCGAAGCCCACAACCATAAAGGGTTTCCATCATAGCGCGATTACGTTCCCCTTCATTAGAGGTCAAATCAATGGCTGCAATAAGAGTATCGATCTCATCAACAGATAAAATATCTGGAAGTTTTCTGCCCGTTTTGGGTGTTTCTATAAGTTCTAATGGATTATCTGTTCGATAGTCCTCAAACATTAAATAACCAAAAAAACTTTTAAGACCAGAGATAATTCGGGCTTGTGAACGGGGATTCACTTCTTTTGAAACACTGTAAATAAACTGTTGAAGTATTTCTTCATCAATTTGAATGGGTGAAACTTCCATTTTATTTTCAGTCAAAAAAAGACACAATCGTTGTACATCAAACGAATAATTTTCTATTGTGTTGTGAGACAAACCGCGCTCAATTTTTAAGTACGATTGATACCTTTTTATGTAAGCACTCCAATTCATAAACACAAAGTAACACTTTTATTCATTACAAAACCTTCCAAATTGAGAGGCTTTTGAATGTAACTATGCAAACTTTAGAAATGCAATGCAAAACCCATATTAAATTGAAAATTTGAATCATAAAACGATTTGTTAACCGCATTATTGTAGCGAATACCTGGTTCCATACTTACATTTTTGCCAAGAAAAAAAGCGTACCCTGCTTGAAAACCAATGTAGGCAGGATTTGCATCTGTATCGCCAAAGCCTACACCATTATAGGAAATCTCGACCGGAATTTTACTTTTAAAATAATACTTCAATCCTAATTTATACGCAATTGGGTCCGTGAGAGTACTGACACCATCGTCGCCATAACCTAATCCCACTTTAATTGCTAAGTTATCTTTAATAAAATAACCCCCTTCAAGCCCTATATTATAGGCGGTAACACCATCAGATGTTTTAAAGTACAACGAAGTATTGCCTACCTTTTGCCCAAAACCTGTATTTGCTTCAATTAACCATTTTCCTTTAGAAACTTGATTTCCTTGTATTTGTAATTCATTTTCTTGAGCTTGAGCAACTAAAAAAGCAAAAAAGGCAATACCGCACAGCATAATTTTTTTCATGTTGATTTGTTTTTATTGGAATGAAAGTAGATAACGCTAAATAATTTATACGATTTTTATTACAAATTAACTTTTAAAATTGACAGTATTTTTCTTCACATAAAAAATATAATTATAAATTTACAAATACACAACGCACTCAATTATAACATTTTAATCCAAACTAACCAAGAATAATAATTAAAAAAAATAACTATTATTCCTATTAACAAAATGTGGACTAATTTTTGATTAGAGAGAAGACAACAATAATAATCAAACAAAACAGTTTATAATACATGCTCTCATTAAATTAATTAAAAAAAAAATTATGAAAAAAATAATTCTAGTTGCAGTCGTTCTTCTTGCCGCGTCAGTAGACATGCAAGCACAATTGATCAAGTTTGGGTTTAAAGGGGGTTTAAATTACGCCAATCAATCAGGAACTGATATCACAGTAAACAGTGATAATTACAACACTGATGCGATTACCAGTTATCATGGGGGTTTAGTAGCTGAACTTAAATTGACAGATGGTTTTTCGATACAACCCGAATTATTGTATTCCACTCAGGGAGCAACGTATAAAAATGCTGTCGATGAGTTCAAAAATGAATTAGGGTATTTATCTATTCCTGTTATGGCTAAATTTCATTTCAACAAAACAGTCAGTTTAGATCTTGGACCACAAGCTTCATTCCTATTGAGTGAAAGAAATGAATTTGATGTAAAAAATGCAGAAACTTTTGAATTTGGAGTAGCCGGTGGTTTAACTCTAAATGTAACTAAACACATTTTCCTTCAAGGTCGTTATGTGTTAGGATTAACTGAAGCTTCAAAACAAGCAGAAGTTAAGAACTCTGTTCTTCAAATTTCAGCAGGATTTACATTCTAGAAAAATAAAAAATTAAATTTATTAAAACCGTTCTATAAAGTGGAACGGTTTTTTTATTTTTACCAAAAACTGGAATTATGAAATGAGCATATCGGTAATGTAATGAAAACCAGATAAGCCACATGGGAATTCGATATTCAAATAAAAAACAAATAGCAACTACTTATGAAAATTAGTATCATCAATGGACCGAACCTCAATCTTCTGGGTCAACGCGAGCCTTCAGTTTACGGAAATCAAACTTTTGAAGAATATTTCACTACTTTACAAATTAAATACCCAGCAATAGCATTTACTTATTTCCAAAGTAACATTGAAGGGGAATTAATTGATAAAATTCAGGAATTTGGTTTTTCATTTGATGGCATTATCTTAAATGCCGGAGCGTATACACATACTTCCATAGGAATTGGCGACGCTGTAAAAGCCGTCACCACTCCAGTGGTTGAAGTTCATATTTCGAATACGTTTTTCCGTGAAAGTTTTAGACATCAATCCTATATTTCTGGAAATGCCAAAGGTGTTATTCTGGGTTTTGGTTTAAAGAGTTATGAGCTGGCAATTCAGTCATTTTTGTAGTATCACAATAAAATAAGCAATTAGATAAATCTTTAACAAATAATTAATACGCTCTTTTGTAACTTCTTCTATTTTTGTGAAAGAAAAAACTTTCATGAAAAAATACTACTTTCTACTGCTTTTATTAGTTTCATTTGTCAGTACTGCACAAATAAAAGGAACCGTTTCGGACGAAAAAGGAAATCCCTTGCCTTTTGTGACTATTTTTCAGGAGGACACCTATAATGGAACCACTTCAAACGAGCAAGGAAACTATGAATTCAACTTAAAGAAAAAGGAAAAACAAACAGTTGTCTTTCAATTTTTAGGTTTTAAAACCCAGAAAGTACTTATACAAACAGACAAACTCCCTTATTCGTTGCACATCAAAATGATCGAAGAAAGTTTCTCGCTGAACGAAGTAATCATCAACAAAAAAAATAATCCGGCTTTAGCGATAATAAAAAGTGCCATTGCCAGCAGAAAACAAAACACCAAAAAAACAAATCGATTCAATGCTGACTTTTATTCTCGCGGTATTTTTAAACTGAAAAATGCCCCAAAAAAAATATTAGGCCAAAAAATTGGTGATCTTGATGGCGCACTGGATTCTACCGGAACCGGAATTATTTCCTTATCTGAAACGTTTTCAAAAATAGCATTTGAGAAACCCAACAACTTGAAAGAAGTCGTTACGGCCTCAAAAGTAAGTGGCAGAGACAATGGCTACAGCTACAATACGGCTACATCTTCATTCTACGATTTTTATGACAACACCATCGATTTTAGTGTCCAAATGATTTCTCCAATAGCGAACAACGCGTTCAACTACTATAATTACACCTTAGAAAGCACTTTTTTTGACGAGAATACAAACATGATCAACAAAATAAAAGTGATTGCAAAGCGCGACAGTGAACCCGTTTTTGAAGGGTACATTTATATAGTGGAAGACTCCTGGGCGATTTACGCCGTTGATCTGGATATAAAAGGCTACCGAATAAAAGAAGAATTTCTGGATGTGATGACCTTAAAACAAAATTTCAGTTACAACAACAGCAATAAAATCTGGGCCAAAAATACCCAAAGTCTCGAAATCACAGCAGGTGCTTTTGGGATAAAATTTACCGGAAAATACAATTACGTGTATAGCAATTATGAATTCATAAATGCTTTTGCACCCAAAACATTTACAAATGAAATTACGAGAATCGAAATAAATGCCAATAAAAAAGACAGCTTATTCTGGACTACCAACAGACCCATTCCGTTAACAAATGAAGAAAGCACAGATTATATTAGAAAAGACAGCATTTACAAGGTCCGAAATTCCGAAAAATACTTGGATTCAGTAGACACAAAAGAGAACAAGTTCAAAATCTTGAAGCTACTGAGCGGCTACACCTATAAAAACAGTAGCGAAAAATACAGTTTTAGTTATGAAGGATTATTAAATCTTGGTTCATTGAGTTTCAATACGGTGCAAGGATATAATTTTGACTCAGGATTTAAATACACCAACTGGAAAAATCAGGAAAGTAAAGGAATCTACACTTCCATAAGTACAAAACTCAATTACGGTTTTGCCGAAGATCGTTTGCGTGTCACCGGACAATTTATCCACCGGTTCAACAATCAGAATTATGCCACTTTATATATGACAGGAGGCAGTTCTGTAAAGCAATTTAATCCGAATGAACCCATCAGTAAAGTAATAAACACGATCAGTTCCCTAGCATTCAAGAACAATTTTATGAAGTTGTATAATCTGGAATCAGCGGCAATTGGCTACAACCAGGATGTTGCAAATGGCGTGAATCTAAATGGAAAGATAGAATACCAGCAACGCAAACCACTATACAACAATACGGATTTTTCTTTTTTTAACAAGGACGATTTATACACTTCGAATAATCCGTTGGCACCAAATGATTTCACCACTCCCGGTTTTGAAAAACATCATTTAACGAAAATTAATTTGCTGGCAAAAATCAATTTTGGAAACAAATATTCCTCCCGTCCCGATGGAAAATTTAACATCCGAAATGAAAAATATCCAACTCTTTATTTAGGCTATGAAAAAGCAATTGCGGCTAATGAAAAGAAGTATGAGTTTGACCATTTCAATACCCGATTGACGTATGATTTGACATTGAAAAATAAAGGTGTTTTAGGGTTGAATCTAAAAGCGGGGAAGTTTCTGAATGCAGATAACATTGCTTTTATAGATTACAAGCATTTTAATGGCAATCAAACCCACATTGGGCAGTCAGCGCGCTATTTGAATGTATTTAACTTACTGCCGTATTACTCAAATAGTACAAACGACAGCTATTTTGAAGCCCATTCGGAATACAACGACAAAGGCTATATCATGAATAAAATACCTTTATTGAACAAACTAAAATCAACTTTGACACTGGGTGCTCACGCGCTGTCTACGCCAAACAACAAACCTTATACTGAAATTACAGTTGGGTTAGACAATTTAGGTTTTGGTAAATTTAAAATGCTCCGTATCGATTATGTTCGTTCGTACCAAAATGGATTTCAAGGAGACGGCGTAGTATTTGGGCTCAAATTTTTGAATATATTGGAGTGAAAAAGAATCTATTTGTCAGTTGCAGTACAGTCGGAAAATATAACGGCATCTCGACTGCGCTCGATGTGACAAAAACATAACGAATTAAAAAAAGGCACTCGAAAATAGTTTTGGTGTCTTTTTTAGTTTTAACATACACCACAATATTAATCATTTGGCTCCACATGAATCAGCACCTGTCCCAATTCCGGAATTTCCTCTAGCAAAGTGTCCTTTAGTTTATGAGCCAGATCGTGTCCTTCTTTCACGGTAATATTAGAATCGACCGTAGCATGCAAATCTACATGATATTGCATGCCGGCTTTTCGAATAAAACATTTCTCGGTATCGATAATTCCGTCAACCTGAATGGAAACCATTCGGATTTGAGCTATTAAATCATCGTATAAATGCTCGTCCATTATTTCGCCCAAAGCGGGTCTAAAAATAAGGTAACTGTTATAAAGTATGAATCCCGAAGCAAAAAGTGCAGCCCAATCATCCGCAGATTCGTAACCATTTCCTAAAATCAAGGCAATCGAAATTCCAACAAATGCCGCCACAGAAGTTATGGCATCACTGCGATGGTGCCAGGCATCAGCTCTTAGTGAGGAACTATTGGTTTGAATGCTTCTTTTCATCACCAGTCGAAACGAATATTCTTTCCAAATAATAATTGCAGCCAGAACGAGTAATGTCCATGGTTTTGGTAATTGATGTGGCGTTCCAATATTTACAATACTTTCATAGGCAATAATTGTAGCCGAAGTAATCAAAAAACCTACCACCAGAAAGGTAATCAAAGGTTCTGCTTTACCATGTCCGTACGGATGATTTTTATCCGCTGGCCTGTTAGAATATTTAATTCCGAACAAAACCAAAAAAGAAGCAAAAATATCAGTCGTTGATTCAATTGCGTCTGCAATTAGTGCATACGAATTTCCGAAAAAACCGGCTAATCCTTTGATAATAGCCAAGCAAGTATTCCCTATAATGCTAAAATAAGTTGCCTTGATCGCTGTTTGTTCGCTTGACATGCGCTTTGTTTAAAGATGAAATAAAAGTAAAATCGTTTAAGTAAACCGAATTAAATTTTAGATTTAAATTCTTTCTGGCTTACTTAAACGAAAATTTTTATGATTTATGTTATTTATGCACGTACAATATTTGCACCAATAGCCCTCAATCGTTCGTCAATACGTTCGTATCCTCTGTCGATTTGTTCAATGTTTTGAATTGTACTCGTTCCTTTTGCGGAAAGCGCAGCAATCAATAATGAAATTCCCGCACGAATATCCGGTGATGACATTGTGGTGGCTTTGAGCTGCGATTTGAAATCATGCCCCATCACAACTGCTCTATGCGGATCACACAACATAATTTTTGCTCCCATATCAATCAGTTTATCCACAAAGAACAATCTGCTTTCAAACATTTTTTGGTGAATCAAAACATCACCTCTTGCCTGAGTGGCAACTACAAGCACGATACTCAATAAATCCGGAGTAAATCCGGGCCAAGGTGCATCAGCAATTGTCAAAATAGAACCGTCAATATCTGTTTTTACTTCATATCCATCTACGTGAGCAGGAATGTATATATCATCGCCACGACGTTCCAGCGTAATTCCAAGTTTTCTAAAGGTAGTAGGAATAACACCAAGGTTGTCCCAGCTGACATTTTTTATTGTAATCTCTGATTTTGTCATGGCAGCCAGACCAATCCAGCTCCCAATTTCAATCATATCTGGAAGAATTCTATGCTCGCAACCACCTAAACTTTCAACTCCTTCAATAGTCAATAAGTTAGACCCAACTCCAGTTATTTTAGCTCCCATAGAGTTCAACATCTTACACAATTGTTGCAAGTAAGGTTCACAAGCTGCATTATACACTGTTGTTTTTCCTTTGGCCAAAACGGCAGCCATAACAATATTTGCGGTTCCGGTTACGGAGGCTTCGTCTAATAACATATCGGCCCCTTTTAACCCTTCTGCTGCTTCAACGCCATAAAAGTGATCTTCTCTGTTGTAACGAAATTTAGCGCCCAGATTGATGAATCCTTCAAAATGCGTATCCAATCTTCTGCGACCTATTTTATCACCACCTGGTTTTGGGATATATCCTTTTCCAAATCGTGCCAAAAGTGGTCCAACAATCATGATGGAACCTCTTAAAGAACCGCCTTCTTTCTTGAATGCTTCGGTTTCCAGATACTCTATATTCACTTCATCAGCTTGAAAAGTATACGAGCCTGACCCATTTTTTTGAATTTTTACTCCTAAATTTCCCAGAAGCGTAATTAGTTTATTGATGTCAATAATATCAGGAATATTATTGATAATTACTTTTTCAGGTGTTAAAAGAACGGCACATAAAATTTGTAACGCTTCATTTTTTGCCCCTTGTGGCGTGATTTCTCCTTTTAGACTGATGCCTCCTTCTATTTTGAAAATTCCCATTTTTTACAGTTATGAGTTATAAATTATTAGTTATAAGTTAAAAAGTTACGAGCTAAAAGTAATAGAACAAAATTCAAAACTTATAACTCCAATTTATAACTGACTTACAAAGGTTTCCTATTTTGGTTCTTGTGAATCGGATTTGGTTTTCCTGTTTTTGTATTCTTATTGCTAAGAATTTTGGGTTGTCCTACCGGCAATATTTTATTCGAAACCCGCTTATTGGTTCGTAATAAATCAGTGGTATTTAATAATTCCTCTGAACTTTGAATCAAATTCAACTTGCCATCAGAGAGTTCAAATAAATGTTCAAAAATGACATCATCTTTTACTGTGTCTTTGTTCCAACTCAAATATGATTTTTTCATGTGATTGGCAATTACTTTCACCAAGGCACTTTTCATATCGCCATCTTCCCATTTATTGGCCACATCAATCATGTATTTTATGTTGTTGCCATAATACCTGTATTTGGGGAAATTCTGAGGGTAACTCAACACATCCGGTTTCAGTTGCAAAACTTCGCGCGAGGGAATTGGGTAGGGCGAATCCGCCACTAGTTTAAAATCAGACATTATAAAAATTTGATCCCATAATTTGTGTTGAAAATCAGGAACATCACGCAAATGCGGATTCAAGCTGCCCATGACCTGAATAATGTATTTTGCCGCTTTATTGCGTTCTACATCATCTTCTATTTTAGTAGCCTGATCAATTAATTTTTGCAAATGACGGCCGTACTCGGGAATAATCAAATGCGATCGCTCTGCATTGTATTCCAAATGATGCACGACATCGTTCGCATTTTCTTTACTATATTTTGAATTCATATTCGAATGTATATTTTTTTTTGATTTAAGTGTTTTCTTTTCGAATAGTGGAATCATTCGAACACCCATCCCAATTTTTTATATCTAAAGAGAAATAATGCCTTTTATTATAGAGACTTCTTGGTATTTATCTACTATTTCTTGTGCGTCTTTCACAGTCACATCAACAGATATGCTGGTAAATTTTCCAGTCTTGGATTTTGTGGTTTTGATAACCGCTCCCATGCAATCAAAAGCCAACTCAACACGTTCTACATTATCACTTTCTGTTGGCACAATAAATTTAAATAAGTATTCTGCTGGCCATGTATTGCTCATATCCAACTCTACTTTTAATCTATCGTAAAATTCTTCCGTCTTCTTATCCATTTTTTATTTAAAAATAAAGGCAAATATACGGTTTCAAACGTGAATTATGAATTTTGAAATATGATTTTTTGTTTAATCGCACTTTAACCGCAATGATTTTTTCAAATCCCAATAAGTTTAAGTAAATTTGCCCTTATTTTTTAAAAGTGCAGAAAGAAATTATAGTTATCATTGGCGGTCCAGGAACCGGTAAAACTACTATCATCGATGGATTGATAGCTCAGGGACATTGTTGTTATCCCGAAATTTCCCGGGAAGTAACATTGGAAGCAAAAAAACAAGGAATCGAGCAATTATTCCTGGAAAAACCACTGTTATTCAGCGAATTGCTTCTTGAAGGGAGAAAAAAACAATTTCAAAATGCTTCCAAAGAAATCCACGACATTGTATTTATAGACAGAGGAATTCCAGATGTTTTGGCCTACATGCATTACATAGGCGATAGTTATCCTGCTACTTTTGATACGGCCTGCCGCGAACACGCCTACTCAAAAATATTCATACTCCCGCCTTGGGAAGAAATTTATATCAGCGACCACGAACGTTATGAAAACTTCGAACAAGCGAAACTCATCTACAATCATCTTACTGAAACCTATGAAAATTATGGGTACAAACTCATAGAAGTTCCAAAAGATACGATGGATAACCGAATTCTTTTTATCTTAGATGAAATTTCCAGATAGTCTGCAGGTTTAGGATTTATGCTTTGGACTGTTTTTCAATGAAATGAAATCTATACTCTATGCAAGAAGCAGAAGCTATTCTTCAAAAATATTGGAAGCACAACAAATTCAGGTCACTGCAAAAGGAAATCATTGATTCCGTTTTAAGTGGTCAAGATACTTTTGCACTGATGCCAACAGGCGGTGGAAAATCAGTTTGTTTCCAGATTCCGGCAATGATGAAAGAAGGCATTTGCCTGGTTATCTCGCCATTGGTAGCGCTCATGAAAGATCAAGTCGCCAATTTGCAACAGCGAAACATCAAAGCCATAGCGCTGACAGGCGGAATTCGATCCGAGGAAATGATTGATTTATTAGACAATTGCCAATTCGGAAATTACAAATTCCTTTATTTATCGCCAGAGCGTCTTCAATCCGATTGGATTTTAGAACGAATAAAAAATCTTCCCATCCATTTAATCACAATCGATGAAGCGCATTGCGTTTCCCAATGGGGACATGATTTTCGACCAGCTTATTTAAAAATTTCAGAACTAAAAAAGCATTTTCCAACAGTACCATTTTTAGCCTTGACCGCCACTGCAACGCCAAGAGTCAAAGAAGATATCATCGCAGAACTGGGACTACATAAACCACAGATTTTTGAAAAATCATTTGCCAGAGAAAATATTGCTTATATGATTTTTGAGGTCGAGGATAAACTGTTCCGAATCGAACAAATCCTGAAGAAAAATCCACAACCTTCCATAATTTATGTACGAAACAGGAAATCGTGTCTGGATATTTCCTCTCAATTGAATTCATTAGGATTTAAAGCTACGTATTATCACGGCGGACTTTCGTCCAAAGAAAAAGATAAAAACATGGAATCCTGGATGAATGAGGACGTACAGGTTATTGTGGCAACCAATGCTTTTGGAATGGGAATTGACAAAGCCAATGTAAAAACGGTCATTCACATTCAGCTTCCGGAAAACATGGAAAATTATTATCAAGAAGCCGGACGTGCGGGTAGAAACGGAGAAAGAGCTTTTGCGGTTTTATTAACCAGCCCCTCTGACATCATTCAGGCTCAAAGCCAATTTATCACTATTCTTCCTGATAAAAAGTTTTTGAATCTCATGTATATCAAGCTTTGCAATTATTTTCAAATCGCTTACGGAGAAGGAATCAACGAACAGTTTACCTTCAATTTGCATCATTTTTGTTCAAAATATGAATTCCCAACCTTAAAAACGTATCATGCAATGCAATTCCTGGACCGACAAGGAATTATTAGCCTGTCTCAAGAATTTTCAGAAAAAATCACCATGCAGTTTCTTATTTCCTCCAAAGAAGTGATTCGGTATATGAGTTTAAATCCAAATGACGAGGAAATTATTTTAGCCATTTTGCGCACCTATCCGGGAATTTACGAAATGCAAACTGCATTCAACCTGCAACTGATTGCTAAAAAATCAACCCATAAGGAAACTGAAATTCAGGCTGTTTTACATAAATTAAAAGAAAAGAAAATTATAGAGTACCATTCGAAAAATAATGACGCCACATTAATTTTCAATGAAGTTCGGGAAGATGACAGAACCATCAATCGAGTTTCGAAGCATTTAGAAAATCAAAATCAGTTAAAAAAAGAACAGCTTCAATCCGTAATTCAGTATATAAGTGAAAAAAAAGTATGCAAAAATAAGTTGATTCTAAATTATTTTGGCGAAAAAACAACCGTTGATTGCGGCGTTTGCTCCTTTTGCATTACTAAAAAAATAAAGAAAAAAGAGGTATCGGTGCTTTCCAAAGAAATAATTGCGTTATTACAAGCAGAAGATTTAAACTCAAGAGACATTCAAAATAAAACTAAAAATAGTCCGGACGAAGTTATCTTTGTACTTCAGGATTTACTAGAAAACAACACAATTTTGGTTAAACCAAATAATAAATATACTTTACGATCATAATGGAAAAATTACGAATAGTTTTTATGGGTACGCCTGAATTTGCCGTGGGAATATTAGACACGATACTGAAAAACAACTACGAAGTTGTGGGTGTCATTACAGCTGCAGACAAACCCGCAGGTCGCGGACAAAAATTAAAATACTCAGCAGTAAAGGAATACGCACTGGCCAATAATCTAACTTTATTGCAGCCTTTAAACCTAAAAGACGAAACTTTTTTAGCTGAATTAAAAGCGTTGAATGCTAATTTGCAAACTGTAGTTGCGTTTAGAATGTTGCCAAAAGTAGTTTGGGAAATGCCCTCTTTCGGCACTTTTAATCTTCATGCTTCGCTCCTGCCGAATTATCGCGGCGCGGCACCCATAAATTGGGCAATCATTAATGGAGAAACTAAAACGGGTGTCACCACTTTTTTTATCGATGATAAAATTGATACGGGCGCAATGATTTTAAGTTCGGAAATCCCAATTGATGAAACCGAAAATGCGGGACATTTGCATGACCGATTAATGGAATTAGGAAGCCAGACCGTCATTGACACTTTGGCACTGATCGAAAAAGGAAGTGTATCAACAGTGATTCAAAAAGATACTGCCAACACCAGAACAGCCTACAAACTCAACAAAGAGAATTGCAAAATAGACTGGACAAAATCAGCGCCGGAAATAAACAATCTGATACGAGGTTTGAGTCCGCACCCAGCGGCTTGGAGTTATTTTGGCGACAAGAACGAAGAGTGGAATGTAAAGCTATACGAAGCCAAACTAATCACTGAGGAACATAATTATGCTGTCGGGAGTTTAATTTGCACCAAAAAAGAAATGAGGGTAGCTGTAAAAAAAGGATTTATCCAAATACTTACTTTACAGTTTCCAGGCAAAAAGAAAATGAATACTTCTGAATTTCTGAACGGGATTGTATTTTCTGTTGACGCAAAAGTCTATTAACACCAACAAAAAGGGCACCTCATACACTTTAACAAGAAACAATCTTTACTTTATCAACAAAAAAAATAAGTTATCAACAAAATACTCTAAATTAACACAAAACGCTTGCAAGGAACGTATTTCCTACTAAATTTGTGTATTAACAATTTTTTTTAACCAACAATTAATAACTAATTATTATGAACAAATCAGAATTAATCGATGCTATCGCTGCTGATGCAGGAATTACAAAAGCTGCAGCAAAATTAGCTTTAGAGTCATTTTTAGGTAACGTAGGCGGAACTTTGAAAAAAGGTGGTAGAGTATCTTTAGTAGGTTTCGGATCATGGTCAGTATCTGCCAGAGCTGCAAGAGACGGTAGAAATCCTCAAACAGGAAAAACTATTCAAATCGCTGCTAAAAATGTAGTGAAATTTAAAGCTGGAGCAGAATTAGAAGGTGCAGTAAACTAATTTTTATCCTTCCTAAATATAACAAAACCTTCCATCTGGAAGGTTTTTTTATACGTTTCACCGATTTTATATGGCTCCCTTAAAATAAAAAACCTAAATTTAATAAAAAATCTAATCCGATGATAACAGATAAGATAAAAAAAGGATATTTGCTTATAGCAGAGCCTAAAATAATTGGGGATTTATCATTCAATAGATCGGTAATTTTATTAGCTGATTATAATGAAGAAGGATCTGTAGGTTTCATAATTAACAAACCTTTAAAGTACACTATCCACGATTTAATTCCGGAGATAGCGGCACGATTTAAGATTTATAATGGTGGTCCGGTAGAACAAGACAACTTGTATTTCATTCATAATATCCCTGAATTAATTCCAAATAGCATTGAAATATCTAACGGAATATATTGGGGTGGTGACTTTGAAGCAACTAAAGAGCTCATCAATAAAGGAGAGATAAGCAAAGACAATATCCGATTCTTTTTAGGTTATACCGGCTGGCATGAAAACCAACTAGAAAGCGAAATGGAAAGTCGCTCGTGGATTATAACGGCAAACAGCTATGAAAACAAAATAATTGGAACATCAGCCACTCATTTCTGGAAAGAACAGATTATGGAATTAGGCGGCGAATACCTCATCTGGTCTAATGCTCCAGAAAATCCATACCTAAATTAAGCATTTCGGACTATTTCGTTGAGTTTTTCTAATAATTGAGTCGATACGTGAGTTGTAAATACTTTTTTGCGGTATCGCGTTACGGGTTGAATCCCTTTTATTACGTTTGTTATAAATAATTCATCCGCTTTTTGCAGGTCAAACGGAGAGATCACTTCCTCGACAACCTCTAAAGTTTCTATTTTTTTAGCCAAACTTAAAATCTGTTTTCTCATAACGCCGTTTAAACACCCCTCAGAAACCGGCGGCGTAATCAATTTATCACCCATTAGCATAAAGATATTCCCTTGCAATGCTTCTACTACATTCTTGCTATCATTAAGTACTAAGCAATTGTCCAAGCCATTTTCATTAGCGAAAATACTTCCTGTTATATTAATAATTTTATTAGTCGTTTTGATCGACGATAGCAATTGTTTTGTGATATAGAAGTCTTTGTATAAATCTACTTCATATTCTTTCTTTTCAATTGAATACAAAGTATTCTCAAGCGCTATTGAATGAATCAAAAAAGAAACCGTATTATTTTGCGGCAAATAATACCCGCCATCGTTTCTATATACTGTAATTCTGGCTCGGGAGGAAAGAGAGAGACCCGTTTTTTTTACTAAAGAGAGAATTTGTTCCTCCAGGTATTCCATGGTGAAATTCATTGGGATTTCCATACGCACCACCCGCATAGAAGACATTAACCTGAAATAATGATCTTCTAGAAAAAGAATTGTATTATTTACTATTTTAACTGTTTCAAAAACACCGTCACCATATAGAAAAGCACGGTTTTGAAACAATACATTGGTGTCCTGAGACACAATAGTTCCATTAAAATTAATCATAAAAAAGCCCTAAATTTTATTCAAGGCAAATATAAGTCATAAAATATGATTTTACTATACAGATCCAATTAGATGTTTAAGATCCGATATTTGATTTTCCCACAATAGTGTGGCCTCGTTTACCTCGTCTTTTTCAGCAAAATCTACCACCATTAAAGAAACATCTTTAGTGAGTTCATCTACTAAAATATGCAATTCAAAAAAGTACTCCGTGTCTTTACTATTCTCGTCGACCCACTTGAATTTTACTTTCTCACCTGCTTTCTTAGAGGCAAGCCTTGCTTTTTCTTCGGAATCCTTCCAAATAAAAGTAAAAAATTCACCACGAGAGTTTACATTATCTGCAAACCATTCAGACAAACCTGATGGAGTAGAGATATACTGATACAATAATTGTGGAGAAGAATTTATGGGAAACTCGATTTCGTAA
Source organism: Flavobacterium sp. RSP15 (assembly GCF_003968755.1). Lineage (GTDB taxonomy): Bacteria > Bacteroidota > Bacteroidia > Flavobacteriales > Flavobacteriaceae > Flavobacterium. The sequence continues at coordinate 45,494 of NZ_RYDL01000014.1, read as the reverse complement.
CGTACTTTTTGATCCATGACCTACATTTAATTTTTCGGAAATATATAGAATATAACTACATAAAAAAAGTGTTTTTAAAAATATATTTTTTTATTAAAAATATAGTTGCATCCAATATTTTTATTTTTATATTTGCACCCGCATTCAGGGAAGGTTTTTCCCTAATTATGGCGAGATAGCTCAGTCGGTTAGAGCGCAGGATTCATAACCCTGAGGTCCCGAGTTCAAATCTCGGTCTCGCTACCAAAGCAAAAACCCTAACATCAATATGTTAGGGTTTTTTATTGGAAATATGTCCCGTCCTGAAATAGCGATACACAAAAAGTATCCTAATGGAAAAAGATGAAGAAACTCGCTATGTTAAGCGCACCCAAAAAGACTACACAATTTCTTTTAAATTACAAATTGTTCAAGAAATAGAACGAGGACAACTTACAAGTACAGAAGCTACAAAGAAGTATGGTATTCAATGTAGAAAGACGGTTGTACAATGGCTAAGAAAATTTGGTAACTTTGATTGGGAAAATCAAATACCTTTTAATATGACAAAGTCTCCAGAACAGAAGATAATGGAGCTTGAAGCCAAAGTAAAACTTCTAGAGAAACAGAAGTCATTTTTGGAACAACAAGCTTTTGTTGCCGATAAAAAAGCTATCATTTTTGATATGATGATCGATATCGCTGAAGAAGAATATAAAATTGATATACGAAAAAACTCTCCCCCCGGACAATCGACCATTTTAGACAAAAAGAACAGCAAACAATAATGTTCGCCTGTAATTTGTTCGGGATAGACAGACAGGTTTATTATCGAAGAATTAAAAGAAAAACCATCAAAGAAGCCAAAGCTATTGAAGTGGTTTCGATGGTTCTTGAAATCAGAAAGAGCATGCCAAGATTAGGAACAAAAAAGTCTTATCATATTTTATTAAATAAGTTTCAATTAATGAATATTGGAAGGGATAAACTATTTGATATTCTTAGAGCTAATCATTTATTGATACAACCCAAACGGAGTTATCATATAACTACAAACTCTCATCATCGATTTAGAAAACACCAAAATTATATTCTTGATTTAGAAATTAACAGACCCGAACAAGTCTGGGTCTCCGACATAACCTACATTGGAAAAAGAGACAAGCCACGTTATTTAAGCATTGTTACAGATGCTTATTCTAAGAAGATAATGGGATATTATGTGGCAGACAATATGAATACAGAGAGTAGTGTTATGGCTCTAAAAATGGCGATAAGACAAAGAAAAAACAAAGAAATGCCGTTAATTCATCACTCAGATAGAGGATTGCAATATTGTGCTAATGATTACCAAAGTGTTTTGAGTAAAAATGGAATACTTCCAAGTATGACACAAAATTCTGATCCATATGAAAATGCTGTAGCTGAAAGAATAAATGGTATATTAAAACAAGAATTCATGATTGATAAATACAATCTAGAATTAAGTGTTATCAAACGAATTGTCAAAGAATCAATTAATATTTACAATACGCAACGACCACATTATTCAAATTATATGCTGACTCCAGATCAAATGCACTTACAAAATCAAATTAAAATGAGAACTTATAAAACAAAAAACAGCAGTAAACTTTTGCTTACTACTGTTTAATAATTGTAATTTTATTTTTTATTAATCATGTATCGTTTTTTTAGGACTAGACAATAAATTCAAAAAACATCGCCCTCTGATTACTCCAGTGCGCACCGAAGTGCCGAATTTTATGAATTGAGCTGATATAATTCTTTAAGTATGATACAGACACGGCATACATGCAATGTAGTTTTCATGTGTACCTTTTCTGTTTAGTCAAATATCTTAATTTCCAAAGTCCCGTTTGCGATCACAGATGAAAGTTTAGGATCTAAGTACTTTTTCAAAACTTCATAAGAAGAATGCGGTGATACCATTTTAGTTTCGCCTTCCATTACTCTTTCCATTCAAGTAAAATAGGTTTTCCGAAAAATTTTCAAACGATACACTTTATTAATTCCGGTGCTTTTCCAATAGAGTGTTCATGATATAGACGAGAGGTTATATTCCCGTTTACGGTAAACTAATTTCCGTTAACGGGATTCTTGTTTACTGTATGAAAATTATACAATAAAACCATTAATCCTTGTCAACGGTAGAAAAAAACGTTAACGCAAAGATGTGCTTTACATCAAAGTGATTTATGAACTTTCTTGTTTATAGGATAAATTTCAAATATCACTGAAAGTGGGTATTGTAAAATCATTGGGAATCTCCTTTATTTACATTTCCGCAATCAAAGCATTCTATTTTGATTTAAAATAAATGTAACGAAACTTTAAATAAAAAAATTTCACCCAAATGTGGAAAACCGTAAAGAAAGAATTGTTTTTGGATGTAGGTTTGAAAAAGTTTAAAAACAACTCACTAAAACAGAAATTGAAGTTAATAGACTAGTAAAAATTGATCCTGCCATCATCAACCTTATTAGAACTTTTGATTTACTGGATAGTGATGATAATGAGATTGGAAATATTGATTGATATTTAGTCAACGCTTACACTTCTATTTCCCAAATTACAGTTCCTAAACGCTCTCTTATGACCTAACACAAATATTAGTTGATGAACGGTCTAATTTTAAAGCATAACATCTTATAATTCATCAAGTGAAATCTTGGATACCAACAGCTTATTCTTGGATAGGTGAGACTAATATTAACAGCTATTTTCATGAATTTTATTACCTAATTAATCGTTCTCAAAACAAAGACACAATCTTTAATAATTAAATCAAAAGGATGTGAAATCAGAGAATATTACTCATCAAGAAATACTATGTGATTAAATACCGACCTCAATAAACTTATACCACGAGAGCAGATGTAGAGATCTATTTAAATTTGGAACAATAAAAAAAAAGGCATTCAGCCCTAAATTAGAAGACAATTGAAGAGTTCTAGAAACAGAAAAATAATTTTAAAAATGTTGTTTAACTAATACTGCAGGTTTAATTTTATATACATAATGTTTATATAACTTAGGAATACTCTTAGTCATTTACTTTTACTATTATTATCAAAAATCAGTAAAGAATGCAACGTCCCAATAATGAGTATTACAAATCCTTTAATTTTTATTGTTATTTAAAAACCAATCTACAAAATGAAAGAAGTATTGAAAATATTGAAAGTGTAATAGAAAAACATACTTATGTTTACCAACCACCTTATGACGAAGGATTTATTTACGAGATAGTTTCAGGAGCTGTAAAATTAGGAAGTTATTCTGAACAAGGAGAGGAGTTTGTTTACGATATTCTGCACAAAGGTGATTTTTTTGGAAATCTAAGATATCTGAACATGCAGTTCTTTGAATTTTCAAAAACCTTGATAGACACTAAAATAAGAAAATATGAAATTTCTTTTTTTAAAAAAACGATAAGCAACGACCCTTATCTATCGGATTGGTTTTTATCCTATCTTACAAAGCGTTGGTGTATTTCAGAAATGAAAATGGGAAATATTACGGGAAATAAAATTGAAGACAGAATTTCATTTGTAAGGAAGTTTTTCAATATTGAAGTTCATGATGCAAAGGGAGAGCAATTTTTACTTTTCAAGCTATTGACTCAAAAAGATGTGGGTGACCTTTCTGGGGCCACCCGACAAACTATTTCAACCATACTTAAGAAAAAATCAATTTGAAGCTTTGAGAATTCCTGGAAATAGGACTCCATCTTCTGTTTTAAAGTTTAAATCTAGTAATTCACTCACTAATGGAGCTATATCTTCCAGTCCCATTTTTGACACTTCTTTTCCGGAAGAAATTCCAGCACCCCAAGCTACAAAACCAGTTTCTATTTGCTTGAAATCAGGAAAATAACCATGCGTACCGCCACTTCTTGCAGTGATAACTTTACCCTTAGTAGAAGCTGACATAGTTACACCAGGTATCGGAGCAAGTGCGAGAATAGCATTAGGATCTGCTCCGATGGCATCTAGTTCTGGTCTTTCTACAATGCGAAATAGTTTTTTATAGGAGTTTGGTAAGGAATGCAATTTTTTTCGAATTTTGTCTAAGGTCACTTTATCTTTTTTATCTTTTAACATTAAAAAAGCAGCTGCGCCTGAAGTATGAAATTTTGCTTTCCAGAGTGTCGTGTTTTCTTGCAATAAACCGTCTTCTTTTAGCCATATATTTGGACTTATAGCGGAGTGTATATCAACAAATCCATGATCACCAACGATTATAAAAGTAGTTTCTTCACTAATTTTAGCTCTTTCAGCGGCCTCTTTAATCTTACCAATGGCGCGATCTATTGCTGCAATTGAAGTAAAGACTTTTTCACCATTCCTGCCTTGTTCGTGCTGAAAATGATCTGTTGCAATTAAATGAATGGTCATTAAATTGGGTTTGTACTTTTCAAGTAAATAGGCACCCATTTCCCCTGTACGATCTTCACGGTTTAAATAGTCACCATTAAAGGTAATGGTATCCATTTTTCCTAAAACAGCAAGCTCCATTTCTTTTAAGAGTCCTTTGGGTGTTTCATTATCTTCCATGGGCTTTATTCTCCCATAACTACTATCTAAAGTCCAAACTTCTGGAATGTTATAATCTATTGGCGCACCCACAGAAACAGGCCATATAAGACTTGCACTTGTTTTTCCGGATTTTCGTACGGCATCCCAAAGGGTTTCGGTTTTAATTAAATTGCTTTCCCAATACCAACGTCCTGTTTGTCCTTCTGGTTCAAAAGGGCTATTATAATAAATACCATGAGTCGCTGGATAAGCACCTGTAATTATGGTCGTATGGGAAGGGTAGGTTACGGACGGGAACACACTTCGCACCCCTAATGCATAAGTACCCTCTTTTACCATACTTTTAAGATTGGGTGCTGGCCACTTTTCTTCAAGGTAAAATTCTGGTCGGAAACCATCAATAGAAATTAAAACAACATATTTCGACATTGCTTTATCTTGTGCTTTAACGGCGAAATTAAGTTGTGTAACTAGAAGTAATAAAAGAATTTTTTTCATTTTTAAAGTATTTATTTTATAATTGATAATTTTAACGAATTGTAACATCATATTCATGGCTTGATATAAAAAGAACTGGGCTTGATTTGCCCAAGTTATTTTTAAAAAACGCTTAATTAAAAAGAGTATCGTACTCCTAATTGCAAACGCCAGGGAGTACCATTGATGGGTTCAGCTGCCACACCTGTGTTAACGTTGTACTGGTAGCTATTAGTTGCCTGGTCAAAACCAGTTGTATTCATTAAATTTGTTGTTCTGCCGAAATTATTATTTCTTCCCCATTCTTTATTTACCAGGTTCATAAAGTTGAAAACGTCAGCCGATAATTCTAAAGCTTGTTTGGTCTTTGGAATTTTAAAACTTTTTAGAAGTCTTAAATCTACTAGGGCTCTAAAAGGGTTCTTTCCGCCGTTACGCTCTGCAAAAGAACCAAAGCTTTCTCTCAAATACTTTTTAAATCCATCTGGAGTTTCTGGGTTATTTAATATTTCGTTGTAGCCATCAATAATGTTTTGAGGAGTATTAGGGTTGTTGGGATCAAAAACATAGGCAATTTCATTGCTTAAATTAAAGTCGCCATTCGTACTTCTGTTACCTCCAGATTGAAAAGAATATCGTGAACCTCCATCTCCAATGATAGTGGCACCTAAAGTAAACCCTTTCCAAGTAGGTGAGGCACCGTTAACAACCAATTTAGTATCAAAGTGATTATCTGAAAACCCATAATTAAGGTCTCTTGGATCTCCAGAGACTGGAAGAAAAGTAGATGTATTTCCCACACAACAATTATAGGATGAATTATCTTTACTGGTGTTTACTGTGAAGCTAGCATTTACATAACCATCTTTTCCAATTCTTGCAGTTCCTTCCAAAACGAAAGCTAGATTGTCCAAGACTCCATCAGAAGTTAATACTAAAGTTCTTCCTACTTGATCCGAAATTCTAGAGTTGATCCAGTCCGCTCTACCGTTTGAAGGAATAGTATTCGCTGGCACAAAAACCTCTCTTCCTTCATTAGACGTCAGAAAAAATGGCTCAGGAACTAAATTTGCTTCTTGGTAAACATAATTATTAGTAGTATGACTAACAATTGCATTTAATCCTAAGCTGTACCGATCTCCAAAAAAGTGAGTGTAATTAATATTTGCTTTATAAATTGTTGGCACATTAAAATCAGGGCTTACTGCATTTATCGTTGAAAATGGCGTTACTCCTGCTGGTACACCTGGTGCTGTGCTGGGATCATTTCTATACGATGGGAAATTTGGCACAGGCACGTTTGTACCAGTAACATCTATAGCACCTAACAAAGTACCGCTGTTTTGAATATTATTTACTTGCGCATAATAGTGTGGTTGTGCACTAAAAACACCTCCACCAAGTCTGAAAACATCTTTATTTTCACCCTTTACATTCCATGTCAACTGAAACCTTGGTTGAATATTATTGAAATCTTCTGGTTTTTGATCCGTTCGTATTCCTAGTTCCTCAAACACCAAAGGGTTGAATTCTGCGGAATCTAGAAAAGCCGTTGCATCATAGCGAACTCCAGCACTAAAATTCAAATTCGGATTAATATCAAACTCTACTTGAGCAAAAAGCGATAGATCTAATACCGTTTGTTTTACTAATGAGGACCCTTTTAGTGGAACTTCTCTTGCGTATCTCGAGGGATTTAAATTTTCAAAATCATCTAACGAATCGAAGAAAAACCGACCATTTTGCTCGTTAGATAATTGCGTTTCTAGATAGGTAACTAAATTATCTGTTCCAAAAGTAAAATTATATTTACCAGCGCTAACATAGGTGGTGTTTGCAAATTGGAGTTGCTTTTCCAGATTTGTTTCTGGGGAATAACGCTGACCACCTAATTGTACACTTAAATTTCTATTGTTTCCATTTGGTAAAACGGATTGTACTTGCACTATTGCTCTTGGTATATTTTGTGATGGTAGTTCTGAACTTGGTCCAAAAATACGTTCTGAACGTTGATACTGAACTTTAAGCTCGTTGGTTACACTAGGAGAAAACATAGAGCGTAAGGATAGAAAAGTGCTATTCTCTTGAGAATTAAAATTAGAAAATGATTCTGCAACTTCAATATTTGAGTCATCACTAACGCTAAAAGGATTGTCCCATTTGTTGTAAAGATTTCTAAGTGTTAATCTGTGTTTATCATTAATCTGCCAGTCTAACTTTAAGAATAAGTTGTTTGCTTCAGTAACTCTATCAAATTGCCCTATTTGCTGAGAATTACTTAAGCCATAACTGTCTCTTCCTATTTGTAAAAAACGATCTAAATTTGCCTGCGAAATTCCTAAACGGTTGGCATCGTCATCATTCTGGATATTTGCTATAAATTGCGGATCACCGGCATCTTGTCGTTCATATACCATGAAAAAGTGTAATTTATCTTTTACAATTGGTCCACCCAGACTAAAGCCGTACTGGGAATTGTAGAAGTCTGCATTCCTTTCTTGTCCTTGTATCGTAAATTTACTTTGGAGTGCATCTGCCCTATGATAGAAAAAAGCACTACCACTAAATTCATTAGTTCCCGATTTCGTTACTGAGGTAATAGAACCCCCACCTTGGCGACCTTGTGCAACGTCATAATCATTTGTGGACACTTCAAATTCTCTAATTGCTTCTTGAGAAATGGTATACGGGCCGCCACCAATTTCGCCTGCTGTTAAGGTATTTCTAAAATTAACCCCGTCGATTGTCACATTTGTAGAGGTACGTCTTTGCCCGCCCAAATTAATATCTCCTCCTCCTTGTAATGGAGATAAACTAGTTAACCTTGTGAAGTTTCTACCTTCTGTGGGTAGGTTTTTAATCTGCCCGGCTCCAATTTTTGTTGAAGATCCAATTTGTTGTATTCTTTTAGACAAATTGTTTGAGGATATCACAACTTCATCTAGAGTAGTCGTCGACTCTTGTAAAATGAAATCTACCGTTAAAACGTCACTTAAATTTAAGGTAAAACCTTCCTGAGTTCTCTCCTGATAGACAAAATATTGAGCTATGACCGTATAAGGTCCACCAAGGGGAAGTTGCTGTATTTTGTAACTTCCTTCTTCATTACTAATAGATCCAGTAGTAAATCCGGTAGCATTATTCTTAACAATAATCGTTGCGCCAATTAAAGGCTCGCCATTTAAATCTTTCACAGTTCCCTTAATAGAGGCATTGGTAGCTTGACCGTAAGAGAAAAGCATACCGAAGCAAATTGCCAAGAAGGTAAGACCAAATTTAATTTTTTGTCGGTGATTTTTGTTGTTTAAAAAGTTTTTTGTTTTCATATTTTTAATTTATTGAGCGAAACTATTTTAATATCAATTGAAACACATGTTAAGTTTTAACATGAACCAACATCTTAACTTTGACTTTCATATTTTTTAATACTGTCATCCGAAAGTCTAAAATAAAAAATGTCTGAGAATCCCATATTTTTGTTTTTGCAAAATAAATAATGGTCCTATTCAGACGCAGCAAATACACCAAAAAACCTGTGATTCGACGAATTATTGACTTGGGACCCTGCTGGATGCTTGAATCTTGTGCCAAACAACACAAAAGCTATACAGGGTGCAGTAAGTAAAAGACTTATGATCAATTTGTAGACCTAACTTACGGACAGCTAAATAAATGCTATACTTTGGAAGATATTCACGCTGTAATAGGGGTCAGCGAGACCTTTATTAAGGGTTTATGATAACTGTGAAGGGAATAAAATATTTAGTTTTACATATTAAAAACACTCATGTAAAAGTCTAGAATCCAAAATTTTCAACGAATTAAATAAAATCCATAATAAGTAAATTAACATTCATTAATTTTCATTAATTTAACTTAAACTTTTACTATCAATCGTGCACGAATTTGTACACGATTACTTAATTTTATAGCTCTGCAACAGTATATAACTTGGTGTTTAATTGATAAAAACATCAAATTCATAACCTTGAGGTCCCGATTTCAAATCTCGGTCTCGCTACCAAAGCAAAACCCTAACATCAATATGTTAGGGTTTTTTATTGTTTATCCAGTAGACCCCTAAGACTTCAACTATAGGAATGATGTTTTATGCTCCGAAAACAAATAAAAAACAAAAACTTTTTTGGACGCTAACCAGAGCAACATCCGGAATTACACGCTATAAACTACTGATTTTTATATTGGAGTACCTGAATTTATAAAACCCGTTCACTTGAATGTTTATAATTATTACCGTTCCAACTGTTATTTTATGTTTCTTTCCAAAAATAAACGGTACTTTAGGGTCACTTTTCTAAGCATATACACCCAACAATAAAGTCACATCTATAAAGAAAGATATCATTTAGCACTAATAAACATGAATAAAATACAATTAGGATGGATAGGCCTTGGCAACATGGGAAATCCAATGGTTATGAACCTACTCAAAGCCGGTTTTGAAGTATCCGTTTTCAATCGTACCAAAGAGAAAGAAGCACCGTTACTGGCCTCAGGAGCAAAATCAGCAAGCAGTTTGCACGAACTACTGCAAACATGCGACGTAGTTTTGACGATGCTGTCCAACGACGCGGCGGTAAAAGAAGTTTTTGAAGGACCAACAGGTTTATTATCTGAAGCACATCCTGGCAAAACCATCATCAATATGAGTACGGTTGCTCCAGAAACCTCGCGTTATTTAAACACCATTTGCAACCAACATCAGGTACATTTTATAGATGCTCCCGTTTCTGGCAGTGTGAAACCAGCACAAGACGGAACGTTAGTCATTCTTGTGGGGGCTTCGGCTGAAGATTTCGAAATAGCCAAACCCATATTTGAGGTTTTGGGTAAAATTGCGATTCACGTAGGGGAACCTGGCGTAGCAAGTTCTGCTAAATTAGCCATCAATTACCTATTAGGATTAAATCTTCAAGGAGTAGCCGAAACGGTTTTATTTGCCGAGAAAAACGGCGTAAGCAAAGAAGACATGCTCAACATCATCAATCAAGGTGCTTGCGGCAATGGAATTACGAATATTAAAACACCTTCCATTCTGAACGATTCCTATCCTGCTGCATTTGCGTTGAAACATCTAGTCAAAGATTTAAGACTTGCCAAAGAAGCCGGACTCAATTCTCCGTTGATTCATCCTTTGTACGACAGTTATGCCGCAGCAGAGCAAGAAGGATTAGGCGATTTAGATGTGATGGCAATTATCAGTAGTTTAAAAAGTAAATCATTTTAAAACAGTAGTAAACTCAGCGAATAAATCATTGTGTTTAACTGGTTTAAATATTAACCAAGAAAAGCTACACCCATAAAGATGTAGCTTTTATTATTTAATTGTAAAAATGATATTACTTAATCTTCATCGGAGGCAAGTCGAATGCAGCTGATTCATGTTCAAAACCATTGCGGTGAGAACCATCACAAAAAGGCTTGTTTACCGATAGTCCGCAACGGCAAAGACCCAACGCCGTTCTTCCCTCTAATCCGTATGTTTTTCCTTCGCAGTCTGTTATTTCAAAATCGCCTTCTATTTTTATAGAACCATTGCGATTGATTGTTAATTTTGTCTTGCTCATAATGCAGTTTGATTTTTTTTGAGGCCAAAGATTGCAAAATATATGCTAACGGAGTACAAATTATCTCTCTTTTCTCAACCAAAAGACTAATTTACATTAGTTCTATATTATAAAAATCTAAGGTCCAATACGTGCTAACTGAAAGGTATAAAAATCGTTTTACTGCTACACAAACAGCATTTGGTTAGTATAACTCGCTCTCTGTCCATACCCATTCAATATTAAATTATACCTATCCTGTTATAATTAGCATCATGCCGGGATTTACACTGCTTTCATACATCATACAACAGACTTTAAGGCAACTATAATGTTGATTTCCTTATTGTCAACACACTAAAAAACAATACCGTCAAAGCAATTGAGAATAAAATTCCTACTGTGTTAGAAATACTGATATCTAATCCAAAACCGATAGTAGGATCATAACAAAGGTAAGAACCAATGACAGAGCTGATGAAAAAAGCAGGCACTAGAGCTACCATATAGTTAGTTTTTCTTTGGTACAAATACACCGCACCAATCCATAGAGCAATCCCTGCAGTTACTTGATTGGCCCAAGAAAAATACCTCCACAACAATTCAAAATCCATTTTGGTTAAAATAAAGGAGATTACAAAAAGTGGAGTAGCAACCATAAAACGGTTTTTTAACAGCTTTTGATCAATTTTGAAATAATCAGCAATAATCATTCTTGCGGCTCTAAACGATGTATCACCGGAAGTAATTGGTAAAACAATCACCCCTAAAACTGCGATTGTCCCAGCAATAGTCCCTAAGAACGTTACCGAAATTTTATTTACAACAGCAGCTGGACCACCGTTTTCAAGCAACAAACTAAGATCGTTTCCATGAAACAAACTCATTGCAGCTGCTGCCCAAATCATTGCAATAACCGCCTCAACAATCATCATTCCGTAGAAAATTTTTCTACCGTCTTTTTCGTTGTTTATCGTTCTAGAAATTATAGGGGACTGCGTGGCATGAAATCCGGATAAAGCACCACAGGATATAGTCAAAAATATTACCGGATAGTAGGGAATTCCTTTTGGATGCAGATTTTCTAAGGTTAGTTCAGGGATTGGATTCCCAAACATAAACATCCCGATACAAATACCCAAGGCACTTATCAATAGCAAAAACCCTAAAACCGGATATATCTTACCGATCACTTTATCAATAGGCAAAACGGTCGCAATAATATAGTACAGGAAGATTAAGAACACAATAATCAGATAAATGTCTGCATCATTTCCCACTAATTCATTAATCATTTTGGCAGGTGCCGAAACAAATACGGTACCAACTAAAACCAATAAAAGAAGGGCAAAAAAGTTAACAACGTGACTAAAATACTTGCCCAAAAACCGAGACGCTAATTCCGGTAAATGTGCACCACCGTACCGCATAGAAATCATTCCCGTCAAGTAATCATGCACACCCCCTGCAAAAATAGATCCTAAAACGATCCAGATAAAAGCTGATGGTCCATATAGAGCTCCTAAAATAGGCCCAAAAATAGGCCCCACTCCCGCAATATTTAATATTTGTATGAATGAGTTTTTGTTACTACTCATGGGAACAAAATCGACCCCATCAGTAAGTTCATTTGCCGGCGTCGTTTTGTTCTCGTCGATCTTGAAATTTCTCTCTACAAATTTACCGTAGATGATGTAACCAAAAATCAATAAAAAAATTGCAATAATAAAAGTAATCATAGTTTACATAGTTTAGATCTTTTAAATATATGACATCAAACTTGGTATCCAAGGTAAGGCACCAATAATTTAGATTTTTTTAACTAAAACAAACCTATTTACATACTTATTCAGCTTTTTTTACGAAAAATGCAATTATAACGGCTCTTATTACGCTTTTATAAGAATAGCTTAATGATTTTATTCAAAAGAGAAATAAGGCCTTTCCATATCCTACATATATCCCTACTATTTCACAAAATTAAAATCCACTTGCCTCTCTTTGTACGAATTGATGTGGTGTGCCAATTTACAAAACCCCGAGGGGGATACTTATTGTTCTATTTTTACAACAATCTTCATTACAGCAGAACCCAGACAAAAATCGTGTGTAATATAGTTTAGCTGGCAGACTTTGGCCAATCTGTATTTTTGTTCGAACCCATATATAAAAATACTTTTGAATTCAAAACTCATTTGAGTACCGCTTCACACATACACTTGGCTCATAGCTCATGAATTCACTGAACCAATCTATTATAATAAAAACTAAAAACAGCATTGTTTCAATCTAAATTGTACATTTGTTGCATTCGGAGTACCTTTTGAGGTGTTCCGATTGTTTACATTCCGGAACCGTACTATGCACCACTTGATTCCTTTGATAAATAATAGTAAAGTTCAATTCTAAATTCTATTTTAAACGCATGAGTATCTTAAAAAAAATAAATGCATATCGAAGAATTGCAACACAAGGTCTAACCAAAAATATTGGCAATTCACAAAAGAATCAAAAAATTGATTGGACTCAAAAAATAGAGATCAAAAGGGTTTTAATTTCCAGACCCAACCACAGATTGGGAAATCTGTTGCTCATTACCCCACTTGTTCAAGATGTAATAGCTACTTTTCCGGACTGCAAGATTGATTTGTTTGTAAAAGGTGGTTTAGCACCAATTGTATTTGAAAAATATACCAATATCGATACCGTAATTGCACTTCCCAAAAAACCATTCAAAAATCTTGTTGAATATTTTAAGGTTTGGATACGAATTAAAAAACAAAAATATGACATTGTCATCAATGTGGATAAAAATTCCTCTTCGGGACGATTATCCGCTCAATTTGCAGATGCCAAATATAAATTTTTTGGAGCTCTTGACAAAGACATATCGTTAAATTATATTGATTACGAGCATATTGCAAAATATCCGATATATGAATTCAGAAACTTTTTGACCACTCTGGGATTCGCGGAAAACAAAAATTCAGTACCACCGCTAGATCTTAAATTGAGTCTTGCTGAACATGCTGAAGGTCAAAAAATAGTCCAAGAACTAGTCAAAAATGACAAAGAGACGATTTGCATCTTTACCTATGCAACAGATGACAAATGCTATTCCGAAACCTGGTGGGAAGAATGCTATGAAAGATTAAAAACAGAATACCAAGAGTATAACATCATTGAGGTTTTGCCAGTTGAGAATATTTCCCAAATAGGTTTTAAAGCAACTACATTTTACAGTAAAGACATTCGAGAAATTGCCTCCGTAATTGCAAATACCAAACTTTTTATTGGTGCTGATAGTGGGATCATGCATTTAGCCAGTTCAGCACTAACACCAACAGTTGGACTTTTTTCACGAGAAAATCAAAACAAATATGCGCCTTTTGGCACTAGCAGTACTGCCGTAAATACGAATACCAGCAGCACACAGGAATTAATCAACGTGATAAATAGTATCTTGTTTAAACCAAATTATTCCACAAAATCAAAATTATGAAACGATTACTTCAAGATGTATCAATTGAATATAAAACGGCCTGATTCCCTTTTTTGAAGCCATCGCAGGCAGTAAACTTAGTCTACTTTGTGGACAGTCACCTAAAACTAAAACCGCTTAATTCTATTTAACACTATGAAAACCACATTTTTAACCACACTATTATTCGCTATTACCTGTACATCAAGTATTTATGCGCAAAACACTAATTCCTTTTCCCTGAAATTAGATCATATTGCCCTTTCCGTAAAAGACCTAGACCGATCGGTTGATTTCTACAAGAATATTTTACATCTTTCAGAAATCACAAACCTTACAAAAAAAGAAGGCATTCGTTGGGTTTCTTTAGGTGACGGAAAAGAATTACATCTCGTATCTACGATTAAAGAACCTGTAAAAATCAATAAAGCAGTCCACTTAGCCTTTAAATCAGCCAACTTTGACGCATTGATTTCGGCATTAAAAACCCTAAACATTACCTATTCAGATTGGCCGGGCACACTTGATAAAATTACTGTTCGAGCTGATGGTATCAAACAAATCTACATTCAGGATCCTGATGGATATTGGATTGAAATAAATAGTGAAGCACTTCCTAAATAATTAATCCCTGAAAATAGCAAAGCCTTTTCAGGTAGTTGAAAAGGCTTTGCTATTTTATAATTTATTTTAAAAAGCGCTTTACTGCAACACTCGATTTATTTGAGTAAAGTTTTTTTCATAATATTTTTCTTTTGTAGAGGAAATGATAACACCACTGCTCACTGAGGCGTGAATGAATTTTATCTCTCCTTCACAAACTTCTACAACCATCCCTACATGATTAATTTGGCGCCTTCCATTTGTCTTAAAGAAAATCAAATCCCCTTTTTTAGCTTCTTCCGTATTAATCTTTGTTCCAAAACTGGATTGAGCTATTGATGTTCTTGGCAACTTAATATCAAATGCCTCAAAAGTAGTACACATCAAGCCAGAACAGTCAAACCCAGATTTTGTGGTTCCGCCCATGCGATATCTGGTTCCTATATTTTCGGAGGCATGCTCAATCAATTGATCCAGAAAATCATGATTAAAAACAGGCTTGGTAAACGGGTGTAATTCCGGTTTAGTTTCACCAATAGTACTTTCAGAAGCACTTAATTCAGTCTTGTTTTTTGATGGCTCAATTAAACCCAGAAAATTTAATTTATATCCAACAGGGAGTTTTCTTTTGATACCAGGATTTTGTTTTTCTAATTCCTTAACAGAAATGCCGTACTGCTTTGCTATGGAATATTTAGTTTCTTTGGGCATCACTTCCCGCACAATTACTTGTGAATCTATTTTTTCTATCTCTTTAGTTGAAGAGATAGCGGTTGCTTCATTTTTAAGTTCCAAAGGTACTGCCGTTGCTGTTTCAGGCAAAACAGAATCAGTGGAAATACTGGTTTTCGGAGCGTTTTTTTGTAACTTAACCTCTTGCTGAAACACTGCTGCTATTTGATTAACCGACACTGGCGCTCCAGGAATATTAATCTTCTGTCCAACCTGAAGTGGTTTAACGCCTATTGCAGGATTGGCTTTGTCTAATTCACCAATGGTGATTCCGTACTGTTTTGCAATGGAATATTTGGTTTCTTTTGATAAAACTTCCCGTATCAAAATTTCAGAAATTTGTTTATTAGTTGCTTCAGTGTCTAGGACTATTTCCGGTGTAAAAGTTGCTTTTTTAGATGGAGAAACAACCACTTTTGAGGTTGTAACTGCGGTTCCCGGAATGGTGATTTTTTGTCCTATTTGGAGTCCTTTAGCTTCTAGTTCAGGATTGGATTGGTTTAATTCTGCCAGAGATATTCCGTATTCCTTTGCAATTCCGTATGGAGTTTGTTTAGCGAGTACTTCGTGCTCTTTAGTAGCATATTTTAAGGGAGTATTCGTTTTTGTAGTGGTTTTTTTCAGACCTATAATTGGAATTAACAATACTGAATTAAGCTTTAAAAGATTCTTAGCTTTAGGATTTAGTTTGTAAATGGCGCTTTGTTTCACTTCATAGCGCTCAGCAATACTCGATATTGTTTCCCCTTTTACGATGGTATGTTTTATAATTTTTTCCTGTGAAAAAAGAACTATACTATTAAATAAAAAAAACGCTACAATTACTCTTACACTCATACTCTTCTCTTTCAAATTACTTATCCTATGTATTCCTCAGAAGCGATTTCGGGATATAATTATTAAATTTCGCTTTGGTTTATTTGCTTGTATTTTTTCTATTTATAAAAAAGGGTAAAAAAATACCTTTTTTATAAAAAAAACCTGATTCTGTGTTTGTAAAATTTTGAATGATCTTATTCTAATTCACCGCAAGAACTCAAAAAGGAATCTTACAATACTATGGTACTACTGATCTAAAAAACAAGCCCCTTAATGGAGTGCGAATCAGTATTACTAGCCGAAAAAAATCGATGAATTTTATTTTACAAAAAAGCTAATATAAGTCTTATAACTTAAGGACTTCTCTTTTTTTTAACTTTTAACGTCCAAAAAGAACATTTCATACCTTTTTTGTAATTTTTTAATATTTTTTTGAGTAAAATCTATTCTTTATTCAAAATAATAACACTGTTAGTTTGTCATAGCCCAGATGGAAGTGTAAAGCCTTTTGAAGTGAAATTACACTTTTTTCAGATAAAAAGAGCGACCAAAGGAAGCTCCTTTTTATCGTTAAAAAAAGAAATTTTACGAAAAAGCTTGAAACGGAGAGCAGGAAATAGCTCCAAAAAAAACTCCCAAGTTTCCTTGAGAGTTTTGAAATAAATTATTTGAATGCTTATGCTTTTCCGGCAGCAGCAATCAAGTTTAATGCTGAACCAGCAACGAACCAACCAATTTGTCCTGCGTTGTACGTGTGGTTTGCCAAGATAATATCTTTAGTTCCATCAGCGTGAACAAATTCTAATGTTAATGGTTTTCCCGGAGCAAAATCAACTAAATCTGTGAAGTTGATAGTATCATCTTCCTGGATTTTTTCATAATCCGCTTCGTTTGCAAATGTCAATCCTAAAAGACCTTGTTTTTTAAGGTTTGTTTCATGGATACGAGCAAATGATTTTACCAATACAGCTTTCACACCTAAGAAACGCGGCTCCATAGCGGCATGTTCGCGAGAAGATCCTTCTCCATAGTTGTGATCGCCCACAACAATCGAAGGAACACCGGCTGCTTTGTAAGCACGCGCTACAGCCGGAACTGCATCGTAAGTACCAGTCAACTGATTTTTAACGGTATTGGGTTTTTGGTTGAATGCATTGATGGCACCAATCAACATATTATTAGAGATGTTATCTAAATGCCCACGGAAACGCAACCATGGCCCAGCCATAGAAATGTGATCTGTAGTACATTTTCCGAAAGCTTTGATCAATAATTTAGCCCCTGTAATATTTTTTCCATCCCAAGGCAAAAACGGAGCTAACAATTGCAAGCGCTCTGAAGTTTCACTCACAGAAACCTGAACTCCTGAACCATCAACAGCTGGCGCTTGAAAACCTGGATCTTCCGCATCAAAGCCTTTTGGAGGTAATTCATTTCCTGTTGGCGCATCCAGCATTACTTCTTCCCCATTTTCATTAATTAAGGTATCCGTCAATGGGTTGAAACCCAGATCTCCGGCAATAGCCAAAGCGGTTACCAATTCAGGAGAGCCCACGAATGCCAAAGTGTTTGGATTTCCATCGGCACGTTTGGAGAAGTTACGGTTGAAAGAGTGAACAATTGTGTTGCGCTCTTCTTTTTCAGCTCCTTCTCTATCCCACATTCCGATACACGGTCCGCAAGCGTTCGCAAAAACTGTTGCTCCCATTTTATCGAAAATATCGATAAATCCGTCACGTTCTATGGTATAACGCACTACTTCAGATCCTGGAGTAATGGTAAATTCAGATTTTATTTTTAAATTTTTATCTGTAACTTGTTTTGCCAATGAAGCAGCACGAGCGATATCTTCGTAAGAAGAGTTGGTACAAGAACCTATCAAACCTACTTCAATTTTCAAAGGCCAGTTATTTTTTATGGCTTCCTCTTTCATTTTAGAAATTGGAGTAGCTAAATCAGGGGTATAAGGACCGTTTAAATGGGGTTCTAATTCGTCTAAGTTGATTTCGATTACTTGGTCAAAATACAATTCTGGATTTGCATAAACTTCAGCATCACCTGTTAAGTACGGTGCAATTTTATCCGCTGCATCTGCTACATCAGCTCTATTAGTAGAACGCAAATAACGCCCCATGGAAGCGTCATAACCAAATGTAGAAGTAGTAGCACCAATTTCGGCACCCATATTACAGATCGTTCCTTTTCCAGTACAAGACATAGAAGTTGCTCCTTCGCCAAAATACTCCACGATAGCACCTGTCCCACCTTTTACAGTAAGAATACCGGCTACTTTAAGGATTACGTCTTTTGGCGCTGTCCAACCGGAAAGTTTTCCAGTTAATTTTACTCCAATTAATTTAGGAAATTTTAATTCCCAAGCCATTCCTGACATCACATCAACCGCATCAGCACCTCCAACACCAATGGCTACCATTCCTAAACCGCCTGCATTAACAGTATGAGAATCAGTACCGATCATCATTCCGCCTGGAAATGCATAATTTTCAAGTACTACCTGGTGAATAATTCCGGCTCCTGGTTTCCAGAAACCAATTCCGTATTTATTAGATACTGAAGAAAGAAATTCAAACACTTCATTACTTTGTGTTTTTGCTCTGGCCAAATCAGTTACTGCATCCACTTTTGCCTGGATCAAGTGATCACAATGCACTGTTGTAGGAACCGCTACTTTAGTTTTACCGGCATGCATGAACTGCAATAATGCCATTTGAGCTGTTGCATCCTGACAGGCCACTCTGTCTGGAGCAAAATCAACATAATCAGCTCCTCGGGTAAAAGCTTGTGAAGGCATTCCATCCCACAGGTGATTGTACAATATTTTCTCCGTTAATGTAAGCGGATGGCCAACTATTTCGCGTGCTTTATCAACACGAGTAGTCATGTTGTCGTACACTTTTTTAATCATTTCAATATCAAAAGCCATATCTAATTATTTTCTGTTATTATATTTTAGAACCACAAGGTACAAAAAAAATGAAGACCTATATAAATAAAAAAAGCCTAAGTCTGTCGAAAGACCCAAGCTTTTTAAATTATTAACAAAAATTAATTATTACCTAACCAATAACTTATGAGATGGTGCAAACTGCGTTAGATTTATATCTTTTACTGCAGCTTTGTATTCCTCAAGAGTTGGAGTTCTACCTAAAATTGTAGACAACACGACAACCGGTGTTGATGAAAGTAACGATTCTCCTTTTTTACCTTCCGTATCTTCAACAACTCTTCCCTGGAAAAGGCGCGTAGATGTTGCCATTACAGTATCTCCTTTTGCTGCTTTTTCTTGGTTACCCATACATAAATTACAGCCTGGACGCTCTAGGTATAGAATATTTTCATATCCTGTACGTGCCTCGCCTTTAGGAGCATTATCATCAAATTCAAAACCAGAATACTTTTGTAAAACTTCCCAGTCTCCTTCAGCTTTAAGTTCATCTACAATATTATAAGTAGGAGGCGCAACAACAAGCGGTGCTTTAAACTCTACTTTACCGTGTTGCTCATCTATATTTTTTAGCATTTGAGAAAGAATCTTCAAATCACCTTTGTGTACCATACAAGATCCTACAAAACCAAGATCTACTTTTTTTACACCACCGTAAAAAGAAAGTGGTCTAATGGTATCGTGTGTATAACGCTTAGAAACATCCGCGTTATTTACGTCTGGATCTGCAATCATAGGCTCAGCAACGATATCTAAATCGATTACAACTTCCGCAAAATATTTTGCATTAGCATCCGGTATCAAAGCTGGCTTATCACCTGATCTGATGGCTGCGATTCTATTATTAGCGATAGCAATTAATCCTTTAAGAACTTGGTTCTCGTTATCCATTCCTTTGTCAATCATGATCTGGATTCTGCCTTTGGCAATCTCTAATGATTCGATCAAAGTATCATCCTCAGAAATACAAATAGAAGCTTTCGCCTTCATTTCTGCAGTCCAATCTGTAAAAGTAAAGGCCTGATCAGCAGTGAGTGTTCCTAAATGAACCTCAATAATTCGTCCTTGAAATACATTCTCTCCACCAAATTGCTTCAGCATTTGAGATTGGGTAGCATGAACAACATCACGGAAATCCATATATTCTTTCATATCCCCTTTGAAAGTAACTTTTACTGATTCCGGAATTGGCATTGAAGCCTCACCCGTAGCTAGCGCGAGTGCAACTGTTCCTGAATCAGCTCCAAAGGCAACCCCTTTAGACATTCTCGTATGAGAGTCACCCCCAATAATAATCGCCCACTCATCAACAGTAATGTCATTAAGAACCTTGTGAATCACATCTGTCATTGCATGGTAGTTCCCTTTAGGGTCACGAGCCGTAATCAAACCAAAATCATTCATGAATTTCATCAATCTTGGAATGTTTGCTTTAGACTTATTATCCCAAACTGATGCTGTATGACAACCGGATTGGTATGCACCATCAACAATTGGGGAAATCACAGTAGCAGCCATAGACTCTAATTCCTGAGAAGTCATCAAGCCAGTCGTATCTTGCGAACCTACAATATTTACCGTAACACGCACATCAGAACCTGCATGTAAAACTTTACCTGGTGTTGAACCAACTGCATTTTTATTGAATATTTTTTCTACTGCGGTAAGACCTTGTCCTTCAATAGAAATTTCTATTGACGGAGCAAATACCGATACGATATCAATTCCTAAAGTCTTTGATGCAAAAGTTTGTAGTTTTTTTCCAAATACAATAGCGTAAGATCCACCCGCTTTAATAAATTCCATTTTCTGAGGCGTAAATGCCTTAGAAATATCAATTAATTCTTTATCGCCGTTATAGAGCTTCTTAGTTTTTGTATTTATGGTCAGCACTGTTCCTGTTGCAACAGAATAAACTTCTTCCAAAATAGGCTCACCATTTTCATTGCGGACTACCGTTCCATTTGCATCTGTTTTCTTAACCCAGTTTTGAAGATCCAGACCAATACCACCCGTCACATCAACAGTAGTAAGGAAAATTGGGGAAATACCGTTAGTTCCAGCAACAATTGGAGCTATGTTTATGAATGGGACATAAGGACTTGCTTTTTTACCTGTCCAAAGAGCCACATTATTCACTCCTGACATCCTTGAAGAGCCTACACCCATAGTTCCTTTTTCGGCAATCAACATAACACTTTTGTCTGGATGCTGCGCTTGAAGTGCTTTAATTTCATCTTGAGCTTCAGGCGAAATCAAACATTTTCCGTGTAGCTCACGATCAGAGCGTGAATGCGCTTGGTTACCCGGAGAAAGTAAATCTGTCGAAATATCTCCTTCACCAGCAACATAGGTAACAACCTGAATTTCCTCAACTACCTCTGGCAGCTTCGTAAAGAATTCTGCCTTAGCATAACTCACTAGAATTTCCTTTGCAAACGCACTACCGCTTTTAAATGCCGCCTCTAACCGATCAGTATCAGCCTCATAAAGATAGACTTGTGTTTTTAGAACTTCTGTCGCCGCTTTTGCAATTGTGACTTCATTTCCTAAAGCTAAGTCAAGCAAAACTTTGATTGAAGGACCACCTTTCATCTGTGATAATAACTCTAATGCGAAAGCTGGTGTTATTTCATTCACTATTGATTCACCAAGAACTACCTCCTTCAAAAAAGACGCTTTTACACCAGCTGCAGGTGTTGTCCCAGGAACCGTATTATAAATAAAAAACGAAATTGAATCCTCGCGATTTGCGTTATTTGAATCTTTAATTTGCGTAATGATTTCGCTTACTAAATCAGCGCTATCAATTGGCTTTGGGTTAAGTCCCTGAGTTTTTCTGTCTTCGATTTCTTTCAGATAATCGTTATAAATGTTCATAGTAAATTGTTTTCAATGTTAAAAGCTATTTATTTTAATGTACTCAAAATTAAAAGCCATGATACGTAGTTTTTATTCACGTCGCAAATTTAGCTCTTTAAGATGATATTTAAAAAAAATTAATAGATGTGGTTTTTTCAAATGATATTATTACTAAATACTGATTTTTACCCTATATAATTAAATAATTTTAAAAAATTTAACTATAAACTGATTAATCCCTAAAGAATTAATTACATTCTAACTAGTATCAGATCCTAAAAACCATTATAACTAAGAAAACGTTGTAGTTCCTGTCTGAAAATAAGAACCGAGTACCAAAAAAAAGTCAAACCAACTTAGCAATTATCATTTCTTCGGTAATTCCTTCGGCATCTGCTTTGTAATTTTTAATAATTCGATGGCGTAAAATTCCGGTGGCTACCGCTTTCACATCTTCAATATCAGGAGAAAATTTTCCATTGAAAGCAGCGTTGGCTTTGGCTGCCAAAATCAAATTTTGAGATGCTCGGGGCCCTGCTCCCCAATCGAGATAGTTTTTTACAAACTCATTTGATAATGGATTATCTGGACGCGTTTTACTCACTAATGTCACGGCATATTCAATTACATTATCAGCCACGGGAATTCTGCGAATCAAATGTTGAAAATCAATAATTTCTTGTGCAGTAAATAATGGATTGATCGTGTTTTTGATGTCTGATGTGGTGCGTTTTACTACTTGAACTTCCTCTGCAAAAGAAGGATATTCTAGCTTTATAGCAAACATAAACCGATCCAATTGAGCTTCAGGCAAAGGATATGTTCCTTCTTGTTCTATTGGGTTTTGCGTGGCCAAAACAAAATAAGGCAAGGCTAACTTGTAATTCTCCCCAGCAATAGTAACAGCGCGCTCCTGCATGGCTTCCAGCAAGGCTGCCTGCGTTTTGGGTGGTGTTCGGTTTATCTCATCTGCCAGAACAATATTAGAAAAAATAGGCCCTTTTATAAATTTAAATTGACGGTTCTCCTCTAATATTTCACTGCCCAAAATATCAGAGGGCATCAAATCCGGTGTAAACTGAATTCTTTTAAAATCAAGACCTAATGCTTGTGCCAGCGTATTTACCATTAATGTTTTAGCTAATCCTGGCACTCCTACTAACAAAGCATGTCCCCCAGAAAAAATACAAAGCAAAATTTGATCTACTACAGCATCCTGTCCCACTATGATTTTTGCGATTTCATTTTTCAGCTCATTCCTTTTTTGAACTAGGTTATGTATTGCTGCTACGTCTGACATTTATAAAAATTTTAAAATTAAAAAAGAGTTAGCTGTTATGAAATCATAAAACTAACTCTTTTTATTTATTTTACCGAAAAATTGTTTGCACCTCATTCAACAAAATTTGTTGATTTAAGTACATTATTTTTTTAACCAATTGTTTGTAAAGACACAATCTCTATATTCACCAATGATTTTAATATACGTTTCTTTAATTTTTTCTTCAAACCATTTCCCAATTGCCGTAATCTGCTTGTCTTTCAAAGCTAAATCTTTAATTTTTATGTAATCATTCGCATAATCCGCGGTATGCTCATCTATTCTATTGGTCACCGTGATTAATTTGAACTTCTTTTTTCCCTCTTCGCCTTGATCTAAAATTGGAAGTGAGATCTCGCCCTCTGTCAAATTAGACACTTGACTGTAAAAAGCGGGATCCATTTTTGTCAATTCAAAACGGGTATCCTGCGTTTTTGGATTAATCAATGCGCCTCCATTGGCTCTTGTTTCTTTCTCGTCAGATAAAGTTCTGGCGGCTTCCTCAAAAGTAATTTCTTTATCTTCGATTCTTTTTCTGACCAACGTGATTTTTTCTTTAGCTTCGTTCAAAGCCTCCTCTGTCACAGTCGGACTCAATAATATGTGACGCAACTCTACTTCTTGTCCTTTTATCTTTTCTATGTAAATAATGTGAAACCCAAAATCAGTTTCAAAAGGAGCGGATATCTCTCCCTCAGCCAGACTGAAAGCTACTTCTTTAAACTCTTTTACAAAAGGGGTCTTCCTATTCATTTTATAATAACCTCCATTCGCTCTTGAACCGGGATCTTGAGAATACAATACGGCTTTAGTTGAAAAACTGGATCCTTCTAATATTTCTTTTTTAAACAAATTCAATCGATCAATTACCTTTTGTTTATCGGCAGCTGAAACTTTAGGCGTAATTATAATTTGTGACACTTCCATTTCAGCTCCAAAAAAAGGAAGATCAGCGGCAGGTATCTTTTTAAAGAAATTACGAACTTCTTCCGGTGTAATTTCTACTGCTTCAATAATTTTCTTTTGCATTTCTGACGTGAGCTTATTCTCTTTCAGAATGTCTGAGAAATAGGTTCTGAATTCTTCTTCCGAATCTTTTTTATAATACTCCACCACTTTTTCCAGCGATCCGATTTGCTCTGTCATATAGCTCAATCGTTCTTCCATCATCCCTTTTACTTCAGCATCCGTCACTACGATACTATCCTGAATGGCTTGGTGCGCATACAATTTATCTTCTAATAACTTCCCTAACATTTGGCATCTTGTAATGTCTTTTACGGAACCTCCCTGACTAGAAATTTCAAGATATGACTTGTCAATATCCGAATCTAATATAATATAATCGCCTACGGTACCAATAACCCCATCAATTTTTTGCTTCCCAGTAGATTGCGTTTTCTTAATAGGAACGATTACAGTATCCTTAATGATTTCTTGTGCCTGTAAAAGTCCACTGGAAAATAGCAAAAGAAAAAAAGGAAGAACAATTTTATTAATAAATTTCATTTGTATGTGTTTTATTGGCATTTTTCTAGTTTATTTTTATACTGAAGGATTTAATATTCCCATCTTTAATGTATGTCTTGTAAAAGCAATATTAATTTTTGCCAAATATACACTTTTAAGCTTCAGGAAATGAATTGCATTTGCATTCCAAATTACTTCCTTTTTTTTAAATTTAAAACAGACAAAAATAACAATTCAATTATATAATACAAGTTTCCGTACTACTATTAACAAAAATTTATACCCCCAATTATTCCCTGTTGGCTTCCTCTTCTAAATCCTAAATAAGCAACTTTTAAAGACCTAAATAAAGGACTCCCTATTCCTTCATTTATGCTATCGAAACGGCATCAATTATTTTTCTTCTTTTTCCCAGCGCTTACTAATTATGAAACCTCTTTACTCGTGCATCTTTCGCTCCGTTCAAACAATCTAAAAGATAAAACTTTACCATTTTTACTTCAAAAACAAAAATCCAGCTTTAAAAACCTCATTGTAAGGATCCTTATTTAAAAAGTTCTCAACACTACAACGTTATCGCTACAAATTAAAAGCAATGCTTTACGAGTCCTTTGATAATTTTTATAAATTAGCTAAAAATGATATTTATTTAAAAAATAAACTTAAAAAATATATTATTACTATTTTTTAATACTTTTTGTTTTGATTTCAATAAAATTATGATTTAAATCGCAATCTATTCTTTCATAATGAAGCAATAGACTTAAAACACATCCTACACAATTTCAATTAAAATGTCCCCAATTTATTAACTACCTTAATTTATCGTTTTATGAAAAAACCAAATTTCAAAATTTATTTATTGACCGCTTTACTTGCCGGCTTGTACTCCTGTAATTCAAATGATGATCTGGCAGACAATCCAACTGAAACAGCAACACAATTCAAAGTGATTAATGTCACTAATCATGACGGACGGCCATTCAGCACTGGAGTATCAACTAATATACCAACTGGAAGATATGTTGCAAATCCCGGAGGTGGTGTAATGATGCAAGCGTTCTACTGGGATGTACCGGCCGGTGGAAACTGGTGGAATACTGTGAACACAAAAATAACAGATTGGTCAAATGCCGGCATTGGCTCTATCTGGCTTCCTCCTGTATCAAAAGCTCAAAACGGGCCGTTTTCTATGGGCTACGACCCTACTGACTATTTTGATTTTGGGAATTACAATCAAAATGGTACGGTAGAAACCAGATTTGGTTCCCGTGTTGAATTAGAAAGTCTGATCACAAAAGTGCATTCTGAAAACATGCAGGTTTATGCGGATATGGTACTAAATCACAACAGTGGCGGACAATTAGAAAACAACCCTTTTACAGGAACACAAACCTACACAAACTTTACCGGTGTTGCTTCTGGAAAATTTCCAAGAACCAGTGCTGATTTCTATAAAAATGCGTACGGTAATAATGACGAAGGTTCCTTTGGGGGATTTCCAGATTTAGCCCATGTAGTACCAAATGTACAAGACTGGCTTTGGAAAAGAGCAGACGGAGTA
Organism: Flavobacterium sp. RSP15; assembly: GCF_003968755.1. Classification (GTDB taxonomy): domain Bacteria; phylum Bacteroidota; class Bacteroidia; order Flavobacteriales; family Flavobacteriaceae; genus Flavobacterium. Next base: position 19,092 of record NZ_RYDL01000014.1, on the reverse strand, counting down.
GGGAAATACTATAAAAACACAATGAAATTTGATGGATGGAGATTTGATTACGTAAAAGGTTTTGCTCCGTGGGTCATAAAAGATTGGAATGCAAACGTTGGTGGTTTCTCCGTTGGTGAATTATGGGATTCTAACGTAAACATACTAAATGATTGGGCGAATAATGCCAACAGTTCCGTTTTTGATTTTGCGTGCTATTATAAAATGAACGATGCTTTCGACGGAAACAACCTAAATATTTTGAATGACGACATGATGTGGAAAAGAAACCCGCACAAAGCAGTTACTTTTGTCACCAACCATGACACTGATGAAATTTGGAAAAAAGAGCTAGCGTATGCCTACATCTTAACGCATGAAGGATACCCAACTATTTTTTACCGAGATTACGAAGAATGGCTTAATAAAACGAAAATGAATAACTTAATTTGGATTCATAACAATAAAGCTACTGGTAACACCTCTATTTTATATACTGATACTGATGAATACATCGCCCGTAGAAACGGATATAACGGCAATCCTGGATTAGTGGTTTACATCAATAATTCATCCACTTGGCAAGAACGATGGATTCAGACCAATTGGGCTAATGCACAAATCAAAGATTTTACCGGCAATTCAACTTGGCTGCCAACTACTCAAGCAGACAAATGGGTCAAAATACAGTGTCCCCCGAATGGATATTCTATTTGGTCAATCAATATGTAACATGTAAATATCATCGAGGCTGTCTGAAAAGATAGCCTTCTTTTTATCATTTATTAAATCATCGCATTTCTAATAGTGAATTATAATCGCATGAATTGCAACTTCAAAACCAATCTATTCCAATTAGCGGATACAATTTTTTTAATTGGCATTTATAAATAGTACTTTTGCACACTATTGATATAAATATGGGCTTTTTAGAAGAAATACAACGCAGAAGAACTTTTGGGATTATCTCACATCCTGATGCCGGAAAAACAACACTTACAGAAAAACTCCTCCTTTTTGGTGGTGCGATTCAAGAGGCAGGTGCTGTAAAAAACAATAAAATCAAAAAAGGCGCTACCAGTGACTTTATGGAAATTGAACGCCAGAGAGGAATTTCGGTTTCTACTTCGGTTTTGGCTTTCAATTATAAAGACAAAAAGATAAACATTCTCGATACGCCAGGTCACAAGGATTTTGCGGAGGACACTTTTAGAACCTTAACAGCTGTTGACAGCGTTATTGTTGTAATTGATGTTGCCAAAGGTGTTGAAGAACAAACAGAGAAATTAGTGGCCGTTTGTAGAATGCGAAAAATTCCAATTATCGTATTCATCAATAAATTAGACCGAGAAGGAAAAGACGCTTTTGACTTGATGGATGAAGTGGAACAGAAACTAGGCTTAACAGTTACACCATTAAGTTTCCCAATAGGAATGGGCTATGATTTTCAAGGAATCTACAACCTTTGGGAGCAAAACATCAACTTATTTAGCGGTGACAGCCGTAAAAATATTGAAGAAACAATTGCTTTCTCCGATGTTAAAAATCCCGAATTAGAAAAAATTATCGGTCAAAAACCAGCTGACAGCTTGCGGGAAGAACTAGAGTTGATTGATGAAGTTTATCCTAAATTTGATCGTCAGGATTATTTAGACGGAAAACTACAACCTGTATTTTTTGGTTCGGCATTGAATAATTTTGGAGTTAGAGAATTATTGGACTGTTTTGTTCAAATTGCTCCATCACCAAGACCAAAAGATTCGGAAACCCGATTAGTAGATCCCACAGAGGAAAAAATGACAGGATTTGTGTTTAAAATCCATGCCAATATGGATCCAAAACACAGAGATCGTCTGGCCTTTATAAAAATAGTATCCGGAACTTTCGAAAGAAACAAACCGTATTACCACGTGCGTCAGAAGAAAAACTTAAAATTTTCGAGTCCAAATGCTTTTTTTGCCGAAAAGAAAGAAATTGTAGACATTTCCTATCCAGGTGATATTGTTGGCTTACATGATACCGGAAATTTCAAAATTGGAGATACATTGACCGAAGGAGAAATCATGAGTTTTAAAGGGATTCCGAGCTTCTCCCCGGAACATTTCCGATACATTAATAATGCAGATCCCATGAAAGCCAAACAACTGGACAAAGGAATCGATCAGTTGATGGATGAAGGTGTGGCGCAGTTATTTACTTTGGAAATGAACAACAGAAAAATCATTGGAACGGTTGGAGCCCTACAATACGAGGTGATCCAATACCGTTTAGAACACGAATATGGCGCAAAATGTACCTATGAAAATTTCCCCGTACACAAAGCATGTTGGGTAAAACCAAACGATCCAAAAAGCGAAGAGTTCAAAGAATTCAGAAGAATCAAACAAAAATTCTTGGCACATGATAAATACGGACAATTAGTATTTCTGGCTGATTCTGATTTCACAATTCAAATGACACAAAATAAATATCCAAATGTTAAGTTATTCTTTACTTCTGAATTTGAGTAATTCTTAATATAAAGTAAAGCTCCCTAATGGAATTAAATGCAGGTCTTGAATAACACAGGCATAAAAAATAAAGGCATAAAAAAACGCTAATTTCTAAAATTAGCGTTTTTTTATGTTTTAAAATCGCATTATACTCAAGCAATCATGTTTTCTAAATTTACCGATTTTTTCAACAAAGCCTTTATTAGCAGCCTATTTGGAGCAACTCCTAATGTGATTATTTATTTTTTTAGCGTTTATTCCTTCTATAGAAATTGTGCTATTAGGATCTTGTTTTGAACCCATAAACCACAATATAAAATGCATACTGTTAGAATTTGAAGCAGAAACTGTTGAAACATTCTCTTGTTTTGTAGTTGTACCAACTGCTACTGTATTCACATCAACTAAGTTTATCTCGGTTTATGCAAAAACAGAAATATTTGTTACTAGGATAAAAACAAGCAAAAGGAAACGATTACATCCTGTATTTTTAGTTGTTTTTAAAGATAAATAGTTCATATCCGTTACATTTTACAATAGACAGCATGTGTTTTTTCCATCTCGATCATGAAACTTTATCATTTATAAATGAATCGGAAATATTTTCGATGAAGTGCCATTATACCCGTTCAAAGTACAAATAGGCGCTGTAAAACACAGATTTGATGGTTGGATATACTAATTTATTCATAAAACCTACATACAAAAACAGCTAATTAACACCACGAATCAAAAATGAAATCAAAAATTCTAGACTGGGAAAAAATAGCCGTAAATAAAAAAGGCTCCATTTCTGGAGCCTTTAAAGGTATTATGCTTGTCCCGCAGGACCAAAATTAAGCGGAATCGGGGCTTGTTCAGTATCTTTTATTTCGCCATGAGCGACTTCAAAACGATGAATGTTTTCTCCGATTGCTTTCAACAATCTTTTAGCATGCTGTGGTGTCAAGACAATTCTTGCTTTTACCTTAGCCTTAGGTATGCCGGGCATGATGCTTACAAAATCTAAAACAAATTCAGAAGACGAATGATTGATTATCGCCAAATTGGAATAAATTCCTTCGGCAATTTTCTCATCCAACTCAATGTTGATTTGTTCTTGTTGTTGATTTGAATTACTCATACTTAATAAATATATTCTTCTTTATTAGCCATCATATCGTTGTAATCTTCTTTTGAACCTACAATTGTATTGTCATATTCTCTCATACCCGTTCCGGCAGGGATTCTATGTCCAACAATTACATTTTCTTTCAATCCTTCTAAGTAATCGATTTTACCTGCAACAGCAGCTTCGTTCAATACTTTAGTCGTTTCTTGGAAAGAAGCCGCTGATATAAATGATTTGGTTTGAAGGGAGGCTCTTGTAATACCTTGTAAGACTGGTGTTGCAGTTGCAGTAACGACATCACGAGCCACAACAAGATTTTTATCGGTACGTTTCAAAAGAGAATTTTCATCGCGCAACTCACGAGGCGTAATAATTTGTCCTTCTTTCAAAGCGCCAGAATCGCCAGCATCTTCCACGACTTTCATACCATATAATTTATCATTTTGAAAGATAAAGTCTTTTGTATGAATTAATTGATCTTCTAAGAACAACGTGTCACCTGGATCTTGCACTCTTACCTTACGCATCATCTGACGTATTACTACTTCAAAGTGCTTGTCGTTAATTTTCACCCCTTGCAAACGGTATACTTCTTGAATTTCGTTAACCAAATACTGTTGAACAGCTGCTGGCCCTTGGATTCTTAAAATATCATCCGGAGTAATAGCACCATCTGACAACGGTACACCTGCTCTTACAAAGTCATTTTCCTGAACTAGAATTTGGCTTGATAATTTAACCAAGTATTTTCTAATGTCACCAAATTTAGATTCAATAACAACCTCACGGTTTCCTCTTTTGATTTTTCCAAAAGAAACAACACCATCAATTTCAGAAACAACTGCTGGGTTTGAAGGATTACGAGCTTCTAACAACTCAGTAATTCTAGGCAAACCTCCTGTAATATCTCCTGATTTAGAAGAACGACGCGGAATTTTCACCAACACTTTACCGGCTTTAATTTTTTCACCATTTTCAACCATCAAGTGGGCTCCAACAGGTAAGTTATACGAACGAATCAATTCATTGTCTTTACCGTAAACCAATAAAGTAGGAATTAATTTTTTAGCTCTGGATTCAGAAATTACCTTTTCTTGGAAACCAGTTTGCTCATCAATTTCAACCATGAATGATTGACCTTGCTCTAATTCTTCATAAGCAATCTTACCGGTAAACTCAGATACGATAACCCCATTATAAGGATCCCATTTACAGATCACATCTCCTTTAACAACAGACTGGCCGTCTTTAACGAAAATACTTGAACCGTAAGGAATATTATTTGTACTCAATAAAATACCAGTTCTTTCATCGATTAATTTCAATTCAGAAGAACGAGATACTACAATATCCACTGCATTACCGTCATTATCTTCGCCTTTAACAGTTTTTAAATCTTCAATTTCCAGTTTACCGTTAAATTTAGTAACGATACTAGACTCTTCAGAAATACCACCCGCAACCCCACCAACGTGGAAAGTACGTAATGTTAACTGTGTTCCAGGTTCTCCAATAGATTGTGCTGCAATTACACCAACTGCCTCACCTCTTTGTGTCATTTTTCCGGTAGCTAGATTTCTACCGTAACATTTGGCACAAATACCTTTTAGCGCTTCACAAGTTAACGGAGAACGCACTTCTACTTTCTCGATAGGAGAAGCATCAATTGCTTTCATGATAACCTCTGTGATTTGCTCCCCAGAATGAACTAAAATCTCACTGGTCAAAGGGTTGATTAAGTCTTGTAAAGCGACACGCCCTAAAATTCTTTCTCCAAGTGATTCTACAATTTCTTCATTTTTCTTCAATGCCGAAACTTCAACACCTCTTAATGTACCACAGTCTTCGATGTTTACAATAACATCTTGCGATACATCATGCAATCTTCTTGTTAAATATCCTGCATCGGCTGTTTTCAAAGCCGTATCCGCAAGACCTTTACGCGCACCGTGAGTAGAAATAAAATACTCAAGGATAGAAAGACCTTCTTTAAAGTTAGAAAGAATAGGGTTTTCAATAATTTCACCACCACCAGCAGTAGATTTTTTTGGCTTAGCCATCAAACCACGCATACCAGTTAACTGACGAATTTGTTCTTTGGAACCCCTTGCTCCAGAATCAAGCATCATATACACCGAGTTGAAACCTTGTTGGTCTTCTCTAATGTTTTTCATTGCTAACTCTGTAAGTTGAGCATTCGCAGAAGTCCATACATCAATAACTTGGTTGTACCGTTCGTTATTAGTAATCAAACCCATATTATAATTAGCAGAAATACCTTGAACTTGTTCTCTGGCATCTGCAATTAATTTAGGTTTTTGATCCGGAATTCTAATATCCCCAAGAGAGAATGACAAACCACCTTTGAAGGCAAATTTGTATCCCATGTCTTTCATATTATCCAAGAAAACCGCAGTTGTAGGTACATCGGTAGCGCTTAAAACGTGTCCGATAATATCTCTAAGGTTTTTCTTAGTCAATACATCATTGATATATCCTGCAGCTTCTGGTACTACTTCATTAAATAATACACGGCCTGCAGTAGTTTTAATAATTTGGAAAACTAATTCTCCTGCTTCATTAAAATGTTTTGCTCTAATTTTCACTGAAGCATTCAATTCTAATCTGCCTTCATTCAAAGCAATATTTACTTCTTCCGCAGAATAAAAAGTGATCCCTTCACCTAAAATTTTAAGCTCAGGAGTAGATAAACGTTCTTTGGTCATATAATACAGACCCAAAACCATATCCTGAGAAGGTACCGTAATTGGAGCACCATTTGCAGGATTCAAGATATTGTGAGAACCCAACATTAATAGTTGCGCTTCCAAAATAGCTTCAGGTCCTAATGGCAAGTGAACTGCCATTTGATCCCCATCAAAATCCGCATTAAATGCAGTACACACTAAAGGGTGCAATTGGATTGCTTTTCCTTCAATTAATTTTGGTTGGAATGCTTGGATACCTAATCTGTGCAAAGTAGGAGCACGATTCAGTAATATTGGGTGCCCTTTGATCACATTTTCAAGGATATCCCAAACTACAGGCTCTTTCTTATCTATTATTTTCTTAGCTGATTTAACCGTTTTTACAATTCCTCTTTCTATCAATTTACGGATAACGAAAGGTTTGTATAATTCAGCTGCCATATCTTTAGGGATACCACATTCAGACAATTTCAATTCTGGTCCAACAACAATTACCGAACGAGCAGAATAATCTACACGTTTTCCAAGTAAGTTTTGACGGAAACGACCTTGTTTTCCTTTTAGGGAATCCGAAAGTGATTTCAATGGACGGTTTGATTCTGTTTTTACTGCAGATGCTTTACGCGTATTGTCAAAAAGTGAATCTACCGATTCCTGCAACATACGTTTCTCGTTTCTTAAAATAACTTCCGGAGCTTTAATCTCCATTAATCTTTTCAAACGGTTGTTACGTATAATTACACGACGGTATAAATCATTCAAATCTGAAGTTGCAAAACGACCTCCATCAAGTGGCACAAGCGGACGTAATTCTGGTGGAATAACGGGTACCACTTTCATAATCATCCATTCCGGACGGTTTTCACGGTTCAAGTTAGACTCACGGAAAGATTCCACAACTTGTAATCTTTTTAATGCTTCCGTTTTACGTTGTTTAGACGTTTCATTGTTAGCATTGTGTCTTAATTGGTAAGACAATTGATCTAAATCAATTCTTGCCAATAAGTCCATAATACATTCTGCTCCCATTTTGGCAACAAATTTATTAGGATCAAAATCATCAAGATATTGGTTGTCAGCAGGAAGCGTATCTAAAATATTTAAATATTCTTCTTCTGTCAAAAAGTCTAATCTTTGTACTGATTCACCTTCTGCATTTTTAGCGATACCAGCTTGGATTACTACGTATCTTTCGTAGTAAATAATCATATCTAATTTCTTAGATGGAAGTCCAAGGATATAACCAATTTTGTTTGGAAGAGAACGGAAATACCAGATATGAGCAATAGGCACAACAAGATTGATGTGACCTACTCTGTCTCTTCGTACTTTTTTCTCCGTTACTTCTACACCACAACGGTCACAGATGATTCCTTTGTAGCGAATTCTTTTATACTTACCACAAGCACATTCAAAATCTTTTACTGGTCCAAAAATACGTTCACAGAAAAGACCATCACGCTCCGGTTTGTGCGTTCTATAATTGATAGTTTCAGGTTTCAATACTTCACCTCTTGATTCTTTCAAGATCGATTCAGGAGAAGCAAGTCCTATGGAGATTTTATTAAACCTTTTTACAGGGTTTTTATCTTTATTGTTATTATTTCTATTATTCATCATAGTTTTTACTATTGATTTATTTGCAATTAAAAAATTAATTTTATTTCAGTCTTAAAGTCAAATGTCATAAAGTTTTTAAAGCCACGGATGACTTTAGACTTTAGACTTTCAAACTTTAGACTTAAACATTACCTCGAATTACTTCTCTAAACTTCAAATAAAAATTTTGAAGTGCTATTTATAAAACCAATTGGGTTTAAATAAAAAATCGGAACGGGTTACGGGTATAAATCCTAAAAACTCTTTTAAAAAAGTGTTCAGTATTCAGAATTTAGTGTTCAGTTTATCACTGATTACTAAATACTGAACATTGAATACTAAACTTCTATTCTTCTAGACGAATGTCAAGTCCAAGACCTTTCAATTCATGCATCAATACATTGAATGATTCCGGTAATCCTGGTTCTGGCATAGATTCACCTTTTACGATTGCTTCATACGTTTTTGCTCTACCGATAACATCATCAGACTTCACAGTCAAGATTTCTCTAAGTGTACTTGATGCTCCATAAGCCTCAAGTGCCCAAACTTCCATCTCTCCAAAACGCTGTCCTCCAAATTGAGCTTTACCTCCAAGTGGTTGTTGCGTAATCAATGAGTACGGACCTATAGAACGTGCGTGCATTTTATCGTCAACCATGTGCCCAAGTTTCAACATGTAGATAACTCCTACGGTTGCAGCTTGATGGAAACGTTCTCCTGTACCACCATCATATAAATGTGTATGTCCAAAACGTGGTATTCCAGCTTCATCAGTCAATTCATTGATTTGATCAAGGGTTGCTCCGTCAAAAATTGGTGTAGCAAATTTTCTACCCAAGTTTTGTCCCGCCCAACCAAGAACTGTTTCATAAATTTGACCAATGTTCATACGTGAAGGTACACCAAGTGGGTTCAACACGATATCAACTGGCGTTCCGTCTTCAAGGAAAGGCATATCTTCATGACGAACAATACGAGCAACAATACCTTTGTTACCGTGACGTCCCGCCATTTTATCCCCAACTTTCAACTTACGTTTTTTGGCAATATATACTTTCGCTAGTTTCAAGATTCCTGCTGGCAATTCATCTCCAACAGTGATAGTGAATTTCTCTCTACGCAAAGCCCCTTGTAAATCGTTCAATTTAATTTTATAGTTATGAATTAAATCATTTACCATTTTATTAGTTGCATCATCAGCAACCCATTGACCTTTACTTAAGTGAGCAAAATCTTCAACCGCATAAAGCATTTTTTGAGTGTATTTTTTACCTTTTGGTAAAACTTCTTCACCCAAATCATTCATTACCCCTTGAGATGTTTTTCCGTTTACGATCAAGAAAAGTTTTTCCACCAATTTGTCTTTTAATTCAACAAATTTAACTTCAAACTCCATTTCAAGTGCTCCTAAAGCATCTTTATCTTGCGTACGTTTACGTTTATCTTTTACCGCTCTTGCAAACAATTTTTTGTCTAAAACAACACCATGTAAAGAAGGAGAGGCTTTTAATGAAGCATCTTTTACATCCCCTGCTTTGTCCCCGAAGATTGCGCGAAGCAATTTCTCTTCCGGAGTAGGATCTGATTCCCCTTTTGGAGTAATTTTTCCAATAAGAATGTCACCAGGTTTAACCTCGGCTCCAATTCTGATCATACCATTTTCATCTAAATCTTTAGTAGCTTCTTCAGAAACGTTCGGTATATCGTTCGTCAATTCTTCGTTACCTAATTTAGTATCTCTAACTTCTAATGAATAATCATCCACGTGAATAGAGGTAAAAATATCGTCACGAACTACTTTTTCAGAAATTACAATCGCATCCTCAAAGTTGTATCCTTTCCATGGCATAAACGCTACTTTTAGGTTACGACCTAAAGCAAGTTCTCCATTTTGAGTGGCATAACCTTCTGACAATACTTGACCAAGAACTACTCTGTCACCTCTTCTTACGATAGGTTTCAAGTTGATACTAGTACCTTGATTGGTTTTTCTAAATTTAATTAGATTGTATGTTTTCTCATCTGACTCAAAACTCACCATTCTTTCTTCTTCAGAACGATCGTATTTGATTGTGATAATATTAGCATCAACATATTCAACAGTTCCATCTCCTTCAGCGTTAATTAAAACTCTGGAATCCGAAGCAACCTGACGCTCTAAACCAGTTCCAACAATAGGAGCTTCAGGACGAATTAATGGTACGGCCTGACGCATCATGTTAGATCCCATCAAGGCTCTATTCGCATCATCATGTTCTAAGAAAGGAATCAAAGAGGCTGAAATAGAAGCAATTTGATTTGGAGCAACATCTGTATAATCCACTTTTGAAGGCTCAATTACTGGAAAATCACCTTCCTGACGGGCAATTACATTTTCAGCGATAATCTTACCTACTGCATCCATTTCTATGTTTGCCTGAGCAATCATCATTCCTTCTTCTTCTTCTGCACTCAAGTAAACAGGAGTAGACACTAGATCTACGACTCCGTTGGTTACTTTACGGTATGGAGTCTCAATGAAACCCATTCCGTTTACTTTAGCATAAACACCAAGAGAAGATATCAAACCAATGTTTGGTCCCTCAGGAGTTTCAATTGGACATAAACGTCCATAATGCGTATAGTGAACATCACGCACCTCAAATCCGGCTCTTTCTCTCGAAAGTCCACCTGGTCCAAGTGCAGATAATCTTCTTTTGTGCGTAATCTCGGCTAATGGATTCGTTTGATCCATAAACTGAGACAACTGGTTTGTACCAAAGAAAGAGTTGATAACAGAGGATAATGTTTTAGCATTAATCAAATCTATCGGTGTAAACACCTCGTTATCCCTAACGTTCATTCGCTCTCTAATGGTTCTGGCCATACGCGCCAAACCAACACCAAACTGTTGTGACATTTGTTCTCCAACTGTTCGTACACGACGGTTTGATAAGTGATCAATATCATCAATCTCTGCTTTGGAGTTAATTAATTCAATCAAATATTTAACAATCGTTATGATATCTTCTTTGGTCAAGACTTGCTTTTCCATTGGAGTATCCAACCCTAATTTTTTATTTATTCTATAACGACCTACTTCACCTAAGTTGTACCGTTGATCAGAAAAGAATAATTTATCGATAATACCACGAGCCGTTTCTTCATCAGGCGGTTCAGCATTACGCAATTGTCTGTAGATATGCTCAACAGCCTCTTTTTCAGAGTTTGTTGGATCTTTTTGCAACGTATTATGAATAATTGCATAATCTCCTTGATTAGCATCTTCTTTGTGAAGCAAAATAGATTTAACGTTAGAATCAATGATTTCTTCCACATTATCTTTGTCGATAATAGTGTCTCTATCAAGAATTATTTCGTTACGTTCAATAGAAACTACTTCACCAGTATCCTCATCTACAAAATCTTCATGCCATGTATTCAATACACGAGCAGCTAATTTTCTACCGATATATTTTTTAAGTCCTGTTTTAGAAACTTTAATTTCCTCAGCAAGATCGAAAATCTCTAGGATATCCTTATCTCTTTCGAATCCAATTGCACGGAATAAAGTCGTTACAGGTAATTTTTTCTTTCTGTCAATATAAGCATACATTACGCTGTTTATATCTGTAGAAAATTCTATCCAAGAACCCTTAAAAGGAATTACTCTGGCAGAGTACAATTTTGTTCCATTTGCATGAAATGACTGCCCGAAGAAAACACCAGGAGAACGGTGTAATTGAGAAACAACTACACGCTCAGCACCATTAATAACAAAAGTACCGCTTGGCGTCATATATGGAATTGTCCCAAGATAAACATCCTGAACAATAGTCTCAAAATCTTCATGTTCTGGATCTGTACAATATAGTTTTAACCTAGCTTTTAGGGGTACACTATGCGTAAGACCTCTTTCTATACATTCTTGAATTGTGTAACGTGGCGGATCTACAAAATAATCAAGGAATTCTAATACAAAGTTATTTCTTGTATCAGTAATTGGGAAGTTTTCCATGAAGGTATTGTAAAGCCCTTCGTCGCCTCTTTCGTCAGATTTAGTTTCTAATTGAAAAAAATCCTTAAACGATTTAACCTGAACATCTAGAAAATCTGGATAATCAGGAATATTTTTTGTAGAGGCAAAATTCAATCTTTCAGTTTGATTTGTTATCATCAATGGACAAAATTTTGATTAGAAAAGTAATTTTTTTGTATAAATAGTAATTTATTTATACCTTTTTTTTTAACCATTACATCTTTAAAAACCAATTTAAGATAACTACTTTCTTATTATCTGTTAATTTTTTTTCCTCGTAATGGATAAAATGAATCTATTTTAAAAGACTAGTATGTACTAATACAACGTAGCCTTTTGTTATACGAAAAATGGTTTAGGTCTTTGGATGACTCCAAGACCTAAACCTTATTTTCAAAACTAGAGTGAACTATTTAAGTTCAACCTCAGCTCCAGCTTCTTCCAAAGATTTTTTAAGCGCTTCTGCTTCATCTTTAGTTACACCTTCTTTAACATTGCTTGGTGCGCTGTCTACTACATCTTTAGCTTCTTTCAAACCTAAACCAGTAAGTTCTTTAACTAATTTTACAACTGCTAATTTAGAAGCACCTGCTGCTTTCAAAACCACTGTAAATTCTGTTTGAACATCTTCAGCAGCAGCTTCGCCACCACCTGAAACTACTACAGCTGCAGCAGCTGGTTCGATTCCGTACTCATCTTTTAATATTGTTGCTAATTCGTTAACTTCTTTTACCGTTAGGTTAACCAATTGTTCTGCGAATTGTTTCAAATCTGCCATTTTTTCTATCGTTTTAAAATGATTTGTAAAAAATATAATTTATTTATTGTGCGCGTTTTATGTAATAAAATTAGAGTAAAACTCTTCTTTCATTATGCCTCCACTTCCTCTGTAGCCTCTTCGCTTTTGGCAAATTGGTTTTGAAGAGCAGAAATAACTCTTTGTGCTGGTGACTGCAATAATCCAATAAGTTCGCCGATAAGCTCTTCTTTAGATTTAATAGTTGCTAATGCATCTAATTGATCGTCTCCAATATAAATTTCAGAGTTGATATAAGCTCCCTTTAATACCGGTTTAGCTGATTTTTTTCTGAAATCTTTTATTATCTTACCCGGAGCGTTTGCTATCTCAGAAATGAATATAGCACTATTACCAGTCAAAACTGAAGGTAAATCTCCATAATCATTAGCTGATGCTTCCATTGCTTTTGCAAGCAACGTATTTTTAACTACTTCTAATTTTATACCTGCTTTATAACAAGCTCTTCTTAAGTTCGTAGTCGCTTCTGCATTCATTCCAGAAATATCAGATACATAAATAATATTTGTACCAGCTAACTGTGCAGTTAAAACTTCAATCGCGATTGATTTTTCTTCTCTAGTCATACTAAAAATTTTTAACTACCAATTATACTGCCTTAGGATCCAATGCAATTGCAGGACTCATAGTGCTAGTTAGGTAAATACTTTTGATGTAAGTTCCTTTAGCCGCAGTTGGTTTAAGTTTGATTAATGTTTGAATAATTTCGTGAGCATTGTCAACAATTTGTTCAGCTCCAAAAGAGACTTTACCAATTCCTGCATGCACTATACCAGTTTTGTCAACTTTAAAGTCAATTTTACCAGCTTTCACCTCTTGAACAGCTTTTGCAACATCCATAGTTACAGTACCTGTTTTAGGGTTAGGCATTAAACCTCTAGGTCCTAAAATACGACCTAATGGACCTAATTTACCCATAACAGAAGGCATTGTGATAATTACATCAACATCTGTCCAACCGTCTTTTATCTTTTGTAAATAGTCATCAAGACCTACATAGTCAGCACCAGCTGCCAAAGCTTCCGCTTCTTTGTCCGGAGTAACCAATGCTAATACTTTAACATCTTTACCAGTACCATGAGGCAATGTTACTACACCTCTTACCATTTGATTCGCTTTTCTTGGATCTACACCCAAACGAACTGCGATATCAATAGACTCATCAAATTTTGCAGAAGCAACAACTTTTATTAATGCCGCAGCATCTTTAAGAGAATATAATTTGTTCTTTTCAATTTTTGAAGCAGCCTCTTTTTGCTTTTTTGTCAATTTTGCCATGTCTTACCCTTGTTTTAGAGGAGAATCTCCAGTTACAGTTATACCCATAGATCTAGCCGTTCCTGCGATCATGCTCATAGCAGATTCGATAGTAAATGCATTCAAATCCACCATTTTATCTTCGGCGATTGTTCTAATTACGTCCCAAGTAACGTTAGCCACTTTTTTACGATTAGGTTCACCTGAACCAGATTTTAGCTTTGCAGCTTCCAATAATTGGACAGCAGCAGGTGGTGTTTTTACAACAAAATCAAAAGATTTGTCTTTATACACTGTAATTTGCACAGGGCAAACTTTGCCGGCTTTATCTTGAGTTCTTGCATTAAATTGCTTACAGAACTCCATGATATTAACACCAGCAGCACCTAAAGCAGGTCCAACCGGTGGCGATGGATTCGCAGCACCTCCCTTAACTTGTAGTTTAACTACTTTACTAATTTCTTTAGCCATTTTTTAAAAATTTAACACTACAATCTTTGGAAGCGATTGCAATGGATATTATAGATGTAACAAAATTATACTTTTTCAACTTGCATAAAACTCAATTCTAATGGTGTTTTTCTTCCGAAAATTTTTACCATTACTTCCAGTTTACGCTTTTCTTCATTAATTTTTTCCACAGTTCCGTTAAAACCATTAAAAGGACCATCAACAACCTTAATCGTCTCACCAATATTGAAAGGAATAGAACGTGTATCGGTATTAACCGCTAATTCATCTACTTTACCTAACATTCGATTCACTTCGGAAATTCTCAAAGGAACAGGCTCCCCCCCTTTAATCTCTCCTAAAAAACCAATAACACTTGTTATTGATTTAATAATATGAGGTATTTCACCAATCAGATTAGCCTCTATCATGACGTATCCTGGAAAATAAACCTTATCTTTAATTATCTTTTTTCCTTCTTTTACAGTAACTACTTTTTCAGTAGGAACCAAAACCTGTGACACATAATCACCCATCCCAAGTCGTGCGATTTCGGTTTCGATATAAGCTTTCACTTTATTTTCTTGACCACTTACCGCCCTAACGACATACCACTTTTTAATATTATTATCTGCCATAACAAAAAAATTATGCTTTTATCCAGTTAAAAAAACCGGCCAAAGCTTTTGCGAAAATTTCATCTACTCCCCAAGTTGCCAAAGCGAATAATACTGAAAAAACAGCCACAACAATCGTTAGACGCTGAACCTCAGCCCAAACCGGCCAAGTTACATTTGACTTTAATTCCTCAAATGCCTCTGATATGTAATTAACAACTTTTGTCATTATGATTTATTTTTTTGCACGGGCGGAGGGATTCGAACCCCCATCAACGGTTTTGGAGACCGCTATTCTACCCTTGAACTACGCCCGTTCGTTAATAAAAGCCAGTAACAACTTTACAGAGTTACTGGCTTTATACTTTTTTATCCTATTTGGATTATGCTACAATTTCAGTTACCTGACCTGCACCTACAGTTCTACCACCTTCACGGATAGCAAAACGTAAACCAACACTTAATGCAATTGCACTAAGCAAAACAACATCAATAGTTAAGTTATCCCCAGGCATAACCATTTCTACACCTGTAGGCAAAGTAATGATCCCTGTTACATCCGTTGTACGTACATAAAACTGTGGACGGTAGTTATTGTGAAATGGTGTGTGACGACCACCTTCTTCTTTTTTCAAGATATAAACCTCAGCTTTAAAAGTAGCATGTGGTTTAACTGAACCTGGCTTACAGATAACCATTCCTCTTTTGATGTCTTCTTTTTGAATACCTCTTAAAAGAATACCTACGTTGTCTCCAGCTTCACCTCTATCAAGGATTTTACGGAACATCTCAACTCCTGTAATAGTAGAAGTCAATTTTTCAGCTCCCATACCAATGATTTCAACTGGATCTCCTGTATTAGCAACACCTGTTTCGATACGACCTGTAGCAACAGTTCCACGACCAGTGATTGAGAACACATCTTCAACAGGCATCAAGAAAGGTTTTGCAACATCTCTTACCGGCTCTTCGATCCAAGAATCTACAGCTGCCATCAATTCAAGAATTTTTGGTACCCAAGCTGGATCATTATTCAATCCACCTAAAGCTGAACCCTGAACAACAGGACCATTATCTCCATCATATTCATAGAAAGATAACAAGTCTCTGATTTCCATCTCAACTAATTCAAGTAATTCCTCATCATCAACCATATCCACTTTATTCATGAATACAACCATTCTAGGAATACCTACCTGGCGACCTAAAAGGATATGCTCACGTGTTTGTGGCATTGGCCCATCAGTAGCAGCTACAACAAGAATAGCACCATCCATTTGAGCAGCACCTGTAACCATGTTCTTTACGTAATCCGCGTGACCTGGACAGTCAACGTGAGCGTAGTGACGATTAGCAGTTTCATACTCAACGTGAGATGTATTAATTGTAATACCTCTTTCTTTTTCTTCTGGAGCATTATCAATTTGATCAAATGATTTTGCTTGACAATACCCTGCATCAGACAATACTTTTGTAATTGCCGCAGTTAATGTTGTTTTTCCGTGATCCACATGCCCAATTGTTCCAATGTTTAAATGGGGCTTGTTACGGTTAAAATTTTCCTTTGCCATTTTACTTAATTTTAAATCTTGTTATATATTAATTTCTATTTCCTACTTACTTGAGCCAATGTCGGGAATTGAACCCGAGACCTCTTCCTTACCAAGGAAGCACTCTACCCCTGAGCTACACCGGCAGAGAATTAATTTTAAATATTACATTTTAAATTAATTTAAACCTAATAATTTAAAACATTCAACGTGGGGAGAGCAGGATTCGAACCTGCGAAGTTTACACAGCAGATTTACAGTCTGCCCTCGTTGGCCGCTTGAGTATCTCCCCTACTTTTTATATTGCCAGACCTTTACAGTCTTGAGCCGGCGGAGGGACTCGAACCCACGACCTGCTGATTACAAATCAGCTGCTCTAGCCAACTGAGCTACGCTGGCGAATCAATAAAAAAAGTCCGCTATTTCTAACGGACTGCAAATGTATAGATTTTATCTCTCAATCAAAACTTTTTTTAAAAAAAAATCATATTAAATATGCGAACTTATTTTTTCTTTCCTTTTTACCAATAATCGTTCTAAAGATTCAGCAGAAAGTTCTAAGGCTTCTTCAAAAGTTTTACATTGCTTTTTAACTAAAAAGTCATCTCCGGGAACATTCATTTTTACCTCAGCAATTTTATTTTCTTTATCACTAGTCTTCTCCACTTTCAAAAAAACATCGGCGGATACCACCTTGTCATAATACTTTTCTAACTTGTCCATTCTTTCTTGAACAAAATCTACTAGCTTTTTGTCAACAGTAAAGTTAACTGCATGAACACTTACCTTCATAATCATTTTTTTAGTTAAACATTTTACGAATCATTTACGTCCTCGAGGATGCGCCTCTTTATAAATACTTTTAATTTCTGACAAACTGCTATGGGTATAAATTTGAGTTGAAGCCAAACTAGAATGCCCTAACAATTCCTTTACTGAATTTAAATCCGCACCATTATTTAATAGATGTGTTGCAAAAGTATGCCGCAGGATATGTGGACTTTTTTTTACTTTCTCAGACACAGCACTAAAGTAAGAATTTATTAGCCGATACACAAAAGAATCATTTAATTTTAATCCTTTTTTTGTGAGAAAAAAATAAGCATTATCAACGACTATTGCCAACAAAGCTCTTTCCTTTAGGTACAAACAAAACTGAACCGCCAGTACCGGCAAAACAGGAAGGATTCGCTCTTTACTTCGCTTTCCTAACACTTTAATTGTATTGTTCGATAAGTCAATATTTGCTATTTGAAGCTGAATCAGCTCTGCGCGTCGCATTCCGGTAGTATACAACAAATCGATTATGAGTTTATTCCTCACTTCTTCAAATCCAATTGTATTTTGCATTTGATCTAAAACATTCAAAACTTCTTTTTCAGAAAAAGGAACCTGCAAAACCCTCGAAGTCTTCAATGCTTTATGCCCTGACAATGGACTAACCCGAATTTGCTTTGTTTTCAACAGGAATTTGTAAAATGCTTTTAAAGATGCTATTTTTCTATTAACGGAGCCATTCGAAACCCCATCATCCACAAGTGATACAATCCAACTCCTGATTTGACTATACCCTACCTGCTCTATGCCTTGCTCCTCAAAGTGAATTTTGTTGAATGATTCAAAAGAAGCAATATCCGCACAATATGCCGTTAGGGTATGAGGAGAATATTTTTTCTCCAACTGTAGATAATCCCGAAAAGCATCTTTATTAGTAGTCATAAAAAAACCGTTAGCATCAAAGTTATACAATTTTGATGACTAACGGTATTTTATTTAATAGATATTGACTAACTCTCTAAGTTATCTCTCATATTTTGGATATAAGCCGCTTTTTGAATTTTGATTCTATTTGTAACTGAAGGCTTAATAAAAGCAGTACGTGCTCTTAGTTGACGAACAGTTCCTGTTTTATCAAATTTTCTTTTGTAGCGTTTTAATGCTCTATCGATATTTTCTCCGTCTTTAATTGGTATAATTAACATAATATAGACACCCCCTTTCTTTAAGTCTGCAAAAGTAAACATTATTTTGAATTGGAAGTCATGAATTGTAATTTATTTGAGCATGTTTGCAAAAAATCAATTCCGTTTCACGAATAGGCTATCATGTGCTGCCAGCTAATATCTATAATCTTATTCATTGCGCATTCTATGATAAAAAACAAGTGATGTTTTAAAAATTAACAGGCAAATTTATATGTGTTTATGTATGGAGTTTGTCTGTTAATTACAGAAAAAACGCGACCAATAATTTTACATTTTACATTGTTTAAAACTAGCATCGCATTTTTACCTTCTCCTTTTTTTCGTTCATAATACTCTTTGAGCTGTGGATCATGTTTCACTGCCACTAAAGCACACATTTGTAATATTGATTTCATCTTTTTATCTGCCATATGATTCACTTTGGTTCGTCCTTTAATACTCGAACCCGAACTATATTCAAAAGGGGCAGTTCCAGCATAACAAGCAAATTTTCTAGCATTATCAAA
>NZ_RYDL01000013.1 GCF_003968755.1 Flavobacterium sp. RSP15 | reverse complement strand
TTAATTTTGCAAAACTAAAATACGATTTTTACTAAGAAGCCATTAATTTGGCTTCTTTTTTTATCGGACAACAATGAAATTTTTTATAAAATTAGATAAATATTTGTTTTGTCAAAGTAATTTTTTGTTAAACAACAGTTAAAAAAATAAGGAGCCTAACATCATGAAAATGCTAGACTCCCAAACAAATAAACAACAAATCTTACTGTGGTATTTAAAAAGTATACGTTATTTTTCCTTTCATGAAGAGAGGCGTTCCTGGAGTTAAATGAATTTCTTCGACACTTTGTGGTTCATTTTGTAATCTGGATTCAGTGGCAAACTGGGTTTCGTTCCATTCAGTATTAAAAATATTTTCTACTGAAATTCCAAAATTCATATTCTTATATTGATAGTTAACATTCAAATCGGATATAAAATAGCCTTTGGCAACAATCGAATTATCTTCATTTGCCGGGCGATTTTTTAGATACCGATACCGAATTCCTCCTGAAAAACCATTCACTTTTTGGAAACTTAATCCGCCAGTTGTGGTAAAATCCGGTGCTAACGGAATGTAATCCTGTCCTTTGGGCTCATCAACACTTCTGGCATAAGTATAATTAGCGTCCGCATCAAAAAACAACCAATCGTTCAATTGATACCGCAATCCCAGTTCAGCACCCATGCGTCTTGATTGTCCGCTTGGTTCAACAATTCCGGCATCTCCCACATAAACAAATTCTTGTTCTAAGTACAAATGCCATAAAGCGGCATTGACAATCAATTTTGGAAATGGTTTAAAAATGGTCCCTATATCCGTTCCTATTGCAGTTGGTAGTATTTGTTTCCCATTGTTTTGAACCACCACACGGGCATCATTCGAATGGAAACCCATTCCTGATTTTATAAAAAACTGCAAATTGTTATTTTGTGAATAAATAAAATTCAGTTTTGGAGAAAACTTTACTTTCGATTCGGATGCTGTTTTATAATTTTCCATCAATTTATCCTGATAATTGAATTTGAAATAATCCAATCGAATGGCCGGATTAATTATCAGTTTTCCAAAAGTAAACTCAGAGTTCAAATACGTAAACAAATTAGACTCATCAATATCTCCTAATTGTATATTTTCAAGAACAGTTCTTCTATTCAACGTATGCGAAAGTTCCGTATCAGTTGTGGCATCCGTACGGAAACCCGCTCCAAATTGGAACAAAACATTGGTATCATTCCATTTCGTTTTCTTGTTCAACTCAGCATTCATTCCATAAATATCCCTGTTTTCCTTCTGTTTAATCTGGTCCCCATTGATGGGGTCATTTAGGAAAAAAGTAAAGTTAGAATACAATTCAAAATCATATTTTGAATAAAAAGCATTTGCTTTCAGAAATGTATTTTCATCAATAGATTTACTCAAACTGGCATTGAAGTTCGTTCTGGATGTATTTCCGCCTTCAGTATCGTCAACAGAGCCAAATCTTGAAATCGTTCCATCATCAATCAGCCGTTGCGGAATTTGACCTGAAGCATCCCATTTGCTGGAAAAGCGAGAAGCCAAGATGGAAAACTTGCTGTTATCTTTCAAAATAGCCGAATATTTTCCTAATATGTTAATTCGGTTAAAATTCTGAGGAGATTCAAAGGGACCGTCTGTCAGGATATACTCTGTGGCAATATAAGCACTTTGTGTTTTTTGATTCCCTAAAAGGTTAAAAAGCCCAACTGTTCTTAAGGTATTGAATTGTCCGACTTCGATACCAATACTGCTTTTTTCAATTTTGTCTTTAGTTTGGAAAGCAACGTATCCCGCCGTAGCAAAATCCCCTTTGTTGGCATAATACGTTCCTTTTCCAAAATCTATTTTTTCTACTGTTTCCGGAATTACAAAATGCAAATCGGCATAACCTTGACCGTGAGCGTGAGACACCATATTAACCGGCATTCCGTCTACTGAAATAGCAATGTCTGTGCCGTGATCAATATCAAAACCTCTTAAAAATATTTGCTCTGCTTTTCCCCCACCAGCATGTTGTCCGATAAATAATCCCGGAACTTTTCGAAGAATTTCCTGCGACGAATTTACAGGAGTGGTTTCTAAATCTATTTTTGAAATGACATTCATCGCCGAAAGTTTTGGTTGGATAACAATTTCATTCAATCTAAAAATATCATCTTCCATCACAATTACCTCCTCGGAAAAATTCAGGATGAAATTTGTTTTTTTATACCCTAAAGCAGTTATTTTGATTACATCCCCCAAAATCGTTTTATCCAAACTAAACAATCCAAATTCATTAGTGTGGGCATGACTTTCAGAATTTGTATTGACTAAATAGGCATTTTCAATTGGATTTCCATCACGATCCAAAATTTTTCCCTTTTGAATTTGGGCGTAAGAAGACAGCCCAAAAAGGGATATCAATACTAAAACAATATTTTTCATAATGAATTATAATTGGTTTACCTTTTTCTCAAAGTTAGGCCCCAATTCATACAAACTAGACAGTAATTCGTCCTTGATAGGTTTGGTTTTGAGTGGTAAATTATTCGATTTATAAATCATCGCTAAATGGTATTGAATCTTTGGCTCAAAGGATTTCCCTGCTACATGAAGCTGAGCAATTTCTAAAGCCTTTTTATTATCGCCTACATTTAAGTACGCCCAGGCCAATAAATCATAGGAATCAGCAGTGGGCCTGTGTGCTACTTCAATCTTAGCAATCTCTACTGCTTTTTGTGCCGTATTTTTGTCCTCAGCATAAATCAAAGCATTGTATTTGTTGTACATTGCACCATAATTATTTTTCTCCATCATCGAAAAATAAGCGTTTCTATTTTTTATTTCTTCACTTTTATTTCCTTCAAATTGAGCAATTTGAGATTTTAATAAATAAAAATCTGGGGTGTTGTGTGTGGTGGCAATAGCATCAATAATTCGATTCGCCTCTTCAGTGTTTCTTTCTTTCGAAAAAACAATCCAGGCAATTCCTTTTAGAGCATAGGAATAATTAGGATCTAGTGCTACTGTTTTTAAGAAACTGTCATACGAATCCTGAATTCTGCCAGCATGACCATAAAAATCACCTAAGTTCGAATAGGACCAAATTTTAAGCACCTTATTATCTTCTTTCTCCGCAATATCTCTGGCTTTTTCCATAAAAGTGATAGCTGTTTCAAGATCGCCTTTGTGATCGTTCCATTTTGCCAAGCGAATCAAATAATCAAAACTATTCATATCCCTAATCACATTCAAATTTTTGACTGCTTCCGGATAATTCCCAAGTTCCATTTGAACGTCGAAAAGTAATTTCTGAGTTTCTTTTTTTCCTTCACCGATTGCTAATGCTTTATTAGCTAATACCAATGCTTCTTTAAAACGATGCTGAGAGATATAATTTCTTGCTAAAGATCGAACTGTTGACACTCTGGAATAATCATAGGCTTCGTTCGATTGTACTAATAATTCTTCCGTTTTATATAAGTTTTTAATATCGCCTGTATATTCAAAAAGGGTACTATAATTAGCCGCTATCTGACTTAAATAACTGATTTGATTGGGTGCTGCGTCGAATTTTTTTTGCCAAAAATCAATTTCATTCTTAGCAAAAGTGACTGATTTATTATCTTTTAAACCCAGATATTTCGTGTAATCATCTGCATTTGTAATTTGTTCTGATTTAGTCTCGCAACCGAATATTAATAGGATTGTGAAAACCAAAAATGGAATTATTTTTAAAGTTTTCATACTCTAATTATTTTGTTTGTTTGTTTGTTTGCTTGTTTGTTTGTTTGTTTGTTTTAAAAATAAAAAAACAGAGCGAAGATTATTAAATAAAGCGCTCTGTTTTTTTAAGAAAATACTACCAAGCAGAAGCTAGGTATGGGAAAGTTGTGCTAAATGTTTTATCATTTGAATTCACATTATCTTTAGTAAGCCCTGGATTTGAAGTACCCGCTGATCCACCAAAAATCAATAATAATTCCACATCGATTACATCATCAGCCAAAGCTCTTCCTGTCAAAATATTAGTTCCATCAAAGAAAGTTGTTTTTGCTGTTTTAGAAACTCCTAATACATCTGTAGCTAAAAGACCGGTAAACTGAGCGGCCGTTTGTCCTAATGCATTAGTGGTATACCCTGGATTCAAGGCCATTAATCTAGATTGAAAAACAGATTGATATTTAGCACCCATTGCTGAAGGAGTGGTACCGTTAAATTCATCTTTAGGAGATCCTGAAGCAATAAATACAGTGTTTATTGCCGGTCTGGCCATTTGATCTTGCTGTACAAAAGTACCTGTGAAATTAATACTTGGTTCAGAAACAGAATCTGAATCATTATTATCACAATTTACTGAAACAACTGCAGTTATTAATGCGATTGTTATAATTTTAAATTTATTTGTTTTACTCATGACGTTTGTATTTAGTTATTTTAAAAATCGTAGATTCCGATTTCATACTTTAAAATTAAAATAGTTATTGTTTTTTCTTGGTTTCTGCCCAAACATTTACTGTTCCTGAAGTACCTAGCATTGCTTTAGGAACTTCTACAACTACTGAAAGCACATTAGTCCCTGCAAAAGTATCTGTTCCAGGATTCTTGAATCCAGTTGCTGTATTAGCGAGAATAGCTTTAAATTGACCTAAGTCAAAAAAGAACGGATCGTCTCTTGGTCCTGCAAAAAATTTCATTCCATTATTCTGTGCCGTTAATGCAGCAGCTCCATAAGAAGATATGGTAACACTTCCTGAGGCAGCAGCCGTTTTAATCGTGCTTGAAGTTCCTGGGGTACCTGGAGCTACCGGACCAAAGAAATACATCTTGTCATCTCTTTTGATAGCTTGGATCACTAAATCCTCAACATTGTCACCATTGTTGTCAATATTAATTTCGATCATTGTATTTTCATCGAATTTTGCAGCACCAGTAGCATTTGGACTTAACAAGCCTTGTGTATTTACAGCAAAAACTAAATTATTAGTGTCTTGCCCTTGAAAAGCGTACACGTCAGTAATATCATTTGCACCACCAGATGCTGTAGCAGGAGCATCAATGTGATCCGCAGCTACTAAAATTAAGCCTGAAACCGCCACTAGCGAAAGACCTAAAATCATTTTTGATTTTTTCATTTTATTATAAATTTAAAAAGTTATACAAGCATTTACGGGATAGTACTTGATTTGGTTTTTTTAAACCATAAAAAAAAATAAATTTTTAATTAATCTGCTCATAATCAATGTTTTAAATACTTGAATAAAATTCAATTATTTTAAAATTTGTTTTTTTTAATGTTACTAATCACAAAAAAGGTCAATTGTAAAATAAGATTGTATAAATTTGTAAGAGATAAATAAAAAATAGTATGAGCCAAGACGAATTATTAGTATTAATTTATAAGAAAGATGAAAGGGCATTTACACATCTATATGATATGTATTCGAAAAGCTTATTTTCCGTGATCAATGTTCTCGTAAAAAACCGAGAAGAAGCTGAAGATGTACTTCAGGATGTATTTGTTAAAATCTGGAAAAACATTGATTCCTATCATGAAAGTAAAGGCCGGTTCTACACATGGATTCTAAACATTGCCAGAAATACCTCTATTGATAAATTACGCTCTAAAAATTTTAATAACAGTCAAAAAAACCTTTCTTCAGATAATTTCGTAAATCATTTTGAAGACAGCAACAAACTGTCTGACAAAGTGGATACAATAGGGTTGCAGGAATTTGTAAAAAGACTAAAACCAAAATGTATTCAAATAATAGATTTACTTTTTTTTAAAGGTTACACCCAGCAGGAAGCTTCGGATGAGTTGGCAATACCTTTAGGAACTGTAAAAACACAAAATAGAAATTGTATTAATGACCTACGAAATTATTTGAAAGTATAATGGAAATAAAAGAATATATCGAATCAGGAATTCTGGAACTTTATGTTTACGGTTTATTGAGTGAACCCGAAAACGAAGAAGTTACCACTATGGCGAAAAACAATCCGGAAATAAATGCAGAAATTATTGCCATTGAGAAGGCGATTATTGCTATATCATCCAGCTTTTCACCTTTTCATTCTGTAGCTAATTTCGAAAAAATAAAAGAAAAGCTAGAACTTAAACATGCTCAAGTCATACCATTAGAACCTACTAATAACAGGGCTCAATACATTGGTTGGGCTGCAGCTATACTATTATTAGTTGGTATTGGGTACCAATACAATCAACTGGATCAGACCAATACACAAGTTGCTACTACAGCAATTGAGAAAGCTAAATTAGAAAAAGAATTTAATGTCTTAAAATTAAAAAATACAACAATTGAAACGAGTTTAGCCGTAGTAAGGGATACTAAAAATACGGTAGTAGCTCTTGGAGGGCAAACTGTAGCTCCGGAATCCTTTGCAAAAGTATACTGGAATCAAGACACCAAAGTGGTTTATATTGATGCTGCAGGCTTGCCAGAACCGCCAGAAGGAATGGTATATCAGGTTTGGGCGTTAAAATTAAGTCCACTGACTCCTACCAGCATTGGATTGTTAGAAAATTTTGATGTAAATGAACAAAAATTATTTGCAGTAAATAATGCTAATGAAGCGGAAGCCTTTGGAATTACATTAGAACCCGCAGGCGGAAGTTTGACTCCTACAATGGAACAATTATACACCTTAGGAAAAGTATAACTAATTCCTTTTTTGGATCAATATAAATAGGCTATCTCAAAAGAACAGCCTATTTATATATTCAAATTAATAGCATAAGCATTCTATTTTTACGGTTTTCTGGTTTTTAATCCATACTATGTAATTTCAAAAACCTGTTTCTAAAGCCTTTCATCAAAAGCAAATAAAGCTTTAGCCTTCTTCAAGACAAGACTTAGTGTCGCTAGTCCATCTATTTCACGAAGTAATTGAAGTGCGTATACATCAAATTATCCTCAAAGCACAACCAAATACGAAAAACAAGAAGGTATTCCTGGAGAAAGAAATTCCTATTCCATCGCTGCCTTTATGCGCAACAAACCACTATGTTTATACATCTTATCCTCTGTGAAGCCCATTTAGATAAAATTACGTAAAGAAAGCCTAATGCGCTGATTTTTACTTTTTTAAACTCACCATCTTGAGAGTGAAATAGGTCATTGAGAATCATAGGTTTTCCCTCTTGGAAATACAAACAATAGTGACTGGCTCCTTTTTAATTTGAGACAACTCTTTTTTTATATCATTTATTCTCCCTAAATTTAGTCTTTAAAACATCTTATCATGGCAAATCTTTATGATGGAAAAATGGCCTCAATTTTTGACGCCATGTACCAAACTTTTATTGATTATGATGCAGAATATCAATTCTACACCAATTTAATTAAGGAACACGAGTGCAAAACAGTTTTGGAAATTGGCAGTGGAACAGGCAATCTAGCCAAACGGTTTTTACAAAATTACATCGATTATATTGGTTTGGATTACAGCCAAAGTATGATTGCAATTGCCAAAAAAAGAAATGAAAACGGGATTTTTATTCTGGGAGACATGAGGGATTTTAAACTACAAAAACCAGTTGATTCCGTATTAATTACGGGACGCTCTACCAGTTATTTGATAACAAATCAAGATCTAAATAATACGTTCTGTTCTATTTATAAAAATCTGAGTAAAGGAGGAATTCTTATTTTTGACTTTATAGATGCTAATAGATTTATCCCTTTTATTAAAGAAAATCCTGTGACACTTCACGAAGCTACCTACCTAGGAATAGACTACTATCGCAACAGCAAGTGGAGAACAACTGCCTTAGAAAATTTCATGCTGGATTGGACAGCACTTTATTACACCATGAAAAATGATAAAAAAGAAATAATTGCCGATGATTTTTCTACCGTTCGTGTTTTTACCTTAAACGAAATACAACTATTTTTATATTTAAACGACTTTGAAATCATTCGAACCATCGATAGAAAAACCTACGCTTACGATACGTATGTTATTGTTGCACGAAAAAAATAGAAAAAAAAATCCCGAGCATCAGACTCAGGATTTATATTAATACAAAATTATTTGCTATTCGTTGTGTAAAAACGCTTGTCTGTTCAGTAAAGTCTCTTCGCTTTCTACATGATTGTCATCCGGAATACAGCAATCTACCGGGCATACGGCCGCACATTGTGGCTCATCGTGAAATCCTTTACACTCCGTACATTTTCCGGGTACGATATAATACACTTCGTCAGAAATTGGAGTTTGAGCCTCATCAGAATCTACTTCGGACCCATCAGGCAAAATCACTTTCCCTTTCAGTTTTGTTCCGTCTTTGTATCTCCAATCGTCTGCTCCTTCATATATTGCTGTATTTGGGCACTCGGGCTCACAAGCTCCACAATTGATACATTCGTCTGTTATAATAATTGCCATCTTTTTATTGTTTTAAAGTCAAAATATCAAAGGTAAAATATCAAATTTTCTTTTGATATTAGGACTTTTGACTTTCGACATAATTATGCTTATTTTTGTGCAAAATTACAATCAAAACTATTCATAAGCAAACATTATGACATTAGAAACAAAAAAAAGTGTTTTTGTTGAATTAGGGAAATTTTTAAGTCAGTTTTCCGAAAACAACACGTTAAAAAATCCGACTGTTTTGCACAACGAAGCGTTTTTTGATGCTTTTGTTGACTTGGTACAATTATCGCAATCGCATAATGGCTGGTACACCCCAGATAACGTCTATTTCTCGATACATTCCTGGGCAGAAGCTCTGACAGAAAAGAACTTAAACCAATGGCTTTCCAGTTATACTATTCCAATACAAGAATCTAAAAACATCGCCTTAATTCTTGCCGGAAATATTCCGTTGGTGGGTTTTCACGATTTTCTATCGGTTCTAATTACTGGAAATAATGTATTGGTTAAAACATCGTCAAATGATCAGCATTTATTACCTTTTTTAGCTAAATACATCATTGCAGTACAGCCAGAATTAGCTACAAATATTACTTTTGTAGATGGGAAATTAGAGAATTTTGATGCCGTTATTGCCACAGGAAGCAATAACACAGCGCGTTATTTTGAATATTATTTTAAAGACAAACCGTCTATTATTAGAAAAAGCAGAAATTCAGTAGCTGTTTTAACCGGAAATGAAACCAAGGAACAACTTACTGCTTTAGGCGAAGATATTTTTCGCTATTTTGGATTGGGTTGCCGCAATGTCTCTAAACTTTTTGTGCCAAAAGGATATTCGTTTGTTCCTTTTTTTGAAGCCATATTTGTGTACCAAGACGTCATTCATTACGAAAAATATGCTAACAATTACGATTACAATAAAGCGGTTTTTCTGATGAGTAATTTCAAATTACTGGACAATGGATTTCTGACTTTAAAAGAAGATCAAAGTCATGCCTCACCAATTTCAAGTGTCTTTTATGAGTTTTACAACGACATTAATGAATTAAAAACAAAATTAAAATTAGAAAGTGAGCAAATACAATGTGTTGTAGCGGATAGAACGATTGATGACAATGTGGCTTTTGGACAAACTCAAAATCCCCAATTATGGAATTATGCAGATAATACCGATACTATTTCGTTTTTGTTAACAATATAGCTGAAAAAAGTAGAATTATTCCGAATTAATTAACGTTTTATAAACTCCTATTGTCGAAATTTGCACTTTAATTTTTTGGACATAAACTACACCATGAAAAAACACAACTACAGCGCAGGACCTTGTATTTTACCGCAAGAAGTTTTTGAAAAATCAGCACAAGCTATTTTAAATTTTAATGATTCCGGATTATCCCTTTTAGAAATATCACACAGAAGCAAGGATTTTGTTGCCGTTATGGACGAAGCGAGAACACTGGTTATTGAACTTTTAGGACTTGAAGGCAAAGGCTACAGCGCCTTATTTTTGGCAGGCGGAGCGAGTCTAGAATTTATTATGGCTCCCTATAACTTGATGAAAGAGGGCGGAAAAGCGGCGTATCTTGATTCTGGAACCTGGGCAGCTGGTGCTATAAAAGAAGCTAAGCTTTTTGGTGACACAGTAGTTGTTGCTTCCTCAAAAGACGAAAATTACAATCATATTCCAAAAGGATACGCAGTACCAGCAGATGCTGATTATTTTCACTGCACGAGTAACAACACTATTTTTGGCACACAAATGAAGGAATTCCCGGCACTGGACATGCCAATTGTATGTGACATGAGCTCTGATATATTTTCACGACAATTAGACTTTTCTAAATTTGATTTGATTTATGCCGGAGCCCAAAAAAATATGGGACCAGCAGGAACTACCCTGATTGTTGTAAAAGAAGAAATCTTGGGTAAAAGTGGTAGAATAATCCCAAGCATGTTGGATTACACTAAACATATCAAAGCAGAAAGTATGTACAATACACCCCCTGTTTTTCCGGTTTATGCTTCCTTGTTGACCTTACAATGGTTGAAAAATCTTGGTGGTATAGCCGCTATTGAAAAAATAAACAATGCTAAAGCAGCTTTGATTTACGGAGAAATTGACAGAAACCCATTATTCAAAGGCGCTGCAGCTGTTGAAGATCGTTCGAACATGAATGCTACTTTCTTATTAAATGATGAAGCACATGCTGCCACATTTGATGCAATGTGGAAAGCAGCGGGAATTTCAGGTTTGCCTGGACACCGTTCAGTAGGTGGTTACAGAGCTTCTATGTACAATGCACTCCCGTTAGAAAGTGTTCAAGTATTAGTGGATGTAATGCAGGCTTTGGAAAAAGGAATTTAAAAATTAAAATATTGAATGATTTAAAGATTTGAAAAATCAATTTTTAATCAATCACTACATTAAACAACATAGATTGAATCTTTAAATTTTTCAATCTTTAAATATAAAATACAAATGAAAGTATTAGCCAATGACGGAATTTCTAAAAGTGGAATTCTAGCTTTAGAAAAAGGTGGATTTGAAGTGATAACAACAAAAGTAGCACAGGAACAAGTGGCTAATTTTGTAAACGAAAATAATGTAAGTGTGGTCTTGGTACGAAGTGCAACTAAAGTTCGGAAAGATATCATTGACGCTTGCCCAGGACTGAAAATCATAGGTCGTGGTGGTGTAGGTATGGATAATATTGATGTGGATTATGCTAAAAGCAAAGGAATTCACGTGATTAATACTCCAGCTTCATCCTCAGAATCAGTGGCTGAATTGGTTTTTGCACATTTATTTTCTGGCGTTCGCTTCTTGCATGATTCCAACAGAAATATGCCGCTTGAAGGAGATACCAACTTTGATGGTTTGAAGAAAGCTTATGCGAACGGAATTGAACTAAGAGGAAAAACACTGGGAATTGTTGGAATTGGCCGTATTGGTCAGGCTACCGCTAAAATGGCGTTAGGACTAGGAATGAAAGTGATTGCTGCCGATAGTTTTATCCCGCAAGTAGATGTTAAAGTCGAATTTTTTGACGGACAAGCTATTACGACCACAATCGTTTCTCAATCATTAGAATCTTTATTCAAAGAAGCTGATTTCATTACGTTACACGTTCCTGCTCAAGATGGTTACATCATTGGAGAGGCAGCACTTGCTATTATGAAAGAGGGTGTAGGAATTGTAAACTGTGCCCGTGGCGGTGTTATTGACGAAGTTGCATTAGTAAAAGCATTAGACAGCGGAAAAGTATTATTTGCAGGATTAGACGTTTTTGAAAATGAACCAACTCCTGAAATGGCTATTTTGATGCATCATAAAATCTCGTTGACTCCACATATAGGAGCGGCAACAGGAGAAGCACAAGATAGAATTGGTACTGAATTAGCTTCCCAAATTATTAGTATATTAGGTTAGTATTTTCAAATTAAATATTTAATGAGAGGCTGTTTGTATCAAACAGCCTCTTTTTTTGTTTAAAATCCTACCAATCAATAATTTGTTTTTCGTAACTTTATAATTCAATTTTTTATCATGAAAAAAAGTTACTGCATCATTATCGTCATTTTTTGTGTGATTTTGGGCTGCACATCTTCTAAAACTGCATTTCCAAGTACTGAAAAATCTGTTGCCGCTCAAGGCGACACGGTTCGTATTGCAAATGAGGAACTGGAATACGAGGTGATAATTATTGATCCCGGTTTTAGCATGTGGCTTAACTCAAGGGCATTTCCAAGAAATTATCATTCCCAACCCTTTTTGGAAAGCAAAAACCAACTTTATGTGATGGAATGGAACAGTCGGGTATTGCAACCACAACGCTATGATCCCAATTTGTATGAATTGACAATCAATTATGACCTTAACATTGATTATGGGTATGAAGTAAATTATTTGATCTACAATTATATGATTTATTTTCAAAACACGCATAAACAAAAATTCTTTGGTTTTGTCCCCATCAGATAATGTCACTATCTTTGTATTGATTATAAATAAAAATGAACAAACTGAAACAGCGTTGGGGGATTGAAACTAATTTCCAACTTACCCTTATATTTATTGTTTTTGCAATAACCGGATCCGCATCGGCATGGTTGTCCCAACCTTTTTGTTTTTGGCTGGGAATTACTTCCGAAGAATTAGGGCATTGGTTTACTCCTGTTCGGTTAGTTCTAATTTTCCCTATCTATCAAGTATTATTAGTGTTAATAGGCTTTTTGTTCGGACAGTTCAAATTCTTTTGGACTTTCGAAAAAAAAATGCTTAAACGCATGGGATTAGAATTTATTTTTAAGAAATAACTAAAAACGCCTCGAATTACGAGGCGTTTTTGTTTTTAATTACATACTAGTAAATCCAAGTTAAGGTAAAGGTGGGAATAAAATCCGAAAACGGTAAAATTTCTTCCAGAAAAGTAATCACTCCTCCTACCCGTCCAATTGTTCCTTTATACATCCATGTCATCAAAAAACCGGCTAGAGGAGCCCAAATTACATCTGAAAACTCCCCTATAAAAGGAACAACGAACGAAAGCATACCGATGGCATCAAACAGAATTCCTAAAAAGAGATTTCTGGTCTTACTGCTTTCTGCGCTAACGGACACCTGTTCTGTCATAGAATTTTGATTTTATTTCGGAATGCGTACAAATCTAGTGCCAATTATTTTTTGAGTTTATCCTGATATATTTTTTTTAATTTATCAATTTTGGGTGTGATCACATAACTGCAATATCCTTGTGTTTTGTTCTGATTGTAGTAGTTTTGATGATAATCCTCTGCTACATAAAACTTCGTTGCTGATGAAATTTTAGTAACAATTGGTTTTCCAAATGTGTTTTCCGTAGTCATCAAAGCAACATAATCCTCGGATAACTGTTTCTGGAAAGGATTGTGGTAAAAAATTTCACTTCGGTATTGCGTCCCAATATCATTCCCCTGACGGTTCAAAGTTGTAGGATCATGTGTGGCAAAGAATATTTCCAATAGCTCCCCAAAACTTATTTTATTAGGATCAAACGTAATTTCAATCGCTTCGGCATGACCAGTGTTACCAGTACCTATTTGCTGATATGTAGGATTTACTGTGTTTCCGCCTATATATCCTGAAACTACCTTGCTCACGCCGTCAAGTTGTAAAAAAACTGCTTCGGTACACCAGAAACAACCTCCCGCGAAGGTGGCAACTTCCATTTTGTTTTGTATTTCCATATTTTTTGTTTCTATACTTTTAGGCAAAGTACTATTTTTTTCTTTTGCACAAAATGAAAAAGGCAATAGTGCTAAAAAAATCCCAATTATTTTTTTCATAACCTATTATTTAAGATCAAATTTATTCATTAAATCGTTGTGAATATCCACTCTTAACTAAAGTTTATAGTTTGTCAAAGGAAAATAAACGGTGTTCCAATTCATAATCATGAAAATCTTTGTTTCTTTGTAAAAATCGATTATTATGATACAAGCCAAAAATTTACATAAATATTACGATCAACTCCATGTGTTGAAAGGAGTTGATTTACATATTCAAAAAGGAGAGATTGTCTCTATCGTTGGTGCTTCAGGAGCCGGAAAAACAACACTTTTACAAATTCTTGGTACTTTAGACAAGCCAAGCCTTGAAAACGGAATTGAATTACGCATCAACAATGAGGACATTCTGACGATGAATGACAAAAACTTATCCAAATTCAGAAACTTAAATTTAGGTTTTATATTCCAATTTCACCAATTGTTACCGGAATTTAGCGCATTAGAAAATGTGTGCATTCCTGCTTTCATTGCTAATAAGCCCAAAGTTGAAACGGAAATTGAAGCTAAAAAACTACTGACTTATCTTGGTCTTTCCCATAGAATGAATCACAAACCGAACGAGCTTTCCGGCGGCGAACAGCAACGTGTGGCGGTGGCCAGAGCGCTTATTAATAAACCTGCTATCATTTTTGCTGATGAGCCTTCCGGGAATCTAGACACGGCTTCTGCTGAAAACCTACATCAATTATTTTTCAAACTGCGTGATGAATTGGGACAAACGTTTGTAATTGTGACACACAACGAGGAATTAGCCAATATGGCCGACAGAAAACTAATAATGGTAGACGGTTTGATTAGTAATTAGGAGCTATTTCCAGCTATGCACTCTATCTTTTTATTTTTAAAGAAAAAATAAAAAGGATGCCGTTTCTATCTGGGCTATACCTTGCAAGAACTAGCTGTGCTTCCTAAAACAAAGTAGTATCCAAAGTCATCCTCAATAATGAATCCATCAGAACTTAAAGATTTCCTCGACGAAAAAGTCCTACAATACAACACACTTGATTTCATAGAAAGTGATCCGGTACAAATCCCGCATTTGTTTTCACAAAAAGAAGACATTGAAATTTCCGGTTTTCTCAGCGCTACTATTGCTTGGGGAAACCGTAAGATGATTATCAAAAATTCACATCGCATGATGGATTTAATGGGAAATGCGCCCTATGATTTTGTCATGTCACATACTGAAAATAATTTGGAACAATTGGAATTGTTTGTACACCGCACTTTCAACGGACAGGATTTTGCTAGTTTCATCCGAAGTTTACAGCACGTTTATGCCAATCATGGTGGTTTAGAAGCGGTTTTCAGCAAACATCAGGAAATTCATTCGATGCAAAAAAGCATCCATGAATTCAAGAAAATATTTTTTGAAATTCCGCATCAGCACAGGACCCAAAAGCACATCTCCGATCCGCTGAACAATTCAGCAGCAAAGAAAATTAACATGTACCTCAGGTGGATGATTCGTCAAGATAATAAGGGAGTCGATTTAGGAATCTGGAAAAGCATTTCACCAGCTTCATTATCTTGTCCCTTGGATGTACATTCCGGTAATGTAGCCCGAAAATTGGGTCTCTTGACACGCAAACAAAATGATGGAAAAGCCTTGTCTGAATTAGATACAAACCTTCGTAAATTAGATGGTATAGATCCTGTTAAATATGATTTTGCTTTGTTTGGACTGGGGGTTTTCGAGGGATTTTAGCAGAGATAAAAGTTACTTTATTTTTTAAGAATATTTTTCTAAGGTGTAAAATAGTTTAGAATAATAAAAATAAAAAAATCCACTTAAACTTTTTTATCGCCAAAAATATGATGCTCTTATTTTTTTTGAAATAAATTAAAAAACCCATTATATCGGTAAGGATACAGTTTTATTACTAAATTTACCAAGACGTAAATGAAATTTCATAAAAAAAGACAACCCAATTAAAATAGAAACTAAGAACAATTATTAAAGATCAGAAGTTTAATGTCAATTTTTGGTCAGATTATTTTTATTTTTAAAAAATTAACTTGTAAAAAAATGACTAATTAAAATGTGACTTTAATCTTTTTACAAAAAAACATGAGTGGCGAAGATAATTTTTTAACAAAAATTATAGTCATTAGTAAAAATATAAGTCGTGTTTTTATCGTTATAATCACTTTAATGTTAGTACTAGGAGCCTTACATTTTATCGATTTAGAATTTAAAAAATTATCACTCCCGCATATTTATTTCTTGATGTTTCCAGTTTATTAGAAGTATTTATTTTAAATTATTGCAGTCGGATATGAACTTAGAAAAGCAGTAGTATTAATTATTTCATCCGAAACAATTCCTACTGTTTAAATTGTCGAAATTTCAATTATTGCTATTTCTACTAAAATAACGACACTAGATGTAAAAAAAACAAATAGTAATGTTATTATTAGTTCAGCTTTATTAGTCGCCGTACTGTGCTCGGTCTTGATTATTTTTTGTTGAAATACTTTGCGACACCACAAAACAAACTCTAAAGGAATTTAATGACATAATGTTCATAAATGATGTAAGTAATAACCATGGTATAATGTCGTATTTTAAAATCAAGATAAAATTACATAACAATCTGATTTAAAGCTGTTTTACTTAAAGTTAATTCTTTTGACTTTACGACTTTTAAACTTTCGACTTACTTAATTGTATTTAAAAAATTTAACAACTATAAATTGTAAAGATAATGGATAACGTTTTACAAAATAATGAATGGCATTCTGCCTCTTGTAATAATGTATTAGCGCGTCTTAACTCCTCTTCCGAGGGTCTAAGTACAGTAGATGCGGTGAAGCGACTGAAGTCAACAGGACCAAATATACTGGACCGGCAGACTAGAGAAAATGCCTTTAAAATTTTGCTAAGGCAATTTCTTAACCCGCTAATATATGTTCTTCTTGCTGCTACCATTCTTGCTGTAGCCATGGGTAAAATAACCGATGGAATAGTGGTGTTTAGTGTAATAGTCATTAATGCTATTATTGGATTTATTCAAGAATATCAGGCAGGAAAAACCATTCAGGGACTTCTGCAATTAATGCCTGAAAATGCTACGGTGATGCGAGATGGAAAGCAAAAAACCATCCCAGCTGCTGATCTCGTTCCTGGGGATTATGTATTGCTTCAGGCTGGAGACCAGGTGTCAGCAGATATGCGGCTTACTTTCGTAAAAAATATGCAGTGCAATGAATCTATTCTTACGGGTGAATCCTTGCCTGTGGAAAAAAATACGGATAGCATTGACGCAGATGCAGAAATTGCTGATCGTAAAAACATGGTTTTTAGTGGCACATTGATTACTTCCGGCACGGCAGAAGGTGTTGTTGTTTTGACAGCTATTAAAACCGAGATTGGTAAAATTTCCGCTCTTCTTCAAACTACTATATCGGTCAAATCTCCACTAACAAAATCTCTTGAAAAAATTGCACAAGGAATTACCTATGCCATCATACTTGTTGGTGTTTTAGTTTTTTTAATAGGAATATTTCGTAATTATACATTCATCGATGCAATATTTTTTGCTATTACACTTGCGGTAGCAACGATCCCGGAAGGGCTGCCTGCCGTAATTACTATCGCATCAACTATCGGTATCATGCGGATGGCAAAAAGACAAGCTATTATCAGGCATTTAGCTGCTGTAGAAACTTTGGGCAGCACTACTGTAATCTGCTCAGACAAAACGGGAACACTTACCCTCAACGAAATGGCCGTAAAGATACTTTGGAATGGAAATCAAAAATTCATTGTTACAGGAGTAGGCATCAATACTGATGGTAAAATTTTAAATAAAGATTCCGAAGGAGAAGGAACTGAGGACGAAATTGGAGAACTTATTAGAGCTGCAGCACTCTGCAATGACGCAACACTTCAGAAAAAAGAGGGGCATTGGAAAGCAATAGGAGACCCTACAGAGATTGCTCTTATCGCTGCAGCTGGAAAGTTTGGAATAAATGAAGACAAATTAAGAAACAAATGGCCGAGGTTAGATGAATTACCTTTTGATTCTACAAAAAAAATAATGGCTACGCTCCATCAGTCTCCTTCCGGAGAAAAAATAATTTACCTCAAAGGAGCACCGGAATCCGTTATTCCACTTTTATTAAATAGCGAAAAATCATCCATTGTCTTTGATACAGGGCAGATACGTGAGGAGGCTTTACAAATGGCAGGAACAGGAATGAGAGTATTGGCTTTCGCTTCCAAACAGTTGAATAGTGAACATCTATCACTCATTTCGGAAGATGATCTTTGCGAATTTACTTTTTTAGGAATACAGGCCATGAGCGACCCGCCAAGATTGGAAGTAAAAGAAGCGATAGATTCGTGTCATAATGCCGGTATTACGGTGAAAATGATTACCGGAGACCATCCGGCAACAGCATCAGCAATAGGCAGTAAACTTGGATTTATAAATGCAGAAAGAGTGGTCACCGGAAAGGAGCTTCATAATTTGAACACACGAGAGCTTCAGGAGGTAGTAAAAAACACCAATATTTTCGCAAGGGTATCGCCCGAAGACAAACTAAATCTTGTGAAAGCGCTTCAAGCCAACGGAGAAGTGGTGGCCATGACGGGAGATGGTGTAAATGATGCACCCGCACTTAAACGTGCAGACATTGGCGTAGCTATGAGTATCACTGGCACGGCTGTTGCAAAAGAGGCTGCAGATATGATCCTGGCAGATGATAATTTTGAAAGTATAAAAGCAGCTGTTGAAGAGGGACGAAGAGTCTTTGATAACCTTTTAAAATCTATTGTATTTCTTTTACCTACAAGCATAGGATTGGGATTGGTTATTTTTATTGCTGTTTTGTTTTTTCCTTCAGAATCGGGAATTCTACTTATCCCAATGCAACCTGTTCAGGTATTATGGATCAATCTTATTACTGCCGTTGCGCTTTCATTGCCGCTCGCGCTTGAAGCAATGGAGCCTGAATTAATGAATCGTTCTCCACGTAAGCCTAATAAACCATTGTTAAGTTCCTTGATAATTTTTAGGATGATACTGGTTTCTTTAGTAATGGCCGGGGGAACAATTGGATTGTTTCTTTGGGAATATAATATTGAACTGTCTAAGGGAACTGCACACTCATTGGCCATCTCGGAAGCTCAAACCATGGCTGTAACTGCAATGGTTTTATTTCAGGTATTTTATCTTATTGATTGCCGATCTCCTAATTTTTCAGTCAATAAAATCGGACTTTTCTCCAATCCATTTATTTATATTGGAATTGCGACCGTACTGATTGTTCAGACCGCTTTTGTTTATTTTCCATTTATGAATCGTTGGTTTCATTCCTCTCCCTTAAAAGCTGAGGCATGGGGGATATCTGCCATGGTAGCTTTTTCAATTCTAATAATTATTAGCGTTGAAAAATGGATTCGCAGAAAATTATATAAAAATGATACGTTGTAATGCGTCTAATAAAATGTATGTTCAATTTCCTAAATTCTCTATGTGTTTATAAACCTGACTTGCTGTAATTATTAGTTCACGGAATTAAACATAATTTGTTATAATGACTATAATTGGGTTGTACAACAAACTATTTTAAAAGCTTTGTGATTAAGTTTGCTGAATCGTTTTATAAATTAAAAATAAAATGTATTTGTAATAAAGTAAAAAGGTAAAACTAAGGCATCCAATCTGTTTGTTAACTTATAAAAAATTAGCTACGCTTTTATTTTGAAATTACAAAGAAGTGATCCATTAGAAATGGTCTCGAATTTACCAGACTGAATGGATAATTTGGTATTTGCACCAAAGCAAAAGCCCATAAATCCAAAATTTATCGGCTTTTTAAATTATGCCAAACGATATTATAATATATAGACCAATATTGGTAATTTGTTTTTTATATTACATTTGGACCATATTATAATAGTAATTATGGCACATGCGAAAATTTTGGTAATTAAATAAACCGAAAAAGAAATAAAAAATCTACTCAAACAATCCATTCCATTTATTGGGCAACGTTTGAGAGTTCTGCTGATTTTGAAGCAAAACGAAAAAGCAGGGATTTCTAAACGTGAGGTAGCTAAATTAGCGGGTGTTGACCCTAATAGCGTTCAGAACTGGAGAACATTATACCTTAATGCTGGAATTGAGGGTTTGATGAAGCATCAAAAAACAGGTTTTAAGCCATCGGCTTTTAATGCTATTGAACACAATATGTTGGAAGCAAAACTCAACGACCCTCAAAATGGACTTCAAGGCTATGTTGAGCTCAAAGATTGGATTGAAAAAGAATCAGGAAAGACTTTCAATTACAACACCTTGCTCTATTACTGCATCAGAAATTTTAAATCAAGTGTAAAAGTAGCCCGCAAAAGTCATATCAAAAAAGACGAAGATCAGGGAATATCTTTTAAAAATACTTCGGGCGAATCTGTCAAGAAATAGCACTAAATACGGTTGGTGACTTTATATTACATGGTATTGCACGCGAAATCTACAGACACCCTTTTTTCTGAAATAGATATAAATACACCAGAAGGCATGGAGAGGATTAAAAATGCCATTATTTTAATATTGGAAAATACATATAAGGAATAAACTGTACACTGACAGAAACATTTCTGTAAAGGTTCAATAATTGATATCGATACTTGGAAAACTCTTGATAATAATCATTCTTAACGAAAACTAATCATTACAGGTAAAACTCCATAAAAGAAGATAGTAATAATATTAGAACAGCTAAGAAATTAGATCATGAATCCGCTAAGAATCTGATTGTAAAATGAAATATTCCGACAAAATTTCAATATTAAATAAAGACTTTAAAAATATTTAATATCGAGTAATTTACAGAAGATATAAAAAAATACAGATAAATATTTCGGACATCTGCCTACCATTTTTTTGCAGGCTTAAAGAATATTTCAAAAAATTACGTTGTAAAATTCTTTTTATTTTAATTTGAAAAAGTAGTTTTACACTTTTACGTTTTGTAGTAAAGTTGTGCATTGACCGCAAGTGGACTGACATGACTACCGCATTTTTTGTATTGAAATTTAAAATCTGTCTTACGAAAGTAATGTTTGGTATGTTTACATTTTTTACATATAATTCCCATTTCAAGCCGTTTGGCTTTGAATCCCTCAATACGCGAGGCTTCATCAGGATATTTCTCGAAAAATTCAAGTAGGTTCGTAGCTCCCATTTAACAAGTTGATAGCCTAAGTATAAGCTGCTTTGAGCATTGTTACAAACGGATCGTCAAAATAAAATATATATTGATATTTATCGCTTTTAGAGTATTACTTTCAAAAAGACTATATTTGCAAAAAATTTAAACAAATGACTACTTTTGAGCAATTCAATCTTCCTAAATCCGTACAAAAAGCGATAGATGATTTAGGGTTTACAACGCCTACTCCTATTCAAGAAAAAACATTTTCTGTGATAATGTCAGGAAG
Source organism: Flavobacterium sp. RSP15 (assembly GCF_003968755.1). GTDB lineage: Bacteria > Bacteroidota > Bacteroidia > Flavobacteriales > Flavobacteriaceae > Flavobacterium. The sequence goes on along the minus strand of NZ_RYDL01000013.1, from coordinate 60,091 downwards.
AGATATGATGGGAATCGCTCAAACCGGCACTGGTAAAACATTTGCTTACCTATTGCCTTTGTTGAAACTATATAAATTTACTCCCGGTCATACGCCAAAAATAGTGCTGCTGGTTCCTACTCGTGAACTTGTTGTACAAGTTGCGGAAGAAATTGAGAAATTGACAAAATACATGTCGGTTCGTACTATTGGAATCTTTGGAGGTGTCAATATCAACACTCAAAAAAAAGCAGTATATGCAGGTTGCGACATACTAGTGGGAACTCCCGGAAGAATCATGGATTTAACGCTGGATAATGTGATTCGCTTTGAAGAAATGCAAAAACTGGTAATCGATGAGTTTGATGAAATGCTGAATTTAGGTTTCCGTACCCAATTGACCTCTATTTTAGCCATGATGCCTAAAAAACGTCAAAATATACTGTTTTCAGCGACAATGACGGATGAAGTAGATGCGATTTTGAATGATTATTTTGATTATCCTCAAGAAGTTACGCTTTCGGCATCAGGAACACCTCTGGAAAAAATCAAACAAATATCCTATCAGGTTCCTAATTTCAATACCAAAATAAACCTTTTAAAACACTTATTACAAGAAAACGAAGACATGAGTCGTGTGCTGGTGTTTGTCAATAATAAGAAAATTTCTGATATGGTTCACGAACGAATCGAGGAGGATTTTGAAGGTCAGTTTGGAGTAATTCACTCGAATAAATCACAAAATTATCGTTTGAGTACTATGGCTTTGTTCCAAGAAGGAAATTTACGAGGTTTGATCACTACTGACATCATGGCCAGAGGTTTAGATATTTCTAATATCACCCACGTTATCAATTTCGAAATGCCTGAATTACCTGAATTATACATGCACAGAATTGGTCGAACCGGTCGTGCAGATGCCACAGGAACCGCAATAAGTCTTATTGCGCCACGCGAAGAAGAATTTAAAGTAGAGATAGAAGTGCTGATGAATATGGTATTAGCCATTGAACCTTTCCCGGAAACAGTTGAAATCTCATCGAAATTAATTGAACCTGAAAAAGAGAGACAACCGATCAAGTTTATGATGAAAAAACAAAAACTTGACGGAGATGGCGCTTTTCAAGAGAAAAGTAAAAAGAATAAAAAAGTCAATTTAGGCGGCCCTGGGGTAACCAAGAAAAAAACACACGGTTCTGTAAATAGAAATATGCTAAAAACCAGAGATAAAAAGAGAAAAGACAAGAACAAATAAGATCAGTGTTCAGTTTCGAGTGTTCAGTTTCTAAATCCTGATTTTTTTCTGAAGATCGAGGTCTAAAGATAAAAACAAAAATAAATAGTAAAAAGTGTTGAAAAATAATTTTCGTTTTTCAACACTTTTTTTGTGAATTTTTAAGTTTAATTCTTTGTGAAAACCAAACAAACCGGCGAACACAAAACAATCTTTTTGCCAGTATCAGCAAGTAATCCAGTCTTTTTATTTCTTTTAAAAATCACTACATCATTGGTATATTGATTTGCTACCACAAGAAAATTACCCGTTGAGTCAATGGTAAAATTTCGAGGTCCTTTTCCTAAACTACTGGTTTGCCCTTTCAATAATAATTTTCCGTTTTTTAGAATTTCAAAAATGGTGATATTATTTGCTTCACCGCGATTAGAGGCATATAAAAACTTCCCGTCAGGTGAAATATGGATATCCGCAGCACTAAATGATCCTTTAAAATCTTCAGCTAAAATAGTCGTTTCATCAATCTTTGTCAACGTTCCGTTAGAATAACTAAATACTTTTAGCGTGCCGTCCAGTTCCTGTAATAAATAAACAAATTTACCATCATTGCTAAAGGTTAAATGTCTGGGTCCACTCCCAGATTTTACTGAGATGCTGTCTTTTAATTCTAAAACAGTATGTTCAGCATTAGGATTATAAGCGTATGAATATACTTTGTCATTCCCTAAATCGTTAGACAAAACAAACTTTTTATCTGGAGAAAAATGAACCATGTGTACGTGCGGACCTTCTTGTCTTTGTGTATTAGTTCCTTTTCCATAATGTTGAATAACTTGCTTCGCTTCCGCTAGACTTCCGTCGTCATTTTTAGCAAAAACGGAAATAGTTCCCCCTGAATAATTAGCAACAATTACATTTTTATCGTCATTGATTATGTAACAAGGATCCGCACCCTTGGAGCTTTGCTTGTTGATTAAGTCTAATTTTCCTCTTGCGGGATTATAACTAAAAGAACTCACCGTACTTTCAGTCCCATTTTCGTTTACGGAATACACAAAATTATTATTTTTTGAAACTGTTAAATAACTGGGATTTAAAACCTTTTCAGTCGCATTTTTAAAACTGAAATCACCTGTGTTTGAATCAAAATTATATACATAAATTCCTTTACTGTCACAACTTTGGGTATAGGTTCCTATTAGTAAATTCAATTTGTTTTTTTGTGCATTAACACTTGTAAAAAGGAAGATTAATAGAAGAACCGCAAACGGCTTTTTCATGTTTTTAAAATTTATTAGAAAGCTAAAATACACAATATATTCCTAATGAAAGTCACTAGTTTATTCCTTTGAAAAATTATAACAACTTCATCTAAAACTGTCAACAAATTTGTATTTTTGACTCCTGAAATTCAATGAACACCGTTGAAAACAAAATACAGTAAAGTAAACTCAACCTCAGAATGCATTTTAAACATCCCGAAATTTTATACTTTCTGATCTTGTTGATTGTTCCACTTTTGGTTCATTTGTTTCAATTACGCCATTTCAAAAAAGAATATTTCACCAATGTTCGGTTCTTAAAAGCACTTTCAATTCAAACCAGAAAAAGCTCTAAAATCAAAAAATGGTTGCTTCTCGCCTGTCGTTTATTACTTCTAACTTGCCTTATTTTCGCATTTTCGCAACCTTTTTCCGAGTCCCAAGACAGCAAAAATGCCACCAATGAATTGTATATTATTTTGGACAATTCTTTTAGCATGCAAGCCAAAGGCAAAAAAGGGGAATTGCTAAAAAGAACGGTTCAGGAATTACTTGAGGAAACTCCGGAAAATGTAAATTTTTCTTTAATTACCAATTCCGAAAATTATTGGAACACAGATATAAAGTCGGTTCGTGATGCTTTGCAAAATCTAAAATACAGCGCAACTCCGTTCCAATTAGACAACATAATGGCAAAAATAAAAGCGCATAAATCCGCTTTTAAAAAGGATATCATTATCATTACTGATGCAATAGGTCTTGATGAACAACAACTAAAAAAAAGTGATGCAACTGATTCTCCTTCGTTTATAATTCCAAAAGCAGAACAAAAAAATAATGTTTCTATTGACAGCGTATTCATTCATAAAACAGTAGAAAATTTTTATGAAATTAGTGTCCAAATATCCAGTTATGGCAAGAATTTAAACCCGATTCCAATTTCTCTATACAATGAAAACAAGCTTATTGCTAAAACTATAACAACTTTAGACACAAAGAAAAAAAACCTCAGTTTCACGATTCCTAAACAATCCTTTCATGGTTATTTTTCTATAGTTGACGATGGTTTGTCTTATGACAACACGTTTTTTTTCAGTATTTCAAAAACGAAGAAAACCAACATTATCAGCATTGGAGAACTATCGAAAAGCAACTTTCTTTCCAGAATTTATACCAGTGAAGAATTCAATTATAACAATTATATCTTAAACAGCTTAGACTACAATAAACTGGAAGAACAAGACGCCATTATTCTTAATGAATTGGATGAAATTCCGCAAGCTTTGATAACCACTTTGAATTCTTTTGTGGAGAAAGGTGGAAATTTAATTGTAATTCCTTCGGCGATAAGTTCCATTACCAATTTGAATTCTTTTTTCTCGAATTTTGGAAACCTCACATTTAATTCTTTAGAAAACAGAGAAAAATTGATTACCAAAATCAACTTCAATCATCCTATATTCAATAGCGTTTTTGAAAATAAGGTGACTAATTTTCAATATCCAAAGACAAAAAAATCCTTTATAATATCCAGTTCCAATCCTGCTGCTTTGTTTTATGAAGACCAAAGCGTTTTCTTGACATCGATAGCAAATTCAGTTTCAGCGGTTGCTGTTTTTGCTGCTCCTATCAACAGCAAAAATTCAAATTTTCAGCAATCGCCATTAATTGTACCTACGTTTTATAAGATGGCTATGAACAATCAAAACAACGACGTTAGTGCTCTGATAATTGGGAATAATAACCCGCATTTAACCGAAGCATCGCTAAACAAAGACGCTATTTTAACGGTAAAAGGCTTAGAAGAACAATTTATTCCTATCCAGCAAATTCTGAATAATAAAGTCAAAATGACTTTCAATAATTATCCGGAACAAGCAGGAAATTTCAGTATTTACAATAAAAAAGAGTGGATTGAAAACATCAGTTTCAACTACAATAGAACCGAAAGTGATTTGGCTCCAGCAAATGAAACTATTCTTTCTGACTATAAAACAATCCAATCAATCCCATCGTTATTTGACACTTTACAAACTGACAGAACTGATAATCAAATTTGGAAATGGTTTGTTATCTTTGCACTGTTATTTCTAATAATTGAAATGGCAATTATACGATTCGTAAAGTAAATAACGGAGTTAAACACTTAAAAGTCAATATGAAACGAGCATGACTGTACTTTAGCCATAAAAGGCAATGCAAATTTTATATTCAATCAAAAAAACAAATAGTATCTATATATGAAACTAATCATCAGAGACGCCAAAATTATCGATTCGAAAAGTACCTTTCATAATAAGACTGCAGATATTCTAATTGTTGATGGTTTTATACAAAAAATTGGAACATGGCTACCAAATCCAGATAAAGCAGACGAAATACAACTCGATAATTTACATGTATCCCAAGGCTGGTTTGACAGCAGCGTTTCGCTTGGAGAGCCTGGTTATGAAGACCGTGAAACCATAGCAAACGGACTTACTGTAGCTGCCAAAAGTGGCTTCACGGCAATCGCATTACAACCCAACTCCTTCCCAATTATTGACAATCAATCCCAAGTGAATTTTGTTTTAAACAAAGCACAAGGATTTGCAACTCAACTGTATCCTATCGGCGCTTTGAGCAAAGAAAGTGCAGGAAAAGACATGGCTGAATTGTATGACATGAAAAAAGCGGGAGCAGTTGCTTTTGGAGATTATAATAAAAGTTTGGACAATGCTAATTTGCTAAAAATAGCCTTACAATACGTTCAGGATTTTGATGGATTACTTCTTGCTTTTTCCCAAGACGAAACGATAAAAGGAAACGGAGTGGCTAATGAAGGCGCTGTTTCTACCAGATTGGGTTTGAAAGGAATTCCAAATCTTGCCGAAGAATTGCAAATAGCACGAAATTTATTTCTGTTAGAATATACCGGCGGAAAACTTCATATTCCAACCATTTCTACTAAAAAATCAGTTCAATTAATCAAAGAGGCTAAAGCTAACGGACTAAATGTAACGTGCAGCGTGGCAGTACATCATTTAGTTTTAACCGATGAAAAACTGGAAGGTTTTGACACCCGTTATAAAATTTCTCCACCGCTTAGAACTGAAACCGATAGGAAAGCATTACTGAAAGGAATAAAAGACGGAACGATCGATATGATTACATCCGACCATAATCCGATGGATATTGAGCACAAAAAAATGGAATTTGATGGAGCCAAGAATGGAACTATTGGTCTGGAAAGTGCTTTTGGAGCTTTGATGACTGTTTTGCCATTAGAAACCGTAATAGAAAAACTCACTTCAGGAAAAACAACTTTTGGCATCGAAACAGTATCAATTAATCAAGGTTCAAAAGCAAATATTACCTTATTTAATCCGGAACCAAAAAGCATTTTTACAAAATCATCCATTTTATCCAAATCTAAAAACACTGCTTTTTTAGGAACTGAACTAAGAGGTAAAGTGTACGGAATTGTGAATCAAGGAAAATTAATTTTAGCATAAAAAAATGAATACTATTAATAATAATAATTCAGAGTCAGGAAAGACGGCCGCAATCACCAGTTATATTTTAGGAATTGGCGTATTTATTGCCATGTCTATGAACTCCGAGGACAAAAATGAATTTGCTTCATTTCACATCCGTCAAGGACTGGGACTTACTTTAACATTCATATCACTGGGATTAATCATCAGCAATTTTGACAGCCTAATGATTTCGGCTCCCATGTGGATTTTCGTATTTGTTTTATGGTCTTACGGTATTACCAGTGCTATAAAAGGAGAAACAAAACCGGTTCCATTATTGGGAACGTATTATCAAAAATGGTTATCAAACATCTCATAATCCCATGAATTTATCTTTAGAATATAAAATACGAGAACCTAAAATAAAATTAGACGAAAATCCACTTTTACTTTTATTGCACGGATACGGTAGCAATGAAGACGATTTATTTTCATTTGCAACCGAGCTTTCTGATGAATATTATATTGTTTCAGCACGTGCGCCTTATACCATGCAATACGGTGCATATGCATGGTATGCAATCAATTTTGATGCGGATCAAAATAAATTTTCGGATCACGAACAAGCCAAAGTTTCAAGAGATTTAATTGCCGGATTTATTGATGAATTAATTCAAACCTACCCCATAAATGCTGAGAAAGTCACATTGATTGGCTTCAGCCAAGGATCTATATTGAGTTATGCAGTTGCACTTTCATACCCTGAAAAGGTTCAGAAAGTAGTTGCGATGAGCGGGTACTTAAATTTAGAAATTGTCGCTGAGAATTACCTAAAAAACAATTTTCATACCCTGAAAATATTTGCTTCACATGGAACAGTGGATCAAGTAATTCCAGTTGAATGGGCAAGAAAAACACCCGCAATAGTAGAAAATTTAGGGATAAATATAACCTACAAGGAATATCCTATAGGACATGGAGTTGCTCCACAGAATTTTTATGACTTCAAAAACTGGATTTTAGAGAATGAATAATTAATATTGTGCCGTATTCAGGACTTTATAAACGGAATACGATACCTTAATTATTTTTGGTACAACAACGATTGATTGACCTCAAAAGAAATACTTTCATCATCATTGACAAAATATTTCAACAAAACTTCACCCCAAATTTCACCATCACTATAATCAGCAATAATCCATCTGTGGTTTAGTATTTTTACTTTGTTAATAATAAATTTATTTGTGCTAATTTGATCTTGACCCGTATACGGATTTCCCTTTGGGTTGGCGTTCAAATCCAATAATTTTTCAGTGACGAAAGGAATCAATTTCTCGTATTGAATTGTTTTGTTAGCGCTTGTAGTATCAAAATAATTTTGAGCATTCTCATTTTTTTCCAAAGAAAAATAGTTGGCATCCACTAATTGATTCGAAACCAAACTCAGACTGTCTCTTAATTTTTTAGTGGTTTTTTCATATCTAGTTTGCTCAAATACTACTTGTTTACTCAAAAACATATACGTAAAAACAGTAGAAAGCACAGCCAGAATAGTAAGGTACAGGAATAATGAATTTTTCATTTTAAATACAATTAAATTTTAATTTCTAGATTATCATAGGCGAGATAAACATGCTCGGGGAGATTTTTTTGAACCTCCTCGTGATACCCCATGATATGACTAATATGTGTAAGATAGGCTTTTTCTGGTTGGACCAAAGCTATAAAATCCAACGCTTCTTTTAAATTGAAATGCGTTTCATGAGACTCTTCCCGTAAAGCATTTACAACCAATACCTTTAGATTTTTTAACTTGACTATTTCACTTTTTTCAATAGTTTTCACATCCGTTAAGTAGGCAAAATCATCAATTCTATACCCAAAAACCTGAAGATTTCCATGCATGACACTGATGGGGACAACCGTTTTGTTGCCAATGGCAAATGACTGGTTATTGACAACTTCAATAGTTGTAACAGAAGGTGCACCGGGATATTTATTGACCGTTTCAAAAACATAATCGAAACGTCTTTTTAGATTAGTTATTACCCGTTGATGTGCATAAATTGGAATTTCTCCTTGTTTGAAATTAAAAGGCCGAATATCATCGATTCCTGCGGTATGATCCGCATGTTCATGAGTAAATAAAATACCATCTACTTTCTGGCAATTTGACACAAGCATTTGCTGTCTGAAATCAGGTCCGCAATCAATTACAAAAGAATAATTCTCCCAAGAAATCCATACAGAAACGCGCAGTCTTTTATCTTTAGAATCAAAGCTTTTACAAACAGGGTGATTACTACCAATAACAGGAATGCCTTGTGATGTACCAGTTCCTAAAAAATATACCTTCAACTTTCTTTATTTTATTTGCAAAAATAGGGTTAATTCCCTTTCATTAGAAACCTATTTAACTAACTTTACAAAATATTAGCCATATTAAAAGAAAATGGATACAGAAATAAAATTAAAAGGTGATAAAATCATCGAACAAATCCCTTCAGTCAAAGATAAAGCACTCCGTATTAATTTGAACGAAAATATCTATGGAACTTTTGCAGAAATTGGCGCTGGACAGGAAACTGTAAGACATTTTTTTAGATCTGGTGGATCCTCGGGTACAATTGCAAAAGCAATGTCAGCCTATGACAAAGACTTTAGCGATGCCGTTTATGGAATCGAAGAAGACGGTCGTTATGTGACCGAAAGTCGACTCAAAAAAATGCTTTCTCATGAAGTAAATCTAATAGAAAAAAGGCTAAGCAGAGAAAAACATCCTAATAAAATGTTTTTTAGCTATGCGAATACCGTGGCCACTATTGACTTTGCCAAACAATTCAAAGGACATGGCTGGGTCGGTATTAGTTATCAAATTGAGCCGGATGAGGATTATAATGAAATTATTCTTCACATTCGATTTAAAGAAACTGATGTGCGTTTGCAACAGGAAACATTAGGTATTCTGGGCGTAAACTTAATTTACGGAGCGTATTACAAATACAATGATCCCAAACGTCTCTTGCGTTATTTGTATGACCATTTAGACAAAGATCAATTAGAAATAGACACCATAAATTTCTCAGGTCCTCGTTTTGCTGATGTTGACAATCGTTTGATGAGTTTACAATTAGTCAAAAATGGAATGACTGATGCCGTTATGTTTAATCCTGATGGAATAAACATACTTCCTGCTGCTATCTTATACAAGAAAAACATCCTTGCTTTTAGGGGTAGTTTTCGTCCGGTTACAAAAGTCAACATGGACATGTATGAGAAATCATTAAAAATGTTTTTAAATGAGAACAAGGTCAGTCCGGAAAACACATTAGTGATTTTTGAAATTACATTATCCAACCTACGATCTGATGGAGAAATCGATGAAAGAGATTTTATGGATCGAGCCGAATTGCTCTGTTCACTTGGACAAACCGTAATGATTTCAAATTTTCAGGAATATTACAAAGTAGTGGAGTATTTTGCTAATTATACCAAAGCCAGAATGGGATTAGCCATGGGTGTGAATAATTTAATAGATATTTTTGACGAGAAATATTACCGTCATTTAAGTGGTGGAATTCTGGAAGCGTTTGGAAAATTATTCTACCGCGACATGAAAGTATTCTTGTATCCAATGATTGGGGAAAATGGAGAAATCATCACCTCCGAAAATTTAAAAGTACACCCAAGAATGAAAGAACTCTATAAATTCTTTAAATTCAACGGAAAAGTAGTTGATATAGATAATTATGATCCCACTATTTTAGAGGTGTTCTCTCGTGAAGTTTTAAATATGATTAATAATGGAAAGCCCGGTTGGGAAACAATGCTTCCCCCTGGTATTGCAGAAATAATTAAGGAACACAGACTTTTTGGATTTGATCCTAATAAAGTTTTGAAGGAAATCAATTCGTGAATCAGTAGTCAAATTTTGAGTTAAATTAAAAACAAAGTCCAGAATTTAGGTCGATTAAAACCGCAGATCTGGACTTTGTTTATTATTAAAAGTTGGTTTGCATTTATATTTGCAAATGCAAAAAAAAATGACTTTGACTGAATCCTTATTTTAGTATCTGAGCAGCATGCAATTTGGTTTTTACAGCCGAAATAACCTCATCAATAATCCCGTTTTCATCAATTATAAAAGTAGTTCTGTGAATCCCGTCATACTCTTTTCCCATAAATTTTTTGGGACCCCAAACCCCAAAAGCCTGTATCACTGATTTGTCTTCATCTGCAAGTAATGGAAAAGGAAAATTATACTTTTCCTTAAACCTGACCTGTGCTTTTTGAGCATCGGCACTAACGCCCAGAAGTGCATAATTGTTAGCTTCAAATTGCTCGAAATTATCTCTTAAGTCACAAGCCTCAGCTGTACATCCTGGCGTATTTGCTTTTGGATAAAAGAAAATAACTAATTTTTTACCTGCATAATCTGCCAATTGATGTAATTTTCCGTCTTGATCCAGACCTGAAAAATCAGGTGCTTTATCTCCTTTTTTTAATGTTGTCATTATTTTTATTGATTTGAATTTGAATTTTACTAATGCCACCGAAATTGTTTTTCTTTACCAATCAAATTTAATAAATAATGAATAAACAGGAACGTGTAATTTTTGTTATAAATACGTTAAAAAAACTATATCCTACGATTCCAATTCCCTTGGATCATAAAGACCCGTATACGTTGCTGATTGCCGTTTTATTATCCGCACAATGTACGGATATTCAAGTAAATAAAATCACTCCTTTACTTTTTGCAAAAGCAGATAATCCGTTTGATATGATCAAAATGTCAGTCGAAGAAATTAAGGAAATCATTCGGCCTTGTGGCTTATCGCCAATGAAATCAAAAGGAATTCATGGTTTATCCCATATATTAATTGACAAACATGGCGGAAAAGTACCTCAGAGTTTTGAATTTCTGGAAGAATTACCCGCTGTAGGACATAAAACGGCTAGTGTCGTGATGTCGCAAGCTTTTGGAGTTCCGGCCTTTCCGGTTGACACACACATCCATCGCTTGATGTACCGCTGGAATTTAACAAATGGAAAAAACGTAGTTCAAACGGAGAAAGATGCTAAACGTCTTTTTCCTGAAGCAATTTGGAATGACCTGCATCTTCAAATTATTTGGTACGGAAGAGAATATTCTCCGGCTCGTGGCTGGGATTTAGATCAGGATATTATTACTAAAACAATTGGCCGAAAAACAGCTATTGATGCGTATTATAAAAAATAAAGGATACTAAAAAACCGCTACTTCCAAATGGAATCAGCGGTTTTTTCGTCTTTTACAATCCAAATAAAAAAGGAAAGCTGCTATCTCTACATCAATTCAATATAATTTCGAAATTTTTATTGTCAATTTTCAGTATGCTTAACGCCTTAGAATAGCTTAATAAAAAAGAAATTGTTTCTTTACTGGGTTTCATTGTTTGAGAAACTAATGATTTTTTTGAGTAAGTTTTTGCCATACAATAATACATATTTGTTTTCTATTACAACGCAGCAAGTTTCAGTATATTGTCAATTAGTCAAAACAATTTGGTGTTTATCAATCACTTTTCTCAAATTCATCAAAGCGTAACGCATTCTTCCTAAGGCGGTATTGATACTCACTCCTGTTGTCTCTGAAATTTCTTTAAAACTCATATCCTGGTACATTCGCATCACCAAAACTTCTTTTTGATCAGCAGGAAGTTCTTCTATTAGTTTTTTTAAATCCAGTTCGACTTGTTCCGATATTATTTTGTTTTCTATGGTCAACGAATCATCGGACATAATTGAGAAAATGGAAAACTCTTCCGTTTCTCTGAACATAGGCATTTTTTTAGTTTTTCGGTAATGATCAACAACCAGATTATGGGAAATACGCATTACCCATGGTAAAAATTTACCTTCTTCATTATAAGAATTTGATTTTAAAGTTTTTATCACTTTAATAAAAGTATCCTGAAAAATGTCTTTGGTAATATCTCTATCCAGAATTTTAGAATATATAAAACCAAAAATTTTTGATTCATGCCTTTTTATCAATTTAGCTAAGGCATCCTCATTACCTGAAATGTATTCCTTTACCAATAATGCATCAGGGAGTTGTATATTAACCATAATTATACTTTTTAGTTTTTAATTAAAATTGGAGAGTTTTCTCTAAAAAGTAGTTTTGTATATAGGCTAAAGAGTTTTTAGGTTTGTTAAAGTTTTCAAATTTAACCAATTATTATTTTAACATCCAAGTAAAATTAATAAAAATTAACAGAGGTTCATTAAAATTTGTTAAAGTTTTTCTTGTTTTTTCACATTTACAATACAAATATCATGCCGACGAGTACAACTAAATGATTTTGTACCAAAAACCTCCTAAATTTTAAAAAAAACTAAAACAAGACCTTGCGATCCTAAAACAGAATACAAAATGATATTTTAGTTTTGATTATAGCATTAGTTACTGATAAACCTTTATGTAATCTACTATAAAATCCTGAGGAAGTATCGCATCATCCACTTCTGGTCCTCCAAAATTCCCTCCTATCGCCATATTCACGATAAAGTAGAACGGCTGGTTAAATGGCCAGATTGCTTCGGTTTTATTTTCAGGCTGAAACGTGTACACTAAAATATCATCTACATAAAATTCCATTTTATCTTCCGTCCATTCCACGGCGTAAATATGAAAACCTTCTTCAATAGTATCAAATCTGGTTTTCTTAGTATTTACAGTATTTCCGTGACTATCCTGAGTGTGTAAAGAAGTAAAAATCATATGGGGTTCTTTCCCCACATATTCTAAAATGTCGATTTCACCAGATTTAGGCCAACCTACTTCACTGATATTTGACCCTAACATCCACCAAGCTGGCCAAATTCCTTGGCCAACAGGCAACTTTGCTCTGGCCACAAAACGTCCGTATTGGAACTCTTTTTTACCTTTAGTAGTAATCCGAGTTGAAGTGTACGTATCACCCTCTTTTTTGGCAGTGATGATTAACTGACTATTGGCAATTGAGTGATTTTGTTTCGTGTACAATTGTCTCTCGTTGTTTCCCCAACCACAATTAGGGCAACCATCGCCAATTTCAAAATTCCAATTTTTTTCGTTTAATTTGGTCCCCTCAAAATTTTCCTCCCAAACTAATTTTCTTTTGTGCTGTTGTGCAAAAGCAAAATTGACCACAAGTACAAATACTATAATTTTTTTCATTATATTTTAATTAGAATATTGAAAATCCCCTTCCAATTTTGTTACTGAACTACCTCCGATGAATACTTTAAAGTCTCCGGCTTCTGCTTCCCACTTTCTATTGGCTGTGAAATATTCGATTGTTTTTTCATCGATTGTAAACACCACTTTCTTGGTCTCATTAGGCTGTAGTTCGATCATTTCAAATCCTTTCAACTCTTTCACCGGACGTGTAATACTTCCTATTAAATCTCTAATATACAATTGAACCACTTCTTTTCCGGCAACTTTTCCAATATTTTTCAAATTTACGGAAACTTCAATTTTACCCTTTTTACCGAATTTATTAGATGATAATTTCAAATTGGAATATTCAAATTTAGAATAACTGAGTCCGTGACCAAAAGGATACAATGGTGTATTTTTTTCATCGATATAATGCGACCAAAATACACTTTCGGGCTCGTTCTTTACTGGTCTTCCCGTATTTTTATAATTGTAATAAATAGGAACCTGACCTACGTTTCTGGGAAAAGTCATAGGCAATTTTCCACTTGGATTGTAATCACCATACAAAACCTGCGCAATGGCGTGCCCGCTTTGTGTTCCTAAATGCCATCCTTCAAGAATTGCAGGAATATTTTCATCCGCCCAAGGAATGGCTAATGGTCGACCGTTATTTAAAACCAAAACCACATTAGGATTGACCTTGTAAACTGCCTCTAATAATTCTTGCTGGACTCCCGGCAAACCTAGATCAGCTCTACTTCTTCCCTCGCCTGATTGCAAACCGTGTTCTCCTAAAACCATTACCACCACATCAGCTTGTTTTGCTACCGCAATTGCTTCTGCAAATCCGCTCTTATCAGTCGTATTGATTTTAGTTTCCCAAATAAACTGGGTTCTTCCCTCGGTTACATCAGCTCCTTTGGCAAACGTTAGCGTATTTCCTGAATACTTTTGCAATCCTTCTAGAACTGAAACAGCCGAATTATCGTCAGCAGCAATTCTCCAACTTCCTAAAGGACTTGTTTTATCAGTTGCCAAAGCACCAATTAATGCAATTTTTAGTCCTGACTTTTTTAGCGGTAATACTTCTTTTTCATTTTTCAAAAGTACTATTGATTTCTTGGCCATATCCAAAACTCCTTCTTGAAATTCTTGTTTTCCAACGGTTGCCAATTCTCGATTTTCATCACAATATTTATACGGATCATCAAACAAACCTAATTCGAACTTTACCTTTAGAATTCGTCTTGCCGCATCATCAATATCACTTACTTTGACTTTGCCTTCCTGAACTAATGCAACTAAATGCTCCACATACGCGCTGGATTCCATATCCATGTCTGAACCAGCATTAATGGCTATTTCAGCTGCCTGCTTACTATCCTTGGCATATCCATGCGGAATCATTTCGTTGATAGAACCCCAATCCGAAACTACAAAACCATCAAATTTCCAATCTCTTTTTAATACTTCTCTTTGTAAATAGGCATTTCCTGTTGCGGGAATCCCATTCAATTCATTAAAGGAATTCATAAACGTGCGCACACCTGCATCAACCGCTGCTTTAAAAGGCGGAAAAATAGTATTCTGCAACACCGTTTCGCTTATATCAACGGTATTGTAATCTCTTCCGGATTCTGCAAAAGCATATCCTGCAAAATGTTTGGCACAAGCCAAAATAGTATTCGTCGCGGCTAAATCTTCACCTTGAAAACCTTGTATACGCGCAACGGCAATCTTACTTCCTAAAAAAGTGTCTTCACCAGCACCTTCCATAACACGTCCCCATCGGGCATCCCTCGAAATATCAATCATAGGTGCGAAAGTCCAATTCAATCCTACTGCAGCGGCTTCTTCTGCAGCTATTGCAGCTGACTTTTTTATTGCTTCTAAATCCCAACTTGCTGCTTCGGCCAGCGGAATTGGGCTGATGGTTTTGTAGCCGTGAATTACATCAAACCCAAAAAGCAAAGGAATTCCCAATCGGGTTTGTTCTACCGCTATTTTCTGTAACGCTTTCACATCCTTAACTCCTTTTACATTTAGCATTGATCCGACTAACCCTTTTTTCAGGTCTTCGTATTTTTTGGCTGCCTGCCCTTCTTTTGGACTGGGGCCTGTGATATCCCAAAAACCATTATACTGATTGAGTTGCCCTACTTTTTCTTCCAAAGTCATCAGCTGGAGAACCGAATCTACTTTTGTATCCAGAATATTTTCTTTGGAATAAGAAACCGGTGATTTTAAAATTTTAGTGCTGCAACCTGCAATTATTAGAGCTGTTATAGCAAAAGATGCTAACAGGGATTTATTTCTCATCATTATCCTTTTTTATTACAATTAAAAGGCCGGTAAAAAACCGACCTTTTTATATTAATTACGTATTTTATTGATAAATCCTTACATAATCAATCTCCATCGAAGATTGTGTAAAAGCAGGATCAATGGCTCCGCCAAAACTTCCTCCCATTGCCACATTCAAAATCATGAAAAAATCACTGTTGAAAGGCACTGAACTACTATTGGCAAACGTATGAAAAAGTTTATCATCCACATAAAACTGTATCGAAGTTGGACTCCATATCGTTTTATAAATATGGAACTCAGTAGCTGCATTTGCTATTGTTGTTTTAGCTGTGTTTGGGTTTGCTCCAAAATTACCCGGATAATGTAATGTTCCGTGGATGACATTTGGATCATTTCCTTTGTGCTCCATGAAATCAATTTCACCACATTTTGGCCAAGTATTAGTTTTATAATCTTGTCCTAGGGACCAAATTGCAGGCCAAGTTCCTCCACCAACTGGCAGTTTCGCTCTAACTTCAATTTTACCATAGGTAAATTCATATTTATCTTCTGTTTTCAATCGTGCGGAAGTGTAGCCTGTTCCTGATTTTTTAGCTGTAATTTTTAAATTTCCATTTTGAACAATTACATTATCAGCACCGTTTGTATACGTTTGGGCTTCGCCATTACCCCAACCGCCAGCGCCAAGGTCATATCCCCATTTTGTAGGATCCGGAGCACCGGCAACATTAAATTCATCAGCAAATTTCAAAACAGTATAATCTGTTGTTGGCGTAGGTGTTACAACTGCCGCAGGAGCTGCTGTAGTAAAAGTATGGTACCATGCCAAAAATGGATTCCCGGATTGAATCACTCTTACTACCATACGATTATCGGTAATTGATAAGATTTCATACGAACTAGATCCGACAAAGTAGCCCATAAAACCACCATCTGCAAAGTTCATTGTAGTTCCTCTTGTTTGAGTGGCGCTATTCGGATTTTTAGTTACAAAGGAATCTGACTTACTCAACGTTACAGTTTTAAGACCGCTTGTATTTAAGTCATAACAGGCATCCTCGCCGCCTCCTTTGAAAGCTCCGTTATAATACGTTTGTCCCTTGTTATCCAATTCAAGTTTCAAATTGCCTCCAACTATAGAAAAAGTCATCACACTTTTGTACAAACACGTTGCAGATTTTTCATTTGCTTTAGCAGAGTAGAAATCAGGGTAGTAATTTTTTGTTCCAAAAGTAGGATCAGACCAAGCTACGTTTGGACCAACACCTAAATGGCCATCTTCGGATTGTGCCCAATACCATTTTCTGGATGCGCCACCTGTTAAGAATTGTACCGCTTGCTCATCTTTAAAATTACTGAAAACAGTTACTTCTAAAGTCACATTAGTCGCAATCCCTCCTGCTCCAGAAGCAATAACGGTCACTGTGTATGTATTTGTACCTGGTGTTGCAAAGGTGTTTTCAAGAATCCCGCTTGGCGAATTTTGAGAAGTTCCATCGCTAAAAATGTATTTATACGATATTGCATTTTCTGCCGTGCTCGTGAATTTTACTTTCCCGGAACCATTTCCGTTTGGCAAAGCCGCTGTTTTACCAACTAACTCTGCTGTAACCTGAAGACTCGCAGGCGTATCTAACGCTCCAAAACCTAAATTATCCTCCTGACAATTGACCATCAATAGAAGGACAAAAACGGATACTAAATTTATTACTATTTTTTTCATTTTTACTATTTTTTAAAAAACATAACTGTGATACTCGTTGTATACCAATTCATTTTAAACTCATAATTACTTGCTACTATCTATCTTTTTATTAATTATGAAAATAAACATTGTCAACATAAACAGTGTTATTTCCGGCAGGCGCACCTACATAAATGAGCTGTGCAATGTGCGCTCGTGTGGTTAATCCTGTAAAAGAACTCAATGGAATATCTAAACTTACCCAAGATCCTTTTGCTGGAGATGAAACTGTTATTTCATGTTCTTTGTCGTCGCCCCCGCCAAAAGCTCCATTGGCACCAAAATCGACTAATTTTATTTTGAATTGTGTAAAGTCTGATGACCAAACGTCCGTATGAAAATGGGTCATTGCAGTAGCATTAATAGGACTTGTGGTTGCTTCGATACCAACAAAATCCAAGGCACTGTATTTTTTTGTCGCATTTCCATTAATACTCAAATCCGTCAAAGTGGCACTTGACCAGGAAGTTCTCCAGGTATCAACAGGGACATTTGCATACGCATCACTGAACATTGAAATTACTTTAGAAGCTCCTAAAGTAGGAGATGGCGCTGCACTAATTGAGCCCACCTGATTGTAAAAGAAAACATTATCTACATAAACCGTAGTATTTCCTGAAGGTGCGCCAACAAAAATTAATTGCGCAATGTGAGAACGAGTAGTCAATCCAGTGAAATTACTTAACGGAATATCTAAACTCACCCATTTTTCTTTCGCCGGATTTGAAATTGTGATTTCATGTTCTTTATCATCACCTCCACCAAAAACTCCATTAGCACCAAAATCAACCAATTTAACTTTAAATTCTGTCAAATCTGAAGACCATATATCGGTGTGAAAGAAAGTCATCGCCGAAGCATTAATTGGCTTTGTAGTTGCTTCAATACCTACAAAGTTTAAAGCGCTGTATTTTTTAGTTTTGTTACCACTAATATCAATGTCTTCGAGATTAGCCTGTGACCAAGATGTTCTCCAAGTGTCAACAGCAACATTTGTATAACTATCGCTAAACATAGAAATCACGTTCGCTGCTGGAATTGTAGGAACTGGTGCAGCAAATAAATTGGTTACAGTAATGGCTTGTGTTTTTTGTGTGGTTGCTGCACCTCCGCTCAAGGCAACTACTTTTACTTGATACGTTCCAGGATTCAAATATGTGTGTTTAATCACTTGACCTTCCATAAAATCAACGGGGACTTCATTAGTTACATCTCCAAAATAAACCTGAAAAAACGTTTCTAATTCAGCTTTTGCAGTTACAGTAATTGATAGGTTACTTCCAATAGTAATCGTGGGTTCAAAATTTCTTGGTGCCAAAAAAGAAACCGTTACTTCTTGAATCGCTTCAGTTTTTTTACCATTTATAGTTACCCCAACAATTTTCGCCTGAAATTTACCCTCTTTATATTTATGGGTAAAGGTACCACCCGGATTTACGTAAGCAGGCGCTGTGGTGGCATCACCAAAATAAATTTCGAACTGAGTTACTCCTTCCCCTTTTGGCAGAAAAGTAACATTTCCTGAATTATCTTGTGTAATGGTCGTCAGAGCAGATATATTTGAAGGCGCATTTACACCATCCAGATCTACGTCATTATTTTCGTCTGAACATCCCAAAAAGATCGTTAGAACAAAAAGACTTAGTATTAATTTTAATTTTTTCATATTGTAAATAATATTAGTTTTTAATATCCGGGATTTTGTGCCCAATTGCCATTTGCGAATTGAATTTCCTCGATAGGAATTGGAAACAATTCATTTTTATTGACTTTAAATCCAGTAATCTCCGTGGCAGCTTTACCTGTTCGTACTAAATCGAAGAAACGGTGGCCTTCACCAACTAATTCCACTCTTCTTTCTGCTAAGATAAAATCAGTCAAAGCAGCACCAGAAGATGAAATATCATGATTTAAATCGCCAAAAGCTCGTCTTCGAACTTGGTTCAAATAGCCTCTTGCTTTCGTATCATTCAGTCCTCCGCGATTGTAAGCTTCGGCCGCCATCAAAAGAACATCTGCATAGCGAATGGCTCTGTAATTATTAGGATTTGTGAGGTTTAAATCACCTTGTGCATTAGCACTTCTTTTTCTTGGAATATATTTTCTGTTGAAAAAACCGGTGTGTTCATATCCTTTTCCAAATGTGGCTCCTGTGGCTGTAGCCCAAGCTTCGATATCTAATATCGCAACTGCTTTTCTATTATCGCCTGCTTCAAATGCGTTTACGACTTTTTGAGTTGGAACATTAAAACTGAATCCTGAGGTAAATAAATTACCTGAATAATTTCTTGGTCCACTAAAACCAACGGCTACATTGCCTTCACTACATTGGAGACATCCAAAACCTGCTCCTTCAACATCCGTATATTGTACTTCAAAAACTGATTCTAAACCATTTTCTCCTGCATTTTCAAAAATAGTATTGTAATCTGAAACCAATGAATACGACGAAGTTGCAATCAAATTTTCAAGGGTTGTGGCCGCTTGTGGGTATTTATTTTGGTACAAATATGCTTTACCTAATAATGCTAAAGCAGCTCCTTTCGTGACTCTTCCTTTTTGTGCTGCTGTTGCTGATACGTTTTGAGAAGCAAAGATTAAATCTGCTTCGATAGAAGCGTAAACTTCCGCAACAGAGGAACGTTTAATAATTTTCTCGTCTCCAGAGCTGAATCTTACATCGCCTTTTAGTGGAATTCCACCAAACCATTTTACCAATTCAAAATGATAATAGGCTCTAAGAAAACGAGCTTCACCAATCACTTGATTTTTCCCTTGAAAATTAGTTTTATCTTTGAATTCTAAAATATAATTAGCCCTTTGTACTCCAGCAAACATCCAGTCCCACAAGTTTTTTAGATTACTGTTGACAGGAGTATGGATCATATCATCAATTTGCTGAAATCCTGGTGTATCCGATTGACTTTCGCCTCCGGCCAAGGTATTGTCTGAGGCTATTTCGCCTAATATTGCATTGAGATACGTGGATTGCAACAAATCATAGGCAGCAATCAAAGCATTGTCATAATCTGATTTCGAATTAAAATAGTTCTCAGAATCGATCGAATATTCTATTGGTCGGTCCACAAAATCATCACTGCAGGAAATGGTTACAGTTGAGAAGATTGTTATCGATATAAGGGTAATAAATAGATACTTTTTCATTTTAGTAGGAATTAAAAATTAATGTTTAAACCTAACAAATAGGTTCTTGGGATTGGATAAAAACCATAGTCAATTCCGCCGCCAATTGGAGCACCATCAGAAGCGCCTGGATCAAAACCTTTGTATTTTGTAAACGTATACAAGTTATTGACTCCTGCATATAATCGTAGTTTTGTGATTCCTGCTTTTTCAGAATATTTAGAATTTATCGAATAACCCAATTGTATGTTTTGAATTCTTAGATAGGATGCATCTTCAACAAAATAGCTGCTAAAAGTAGAATTTCCTGTGGCACTTGTAGTTACTCTTGGCGTCGTATTAGTACTTCCCTCACCAGTCCATCGATCTAGAACATAATTAAGACGATTGACATCAGTAAGATTTCTTTCATAATTTCGAACCATATCATTCTCTATAGAAGCAAATGTATAGACTGCAAAATCAAGGTTTTTGTAATTCATTTGTAAATTGAATCCCATTGAAGCAGCTGGAATTGGGTCTCCAATATTTGTTCTGTCACTCGCATCCAATATTCCATCTCCGTTCACATCTACAAAACGAAGATCACCAGGGCTGGCATTAGCACCCAGAGATAATTGAGACGGATGTGCATCAACTTCGGCTTGATTTTGAAAAATTCCATCTGTTTTATAGCCGTAAAAATAACCAATTGGCAGTCCAACTTCCATTCTTGAAGGTGGCTGTTGACCTACTCCAAAGGATCCTCCTTGTAAAAATGGTACTCCATTTGTGCTTAAAACTTCATTTTTAAGAAAGGTAACATTGTACCCCACACTCATTGAAAAATTATCAGAGAATTTATTTTTGTAATCTATAGCAAACTCAAATCCGGAATTTCTTACTGTCCCTCCATTGATTGTTGGAGAACCTGAACCAGGAGCTTCGGTCCCATTAATTCCTGAAACCGGTATATTCGTGATTAATAAGTCCGCACGTGTATCAATAAAATAATCGGCTACGATAGACACTTTATTTTGGATCAATTTAAGGTCTAAACCAACATCAAATTTTCTGGCTTCTTCCCACTTTAAATTTGGGTTCGGAATTTGTCCTACTGATAAACCATTGACCAATGCACCATCAAAAACATACGTCGCTTCCCCCGTTAATTGAGAAACATATCCATTATTACCAATTTGGTCATTTCCTAAAGTACCATAACTCCCTCTTAATTTCATGAAGTTGATTACCTTATCTTCTCCAAAAAACCCTTCATCTGATACTACCCAACCTGTTGTAAACGAAGGAAAATAACCCACTTTATTTCCGGGTCCAAATTTAGTTGAAGCATCACGACGTATCATGGCAGAAAAAAGATATTTTCCTTTATAATCATATTGCGCTCTTGCAAAATAGGATAGTCTTCTTTCATCATAATTATAAGCACTATTTGGAACTGTTTCAACGATTCCTCTTGTCAAACTTATATCAGCAAATTCCCATGAATTATATGGGACATCATATCCAGTGGCAAACAATCCGTTTCCAAATTGTTTAAAAATAGTGTTTCCTACTGTTGCCACGACATTATGGTCCTCCCCTATTTTCTTAGTATAGGTTCCAAATAAATCAAAGGAATAATCATTATCATTAATGGCACTTTGAGACACAGAACTTCTGGGTACATCAAACACTTTTCCACCATAATCAATTTGCTTGGCAAACGATTTAGATTCACTGTTTGAAGTATTAAAACCAATGGAACTCGAAATCGTAAAATCCTTGAAAACTTTATAATCCAATCCAAAATTACCGTTGACTTTCTTGAAGTTATAGTCATTATAGGTATTTGCAACTTGTGCCAATGGATTTATAATTTCTATTCCTAACCCAGTATTAGAAGGCACTTTTGTAAAATCACCATTTGCATCATACGGATTTAGCGTTGCTGGAGTGTTCAAGGCATTAAACAAAACAGAACCTAAACCTCTTTCGTTCAATGACTTTCTATTGAAATAAGTATAGATTACGTTTGTTTTTAATTTTAATTTATCAGTAATATCCGCTCCTAAAGACACTCTGGCTGTATTTCGTAAAAACCCAGATTTACTTCCGCCAATAATTCCCTCTTGATCCAGATGAGAACCACTTACTGCGTAAGTAATTTTATCAGAACCACCTGAAAAAGAGATATCGTGATTGATAATAGGCACACTAGTGCTAAAAATTTCATTTTGCCAGTTTGTTCCTTTCCCCAAACCGGAAACAGTAGGAAAAGGAATTGCATTCCCACCATTTGCATAACTTTCATTCAACAGTAAGGCATAATCAGTTGCATTCAATACAGGTAAGGTTCTTGAAGTTTCTTGAAAACCGGTATACGTATTGTAACTAATTCTCGCTTTTGAATTCTTTTTACCGGATTTAGTGGTGATAAGGATAATTCCATTAGCACCAATAGTTCCATAAATAGCAGCCTGAGCATCTTTCAGAACCGTAATGGACTCTACATCATTTGGATTTAGTAATCCAAGTTCACCAACATATCCATCAATAATTGTTGTAGGTCTATTATCTCCATTGGTTGCAATCCCCCTGATACGAATATCCAAAGCTGCACCCGGAGCACCAGAAGTGGTAGTGACATTCACACCCGAAACAGTTCCCTGCAACGCTTGCTCAATTTTAACTGGTTTCAAAGCTTCCAAAGTTTTACTGTCTACTACAGATACAGCGCCTGTAACTTCTCGTTTTTTCTGAGTTCCATAACCAATAACGACAACTTCGTCCAAAGTACTGGAATCCTCTTGTAATGTGATAATAAGTGCGCTATTATTAGACACCACTTTAAAGTCTCGATTTTTAAATCCTAAATAAGAAAAAGTAAGTGTTGCACCAGAGGGAACTTGTTTTAAGTAAAAGCGGCCATCCATATCTGTTGCTGATCCTATTGTTCCATTTTTGACTTTAACATTTACTCCCGGTATAGGTAAACCAGAACCTGCTTCTTTAACAACTCCTCCAATATCATATCCTTGGGCGAAACCAAACGAGGATAGAAATAGAAAAAGGATTAGTAGATAGTTTGACTTCATAATTTATGTTTTTTGTGAATTATAAAATTAATCGGAACCATTAATAATAAATTAAAAAGAACCTCAACAAAAAACATACAATGCAAAAATTTTGGTATTTAATTTACAATACTGAAAAAAGTATTGAATATTAAGAAGAAATTATGATAGTTGCTTTTCATCTAAAATAAAAAAACCACAACAATAACGCTATTGTTGTGGTAATGTATAGTTTTATTTGCAAAATCACATCCGAACTATACAGCCAAGATATACTCAACTAGTCCTTGTTCGTGTGATAATTCCATTTTTTTACGCAAACGATATCTTTTTATTTCAACACTTCGAACCGAAATATTTAACAAAGGAGCCACTTCTTTAGATGAAAGATTTAATCTTAAATAAGCACACAAACGCAAATCATTTGGAGTCAGTGATGGATGAGCCAATTTCATTTTTTTCAAAAAATCCTTATCTGCATTATCGAAGGCTTCCTTAAAAACACTCCAGCTATCCCCTTCTGAAATATTCTTATTAATAGTAGAGATGACTGATTTTATACTTCTATTGCCGTCGTCAGGTGTTTTCTTTAGGTCTTCTTTGATAAAAGCTAATAACTCGTTTTTACTGTTTAAACTCATCGTAGATACTGCTAATTCTCGACTTTTAGTATCTACATCCTGAGAAAGTTGCTCGTTTCTAATTCGCATTACTTCCTGTTCATTTTCAAGTTCTTTAATTTCCAATAAAAGATTATTCTCCTCTATCAATTTCTCTTTCTGTTTTTGGTAGTAATTTTTATAAGCCTTGTGAATAAATTGAGCCATCACAAGCACCAATATGAGGTACACAAATAAAGCAATGTTAGTAAAATACCACGGTTTTTTAACGGTAAAAGAATACTCTATACTGTTTTCCAGGGCAGAATTCGCAAATTTAGCTTTGACCTTAAAAGTGTAATAACCCGGTGGCAAATTTTTAAAACTCACTGTTGGTTTTGCGTTCCATTCACTCCAATCCTCCTGGAATCCTTCTAATAAATACTGATATTCAGCATTAATATATTTATTAAATTCAGGAACAGTATAATTAAAGCTAATGTTATTTTCATCATAACTGAAACGCCCCTCTTCTTTAATATCACGGTTTACAAAGCTTTCATTCAGCTTGTTTGTTGTTATTGCAGCGAACGAAATACTATGATTTTTAAAACTCAAATCATTAATATTCAATACATAATACCCATCTGTTGTTCCAATCAAATAATTTGAATTAGATATTTGGGTGATGTTTTCAAAACCCAACATAGAATTAGTCAATGAAGCCGGGATAGGAATTACATTTTGTTTGAGTTGATTACTCAATTTACTCGATGAAAAATAATGAATATAATTCTTTGAAAACAACCATATTTTATTAGAATTATCCACTATCAATTTCCCTGATGTATATTCCTCTTTTTCGAAAACAGCACTTAACAACTCGTCTTTGGCAAATCGTTTTGTTGTATTGTTGAGTTTAAAAATCCCTTCTTTATTGGCATAATAAATCGTATTATTCAATTTTGTCAAACTTGCATTCTTCCCTTTTTTAGGAGAAGAATACGTAGTAAAGGGTTTAGTTTTAAGTAGCGTATTATCTAGTTGCAATCTAAAAACACCTTTATATTCATGGCTCACATACACTTCAAGCGCAGCTGTTATTTCAAAATATCGCGAAGAATAATTAAATCCTACAATTTTATTTTTAAAAATCCATTGGTTGTTAATTTTTTTTAAAACAGAAATTCCGTAATAATTTCCTTGAAGTACAAGTTCTTTTTGATTGGGAACCGTCTCAAATTTCCAAGTTCCTGATGCTGAAAACACATTTTTTGCAACGGCGTTCTCAATCACAAAAGTTCCGGAATCATGACCACAAAAAAGCGTTCCGTCATATTCAAACAAAGACCAAACCTGCCCCTTTGTGCCATTTATGAATTTGAATTGCCCATTAGTTTGGTGATCTTTATAAAACAACCCTTGATTTGTTCCTATATATAAATTTCCCTTATATAATTTTGACGTGTACACTGTCCCTAAAATTCCGGTATCATCGACAAAATTTTGTATCGGAGATTGCAAATTGATACAATTGATTCCGTTATCTAATCCTACCCATAAATTTTGATCCGCATCTTCAAACAAAGACAAAACAGTATTGTTACTTAGTCCTTTGTTTTGAGTAATATGATACTTAATGTTTCCTTCATTGGTCAAAATAAAGATTCCATTAGAAACTGTTCCTAAAGCGAAACTTCCATCAGAAAGCAATTGACTGCTATATACGCTGCTGGCAGCTAATTCGGAGTCAACTTCGGTAGAAAACTTAGTCAAAGTAGGACCTATAAGTTTGTAAAATCCGTTGAGCTGTGTCTGGATCAAAAGTCCTTCCTCAATACTAAAAACATTTACGATCCTATTGCTTTGCAAAATAGGATTATTTGAAACCAAGCGCCCTTTTCCGCTTTCAATTTCAAATAGACCGCCATGAATCGTTTGAAAATAGATACCATTTTTAGTTCGGAATGATTTAGTGATTTTATAATTTGGCGCAATTACCTTGAACGTACCTGTTTTAGTATCGTAAATATAAATTCGATCTAATGATTGAAAGATTACCCACTGGTCATAATTTAAAACATTCCAGAATTGTTCGTCATCTAGAATCTTGTTTTTTATTCTGTTACTAAGTGAAGTGTATTTTAGTTTCCCATCTGTCTGTCGTGTCCAGAAGCCAAATTCCATGTAACATCCGGTGTAAATTTTGTTTCCTATGACTTTTACGGAACGAATAATTGTTTCATTAGGTGATGGATACAATTCCCAATTTGAACCATTGAATTCTAACAATCCGTCATTATTAGCAAAAAAAACATAGCGGTTTTGATCTTGTGCGATCATCCAGTTTTGGTTACCAGCCCCATAAGTACTCGATGTGTATTTTACAATTGGGGGTAACTCTTGAGAAAAAGCACAAAAGGACATTAAAAAAATAAAAAAAAGTAGTTTTGTTTTCAAGGGTATCATTTTGTTAATTTATTCCAAAAATAGATTTAAAATTAGCATTTATTTATGGGATAGAAAACATAAAAACTATACAACTTAGAAAAACAGGAGTAACAACCCCTTTTTAATCATTATTTGTGAGTTGTTCAATCCCTTTTCTCTGTTGAAAATTGATTACTTTTGTGAAAATTATCTTTTTTATGCAAGTTGACCTTTCGAAACTAGATCCAAAGAAAAATATTATTATAAAAGGAGCGCAAGTACACAACCTAAAAAATGTAGATGTCGCAATTCCCAGAAATAAGTTAGTGGTTATCACCGGACTTTCGGGTTCTGGAAAATCAAGTTTGGCTTTTGATACTTTGTATGCTGAGGGACAGCGTCGCTATGTAGAAAGTTTATCTTCGTATGCGAGACAATTTCTTGGACGATTGGATAAACCAAAAGTGGAATACATAAAAGGAATTGCTCCGGCAATTGCTATTGAACAAAAAGTAAATACTACCAATGCCCGCTCTACCGTAGGAACCTCAACCGAAATATACGATTATGTAAAATTGCTTTTTGCCAGAATTGGACGCACTTATTCGCCTATTTCTGGTCGAGAAGTCAAAAAAAATAACGTTACAGATGTCATTACCGATGTCAAAACATTTGAAAAAGACAGCAAATGGTTGCTGCTTGCACCGATTCATCTAGAAGAAGGACGCAAACTGGAAGATAAGCTAAAAGTACTTTTACAACAAGGTTTTGCCCGAATATTAGTAAATAATGAAATGGTACGACTAGACGATTTGTCGGATTCATTAGACAAAAAACAAATTTTCCTAATCATTGACCGAATTGTGATTAATCACGATACTTCAGGCGAAGAAGAGTTTTACAATCGATTGGCAGATGCTGTGCAAACGGCTTTCTTTGAAGGAAAAGGAATTTGCTATTTACAGGAATTAAACGCTGATAAAAAATATTCTTATTCCAATAATTTTGAGTTGGATGGTATTACATTTCTAGAACCAAACGTTCATTTATTTAGCTTCAATAATCCGTATGGAGCATGTCCCGTTTGTGAAGGATATGGAAATATTATAGGAATTGATTCCGAATTAGTCGTGCCGAATACCACATTGTCCGTTTTTGAAAATGGAATCTTCCCTTGGCGAGGAGAAAGTATGAGCTGGTTTCGCGACGAATTAGTAAATAATGCCTACAAATTTGATTTTCCAATACACAAACCGTATTATGAGTTGTCTGAGGATCAAAAAGAACTACTTTGGAATGGAAATAGTTATTTCCAAGGATTGAATGATTTTTTTAAAGAACTGGAAGAAAAAAATTATAAAATTCAAAACAGAGTAATGCTCTCCCGATATCGAGGCAAAACCAAATGCCATTCCTGCAAAGGAAAACGCTTGAGAGTAGAAGCTTCCTACGTGAAAATAAACGCAAAAACAGTTTCTGATTTAGTTGATTTACCGATTAAACATCTGGTTACTTTTTTCGAAAACATTGATTTAGATGTGTATGAAAAGCAAATTTCCAAACGCTTATTATTAGAAATCAACAACCGTTTGTCCTTTTTAACCGAAGTAGGATTGGACTACCTTACATTAAACAGAAATTCTGCAACACTTTCCGGAGGAGAATCACAACGCATCAACTTAGCCACTTCGCTTGGAAGCAGTTTAGTAGGATCTATGTATATTTTGGATGAGCCCAGTATTGGTCTGCACCCTAAAGATACGGAACGCTTGATAAAAGTATTGCTATCGTTACGCGATTTAGGAAATACGGTCATTGTGGTAGAACACGATGAGGATATCATGAAAGCCGCTGACATGATTATTGATATAGGTCCGGAAGCAGGAACTTTAGGCGGGCATTTAGTCGCGCAGGGAACCTATGACGAAATATTAAAATCGACTTCACTTACAGCGAAATATCTAAACGGTGATTTAGAAATTAGCGTCCCTAAAAAACGAAGACTTTTCAAGAATTTTATTGACATAAAAGGAGCACGAGAAAATAATTTACAAAATATTGATGTTACTTTTCCACTGGATGTATTAACGGTTATTACAGGAGTTTCTGGAAGTGGAAAAAGTACGCTTGTTAAGAAAATCCTTTTTCCGGCCATGCAAAAAAAGTTGGAAAACGCAGGTGAAAAAGCAGGACAATTTACTGAAATGACCGGTTCTTTTGCTCAAATTAAACACATAGAATACGTAGATCAAAACCCAATAGGAAGAAGTTCCCGTTCTAATCCGGTGACGTATATCAAGGCGTATGATGATATTCGAGAATTGTATGCTAGAGAAAAATTATCAAAAATAAGAGGCTATCAAGCCAAACATTTTTCTTTTAATGTTGATGGCGGAAGATGTGAAACATGTAAAGGAGAAGGTGCTATCAATGTAGAAATGGTTTTTATGGCTGATGTACAATTACCTTGTGAAACCTGCAACGGGAAACGATTCAAGAAAGAAGTGCTGGAAGTCGCTTTTGAAGGTAAAAACATTCACGATATACTAACGATGACAATCGATGACGCTATTGCCTTTTTTATAGCAAATAAACAACCTAAAATAACTCAAAAATTACAGCCTTTGCAAGATGTAGGATTGGGATATGTTCAATTAGGGCAATCCTCATCTACTCTGTCTGGAGGAGAAGCACAGCGTATAAAACTGGCTTCATTCTTGGTAAAAGGAGCGACAAAAGACAAAGCCTTATTTGTTTTTGATGAGCCTACAACGGGATTACATTTTCATGACATCAAGAAACTAATGGCTTCCTTCAATGCATTGATTGATAAAGGACATTCGATTATTGTTATCGAACACAACCTTGATTTAATAAAGTGTGCAGATTGGATTATAGACTTAGGGCCTGAGGGGGGAGAAAATGGCGGGAAATTGCTTGCAGTAGGAACTCCTGAACAAGTTGTAAAAATAAAACAATCAATTACAGGGCAGTATTTAAAAGATAAATTGTAAACGGATTACCCCATATAACATTTCTCCTCAAAAGCATTTCCATCTTCATCAATAGCTACAAGTATTTTTTTAGCTTTTGAGGAAACCTGTGTAATATAAATCCAGGCGATGGACCACAGTCCTAACGTAATGCAACATATACAAAAATTAAAAAGATGATCTACTTTTTGTCTTTTTTTCAATAAAATAGCGAAGGGCAACTTGTCGTTTCGTTCCAACACTATAAATCCATGACTGGTCTTATTTTCCAGGATGGAGGAAAACTTTACAAAATTCTGCTCGGTTGTACTTGTATTGCTTTTCATATTATTTCAGATAATTTACCGCTGCTTTTTAACAAACAGTGATAAAATGACAATTACAAAAATAATGGCAATTTTAGAACTTCACAATACCCACTTTTAGTGATATTTTGCATTTCTATTTTTTATTAAATATAAAAAAAATAATTATAAATACATGAAAATAAGCGACTTAATACGTAAAAATCCGAAAATAAATAATATTTAGGTGAATTTTTTTACAACCAAATTCAGAGCTTCGTTTATCTCTATTGAAATAACAAACTTGTAATTAATATAAATATATAAAATGGCTACTAAAATAGATTTTAATCCTATGCTTATGATTGGATGAAAAGGAAATTCCCAGAAATAAAACATCAAGAACAATACAAAAGTTATCGCAAGAGAATATAATGTCTGTATTGTAAACGGATACAAGTGCATACGCTTGACTACAAAAAGCAGTTTAGCCAAACTATACAGCGTTATTGATAACAAAGTAGCTACTGCAGTTCCTGTTATAGCATATCTTGGTATAAAAAACATGTTCAGTCCTATTGTTAGAAAAACAAGTAATAAACCTAAAAACAAGACCATACGGTAGTATTTTGAATTAAAAATAATAGCATTATTATTTCCTAAAATCAAATCAAAATATTTAGAAATCCCTATCAAAAATACCACTAGAATTCCTCCGCTATACTCTTTTGGAACCATTATATACAACTGGTTGATATTGACAAAAATACACAGCATTACAAAACCGCCTACAACTTGCAAATTAATTGATGTTTTTTTGTACAAATCATTTAATTCATCCTGTTTATTCTCATGCATTAACTTAGCCGTTATGGGATATGTAATTTGATGCATCGCCCTACTGGGAACTGCTATGACAGATGCAATATAAGTAGCAACGGAGTAATAGGCTATATTCTCAATTTTAATGTATTGATTCAGCATAATTTTATCAATATCCAACAACATAACCGCAACACTACCTGATAAAATAATGAAAAAAGTATATACTAAAACATCTTTCACATTTTGAGGAATGGAAAACTGAAATACAGGTTTTTTTATTCGGAAAGCATAAAACATCGTTATAGCAAAAGCCAAAAAATAAATAATAGCAGTAACATAAATAAATTGTACCACTGTAATCCATTTATAATAGACTCCAATCAAAGCAAATAAAGAAAATAATCTCAATCCTACCTCTTTTACAAAATTTCCAAAAACCGAATGCATATGCACTCTGGCCCAAGCATAAAAGATCTCGAAATAAGCCATACTAAGTCCTATAAATGGAATAAGCCATAAATAATCCTTAACTACAGGATTTTCTTTGCTCAAGTATAATGAAATAGGTTCAAAAAAGAAAAATCCAATCAATACTAAAGGAATACACAACAACAAAGGAATTAATACAGTAAACGAGAGAAACTGAGAGCGTTCTTCCTCTGTTTTATACTGGGTATAAAACTTCACCAACGTATTTTGCATACCAAAAGCCAGCAAAGGCATAATGATATTTGCCCAAGAAAGAATATAGTTTGTTAACGCATAAAATACTGTTCCTAAAAAAAACGGATACAAATAAAGTGTATTTATTGCCCCAATACCAAAACCAAAATAGGTAATTATCGTATTCTTTAAAGATTGATTTAATACTATTCCCATTTCTTTATCATTGCGAGACACAAAGCAATCTCACTTTTAATTTATATTTTATTAAGCAGTTTAACCAATTCTTTAGTAAGATTTTTTCTGGAATAACGCTGTAATCCAACTCCGTTTACCTGTAATTTACCTTCCAAAAACTGATTATAAAAGTCCAAAATTACACTTTTAAGTTTCATTTTCTCCGAATAATCAAAAAATATGCCCGTGTTGGTAGTGGTAATAATTTCGGCAAAATCAGAACCGTTGGGTCCGATAGCAATGATAGGCCTGTTAGAAACCATATATTCAAATAATTTTCCAGGGATAATACTTTTAGTCTCTTGAGAATTAATTTCGACAAGCAACAAAACCTGAGATTTTCTTTGATGTGCAATCGCTTCCGAATGTGAAACGTAGCCCAGATTATTCAAAAAGGAATTTAGTTTAAATTGCGAAATGGTTTCTAAAACTTCCTGACTTACTGCTCCAATCAATTTGATTTCCAAATGCGATTTGAACTCCGGAATCTCATTAATTAATTCGATCAAACTCTCCCATAAAATCAGAGGATTTCTCTCGGAGAGAAAAGAACCAATGTGTGCCAAAGAAAATTTAGAATCCAACGCTTGTTTTTCGACTTCCTCTGTATCATACCCATTGGTAATTACCGCAATGGGTTTATCTGTAATCGCCTCAAATTCGGTTTTGGTGGTTTTGCTTGTTACGATAATAGTATCGGCTGTATTCAAAACCTGATGTTCTAGTGATTTGTGTTTTTTAGCAGCAAAACGAGACAACCGCAAGGATTTGTGATAACCAATTGTGGTCCATGGATCTCGGAAATCAGCAAACCATTTTAAATCTAATTTCTGTTTTAATTCTAATCCAATAAGATGCAGACTGTGCGGTGGTCCCGAAGTAACAATGGTATCAATATTATTTTCTACAATATATTTCTCCAGATAAGCAACTGATGGTTTTACCCAAAAAACACGCGCATCGGGAATAAAAAGATTTCCACGAATCCAAAGAAAAGTTTTGTCTAAAAAAGATTGCTTTTTCTGATTTGGAATAATTCCTGAACTGATTTTTTTAGTTTTGTTTTTCGAAAGAAACGAAGCCAGTTGATACGGTTCGAAAATTTTCTGTTTCAAAATAATCGCTTTAACAGAAACTTCTTTAACCAAGTTTTCATCAACAATAGGATATGTTGGATTCTCCGGAATATACACAATCGGCTGAATGCCAAAGTCTGGCAAGTATTTAACAAACTTTAGCCAACGTTGTACCCCAGGTCCTCCAGCCGGTGGCCAATAATAGGTAATTATTAAAATTTTTTTTGGTTCCAAGTTTAGGATTTTGTTGTAATTGATTTTAAATCCGTAAAAAACAAAGTACTGTTTTGATACAATCCTTTTGAAATAATGTAAAAAGCCGGTAAAGCGGGGATTACTGAATAATATTTAAATTTGTCAGGTATAAATAAGTAAATACCAAACAATACTCCAAAAATAAAACCTAATAAAAAAAGCAACAACAATATTTGTTGAAACGATTTTAAACCGAATAATTCTATCATAATTTTAATAAATATTTTTGTTATTTAGTTTCTCCAACTCTTCAATATCTAGTTGATCCTTAAGTCTATTAGCTGCTTTTTTGGAAATAATCAAATTATCATAATCAATAAAAAACACTGGAATTCCATCTATATCTATGATGTTTGCTTTTTCTAAAAGTGCAGCAAAAGGTTGATTTTCTAAACCTTTAACAGAAGTCATAATATCCAGTCTAAAATTAATATTTAGAGTGAAATCTGTCCAACCGGGAATGAATTGCATAGTTTTAATACTTTCAAAATCACCCAATCCCATTTGTTTAATGGCCTTTCTCAAATTTTCACGATTAGCTATTGTATCTTCAATGAAAATATCAATATCTCCTGTGTTTCTTCCGTAGCCGTAAATATTTACTGCAAATCCACCGATGGTTAGATAGTTTACCTTGTTTTCTGATAAATACTTCCAAACATCTATTATTTGTTTCTGCATATTCATTTCAAATTATTTTGATTTTGAATATTTTTTTGCTGCCTTTAATAAGCAAGATATTTCGATTATTGCCATCAGTTTTTCAAAACGTTGCTGATAAGTCAATTGTCTTGTTTCCTCAACATATCTAGCCTCCTTTACTGTTGGATGTTCGTGATTTAATTTGACTTTACCCATTGCATTAAAAATTTAGAATGTATTCGAAAATTTATTAGATCAAATTTACAAATAAATATCAGACAGCTAACGCCTTTTTTTTCTTTCAAAATAAATCCCACCAATCAAAAGCAACAACATTCCTATGGAACTTACCAACGTAATCGTGCTTCCGGTTTTTATAACTTGAGGTTCAAACTTAAATTCTATTTTGTGTTGACCCCCTGGAAGAACTAGTGCTCTCAATACATAATCAACAGGGAAATGAACTGTTTTTACGCCATCAACATAGGCATTCCATCCCTTTTCATAATATATTTCAGAAAAAACTGCTAAAGCATATTTAGTATTATTAGCAGTATATTTAAGATAATTGGGTTTGTATACGTCTAATTGAATGGTTCCACTGGTATCCCATTTTCTTTTCAATCCAACATTTCTAAACTTAGATCCATGCTCATGCCGGTTAAATATTGCGACATCTTTAGTATTTAGTTGTCCTAACGATTTCATCTCGTCATCAGGGGTATTAACCACTTTCACGCTGCTTACAAACCAGGCATTCCCATTGGCATTTGGGTTCGAAGTTGGAAATTCTTTTCCTTCCTTATCCGTCTGAATTACATACTTGACATTTAGCATGTTTAGGATTTCCATATTATTATTGGCAATTTGATAATCAAATAATTGTTGCATTCTTCGTGGCTTCACGGCACTGTAACCACCTATTGATTTATGAAAATAAGAAGCCCGTGCGCTGGACAAGTTTCCACTTACTTCAAAAACTCTGTAATGAGTTGTATCCTTGAGAATTTCAACATCGGAAGCTGTTTCCTGAAATGGGACTTCCACTTCCCTACCGCTGACAAAATCTTTTCCTGACACATAATTTTTATCAACAAAAAACAAATCAAAAACCATCAATAAGCCTACAAGTATAATAGCGGTTTTCTGAGCAAACCTATTTTTAATAAACAACCATAAAATACCCGCTGTAATTACTATCAAGAAACCAGATCGCAATAAATCAGCACTATACAAACTCATTCGGTCCTGTTTTAAGGCATTAACAAAGTCAGGTCCGTAACTTTGTTGATAATACGCATCATTACCTCCAGAGAAACTAAACATACTTTTACTAAAAAACAAGATCAGTATTAATCCCAGCCCTAAAACACCGGTCTCCATTACGGCTTTCTTTTGTAGTTTTTTGTCCAATGTAAAGAAAGACTGTAAGCCCATAATAGCCAGAACAGGAAAACACAATTCAAGAATAACTTGTATGGAGGAAACTGCTCTAAATTTATTGTACATAGGAATATAGTCAATAAAAAAATCAGTCACTAAAGGAAGATTCTTCCCCCATGAAAGTATCAAAGCAACTACAGCTCCAGAAAGGAATACATATTTTATTTTGCGTGTATCAATAAACAAGGCCATAATAGCCAAAAAGAAAACCACTATACCAATGTATGCGGGAGCAGCAACTATGGGTTGATCTCCCCAATAGGTTGGCATTCCTGAAACAAAATCAGTTGCCTGATCTTCTGGTACGCCCTTGCCCACCATTAGTTCAAACATATTACTGTCTTTTCCTACTGCCTCATTATTTGAGCCTCCAAAAAGTCGGGGCGCTATCAGATTAAAGCTTTCCATAATTCCATAACTGTATTCCGTTATGTACTCATACGTCAAGGCGCTATTACTATCCTTTTTTGAACCATCAGGATTAAAGATTAATTCACTTTTCCCTCGAGTACTAAAATCTGCATATTCGGCAGTAGCTAATAAATTAGTCGCATTGGTGCCAATAGCAAATATTCCCGCAACCGCAAGTATTCCAAATGAATACAGTAGCGATTTATAGTCTTTTTCTTTTACTTGCTGGTACACAAAATATATAGAAAGAATCAATAAGAAAATCAATAAATAATAGGTCATTTGAAAATGATTCGCATTGATTTCTAATGCTGTCGCAAAAAGTGTAATCAAACCTCCTAGTATGTATTTTTTTTGAAACACCAAAATAAATCCGGCAATAACCAACGGCATATATGCAATCGCATGCGCTTTGGCGTTATGACCAACACCGAGAATAATAATCAGATATGTAGATAAACCAAAGGCCAATGCTCCAAAAAAGGCTTTTAAGGGATCCACTTTTAATACCAGCATCAAACCATAAAATCCAAGAAAATATAAAAACAAATAATCAGCCGGACGCGGTAAAAATCGCAATGCATCGTCTATCGCACCAATGTAATCGTGTGGATATTTTGCTCCTAGTTGATAGGTTGGCATACCTCCAAATGCGGAATTAGTCCAATACGGCTCCACATCATTGGTGGCTCTAAAGTCATTTTGCTCTTTGGCCATTCCTGTATATTGCACAATATCAGACTGGAAAATTTGCTTTCCTTGTAACACAGGATAAAAATATATCAGAGAAATCACAACAAAACCAAGTATGGCTAAGGCGTGTGGATAGAACTTATTTATTATTTTCAATGTAAAATGGTTTGGATTATAGTAAAAATGATGCTGATAACGACAAATTTAATCTATTTCTTCGTAATCAACATAATCGCCCACTTTTTTGGTTTCGCGTGGGTTTTTAGTATTTGCTGTTGTGTAAAGAACTTCTTCCTCCTTCGATTGCGTTTTTTGCCACGTATTCTCTTGTGCATACTGCTGTTGCTTCTGCATGTTTTCGCCTGCTTTCTGCACTACTTTTTTTACTAATAATGGCAGAAATAATTTCGCCAAAAATCTAAAAATATAATAGAAAGCAATCATATAAAAAAGTGCTTTTATAAAACCAGTAAATGAAGCTGTTTGCATATAATTGTAATTTTTTCCAAAATTAATAAATCAACTGTTCAAAATTAAACTATCTCTCTTAAATAAATAATAAAATATACTACATTTGAAAAGCGTTGTTACTTTTTAACTAAAAAAAATAAGATGTCCAAAATCAAAATCTTACTAATTGTAGCTCTCTCAATGATTCCAAGTATTCATTATGGGCAACATACGGATCAAATCAATTCGAACAGACCGGGTGAAACCATGTCGGCTTTTGCTGTTGGAAAGTCTGTTATCCAAATAGAAACTGGTGTTTACGGGATCAAACAAAACCATCGTTTATTGAACTATGATGCAAACGGTTTTGGGATTGATGCCACATTGCGATGGGGATTATTCATGGAAAAGCTGGAATTGATAGCCGATATACAATACCAAAACGAACAATACACTTCTTTATTCAACAAAACCAATCGTGCAGACTTCAAGCAAACGGTTCTGGGAGCTAAATATTTAGTGTATGATCCTTTCCGGAATTATGAAAAAAAAACAAACCTCTACAGCTGGAAAGCCAATCAAAGTTTTGACTGGCATCAATTAATTCCTGCTGTATCTATATTTGCAGGAGCTAATTTTACGATGGCAGACAATCCCTATTCTTTTTCCCCTGAATCCAGTATATCTCCAAAAATTATGTTGATTACCCAAAACCACTTAGGCGATGGCAGGTGGGTTTTTGTGACGAATATCATTGCTGACTATATTACTACTGAATTCCCGAGTTATGGCTACGTGGTAACTTTGACTAGAGGGTTTAATAACAAATGGTCCGGATTTGTAGAAAATCAGGGGTTCAAAAGTGATTTTTACAGCGATGCAATTGTTCGTGGTGGCGCTGCTTATTTGTTAAATAAAGACATGCAAATTGATGCCTCAATAAGTACAAGTCTTAAAGATACTCCATCTGCACTGTATGGAGGTATTGGTTTTTCCTGGCGCTATGATGCCAATTACCAAGAAGTAAGAATAAATATTGACAATTAAGTATTCCGATAAAAAAGCCTTAGAAATAAGCGGTATAAAAGAATCCCAAAACTTTCGTTTTGGGATTCTTTGTATTTATCTTTTCTAGTCGCTGAAAAGAGTACTAAAAACTATTTTACTTCCATCAATTCGACATCAAAAATCAAAGTAGCATTTGGCGGAATTGCTCCTCCGGCACCACGAGATCCATACCCTAAATGAGATGGAATTACAAAACGTGCTTTGTCACCTACACGCAACAAGGCAATTCCTTCATCCCAACCCTCAATAACCTGACCTTGCCCCAATCTAAATTCGATTGGTTTTTTTCTTGGATAAGAGGAATCAAACACTTTTCCATTCTCTAATGAACCTTCATAGTGAACAGCAACGGTTTTTCCACTTTCTGCTTTTTTACCTTCTCCTCTTTGGATGAATTGGTAACGCAGTCCACTTTCTGTTTTTTCAAAACCCGCAGCTAATTTTTCCATCGCAGCTTCAGCATCGGCTTTCAAAGTAGCATCACGTTTGTTCCGTGATCCCTTAAAGCTAATAAAAGCTTCAATTGCATTCCAATTTTTAGCTTCGTCTCCTACTCTAACGATCTCTAAAGTCTCTAAAACATCGCCTTGAGCGATAGTATCAACGACATCCTGACCTTCAACTACATGGCCAAAAACAGTATGCTTATTATCCAGCCATTCCGTAGGAATGTGTGTAATGTAAAATTGAGAACCATTCGTTCCTGGTCCTGAATTGGCCATCGCCAAAACACCCGGACGATCATGTTTTAGACTTGGATGAAACTCATCATCAAATTTGTACCCTGGATCTCCAGTTCCTGTTCCTTGTGGACAACCGCCTTGTACCATAAAATCAGGAATTACTCTGTGAAATTTTAATCCATTATAAAACTTAACTCCTTGTGGTTTAACTTTATTTTCTAAGTTACCTTCTGCTAATCCTACAAAGTTCCCAACTGTACCAGGAGTCAAATCGTGCGTTAGTTTTACTAAAACAGCCCCTTTTGTGGTGTTGAACTTAGCATATATTCCGTTTTCCATTGCTTTTTAATTTTTATTGAAATGCAAATTTACAAAATTAATTTATTTGAACCTATTCACTAAAACGTTACATTTGATAAATCATCTTGAAATTTCTTCCAATTTTCTGTCTTAAAAAGGATCCTATTTAAAGCTACTTGAAATTTAATCTTTGATGTAATTCTAACACAACCTGTATTCAAATGATTCTTTTTATACCGTCACCACTAAAAACCTATTTATCTATGAAATCTATTTATTACCTTTTATTCTTTTTTAGTTTCATTTGCAATGCGCAAGAAAGACCAGTACCGCTAGCGTATTTTTTGCCGCAAAACGAAACGTACAATGACAAAATTCCGACACCTAAAAGTGTTTTTAATTTTGAATTAGGAGAAATGCATACTGATCACAATCAAGTAGTTCGCTTTATGGAAGCTATTGCAAAAGCTTCTGACAGAGTGCAAATAGAAACAACCGGTTACACTTATGAAAACCGTCCACTACAATTACTTACCATTTCAAGTCCTGAAAATTTAGCAAAAATTGATGAAATTCATAGAAAACACCTCGCTTTATCGGATTCAGATACTAATGCTTCGGATGTATCTAATTTGCCTATCGTACTCTATTTAAGCTATTCAATCCATGGAAATGAATCCAGCGGAACCGGTGCCGCAATTGCTCTGGCCTATTATCTTACAGCCTCAGAAAGTCCTGAACTAAAGAAAATGCTGGATAATACGATTATTCTATTAGATCCAAGTTTAAATCCAGATGGTTTGCATCGTTTTTCAACTTGGGTGAACAGCCATAAAAGTAAAAACTTAGTAACAGATCCTAATGATCGAGAATTTAATGAAGCATGGCCAGGCGGAAGATTTAATCACTACTGGTTTGACATGAACAGAGACTGGCTTCCCGTTCAACTTCCAGAAAGTCAGGCGCGCATTAGG
This sequence comes from Flavobacterium sp. RSP15, assembly GCF_003968755.1. GTDB lineage: Bacteria > Bacteroidota > Bacteroidia > Flavobacteriales > Flavobacteriaceae > Flavobacterium. The sequence continues at coordinate 20,683 of NZ_RYDL01000013.1, read as the reverse complement.
ACTTTCAGGAAATGGATGCCAAATGTATTGTGTGATTTTCACGAAATGGGAACTAATTCGACTTACTTTTTTCAGCCGGGAGTTCAAAGCCGCACCAACCCACTCACTCCTGAATTAAACCAAAAACTAACCAAAAAAATTGCAGGCTACCATGCCAAAGCATTGGATAAAATCGGAAGTTTTTATTATGTCGAAGATGGTTTTGATGACTTTTATTACGGCAAAGGATCTACCTATCCTGACATCAATGGAGGTATCGGTATTTTATTTGAACAAGCAAGTTCAAGAGGACATGCCCAACAAAGCGTAAACGGAATAATCACTTTTCCATTTACCATCAAAAATCAATTTACAACCAGCTTGTCATCATTACAGGCTGCGTATGAAATGCGAAAAGAGTTGCTGGAATACCAACGCGATTTTTTTACTAATTCCAGTGCCGAAAGTAAAAGAAACAAAACAAAAGGCTATGTATTTGGAGATGAAAAAGATGCTACTAAAGTTCAAGAACTCGCCAAAATACTTAGCCAGCATAAAATTGAAATGCTGCAATTGAAAGAAGACATCACCATCAACAAAAAGAAATTCAGTAAAGATTTGAGTATTATTATTCCCATGGAACAAAAAAACTCAAAGCTCATACACGCTATTTTTGATAGACAAACCAAGTTCAAAGACAGTATCTTTTATGACATTTCAGCATGGAATTTTGATCTGGCTTTCAATTTAAATTTTGAGGAACTGAATTCCCTTTCACAAGCCGGGGCACGTTACGAAAATGTATTGAAACCCGGAACGGTCAATCAAAAAAGTGATGTAGGATACCTAATCGAATGGACAGACTACAATTCTCCTAAACTTTTATACCAATTACAGGCCAAAGGACTGCGTATAAAAACCACTAAGAAACCATTTGTCCACAACGGAAAAACTTTTTCCTATGGGAGTTTGTTAGTACCTGTTCAGAATCAGACAATGAGTTCAGACGAAATGTATGCGTACCTGAACCAAATTATCCCGGAATACGCTATTGCTATTACCGCCGTAGAAACCGGGTTTACTGATGGTGCCAATTTAGGAAATCCCAATCTAGTCAATCTTACCATGCCTAAAGTAGCTATGGTCGTGGGACGTGGTGTTGATCCATCAGATGCGGGAGAATTATGGCATTTATTTGATCAAAAAGCACAAATTCCATTGACTAAAATAGATATGGAACAACTACAAAGAGTGACTCTAAGTGGTTATACGACTTTGATCATGGTCAATGGAAATTATGGTGGACTTTCACCAGCTACAGCAGCTAAAATAGAGCAATGGACTCAAAGTGGAGGAACTTTAATTGCATATCAGGATGCTATTAAATGGCTGAATGATAGTAAATTAATTGAATTAACTTTGAAAACTACTAAAAATGAAGCTAAAGCAATTTCATTTGAACAAACTAGTGATTTCAAGGGAGCACAAGAGATTGGCGGGGCAATATTTGAAACCAGATTAGATTTATCACATCCTATTAATTATGGAATGCCACGAAATATGATGCCTATTTTCAGAAACTCCTCTATTTTTATTGAACCCAATAAAAACAGTTTTGGTAATCCAATCCAATATACTAAAAATCCATTGTTGAGCGGTTACATTTCGAAACCAAAACTGGAATTGTTAAAAGAAACGGTACCGTTTCAAGCCATTCGAAAAGGAGATGGAGCCATTTTAATTTTCACAGACAATACTAATTTCCGAGCCTTCTGGCTGGGAACAGAAAAATTGTTTTGGAATGCTGTTTTCTTTGGCAAACTCATGTAAAAAACTATATTCTTTTTAAAGTATTTCAGAGTATTATAAAAAAAGCGCAAAGTCAAAATACTTTGCGCTTTTTTTATAATCAATTCATTGTACTTTTTGCACTTTGTCTTTGCGTTTATAAGTAACTGCATAAACAGTTAATGCTAATAAAGACAAAATAATACAACCCAAAGTAACGGCCTCCCAGCCTCCATATTTCCATAACATCAAACCATAAGCTGAACCTGCCGCAGTTCCTAAAAAACTAAACGACATATATACGGTGTTCATACGGTTTCGTGCCTCTGGAAGTATTGAATATACACGGGTTTGATTTGAAATATGAACACTTTGTAAACCAATATCAATACAGACAATCCCTGTAATTATTCCGATAATACTTTGTCCTGAAAAATAAAAAATAACAAAACTGACTAACATCAATAAACTGCCATATCCCACAACAACTCTAGAACTGCCTTTGTCTCCGATTTTACCGACTAAAGGCGCCGCTAATGCTCCGGAAGCGCCCACCACGCCAAAAAGACCTATTGTTGCGCTATTAAAATGAAAAGGATCATCAGAAAGCAATAACACCATTGTGGTCCAAAACGCTCCAAATTGAGCAAAACAAAACACATTCATCACGGTTGCTTCTCGCAATAACGGTTGGGTTTTTATCAGAGAAAAAAGCGATTGAATTAATTGCGCATAAGTTCCCTCGAATACTGGTTGGTTGAATGGAAATTGCTTGTAGATTACAAAAAAAATAAACAAACATATTCCGGCGGCTATCCAAAACATGGCTCGCCAGCCCCAAATATCTCCAATAAAGCCGCTAAGGGTTCTAGATAATAATATCCCCACAAGCAAACCACTCATAATGGTCCCTACCACTTTACCCCGTTCTTCCGGCTTACTTAAAGAGGCAGCCAAAGGTAAAATCAATTGTGGCACTATAGAAGTAATACCAATAAGTAATGAAGCAATTTCTAGCACCACAAAACTTTGGGCAGTAGCCGCAATAATCAAGGCTATTACTGAGGCAAAAGTGGTGATTAAAATCTGTTTTTTACGTTCAATCTTATCGCCAAGCGGAACCATAAAAAAAAGTCCAATGGCATACCCTGCTTGCGTCAGGTAGGTTATTGTACCGGAATCCGTTACGGGGATTTTAAATTCGGCTGCTATTAAAATAATTAAGGGTTGGCAATAATAGAGGTTAGCAACGATAAGTCCTGTGCAGGCTGCCATAAACAAAACACTTGATTTGGATAAATTCATGTGACAAAAATACTATTCTAATTTTTCCTGAAAAAATTAATAAATATTTTTTTTCATACATTCCTGCACAATTTACGGCTTCAATTGGAACGTACTACGTACCAATTATTGAAAATAAGCAAGTACGTTTTCAATTGTATCAATTAATTGTGTTGGACCCAAATGAGTTGTGAAGTATTGTAGCCAAGGTCTTGTGCTGTTTTTAGATACGCCTGTTTTATATTTTGAGGCATTGTTTTATCTCGTGAAAGCAACCACAGATTCTTAATGCTTTCCCCCGCAACCAAAACATATTTATAATCCGAATCAAGTGCTATAATGGTGTACCCTGAATAAAATGGACCAAAAAAAGAAACTTTTAATTTTCCGGTGTTTGAATCGCCCACAAACTTAACCCTGCCTGTAGCTGCCACGTATTTGTTCTTTATAAAATTAAAACCCCGATTTATCATTTTAAGACTTTCATCCTCATTGAGTGAGTATTCAGCTGTGGTATTGTTTAAATTTTTTTCAAAAACAAAATCCAGCCGTGCAATTTCGTACCAGTTGCCTAGAAATTTGTCTTTATTAAAATTTTGTATTGCCTTTACCTTTTTAGGTGTAGAATGGCACAGATTCATTACGAATAAAGTTACTGAGAGCAATGTTAGACTTCCTAAGGCCAGAATTTTCTTTTTCATGATCTATCTTTAGATATCAAAATTCAGAAATAAAAAACTGTAAATCAATACAATTTAGAATACTTTAGGATTTGTTTTGGGTTTTTCGCGCAAATAATTTACACCCTCATTAAACAGAAAAAACGTATTTTATCTATTGACAAATAATGTTAGATGCCCACCACCGCTATCATTGTTAAATTTGACTCTAGTTTAATTTCAGGAATAGCTGTAGTCTTTTTTTTATTCAACTGTTCTGTTCTGTCATTCCATAAATGTTCCAGAAGTTGATTCATTTGTACTCTACAGCTTCTTTTGAGTATAAAAAAATACTCTTTTATAGACCAAAGCTAAAAAAAAACGAAAAATAAAACCTAATTTAGTACTCTTAGTAAGCGGCAGAAATACTTTAGCGAATACCCTAAAAAACTTAAATTACGATGATCAAGTATCACTTTAGAAAAGCAGAACCCTCTGAGATATCCCCAATATGGGAGATATTACAACAAGCTATCATTCGAAGAAAAGAAGACGGCAGTAATCAATGGCAAGACGGTTACCCAAATCCAGAGGTTTTACAAAAAGACATTGAAAAAGGGGAAGGATTTGTTTTGGTTGAAGGAAAAACCATTATTGGTTATAGCGCGGTATTAATCAATGACGAACCCGCTTATGAGAAAATTGAAGGGAACTGGTTAACCAATGATGATTTTGTTGTACTGCACCGCGTATCTATTGCTGAAAAGTATTTAGGCAAAGGCTTGGCTAAAATGATTCTCGGACACATTGAGGATTTTGCGGTAAGCAACCTCATTTACAGCATAAAAGCAGATACCAATTTTGACAACATTGCCATGATAAAAATTTTTGAAAGTTCAGGTTATACCTTTTGTGGCGAAGTATATTTTAGAGGAAGCCCACGAAAAGCATACGAGAAAGTCTTGGCTAGACAGAACCAATTGGAATTATAAAAAACTTAGTATTAAAATTTAAAAACCGCAAATTCGCAGATAAAAACAGTTAGCAACGGTTTCTATAATTTGCGAATTTACGGTGAGTTTTATTTAATACAATTTGTCTTAAACTGCAACTTCTTCTTCAAGTGCGGTTTCAAATTCCATGTGATCTTCTATCTCGACAGTTGCTTCCGGTTTAGAGGCTTTGATTGCATTGAACCTTTCTAATTGTTCCAATTCTCCTTCTTCTCCACTGAAATACGGAAAAACATCCATAATAGGAGATTCTGAAATAGCAGGAATCGTATAATCTCCCATCGTGCCTTTCATCACACTGATAGTATTATCATAAGCCTCTTTTACCTCATTGGCTTGCACTAATAAATACATATTGGTCTTGCGTTCTTTGCCACTTTCTTCGTCATAGGCGAGTAATGAAACTTTAGATCTAAACCAGCGATCTGCATTTTCAAAAGGATGAATCTCGGCATAATTAGCCACTTTTATATTCGTGATTTTGAATTCTTCACTAATATACGCTGACATTTCTTCATTAATTCGGCTTTCGGCTTCTGTGTAAGATAACGCATCTACCAAGTAGGGTTCAGTCGTAATTTTTTGCCCGCCGGTTTCATCTGTTTTTCTATATTTTACTTTGCATTCGTACCAAGTTGTGCTCATTTTATTTTATTTTTAGGATGTCAAAGATAGATTTTAAAGGAAACTAAATTAACTATTCCTAAAATAGATATTCACAATCTTAGATAGAAGTCACCGTTCCCGAAACCTTCCTTTTTGAGACTATCAAAAATAAAAAAACCGTTCGGCTTTATTTAAAATGTTAAAACAATGTTAAATAAAAACCAAACGGTTGTTTAATTTAAACGCTTGTTTAGTTTTGTTTTTGAAAAAATTAAATTCCATTGAAACATAATTTTAACGACAAACAAATTCAAATCCTGGAAGTTGCAGAAACTCTTTTTGCAGAAAAGGGATTTGACGGCACTTCGATTAGGAACATAGCAAAAGAGGCAAAAATCAATATTGCTATGGTTTCGTATTATTTTGGGTCCAAAGAGCGACTACTGGAATCGCTTATAGTGTACAGAACTTCAGATCTTAAAAATCAATTAGAACATTTATTGCTGGAAGATCTGGAACCCCTTGACAAAATCAATAAGCTGATTGAACTGTACATCAACAGAATCAATAGTAATCGAGGGATTTATAGAATATTACACTTTGAATTCCCCTCCAAAAAAAGCAAACAAAATCTTTCGGTTTTTTCAGAATTAAAAAAGGGAAATCTAAAATCCCTTGAAATTATAATTGAAGAAGGCCAGAATAAAGGCATTTTCAGAAAAGATGTTATTATTCCGCTTATCACACCCACAATTCTGGGCACTTTTTTTCATTTTCACATGAACAAACCTTTCTTCGAAAATTTATTAAACTTAAAAACAGAAGATTTATACAATAATTATATCAAAACCAATTTGACAACGCACATTCAACAAACTGTAAAGGCACTTCTGATCCATGAAATGAGCGCCCCATAAATGCTATGCAAAAAATAATAAAGACCTATGCGAATTCCATATTCCTATAAAAAACAAAAATTATCTACGTATGAAAGTTAGTCCATTCATGCTCATTGTGATTTTCTTCATTGGAATTTCATCTGCAGCAGCGCAAGAAAAAACAAGTTTAACATTGTACGAAGCCATCAATTTGGCTTGGACCAAAAGTAATGAAGTTACGCTAGCCAATACAAAAGTAAAAACCAAAAAGTACGAGCTGCAATCCACAAAAAACAATCAATATCCTGATTTGAAACTTTCAGGACAATACCAAAGATTGGCAAATGCTTCTGTTAATTTCAAACTCAATCAAAATAATACAGGAACTCAGGAAGCACTTCCAATTGTCAATCAATTAATGATTGGACAGTTGAATGCCAGTGTTCCGATTTTCGCAGGTTTTAAAATTCAAAATAGCATCACCGTTTATGAAAATTTGTATCAGGCAGAAATGGCTACGGCATTGCAAACAAAGGAGGAAATTGCGTTGCGGGTGATTGATTATTATGCCAGTTTATACAAAGCCCAGAAAACAATTGAACTGCTAAAAGAAAATCAAAAAAGTGCGCAACAGCGGGTAAACGATTTTATAGCCCTTGAAAAAAATGGAATTATCCCCAGAAATGATTTGTTAAAATCCCAATTACAGGCTTCGAAAATCCAATTGTCATTAGACGAAACAAATAATAATTTAAAAATCATCAACTTTTACCTGGTTACGCTTTTAAAACTAAATCCGGACACAAAATTAGAGATTCGAGAGCGTGATTTTGCCGATTTTCAAATGACTAATATCCCTGAAAATGAATTACCTGCACTAGAAAATCGGAAGGATTTAGAAGCCCTTCGGTTTCAGGGAAAAGCCAGTGAAGCCAATATAAAAATAGCAAAAGGGTCGTACTATCCGGCCATTGCATTAGTTGGCGGGTATACGGCATTAGACCTGAGCAATGTGATTACGGTGCAAAACGCGATGAATATAGGCGTCGGGCTTTCGTATGATTTGAGTGCCATTCTAAAAAACGGAACTTTAGTGCGGCTGGCCGAAAATAAATTTTTAGAAGTCCAAAACTCTGAAGCCATACTAACAGATTATATTAAAATCCAAGTTCAAAAAGCGATTGAAGATTATGATTTAGCTTTAAAACAAGATGTTGTCTATGGACAAGCGCTGGAACAATCTTCTGAAAATTACAGAATCATCAAAGATAAATATGATAATGGTCTTTCGGACACCAATGATTTACTGGAGGCTGATGTAGAGCAATTGAGTTCTAAAATCAATAAGACTTTGGCCAAAGCCAATACCATTCAAAAATATTATGAGTTACTCTCGGTAACCGGCCAATTATCTCAAACCTTCACTATTTCAAAATTATAATATACCTACCATGGAAAACAAAAAAACAAATACAAAATTTATCATTATCCTAGTGGCATTGGTAGTTTTAGGTGGGACGTACGGAACTTTTAAATACCTGCATTCACAATCTCACGAAGAAACTGATGATGCGCAAATTGAAAAAAACATGAACCCAATTATCCCAAGAGTTTCAGGATATGTGGATAAAGTGTACATCAAGGACAATGATTTTGTAAAGAAAGGCGATACGCTTTTTACCATTGACAAAAGGGATTACCAGTTAAAAATTGAAGAAGCACATGCTGCAATGATTGGCGCTGAAGGTAATTTTGAAGTTACTAAAGCTGATATAGGAAGTGCTTTAGCCAGTATTTCTGTTTCGGATGCCAATGTACGATCTGCAAGTGGTAATATCGAATCCGCAAAAATAAGATTGGGACGCATAACCAGTGATTACAATCGATATGATAATTTATACAAAAGCCATTCGATCACAAAACAACAATACGAACAGGCTTTAGCCGCCAAACTGGAAGCTGAAAGTCAAGTACGCGTGTTACAACAACAAGAAAGAGCCACTGCCTTTCAAAAATCAGTTATTATAGCTAAATCTAAAGTTTCAGGTAAACAGACAGAAGTGGCTGCAGCCAATATACAAAGAGCAAAAGCAATGCTTGATGCCGCAAAATTAAATTTAACCTACACTGCTATCACTGCTGCTATTGATGGTCAGGTATCAAAAATTGATATTCAGCCGGGACAACTCGTGCAACCAGGGCAATCCCTATTTTATATTATCAACAACAATGAAGCATGGGTAGTTGCTAATTTCAAAGAAACGCAACTCAACAAAATGGTTATTGGCCAAAAAGTAATCGTAAAAGTAGATGCGTATCCCGAATATGATTTCAAGGGAACCATTACTTCCTTTTCCCCAGCAACAGGATCCCGTTTCTCCTTGTTACCGCCAGATAATGCCACAGGAAATTTTGTAAAAACCATTCAAAGATTACCTGTTAAAATAAGTTTGATTTCAACAAATGACCCTGAAAAAATAAAATTACTGCGTCCGGGAATGAATGTAGATGTTGATGTACATTTAGATTAAAGCTGTTTTTTTGAATTAAAAACGGCACCTCTTTTAATAAAATGATAGTTTACACTTTAGTATAAATGGTACAAGCAGGAGAAGACGATTTAGTAGAATATGGCTACAGACGAGTTCTTATTACGATCACAGCAGTACTTTGTGCTTTACTTGAAATCGTAGATACCACTATCGTCAATGTGGCACTTACAAACATGAGAGGAAGTCTGGGTGCCACATTAAATGATGTTGCTTGGGTCATTACTGCTTATGCTATTGCAAACGTGATTGTAATCCCTATGACCAGCTGGCTTTCACAACAATTTGGAAGACGAAATTATTTTGTGACTTCCATTATCATTTTTACAGTAGCCTCTTTTTTGTGCGGCAATGCCAATAATATATGGGAACTTATTACGTTTAGATTTATTCAGGGTTTGGGAGGTGGTGCTTTATTAGTGACCGCACAAACCATTATAACGGAGAGTTATCCCATTGCAAAACGAGGTATGGCACAGGCTATTTATGGAATGGGAGTTATAGTGGGACCTACTTTGGGTCCGCCATTAGGGGGTTATATTGTTGACAATTTCTCTTGGCCTTATATTTTTTATATCAATATTCCCATTGGTATCATAGCTACTATTCTAGCGTTAACTTTTGTAAAAAGTCCTAAATATGGAGAAAAACTAAAAGCCAAACAGGTGGATTGGTTAGGAATTTTTCTGTTGACCGTATTTATTGGTTCTTTGCAATATGTTCTAGAACACGGACAACAAGATGACTGGTTCAACAATATAACAGTTATATTCTTGAGTACGGTATCCGTTTTTGGCTTAATATTATTCATTTGGAGAGAAATGACCTATAAACATCCTATTGTCAATTTGAGGGTTTTAAAAGATGGAAATCTAAGAATTGGTGTCATAATGTGTTTCATATTGGGCTTTGGTCTTTATGGTTCTACCTTAATAATTCCAATTTATACCCAAACAATTCTAGGCTGGACTGCTACAGACGCAGGATTATTGCTTATTCCGGGTTCAATCACCACCGCTATTATGATGCCTATTATTGGGAAATTAATTCAAAGAGGTGTTCCGCAAAGTTATATGGTGGGTCTTGGATTTTTGATTTTCTTTTTCTTTACGATGATGATGCACAACAGCTTGACTCCTAATACGGGTGTTGAGCATCTGTATTGGGGATTGATTTTAAGAGGAATAGGATTGGGACTGCTATTTGTACCCATAACTACACTGTCACTCTCCACCTTGAAAGGAAAGGATATTGGCGAAGGTGCAGCCTTTACAGGAATGATGCGCCAATTGGGAGGTTCATTTGGAATTGCAATTATCACCACCTTTATCACGAGATTTAGTCAGGAACACAGAGTAAATTTGATTTCAAATTTAGATGCCAGCAAGTTCGAAGTCCAACAACGCGTTATAATGTTGCAAAAAGGGTTTATGTCAAAAGGATTTAGTGCTAATGAATCGCTGAAAAAAGCCTATCAGGTTATTGATTATTCTGTCCTGAAACAAAGTACCGTTTTATCATATATGGATATTTTTCTGTATCTGGGAATTATGTTTCTGTGTTGTATTCCAATCATCTTTTTTATCAAAAGAGGAAAAAACAAAATCAATCCTGCTGATGCCATGCATTAATGAAGAGCCGATTAATAGCGTCTCTAACGGGTAAAAACCAAATGATTGCCCTCCGATAAATTTGCATCAAATTGATAGCTATCATAATTGAACCCTTTCAAATCTTCAATCGTTTGAGCATCCGTATCAATAATATAACGCACCATCATTCCCCTTGCTTTTTTGGCAAAAAAGCTGATGATCTTTAATTTTCCGTTTTTGTACTCTTTGAATTCTGGAGTGATCACAGGAACTTTCAACGCCTTGACATCAATTGCCAAAAAGTATTCCGTGCTTGCAAGATTGACAAACAATTCGTCTTCTTTGAGCTCTTTATTTAAAGCTTTTGTAACGATTGGTTTCCAAAATTCATACAGATTTTTGCTTTCGCCAATGGGTAATTTGGTGCCCATTTCCAATCTGTACGCCTGAATTAAATCCAATGGTTTCAGCAAGCCATACATACCGGATAGGATTCTTAAACGCTCTTGTAAAGCTTCTGTTCTTTTTTCTGGAATCGAATACGCATCTAATCCAATGTACACATCACCATCAAAAGTAAACACAGCCGGACGTGCATTTGAAGTGGTAAAAGGTGTTTTCCAATCTTGATTTCGTTTCCAGTTCAAATCTGCTAACTTATCTGAAATACTCATCAAAATTGATAAATCAGCAGGCTTCATCTCTTTTAAAACTTTGTGGACTTCTCGCGACTCTTTTAAAAACAAAGGTTGGGTGTGCAACTCCGTAGGTAGCTGTTTCTCTAAATTTAACGACTTGGCTGGCGATATTACAATTTTCATACACATTACTCTTTCGAGCGCTTTTTATTAATTCTCCCAAAAGTACTAATTGAAATCAAGAAATCAAGAGCCTTTAAACTAATTTGTTTAATAGTGTACTAGAGGATTTAGTTTAGCAACCTTTTTTTTGGTATTTTTGAGTTTAAAAAATAACACAAAAGAGTAGGCCAACATGAATCTAATTGAAATTAGAAAAGCTACAATCGCTGATCTTAAAGAACTACAAAAGATAAGTATCCAAACATTTACAGCGACTTATGCTGCTGTAAACACCCCTGAAAACATCACTAATTACATCGAAAAAAACTTCAATGCAGTACAATTAACAACTGAAATAAATAATCCCAATTCCCTTTTTTATATAGCCATTTCAAAATCAAATATCGTTGGATATTTAAAAATAAACATTGGTGATGCTCAAACGGAAAATATAAACAAAAATGCTTTAGAAATACATCGGATTTATGTTTTACAAACTTTTCATGGTAAAAACATTGGGCGACTGTTGCTGAACGAAGTGAAAAAGATTGCACAACGCACTGGCGTTGATTATATTTGGCTTGGTGTCTGGGAAGAAAATCACCGAGCCATTCGATTTTATACTAAAAATGAATTTGTTGTATTTGACAAACATATTTTTAGCTTAGGAAATGACGAACAAACTGATTTAATGATGCAATTTCAAATACAGCAACAATAATCAAAATTTAAATTGTAGTTTCTTTCAGTGACACTAAAACGCTTTTTGGCTTATTTTTGTGCCAAATATTATTAATAAGCTATGAAACAGGATGTAATTATTGTGGGAGCGGGATTGGCGGGATTATCCGCAGCAGTTCATTTGCACCGTCAGGGTCGAAAAGTACTTCTTCTGGAAGCCACTGATCGCGCGGGCGGAAGAATAAAAACGGATTCCCATGAGGGCTTTCTTTTAGACAGAGGTTTTCAAGTACTGTTAACGGCTTATCCAGAAACACAGTCATTACTTGATTACAAGGCTTTGAATTTAAAAAAAATGTTACCCGGAGCCACCGTGCTGTATGACGAAGGAAGTTTTGAAATTGCAGATCCATTCCGAAGACCGTCAGCGGCACTTGCCACTCTTTTTGCTCCCGTTGGCACTTTAAAAGATAAAATAAATACACTTTGGTTAAAAAATAAACTTCAAAAATTAACAATTGACGAAATTTTCGAACAACCAGAACAAGCTACCAGCAAACAATTGATTGATTATGGTTTTAGTCCAAAAATGATTCAACGTTTTTATGCGCCTTTCCTTTCTGGCATCTTTTTAGAAGACGAACTGCAAACTTCCAGCAGAATGTTCGATTTTGTGATGAAAATGTTTTCGGATGGTGATGTGGCCGTTCCTGAATTAGGAATGGAAGAAATCCCAAAACAATTAGTTGCCATGCTTCCAGAAGGCAATATTCAATGCCATACACATGTAACTGCTATTAATGAAAATACCGTAATTACGGCAGACGGAACCGTTATCGAAGCCAACCAAATCCTTTTGGCTACGACCGCAAACAAACTTACCCAAAAATTCTTTCCGAAACAAAAAATGACCTCGCGTCAGGTAACCAATATATATTTTGAAGCTAACGAGGCGCCTACTGACAAAGCGGTTGTAGTTTTAAATGCCTCTCCTAATAAAAAATGGGTGAATAATATGACTGTGGTCTCCAATGTTTCTAAAGCCTATGCGCCAGAAGGAAAAGTGCTTATATCCGTTTCCTACAATGGAATCCCACCTATTGACGATGCGACTTTGGCTGCAAACATGAAACAAGAGCTGAAACAATGGTATGGTGAAAAAGTAAGTTCGTGGAAAATTCTAAAGGCGTATCGCATTGACTATGCTTTGCCTAATCAGGCAAGTGTGCGAAATACGATTGCTGTTTCGGAAATAAAAATATCAGATACGCTGTTCATTTGTGGCGACAACTTACTCAATGGTTCTATCAATGCTGCTCTGAAAACAGGACGATTAGCTGCAGAGGCGATGAAAGTATAGCTTATTATAAAAATACGAAGTAAGATTATCGCTATATTTTTAACGATTGTAATTCGGATAAAGATATAAAATTAGCGAATCTGTGGCTATTCTTTTTTGAGTTGCTTCAAGTTGTAAAGCTAGTCAACAACAACTTTATAAGTAGGATCTTCCAAAATATTTACGTCAATTACGCTATCCGCGTTTTTTAATAACACTCTACAATCTTCGCTTAAATGTCGCAAATGAACCGTTTTATCGACTTTTGCATACCGCTCTGTAATTTTATTTACGGCATCAATAGCACTCATATCGGTAATTTTACTTTCTTTAAAATCAATAATGACTTCGTTTGGATCATTCAAAATATCAAATTTTTCCAAAAAAGCGGTTGTTGAAGCAAAAAATAAAGGCCCATAAATTTCGTAATGCTTCACTCCTTTATCATCTAGGTATTTTTTAGCCCTAATTCTTTTAGCGCTTTCCCAAGAGAAAACTAATGCAGAAATGATGACTCCAACTAAGACGGCTAAAGCTAAATTATGTAAGATTATTGTAATTAGTGCCACTAAAATACCAACAAAAATATCGTGCTTTGGCATTTTGTTGATGATTCTGAAACTCGCCCACTCAAATGTTCCAATTGCTACCATAATCATGACACCAACCAGAGCCGCCATAGGCAACTGTTCAATTATTGGAGCACCAAACAAAATAATTACAAGTATGGTTAGTGCAGCAATGATTCCCGATAATCGCGCTCTGGAACCCGCCGAAAGATTAACTAATGTTTGTGCAATCATAGGGCAACCGCCCATTCCAAAGAAAAAACCATTCAAAATATTAGCACTTCCTTGGGCGATACACTCTTTATTTCCTTTGCCTTTTGTTTCAGTTATTTCATCGACTAAATTCAAGGTCAATAATCCTTCTGTCAATCCCACAGAAGCCATGATTAATGCGTAAGGAAATATTATTTGTAACGTTTGCAGGTTAAGAGGAATATTAGGAATATGAAAAGGTGGAAAACCGCCACTTACGGAAGCAATATCCCGCACCGTTTTGGTCTCGATTCCAAAGAAAAAAACCAGTCCAAATACCACAATAATTGCCACTAATGAAGATGGAACTGCTTTTGTTAGTCTGGGTAGCAACACCACAATTGCTATTGTCAATGCAACTAACCCTGCCATAATAAAGAAAGATGTTCCAGAAAGCCATTCGCTTTTACCATTTACAAAGGTTTTGAATTGATCCAATTGCGACATAAAAATAATGACGGCTAATCCATTCACAAAACCAAACATAACGGGTTGTGGCACCAGTCGGATAAATTTTCCAAGTTTAAAAAGCCCTACTAAAATTTGTAAAATTCCGGCCAAAGCAACTGCTGCAAGAACATATTCTATTCCATTTGAATTCATTAAAGCTATTAGAACAATTACTGTTGCTCCTGCTCCTCCGGAAATCATTCCCGGTCTTCCTCCAAAAACGGCTGTAATCAATCCCGCAATAAAAGAAGCATATAAGCCCATCAACGGAGGAAAACCAGCTACAATAGCAAAAGATAATGATTCCGGAATCATAGTCATAGCCACGGTTAATCCTGCTAAAATTTCTGTTTTGTAATTGACTTGCCGTGAAAAATCAAATAAGTTAAATACTTTTTTCATGTGATAATGATAATAAGAATATTTGGGTACAATTTCATAATAAGAAGTTGTATCGACAAAAAATGTGGTAAAATGTTTTTAGAAAACTCTTTTGATTTAAAAACTATAAATTAAGGCGGAGTACCTTGAGAGATTATAAGATTATCGTATTTCATAAGAGTTGCAAAAATAAAACTTTTTAATTGTTTCACCAAACAGAAAGTGAAATTGCTTAAATTTGGCAAAATGTATATCTTTTTTTCAAAAACAAGGATTTAAATACCACATCAATAGATTCAATCGTAAAAAATATCCATTGCATTAAAAGCTTAAAAGCAAAAAACCATTTTTGGAAAAAGAACTAGTAAAATACTACCAATACAATTAAAAAATCATGAAATTACTCTATACTTTATTCTTCGCACTTTTTTTAAATAATAGTTACTCACAATCAACGAATGACTATTTTGAAAAGATTAGAAACAATGAAGCAAAATTAACTGCGTTTTTTTCGCAAATGCCAAAAGGCGGTGATTTGCATCATCATTTTTCAGGCTCCATTTACGCTGAATCCATATTGCAACGCGCTATTGCAGACAATTTTTATCTCAATATTGAAACGATGGATGTGTTAAAAGAAAAACCAGCAACGGGAAACTGGCAATTTTTTTCGACATTGAAAAATAACGGAACATTAGAAGCATACAAACAAAAAATTATGCAAAAGTGGTCTGTAAAAGACTATAATGATGTAGATTATCCATCCGACAAGTTGTTTTTCGAATCATTTATGAAGTTCGAACCGGCCATCAAAGGGAATTTTGGACAAGGATTATTGGAACTTAAAAACAGAGCTATTTCAGAAAATGTCAGTTATATTGAAACCCAATTGTCTACAATCCCAACCGATATGAATACCGATGATTTAACAAAATTCAATTCCAGATTACGAAAATCAGCAGTAGCAAAAGATGAAAACGCAGTTTTAAAATCATTGGATTCGGTGTACAATTCACTACTAAAAAAAGATGCGGAATCCTATGCTAAAGCCTTCAATACCAATTTTGTTGCTAAGCTGCACAAAGACCTTAAAATCGATGACAAACAATTTACAATGCGGTATCAAAATTTTGTATTACGATTTATGGAACCCGTAGATTTATTCAAAAATCTGGTAATCGCATTCATATCTGCAGATGAAAGTTCACTGATGGCAGGAGTTAACATTGTTTCTCCAGAAGATGGAGAAACCTCGATGAAGGATTATTGGTTACACATGCTAATGTTTAAATACTGTCATTCCCGTTATCCAAATGTAAAATATACAATGCACGCCGGCGAGTTGACGCTTGGTTTGGTACAACCAGAAGAGTTAACGTGGCATATTGGATCAGCCGTTTATACTGCAGGAGCCAACCGTATTGGGCACGGAGTAGATATGGCCTACGAGAAAGATTCGTATAATTTGCTGCGTTATATGGCAAAGAAAACCATTCCTATCGAAATCAATTTAGTAAGCAATGAGTTTATTTTGAAAGTAAAAGAAAGCCGTCATCCATTGACTTTATATAAAGAATTTGGCGTGCCAATCGTAATTAGTACGGATGATGCAGGGATTTTACGCACGAATATGACCGAACAATATGTCTTGTTAGCCAAAAGATACAAAGACGTTTCCTATAAAGATATAAAGCAATATGTGTACAACAGCATTCAGTACAGTTTCATCAAAGAGGCATCTGTAAAAAAACAATTGCTAAATGATTTAGAGTCCAGATTTAAGGCTTTCGAAGCTACATTTCCTTTGAAGTAAATCATTTTCATAGTATAAAATCTTTTTTTATAACACCAAAAAATCCGCTCGAAAGCGGATTTTTTTTGTAAAACAGAATCTAAGTTTTGATTATTTTGGATTTAAAATCAATTCAATTCTTTTAATCGCGTCTTCATAATGGTATCTTGTTTCTGCATTTACAACTCTGGTTTTAGCAACTGCTAAGATGGTTTTTAATACATTTAACTCGCCTCTCACCAATCCTCTCACATCGGACTGAGCCACATTATAATAGTCAGAAGAACGTCCGGATTTAATTTCTTCTTTCATCAGATAACTCATTCTTTCAATGTATGCGCGTTGCAAATTTCTTCTGTAAATAGTCACATTCGAAGCTAAATTGGCTTCTTTCCAAATTCCTTTACGCATATCACTCAATAGATCTAATGCTTTATAATTAGTAGTTCCCATTATTTCCGCATCCATCAATCGACCAATTCGTTCAAAACTCAACATAGCATTCAAATGTCTGGCTTGTAAATTTCGAAAACGTTCTGTGTAACCGGAGTAATCAATATTTTTCAATGTACTTACATTCACCAACCACGTTGGAGAAGTAAAAGCATTGGCTTGTAACCATTGCATGGCTTCTTGTTGTTTTGCTTTTGGTACAATTTCATAAATATTTCCGGTTTGGTTTGGCTTTTTGGTTGTTTCATAAACACCGCCCACATTCGTTACCACATGTCCCACATATCTACTCCAGACATCCAGCATTTCTTTGTATAATTCGTCTAAATCCTCATAGTTATTAGTCACATCACTCGTCCATTCTGATAAATGAGAAGCTACATATTGCAAGTTTTTAAGTCCGTATGAACTTGCTTTCATGGAATTATTTCCAATATCTTCCGTTTGTGAAGTTGGATCAAAACTACTACTTTGTTTCCCATATTTATAAACAGGGTTTCCTGCTTTTTCCATAATCCATTGGTCTAAAATAGGCACTTCTACTTCCGGAGAAGAGGCATTAGGAATGACTCTATAGCCCCAATTGGTAGCATAATGATCGTAAGGCCCCATCTGGCGTATGAAACGAATGTCTTTATCTCCAGGTTGAGCGATATAATTAAAACGGGCATAATCCATCAAACTCGCTGCAATTCCATTTTTTTGAGTAAAGGCACCGTCTCTGTAATTCTCAGTATCATACGCACAACTCGCTCCCATATTATGAGGAAAACCAAGCGCATGCCCTACTTCATGTGCAATAACCATGCGCATCATTTCACCCATTTCTTCGTCAGTGGTATTCAAGGTTCTTGCTGAAGGATTTGCTGCTCCGGTTTCTAACAAATAACGGTTTCTGTAGGAACGCAAATGATTGTGGTACCAAATTACGTCACTCTCGATAATTTCTCCCGTTCTGGGATCAGAAACACTTGGTCCAACCGCATTACGCGTCGTACTCGCTACATAACGAATCACAGAATACCGAATGTCTTCCGGGCTAAAATCAGGATCCTCGTCTTTAGTAGGCGCGTCTTTGGCAATAATTGCATTTTTAAAACCAGCAGTTTCAAAAGGCTTTTGCCAATCTTCAATTCCTTGTTTGATGTATTTGCGTAGTTTTTCAGGCGTGGCAGGATCTAAGTAGTACACAATAGGTTTGATGGGTTCTACCAGTTCACCTTTTGCGTAAGCGACAGGATCTTTTGGTTCCAATTTCCAACGGCGGATATAGGTTTTACTGTCGGATTTCAATTCATTACTTCCATAATCAATCTGGCTCATGGTAAACCAACCCACTCGCGGATCTGCTAATCTGGGTTGCATCGGCTTTTCCGGCAACAGAATCATCGATTGATTCATTTGGATACTAATTGTTTCTGCATCTTCCTGAACAGGCGGTTTAGATGCATTGTAAGTAAAATCCTGAACCACTTCAATATTCATAGGATAACTTTTCATCGTATTGATAAAACTACGGGATTCATCGAGACCTTTTACTTTATAGGTTTCTCTCATTTCACTAGATAAACCACTGATTGATTTAACGTCAGTGCTATAAAATTTAGTCACATCAATAACGGTATTTAACGAATCTTTACTAAATGCTACAATATCAAAAGCAAATAAAGTAGGTTCATAATTATTTGATTTTACTGAAATACTAATGGGTAAACTGTCATTGGCAACGGCACTAAATGATTTTAATTTGATCAGAATTTTGTCCTGAAAACGATGCCAGATAATTAATTGTTCATTGGTTTCGGAACCCGCATTTACATATCCGCCTCCTAAATTAGCCGGTAATTTAGCCAACCTACTTACCAAAAGCATGTCTTTATCCAAGTATTTATTCGGGATTTCGAAAAAATATTTTTTGTCCACTTTGTGTACCATAAACAAACCTTCGTCAGAAACGGCGTCTTTCGTAATCACCTTGCTGTATTCTTTGATGGTAGCTTCTGGTTTCTTTTCTGGAGGAGGGGCTACAGTGGTGTTTTTATCTTTTTTTCTTTTCGATTGTGCAAATTGGGTTGTAGGCACAAGCATTAATGCTGCGATTGAAGTTAAAATGAAAAATTTCTTCATTAATAGGTTTTTTATTAGTTAATCAATATCAAAAATAAATTTTAGCACTTGTAAATTACATATAATCTATTGGTTTAACTTTTAATTAACAGCCAACCAATCTGTTTTTAGGCAATATAGTAACAATACGTTTATAATGTGATTTTAGTTAGATCTTTTTTTTTTATTACATTTGAGAAGATTTTTTTTTATAATTAAGTTTAAAATTATTACTCAAACCTATATTTTTAATTGTCACCGTTTAAAAATACCTTCTAAAAGTCACCATGTGATTTGTAGAGAAGCATTAATTTTTTTGGACAACCAATCTCCTTTTAAATACAATTATAAAACAAAACAATAAAAAATGATTCAAAATAATCTCTTTAAAATACCCTTGTTTTTAGCAGCTTTAACATTGCTTTCCTCCAATGGTTACTCGCAAAAGAACCTTTCAAAAATTGCTTTTGGATCGTGTTCAAACCAAAGTAATTCCCTGTCTATTTTTGATGTCGTGGTAAAACACCAACCAGATTTATTTATATTTCTTGGAGATAATATTTACGGTGACACTGAAAATATGCACACACTGCAAGCAAAATACGAGCAATTGGCAGCTAAACCTACTTTTCAAAATTTGAAAAAAAATATGCCTATCATAGCTACTTGGGATGATCACGACTACGGCCAAAATGATGCAGGAAGGCATTATCCCAAAAAGAAAGAATCAAAAGAACTTTTTCTTAATTTTTTTGAAGAACCTATAGCTTCCGAAAGACGAAAACACGAGGGAATATATACCTCTTATTTGTATGAAACTAAAGGCAAAAAAGTACAGATTATCCTGTTAGACAACCGTACTTTCCGGGATGATTACAAGCTATATAATAACGAATTTAAGGATGACAAACGTTATTTTTACTCCTTGGACTATGCACCAGTACAAAACCCGGATTCCACATACCTAGGAGCCGAACAGTGGAAATGGTTAGAAACAGAACTACAAAAACCAGCTGATCTTCGCCTAATTGGTTCAGGATCCCAGTTTGGGATTGAGTACAACGGGTATGAAGGCTGGGCTAATTTTCCACTGGAGCAACAAAGATTATTAGATCTAATCAAGAAAACCAAAGCAAACGGTATTTTGTTTTTGACCGGAGACGTTCATTATGGTGAAATTTCTAAACTTACAGAACCCGAATTATATCCTATTTACGACTTTACCTCCAGCGGACTTTCCTCCACTTGGCACTTTGCGACACCCAACAAAAATAGAATTGAAGGCCCTATTATGGATAACCATTTTGGCTTATTGACAATTAGTTGGAAAAAGAAAATTCCTGAAATAAAAATGGAAATTTGGGATGTCAACAATAATCAACGTGCAGAATACACAATTGGGCTGGATGAAATTAGTTTTAGAAAATAAAGAAAGCCGCATGGCGAACACGTGGTATCTATAAACAAAAGAACCCCAGTCTTTTCAGACTGGGGTTCCAATAAAGAAAGGCG
>NZ_RYDL01000012.1 GCF_003968755.1 Flavobacterium sp. RSP15 | reverse complement strand
TGCAAAAACGTTTTTGCAAGTGTTTAATTAAATATTTTTATCTAATAATCTGTATCGGTTATTCAGGACAAGACAAATAAAAATGGATTCTTTATAAAAACAAGAAAAAGAGAATGGATACATCCTTTTTTCAATACAAATAAGACGCTGTTTCAGCCGTTGGTTTTAAGTGGATTAAGAGTTTATTTGGGTTTTAGAGGGCTCTTAGTTAGTTTTCTTTGGCTTAATGTTATAGTTTTATAAAAATTAATTGGTCGGATTATTAATATAAATGGAATATATGGAAGAGATTGTTGGAATGATAAATGAAATAGTTTGGAGTACGCCTTTAATAATTTTATGTTTAGGAACGGGGCTTTATTTCTCTATTCGGACTCGTTTTCTTCAACTGCGGCACATTAAGGAAATGTTTCGTTTGCTGTTTGATGGCAAAAGTTCAGAATCTGGTGTTTCGTCTTTTCAAGCGTTATCCATGTCTTTGGCCGGCAGGGTTGGTACGGGAAATATTGCCGGAGTGGCTACAGCAATAACCTTTGGTGGTCCGGGTGCTTTATTTTGGATGTGGATGGTTGCTTTTTTGGGTGCGAGTACCGCATTTGTAGAGGCGACTCTTGCGCAAATTTACAAAGAAAAACATTTGGGACAGTTTCGAGGAGGTCCTGCTTTTTATATCGAAAGAGGCTTGGGTGTTAAGTGGTTTGCCATCTTGTTTGCTATAGTTTCTATTATTTCTGCAGGAATCTTGCTGCCCGGTATTCAGTCCAATTCGGTTGCTGAAGGTTTAGAGAATGCCTTCAATCTTGATACTAGAATTACCGCCGTTGTTGTTGCTCTTGTGTTTGGAGCGATTATTTTTGGTGGGGTAAAAAGAATTGCAAAAGTGACTGAGATCGTGGTTCCTATCATGGCCATGGGTTATATTTTGCTTGTAGTTGTGATAATAGGGATGAACTTTAGCGAGCTACCGGGCGTTATTTCTTTGGTTTTTACAAGTGCTTTTAATCAGGAAGCCGGATTTGGAGCCGTTATTGGATTGGCAATTCAGTGGGGTGTAAAGAGAGGACTTTATTCTAATGAAGCGGGACAGGGTACTGCACCGCATATTGCCGCTGCTGCAAATGTGTCGCATCCGGTAAAACAAGGCTTAGTGCAATCTTTTTCAGTTTATATAGATACATTATTGATTTGTAGTGCAACCGGTTTTATGTTGCTGATTACCGGTAGATATAATGTAGAAAATCCGGTCTTAGGTACAAATGGGGCCACTGAATTTTTGTACGAGGGAGCGCAAAATGTTACTGCTGGGACAGGCTATACACAGAGCGCTATGGATAGTGTTTTTCCTGGCTTTGGCTCTTTCTTTGTGGCTATTGCGTTATTTTTCTTTGCTTTCACCACTATTTTGGCATATTACTATATTGCTGAAACTAATATTTCGTACTTGACCAGAAAGATAAATTCGCACATGTTCAATCGCGTGTTAAAAGTGGTGATGATACTAGTGGTTATGTATGGCTGTGTCAATGAAGCTAAATTGATTTGGAATATTGGTGATATTGGTGTGGGGATTATGGCTTGGTGTAATATTATTGCAATCCTGCTGTTGCAAAAGCCAGCTCTCGCAGCATTAAAAGATTACGAAAAACAAAAGAAAGAGGGTAAAAACCCGGTATTTAATCCACAGAAAATTGGTGTTATGAATGCGCCATTATGGGACGAGATCAATACAAATAAAGAAGCGTAAGTAAGTCGAAAGTTTAAAAGTCGTAAAGTCAAAAGAATTAACTTTAAGCAAAATAGCTTTAAATCAGATTGTTATATAATTTTATCCTGATTTTAAAATACGACATTATACCATGGTTATTACTTAGTTTGAGTATTTCTTTTTAAAAGCTTGCAGGACCAGAATTTTTATTCTCTTTCTGCAAGCTTTTATTTTATAGTAAACAGAGTACTTAATTAATCTATCTTTGCACTTTTAAAAAATCGTTTAATTGATTTAACCGATTAACCGAATTACCAAATCAACAAATAAACAATGATTACAGTTAACGATATTTCCGTACAATTTGGTGGAACGACACTTTTTAGTGATGTTTCTTTTGCCATAAATGAGAATGATAAAATTGCCCTAATGGGCAAAAATGGAGCAGGAAAATCGACACTGCTTAAAATTATTGCGGGTCAAAGCAAGCCGTCAACCGGGAATATTTCAGCGCCAAAAGATGCCGTAGTGGCGTATTTGCCTCAGCATTTATTGACTACAGATGGCGCAACAGTGATGGAAGAAACTTCGAAAGCTTTTGGGGAGGTTTTTGGGATGAAAGCCGAAATCGATGCAATCAATGAGCAATTGACGATTCGCACCGATTATGAAAGTGATGCTTATATGAAATTGATCGAAAGAGTTTCTGACTTAAGCGAGAAATTTTATGCTATTGAAGAAGTAAATTATGAGGCCGAAGTGGAGAAAATCCTGCTTGGTCTGGGATTTGTTCGCGAAGATTTTGTCCGACAAACTACGGAATTTTCCGGAGGTTGGAGAATGCGAATTGAACTTGCCAAAATCCTTTTGCAAAAACCAGATTTAATTTTGCTGGATGAGCCTACCAATCACATGGATATTGAAAGTATTCAATGGTTAGAGGATTTCTTGATTAATTCCGCCAAAGCGGTTGTGGTTATTTCGCACGATAAAGCTTTTGTCGATAATATTACGAATCGCACCATCGAAGTTACAATGGGACGTATTTATGATTATAAAGCCAAGTATTCACATTATTTAGAACTCAGAAAAGACAGACGTGTGCATCAGCAAAAAGCGTATGACGAGCAACAGCGCATGATTGCGGATAACAGGACTTTTATTGATCGTTTTAAAGGAACTTTTTCTAAAACGGATGCTGTACAGTCCCGTGTAAAAATGTTAGAGAAACTCGTTATCGTTCAGGTAGATGAGGTAGATACTTCTGCTTTGAAACTAAAATTTCCACCAGCTGCTCGCTCCGGTCAATATCCCGTAATTGTAAAAGATTTATCAAAAGCGTATGGAGAGCATGTGGTTTTTTCGAATGCAAATATGGTGATCGAAAGAGGCGAAAAAGTGGCTTTTGTAGGGAAAAATGGAGAAGGAAAATCGACGATGATCAAAGCCATTATGAAACAAATCGAAATCAATGGTGGTAGTTTAGAAATTGGCCATAACGCCCAAATTGGTTATTTTGCTCAAAATCAAGCCTCTTTATTAAATGAAAATGCGACTATTTTTGAAACCATCGATGACATTGCCGTGGGGGATGTCCGAACTAAAATAAAAGATATTTTGGGGGCTTTTATGTTTCAGGGCGATGATGTAACCAAAAAAGTGAAAGTGCTTTCCGGAGGAGAGAAAACCCGTTTGGCAATGATTAAATTATTATTGGAACCGGTGAATTTATTGATTCTGGATGAGCCATCGAATCATTTGGACATGAAAACCAAAGACATCATCAAAGAGGCTTTGCGCGATTTTGATGGTACATTGATTATCGTTTCTCACGATAGGGATTTCTTAGACGGATTAGCCACTAAGGTTTTTGAGTTTGGAAACAAAAGAGTAGTGGAACATTTTGAGGATATTGCGGGTTTCCTAGCGCACAAAAAAATGGACAGTATGCGAGAGATAGAGAAGTAATCGCTTGAAAATCTCCATAAAAAAGAGGCTGTATTCAAGAATATAGCCTCTTTTTTTTAGAGTCTGATTCCCGGAGGAAGCAACTCTTTGTAAATAGGGTTCTTTTTAAAAAAAACAACTATTTTTGGAAGGATAGGAACAACTTTAAATTTTCGTTCTATTGCAATTTCCATGATGTTTTTTAGAAATTTAGAAATGAATTCTTCATCTTCAAAGGATTCCGGTACATTTATTTTTGTCAAAAATATTTTTTTCTCCTGAAACGAATATTCAACAGTAACTAATCCTTCGTCGACCATAGTTTCAAATTGTCTTGCAAAAGTGTTGTCTTTGATTTCCATAGTGATTGCTGCCTCCATAATAATTAACGCTAATTCATTGGTACCTCTACCAAAAGTATTTTTGATTTGGTAATAATCTTGATTTCAAATGCCTCAAAATCGGTTATTCCCATGGCATCTCTTGCCTTCAAAACATGGTTGTTAACTTCTATTTCGCCTTCGATTAAAAATAAGTACACACCGTTATTAGGAATTCGAACCTGATAGGTCGAACAAGTATTGCTGTCAAAAATTCCTAAATGAAAAAAGGTTTTCTGGTAAACCCAAAGTGCATTGCCATCATTCATATCATTTGGCGAAACGATATTTACAAAGGTATTGATTTGATTCTCAATATCAAATGATTTTTGGTCGTATCTTGGTGTAACTTCTTCTTTGTCAGGAAAGACCCAAAGCTGTAGCGTTTTGGCTGCGTCGATGTGGCTTGCGTTCATTTCAGAATGTTCTACTCCAGTCCCGGCACTCATTACCTGAACTTCTCCAAAACCAATGACACCGATGTTTCCCATGCTGTCACGATGTTTCAAGCCGCCTTCAAGAGGAATGGTGATAATTTCCATGTTGGCATGACCGTGAGTCCCAAAACCCATTCCGCCCTTGATGATATCATCATTTAAAACACGTAACATTCCAAATTGCAAACGTTCCGGATTGAAATAATTTCCAAAAGAAAAAGAAAAATTGGCTTTTAGCCAGCCAAAATCAGCTTTGCCCCTAGTGTTTGATTCAAATAGTTGTGTAGTCATAAATTATTAATAAAATAAGATGATAAGTAATAACCATGGTATAATGTCATATTTTAAAATCAGGATAAAATTATGTAACAATCTGATTTAAAGCTATTTTGCTTAAAGTTAATTCTTTTGACTTTACGACTTTTAAACTTTCGACTTACTTAGTTACAGCAGGTTCCAATAAAAAAATTAATTTTATACAAAATTCGCTATAAAAAAGGGGAATGTTGTTATAAAATCGTTAAAACAATTATGAGTAAAATTCCAGTTTATTTAATGCCAGGATTAGCGGCAAGTACCGCTATTTTTGAACGAATTGCACTTCCGGAAGATCGTTTTGAGATCCATTTATTAGAGTGGGAGATTCCGTTGGACAATGAAGCGCTGATGGATTATGCCAATAGGATAGCTAAGAAAATCAAGCATAAAAATCCCGTTTTGATAGGCGTTTCATTTGGAGGTATTTTGGTTCAGGAAATCGCTAGATGTATAGCTGTCTCAAAAGTGATTATCATTTCGAGTGTCAAAAGTAATTTAGAATTTCCACGCCGATTAAAAATTGCTAAAACAACGAAGGCTTATAAGCTGATTCCTATGAGTTTGATTTTGAATCTGGAAAACCTGGCTAAATTTTCGTTTGGAGAAAAAGTGAATCAAAGATTAAAATTGTATAAAAAATTCCTTTCGGTTCGGGATATTCGCTATTTGAATTGGGCAGTAGAGCAGGTTGTTCTTTGGAACAGAACAGTTGCAGACCCAGAGGTGATTCATATTCATGGAGATATGGATGATGTGTTTCCTATAAAATATATTAAGAATTGTATCGTTGTAAAAGGAGGAACACATATTATGATTTTGAATAAATACAAATGGTTGAATGAAAATTTGCCTTCCATTATATTGGAAACCAAAAAAGAAGCAAACGCACTTTCGCAACTACTCTAAAGGCATAAAAAAAGAAAAGATGAAAGTAATGAATAAAGTGATTCTAGTGCTTACCGTAGTTTTTGCGAGTGGGATATTAGTTTTTGCCACTACAAATCCGGACGTTGAAAAAGTGTTAAAAAGAGAATCGACATCTTTTTTTCCTGAAAAACTGAATTTTTCAGGGGAAGCAACTCCGTTGAAAATAGCAGATGTCAAGGAACGATTTGACCGGGAATTACAGGTGAATGTCAATTTACATTCTTCTACAATTTTGGCAATAAAAAGAGCCAGTCGTGCTTTTTTAGTAATTGAGCCTATTCTAAAAAAGAACGGTATTCCGGATGATTTCAAATATTTGGCCGTCATTGAAAGTGGATTAGTGAATGTAGTTTCTCCGGCAGGGGCAAGGGGAATCTGGCAATTTATGCCGGAAACGGCCAAAGAACGCGGCATGGAAGTCAATGAAAATGTGGATGAGCGTTACGATCTTGAGAAATCAACCCAGGCAGCGTGCAGTTATTTTTTGAGTGCCAAAGGTAAATTTGGCAGTTGGACTTTGGCAGCAGCCTCGTATAATGGTGGAATGACAGGAGTAAACAAACAAATTGAGATTCAAAAAGTATCGAATTATTATGATTTGTTGCTTACCGAAGAAACATCCCGCTATGTTTTCAGAATTTTAGCCTTGAAAGAAATTATGGAAAATCCAGAAAAATACAATTTTAGGATTGCTCCCGAAGAATTATACGTAACGCTGCCCACTCGGAAAATAGAAATTGACAGTTCGATTGCAGATTTAGCTGATTTTGCAAAAAGCCAAGGGATTAACTATAAGATTTTGAAAATTCATAATCCTTGGCTTAGAGAAACAAAATTAATAAATGATACCGGTAAGAAATACCAAATCGATATTCCGTTAAAAGGATATTAACTAATTTTTTTGAACCATATAAGGCATTTAAGAAAATAGGAATGTCCTCAAAGTGTGCCAAGCATTTTTTTGCCACAGATTTCAAAGATATGTACAGATTTTATTTTGTATTTAAGAAATCAGTTGAATCTTTTTAATCTGTGGCTAATTTTATCAATTTAGTATTAATAACGGATATTGATATAAGAAAACATGAAGCAGTTTTATTCCAAAAATTAGGATATAAACCAAAGAAAAAAGGTCAAATGTTATATCCATTTGACCTTTTTTTTGATAAGTATAAAAACTATATTTTCTTCATTTGTTGTTTCATCATAGTAATCTGCTCTTTCAGCATATTCTGTTTGTCTAATTTTTTGGCTTCGTTCAATAGCGTAGTGGCTTCAAGTTTACGACGACGTGTCATGGCAACTCCGGCCAGATTCAATTTGGCTACAGCCAAGTCCATGTCCATTGATAATCCGAGTTCAATGGCTTTCTTAAAATATTTCTCTGCTTGATTGATATTCGTTTGCGAAAGCATAATTCCGTGTAAATAGTTAAAATAGCCCTGTTGTTTTTGTATCAAAGCCGTTTCCGGATTTTTGATGTACGCCAACCATTTTTTGGCACCTTCAAAATCTTGTTTTCGTAGTTTTAAGAAGGCTAATAGGATGAATTCGTTTTTGAAGTACAAGAAAATGGGAATTCCGGATAGCAATACAAGGAAAATCCCATTACCGATATTGCCTTCTGTAAATTGCCAAATGCCAGTAGCTATGATAAGTCCGGCGATAATAAGTTTAATATTTCTGTGAAACATAGTGTGTTTAATTTAAGATCACAAATATAGTAAAATGAATTGAAAATATTTTTACAAAACTACTTGTGAGAAAAAAAAGTCTTTGTATATTTGCACTCGGTTTTAGAATAACAGTTATTCAAAAATAGGAAGACATATAAATAAGATTTTAAAGATACAAAGCAATGAGCAAAAGAACGTTTCAACCATCGAAAAGAAAAAGAAGAAATAAGCACGGATTTATGGACAGAATGGCTTCTGCTAATGGAAGAAAAGTTCTTGCGCGTAGAAGAGCTAAAGGAAGACATAAATTGACTGTTTCTTGCGAACCAAGACACAAAAAATAATGTTTGTATAAACATAAATAAGGCGTTACTTTTTTTAGTATCGCCTTTTTTTATACCTATTCGTTAAAAAATGTTTAAGATTTACAGTTAAAAGATTTGAGTTCAGTAATTTTAATCTTTTCAAAACAACAACTACACAACACTATAATTACACACAATGCCAAAAGATACATCCATAAAATCAGTTTTAATAATAGGTTCAGGTCCTATTGTTATTGGTCAAGCATGCGAATTTGATTATGCGGGATCGCAATCTGCACGTTCTATTCGTGAAGAAGGAATCGAAGTTATTTTGATCAATTCGAATCCGGCTACAATCATGACCGATCCTTCAATGGCGGATCATATTTATTTATTGCCTTTAACGACAAAATCGATTATTCAAATTTTAAAAGAACATCCTCAGATTGATGCAGTCCTGCCTACAATGGGAGGGCAAACGGCTTTAAATCTCTGTTTAGAAGCCGATGAAAAAGGGATTTGGCAGGATTTTGGTGTGAAATTAATTGGGGTGGATGTTAACGCTATTAACATTACTGAAGACAGAGAACAGTTCAAACAACTGCTTAAGAAAATCGGTGTGCCATCTGCTCCAGCAGAAATATGTACGTCTTATCTGAGAGGAAAAGAAATTGCGCAAGAATTTGGTTTTCCATTAGTAATTCGTCCTTCGTTTACTTTAGGTGGAACAGGAGCGGCTATTGTTTATAAAAAAGAAGATTTTAATGAACTCTTAACTAGAGGTTTAGAAGCATCTCCTATTCATGAAGTCTTAATTGACAAGGCTTTAATGGGTTGGAAAGAATACGAATTGGAACTTTTGAGAGATAAAAACGATAATGTTGTTATTATTTGTTCTATCGAAAATATGGATCCAATGGGAATCCACACCGGTGATTCCATCACTGTGGCGCCAGCAATGACATTATCTGATTCGACATTTCAAAGAATGCGTGATTATGCAATCTTGATGATGAGAAGCATCGGAAACTTTGCCGGAGGTTGTAACGTGCAGTTTGCCGTTTCGCCGGACGATAAGGAAGACATCGTAGCGATTGAAATCAATCCTCGTGTGTCTCGTTCCTCTGCTTTGGCATCAAAAGCAACGGGATATCCTATTGCAAAAATCGCTTCCAAACTAGCTTTGGGGTACAACTTAGATGAACTGCAAAATCAAATTACCAAATCGACTTCGGCATTATTCGAACCAACTTTGGATTATGTGATTGTAAAAATTCCACGTTGGAACTTTGATAAATTCGAAGGTGCTGACAGAACGTTAGGACTTCAAATGAAATCTGTTGGGGAAGTAATGGGAATTGGACGTTCGTTCCAAGAAGCATTGCACAAAGCGACTCAATCTTTGGAAATTAAAAGAAATGGTCTGGGTGCTGACGGAAAAGGATATACTAACTACGAACAGATTATCGAGAAACTAACTTTTGCGAGTTGGGATCGTGTTTTTGTGATTTATGATGCTATCGCGATGGGAATTCCATTGAGTCGCATCCATGAAATCACTAAAATCGATATGTGGTTCCTGAAACAATACGAAGAGCTTTATACGTTGGAGAAAGAAGTCTCTACTTATAAAGTGGATTCTTTACCCAGAGAATTGCTATTAGAAGCCAAACAAAAAGGTTTCGCCGACAGACAAATTGCTCACATGGTAGGTTGCCTGGAAAGCCAGGTACATACGCTGCGAACTACAATGAACATCAATCGTGTATTCAAATTGGTGGATACGTGTGCGGCGGAATTCAAAGCAAAAACGCCTTATTATTACTCGACTTTTGAAGCCGAAATAGAAAAAGCAGACGGAACACGTTACGTTGACAATGAAAGTATTGTTACCGATAAAAAGAAAATAATCGTTCTTGGGTCAGGCCCAAATAGAATTGGACAAGGAATCGAATTTGATTATTCTTGTGTTCATGGTGTGTTAGCGGCTAAAGAATGTGGCTACGAAACGATTATGATCAACTGTAATCCGGAAACAGTTTCGACGGATTTTGATACGGCTGATAAATTGTATTTTGAACCGGTTTTCTGGGAGCATATTTACGATATTATCCAACACGAGAAACCAGAAGGCGTTATCGTGCAGTTAGGTGGACAAACGGCCTTGAAATTAGCCGAAAAATTGTCTAAATATGGCATTAAAATTATAGGAACGAGCTTTGATGCATTGGATCTAGCCGAAGACAGAGGTCGTTTCTCAGAATTGTTGACCGATTTAAAAATTCCTTTTCCACAATTTGGAATCGCTGAAACAGCGGATGAAGCTTCAGCTTTGGCGGATACTTTAGATTTTCCATTATTGATTCGTCCTTCGTATGTGTTGGGTGGTCAAGGAATGAAAATTGTAATCAACAAACAAGAACTGGAAGAGCACGTTATCAATTTATTGAAAACGATTCCAGGAAATAAATTGCTTTTAGACCATTATTTAGATGGCGCTATAGAAGCAGAGGCGGATGCGATTTGCGATGGAGAGAATGTGTACATCATAGGGATTATGGAGCACATCGAACCTTGCGGAGTGCACTCTGGAGATAGTAACGCGACTTTGCCACCGTTTAACTTAGGTGAATTTGTAATGCAACAAATAAAAGACCATACCAAAAATATTGCGTTGGCTTTGAGAACCGTTGGTTTAATCAACATTCAGTTTGCAATCAAAGATGATATCGTTTACATCATTGAAGCAAATCCTAGAGCGTCTCGTACGGTGCCGTTTATTGCAAAAGCATATGGAGAACCGTATGTGAACTATGCAACCAAAGTAATGTTAGGGCATAATAAAGTAACCGATTTTAAATTTAATCCGCAGTTGAAAGGATACGCTATCAAGCAACCGGTTTTCTCTTTCAGCAAGTTCCATAATGTGAACAAAGCATTAGGACCAGAAATGAAATCAACAGGAGAAAGCATCTTGTTTATTGATGATTTGAAAGACGATCAATTCTACGAATTATACTCTAGAAGAAAAATGTATTTGAGTAAGTAGAAAATTGAATTTGTTATATGTAAAAAGCCCCGTTTGGGGCTTTTTTTGTATACATCATTACTTTAAAACAGAATCACGATAGCATTCCCAATGACTTTAACTCAATTGTTTTAATAACTACACTTCGACTTTGCTTCCTGCTGAATCGAAACTTTGGTTTGCCTTCATCCTAAGAAGTGTTAAGAACAAATGGTACCGAACAGGTTAGTGGTCATGAATTACATTCTAATTTTCATTCGTACCGCATCCTATAGGAGCTCCTGGAGGTGCTGTTTGATGCAAAGTCGCTTTTGCTTTTTCGGGTGATTTAATCCGCTCTAGTGTTAGAAGTAAATATCCTTTTTGAGTATTGTTCTTAGTTTTTTTAAGTTGGGCTGTCACCTTCGTTTTGAGGTCGTCTATTGCTTTTAATAGTCCAGCTTTTGTGGCAAAGGAGGCACTATCATTCACGGAAACCGCAAGCAAATAGGTCAACAGCATTTGTTCGTTTTGTTGTTGTATCAATCCTTCTAATCCTACTGATTTTTGGCCGTTCCAAAGTTTAGTAGTAAGGACTTGAATCATATCATCAATTCCAAGACCGCCATTTTCTGCTTGATATTCTACTAACCGGTTGAGTCGACTGGTATTGAATAAAAAAGAAAGTGGAATATCAGCGGCGGCCTCAGCAGCGGCTAATGGATCAAAAGCTAGACCGGTTTTGCGGTTAAATAGTTCTCGATCATAGTCATAATTAGCTGGACGAGGCGGAATTAATTTTATGATACGTTCTGGCAGTGCTAGTACTTTTGGATCCATACAATCCACAACAGCATTTAAAGCATTAAGTTGCTCTTCCTTAGTTACTGATTTAGTCACCATTTGCCCATCACCCTTTATGGCATAAGAATAATATTGTCCACCTATCACTTTAGTAGCAGCCTCAACTTGATAGCGGTGAAAAAGATAGACCGGTACTAATACATCTTCCAGCATAGCCATTGGAGTGCCTTTGCGAATGTTGTTTTCTCCAAATTTAGACAGTGCTTTTGCTCGAATTTGCATGACCCTTTTTAGTTCAGTCACAGGATCATTTCCAGTATCCCACAAGTTAGCATTGGGATGTAGTCCGCCAGCATCGCGAGCATCTCGATCGGATATAAAGGTGAGTCCTTTTTTAGTGGCATCAGTTAATAGATTGTCTAATGCAACTGCTTCATCGGTTCCATTAGGGAATTGTTTATACCCATATTGAATACTGACTTTGTCCCAATCTCCAATTTCATTGGTGTACGCATTAGAGAGATCTATTTCGTCATTACTGTTTAGGGTAGCCATAGGCGGTGGATAATCCATAACACTGGATCTATTTTGTGAACTTGAAATATAGTTATGCATTAGTCCTAGCGTATGTCCAACTTCGTGAACGGCCAATTGTTTTAAGCGTTGCAGGGCCATTTGTAACATTTTATTATCAGCGGGTAAATCGCCATTTTCAAAAGGTGCAAGCAATCCCTGCGCAATAAGATAGTCTTGGCGAACACGTAAGGAACCTAAGCTAACATTTCCCTTTAGAATTTCACCAGTTCTGGGATCAGCAATGGAGTAGCCATAACTCCAGCCTCTGGTAGAACGGTGGACCCAGTTAATCACATTGTAACGAAGATCCATTGGATCAGCACCTTCTGGTAAAATTTTTATCTGAAAAGCATTTATAAATCCAGCCGATTCAAAAGCTTGATTCCACCAGCTAGCACCCTCTAATAAAGCACTACGTATAGGTTCTGGAATGCCATTGTCTAAGTAGTAAATTATGGGTTTAACGGCTTCACTTCGGTCAGCCAAAGGATCTTTTTTCTCTAGTCGATGCCTATTAATAAAGTTTTTTTGAATAGGCTCTGAAATGGGAGTGCTGTAATCAAAATAAGAATTAGTATTGTAAGGGGAGCGCGCATCATAGGTACGAGTTTTAAAATTACTGTCAGGCAACTCAACAAACGAATGATGAATCCGTAGGCTAATGGCTTCACTAGCAGGTGTTACTGCATTGACATAAGCACCAGATTTCCCGCTGTTATTAACAAAGGTCATCGTAGTTTCAAATTCAGAATTCATGGGAAAGTTTTTTGTACGATCTAAGTATAAGGCACTGCGTGTTTCGTCGAGCGCGTAGGTGCCTTGGCTATTTGTTTGTAGAATAGCGCTAATTTTTAAAGCATCACGCATGAAAAAAGAGGTGGCATCTACTAAAACGCTTCCGCTAGTTTCGGCAGCAACTGTAAATCCCCATAATATTGATTGTGCAAAGGATTGTTCAACAGCTCTCTTTTCGGCGGCATCATTCGTTATGGCTCGATAGGAATAGTTGGGTTGAATCATTAAAATTTTGTTTCCAACCCGACTAAATTTCACAATAGACGTTGCGCCCAATTTGCCTCGGTCGAGTCCAATATCATTTGATCCCAAACCAGCTGGAATAGCGGTTTGATACAAGAATTCCTTGTCAAATTTATCAATTTGCAGCCATATTTTACCCGTAGTTTCATCCCAATAAAAAGGTTTGTAGCCATTGTAAACTTTCATTGTTTTTGTTTTTTCGGCAATGGATACTGTTTGTGCCTTTGCGTAAAAGGGAATAAAAAAGAGTAGCAAAAAAGAGCGAAGTACATATAATTTAATCATAATTTTTTTTTATTGTTCAATACCGTTTTTGTATAAGTGCTTGAAAATCATTTTTATAAATGAATATAGCTTGTCGTAATTTAAATTCTTTGGTTAGTTTTTTCATATTGGGTTTTTTGATAAAATAAAATTATTTTAAAGAGAAGACTTTGGTTGGAATTAGGATTTAAAACAATTTTTACTATATTTTTTTAAAATAATGGTAATATACCGTTAGACCTATTTCATCAGCATTAACGACCCCATAGTTTCTATGCCATCAAACAAATTTTGAAGTCGAATGTTTTCATTTTCTGCATGCTGGTTGTTGTCATGATTCGCTATTGGAACGGAAATGGTGTTTGTTTTTAGATATTTTTCAAATAAATATAACGGTAGACTTCCTCCCATAGTTGGTTGCAGTACAACTTGGTCTTTTGTTGTGGCTTCAACTGCAGAAATCACCTTTTTGACAATTGCTAAGTCCATGGAGGTGCGTTGTGCATTTATTCCATTTTTATCGCGAATAACTTTTATAATTTTTGGGTACAAATTTCTTTCTTCATCTGTAGGTTCGTTACTTGTGACGAAGTAGCCTTGTTTTATTATATGATCAATTACTTTTTGTTGTTGTCTTTCCCAGTCGTTCCCTAATACTAACCTCAGGTCTATAACAGCGGTAGCAGTAGTTGGAATTTGATTTGAGGCCATTTTGCCTACGTTACCACTTTGCATACCATTTATGTTTAAAGAGGGCAGGTTGATCGATTCGCTTAATGTTTTATCTCGCATTTCAGCACTATTTATACCAAGCTCAGTTTTCATCTGTTCGTCAACAGAAGGAACTGTCAATAATGCTTTATTCTCTGATGGTGTTAATGGTATTACATCATCATAAAACCCCTTTATCGTCACGCGACCATTGTTATCTTTCATTGATGCTAATACCTGTGCTAGCATCATCGCAGGGTTTGGAGCCCAATTACCATAATGTCCGCTATGTAATGGTCTTTTTGAGGCATATACCGTAAAGTAAAGGTTTGTATCTCCTCTAACACCAAAATAAATTTGCTTTTTCCCAGACTGATGTACCGGTCCGTCGCATATTATCCATAAATCGGATTGTAAAAGGGCTTCGTTCTCTTGTAGGATTTCATCTAGGTGTGTTGAGCCCTTTTCCTCTTCTCCTTCAAAAAAGAATTTAAGATTGTAACTCGGTTTTAAGCCGCTTTTATTGATGGCGTCGTAAGCATTTATAATAGCATCAACTCCTGCTTTGTCATCGGAAGCACTTCTGGCATATATTCTCCATTCGTTATTGTATTTTCCATCTAAAGGGAAAGGAATGTTACTGCCGTTTTTATCAATAGCTGCCGTATATAACTTTGGGATAAAAGGACTCAGATTTTGATTCCATTGTTCAGGATTTACAGGTTGGCCGTCGTAATGGGCATAGAAAATCAATGTTGTCTTTGCACCCGGTATAAGAACTTCACCGTAAACGGCTGGCGGAATATTTTTAGTTTTTCCATGTAATAACTGCACATTTTTGATACCTTTTCGATTCATCATTGACATGATGAAATCAGCATTTTTACGAAGGCTTAATGGCTCTGATGCTACGTTAGGGATACTTAAAAATTCTGAGAATTCAGTAATAATTTCGTTTGCGTTCTTTTGTGTGTATTTTTTTATTTTTAAACTTTCTACTGATTGTGCGTTAACTAGTTGTATAGTCAAAATCAAGAGTGGAATAATTAGATTAAGCTTTGTCATATAAAATAGGATTAGTTAAGTATTTAGAATATTAATTTTGCGGGCGGCTGTTACCAAATATATATAAATTTTTCCTGCTTTTGGGTCCCTATAACCAGGATAGGCGGATTTGTAATCCGTGCCCGTAAATAATATCATAATAATTCTAATAAAACCACTTCTAATTCACTCTCTAAACTGGCATAATTTCTTGCTGAATCATTCTCCTTAGGGGCTCGGATTGCAAATCCGTCCGAAGGGTCGGGATTCTCCCGTAATAAGGGGATGGGATGGACTGTATAAAACGAGTTTTATTGTTAGTGCCACGCCACGCCACATAACTCTAACTGTTGAAAGAAGGACTAATTTATTTCATTTATTCTTGTTTTTAGCAACATCTTGTTCCAACTTGAATTGGTGGACATTTCACACTTCCGTAACTACAATATACGCAGCAATCTCCTTCTAATGGTCGCAATATTGTTTTACAATTTTCACACTCGTAGAAAAATTCACAAGCATTTGTCGGCATCATTTCGTCTTTTTTGTATCCACATTTCGGACAAATGATTGTCGATTTCAATTCAACAGTTTTTCCTTCATATATTCCACAAGTTTTACAATTTCCGTATATTTTATTTTGATAATAATTTCCAATTGTTGCGATAAAAAGTCCAAACATTCCTGCATAAATTAAATAAGTTGAATTTTCAGATTTACTCAAATAATATCCGGAAAATATAATTATTCCGCTCGAAATTGCAATTAATAATGGATAGAAGTATTTATGTTTTCGATACGAAATATATATTCCGATAATTGAAATCAAAACCATTATTTGAAAAATCCACATTGTCCAACCTCCGAATAATTCTAAACTTCCAAGCCCAAGTGCTGATGCTCCAAATGCAAAAAAGAGGAAAACAACAAGGTGAGAAAATTGCAGTTAGAAAAAGTCCAAATGTTCCAAGTTTGTCAATATTATTTATAAGTTTAAATTTCATTTTTTTATTTTCTTTTTTTGACTTTTCTTTCGGTTTCTCTTTCGCGCAAGTCTTAGTGCCGAGGTCAGTTGTTTTTCCGATGGGTCTGGATAAAAACCTCCAAGCGAACTGTATTTTTGTAGTCACTGAGTGAATATAAGTAAGTCTAAAGTTTAAAAGTCGTAAAGTCAAAAGAATTAACTTTAAGTAAAACAGCTTTAAATCAGATTTTCACATGATTTTATCTTAATTTTAAAATACGACATTATACCATAGTTATTACTTATGTGATTTAAACTACACTAAAAATTCTTTTTTTTAAAACGGACTGTTTATTCATGAAATAAAATAAGTCACACAAAGTATTAAAAAACAACGACCAGCCCATTCTATATTATTTCAACAAACATCTTATGTTGTTGTAGCTTTATATTTTGTAGAGAGAATTTTTGTTATTTGCTTAATGTTGTGGGCACAGTTTACAAAACTGCGCTAACTACTGTGGCATATCAGCGCTATCGGGATTGCAAATCCGCGCTATCACTGTGTAGCTGTTGGGCAATCGGCAATTTTAGTGTATTGCTACATTCTGATTTAATAATTCTACATTAAAATTAATTTTAGCATTTAAAGCTCGAAAAACTTTAATAACCGTATCGAATCTTGCGTCAGTTAAGCTGTTCTCAATTTTTGAAATTTGAGCTTTTTTCACACCAACTAGCTCTCCTAATTGTTCTTGTGTCAAATTTCGTTCTTTACGAATTTGTTTAATTGTTTGACCAATCAAATCAATTTTCAATTCATTTTCAAAATTTTCTCTATTTATTGTTCCTTTTTCTCCAACGAATTTATCCGTTACTTCTTCTAAACTATATGTTTTCATAATCTTATTTCTTTTCGTTAAAATATTCCACTCTTAATGATTCTGCTCTTTCAATTTCTACTTTCGGGATTTTGTCTGTTTTCTTTATAATGCCGTGAGTAGAAATTACTACTGTATCCTTTTTATCTGATTTATCCCAAAAAGCAAAAAGTCTCAAGTATTGTTTGTTGTATAAAGTTCTAAATTCCCAAATCTCGCCATCGAGTTTTTTGAATAGTTCATTATCGTTTACGCTTCTCGATTTCCAAATATTATAAAGTATTTTTTCTCTAGATTTCGGGTCTAGATTTTCTAAAAATTCTATAACTGGTTCAAGAAATTCAACTTTAAATTTATAATCCATTTTTCAGTAATCTTAATTTTCTGTAAAGATAGAAGTTTCCTTTTTAAGAAACAAATGTTGTTGATTTTTTGGCTTTTTGTTGCTGTTGCCCAACGTTTTGGCACTACAGCGGGTTTGGGACTAAATTAAGCCCTATTTTCGGATTTGCCAAATCATCCAAATACAAGGCCAACTTTCCATTTAGCCAATTGCCTAAATCCGTTGTAGTAGTTGTTAGCGGTAGTGCAGATTATAACGAATCTAAAATCATCAATACAGTATCCTTTTTCTTTATAAGAAATAAATTACTGCTTTTTGGATACTTAAGAATTTTATATGGAGTTTCAACATTATATAAAACAGGAACAAATTTTGAAAAATTGTGGATTACGGTTGGATCTTTTAATTTAAGTTTCTCAACACCGTCTAATAAACGGGTGTCGCTCTTAATGCAATATTTACCATTTAGTACATATGTGCCGTGTTCATTAAAAGCTTTCTCGACTACAATATCAAGATCACTATTATAATTGATTTGTATTAAACTCTCAAAATAATTTTTATAATAAGTAAAAAAAGAAAAGAGGGCAATTGGAATAAGTATTATTATAATTATTGTTCTAACTTTAGAATTAGGATTTGACATCGATTTCATTTCGTTTTGTTTATGAATTACCGC
Organism: Flavobacterium sp. RSP15; assembly: GCF_003968755.1. Taxonomy (GTDB): domain Bacteria; phylum Bacteroidota; class Bacteroidia; order Flavobacteriales; family Flavobacteriaceae; genus Flavobacterium. The sequence goes on along the minus strand of NZ_RYDL01000012.1, from coordinate 80,171 downwards.
TAACTTGTATACACTCGCTATAAAATAGCGTCGATACACCCAAAATCAGGCAGATTGTCGCTATTGCTTGTCTTTTTTTTATTCTTTCAAATATATTAAAATTTTCTTACAGTTTTTATACAAAAGAATAAACGATATAATTAGTGCGGTTTGCGTGAGGGAGGGAAGCGGCATCCTTTATTTTCTTTCTTTAAGAAAATAAAGATATAGCGTACCGCCCGACCCAAAGTGGCGAGGAGGAACGACAAAGCTGCTGCAGGGTCACGCCCAAAGGAACAACTTCAATCTTGACCACTCACCACTCACTTTTCACTTTTCACTCTTCACCACTCACCACTCACCACTCACCACTCACCACTCACCATTCACTCTTCACCACTCACTTTTCACTTTTCACTTTTCACTTTTCACTTTTCACCACTCACTTTGTTGTCACTTTCTCAGTCCTTTTTATGAAATTTCCAAAAAAAGTATATCTTTAGCCAATTAAAAACCCAAAACCCAAAACCCAAAAAAACATGGAAGACCATAAACCAGACGATTTTAAAAGAGAATTAGGATTACTCGACGGAACCATGCTTGTGGTGGGTTCTATGATAGGTTCCGGGATATTTATTGTGAGCTCGGATATGGTGCGACAGCTGGGTTCTGCGGGTTGGTTGATTGCCATGTGGGTGCTTACAGGAACGATTACCGTGATTGCTGCCGTGAGTTATGGTGAGTTGAGCGCGATGTTTCCTAAAGCGGGCGGGCAGTATGTGTACATCAAGGAAGCCTACGGGAAACTGGTGGGTTTTTTGTACGGTTGGAGTTTCTTTGCGGTGATACAAACCGGTACCATTGCTGCCGTGGGTGTGGCTTTTGCTAAATTTGCCGCCTACTTGTACGCGCCTTTAAGTGATAAGAATATTTTATATGAAATAGGGGATTTTAAACTCAATGCGGCTCAGATTGTTTCTATTTTTACCATTATTTTGCTGAGTTACATCAATAGCCGTGGGGTAAAAAACTCTAAGATTTTACAGACGGTTTTGACAGTTATCAAAATTCTATCGTTGGCAGGTTTGATTATTTTTGGTTTTATGGCTGCCAAAGCCGAGGTTTGGGACGCGAACTGGAACAATGTCTGGACGTCACAAGCCCTGAATGTGGAAACGGGTTCGTGGTTGCCCATAAGTGGAACGGCGTTGATATCAGGAATTTCGGCAGCACTAGTAGGTTCAATGTTCTCTAGTGTGGCTTGGGAAGGAGTAACTTTTATCGCCGGAGAAATAAAAAATCCAAAACGCAACGTGGGATTGAGTTTGTTTTTAGGAACCTTAATCGTGAGTGTGATTTATATTTTGGCTAACTTGATGTACTTGGCTGTTGTGCCTTTGTATGAAATTGCTACGGCCGAATCAGATCGTGTGGCTGTTGTGGCTTCGCAACGTATTTTTGGTTCGGTGGGAACATTAATAATCGCGGTGATGATTATGATTTCGACTTTTGCCTGTAACAACGGATTGATTATGGCGGGTGCCAGAGTGTATTATACGATGGCGCAAGATGGTGTTTTCTTCAAGAAAGCGGCTGAATTGAATCATACAAGTGTTCCGGCTTGGTCTATCTGGGCGCAGTGTATCTGGGCTTCGGCGTTGTGTTTGACAGGAAAATATGGGGATTTATTGGATTTTGTGGTTATCATCGTTTTGATATTTTACATTCTGACTATTCTTGGAATATTTATTCTGCGCAAGAAAATGCCAGATGCCGAAAGACCGTATAAAGCTTTTGGATATCCATTTTTACCGGCTCTTTACCTAATTATTGCTTCGGCGATTTGTGTTGCGTTATTGTACACTAAAACAAGTACGAGCGGCTGGGGTGTGGTGATTATGCTCATCGGGATTCCAGTGTATTATTTGACAAAAGCTAAGGAGTAATTTTTTAGTGAGAAGTGAAAAGTGAATAGTAAGTGGTTTTTAGTGCATGGTAGGAGGAATGATATATTGATTTTTAAGTTTGACTATTTTAAAATCAGTGAAAATCAGCTTAATCCGTGTCATCTGCGTGCCAATTCAACACAGTAATGACAAATTAACACACATAAAAAATCCGCTAAAATCCGTGTCATTTGCGTGCCAATTCAACACAGTAATAACAAATTAACACACATAAAAAATTCGCTAAAATCCGCGTCATCTGCGTCCCAATTCAACACAGTAATGACAAATTAACACACATAAAAAATCCGCTAAAATCCGCGTCATCAGCGTGCCAATTCAACACAGTAATGACAGTAACACACATAAAAAATCCGCTAAAATCCGTGTCATCTGCGTGCCAATTCAACACAGTAATAACAAATTAACACACATAAAAAATCCGCTAAAATCCGTGTCATCTGCGTGCTAATTCAACACAGTAATAACAAATTAACACAAATAAAAAATCCGCTAAAATCTGCGTCATCTGCGTGCCAATTCAACACAGTAATGACAAATTAACACACATAAAAAATCTGCTAAAATTCGTGTCATCTGCGTGCCAATTCAACACAGTAATGACAAATTAACACACATAAAAAATCTGCTAAAATTCGTGTTATCTGCGTGCCAATTCAACACAGTAATAACAAATTAACACACATAAAAAATCCGCTAAAATCCGTGTCATCTGCGTGCCAATTCAACACAGTAATGACAAATTAACACACATAAAAAATCCGCTAAAATCCGTATCATCTGCGTGCCAATTCAACACAATAATGACAAATTAACACACATAAAAAATCCGCTAAAATCCGTGTCATCTGCGTGCCAATTCAACACAGTAATAACAGTAACACACATAAAAAATCCGCGTCATCAGCGTGCCAATTCGGTGTAATAGGAACAAAAAAATCCGTCTCGTTTTTCCTAACGGGACGGATTTTCTATTGAATTCAGGTCGGGTTGCGGTCGTTCCAAATTTAAAACTAAGGGACTAAAACTAAAAAAAAAAAAATTACAACCGCAAATCCACAACCTGTAAACGGCAGGCTAGTAATACGTAAAACGCCTTACTTTGGCAATGTATTTAGCTAGTCTAATGACTTGATGGCTGTATCCGTATTCGTTGTCGTACCAAATGTACAACACAATATTTTTTCCGTCTTTTGAAACAATAGTGGCATTGCTGTCATAAATGGCAGGAGCTGATGTTCCTACGATATCCGAAGAAACCAATTCGTTGTTCAACGAATATTTGATTTGCTCGACCAATTCGCCTTCCAATGCATATTTTTTCATAATCGCATTGATTTCTAACAGTGATGTTTCTCTGGATACCTCCAGATTCAAGATGACCAAAGAGCCATTAGGAACCGGCACCCGAATGGCATTCGACGTTAATTTTCCCTCTAATGAAGGCAATGCTTTTGCAACAGCACTTCCGGCACCCGTTTCGGTAATCACCATATTCAAAGCGGCTGCTCTTCCACGACGGTATTTTTTGTGCATGTTGTCCACAAGATTCTGGTCGTTTGTGTACGCATGGATGGTCTCCAGATGTCCTTTGACAACGCCCAAAGTATCCTCAACAGCTTTCAAGATTGGCGTGATAGCGTTCGTAGTGCACGATGCAGCCGAAAAAATATTGATTTCATCCGGGTTGTATTCGTTGTGGTTTACGCCATGAACAATATTAGGAACTCCTTTTCCGGGAGCGGTAAGCAATACTTTTTCCACACCTTTGGAAACCAAATGGCGGCTTAGTGCTTCGTGTGTGGTGAAAGCACCCGTGTTGTCAATAACCAAAGCATTATCAATTCCAAAAAGCGTATAATCAATTTCTTCAGGTCCGTTTGCCGTTATAATGTGTACGGTGGTTCCGTTGATAATCAAAGCATTGTTTTCAGGATCAGCAGTAACCGAACCTTGAAAATCACCATGAATAGAATCGTAACGCAATAAAGAAGCTCTTTTTTCTAGTGTGGTTGCATCATTTTTATCGCGTGTCACAATAGCGCGCAATCGCAATTGACTTCCTTTTCCAGTTTTCGACATTAATTCTCTGGCTAATAAACGACCGATGCGACCAAAACCATACAGCACCACATCTTTTGGTTGAATCTCCTCTGAATTTTTGGCATTTTTTAATTTGTCAATGACAAAATACTTGGCGTCAGGATATGTATCTTCTTCTAAACCATATTCGTACGTCAGTTTTCCAATGTCTAATTTTGCAGGCGGTAGATTCAATTCTAAAATCGCTTTTGCAATTTTAACCGAATCAAATACTGAAATGGGTTTGCCTACAAATTCAGCCGCATATTCATGCAGGTTGATAATATCACTGACATTCCTGTCGATTAGCGGGTTTCTAAATAAAACCATCTCAATGGATTTATCATACCATAAATCGCTGATAATTTTAATCAGTTTTACTCCTGCACGTCGCCTGTCGGCTTGAAAAGAAACTTCCTTTTCGTATAAAGTTGTAGTTGCCATGTTGAAAATTTAATGAAAATAAAGGATTGTATTTTTTAAAATTTGGCGCAAAAATACCGATTTCAATCGATTTCGTAAGCTATTTTTGGATTTATTTTAAAAATAAAAAAGCCACCCTGAAATATCAAGATAGCTTTGGTTTTTTTAAAACAGGAATGCGTTAGAGAATTACACGCATGACTTCTCCGTTTTTAGTAATCATTTCGATGCGTACGGTTTGGTTTTCTTCTTTTTTACTTAAAAGTTGGGATACCGTTGCAACATCCGTAGCTTTGACATTGTCAATACTCAAGATAATATTTCCCACCAGCTCGTCTTCGTATTGCTTCAGATTTTGGCTGCTTATTGATTTGATTCGCACGCCATAATCGATTTTGAATTTCTGCTTGTCAGCAGCCTCAATATTTTCTAATTCGATGCCTTTAAACTCGGCGCTGAAAAATTCATTTTTGCTAAGCACTACAGGAACCACTCTTGTTTTTCCATCTCTGATATAGGTAACCTGTATTTTGTCATTGGGTCTTTTCGTATTGATGTATCCGGAAAGATCCGCAAAAGTAGCCACCTTTAGTTCGTCTAATTTGATGATGACATCTCCTTTTTCAAGTCCAGATTTTTCAGCTCCTGAATTTTTGGTGACTTTATTAATGTAAAAGCCTTGTGTTTGGTTGATTCCCAGTTCTTTAGAAGTCATGCTATTTAGTTCGCCTCCTTCAACCCCAAGAATTCCGCGTTGTACATTCCCGTATTCCATGAGATCCTCAATGATTTTTCGGGCAATATTCGAAGGAACCGCAAACGAATATCCTACATAAGAACCGGTCATGGAGGAAATCATCGTGTTGATTCCGATCAGTTCACCACGCGTGTTTACTAAGGCACCACCACTGTTTCCGGGGTTTACCGCAGCATCTGTTTGTATGAAAGATTGGATCCCGCTGGTGTCTAAATCTCTGGCTTTCGCCGAAACAATTCCGGCAGTTACCGTAGAGGTTAAATTATACGGATTTCCGACAGCCAAAACCCATTCGCCAATTTTAACCGAATCAGAATTGGCAAAAACAGTATACGGTAATTTTTCATTCGCATCAATTTTCAATAAAGCAATATCCATTTTAGAGTCGGTTCCAATGAGTTTTGCCATGTATGATTTTTTGTTGTTTAAGGTGATTTCAATTTCTGATGCGCCTTTGATGACGTGATTGTTGGTCACTATATAACCATCCTCAGAAATGATTACTCCGGAACCCGTTCCTACTTGTTCCTGGGATTGTCCGCCTTTATACCCATAAAAATATTCTAAAATGGGATTGGTGATCGTTCTGCGGGAGACGTTTTTTACGTGTACCACGGTATGAATTGTTTTTTCTGCAGCCTCGGTAAAATCAAGAATCTCGGGAGACAGTCCTACTTTCGTTTTATACGAATCAGACGCAGCGGTTACCAAGGCATTTTTTTCACTGGAAAAATACCCATTGGTATCAAATAATAATTTGTAAGCGCCAAGTGTGACTCCCCCACTCAACAACGAAACCAAAAAAAGAGTTGAAATTTTTTTCATATGTAGATAATATTTGTTTTTTATAGGAATATGGCATCGCCAGATCTTCATTGGTGTTTGCGACAGCTTCTGTCATGGCAATTTCATAATTAAATTCGTTTATTAAGATATTTACTTGTAAAATTAAAAATAAAATAGCGTCCTAAAATACAGTTTAACGCTCTTTAACAATGATTAACATTTCATTAATAGTTCGTACTTTTGTAGCACACAATAGAAATTAAAATGCAACTACAATTTTATAAATACCAAGGAACAGGAAATGATTTTGTCCTGATTGATAATCGTTCGAATTTTTTTCCAAAAGAGAATACACAACTGATAGCGCACTTGTGCGACAGACGTTTTGGAATAGGAGGCGATGGTCTTATTTTATTGGAAAACGATACGATTGCTTCGAATCTCGCAACGACCACCGATTTCAAAATGGTTTATTACAATTCCGATGGAAACCAAAGTTCCATGTGTGGCAATGGTGGACGCTGTTTAGTGGCTTTCGCCAAAAAGCTGCAGGTAATTGAGAATAAAGCTACTTTCATAGCCACAGATGGTTTGCATCACGCCACAATTGGCGATGACGGATTAGTATCATTACAAATGATTGATGTTGATGCCGTAAAAGTCAGTACAGATCATGTGTTTCTAGATACGGGATCGCCGCATCATGTACAACTGGTAGACGATCTGGAAAATTACAATATCAAGGAAAACGGAGCTGCTATTCGATATGGAGATTTGTACGGGAAAGCAGGAAGTAACATCAATTTTGTCAAACAAATTGACGATGCCACTTTCTCTATGCGAACGTATGAAAGAGGCGTAGAGGATGAAACACTTTCTTGCGGAACAGGCGCAACAGCAGTAGCAATTGCCATGAACGTTATTGGAAAAACAAATGCTACTTCGATCGATATAAATGTAGAAGGTGGAAAATTAGTCGTTTCTTTTGATAAAGGAGAAGGAAAATTCACTAATGTTTTTCTGAAGGGACAAGCAGAGTTTGTGTTTAAAGGAACAATCGAGATTTAACTAAAACCTAAAACCCAAAATCCAAAACCCAAAACCAAGAACCTAAATGAAAACATTAAAAGGAGACAATATCTACATTCGGGCATTAGAGCCCAATGATCTGGAATTTGTATATGCCATAGAAAACGACCAGAGCATTTGGGAAGTCAGCAATACGCATACGCCATTCAGCCGGTTTTTAGTCAAGCAATATTTAGAAAATGCCCATCAGGATATTTATGAAGCCAAGCAATTGCGATTGGCTATTTGTCAGGATCAGGATTTCCCGGCCCTGGGTTTGATCGATTTATTTGATTTTGATCCAAAGAATAACAGGGCGGGAGTAGGTATTGTCATTCAAAAAAGCAAAAATCGAAAACAGAATATTGGTTCCGAAGCTTTGGAATTATTAATTGAATATGCTTTTTATAATCTAAATTTACACCAGTTATATGCAAATATTGGAACCGAAAATGAAGCTAGTAAAGCACTTTTTACTAAATTTGGATTCAAAATGACAGGCGTCAAAAAAGAGTGGACTTTTGTGAATGGTATTTATAAAGACGAAGCTGTTTTTCAATTGATCAATACTAAATTTTAAAAAATGTAGTTTTAATTCATCATAATTTCAAACTAAAGTTAAAAATACTACTTTTCCAATAAAAATACCATATATGAATTTAAAGAAAATTATTACCATTACCGCTGTTGTTTTAATAGGAATACTGATGCTATACGGATTGGTTATTTTGCGCCAAATTTTTTCTTCTAACACTAAATTCTCAGAGAACGAAGTGTATGTGTACGTCCCAACGGATTCCAATTACGAAGAGGTCAAAAAAATAATTGCTCCGTATGTCGAAAACTTGGATCGTTTTGAGATGGTGGCCAATAAACGAGGCTATTCCGATAATGTAATTCCGGGACGTTTTTTATTCAAAAAGGGAATGAACAGTTATGAACTGGTAAAAACATTGCGTCTTAATTCAGCAGTAAAGTTGGCTTTTAATAATCAGGAACGTATTGAGAATTTAGCCGGGCGTGTAGGTTCACAAATTGAAGCGGATAGCCTGTCATTACTGACTTCCTTCAAAGATTCTATTTTCTTGAAAGAAAACGGGTTCAATAAAGAGACTGTTTTGGTACTGTTTATTCCAAATACATATGAGATTTATTGGAACACTACCGCTGAAAAATTCCGTGATAAAATGATTAAGGAATACCGTAATTTTTGGAACAAGGAAAGAGTTGCCAAAGCGCAAAAACAGGGACTCACACCCATCGAAGCGACTATTCTGGCTTCAATTGTTCACAAAGAATCCGTAAAAAAAGACGAGAGACCACGAATAGCCGGCGTGTATCTCAATCGGTTGCGAACGGGAATGCCATTGCAGGCAGATCCTACGGTAATATTTGCGATAAAGAAGAAAGCAAACGATTTTGATCAGGTTATCAAAAGGGTTTTCTACAAAGATCTGACAAAGGCACATCCGTATAATACCTATATGAACGTAGGACTGCCTCCTGGACCTATCGCTATGCCTGATATTACAGCCATGGAAGCGGTTTTGGATCCTGAGAAAAACAATTTTATTTATTTTTGTGCCAGCGTGGAACGTTTTGGATACCATGAGTTTGCTGCCACATTAACGGAACACAATAAAAACGCCAAAAAATATTCGGATTGGATCAACAGCCAAGGCGTAAAAAGATAGTTTTGGGATTAAAAAAAGGGATTTTATATTTATTTTTAGTGGGTTTCCAAACTGTATTTGCCCAAGAGCGTGCCGAATCTTTCTTTAAACCCTCCGATTCTTTGAATAGGAAAAAGCAAAAAGGGGTGTTTGTTGCTGAAGCTGCTTTGACCGCAGGAACGCTGATCGGTTTAAACCAACTTTGGTACGCTGATTATCCCAAATCTGATTTTCATTTTATAAATGACAATACTGATTGGCTGCAGATGGACAAATCTGGGCATGTATTTTCTTCGTATCATCTGGGACGTCTTGGTGCCCAAATGCTGCAGTGGAGTGGAGCTTCAAAAAAAAAGCAACTGGTATATGGAGCAGGTCTGGGCTTTGTATTTCTTACCGCCGTTGAGGTTCTGGATGGATATTCGGCTGCGTGGGGTGCTTCCTATGGTGATATAATTGCCAATGCTTCAGGAACCGCTTTATACATTTCTCAGGAATTGATCTGGAATGAACAGCGTATTACCCCTAAATTCTCTTTTCATACCACCCAATATGCCAATTACAGACCGGAAGTTTTGGGCAGTTCTTTTACAGAGCAAATTTTAAAAGACTATAATGGTCAAACCTATTGGCTTTCTGTTAATTTACACTCTTTTGCAAAATGCTCCAAGATTCCAAAATGGCTAAATGTAGCTTTGGGTTACGGAGCCGAAGGAATGCTGACCGGAAATAGCGATAATAACGCTTTTTCAACTACAAATGCACAAAGATTCCGACAGTTTTATTTGAGTATTGATGTTGATCTGACGAAAATAAAGACACGGTCCCATTTTTTAAAGACTGTTTTTTCCGTTCTGAACACGGTTAAAATTCCCGCACCTACAATTGAATTCGTGCGTTTTAACGATATAAAATACCACTTCATTTATTTTTAGAAAAGTTTAACTACTTGATTATCAGTATTATTATTTTTGTTGTATCTTTGCGCATAGAAATTTCTTAACGGGACAGCGTTTTGAAGAAAAACAATTTATGATTAAGAAGTGGTCTTTTTACGCAGGTATGACTGTGATTACAGTTTTTTTAAGCTCAGGTTTTAAACCGTTTAACCTAGAAACCAGCCCTTGGTTTCTTATTAATGAAGATGAGGGAGCGCACTACTTATTTCCTTCTGAAGAACAAAATGAATACACCAAACTAAACATTCCTTTTACTGGAAATTTCTTTATCGGTTTTAAAGAAGCTATTGGATATAGAGAATCCGAAAGTAAATACAAAAAAGTGAACTCCCTGGGATATATGGGAAAATATCAGTTTGGTATTGAGACACTTAAGTCGGTTGGAATCTATAATCGGTCTGCCTTTTTGAACAGCCCTGAATTACAGGAAAAAGCATTTCTAGCGCTACTGGCGAAAAACAAATGGGAGCTGAAAAGAGAAATTGAAAAATACGAAGGCACTATATTAAACGGAATATTCGTTACCGAATCCGGGATATTAGCGGCAGCTCACCTTGGCGGAGCGGGTTCTGTAAAAAAATATTTTAAAAATAAAGGAAAACGAAATTTTAGAGACGCTTATGGTAGCTCTATAAAAAGCTATATGAAAATGTTTGGCGGGTATGATACTTCGTGTATTATTGCGGATAATAATGCAAAGGCAAAAAACATTTAAGTAAGTCGAAAGTTTAAAAGTCGTAAAGTCAAAAGAATTAACTTTAAGTAAAACAATTTTAAATCAGATTGTTACATAATTTTATCCTGATTTTAAAATACGACATTATACCATGGTTATTACTTAATTCCTTTTTTATCTTAAAAAAAGAGGCTGCCATTATTTGACGGCCTCTTTTCTTTTATCATATAGTCGAATTATTTAGCCTTAAGGATTTCTCTATTGGGACGCAGCACCAAATTGATGGTTTCCTTCTATTTTTGATTTTTGCTTTCTCCGTTTCTTGAACATTTGATACGATTGCAATGCTTAAAAGAATCAAAATAATAAGTGTTTTTTGTTCCGTTTTATAAACGTAGTCCGTTTAGCGGGTAGGCATCTGATTTAAAGCAAAAAACACCAACCTTTCGATTGATGTTGTTAAATTTTGAGTCAAAATAATAGGCTGTAGTTTTAGTCGAAACTGTCCATTAAAATATCTAATATCTTAATAGCCGCTTCACTGATTTTTGTGCCAGGGCCAAAAACGGCAACCGCACCGGCATCAAATAGAAACTGATAATCTTGTGCCGGAATCACACCACCTACCACGACCATAATATCTTCTCGATCGTATTTTTTAAGTTCTGCAATAACTTGTGGTACCAGCGTTTTGTGTCCTGCCGCCAGTGAGGAAACTCCCAGGATGTGCACATCATTCTCTATCGCTTGTTTGGCCGCTTCGGCTGGTGTTTGAAAAAGCGGGCCAATGTCAACATCAAAACCTACATCAGCATACCCGGTAGCTACCACTTTAGCGCCACGATCGTGCCCGTCTTGTCCCATTTTGGCAATCATGATTCTAGGGCGACGTCCTTCTTTTTTTGCAAATTCATCTGCCAGTTGTTTTGCTTTTTCAAAGCTTTTGTCGTCTTTTATTTCTTTGCTATACACACCGCTAAAGGATTTAATTTGTGCTTTGTATCTTCCAAAAACTGTTTCCAGCGCATCGCTGATTTCTCCCAGCGTAGTTCTGTTTCGAGCGGCTTCAACCGCTATTTCCAGTAAATTTCCTTCACCAGTTTGTGCACAAAGGATTAATTTTTTCAGCGATTCCTGCACTTTTTCAGTAGCTCTGGTCGCTTTGATTCGGTCTAATTGTTCCAATTGTTGCTTGCGGACCATTTGATTGTCCACATCCAAAATCTGTAAAGGGTCTTCTTTTTCTAATCTATATTTGTTAACGCCCACAATAATATCCTGCCCGCTGTCTATTCTCGCTTGTTTTCTGGCTGCTGCTTCCTCGATTCTAAGTTTCGGAATTCCGGATTCAATAGCTTTGGTCATACCGCCCAGTTCTTCTACCTCTTGAATGAGTTTCCAGGCACTTTCAGCAATTTCATTTGTCAGACTTTCTACATAATAACTGCCTGCCCAAGGATCAACCGTTTTAGTAATTTTAGTTTCGTCTTGTAAATAAAGTTGCGTGTTTCTGGCAATTCTGGCCGAGAAATCTGTTGGTAACGCAATTGCTTCATCTAAAGCGTTGGTATGCAAAGATTGTGTACCTCCAAAAGCTGCTGCTGCTGCTTCAATACAGGTTCTTGCCACATTGTTAAAGGGATCTTGCTCGGTTAAACTCCATCCCGAAGTTTGACAATGGGTTCGTAGCGCTAATGATTTATCGTCTTTTGGTTCAAATTGCTTTACTAATTTCGCCCAGATCATTCTTCCTGCGCGCATTTTGGCAATTTCCATAAAATGGTTCATTCCAATCGCCCAGAAAAAGGACAGTCGTGGGGCGAATTCATCAATTTTCATTCCGGTTGCTAATCCAGTTCTGATGTATTCCAATCCATCGGCCAGCGTGTACGCCAGTTCAATATCAGCCGTGGCTCCCGCTTCTTGCATGTGGTAGCCAGAAATGGAAATCGAGTTGAATTTGGGCATTTTTTTGCTGGTAAATTCAAAAATATCAGCAATGATTTTCATCGAGGGCGTTGGCGGATAAATATAGGTATTACGGACCATAAACTCTTTGAGAATGTCATTTTGTATTGTACCGGAAAGCAACTCGGGTGCTACGCCTTGTTCTTCGGCGGCTACAATATAGAAAGACATAATAGGTAAAACAGCGCCATTCATTGTCATAGAAACGGACATTTCATTAAGCGGAATTTGGTCGAATAATACTTTCATGTCTTCCACGGAGTCAATGGCAACTCCTGCTTTTCCCACATCGCCCACTACGCGCTCATGATCGGAATCATAGCCACGGTGTGTAGGTAAATCAAAAGCAATGGAAAGTCCTTTTTGACCCGCAGCCAGATTCCTTCTGTAAAAAGCATTACTTTCTTCGGCAGTTGAAAATCCGGCATATTGACGCACCGTCCATGGTCGGCGGACGTACATTGTGGTGTATGGGCCACGTAAATTGGGAGCAAAACCAGCTCCAAAATCAAGATGGGTAAGATTCTTTACGTCTTGTTCTGAATACGTAGGTTTTACTTCTATTCCTTCTGCAGTTAAAAATGTATCAGCCACAGCATTTTCATGTTCGACTTTTAGCGCTGTACTTTCTAATTGTATGTGTTGTAAATCTTTTCTTTTCATTTGTTTAGTACAAAGATTATAGTTTTTTGAAATTTTAATTCCTTTCAGTCCATATTTCAGTATTTCTTGAAGTATGAAAAATAGCTGTAATGACAATTATGTTCTCGTAGCTGTTGAAATGAATTAAGTATGGAAAATTTTCAATTAAAGCTACTCTGGTCTTATCATATCTTATTTGAAAAAGTAATGGATTTGACTTAATTATTTTTAAACTTTCCTTGAACGAATTGGAGAACGTATCGCCCAATTTAGGGTGAATGCCTTTGTACCAATCCAAAGCTGTTTTGAAATCAAGTTTAGCTTCCTCTACAATTACAATTTTATAACCCACCGTCAATATCTTTTAGAAAATCATCAATATCTTGAGCTGAAGATGGATTCTTAAGATATTTCTCAGTTCTTTCTCTAACTTGGTCCATTTGCCATTGAGGGATTTCTAAAGTATTCGACTTTGGAAGAATAATCACTTCAACTTCATCAGCATTAAAATCATCCGGCAGTGTGATGCTTATTTTGTGATTTTTCACCTTAACGATTTGTCTTATGGCTTCCATTATTTTATGTTTTTAGCAAAGTAAATATACTCTTTTCCAATGGTATTAAATTAAATAACAGCGTCGGGCTTACTATTCAAGATCCAATCGTTCCTGTTCCGTTTTTTCTGCCAGACGTTTTTCGATTATGGGTGTAATCAAGGTTTTTCTTGGTTTGACTTTTACAAAAGGAAACAATTCTAAATCATGTTTCATTTTATCCTGTTTGTTAGGATGTTTGTTTGTTCCCAATAAAATTTCTTTCCCAGAATCAAATAATTCCTGCGCGGTATCCGCACTTTCCTGAATTTTTCTTTTGATGATTCCGTCATTAAGTTGTTTCAGGAAACCGCCATTTGCCTCTATGTCTTTGAATAAAGCCAATGCTTTTTCCGCTATTTGATTGGTTAGGTTTTCGATATAATAACTGCCGTCTGCCGGATTGTTGACTTTGTCAAAATAACTTTCATTTTTTAGAATCAACAATTGGTTTCTCGCTATGCGGTCGCCAAATTCGTTGTCTTTGTGGTACAAAGCATCGTACGGTAAATTGGCAATAGCATCCGCTCCGCCAATAATGGCACTCATACATTCCGTGGTGGTGCGCAACATATTTATATTGTAATCGTATAATGTTTTGTTACGTTTGGTAGGCGAAACGATGATGTTGCACGCTAAAGTATGGTTGTATTCCTTGGCGACGAGATTAAAAAGCAAGCGCAACGCTCGTAGTTTTGCAATTTCAAAAAAGTAATTTGTTCCTACGGCCACTTCAAAAACAATGGGTGTATTAATAGTTTCAATTCTATTGAAATACTCATTGGCTTGTCCTACACTATAGGCAATTTGCTGTACCATAGTGGCACCGGCATTTTGATACAACGCAGCGTTGATACTAAGTAGCGATACCGATGTTGTTGCTGCCGAAAGCAAATTCAGAGTGTCAAAATTGCTTTTTTCTTTAGTTGTAAACCAGTTTCCATCTTTGGCTAATTGCCCAATTGGATCCAGATTACAGAAAATAGTAGTATTATTTTTCTTTGCAAAAACATCAATTTTTTTGACGAAATCGATTGAAATAAATCCCAGGTTAAAATAAACGGTAACGTTCTCTAAAGGCAATTTTTCCAATAGATCGGTAACGTTAATTGATTCGTTTTCTATTGTAAAGCGCAGGCTGTCTGCCCCGCGATTCAGTGTGTCTAATGCCCGTTCTATTGATTTTTCAAGGTCGTAGACAAATATATTTTGGCAAATTCTAAATTCTGTTGCTTTTGTGGTAACGGGGAATACTTTTGTAAACTCCTCTTTGTGGTAAAAAGGTTTTACCTGAATGTCTTCCGGAGAATTCCAAACTACGGTTTCATTGTAATCCGCTCCATTGAGTTCAAATTGGATTTTTTGTTTCCATTGTTTGGAGGAAATGGGGTTGAAATCATCGAAAAGGTTTGTATCCATTTTGTTAGTCATTTTCCTCACTCCAGTCCTCTTCATAGGAGAGGGAACCGAAACTTGGTGTTCTGTTTTTAATAATTACTATAAATTGTACACTCCCTTCCCTTTGGGAATGGTTGGGAATGGGATTTTATTTTTGAATCGTGTCGCCTTCAAATTCGATGATGTAAATGTCTTCACTATCTTTTTTCATATAGTATTTTTCTCGGGCGTATTTTTCTATTTGTTCGGAATTGTTTAATTGCTTGATATTTTCTTTGTCTTTTTTTATTTCGTCTTTGTAATATTCTGCATTGTCTTCCAGATCTTCAATTTGTTTGTCTAAAATGCGATGATCAAAATACGAATAGTTGTCCAGAAAAATCATCCAAGACGAAAAGAATAACAGGACCCAGACATATTTGTTGCTCAGGAATTTAAACCAAGGTTTGTCTTTATATGGATTTGTCATTTTTTTTATTTTTTTTAGCCCCGATTATAGTGGAAATCCTTTTAGTGGTGATACTGACGAAGGAAGATTCACCTACTAAAAGATTGCAACGGAAAGCGGGAAATAGCTCCTAATACTTATTCTGTTAAAATTACAACTAAATCACAGAATTTTTTGATTTATTACTGCGCGCACCACATCAATGGCTACCGTGTTGTACTTGTCATTTGGAATAATGATGTCAGCAAATGCCTTGGTTGGTTCAATGAACTGCTCGTGCATTGGCTTTAATGTGGTTTGGTATCTGTTAAGGACTTCATTCATGTCACGGCCACGTTCCACTATATCGCGTTTCATGCGTCGGATTAATCGTTCGTCAGAATCGGCATGAACGTATATTTTTACATCAAATAATTCTCTTAATTCGGGATTGGCCAAGATTAAAATTCCTTCTACAATCATCACTTTTCTGGGATGAGTAAAAACGGTATCGTCAGACCGGTTATGGGTTACAAAGGAATAAACGGGTTGGTGAATGTTATTTCCTTCCTTTAATTCTTTGAGGTGGGCCACTAGCAACTCAAAATCAATGGCTCGGGGATGATCAAAATTGATCAATGCTCTTTCATCAAAGGAGAGTCCGTGATTTTCTTTATAATATGAATCTTGTGAAATAATACCAACTTCTGTCTGTGGTAATTCATTCATAATCTGATGTACAACGGTTGTTTTCCCGCTTCCTGTACCACCTGCAATTCCTATAATGAGCATAAATTTTTTTATTATGTTTTTATTGGAACAAAAATAGGAATTTAATCGAGAGCAGATTTTGTTTTTTGAGGAAATCTTGCTAATTTAATGTATTTACGAGTCATTTTTTAAGGGTATTTAGCTATCTTTAAATTCTAAACGAGAAACTATTGTATCCCCAAATTAATAAAAACATAAGTCGTTATGTCACTTTTGAACCCAAAGAACTAGAAATTTTCAATTCTTTGCTGGAATATAAAGCCGTTGCTAAGAAAACGGTTTTACTTCAGGAAGGCGAAATGTGTCATTTTGAAGCTTTTGTCATCAAAGGTTGTGTCCGGAAATATTATATTGACGACAATGGTTTTGAAGTTATTCTGCAATTTGCGCTCGAGAATTCGTGGGTGAGCGATATTTCTTTTAATATATACGAAGATGCACCAAGCCGTGTGTATATCGAAACGTTGGAAGATTGTGATTTTTTGCTGTTTAGTCCGGAAGCAAAAGAAGAATTATTTGCCAAAGCACCAAAGTTTGAACGCGCGTTCCGCATCCTGATGCAGCGCAGTCTGGCCGTTACGCAAGACCGTTTATTTCATACTATTTCTAAAACAGCGACCGAGAAATACATAGAGTTTCTGGAACAGTATCCCACACTATCGCAGCGCGTTGCCCAGCATTACATTGCTTCTTATCTGGGGATTTCGGCTGAGTTTTTAAGTAAAGTGAGAACCAAAATGGCAAAACTTTAAAGTCTCATAATTTTTCATTTCTTGTCCTGGTTCAATGCAAATGCCTTTTTTTTGACGCACCTTTGCATTATATTTTTAAAGAATAGGACAATGGAAAATACAGATAAAAATACAGAAGGAGTACTTACGCATTTTGTTTTGCACAAAGGAAACACGCGAGGTCATGCCAATCACGGTTGGCTGGAATCGTATCATACGTTTAGTTTTGCGAATTATCAAAATCCGGAGCGAATGAATTTTGGTGTATTGCGCGTGCTCAATGATGACAGAGTCAATCAGGGGCTGGGTTTTGGGAAACATCCGCATGACAATATGGAAATCATTTCTATTCCGCTCGAAGGCGATTTAGAACACCATGACAGTATGGGCAATATTACGGTAATCAAGGAAGGGGATATTCAGGCCATGAGTGCCGGTACGGGAATTTTTCACAGCGAATACAATAAAAATAAAGACCAGCTGGTTAAATTTTTGCAGATTTGGATTTATCCAAATAAAAAAAATGTAACGCCTCGTTATGATCAAGTTACTTTAGATTTAAACGACCGTCACAATAAACTCCAACAAATTCTATCCCCAAATCCTGAGGATGAAGGTGTCTGGATTCATCAAGATGCGTGGTTTCATATAGGGAAATTCGACGAGAATTTTGCTGCCACGTATGCATTAAAAAAACCCGGAAACGGAATCTACGCTTTTGTTTTGAAAGGCGATTTTACAATAGGAAACATTGCTTTAAACGAGCGAGACGGAGTAGGAATCTGGGATACTAATGCTATTAAAATTACCGCTAATTCCGCTAGTGCCGAAATCCTGTTGATGGAAGTACCCATGCAATTGTAATTGATTTTTGATGATCATATTCGTCAGTTCGAGTGATCCCGCTTTTGGGCGGGATCGTATCGAGAACAAGAAAATTTTGAATTAAAAACGGTTCTCGATACGCTTTGCACTCGAACTGACGTTTGGTATAATTAAAAACGGTTCTCGATACGCTTCGCACTCGAACTGACGTTTGGTATAATTACACATGATGTTTTCAAACGTTTCCGGTCAATAAATTGCAGCCACCGTAATCCGATGGATAAATGCCGTTCCTGCATGGAATGGCTTGGGGGTGTTGCCGGATTCACAAGCAAAGAAAGTGTTTCTGGAAAATCATTTAAGTAGCGCTACTGTTCCGCACGATTCTGACGCTGCAAAAAAGAATTATGTGAACAAGTTGTTTTTTAAACAATACTTAATGCAAATTATTTATATTTGCTTCGTAAGAATACAATTGAGTTTAGTAGTAGAAAACAGAACTTTTTTCGCACGGAAAGAACAACAAAAAGTAGCATTTTAGCATGAACCAATGAACGATTCCGAACAAAACACCACCACTTGGCTGTTTGAAATAACACCTAAAAATAAATTTTTCTCCCTTAACCTGAAGGAAGTATGGCAGTATAGAGATTTGCTGCTGCTTTTTGTAAAAAGGGATGTGGTGACCGTTTATAAGCAAACGGTTTTAGGGCCACTTTGGTATCTGATTCAACCGCTGTTTACCTCCATTACTTTTACTATTATTTTTAATAATGTGGCCGGAATCAATACCGGAACCGTGCCGCCTTTTTTGTTTAATTTGGCCGGTATTACCGTTTGGAATTACTTCACGGCCTGTCTCAATGGTACCTCGAATACCTTTGGAAGTAATGCAGGTATTTTTGGGAAAGTATATTTCCCTCGTATTATTGTACCGCTGTCTATTGTTGTTTCCAACTTATTGAAGTTTGGAATTCAATTTTTTATATTCATTTGTTTTTACGGCTATTATTATACCCAAGGAGCTACCATTGGGATGAATACAGCGACTTTGTTTTTTCCACTACTGATCGTCATGATGGGAGTTTTAGGATTGGGACTGGGAATGTTTATCTCTTCTTTAGTCACTAAATACCGAGATTTTAGTAATTTGGTTGGTTTTGGAGTACAATTATTGATGTATTTGTCTGCTGTAATGTACCCAATGGCACTCATCAAAGAAAAATTGCCGGATTACGGCTGGCTGATAGCCTACAATCCCTTGGCGTATGTGATCGAAACGACACGATACATGCTGCTGGATGTTGGACACATATCTGTTTTGGGATTGGGATATACCTTTTTGATTACAATACTAGTGTTTTTAGTGGGAGTTTTGATTTTTAACAGAACCGAAAAGAGTTTTATCGATACGGTGTAAAGCGCACCGGTCTTGATGAAAGGGTTCATTTAGGATTGATTTTTAAACCAGTAAGAAATTAAGCTGTTGGGTATAATTAATTTTACCTCTCGACTTTGCGCAATGGGACAAAAAAATGTAACTAACAGGAGTATGGATCAAGACTACTCTTTATAAAAATAGACATGAAAAAAATATTAATTACAGGCGGAGCAGGATTTATAGGATCTCATGTGGTCCGGTTATTTGTTACTAAATATCCGCAATATCACATCTACAACTTAGATGCGCTGACGTATGCCGGAAATTTAGAAAACAGTGTTGACATCGAAAATGAACCCAATTATACGTTTATAAAAGGAGACATAACGGACGAAGATTTTATTGCAGATTTATTTGAAAAACACGAATTTGACGGAGTAATCCATCTTGCCGCTGAATCCCATGTGGATCGTTCTATCAAAGATCCTCTTGCCTTTGTAAAGACCAATGTTTTTGGGACCGTACACCTGCTGAATGCCGCTAAAAAACAATGGCTCGATGCACCAGAAGGCAAACGATTCTACCACATCAGCACGGATGAAGTCTATGGTTCTTTAGGAGCCGAAGGGCTATTTACGGAGACGACAGCATACGACCCTAATTCTCCATATTCTGCTTCCAAAGCAAGTTCCGACCATTTTGTAAGAGCTTACGGCGAAACGTATCAGTTTCCTTTTGTCCTGACAAATTGTTCGAATAATTATGGTCCCAATCATTTTCCGGAAAAGTTAATCCCTTTATTTATCAATAACATCATCAACAACCAGCCGTTGCCGGTGTATGGTGATGGGAATTACACCCGGGATTGGCTATTTGTAATCGATCATGCCAGAGCCATAGATTTGGTGTACCATACCGGAAAAAATCACGAAACTTATAATATTGGAGGTTTTAATGAATGGAAAAATATTGATTTGGTTCGGTTGTTATGTACCATTATGGACGGTAAATTGGGACGCACTCCCGGAACCTCCGCACAATTGATCACTTACGTAAAAGACAGACCGGGACATGACTTGCGCTATGCAATTGATGCTTCTAAAATAAACAAGGAATTATGTTGGAAACCTTCTGTTACTTTTGAACAGGGATTGGAAATAACCGTTGATTGGTATTTGAATAATACGGAGTGGTTGCATCATGTGACTTCCGGTGAATACGCGTCATATTATAAAAAACAGTATCGATAATATTTCTCGGGACTATAGCTATCATCCAGCGTATAATCGGATGATTACAGCTTGTTTATTAAAACGATTCAATCCATTCATGCGGTTGTGCGCTTTGATTTTTCATCGTAAAAAGCAAATCGATTGTGTAGGTTTACATAAAATAGATTAAAATATCACGCGGGGTATAATTAGTTTTTGATGATAATTTTCGTCAGTTCGAGTGATCCTGCTTTTGGGCGGGATCGTATCGAGAACAAGAAAATTTTGAATTAAAAACGGTTCTCGATACAGCTTCGCACTCGAACTGACGTTTGGTATAATTAAAAACGGTTCTCGATACGCTTTGCACTCGAACTGACGTTTGGTATAATTACAGGCAACGGGAATAAAAGTAAGTTTTTAAGGGTAACAAACCGTAATGACCTACTGGTTCAAAAGGAAATATCCGTTCTTATCAAAAAACAAGAAGACGATACATTTATAGTATGGTACGGTATAGTTAAAATCGGTTTCGTAGGGCTTCTTTTTTAGTCACTGATTTAGGTGATTTTTCATCGGAGTTTAAATGAATTTAGCAAATGTTTTGTATTGATTGCTAGTTGTTTGTGTTTTTTTTTATGCTTTTTTGTGTTTCAGAAAAGAAATAAAAAATAAAACGGCAACATATTCTAGTTATATTTGCCTCCATTATCGTTGACTTTTTCGGCTCATTTTTGTGAGTTGGAATCGCGAAGCGGTGGGTTAAAATGTACAATTCAATTGTAATTGTTTTAAAAAAAATGAATTCAAGTATAAAAATAGCGGTAATTGGATTAGGGTATGTCGGACTTCCATTGGCCCGATTATTTGCAACTCAATATGCTGTTGTGGGATTTGATATCAATGCCTCTCGGGTAGCATCCTTACAATCAGGCACGGATACTACACTAGAGATTTCGGATGAAGTATTACGCAAGGTATTAGTCTCAAGTTTTGTCACCTCGAGCGCAGTCGAGAGGCAGAGCGCATTGGACAGACAGTCTGTTACAAACGGATTAGTAGTAACTTCAGACAGCGCTGCTATTGCGGATTGCAATTATTATATCATTACAGTTCCCACTCCGGTAGACAAAAATAACCGCCCGGACTTAACCCCTTTATACAAATCCTCTGAAACGGTGGGTAAGGTTTTAAAAAAAGGCGATATCGTCATCTACGAATCCACTGTTTATCCTGGTGTAACTGAGGAAGAATGTGTGCCTGTATTAGAAAAATTTTCAGGATTAAAATTCAATGTTGATTTTTTTGCTGGCTATTCCCCGGAGCGAATCAATCCCGGAGACAAAGAACATACGGTCGAAAAAATTCTGAAAGTGACTTCTGGTTCCACGCCTGAGATCGGAATAAAAGTGAATAAATTATACCAATCTGTTATTACGGCCGGAACACATCTGGCTCCTTGCATAAAAGTAGCCGAAGCCGCCAAAGTAATTGAAAACTCACAGCGCGACATCAATATAGCGTTTGTAAACGAATTGGCCAAGATATTTAATTTAATGAATATTGACACGCATGCCGTTTTGGAAGCAGCGAGTACCAAATGGAATTTTCTGCCTTTCAAACCCGGATTAGTGGGCGGACATTGTATTGGGGTAGATCCCTATTATTTGGCACAACGCGCACAAGAATTTGGATATCATCCTGAAATTATATTAGCAGGAAGACGCCTAAATGACAGTATGGGAGAATATGTAGCGTCTCAAATTGTAAAATTGATGATCAAAAAGGGCATTTCTATAAATGGAGCGGCACTTTTAATGCTGGGCATCACCTTCAAAGAAAACTGTCCCGACGTGCGCAATACTAAAATTGTGGACGTAATCACCGCGTTAGCAGATTATGGCATTGTCATCACCATTTATGATCCCTTGGCAAACCCATCAGAAGTACAACACGAATACCAATTAGAAACAACCGCTACAGTGCCCAATAAAAAATTTGATGCCATTGTGTTAGGAGTGGCGCATGCTGCCTTTTTAGCGATAGATTTGTCGCAGTTACAAAAAGAAACTAGTGTGTTGTATGATGTAAAAGGAGTTTTAGGGGATGCAGTAGATGGGAGATTGTAAATAGTACTACGGATTCAAACCATAATAGTGAAAAATATGAAAATAGGAATAACATTCAGTGCTTTTGATTTGTTACATGCCGGACATATCAAAATGTTAGAGGAAGCAAAAGGACAGTGTGACTATTTAATTGCGGGACTGCAAACAGATCCTACTATCGATCGTCCTGAAAAAAACAGGCCTACCCAATCTGTGGTTGAACGCTATATTCAACTCAAAGGCTGTAAGTATGTAGATGAAATAGTTCCTTATGCCACGGAACAAGATTTAGAAGATATTTTACGTTCGTTCAAACTTGATGTACGCATCGTAGGCGATGAGTACAAAGACAAGAATTTTACGGGACGAAATTACTGCGAAGAAAAGGGGATAGCACTTTTTTTCAACATACGAGACCATCGCTTTTCAAGCAGCAGCTTGAGAAAAGAAGTCGCAGAGAAAGAATTGTTGAAAGAGAAGTAGTGTTTTTTAGTGAATGGTGAGTGGTGAGAAGTGAATGGTGAGAAGTGAATGGTGAGAAGTGAATGGTGAGTGGTGAGAAGTGAATGGTGAGTGGTGAATGGTGAGAAGTGAAAGGTGAGAAGTGAAAGGTGAGAAGTGAATGGTGAGAAGTGAAAGAAAAAAAGGGAATTTAATTCCTGTCTACATAGAAATATAATTAAAATAGTCGCCAATAGGCTGTTTTGTAAACCCCAAATCGAGGTAGCAAGTCACTTATAAGCACTAATTGCATAAAAAATAGTATGAAAAAACAGCCTGCAGTAACACATGTAATCCTTACCGGAGGAGTGGGAAGCCGATTGTGGCCGCTATCTCGCAAAAGTCAACCCAAACAATATTTAGATTTATTTGAAGGTAAATCGTTATTTGCAATGACTGTCGAACGGAATCGTACTTTGGTGGACCAGGTTATGGTTGTGGGAAATAGTGATAACTGTCATTTAAGTCGGCACATTCTAGAAAAATCCAATACACCATATATTGATATTATTGAGTCAACCCCCAGAAACACGGCTGCAGCCATCGCTTTTGCTGCACTAGCTTCTGATCCGGAGGCTATTTTAATCGTGACGCCCTCGGATCATATCATAGGCGACATGGAACACTATAATAAGGCGATTCAGGAAGCAGTAGAAAAGGCTTCTAACGGTTTTATTGTTACTTTCGGTATTATTCCGACAAAACCGGAAACGGGATACGGATATATTGAGCGCAAGGGCGAGGATGTGGTTTCCTTCCGGGAAAAACCCAATCAGGTGTCTGCAAGAGATTTTATAGCCAGAGGCAATTTTTTATGGAACAGCGGGATGTTTTGTTTCAAAGCAGGCATTTTTCTGGAGGAATTAAAGACCTATAACCCGGAAGTCTATGAAAAATCTAAAATTGCCTGGGACAACAACAGCAATGGAAATCTAGATTTGGCTTTATCCATGGATATACCATCCATCAGTATTGATTATGCGGTAATGGAGCGCAGTAAAAAGATAAAAGTGGTCGTGTCTGAATTTTCATGGTCGGACTTGGGTTCTTTCGAATCGGTCTACGACTATTTAGTGGCAACGGGGCATTCTATTGATGCCAATGGAAATATGGTGATTGGCAATACAAATTATACGGCATTTGTGGGAATGAAAAACACTATTTTCGTCTATACGAATACTGCTAATTTGATTCTTCAAAAGGAGAATTCTCAAGATGTTAAAAATGTGTATGCCGAGTTAGAAAAAGTAAATTCTGATTTGTTAAATTAAATAGCAGTTATGAATAAAGAGGCTAAAATATATATCGCAGGACACAATGGAATGGTGGGAAGTGCCATTTGGAGAACGCTGACTGCTAAAGGCTATACGAATTTGATAGGTATGTCCAGCAAGCAACTGGATTTGCGAAACCAGCAAGCCGTGAGCGATTTTTTGACTGCTGAAAAACCAGAAGTCATTATTGATGCAGCTGCAAAAGTAGGAGGGATATTGGCTAATAATGATTTTCCGTACCAATTTCTGATGGAAAACATGCAAATCCAGAATAATCTTATTGATACCGCTTTACAATCGGGTGTCGAGAAATTTATTTTTCTGGGAAGTTCGTGCATCTATCCTAAATTGGCACCACAACCCTTGAAAGAGGAATACTTGCTCACAGGTCCCTTGGAACCTACAAACGAGTGGTACGCTATTGCAAAAATCACGGGAGTCAAAGCTTGTGAGGCGATTCGGAAGCAATTTGGAAAGGATTATGTGAGCTTAATGCCTACCAATTTATATGGCACTCATGATAATTTCGATTTAAACAGCTCACATGTTTTACCGGCAATGATGCGCAAATTTCATGAAGCCAAGGAAAACAATCAGGCTCCGGTAACCCTTTGGGGTAGCGGAACGCCTATGAGAGAGTTTCTATTTGTAGAGGATATGGCGCAGGCCGTTGTTTTTGCTTTAGAGAATAAGTTACCGGACTATTTATATAATGTGGGTACCGGAGAAGATTTGACGATCACACAGTTGGCCAAAACCATTCAAAAAATCACAGGACATCAAGGAGAAATTATTTGGGACACCAGCAAACCGGACGGTACACCCAGAAAACTAATGGACAGTTCCAAAATGCACGCACTAGGATGGAAACACCAAGTGCAGTTGGAAGAAGGAATCCAGAGAACCTACGATTGGTTTTTGGAGAATGTAAATGCATTTAAGGAAGTTAAGATGTAGGGGAAAGTTTAGTCGGTTAGAAAAGGTTTAATCGTTTAAGAAAGGGTTAATCGGTTAGGAAAAGTTTAATCGTTTAGGAAAAGTTTAATCGGTTAGAAAAGGTTTAATCGTTTAAGAAAGGGTTAATCGGTTAACGAAATAGTAAACGATTAACCATTTAAAGAAAAAGGTTTAATCGGTTAACGAAGTAGTAAACGATTAACCAGTTAACCATTTAAACGATTAACCATTTAAAAAAACAACCAAGCAAAAAATAATCAACAACGAAATCATCATTTATCAATCTGAAATTCTGACAAGTCAAATTGAGGTTCGTATTGAAGATGAAACGGTGTGGTTAAATCGAATTCAACTCGCTGATTTGTTTGATCGTGATATTAAAACTATAGGCAAGCATATTTCTAATGCACTCAAAGAAGAACTTGAAGGAATTCAAGTTGTCGCAAAATTTGCGACAACTGCTAGTGATGGTAAAACGTATCAAGTAGAGTTTTATAATTTGGACATGATTATGTCTTTAGGTTATCGAGTGAAATCAAATAGAGGGGTTCAGTTTCGTATTTGGGCAAATAAAATTCTGAAAAACTATCTGCTCAAAGGCTATGCTATTCATCATCGAATGGATGTTTTAGAAAAAAAAGTAGGTTCTTTGGAAAATAAAAACCATGAATTTGATTTGATTTTAAAAACAAATTTACCTCCTAATTAAGGGATTTTCTATGACGGACAAATTTTCGATGCACATTCCTTTGTTTCCAGACTGATAAAATCTGCAAAAAAATCGATCCTACTTATTGATAATTTCGTAGACGAAACTGTTTTAGTACAGTTGTCAAAGAGAGAAAAAAGTTTAATCGTTTAAGAAAGAGTTAATTGGTTAAGAAAAGTTTAATCGGTTAAGAAAGGTTTAATCGTTTAAGAAAGGGTTAATCGGTTAACGAAATAGTAAACGATTAACCAGTTAACCAGTTAAACGATTAACCATTTAAAAGGAAAAGGTTTAATCGGCTAACAAAATCGTAAACGATTAACCAGTTAAACGATTAAGCAGTTAACCATTTAAAGGAAAAAAGTTTAATCAGATAATGAAATAGTAACCGATTATCCAGTTAAAAACTTAACTCATTCAACAAAAGACCAAAAACAGTCCCCGGACAATAAATTGAAAACAGAAAACCAACATACAGAATTCAAATCCAGCTTCAATGAAACTACGATAGAAACATTGTGTGCCTTTGTCAACACCAAGGGAGGAAAAGTACATATAGGTCTAGATGATAAAGGAAATCCGGTTCCTAATTTTTTCATAGGTAAGGAAACGATCGCAAATTAGATAAATGAAATAAAAAATAAAACACAACCCAGTATCATTGCCGATATAGAACCCTTAATTATCCAAGGGAAAGAAGTCGTTTGTTTAAGGGTAAATGAGTTTCCCGTAAAACCAGTTTCATTTAAAGGAAGGTATTACAAACGGGTTAACAACTCGAATCACCAACTTTCGGCGATAGAAATAACGAATTTGAGTTTGCAATCTTTACAGCTTTTCTGGGATTCCTACCCCGCTCAGGGGAAAAGTCTGGAAGATTTAGATTCATATAAAGTGACTGTATTTATCGAAAAAGTAAATGCTACCGGGCGATTCAAATTGGATGGCAGTTGGATAGAAAACCTACAAAAACTGAAATTAGTGGATGCAAAAGGAATTACTAATGCAGCATGGTTGCTATTTGGCAAAGAAACTACAGGGTATAACGTTCACCTCGGTAGATTAAAAACGCCTTCGTTGATTATTGACGACAAGATGCTGAATGGAACCTTGTTTGACGCAGTCGAAGAAACCATGCGCTATATCATAGGTCAGATCAAAGTGGCTTTTGAGATAACGGGAATGCCTACGCAACGGACGGAAATTTTCGAATATCCGCTTCCTGCATTGCGAGAAATAGTGCTCAATGCGATTATTCATCGGGATTATATGAGTCTCATAGACATCCAAATAAAAATTTTCGACAATTATATCACTTTTTATAATCCGGGAATTCTTTATGGAAATGTTACCGTAGAGGAACTTAATAAAGACAATTAGCAAGCCCATGCCCGCAACAAATTGATAGCTGAGGCGTTTTATCTCACTGGTGATATTGAAAAATACGGTAGTGGATTGATACGAATTCGTAAAGAGATAAAGGAATACCCAACTATGAAAATGGAGTTTGGCGAAATCCAGAGTGGCTTTCTGTTGACGCTGCGTTACACCAAGCAAAAAATAAGTGTACGGGAAAATGAGGAGGTAAATGTCGGTGTAGATGTCGGTGTAAATGTCGGTGTAAAAACGCTTCTTATTTTTATCGAAAATAATCCAGGAACTAATGCTTTAGCTATGGAGAAACAGTTCAAAGTTACGCAAAGAACGATAGAACGCTGGATAAAAACATTAAGAGAAGAAAATAAGATAGAGTTCAAAGGCGTGCCTAAAACGGGTGGCTATTGGAAAATAAATACTAATGTAGAATGAAAAACTTCGTTGTAAATTATGATAGTTTTAATCGGTTAGGAAAGGGTTAATCGTTTAAGAAAGGTTTAATCGTTTAAGAAAAGTTTAATCGCTTAATCGATGAGAAAAGATTAATCGGTTAAGAAAAGATTAATCGTTTAATCGCTTAGGAAAGGGTTAATCGATTAACGAAATAGTAAACGATTAACCAGTTAACCACTTCAACGATTAACCATTTAAAAAAAAAGTTTAATCGATTAACGAAGAAGTAAACGATTAACCATTTAAAGAAAAAGATTTAATCGATTAACGAAATAGTAAACGATTAACCAGTTAACCACTTAACCACTTCAACGATTAACCAGTTAAACGATTAACCAGTTAACCACTTAAACTATTAACCAATTAAATTATCAGTCGTTCCTGCTAAAAAAAAAACAGCCTTTTAGGGTAACTATAATGTGATAAAAATTTGTGTAGAAAGAAAAATAGACGTTAAATAAGTTGAAATAAGTTATCTTTTAAATTAACTTTGCAAAATGAGTAGACAGATAATCTTTTACGAAAATCACTTTCTTGACTTTTATAAAATTCAAGACGATAAAGTAAAAGCTAAGATTAAAAATATTCTTGAACTGGTAATGCAAGTTGACAGGGTTCCTGAAAAATTTTTAAAACATTTGTCCGGAAGAGATGGAGTTTATGAAATAAGAGTTGAATATCAATCCAATATTTACAGAATATTTTGTTGTTTCGACAAAGGAAACGTAGTTGTATTATTCAATGCCTTTCAAAAGAAAACTCAGAAAACTCCCAATAGCGAATTAGAAAAAGCAATACGATTGAGAAAAGAATATTTTTCAACTAAAACAAATTAGCCATGGATAAATATAGCAACGTAACTAATTTTGATCAACTTATTGAAGTTGAACACGGAAAAATTGGAACAGAAAGCAGAAATAAATATGAGGAACACACTCAAATGTTTATTATCAGCGAAATGCTGAAGCAAGCAAGAAAAGAAGCAAAAATGACACAGGAACAGCTTGCCGAAAAGACAGGGACTAAAAAAAGTTATATTTCTAAAATTGAAAATGGAAAAGGAAATATTCAAATTTCAACACTGATTCGACTTTTTGAATTAGGATTAAACAAACGAATAGGATTGACATTTTTATAAATCAGTACATCTCACTACAATTTGTTCAGGTCATGCTTTTAAAAGACCGGATTGAAATTTAGAATCCAGGTAGTTTGCCTTATGGATTAACCATTTAAAGAAAAAAGGTTTAATCGGTTAACGAAATAGTAAACGATTAACCCATTCAAATATCATACAAAACATAATGGATACAAAACAAAAAGTTGCCCTCGTAACCGGAATCACAGGTCAAGACGGATCTTATTTGGCTGAATTATTATTGGAAAAAGGATATCAAGTGCATGGCGTAAAAAGACGTGCATCTTCTTTTAATACGCAACGAATTGATCATATCTACCAAGACCAACACGAGAATCATATTAATTTTAAATTACACTATGGTGATTTAACGGATTCTACCAATATCATAAGAATTATTCAGGAAGTGCAACCTGACGAAATATACAACCTTGGAGCAATGTCTCACGTAAAAGTTTCATTTGATTCTCCAGAATATGTTGCTAATGTAGATGGAATAGGTACTTTACGAATATTAGAGGCTGTTAGAATCCTAGGTCTCGAAAAAAAAACCAGAATTTATCAGGCTTCTACCTCTGAATTGTATGGTGGATTGGCTGAAAATAAAAATGCGCAAGGTTTTTACGATGAAAATTCTGCGTTCTATCCGCGTTCTCCTTACGGTGTTGCCAAAATATACGCCTTTTGGATTACTAAAAACTATCGTGAAGCCTACAATATATACGCTTGTAATGGTATTCTTTTTAATCATGAGTCTCCAAGACGTGGTGAAACTTTTGTAACGCGTAAAATTACGATGGCCACTGCAGCTATTGCCCATGGAAAGCAAGAATGCCTGTATCTTGGGAATCTAAATTCACAACGAGATTGGGGTCATGCTAAAGATTACGTAGAGGCTATGTGGAGAATTTTGCAACAAGATGTAGCAGAAGATTATGTAATAGCAACTGGTGTCACTACCTATATTAGAGATTTTGTCATTATGGCTTTTGCTGAAATAGGTGTGGAATTGACATTCGAGGGTGAAAATGAGAGTGAAGTAGCAAAAGTTGCAGCTTGCAACAATCCATTATATCAGTTGGAACTCGGTAAAGTAGTAGTTCGCGTAGATCCAGAGTACTTCCGTCCTACAGAAGTTGATTTATTACTTGGGGATCCTACTAAATCGAAAACACAGCTGGGTTGGACCCCTAAATATGATCTTGCCGGATTGGTGAAAGAGATGGTGGCTAGTGATTTGGATATTTTGAAGAGAATTGGATAGGAAGGGATAGTGCTCTAAGCTCTGATTGTTTCATAACTTGCTAGGAGACTTTTCAAAAGGGAAGACTTGTCATATAGATAAATTTTATACCGCACTAATACCAATTAAATGTATAGTTAGAATAGATTAATTGATCTACGCCAATTTGAAGATATGACATTTTTTCAATTATTTTAATACATGTGTTTAGAACTCTCGTGAGATGTTAATTGTAATGTGCACAAAGTCGGTAGAATTAGTACAGCAAGAGCTTAGCCAAAGCAAAACTAAGATGGGAATGCAAGTATAATTTGGCTGTTTTGGTTAAAAACAGCCTGTATTTTATCAATGAGGTTAAGCAGTATTAAGAAATAAAAAATATAAACGATTTGAAGTGAGAAATAATTAGTAGATGTAAAATAATATCGATGTAAATTTAAAAGAAAATAATTGTAAAATAGTAATGATAAAAAATTTAATAATATTTGGAACTCGGCCTGAAGCCATTAAAATGGCACCTTTGGTAAAAGAGTTTAAAATGTACCCCGAATTATTTGATACCAGAGTTTGTGTTACGGCACAACATCGTGAAATGTTGGATCAGGTATTGGATTTTTTTGAAATTATTCCCGATTATGATTTGGATTTGATGAAGCCAAATCAGAACCTGTATTTGCTGACATCTGATATTATTTTAGGATTGAAGCCTGTTTTAGAGGAATTTCAACCGGATTATGTATATGTGCATGGTGACACCACAACAACAATGGCCTCTTGTGTTGCGGCCTTTTATTCTGGTTCTAAAGTATGCCATGTTGAGGCTGGTTTAAGAACCCATAACAAGCTCTCGCCTTTTCCTGAAGAGATCAACAGGCAGATAACAAGCCGCATTACTGATATTCATTTTGCTCCCACGATTACCTCAAAAGAAAATTTATTGATAGAGAATATTGATGAAAACACGATTTTAATTACAGGAAATACCGTTATAGATGCGCTTTTAGATAGTTCTAATAGGGTAAAATCAATTCAGAATAAGGAAATTGAATTTTTAAAAAACGATTTGGATTTTACAAAACGCATTATATTGGTAACGGGACACCGGAGGGAAAATCATGGAGAAGGCTTCATTAATATTTGTAATGCTTTAAAGGAAATTGCACTGATGAATCCAGAGATTCAAATCGTATATCCGGTACATTTAAATCCTCATGTGAAAGGACCGGTTTATGAAATTTTGGGTGAAATTTCTACAATAAAATTAATTAATCCATTAGCCTATCCTGCCTTTGTTTGGTTAATGAATAAATCCTACCTTATTATTACAGATAGTGGAGGAGTACAGGAAGAAGCGCCAAGTTTAGGAAAACCCGTTTTAGTTATGCGAGACACCACGGAGCGTCCAGAGGCAGTTGTGGCGGGAACCGTAATTTTGGTCGGCACTGATACAGATAAAATTGTGCTGGAATGCAATAATTTATTAAATGACACAGTTAGATACGAGAAGATGAGTGCATTGCATAATCCTTACGGAGACGGAAAAGCGTGCGAACGTATAGTCAATCATATTAAAGAATTAACAAAAGAAAAGATTTTAACAACTACAATATAGATCAAAGATGAGTCAACCAAAAGTAGTAACTATCGGTTTGGGATATATTGGACTACCCACATCGGCATTAATTGCAAACAACAACATTTCAGTACACGGGGTGGATATCAACCAAAAAGTGGTAGATATTATCAATGCTGGAAAAATTCACATAATAGAACCTTCACTGGATGTTGCAGTCTCGAAAGCAGTTCAGCAAGGGTTTTTGAAAGCAGATGTCAAACCGGTTGTGGGAGATACCTATTTAATCGTAGTTCCTACACCTTTTAAGGCAAAAAACGAACCGGACATTTCTTTCGTTCTGGCTGCCACTACATCTATACTTCCCTTATTAAAAGAAGGTGATTTATATATTATTGAATCGACTTCTCCTATTGGAACTACCGAGAAGATGTTGCATTATATTTATAACGAACGTCCCGAATTAAAAGACAAAATACACATTGCTTATTGTCCTGAGCGTGTATTACCAGGTAATGTAATGTATGAATTAGTTCATAATGATCGTGTAATTGGCGGAGTAAATGAAGCTTCCACGCAAAAAGCCATTGCTTTTTACAGCCAATTTGTAAAAGGAGAATTGCACCCTACTAATGCGCGAACGGCTGAAATGTGTAAATTAGTAGAAAACTCCTCACGAGACGTTCAAATTGCTTTTGCCAATGAGCTGTCGTTAATTTGTGCCAAGGCCGATATCAATGTTTGGGAATTAATCAAACTGGCGAACAAACATCCCCGGGTTAATATTTTACAACCCGGTTGTGGAGTAGGTGGCCACTGTATAGCAGTTGATCCTTATTTTATAGTAGCCGATTTTCCTATGGAATCTAAAATCATTGCATCCGCCAGAGAAATAAATAATTACAAATCTTTTTGGTGTGCCGAACAGGTAAAAACGGCTAAGCTAGAATTCCAAATTAAAAATGGCAGAAAAGCAAGCGTGGCCATCATGGGATTGGCGTTCAAGCCCAATATTGATGATTTAAGGGAATCTCCTGCTAAATATATAGCGCAAAGAGTGATGCAAGATGCAAACGATGAAGAATATTATATAGTTGAACCTAACATTGAGGATCATCATGTATTTAAAATATCTAATTATAAAGTTGCTTTAGAAAATGCTGATATTATTGTGTTTCTAGTAGCTCATAAAGAATTTAAAAATTTAGAAATAGCAAAAGACAAAATTGTGTTAGATTTTTGTGGTGTGATGAATACAAATCAAGTGTTATAAAAAAGGAATTTAACTCCAAAAATTTATACCGAAGGTTGTTTAGGCTTGATAATAATACAATTTAAATAATGTCGCTGACTAACTATACGAATGTACTTAGAGTTATAAGTAAAGAATTAGAATTAAAAGACTAGTAGCGATTTTGTTCTAACGAGTTTTGCCTAGGTTGAATTGAATTAGGGTTCAAATTAGAAAAATTATGTAAAAAAAACCTTGTTAAATCTTGAGCAAATCAAGAGTTGTTTAGAAAAAAATTTAATCGTTTGAGAAGACATTAACCAGTTACTATTTCTAAAATTCATTGAAAAAACAATTTACTGACTTAAAATTAAAGAAAAGCAGCGACATCTTTTAAAGAAGCAAGTTAAATAACCTTAATTATTTGAGAAGTAGAAAATCATTAATAAAACAGTATGTTTACTATAAATCTTAAAAACGACATCCATTTTTTATGTTCTCCTGAAGAGACTATTCTAAGTGGTGCCCAAAAAGAGAATATAACTATTGATTACAGTTGTAAAACGGGTCGTTGTCAATCCTGTAAGGCAAAAGTTATCAATGGAACTTCATTTGCCAATACTGATGAAACAGGGCTTAGTGAAGAAGAAAAATCTAAAGGGTACATTCTAACTTGTGTACGAACGCCCACATCGGATTTAATACTAGACATTGAAGATTTGAGTGGGTATTGCCTCGAACAATTGCGGACACTACCAGCAAAAGTGGACAAGATCACAGCAATTTCTTCTGATGTAATAGAATTACAATTACGGATGCCACCGAATGCCTCATTCCGCTATTTGTCGGGCCAGTACATTAATATTATTAAAGGTGACTACAAAAGGAGCTATTCCATTGCTAATACGAATTCACCATCTAATCTGGTTTTTTTTATAAAGAATTACGGAGGGGGAAGATTTAGCAATTATTTGTTTAATGAAGCAAAACTTAATGACTTATTGAGAATTGAAGGGCCAATAGGAACTTTTTTCTACAGGAAGACCAATAAAAAAAATATTGTTTTTTTAGCAACAGGAACAGGAATTGCTCCTGTCAAGGCAATTCTTGAACAATTGGATGAAAATAGTAGTGAAGTGAAAGACAAAAACATATATTTGTTTTTTGGCGGTAGAACAGAAAACGATTTATTCTGGAAACCTAATTTTAAAAACATAAAAGTTCATTTTATTGCAGTACTGAGTAGAAGCAATGTCAACTGGATAGGTGAAAAAGGCTATGTTCAGGATAGTGTCGTTTCTAAAAAAATTGATTTATCTGATAGTGTTTTGTACGCCTGTGGTTCTGAAAACATGATAAAAGATTCAAGAGTTTTATTAACAAAAAATGGATTATTAGAAGATGCATTTTATTCGGATGCATTTGTAAGTAGTTAAAAAAGGGTTAATCAATGAGCTGTTTAATAGATGATTACATAATAATTATTTGTAGGTAAATCTTGATTCTATTGCAATAAAAAAATAAATTACAAATAGTAAAAATTGGTATTAAATATAAATTTATGAAATGAGCATAACCATTTATTGATTTAATAAACCAATAATTAAATGCGAATTACATTTGACTTATAAAAAACAATAATCATAAATATATGAAAGCAGTCATTCTTGCAGGAGGGTTAGGAACTCGATTAAGTGAAGAAACAGTGTCCAAGCCAAAACCTATGGTTGAAATAGGAGGTAAGCCCATTTTATGGCATATTATGAAAACGTATTCGCATTATGGGATTAATGATTTCATCATTTGTTGTGGTTACAAAGGCTACGTGATCAAGGAATACTTTGCTAATTATTACTTACACCAATCCGATGTTACTTTTAACATGAAAGACAATAAAATGGTGGTACACGAAGAAAGAGCAGAACCGTGGACTATTACACTGGTTGACACTGGTGATGATTCGATGACTGGCGGAAGGCTTAAAAGAGTGGCTCAGTATTTAAATGAAGAGGAAAGTTTCTGTTTTACCTATGGTGATGGCGTTGCAGATGTTGATATAGCAGCACTTTTGACATTTCACAAAGTCCATGGTAAAGATGCAACTTTGACCGCTACTTATCCACCGGGCAGATTTGGGGCCTTAGATATTGTGGATAATGAAGTGCGTCAGTTTCAAGAAAAACCGAGAGGGGATGGAGCCTTGATAAACGGAGGTTTTTTTGTATTGTCCCCTAAAGTGATTGACAGAATAGCTGGTGATGCAACCATATGGGAACAAGAGCCTCTAAAAGGCTTGGCAGCAGACAACCAATTAATGGCATTCAAACATGAAGGATTCTGGCAACCTATGGATACGTTGAGAGACAAGATGCATTTGGAGGAATTATGGGATACTAATAAAGCACCCTGGAAATTATGGAAGGAGTAAAAGGAAAAGTAAATCCTTCTTTTTGGAAAGATAAGAAAGTGTTTCTAACCGGACATACTGGTTTTAAGGGAAGTTGGTTGTCATTGTGGCTTCAATCGATGGGCGCTACAGTTAAAGGGTATTCTTTAGCACCACCAACCAATCCCTCCCTATTCGTAGTGGCTGATGTTGCCACGAACATGGAATCTGAAGTAGGAGATATTAGAAACTTGGAGCAGTTAAAGAAAAGCATGCTTGGCTTTAATCCAGATGTTTTAATTCATATGGCGGCACAACCTTTGGTACGGTTATCTTATGTAGAACCCGTGGATACATATACCACCAACGTGATTGGTACCGTAAATGTATTGGAGGCAGCAAGGTCTTGTCCCAATTTAAAGGCAATCGTATCTGTTACCACTGATAAGTGTTATGAAAACAAGGAGTGGGCTTGGGGCTATAGGGAAAATGAACCTATGGGCGGTCATGATCCTTACAGCAGCAGCAAGGGTTGTGCCGAATTGGTTACATCGGCTTATCGAAACTCTTTTTTTAATACGAAAGGCACTGCTGCATTGGCTACTGCCAGAGCAGGGAATGTCATAGGAGGTGGTGATTGGGCAGATGACCGATTGATACCAGATATTCTCAAGGCGTTTGAAAAATCAGAATCGGTGATTGTTCGCAATCCTTTGTCCACTAGACCTTGGCAGCATGTTTTGGAACCCTTGTCAGGCTATCTAGTTTTAGCAGAAAATTTGTATACTAATGGTCAAGAATACGCACAACCATGGAATTTTGGTCCCAAAGACGAAGATTGCAAACCCGTGAATTGGATTCTGGATCAAATGGTGGCTACTTGGGGAGAAGGAGCTGGATGGGAATTAGACCAGAACAACAATCCACACGAAGCAGGTTTTTTAAAATTAGATTGTTCCAAGGCAGCGTCAAGATTGAATTGGCAGCCCAAATGGAATTTGGAATATACGCTCAATCTCATCGTAAATTGGCATCAGGATTGGAGAGAAGGTAAAAATATGCGCGAACAGACTTTAAACGAAATTACAAATTACAGCAATTAACATTTAGCATGGAAAAGAAAGCACAATTAGAGAATTTACGAAATGAAATAGCTGGTTTAGTATCAAAATATGCTGCTATAAATTATGCGCCAACCCCTTTTATTCCTGGAGAAACAGTTGTTCCTCCTTCGGGAAAGTTATTAGGTGAGGAAGAGATGCAAAATATGGTTGCGGCATCCTTAGATGCTTGGTTAACGACCGGGCGTTTTAATGCAGAATTTGAAAAAAAGTTGGCAGCCTTTTTAGGCGTTAAACATTGTTTGTCTGTTAATTCTGGTTCTTCGGCAAATTTAGTGGCTTTTAGCACTTTGACGTCACATAAATTAGGAGATCGCGCCATTAAAAAAGGAGATGAGGTCATTGGTGTGGCAGCCGGTTTTCCTACAACAGTAAATCCTATTGTGCAATTTGGAGCGATTCCTGTTTTTGTAGATGTTGACATTCATACCCACAATGTTAATGCAGATTTAATCGAAGCGGCAATAACCCCAAAAACCAAAGCGATAATGTTGGCTCACGCCTTAGGTAATCCTTTTAATTTGAAAAAAGTAACCGAACTTTGTAAAAAATACAATCTTTGGTTGATTGAAGATACCTGCGATGCTCTAGGAGCAGAATATAATGGACAAAAATGCGGTACTTTTGGCGACATAGGTACTTTGAGTTTTTATCCTGCCCACCACATGACAATGGGTGAAGGCGGAGCCGTGTTCATGAATTCCTCGGAGTTAAAATCCATAGCAGAATCCTACAGAGATTGGGGGCGTGATTGCTACTGTGCGCCAGGATGTGACAATACTTGTGGCTGTCGTTTTGAACAAAAACATGGTGATCTGCCCTACGGATATGACCATAAATACGTGTATTCACACTTAGGCTATAATTTAAAAATTACTGATATGCAAGCGGCTTGTGGCTTGGCGCAACTGGACAAATTAGATTTTTTTATTGCCAGACGCCGTGAAAATTTCGCATATTTAAAAGAAAAACTGCAAACTTTAAATGATTTCATTCATTTGCCGGTAGCTACTGAAAACAGTAATCCATCCTGGTTTGGTTTCCCTATCACTTTAAAAGACAATTGCGGTTCCAACAGAGTTGATTTATTAAAATTCTTGGACAATCATAAAATAGGTACTCGGTTATTATTTGCCGGGAATTTAACTAAACAGCCTTACTTTAAAGACATCGAATACCGAGTAGTAGGTGACTTAACCCATACGGACAAAACGATGAACGATACCTTTTGGATTGGGGTTCAACCAGCCTTAACTAATGATCATCTGGATTTTGTGGTCGAAAAAATGGAAGAATTTTTTGGTTTGAATTTCTAATGAGTACCATCTTGTTAACTGGTGCAACTGGGTTTTTAGGAAGCCATCTATTGGAGTCCTTTATTAAACAGGGATTAGATGTAATTGTTTTAAAAAGAACTACATCTGACACTTGGAGAATTAATCATTTGTTAGATAAAGTAAAAATTTATAATATTGACAAAGTCGATTTTAAAACAGTTTTTAGTGATGAAAAAGTGGATGTAGTAATAAATACAGTCTGTAGTTACGGCAGAACCAATGAAAGTTTAATTGATATTATTAATTCAAATTTAATTTTTGGTTTAAATTTATTGAATGAAGCAATAAAAAATAACGTGCAAACATTCATTAATACGGACTCATTATTGCCCAGAAATCTTAATGATTATAGTTTATCTAAAGCACAATTTGCCGATTGGCTTTCTCAACGTTCGGAAAAGATACAAGTTATTAATTTTAAAATTGAACAGATGTATGGGCCTAAAGACGATACGAATAAGTTTTTGCCTTGGCTAATGAATGAAATGATTGCTAAAACAGACGATATTAATTTAACTTCTGGAATTCAGAAAAGAGATTTTATTTACATAACGGATGTTGTTGCTGCATACGATTTAGTTTTACAAAAAACAATGAGTTTGCCAAAGTGGAGTCAATTTGACATTGGGACAAATATATTTACCGAGGTAAAAGAATTTGTTTTAATTCTTGCAGGAGAAGTAGAAAAATTAAATAAAAGTAAAATAGCTTACAAGTTAAAATTCGGCAAAATTCCGTACAGAAAAGGAGATGTTATGATTCCAGAATTGGATAATACAAAATTAATCGGGTTGGGATGGAAACCAAAAGTGACCATTATTGAAGGAATTCAAAAAATTTTAAAAGATTAAAAAAATGAAGTATCTAATAACAGGAGGTTGTGGATTTATAGGCAGTAATTTGGCTGCCGAAGTTTTAAAAAGAGGAGAAGAACTGGTTGTTTTTGATAATTTATTTCGATTTGGAAGTGCTCTAAACTTAGAGTGGCTTAAAAAACAGGGTGAATTTAAATACTATCCCTTTGACATCCGAAATTTAAATGACGTTGAAACGGTAATTAAAGAAGAACAGCCCGATGTTGTTTTCCATTTGGCAGGACAGGTAGCAATGACAACCTCTATTAACAATCCAAGATTGGATTTTGAAATAAATGCAATGGGGACATTCAATTTATTGGATTCTATCAGGAAATATGCACCCAATGCAATGGTATTGTATTCATCATCAAATAAAGTATATGGTGATTTTGATGAATTAACTTTTGAAGAGAAAGAAACACGATATGTATGCAAAGAATACCCTAACGGTTTTGATGAAAAGGCACCGCTGAATTTTCATTCGCCTTATGGTTGTTCTAAAGGTGCTGCCGATCAATATCTATTAGATTTTAATCGCATTTATGGCATAAAAACAGTGGTATTTAGGCATTCTTCAATGTATGGAGGCAACCAACATGCCACAATTGATCAGGGATGGATTGGGTGGTTTTGTCAAAAAGCGCTTGAAATTAAAAACCATTCAAACACAGAAAAATTCACCATTTCTGGAACGGGAAAACAAGTAAGAGATGTATTGCATGCAGATGATGTCGTCTCACTATATTTTACTGCTGTAAAAAATATAGAAAAGGTACAAGGTAACGCCTTTAACATTGGAGGTGGTATAGAAAACAGTCTGTCTTTACTGGAGCTTTTTGGTTTATTGGAGGAATTACTGGATGTGAAAATGGAATACAACAAATTACCTCCTAGAGAAAGTGATCAGTTGTTATTTGTTGCTGACAATAAAAAAATAGCAGCGCTTACTTCTTGGAAACCCCAAATTGAAGCTAGAAAAGGTATAATTAAAATGCTTGAATGGCTTGGTGGTACTGTAGAATTAAATTCTAAATAACATTTTTAGATGAATAAAATACAGATGAAAAAGTTAAAATTATGGTTTAATTCGGGACATCTAAGAACGATTCAGTTAAAGAAACAAATGCTTTCAATGTTTATATTAAATGGGTTCCAAATCGCACTTAATTTAGCATTAGTACCACTTTTACTGCGTTATCTTGGAGATGTTAAGTATGGTATATGGATTACATTAAGTTCAGTAATAACATGGGTTACTTTTTTTGATATTGGATTAGGAAATGGATTAAGAAATAAATTTGCAGAATCAGTAGCGTTAAAAGATTACAAAAAAGCCAGAATATATGTAAGTACAACTTATGCTTTGATGACAATAATTATGTTCGTCGTATTTATAATATTTTTAATAGTTTATCATTATGTCGATTGGGGAATAATTTTCAACGTTCCTAAAAATGAGATTAAAGATTTTTCGAAGTTAGTTTTTTGGATTTTTACTTTTTTTTTAATCCAATTCGTTGTTAAGCTTGTAGGGGCTTTATACAGTGCAAGTCAAAAAACTTCAAGAAATTCAGTTATAAATTTAGTAAGCGGTATAATATCTTTTATAGTTGTACTTATTTTATATAAATCAGCATATAATAGTCTTCTATTTTTTGGTATAGCTTATTCAATAATCCCAATAATTGTATATACTATTTTTAGCTTAAAAAGTTTTAATGACGAGTATATTGACTTTAGTCCAAGTTGGTCATATGTTCGATGGAAATATTCCAAAGACTTATTTGGCTTAGGTTTTAAATATTTTATCATACAAATTTCAATTATTATTATTGCTCAAACAGATTTAATGATAATAACTCAAGTATTAGGGCCTGAAAATGTTACGCCTTTTTCAATTGCCCAAAAATATTTTAGTATTTCTTATATGGTATTTGGCATTGCAATGGCTCCTTTGTGGTCTGCATATACAGAGGCCTATATCTTGAATGATTATAATTGGATAAGACGAATTATAAAGAAACAATTAAGAATTATTCCATATATTATCTTTGGGTTGATTTTGATGGCATTATTGTTTAAACCTATTTTGAAAATCTGGATTGGGAAAAGTTTTGATGTTATAGGAAATGAATTTATTTTATTATTTGTGATTCAAGCGTTTTTTGTAGTGTGGAATAACATTTTTGGTATGGTATTGAACGGTTTGTCAAAAGTCAGATTAAATACAATACTAGTACTTATTTCTGCAATAATTAATATTCCTCTTTCAGTTTTATTTGCAAAACATTATGTGATGGGTATAAATGGGGTAGTGTTAGGAACATTAGTAAGTGGAGTTCTAGTTTTTATTATAAACCCAATACAAGTTTATTATTTTATTTTTTCAAATAAAAAATCGCAATTATTAACAAAAATATTTAGTTAATGAATACTAAAATATCTGTTTGTATTCCCACATACAATAGAAAAGGGAAGCTTAAAAGAGCAATTGAATCTGTTTTAAAACAGACATATGATAATTATGAACTAATTATTTCGGATAATTGTTCCATTGATGGAACTGAGGAAATGATAAAAACAGATTTCTTAAATGTTCCGAACTTAACGTATTACAGGAATGAAGTAAACCGCGGAATGGTGCCCAATTGGCGTAATTGCCTTGAAAAAGCAACTGGTGATTTTTATATTATTTTGGATGATGACAACTATTTAATTTATGATGATTATCTTTCAGATGCTTCTTTAGTTATTAAGGAGAACTCCAATATTCAACTGGTTTTTGGTGATTTTTTAATTAGATTTAAGGAAAAAGACCAAATGGAGTCCTATCGGTTTAATCCTTATATAAAAGGGAAGGATCTATACAAAAATTATTTTAACTTTAAGCGGGTACCTCAAATATTTTTTGTTTTGTTAAATAGGGAAACAGCAATTAAGAATGATTTTTATATTGATAACTTAATTACACACGATGTTCAATCTTTTATGATATCTATGTTACAAGGTGATGTTGGATATATAAAAAGGCTAATTGGGATATATGATATGACTGGGGAAGACAACGTAGTATTATCAATACAAAGTAAATGGAAAGATTATATAAATTATCATGATAGAATACTTGCCATTGGGAATAAAAGCGGCTTAAAAAAGTCGTTTTATGAAAGACCACTGAAAAGACAATTAAGACAGAGTTATAACAGTCAAATAACAAGATTAACTAAAGAAGAAAAAGATTGGTATAATAGCAGAATTCGAAAACTATATGGACAAAAATATTTTGTCTATTTGAAGTTCGTCGATATATTTTACTCAATAGGTAAACGAATTTTAAAATGATAAAAAATTCATTAGTAAGTATACTAATACCAGTATATAATAGAGAACATATAGTAAGTGAAACTATTGAAAGTGCTATTAACCAAACCTACACTAATATTGAAATAATTATAGTTGATAATTGTAGTACAGATGGAACTTGGGGTGTTTTACAAAACTATACTGCAAAGGACAATCGTATTAAAATATTTCAGAATAGTGTAAACGTGGGACCAGTTTTAAATTGGAAGCGATGCATAGATGAGGCGAAGGGGGAATATTCGAAAATTTTATTTTCAGATGATTTAATTTCAGAAAATTTTATTGAAGAAACATTAGCTGTTTTTGACGAAGAAACGGCATTTGTATTATCTACAATTAAAGTTTTTACATCAGGAGTAGAAAAGAATTATTCTGAAAAAGTTCAAGTTAATACTGTTTATTCATCATCATCTTATTTACAAGATGTTTTATTAAATAACTTTTATGGGTTTCCCGTTTCTCCGGGGTGCTCTATGTTCCGAACAAGTGACCTTAGAACATCATTAATTATAGATATCCCAAATACGTTAAATTTAGATTTTAAAAAATTTGGCGCAGGAAATGATTTATTATTGTTTTTGAATACTGCTTTGTTGTACTCGAA
This sequence comes from Flavobacterium sp. RSP15, assembly GCF_003968755.1. Classification (GTDB taxonomy): domain Bacteria; phylum Bacteroidota; class Bacteroidia; order Flavobacteriales; family Flavobacteriaceae; genus Flavobacterium. The sequence continues at coordinate 37,622 of NZ_RYDL01000012.1, read as the reverse complement.
AATTATAACGGCAAATAAAGCAGTTGCATTCTTTAGATCTCACAATGATTCCTTCACCATTTCAAATAAGCTTTCTGTTTATTACGATTACTCACGTTTTTATTTTATGGAAAAACATTTTCCATACTATCTTTCTAAATTTAAAACGTTGACATGGTTGAAAATGAAAAAGCATGGTACAATAAATCCTATATTCCAATTATTGAGTGGGTCATATAACTATAGTTACGGTATCAAATTTCTTTTTAAAAAATTAATAAATGTTTAATAAAAACAAAATCATTTCATTGTTAGAATAGTAAAGTGTTTATTCTTTTTCGATCTCTCATTTATTGTTGTTGCTGTTTTGTAATGCATTGGAATGGAGAGCTCAAATTTCAAATAGCTTAAAAAGAATAAACGATACAATAAATTTTTTAAATACTAAAAATCATAAAGAATGATTGGAACTTTTTTATTGCTTATCCTATTTTTTTTCTTTTTTGTTAGAAATAATACAAAAGGGATAGTGGCTATAATCATTGTATCTTTAATGAATGACAGGTTTGTTATTCCTTTTGGGTTTTCATTATCTATTCATTATTTTATTGCACTAGTTTTTATTCCAAAATTACTATTTCAATATAAGCTTATTCCTAAAAAAGCAAAGGGATTATTAGCGCCACTCTATGTAGAATTCTTTTATTTGGTATTATTGGCTATTATTTTTGGTTATATAGAACCATGGGTCTCTAGATATGATTATGAGAGAAGTTGGAGCCAAAAATCTGAGGGGAGGGCAATAGTTCAAGTAGTTAGACTGATTGCTGAGTTTGCTTTAATGTTAATACTGTTATTATGGCTTAATAAAAAACGCATCACTATTGATTATCTATCGAAAGCAATTTCTTTAATAATGTTTTTTACTTTGATGATGGCATTTTTTGATACTGCTCTGAATGGAGGTTTAAAACAGATATTTTTTTCAGGGTCAAGAATATTAGGTGACCGTTTTACCGGATTTAACGGAGAGCCTAGAGCTTTCGGCCGTATCTGTTCTTTTGTTTTGCTATTTTTAGTAACATTTAGTGCTAGCAATATAAATAAGCTTGTTAAAATAGGTATATGGTCTTCAATTATAGGGTTAGTTATAAGTTTATCTGCATCAGCTTATTTAATAACTTTAGTTTGGGGAACAGTATTTATTGTAATTACACAAAGATATAAGTATCTTTTTTTTGGTATTCCCCTCATTCTCTCCGCATTATTTTTTCTTAATCAAAATGAGTTTTTTAGAGAACAAACATTAAAAAAAATAGAAGTTACAGTTATGGATGGAGATGGTTATAATCAAAAAGAAAAAGTTAATGCCCAAGAGCCTGAAATTTTCAGTAGTTTTGAAGTATTTGACAGAGCGGCATTAAATTTTCTTTACGATGAACCCGTTTTCTTTATCACAGGGACTGGTCCAAACATGATTAGTATTCCTTCCTCACCTTATTTAACAGCGTCCTCATATGCCATATATGAAAATAGAATTGATAGTGTACCCCATAGTTTTATAATAAATTTAATAGCACGTTCAGGGATTATAGGTCTAACATTATGGTTTGTTTTTTTTATAAGATTCAAAAATGCTCTTAAAGGTTTTGACAAAAAATTACAGGCTTTGTTTATTTGCGTGATGCTTTCGCAATTTATTGTAAATACATCTATGTTCTTATTAATAATCGCTGTTCTTTTGTTTATAGTTCAAAAAAAAGAAACCCAAATTTTAAAATGAAAAATATGATAAGTATTATAACTCCGGTGTTAAATGGAGCTGATTTTATTGAAAATAACATTAAATCAATACAGAAATTATCCATTCCTTTTGAGCATATAATAGTAGACGGTGGCTCAACAGATGATACATTAAAAATCTTAAAAAGATATCCTAATTTAAAAATAATACATCAAAAAAATGGAAACGGAATGTATGATGCGATTCATATGGGTTTTGAAGAATCAGAAGGAGAAATTATTACTTGGGTAAATTCAGATGACATAATATTAATTAATGGATTTGAGAAAATGTATGACAATATTATGAAATCTAACAATGATGTTGTGTATTCAAATTCTTATAATATTAATTTGAAATTTGAAAGAACAAAAAAAATAAAAGGAAGATATTTTGCTAAACTATTGTTAAAAAACGGTATATTTCCATTTGTTCAACCATCAGCAATTTTTACAAAGAAATTATATTTTAGTGTGGGTGGATTTGATATCAATAATTTCAAAATAGCTGGTGATTTAGATTTGTTTTTTAAATTTTCGTCTATAAATGAAGTAAGATTTAAAAAAATAAATGAATTCTCATCTGAGTTTTTAGTTTACGGAAATTCGTTAGGAGATAGAAATACTATTTTAGCTAATTTAGAAAGGGACAGAGCCAATATACCTAGGCCGAATATTTTTATTAGAGCGTTAAACAAAATACTGAGTTTTTTATAAAAATATTGATTATTATAAAATGAATTTTTCACATATTTATATAATTGCACTTGGACTCGTGTCTCGAAGTTGTTTGTTTAAATGATATTTTTCAACGATAAATGAAGTTCTGTATTAATCTAAGGCATTAAATTTGAACTGTCGGTTATTTGAAAAAAAAATATTAACTCCTTTGTTTCATTTGTTTACAAAAAAAGGTTGCTGAAAATACAATTGTTGGCGGAAATCCAATAAAAATTATACGTAAGATAAATAATGGGTGATTTAAAAATACTTTATTTATATTCTGAATTAATGGGATATCAAATCCATGTATTTAATGAATATGTTGAAAATTACAATGCTGATGTTCATGTAATACATTGGGACCATAAGAAGTTAACACCATATGTACCACCAGTAATTAAAGGTGTTTCATATTATAATAGATCTGAGACCGATTATAAGGCTATTCTAGAGTTATGTAATAAGATCCATCCAGATATTATATACATATCTGGATGGATGGACAAAGATTATTTAAAAGTTACAATGCAAATGAAACTGAAAGGTATTCCTATTGTAGTGGGATTTGATGATATTTGGTATGGAACCTTAAGGCAAAAAGCAGCAGTTTTAATCTTTCCAATACTATATAAAAAATATTTTTCTCATGCTTGGGTTGCTGGGCCTTATCAATTTGAATATGCAAAGCGATTAGGTTTCAAGAATTCCAAGATAATATTTGACCTGCTTTCTGCTAATACACAGTCATTTGATGCTTCTTGTAATACAGAATCAGACAAAGGGAAACGTAAATATTTTTTATATGTAGGCCGATTATCAGAAGCAAAAAATATAGATAAATTAGTGGAAGGCTTTAAAATCTACAAAGAAGTACATAAGGGGAATTGGGGATTGGTTTGCGTTGGTAATGGAAATTTAAAAAGTACTATTGATTCATGCACAGATATTAAATATATATCTTTTTCTACAGAATCTGAACTTAAAGAACTAGCCAGAAGCGCTGGTGCATTCGTGTTGGCTAGTAAACATGAACCATGGGGCTTAGTGGTTCACGAATTTGCTTCTATGGGCTTACCTTTATTAGTATCCGATAAAGTAGGATCTAAACCTATTTTCTTTGTTAACGGGTTTAATGGATTTGGTTTTAGTTGTAAGTATTCTGAAGATATAGCTCTTAAGATGAAGGCTATGTCCGATTTGACAGAAGAAGAACTAGCTGTAATGGGATTGAACAGTCGCTTATTAGCTAACAGAATTAATGTAAAAACGAGTGCCGCTAATTTTATATCCATTTTAAGAAAATAGATATATGGCAAAAATATTAATCAATGGTCTAAACTTAAGTATTGGAGGGGGGAAAAATATTCTTGACAACTATATTGTAAAATTGTTTGAAAATGAACTTAAGAACACTTATTACGTATTAACACCAAATTATCAATTATACAAGAATTATTCAAAAGAAAAATTAATTGTAGTAGATATAAAAAAAATCTATAAAAACAATATTTTTTTTATAGGATTGTATTTTTTTAAATTTCCAAGGTTATTAAATGAATTAAAAATAGATTTAATTTTTAATTTTGGGGATGTAATAATTCCTACAAAAACACCTCAAATATTTTTTTTTGATTGGGCTTATGCAGTCTATGCTGAACCATACATCTGGCTAGGCATGAAGGCAAAGGACCGCCTGATTAGAAAGACCAAAGTATTCTTGATAGATCATTATATTAATAAAGTAAAATTGACGATTTGCCAAACTTCCAACATTGCTCAGAGATTGCGCCAAAAATATGATATTAGTGATTTAAAAATTATCTCTACACCGTTGGGGATGTCATTGCCTCTCCAAAGTGACAATAATTATAATCTTCCAGTTGGTAAAAAATATTTTTTATATCCAGCAGGTTATGCCACCCATAAAAATTTTCAAATAATTTTTAAACTTGGAAGATTGATCGAAGAAAAAGGTTTACCTTTTTTAATTGTCCTGACTATTGATGAGGAAATTGCGGTTGATTTTCTGGAAAAAGTAAAAGAAAATAATTTATGCAGTATCTTTAATGTCGGCAAATTAAAAAGTGACGAAATAGCATTGTTATACAAATTATGCGACGCAATGCTATTTCCTTCATTATTGGAGTCATATGGACTGCCTTACATCGAAGCGATGGCTTTTGAAAAGCCCATACTGACCTCGGATTTGGATTTTGCCCACGCAATATGCGATGATGTTGCCTTTTATTTTGATCCTTTTGATCCTGATTCAATTTTAAATGTGATGAAGCGTTATGATGATGATAAAATACAGTTGGAAGAAAAGATAAGAAAAGGAAAAGTAATCGTTGAAACTCTACCTGACTGGAAAGAAGTATTTTTGCAATTCGAAGAACAAATAGAAATTATATTAATTAAAGATAGCCATGCAAGATAGACAACACCAAATATGTACCAACTGTGTCATGGATACTTCAGATTCAAAAATTGTTTTTGATGACGATGGAGTATGTGACCATTGCAATGATTTTTATGCTAACGTGAAACCCAATTGGCATACCGATGAAAAGGGTAGAGCCGAAATGGAAGCGGTGGTGGAAAAAATCAAAAAAGAAGGAGAAGGGAAAGATTTTGATTGTATCTTGGGTATGAGTGGAGGCGTGGACAGTTCCTATTTATTGCATTTGGCAGTAAAGGAATTGGGGTTACGACCATTGGTTTTTCATGTTGATGGAGGTTGGAACTCAGAATTGGCCGTTCATAATATTCAGGTGATGATTGATAAATTAGGTCTTGATTTATATACCGAAGTAATCAATTGGGAGGAAATGAAAGATTTTCAATTGACCTTTTTTAAATCAGGGGTGCCACATTTAGATATTCCACAGGATCATGCATTTGTGGCCACACTTTACAATTTTGCTAACAAATATAATATTAAGTACATATTAAATGGTGGAAATATTTCTACAGAATGTGTTCGTAATCCAATGGAGTTTCTTTATTATGGAACAGATATGGCTCAGATAAGAGACATAAGGAAACAATTTAGTACCAATAAAATGGAAACCTATCCATTCAGTCCTGTTTTAAAACATAAATTTTACTTGAGATATATTAAAGGAGTTCAAGTTGTAAAACCATTAAATTATATGCCCTATGTAAAGGAAGATGCTTTGAAAATGCTTGCTGAAACTTATGGTTGGACACCTTATCCCCAAAAGCATTTTGAATCACGATTCACTAAATTTTATGAAGGATATTGGTTGCCTGAACGATTTGGTTTCGATACAAGAAGAGTGCAGTACTCGAGTTTAATTTTAACAGGACAATTAAAAAGAGAAGAGGCATTGGAGAAAATGAAGAAACCTGCTTTTAATCCAGAAACCATTGATGAGGAATTCAAATATATCGCCACAAAATTAGGAATTAAAGTAGAAGAGCTTAACGGTTATTTTACGGCGCCAAAAAAGTTTTATTGGGATTATAAAAACCAGTTGTCGATGTTTAAAACAGGGGCTAAAATTCTTAAATTTTTAGGTATAGAAAGATCAATAAAAAGATGATAACAATAATTGATTATGGCTCTGGTAATATTAGAGCAATAGGCAATATTTATGATACGCTGAAAATCGATTATAAAATTGCCAAAAGTCCGGAAGAAGTGATAGGAGCAGAAAAAATTTTTTTACCTGGGGTTGGAGCATTTGACGCGACCATATCAATGCTGGATAAAACTGGTTTTCGGGAAGTTTTGGATTCTGAAGTTATGCAAAATAAAGTTCCGATTATAGGAATATGCGTTGGGATGCAGATACTGGCCGAAAGTAGTGAGGAAGGCAAGCTTCCTGGATTAGGTTATATCAAAGGAAAGGTGAAGAAAATGGATGCATCGCTATTAAATCAAAAACCTAGATTACCACATCTGGGATGGAATTCAATTGAAATAGTGCGACAAAATGTCTTGTTACAAAATATAGATTCAGAATTGGGTTTTTATTTTTTGCATTCTTACTATTTTGAATGCGAAAATCAGGAGGATATTCTAACTACAACCACTTACGGAAAATCATTTGCTTCTGCGATAAACCACGATAATGTTTATGGAATACAATTCCATCCTGAAAAAAGCCACCATAATGGAATTAATTTACTTCATAATTTTGCAACACTATAATGCTTAGATCGAGAATTACCCCATGTCTTCTAGTTCACAAAAAAGGATTAGTAAAGACCACTATTTTTAAAGACCCCAAATATGTGGGAGATCCACTAAATGCGGTAAAAATATTCAACGAGAAAGAAGTAGATGAATTAATAGTTCTTGATATTGATGCAACGGTTGAACAACGTGGGCCTGATTTCGAATTAATCCAGAACTTAGCCATTGAATGCAGGATGCCTTTTTGTTATGGAGGAGGTGTGACAACTGTAGAACAAGCAAAAAAAATAATAAGCTTGGGAGCAGAAAAAGTGGCGCTTAGTACTTCGGCAATTTATAATACTAAAATACTAAAGGAAATTGGGGAAGCGGTAGGTATTCAAAGTGTAGTCGTTGTATTGGATATCAGAAAGAAAAAACTGTTTGGAGGGTACGAAATCGTCACACACAATGGAAAAAAAGTTTCAAGTATAAAATTAAACGATTTTCTTAAAGTACTAAGCGAAATAGGTATTGGAGAATTAGTTATTAACGCTGTTGATAATGATGGAAAAATGGAAGGCTTCGATTTTAAATTATTCGATTTAATAAGGAACCAGACAGAAATGCCAATGACAATTTTGGGCGGGGCAGGGAAGTTAGAGGATATTAAGGAAGCTATAGGTAGATATAAGACTATTGGAGTTTCTGCGGGGAGTTTATTCGTTTTTAAAGGCAAATACAGGGCTGTTTTAATCAATTATCCTAATTCAGAAGAACGAAAAGCATTATATCAATTATAAAAATATATGAAACAAATCATACAATCCTTTAAAACAAATCAAACAATCCTTTAAAACAGAACAAACAATATTAGAAGAGGTACCGGCTCCACAAGTTAAAAGAGGTTGTGTTTTAATTCAAACTACATGTTCATGAGTATCATTGGGTATAGAAAGTATGCCTGTTGAATTTGGTAAATCAAATTTAATATCTAAAGCAAGACAACAACCTGATAAGATTAAACAGGTTTTAGAACTAAGTTAATATTATAGGAAGTGTGCTGTTATAGTCATTTAAAAAATCATAAAATTAATGAAATCTGTTTTTCTAATTATAGATTATGTTCCGCATCAGGTTCTTACTATTCGCAAACTTATAGAAGATCATGAATATGATATTTTAGCATATCATGTCGCAAGATTTAATACAAACATTCCAGTACTTGATAATTTTGTTACAACTGATTATAAAAACAAACAAAAGGAAGAAATTCTTGCTAATATTATATCCTATAATCCTGATATAGTAGTTGTAGCAGGTTGGATGATCCCAGAATATGTTTGGATTGCAAAAAAATTAATCAAAATACTCAAAGTCCCTATTGTAAGTTATTCAGATACGCAATGGTATGGAACAATACGGCAGAGAATTAATGCATTGATAAGCCCATTTCATATAAAAAAAGCTTTTACACATATATGGGTGGCTGGTTTATATCAATTTGAATATGCAAGAAAATTAGGGTATGCCAAACAAAATATCATATTAAATTCTTTAACCGCTGATGTGGATTTGTTTAGTAAAATTAATCTCGAGGTTAAATTAGAAAAATACCCAAAAAATTTTATCTATATAGGTAGATTTTCTGCTGAAAAAGGTTTGGATATTTTAATTAAAGGTTGGGATGCTATTTCAGATAAAAAAGACTGGACATTAACTTTAATTGGAGATGGTATTCTTAAAGATAGTTTTAGAAGTAATAAATCAATTATCATAAAAGATTATATGAATCAAGCAGAATTAATTCATGAAATACAAAATTCAGGATGTTTGATTTTGCCCTCCTTAAAGGAACCTTGGGCTTTAGTGATTCATGAAGCCGCTGTTTCAGGATTGCCTATTGTTTGTACTGATATTTGTGGAGCAGCGCCACATTTCGTGATAAATGGTTATAATGGATTTAAAGTTAAAGCCAATGATATAATTGAGATGAAACAAGCCTTAATAAAAATGATTAACATGAATGATAATGAATTATATGTTTTTTCATGTAAAAGTCGAGAATTAGGTTTGCATATTACTCCGAATATTTCAATAAATAGCCTTCTGCAATTAATATAGAATATATGATCCTTATAGATGCCTTATATATAAATAATAGTGGTGGTAAAGTTTTATTATACTATCTTGTTGAAGAATTTGAAAAGTCTAGTTTAAATGTGTTTTATCTTTTTGATAAACGCTGTGAAAATGACTTTAAGGATATTCCTGCAAATCGAAAGCTTTACTTAAAAGCATCATTTCTAAATCGTTTAAAATTTTATATAAAGAACAAAGAAGAATTTGAAAAAATATTTTGTTTTGGAAATATTGCTCCACCAGTAAAATTAAATAGAGCTATAGTTTTTACTTATTTTCATAATGTATCATTGTTGGTTCAGCCCAGAAATTATAGTTATAAAGAAAAAATTATAAAAAAAATTAAAAAATGTTTAATTCAAGTATTATCAAAGAATACAAATTTTTATGTAGTTCAAACTTTGACAGTACAAAAATTAGTAAGTAAAGAACTTAACGTTAAAATTCAAAAAGTTTTAAAGCATCCTTTTTTTAAAGAAGATAATTATAAAAACACTATAATAAAGGATAAAAATTCATTTGTCTATGTTAGTAATGGTAATACACACAAAAATCATTTAAAATTATTTAAAGCGTGGGAAATTCTTGCAGAACGAGAATATTATCCCGTGCTTAACGTAACAATAACTTCTGATTTTCAATGTTTAATAGATAAAATAAACATACTAAAAAATAAAAAAATTAAGATTATAAACCATGGCTTTTGTAATCCGGAAAAATTATATAATAAATCAAAGTTTTTAATATATCCCTCACTATTGGAAAGTCTTGGCTTAGGATTAATAGAAGCTTGTCAAGCTAATTGTTTTGTATTGGCCGCTGATTTACCTTATGTTACTGATGTTATTATTCCAACTATGGTTTTTGATCCTTATAATTCCGACTCTATCGCTGATTCAATTATTGAAATTTCTAAAAATGAAAATCTAAAAAAAAGTGAATTAAAAATATCAAATGAAATTGATGAAATAATTAAATTATTAAAATGAAACAGATCATACAATCCTTTAAAACAGGACAAACCATATTAGAAGAAGTTCCAGCGCCCCAAGTAGCCAGAGGAACTGTATTAATACAAACCACCCGTTCTTTGGTTTCATTAGGGACAGAGCGGATGTTGGTGGAGTTTGGTAAATCAAATTTAATATCTAAAGCGAGACAACAACCGGACAAGGTCAAACAGGTTTTGGATAAAATAAAAACAGAAGGACTAATTCCAACCTTAGAAGCTGTCTTTAATAAGTTAGGCGAGCCTCTGCCCTTAGGGTATTGCAATGTAGGAAAAGTAATAGCCGTTGGCGAAGGGGTTAGTGAGTTTAAAGTAGGAGATAGAGTTGCGTCAAACGGGCAACACGCAGAATTTGTTTCTATTCCTAAAAACTTGGTAGCTCATATTCCAGATAATGTGTCTGATGAACAAGCAGCTTTTACGGTTATAGGTTCAATTGGTTTACAAGGCATTCGATTGTTAAATCCAACACTTGGTGAAACCATAGTTGTTACTGGTTTAGGTTTAATAGGATTATTGACAGCGCAATTATTAGTAGCCAATGGTTGCAAAGTTATTGGTGTAGATATAGACGAAAGCAAATTAGCTCTGGCTAAACAGTGGGGAATTATTCCTTTTAATCCCAGAAATGGAGATATTGTAAAATTTGTTGAAGAAAACACCAACGGAAGTGGTGCTGATGGAGTTATAATAACAGCTTCTGCAAAAACGGATGAAATTATTTCACAAGCGGCCAAAATGTCACGCAAAAGAGGACGCATTATTTTGGTGGGTGTTATTGGATTAAGTTTAAGTAGGGCTGAGTTTTACGAAAAAGAATTATCGTTTCAAGTTTCTTGTTCCTATGGACCAGGACGATATGATGAGAATTATGAAAATAGAGGAATTGACTATCCTTTAGCATTTGTAAGATGGACAGAAAAAAGAAATTTTGAAGCCATTCTACAGTCTATTTCTACAGGAAAATTGCAAGTGACAGAAATGATTACTGAAGTAATTCCATTGGATAACTATTTGGAAATTTATGGAGAAATAGGTTCAAGTAAATCAATAGCTTCCATTTTAAAATACAATGAAACAGACATCGCACCTCAAAATACCATTCAATTAAAAGAAGCCAATTATACGGGCCAAAAAGGTGGTATCGGAATTATAGGTGCTGGCAATTTTACAAAAATGACAATGCTTCCAGCTTTAAAAGGGAGTGGTGCCAATTATAAATATATTGCCAGTAAGGGAGGCGTTAGCGGCACGGCTATGGCTCAAAAATATGGGTTTTCTCATTCCACCACTAATGTTGATGATGTATTAAAAGATAGTGAAGTTGATTTAGTTTTAATCACCACACGCCACAACCTTCATGCCGAAATGACCATAAAATGTCTGGAAGCAAACAAGCACGTTTTTGTCGAAAAACCATTGGCGCTAAATGAACAGGAATTAAATGAGGTAATTGGAGCTCAGGCAAAGTCCGGCAAAACGGTTATGGTTGGTTTCAACAGAAGATTTTCTCCGCATGCTGAAAAAATGAAATCATTGTTGGGAACTTCTCAAATGAATGTAATTGCCACGATGAATGCAGGGAATATTCCAGCAAATGTCTGGGTTCATGATAGGGAAGTTGGAGGAGGAAGAATCATTGGAGAAGCTTGTCACTTTATTGATTTAATAACCTATCTGACAGGGAGCAAAGTCAAAGCTGTTTGCATGAATGCTATGGGTGTAAATCCAGAAGAAAACACAGATAATGCGACTATTTTATTGAAATATGAAAATGGTTCTACAGGGGTTATTAATTATTTTTCCAATGGTTCAAAAGCCTATTCGAAAGAACGTGTTGAGGTTTATTCACAAGATAGAACTTTGGTTATGGATAATTTCAGAAAAACAGAGGGTTTTGGATTTAAAGGTTTTTCAAAGTTGAAAACCAAATTAGATAAAGGTCATAAAAACCAATTTCATAAATTAATCAATCAAACCAAAAATGGTGGGTCTGCTTTGATTCCATTTGAAGAAATTATAAATACGACAAAAGCATCATTTGCCGCTATCAAAAGTTTGAAAACTAATCAATGGATTGAATTGTAATTAAAAAGTAAACCAATTGAATATTAAATTAGCGTATCAACTGTTTCAAAATATGGGAATCCGTTATACCTCCTACAGAATTCGACATGAATTGGAGAAGCGAATGGGGTTGTTGAAGAAAAAGCATCCGGTAAACCCTCAAAATAAATGTTTTATGTCGCTCCAAGATTGGAAAAAACTCGATATTCCTTTTATAATCAAGGAACGAGAATCGATATCGTTTTCTAAAAATCCAAATGGATCTCTAAAAGATTCAGTACGTAAAATTTTGAATGGAGAAATTTGTTTTTTTAGTTCAGAATGGAAAAATTTGGGTTTAAATTATGACTGGACTACCAATCCTGAAACAGGATTTAAATACGACGGCACCAAACATTGGTCGGAAATAAATGACTTTAACTCTGCGAATGGAGACATAAAATATGTTTGGGAAAAATCCAGATTTCCCCATGTTTTAACCATAATGAGATATGATTATCATTTTGATGATGATCATTCCGTTTTTGTTTTTTCTGAAATTGAAAGTTGGATAGATGCCAATCCCATTAATCAGGGACCCAATTGGAAATGTAGCCAGGAAATTTCATTGCGATTGTTCAATTGGATGTATGCTTTGACATTTTATAAAAATTCAGATGCTTTAACCGAAGAACTTTGGAATAAAATCCAGAACACTATTTATTGGTCGCTGCATCATGTGTATCATCACATCGATTTTTCGAGAATTGCGGTTCGAAACAACCATGCCATAACCGAAACCGTAGCATTGACAATAAGCGAACTGTTATTTCCATATATCCCGGAAACAAAAAAGTGGGCGAAAGAGGGACGAAAATGGTTAGAGCAGGAAGTGGCTTATCAGGTATATGAAGATGGTACTTTTTTGCAGTTTAGCATGAATTATCATAGGGTGTTAGTACAGTTATTTTCTTTAGGAATTTCAGTTACCGAACTGCACAAAAAACCATTTTCAGAGGAATTCTATATAAAAGCGTATAAAAGTTTAAACTTTTTGTATCAATGTCTTCAGGAAGAAAATGGTGAGTTACCCAATTATGGAGCAAATGATGGGGCGCTGTTTTTTTCGTTTTCCAATACTGCTTTTAGAGATTATAGACCTCAATTAAATACCCTCCATCGCATTTTAACAAAAGAAAAATTATATTTCGACGAAAATATCAATGAAGATTACAATTGGTGTCAAACTGAAATAAATGATTTAAAAAGAAAACAACCTTTAAAAAAACAAGTTGGAGCAATGGTTTTTCAAAATGGTGGTTACTATTGTTGCAGAACAAATAAATCATTCACTTTTATTAGATGTGGAAATCATAAAGACAGACCTTCTCACGCCGATAACCTGCATTTGGATGTTTGGATAAAAGGGAATAATGTATTAAGAGATTCAGGAACCTATAAATACAATACAGAAAAAAAGTATCAGGATTATTTTACAGGCTCTATCAGCCATAATACCGTATTGGTAGCTAACAATTCCCAAATGTTGAAAGGAAATCGCTTTATTTGGTATTATTGGTCACAAGCGTTAAACGCAAGTTGGACAGAAACTGAAAATGATTATATTTTTGAAGGAACTATCAGTGGTTTTCGTTTTATAAATCCGAAGTGCGCCCATACAAGAATCATAAAAATAAATAAAGAGAAACAAGCTTGGGAAGTAACCGATGAGGTTGCAAAAACGGAAGGATTAATAAAAAGTCAAATTTGGCACCATGATGATTATCTTTGGCAGCTAAATGCAGTTACAGAAACAAATGAAGAGGTTACAGAAGAACAAAAGATCTCTTATAATTCCCAAGGATACGGACAAAAGAAAAGTGGAAAAGCAACAGCATTGCTGTTTAAAGATAAAATAAAAACAACATTGCTTTATAAAGAAAAAGATCAATAGAAATGAAGATTTTATTAATTCATCAATATTTTTTGGAGAAGGGAGATGGTGGAGGTTCTCGATTCAACGAAATGACACAAGTCTGGTCTGCTCAAGGTCATGAAATTACAGTGCTGTCCGGAATGGTTCACTATGCTACAGGGGAAAAATCCTTGAAATATAAAGGAAAGTTTATTGTTATAGAAAATCAGTTTTATAGAAATGTAGATGTGGTTCGCTGTCATGTTTCGGAAAGTTACAATACCAATTTTGCAGGCAGATTATGGGCCTATTTTTCATTTGTTTTTTCTAGTATCTATGCGGGGTTATTTAAAATTAAAGGAAAATATGATGTTATTGTGGTGACTTCTCCACCTTTATTTGTGGGGATTACGGCCTATGTGCTTTCTAAAATAAAACGACTCCCATTTGTGTTTGAAATTCGAGATTTATGGCCGGAATCAGCTATAGATACAGGTGTATTAAAAAATAGGGGCATTATTAAATTCGCTTTTTGGTTCGAGAAATTTATCTATAAAAAAGCAACATTGATTAATGTATTAACGCCTGCTTTTAGAGACAAATTAATCAATGAAAAGAAAGTGCCAAAGGATAAGGTGATATTTATTCCAAATGCAGCCGATTTTTGTTTGGCTGAAAAAATAGATCAGGATTTTGACGCTGCTAAATTCAAAAAGGATTTGGGTTTGGAGGGCAAATTTGTAATAACCTACGTGGGTGCGCATGGTGTTGCAAACCATTTAATTCAATTGATAGATGCTGCAGAAAAATTAACGGAAACCAACGTGATTTTTCAATTGATTGGTGCTGGAATGAAAAAAGAGGAATTATTAAAGGAAGTGAGCAAAAGGAATTTAAAAAATGTTGTTTTTAGAGATTCTGTATCCAAAAAAGAGGTGTTTAAATATATTTTAGCGTCAGATGTTGGAGCATCTGTTTTAAAGAAGGTTGATACCTTCAAAACCATTTACTCAAATAAATCATTTGATTATATGTCGTGTAAAAAACCAATTTTATTGGCTATTGATGGCGTTTCCAGGGAACTATTAAATGATGCAAAATGTGGTGTATATGTAGAACCCGAAAATACTAATGCAATTGTGAGTGGCGTATTAGAATTATTAACAAAGGACAAGAATGAATTAAATCAGATGGGAATAAATGGCTATAACTTTGCTAAAAAGCACTTTGATAGAGGGGAATTAGCAAAAGAGTATGCATCAGAAATACAAAAAATCTTATAGAAATGTATAAAGCCTATTTCAAAAAAATATTAGATTTTAGCATAGCACTTTTAGGATTACTCATTTTAAGTCCACTATTGTTATTTGTCATTATAGGTTTAACTACTGCCAACAATGGCAAACCTTTTTTCTTTCAACTGCGTCCCGGCAAAAAGGGACGACTTTTTAATATCATCAAGTTTAAAACGATGAATGACAAAAAAGACAGTGAGGGCGCTTTATTGCCTGATGGAGAACGATTGACGAAAATAGGGATTTTTGTGCGTAAAACGTCATTGGATGAAATTCCCCAATTGCTTAATGTATTGAAAGGAGAAATGAGTTTAATAGGGCCAAGACCATTATTGCCACAATATCTAGAACTTTATTCTGATTTTCAAAATAGAAGGCATGAAGTAAGGCCGGGAATTACAGGATGGGCGCAAGTAAATGGCCGTAATGCAATCAGCTGGGAACAAAAATTCGACTATGATGTATGGTATGTGGGTCACTTGTCTTTCATGTTGGATTTAAAAATATTTTTTTTAACCTTGAAAAAAGTACTTGTTCGAGAAGGAATAAATACTGAAAATACAGCAACAACAGAACCATTCAAAGGAAATTGATATGTATTTATATGGGGCCAGCGGACATTGCAAAGTTATAATTGATACGATAGCTTCTACACAACAATTGACAATCAATGGAATAGTAGATGATCATCCCAATCAGGACGAGCTTTATGGTATTCCTGTTTTTAATACAAAGGAGTTTGAAACTTTTTCGGATAAAAATATTATCGTTTCCGTGGGGGATAACGGCACCAGAAAAAAAATTGTAACACATTTAGCTGCAGCGTACCCAATTGCCGTGCATGCTAAAGCCGTAGTTTCTGCTCATGCCACTGTAGGCGGAGGGACGGTGATCATGGCCGCAGCTGTAATAAACCCGGACGCGTTCATTGGACAGCATTGCATCATTAATACTGCAGCAATAATTGAACACGAGTGCAAAATAGGTGACTTTGTTCATGTTTCACCCAATGCGGCTCTTGCCGGTGGTGTTACCGTAGGCGAAGGAACACATATAGGTATGGGAGCGATAGTAATTCAAGGAATTAAAATTGGAAAATGGGCAACAATTGGAGCCGGAGCTGTTGTTATTAGTGACGTTCCGGATTATGCCGTAGTGGTAGGAAATCCAGGTAAAATTATAAAATACAACAGAGAACATGAATAATTCAAAAATATGGCTTTCGTCTCCACATATGGGCGGAACTGAACAAAAATACGTACAGGAAGCTTTTGATACGAATTGGGTTGCTCCGTTAGGACCAAATGTTACAGGGATGGAACAGGATTTAGAATCCTATTTAGGCAATGATGCAGCCGTTGGTGCTTTGAGTTCCGGAACAGCAGCCATTCATTTGGGACTTATTTTGCTAGGCGTGCAAGCTGGAGATATCGTACTGTGTCAGAGCATGACGTTTTCGGCCTCGGCAAACCCTATTCTCTACCAAGGTGCAACTCCCGTATTTATTGACAGCGAATGGGATACTTGGAATTTATGTCCTATAGCACTCGAGGAAGCTATTGTCAGTGAAATAGCCAAAGGGACCAAACCCAAAGCCATTATAGCCGTCCACTTGTATGGCGTGCCGTATCAAATAGAAGCGGTTCGTGCTGTTGCAGATGCCTATGAAATTCCAATTCTAGAGGACAGTGCCGAAGCTTTGGGGAGCAGTTTCAAGGGACAAAAATGTGGTACTTTTGGCGATATTGGCGTATTGTCTTTTAATGGCAATAAAATTATCACCACATCAGGCGGTGGAGCAATTGTGACACCTACAGCAGCGCTTAAAGAAAAAGCCATTTTTTTTGCTACCCAATCCAGAGATGCTGCGCCGCATTACCAGCATACTGAAATAGGATACAATTATCGCATGAGTAATATTTGTGCTGGCATTGGTCGGGGCCAAATGGAAGTCTTGGATGATCATGTGGAACAACGCAGGCTGATGCATGATTTTTATGCCACTATTTTTAAAGAAATCCCCGGTGTGACTGTTTTTACGGTTCCCAACACTGATTATTTTGCCAATTATTGGTTGAGTGCCATTTTAGTTGATCCTGAAAAGGCCAATGGAATGACTAGGGAAACCATGCGATTGGCACTGGAAACAGAAAATATAGAATCACGGCCTTTGTGGAAGCCGATGCATTTGCAACCTATTTTTGAAAAATACCCGTATTACGGCACTACTGTTGCTGAAACCTTATTCGAAAATGGGTTGTGTCTGCCTTCCGGTTCTAATTTGACAGTCGATGACAGAAACAGAATAAAAACAGCCATACTTAATTTGTTTGCGTAAAAGGGGCACATATTCGATGCAGTACGGATAGTGATAGCTGCAGTCCAAAACAAAATTTCCGAATAATTTAGCCACAGCGGGAATAAGAAAGTCGAAAGTTTAAAAGTCGTAAAGTCAAAAGAATTAACTTTAAGTAAAACAGCTTTAAATTAGATTGTTACTTAAGTAAGTCGAAAGTTTAAAAGTCATAAAGTCAAAAGAAGCACTATTATAAAAAGTAGTGTAATATCAATCTGTTGCGTAATTTTTTCTATTTTTAATACACTACATAGTATTTGTTACTTAAGTAGGTCGAAAGTTTAAAAGTCATAAAGTCAAAAGAAGCACTATTGTAAACAGTAGTTTAATAGCAATCTGTTGCGTCATTTTCTCTATTTTTAATACGACATTCTATAATAGTTGGGACTGAGTTCCTCTTCCCATTCAAAAAATAATCTGTGAAAATTGGTGTAATCTGTGTTAAAAAAGACACGTTATTTGATTTGCTTCGTTTATTCGAACACAGCTCTCGGGACTCCTTCCTCAATCTTCTTTCCTTTTCGCTAAATATAAACCATTAGTATTTTTTTTGAAATTATAGAGTAAAAAATAATAAATCAAATTTAACATTTTATATTCGTTTTAGATTTGGATTTCTCTTGCCAAGCAGCTTGCAAAAGGTTTATTGGGGGCAATGAATTTTATTTAGGTATAGTAAGCTGTTTTTGGTAAGAATATATAAATTTTATTGCTGTACAAAATGGAAGATACGGATAAGTTTTATAATCATACGGAAAAAATTATAGAGCAAAATGCTCTTTTTTTAATTTTAGAATCGAAAGTAATTTTTAATACTGGTAGAGAAAAAGTCATACTGCATCCAAACCAAATTACAAATGTGAGACTAGTAAAAAATAGAAATTATACACTCAATATTTTGATTTTGGTTTTCCTGATTGTATTGTCTTTAAAAGTAGAAGCCTTTTTTAATGTAAGTATTCTGTTTCATTTTTTATTTTTAGGGACAATCATAATTTCGGGTATATTGACGAGTCATATAAAGAACTACTCTTATGTTATGTTGATCAATAAAGGGCGATTTGACTATGATGAAATATTTGTTTCCAGAAAAAATGTTACCTATGCGAATGACTTTGTTTCAGAGTTTAAATCAGTGCAATCCGTGGTAAAAAACTTCCTATAAGATGTGCTTCGCTTGTTTGAACACAGCGTTCGGGTCTCCTTCATTGAAATAACAAAAAGAAAAGCCGTTTTAAATAGTTTGGCCTCGTACTAAACAGATTTCCTCAATTCACTTTCTCACTCTTCACTCTTCACTCTTCACTCTTCACTCTTCACAACATCCATTATATTTATGAAAACGATCGATCCAGCAGAAAAAATACAAAACAAATATAAACCAAGAATAATTGTACTAAGAAAAACAATACACCTCTATTTTTATTGATGAAACACACACGGAATAGTCTTTTTGTTCGTCTTAAAAAAAATAGTTCGTGTAAGAAAAAGTTTTATTTCATATCTTTGACGTCAATTTCGTTGCGCGCATCTAACCTAAAACCAAGAAATTTTGAACCCGGAAACCAACATAAATGCAACCCGATTTAATTCTAAATTCTTTTCAAGAATAAACCGAATGCTGAGTATGCATAATTTGGGTTATTTGCCCCGATGGATCATCATATTAATTGACCTTATGGTGCTTTCCACCTCCTTTGTGTTTACTTTTCTGATCTTTAAAGGAACAGGAATGGATTATATTATTACCGACCACAGCACAATTTTAATTGCCGGTTTTTTTGCGACTAATTTGTTTTTCTTTTGGCTTTTCAGAACCTATTCCGGAATCATCAGGCACTCTTCTAATATTGATGCGGTCAAGTTGTTATTTTCACAAATTTCCGTGCTGATTATTTTTTTTATCTTTAATTTTCTTTTCGAAATTTTTTTCAAACAGAAAGCATTCCTAAATACAGCCCTTTTTATCAATATTGTACTTTCTTTTTGTGGCCTGTTTTTATACCGAGTGGTCGTGAAGCAAACGTTTGAGTTTTATTTTTCAGAAAAAAACAACAGTAAATTGATACGAACCATAATTTATGGGACCGATGCCAATGCGATTTCGGTAGCGAATGCGCTGAAATTTGAAACGCCATCGCGCTTTAAAATAGTCGGATTTGTAGATAAGAACAATCAAAATGCATCGAAGCGTATGTTGAATCTGCCGATTTTGGTGCAAAAGAAAAAGTTGCCTACACTAATGCGTTCTATAGGTGCCGAAAGTGTCATTATAGCGGATAAAAGTTTGTCTAAAGAAGAACAGATTGTGATCGTAGATCAGTGTCTGGAGTATAATTATAAAGTATTTACCGTTCCTCTGATCTCCGATTGGGAAAATCAAAAGGAAATTTCCCAAAAAGTAAAAACCATACAAATTGAAGATTTGTTGGAGCGAAAACCGATAGTGCTGGACAATAAAGCCATATCGAAACAATTAAAGGATAAGGTAGTTTTGATTACAGGTGCAGCAGGCTCTATAGGAAGTGAAATTGTCCGACAAATATTGGTGTTTAATCCTAAGAAGATTATTATTCTGGATCAGGCGGAGACCCCATTGCATCATTTAAAACTGGAAACCGAAAACATAAGCGCCACAGTAAAAATACGTACGGTAATAGGAGATATCAGAAACAGACAGGCGATGGATGAAATCTTTAAAGCCTACCGTCCGCAGGTTGTCTATCATGCTGCCGCTTATAAACATGTTCCGCTGATGGAAGAAAATCCCTGTCAGGCTATATTTACTAATATTGAAGGGACCAAAAACGTAGCCGATTTATCGTGTCGCTATAACGTAAAGAAATTTGTGATGGTCTCTACGGATAAAGCGGTAAATCCCAGCAATGTAATGGGAGCCAGCAAGCGGATCGCCGAAAAATATGTGCAGTCCCTGCAGATGAAAGATCAGTTGGAGAAAGGGGCGGAAGCAACCAAATTTATTACAACACGTTTTGGCAATGTTTTGGGATCCAATGGCTCTGTTGTGCCGTTGTTTACAAAACAAATTGCCGAAGGAGGGCCGCTGACCATCACCCATAAGGATATTATTCGGTATTTTATGACAATCCCGGAGGCCTGTCAACTAGTGCTGGAAGCCGGGGCAATGGGAAATGGAGGGGAGATTTATATTTTTGATATGGGAAAACCGGTGAAAATTATTGATTTGGCTCGAAAGATGATTAAGTTAGCGGGATTTATTCCAGAAAAAGATATTAAAATTCAAATTGTAGGGTTGCGTCCCGGGGAGAAATTATACGAGGAATTGCTCAATGATACCTCTAAATCGATTCCCACACACCATGCTAAAATCATGATTGCACAGGAAATTCAGGAAGAGTTTGAAAAGCTGCACGCCGATGTTGAGGAATTAATCAGTATTGCTAATTTGTTTGGCAATGAGGAAATGGTAGCGCAAATGAAAAAGATAGTACCCGAATTTAAGAGTATGAATTCAGCGTATGAAATATTAGACAATCACGAGGAAGCTGCTGCGGTTCCCGCTTTAATAAACCAGTAGTTCCTGCGAACTGCTGTAGCTGCACAATTTGATGCAAAACAAAAAAGTAGTGTAGCGCAAACCGTTTTTATTGCAACATAACAAGATCGTACTTATTGTATGATATGTACTGGAGGAGACATTTCGTTTCAAGAGTAATTAGAACCGGGATCATGCGGAATTTTAAGCATAAAAGAGCGTTGTTTTATTCTTTTGCCGGAAGAGAAATCGAATCTGTGTATCTTGTCAGGTGATTATGCTTTCATGCAAAAAGTCGCATCAAGAATAATGGCAGTCGTTAGCGCGTGTGCTGTTGCCTTTTAATAGGGGTTTGTGCAGCCTATTGTCAAGGGCGTATAGGCGATTATTACAGTTTTTTTCGAAATCACAGGCGCAGCTCAAAAAATATTCGCAAAAGTAAGTATACCCTGCGGGCGAATGGCTATATTTGCTTCCTTAAAATAAAAATACATGAACTATTTTTTCGTACTTAAAAAATCAATTCCTTTTTTCTTTTTAGCGGTACTGTTTTCTTGTGCCTCTAAAAAAGACATGATTTATTACCAAGATGTTGATGCTTTGGGCACTCAGGAAAAATCAAATTCGTATGAAATAAAAATACAACCCGATGATTTACTGATGATCCTGGTATCAGCAGAAGACCCTGAAATAGCCATTCCATTTAATATAACGACCAATGTGACTGGTGCAGCCAATCCCGATGGTATGGGGATACAAAGTTCACAATTGTATTTAGTAGATGCCCAAGGATGTATTGAATTCCCGGTTTTAGGCAAATTAAAGGTAAGTGGATTAACCCGATCGGAGTTTCTTAGCAGCATACAGAATAAAGTAGCGAACTACATTAAAAATCCGATTGTTAATTTGCGCATTATGAATTTTAAAGTATCAATCCAAGGTGAAGTTACTAGTCCGGCTACCTATCCTATTTCTTCTGAAAGAATTACGCTGATTGAGGCCTTGAGTATGGCCGGGGATTTGACTGTGTATGGGAAACGGAACAATATCTTAATTATACGCGAAATTGATGGAATCAAATCATACAACAGAGTCGATATTACAAAGGCTGGGTTTATGAATTCTCCTTTTTATTATTTGGCACAAAATGATGTGGTGTACGTGGAGCCAAACCAGAATAAAATTAATGTCGCAGCTGTTAATCCTAGTACAGGTTTAATATTTTCAGTTGTTTCGATCTTAATCACTTTAACAACATTGATAATTACTACTTCAAAATAAAACGCTTTCATGGAAAATAATACGTTAAATGAAAATTCAGAGCAGGATTTTCAAATCAGGGCAATTATAGATCAGTATGCCTCCCATTGGAAATGGTTTATTTTAGGCATTTGTATTTGCCTGTCTATCGCCTATATTTATTTGCGGTATACAGTACCTCAGTACCGCGCTTCTACTACTATATTAGTGAAAGACGAAAAGAAAGGCGGGTTGTCTTCTGAATTAGCCGCTTTTGCCGATATGGGAATTGGAGGTGGAAATAGTAATCTGGATAACGAAATTGAAATATTAAAATCCAGAACCTTAATTGAAAGTACGGTTCGTAAAATGAATCTGAATATTGCCTTTGTTATGGAAGGCAAGATTGTCAATACTGATCTTTTTAAAAGCGCTCCGATTGTAGTTAATTTTATAGCTCAAAAATCGAATTTTTATACCTTCAGAAGGTCGTACGAATATACCGCCCTTTCAGCGAATACATTCAAATTAGAAGACCTGTCCGGACAAGGAAATATTTTATACCCCAATAAAAAGGGCTTTCGGTATGGGCAACCTATTGAAACAAAATATGGGACGATGGTTATTTATAAATCGGTAGCTGCTGCAAAGTCAGTTAATGAAAATGACACGCCCATCACTATATTGATTAGTCCTCTAGAACATATAGCGGCAAGTTTTAGAGAGCGATTGAAAGTAGAGCCGCTGAGTAAAACCAGTAGTATTGTCGAGCTTTCCATTGTGGATCCGGTGCTGGAAAAAGCAGAATTTTTTCTGGATAATTTGGTTCAGAATTATAACGAAGAAGCGGCAGCCGATAAAAATTTTATTTCGGAGAATACCTCTAAATTTATTGCCAGCCGACTCGCTTTGATTACCGATGAACTGGATGGAGTAGAGCAGAAAGTGGAGCAGTTTAAAAATAACAATCAATTAACCGACATTGAGACCGAAGCCCAACTTTTTATTGAAGGATCCAGTGAATACGATAAAAAAGGGGTAGAAACAGATATTGAACTAAATGTGATTGCTTCTGTACTTGACTTTATAAAGAAAAGTAAACAATCTGATTTGTTGCCTACTAATATCGTGAGTGGAGAAGCCACCGAGTTAATTGGGTCCTACAATCAATTGGTTCTGGACCGCAACAGGATCTTGAAATCGGCTACGGATGCGAATCCAACGATCATTAAAATGGAGCAACAGTTGTCCTCTTTAAAGTCGAATGTAGTGTCAAGTCTGAGCCGAATGCAGTCGAATTTAGAAATTCAAAAAAGAGATTTGAACAGGCAGGAAGGTCTTTTGAATAACAAAATTGGTAGAATACCGGTGCAAGAGCGGCAGTTTAGAGTGATTGCCAGACAGCAAAAGGTTAAAGAAGAGTTGTATTTGTATTTGTTGCAAAAAAGAGAGGAAACCGCTATTTTCTTGTCGGCTACCGAAGACAACGCACGCGTGATTGATGCAGCAAAAGGTTCTGATATTCCTGTTGCCCCTAAAAAGAATATTATTTATTTGGGCGCATTTCTAATGGGGATTTTAATTCCTTTCGGAATTATTTACCTGATGGATTTATTGGACACTAAAATAAAAAGCCGTTTGGATCTGGAAGGAAAAACCATGATTCCTTTTATAGGCGATGTACCTACCTCTGATACTCCTTCAGAAATTATAATCTCAGAAAGCCGCACCAGCTCAGCAGAAGCGTTGCGCATCATCCGAACGAACTTAGAATTTATGGTGAGTAAAGTCCCGGAGGATCAGGCTAAGACCATTTTTTTAACCTCTACTTTTCCTAAAGAAGGGAAGACCTTTGTTTCGGCAAATCTTGCCGCCACTTTTGCTCTGTCCGGCAAAAAAGTACTGTTGATAGGAATGGATATCAGAAATCCAAGATTGGATGAATATTTGACGCTGCCTGATCGTGGTGTTACTAATTATTTGTCTTCAAAAAGTTTAGTTTTGGAAGATTTAATCGTTAAATACGAAGGGTATGAGCATTTTTATGTGTTGCCTGCCGGTGTAGTGCCGCCAAATCCAGCTGAATTATTGATGAATAAGAAAGTGGACACCCTTTTTGAGACCTTGAAAAATCAATTTGATTATATTATAGTGGATACCGCTCCGGTAAGCTTAGTAACAGACACCTTGTTGATCGCGAAACATGCCGATTGCTTTATTTATGTGGCACGGGCTAACTTTTTAGAAAAACGAATGCTGAATATAGTAAATACATTGTACCGAGAGCAAAAATTGCCTAATATGTGTTTGTTACTCAATGATACGGATTCGACGAAAGGCTATGGATACGGCTATGGTTATGGTTCCAAAATAGAAAATATCCCATGGTACAAAAAAATATTTAAAAACTAATTAGTACTGTTGCAGGACTTTTAAAAAGGTTTATAAAGGATTATTTTCTTTATAAACCTTTTTTTTATGTGTTCAATAATGTCAGTTCGAGCGCAGTCGAGAACCGTTGTTGTGTTACGTCCGTCACTTCGAGTAATTTTGCATAGTAATGCGAAAGCTTTACTATACAAAATTGTATCGAGAAGCCTGCAAAACGCAAAGGTTCTCGATACATCGCAGTAATTTTCTATCGCAAATTACTGCGCAACTCGAACTGACGAATGTTTAGATGATCATGTCAGTTCGAGCGCAGTCGAGAACCGTTGTGTTATTCCAACCGATTTTTTACTCCAACTTAAAAAACTCATTGTTCGCAATGGCTTCCTCGAGTGGTTTTAAGTCTTTCAGACGTACCTTTTGTTCAAAAGCAGCGATATGGTTGTCATGATGCACATCAGAGCCCACATACGTGTACATACCCTTTTGGAGTAATTCCGTTGCGGTTTTAGTAATGGCCGCACCATAGTAACCCACCACTGACAATAGGTTGAGCTGGAATAAACAGCCTGCCCTTTTAAGTTTCAGATACTCATTAAAGTTGTTGTGATAGAAAAGATAGCGTTCTGGATGAGCCAAAACGGGAATGTATCCTGCCACCTGCAGATCAAATAGGATGGAGTATAACTGGATGGGGGCATTGATATAGGACATTTCTACCAGTACGTACTTGTCTTTCAAGGTCAATAAATCACTGGATTGAAAAAGTCGGACAAACTGATCGTCCATCAAATACTCGGCTGCCGCTTTCAACGGGACGATGACATTGTTCTTTTCCAAGGCTAATACTGTTGTCGTTTTCTTAGCGAGAATTTGTTCATGGGTATTGTCCCAAACATGTTGGATAATGTGCGGTGTTGTTATGAAGTGGGAAATACCGAAAGATTGAAGCGCGCGCGTTAGTCGCAACGTATCCTCAAAAGTTCTTGCTCCATCATCAATTCCTGGTAAAAGATGCGAGTGAATGTCAATATGGTGGTCTGGAATCAGGTCCTTCAGCAGGGGTTTTGATTTGAATAGGTTCAACATCGTGCAAAGGTAACAAAAAAGAAATGGGTGTCATACATGGCAAAATTTTTCTTTTCAAATGTCGTGTTTTAAAATTCGACAAAATGACGCAACCGATCGATTTTGAACTACTGTTTGCAATAGTGTTCCTTTTGACTTTATGACGTTTAAACTTTCGACTTACTTAGTTCCGAGTTGGGTTATGGATTATTTATTTTTCTTTGCTTTAATCAACAGCTCCAACTGATCCCAAAGTGCTTCCGGTATCGCTTCTAACAGATTGAATTGTCCGGCGCCTTTCAGCCACTCACCACCATCAATCACCACCACTTCACCATTGACATACGCTGAAAAATCAGAGACCAGATAAGCGGCTAAATTAGATAATTCCTGATGGTCTCCTACGCGTTTCAATGGCACTTTTTTTGCCATATCAAATTTTTCGGCCAAGTCACCGGGTAGTAAACGGTCCCATGCACCTTTCGTCGGAAACGGTCCCGGTGCAATTGCATTAGAACGGATGCCGTATTTTGCCCATTCTACAGCAAGACTGCGCGTCATGGCCAGGACACCTGCTTTTGCTGTTGCACTAGGCACCACATAAGCAGAACCGGTCCAGGCATACGTTGTTACGATGTTTAAAATAGTTGCTGATTTTTGTTTGGTGTCAATCCAATGTTTTCCAAAAGCAAGGGTGCAGTTTTTTGTCCCTTTCAAAACAATATCAATCACGGTGTCAAAAGCATTTGCAGAGAGTCTTTCTGTGGGCGAAATGAAATTTCCGGCGGCGTTATTAAGAAGGACATCCACTTTGCCAAAAGTGTTCAAAACCTCTTGCAGCATGTTTTCGACTTCACTATAATGACGTACGTCACATTGAATAGGAAGGCAGGTTCCGCCAGTTAGCGTTTCCAGTTCCGAAGCGGTTTTTTTTAGTTTTTCTAAATCTCTGGAGGTGATGGCGACTTGCGCACCTAATTCCAAGAAATAGTGGGTCATTGCTTTTCCTAAACCACTTCCGCCTCCGGTGACTACAATCACTTTGCCTTTTAGAGCATCGTCCCGCAACATTTTATCTGTATAACTCATGTTTTTTTATGTTTTAATGGTAAATATAGCAAAATTAAATAGTATGCACGCATAATAAAATAATAAAATATTGAAACGATTTGCTAAAGGATGACTCCATCACACGGCGATTTAACAGTTTCTCGAGCCTGTGTGTTGTAATCATTTTTGTTTTTGGGGTGTCATTATCGCGTAGCGACCCGCATCAGGGTGGTATTAGAGCGCACTATGGGAGCTTCATAACAGTACATATACTCGTGCTGCTATTTGGAAGTTTACTCCTAAAAAAATCATTAATTAAAACAATAAAAATAGGGTTTTATACTTAGAATTAACCCGTTGGGTACAATTGCTCAAAACGGCAGTTCGAGTGTTTTTTGTGGAGTAAAACGAAACAAAGCTTCTGGATACGCTGCGCACTCGAAGTGACGTGTATCGAGAACCGTTTTTAAACTGATTTTCTAGTTCTCGATATAATCCCGCCTAAAAGCGGGATCACTCGAACTGACGAAAGTTCCATCAAAAACTAATTACACTCAACGAATTTAGAATTAATGATTAGAGGTGTTGTTTTATTAAGTCCAATAATTCAGCGTATTCCGTTGCTTTATTGAATTATAACTTTGATAACTGATCTGGTTTACCCTTTTAGTAAAAGGTAAAGAAGTTTGAATTTACATTTTGTGGATGATAAAAATAGTCGGTCGTTTGTGCAGGTCGATGGTTTCTTTTTTCCAGGCCGCAATTTTCTTAGTCTTGATATATTCGGTCGGTAAAGTGATATCCGCAGCAATGCACAAGTGTGTTTCGGGATGCAGTGTTTGCAATAAATCTTCCAGTAATTTGTTGTTGCGATATGGTGTTTCAATGAAAATCTGAGATTGATTTTTTTCAAAAGAAAGTCTTTCCAAGGTTTTGAAGCTGCCTTTTTTTTCCTCTTTTTCAATAGGCAAATAACCATGAAACGTAAAGCTTTGTCCATTCATTCCGGAAGCCATCATGGCCAAAAGGATGGAAGAAGGACCAACCAAAGGAACAACCTGAATGCCTTTTTCATGGGCTAATTTGACAATCACAGCGCCGGGATCAGCCACTCCAGGACAGCCTGCTTCGCTCATTAAGCCCATATTTTGCCCTTCCAGCAATGGTTGTATAAAGTCTAAATGTTCTTTGATTTCAGTGTGTTTGTTTAAAACAAAAAGTTTTAACTCGGATTGTTTCTTCTCTGGACTAACACCTTTGATCGATTTGCGGGCTGTTTTGTCGTTTTCTACAATATAATAATCAAGGAGGTCAATACTTCTTTTTATGGTTTGTGGTAAAACATCCATAGGATCGCAATCGCCCATTGTGGTGGGGATTAGATAGAGTTTTCCTAAAACAGCATTTGGTTTCATAGGTGTAATTTATGTTCCTTAAGATAGTGTGTTTATATGATGGTCAGTATATTGTTAGGATTCCCAAAATAATTTGATCCGAAAAAACTAGCTGTGTTTGGCGATTAGCTTTTGTGCAAGAACCGTACACGCTTCATCCAGCATGTTGTACACAATTTCAAATCCATTAGGCAAACCAAAATACGGATCAGGAACATCTACTTTTTCGTTTGGAAATAAATCATTCAAAATCAGTTGTACTTTTTCTATTTGTTCCGGGTGCTCCGCAAGCTGCACGACATCTTCATAATTGGAATTATCCATGACGTAGATATAGTTAAATGTGTCGAAATCAGCACTACTGAATTGCCTTCCTTTTTGATTTGAAATGCTAATTTTGTTTTTTTTTGCTATAGCAATAGAGCGTTCGTCCGGCGATTGGCCAATGTGCCAGGATCCAGTTCCTGCAGAATCCACTGTGAATTTGTTCTTTGGAAGCTTAGAAGCTAATAGGCCTTCAGCCAATGGAGAACGACAAATGTTTCCCAAACAAACCATTAAAATTTTTATGGACATAAGGTGTCTATAGCGTTAATTTTTTATTGATATCTTCCACAAATTTTTTGAATTGTTTGTCCGTAGCCACTAAATTATCAACGGTTTTGCAAGCGTGTAATACCGTTGCGTGATCGCGATCTCCAATTTGAGAACCAATATTTGCCAAAGAGGCTTTTGTGAATTTCTTTGCAAAAAACATCGCCAGTTGTCGGGCTTGCACCACGTGTCTTTTTCTGGTTTTGGATTGCAGTGTTTCTAAATCAAGCTGGAAATACTCCGAAACAATTTTTTGGATGTAATCAATAGAAATTTCTCGTTTTACATTTTTTACAAATTTTTCAACGACACTTTTAGCCAGTTCCAGTGTTACTTCTTTTTTATTAAAAGACGATTGTGCAATCAATGATATAATGGCTCCTTCTAATTCTCTTACATTCGATTTGATATTACGCGCTACGTATTCGATGATTTCGTCCGGAATTTCGACACCGTCTCTGTACAATATGTTTTTTAGGATGGAAATTCTGGTTTCATAATCCGGTTGGTGCAATTCAGCACTCAATCCCCATTTGAAACGCGAAAGCAACCGTTGTTCAATATCTTGCATGTCAACAGGCGCCTTGTCCGAAGTTAGGATGACCTGTTTGCCGTTTTGATGTAAATAGTTGAATATGTGAAAAAACACATCTTGAGTTCCTGTCTTTCCGGAAAGAAATTGCACGTCATCAATAATTAAAACATCAATTAATTGATAGAAATGGATGAAATCATTTCGATTGTTTTTCTTTACCGAGTCGATGTATTGTTGGGTAAAAATTTCAGCCGAAATGTATAAAACGGTTTTTTCAGGGTATTTGTCTTTTATTTCTACCCCAATGGCATGCGCCAAATGCGTTTTTCCAAGACCAACACCACCAAAAATCAATAACGGATTGAACGACGTTCCACCCGGTTTATTGGCAACAGCCATACCTGCAGAACGAGCCAATCGATTTGAATCCCCTTCTAAAAAGTTGTCAAAACTATAATTTGCATTCAGTTGTGATTCGATTTTTAAATTTCGGATGCCTGGAATTACAAATGGATTTCTTAATTCGGGGTTTAAGTTTTTAAAAGGAGCATCTACTTCTTGCGGCTTCATAGGAACTCTATTGGCGCTTGGCAACTGTTCCGTAAACGGTTGTTTATTGCCGTAAGTGTTTTCCATTCTGATTTTATAAAGTAACTTTGCATTTTTTCCAAGTTCTTTAGTAAGGGCCACTTTTAACAATTTGACATAGTGCTCCTCGAGCCATTCGTAAAAAAATTTACTAGGTACCTGAATATATAATGCGTTATCGGTAAGTTCAACTGATTTGATTGGTTCGAACCAAGTTTTGTACGCTTGGTCTTGGATGTTGTCTTTTATAAAAGACAAACAGTTTTCCCATACTGATTGAGCAGTTTTGTTCATAGATTCTATTAAATTGTTTTTAATTGGTAATTTTTATCTTACTAAAAAAAAGAGGTTGTGTGATTATTTATTGGGGTAACAAATATGTGAACAAATTTCTGTAAAAAAAAATATATAGGGCACTAATTTACCAAATTATTGTTGTAAGGCGCTTTTTTAAATTCAAAATTTTTTAATATTTAAGTAATGAAAGATCATCAAATAGAAGTTCGGGTGCGATACTCGGAAACAGACCAAATGGGAGTTGTATACCATGGGAATTACATCCCTTATTTTGAGATAGGAAGGGTGGAATGGCTCAGGAACAAAGGGATATCCTATAAAAGTATGGAGGAAAGCGGAATTGCGCTACCAATTGTTTCTATGAATATAAATTATAAAAAATCAGCGCGCTATGATGAGTTGTTAACGGTTCATACGATTTTCAAAAGCCAGACTTCGGTGAAGATAGAATTTGATTGTGCTATTTATAATGAATTTGATGAGTTATTAACAACGGCGCAATTTATTTTGGTTTTTGTCTCCTTAGAAACAGGTCGTCCAATGGCACCTCCAGAATATATTTTAGAATTGTTAAAAACAATGGAATAAAGTACAAAAGAAGTACTATTGAATGGGAATTAGAGTCGTTTTATACCAATTTCAAACATCGAATTGAAAGTGTCGAATAGTTTTTCGGCATTTTTTTTTCGGGTTTTCAGCTCGATTTTACCTATCGGGAGGGTAGTGATCGCACTTATTTCCATTTCCTGTGATACAATTTCCAATTTTTGTTCCTTGATGACCCGCATTACTTTATTCATATTTTGGTACTCAAAGGCGAGGCTAAAATGACAATCGATTGTCTTCTCTATAATGACACAGCTTTCCAGAATCAGTTGTGCCGTGGTTTTATAGGCAGCAATCAAGCCGCCAACGCCTAACTTCACGCCGCCAAAAACCCGAACCACGACGATCAGGATATTAGTAACTGAAAACGACTGAATTTGTCCGTAAATAGGCATACCGGCACTGTGGCTTGGTTCTCCGTCATCGTTTGCTCTATAGGCAAATGTGCTGGTGCCAATTTGATAGGCATAGCAAAAATGTCCTGCATGAGGATGTTGCTTCCGCAAAATATCGATGATCGGCTTTACTTCGTCCTCCGATTGAATGGGATAGGCGTAGCCAAAAAATTTGCTGTTTTTTTCTTTGAATAGCAGTTCTTCTGAAGGAAATGCAATGGTGTTGTATGTATCTTTCAATTAAATTAAAAAAAGGAGTGAAATTTGAAATTTGATATGACGTGAAGCGGTTCTTTCAAATTATTTTTTTGTCCAGTAAATGGATGACATCTTCTGTGCCTACTTGTAAATTCCAAACTTCAAATCCCAATGCGAGTGCGACATCCGTATTTTCTTTTTTATCATCGACAAATAACGTTCGCTTGGGCGCTAATTCATGGTTGCTTATCAAATGATGAAAAGCGTCAGGATTTGGTTTTCTCAAGCCTAGCTCAAATGAAAAATAGACTTTCTCAAAGCATTGGTAAAAATCTCTGTAAAAAGAAATCCCGTTTTTACGTTCGAACGTTTCTATATGAATAGCATCCGTATTGGATAATAAAAACAAGCGGTATTTTTGCGAAAGCATTTGCAGGAATTCCAATCGATACAATGGGAAATCGAGGAGTATGGCATTCCAAGCGGCCAGAATTTCTTTGGTGGTGGCATTTGGAAGATGTTTTTGAATGCCCGATAGGAAATTATCACGGGAGATTTTTCCGGTTTCAAACTGGATGTTCAAATGGTCTAAATCAGCATTCCATTCCTTCAGGCCTAATTTCTGGAACGCAGTAACGGTGGCTTGTTTGTCTAAGTTGATAAAAACATCTCCAAAATCAAAAATGATAGTGTTAATCATGGTTTTTGTGAATTAGAAGTTCGTCTGAACCTATGCATTGTTTTTTGAACTGTTTTTGAACAAGAATAGGCGCCTTGATTCCAGTGTTAAATTGGATATTTCCAACAAATATTCGAGCTTCATCCCAAAGATTAGCATCGATAAAAGTTTGCAGCGTTTGCCTTCCGCCTTCAATGATAACGGATTGAATTTGATGTTTGTACAGGGA
Source organism: Flavobacterium sp. RSP15 (assembly GCF_003968755.1). Classification (GTDB taxonomy): domain Bacteria; phylum Bacteroidota; class Bacteroidia; order Flavobacteriales; family Flavobacteriaceae; genus Flavobacterium. The sequence goes on along the minus strand of NZ_RYDL01000012.1, from coordinate 5,457 downwards.
TTGAACCAGGTGTTCAGCTGTGTTTTTTTCAAAATCGATGCACTCAAAGATAGTATTTTCTTTTTCAACACCCGTTTTAAATCCGGATAAAAGAATAGTTTTAACTTGATTGTCAAAGATGTGACTGTCTTTTGGGATGCGGTTATTTTGATCTAAAACCACCCGAATGGGATTGTTTCCATACCAATCGCGCGCATTGAGTTTTGGGTTATCATCAATAACAGTTTGTGTTCCCACCAGAATGGCTTGCTCCTCGGTGCGCCATTTATGAACCAGTTGTCTGGAATAAATAGTGGTGATCCAGACCGGTTTTTTTTCTGATTTTTCTTTTGGCGCAATAAAACCATCTTGACTTTGTGCCCATTTCAAGATAATATATGGTCTTTTCTTTTCGTGAAAGGTAAAAAACCTTTTGTTGAGCTCCTGGCATTCGTCTTCCAGAACGCCTAGGGTTACGTGAACTCCGGCTTCCATGAGCTTTTTGATTCCGTTTCCTGCCACTTTTATATTGGGATCCACTGTCCCTATGACCACATTTGGAATTTTATTTTTGATAATCAAATCACAACAGGGCGGTGTTTTGCCAAAATGACTGCAAGGCTCTAAACTCACGTAAATAGTTGCTTTATTCAGCAGCGATTTGTCTTTTACGGAATTTATTGCAAGGACTTCTGCGTGCGGTTCTCCTGCTTTTTTATGCCAGCCTTCACCAATGATGTTGCCATCACAAACAATTACACTGCCTACTAACGGATTTGGATAGGTGGTTCCCAGACCATTTTTGGCCAGCTCGACGCACCGTTTGATGTATTTTTCATGTATTTTCACCCTACAAAAGTAGTGATTTTTGCGTGTAGCCCCAATCTAGTACCCAAACTTGGGATTGAGGCAGGATTAGTTTTAAAAACGTTAGAGAATAACAACAAACAATTGATACTTTTGTGGCTAAAATTAGTTTCTGAAAAAAAATGGAAAAGTACCGCATTAGAAAAATAAAAAAAGAAGACAATCCCGCAGTTGCAGCATTGATACGAGCAGTTTTTGACGAATTAAAGATTCCAAAAGTAGGAACGGCGTATGAAGATCCGTATTTGGATTTAATGTATGAGGAATATAATAAGTCAAAATCAGTTTATTATGTGGTGGAAAAGGATGGAGAAATTATAGGTTCTGCCGGGGTTGCCCCACTTGAAAATGAAGCAGAAACCATTTGTGAACTTCAAAAAATGTATTTCCTGCCGGAAACCAGAGGTCTTGGACTTGGAAGTCAGATGATGGCAAAGTGTTTAGAAAGTGCCAAGGATTTTGGTTTTGAAAATTGTTATCTTGAAACGATGCCATTTATGCTTGATGCCCAGAAACTGTATAAGAAAGTAGGTTTTGAATACCTTGAGTCGCCCATGGGAAGCACTGGTCATACCAGTTGTCCGATATGGATGCTCAAAAAATTATAAATCATGAATTTTAAATGAAAAACAGTTCCGTTAAAATTAGAGATTACAGAACCCAATTTATTCAAGAACTGACTCCAATTTATGATGCCGGAGAAGCAGAGAGTTTTTTCTATTTAATAGCAGAAGAAAAGCATCAACTGAAAAGAATAGATCTGGCCTTGCATCCTGATTTGGTTTTTTCGGAAACGGAAAGGGTAGCTTGGAATTCGATTTTGGCACAATTAAAACAGGAAATCCCGATACAATATCTTTTAGGCAAAACGAGTTTTTACGGATTGGATTTTGAAGTCAATGAGAATGTATTGATTCCAAGACCCGAAACCGAAGAACTAGTCGCATGGATTATTAGAAATAATTTAAAGATTGAAAAATTCAAAGATTTAAAGATTCTTGACATAGGCACGGGAAGTGGTTGTATTGCTGTTTCATTGGCAAAACACATTCCGAATGCGCAGGTTTTTGCAATTGATGTGTCTGAAAAAGCGTTGGCTACAGCCCACAATAACGCCCACAATAATGCTGTAAATATTACTTTTATCAATCAGAACATTCTGGAAGTGGTCTCCCTGAGCGCAGTCGAAGGGCTAGATCCACAATTTGATATTATTGTTTCTAACCCGCCGTATGTTCGCAATTTAGAAAAAGAGGAAATTAAGAAAAATGTATTGGACTATGAACCGCATCTGGCACTTTTTGTAGAAGATAATGACGCCTTGATTTTTTATAAAAAAATAGCCAAACTGGCTCAAAAAAATCTGCTGCCAAACGGAAAGTTGTATTTTGAAATTAATCAGTATTTAGGCAAAGAAATGGTCGATTTACTCGAAAAAATGAATTTCAAAAACATCGAATTACGAAAAGATATTTACGGGAATGACCGGATGATTAAAGGAGAAATAAGTAATTAGTATTTATAAGTTGAAAACGGATCAGTTTTTCAAAAGTTTTAGAGACTGACCACTGACCACTGTAATCTACTCATAACGCAAGGCTTCAATGGGATCCAGGACCGCCGCTTTGATTGCGGGATATAAACCGGAAGCAATCGCTACAATGAAACTGGTAATAAAAGCCGCCATGATAGCGCCCCAAGGAATTACGAAGGCAAAGTCCATGGCTGTGGCAATACCAAATCCGATTAAGATTCCAAAAACAATGCCTACTAATCCGCCCATTTGGCCTATCAGTAATGTTTCTATAAAAAACTGAATGGCGATTGTCGTTTTCTTGGCTCCCAAGGCTTTACGGACTCCAATTTCCCGGGTGCGTTCCGTAACGGAGACGATCATGATATTCATCAGGGCAATCGAAGATCCCAGCACGGTGATGATGCCTATAAGCCAGGATGCCAGTCCCAGGTATTTTGTAATTCCTAAAATTCGGTTGATCAAGTCGTCGCTGCGCACGACGCCAAAATTACTGTCTTTTACGGGACTCAATTTACGAACCCGGCGCATCGTACTTGTGGCGTTGTCCAGGGCTTGTTCCAGTAATTCTTTTTTGCCCACCATGACACTCACTGTATAATTGATGTTGGGTGCCGTAAACAAGGAGCGCGCTAGTTGAATTGGAATCAAAACCCGTAAATCCTGACTGTTCCCAAACGTGGATCCTTTCTCTTTCAAAACTCCGATGACCTTAAATTTAGCTCCTCGGATGGATATTATTTTATCAATAGGATTTACGTCTTTCAGCAATCCTTTTTCAAAATCCGACCCTACAACGCATACATACGCATTGTTGTCAATGTCAAATCCTGTAAAATTGCGACCGGTACTGGTTGCTAATCCGGAATTCGTTATGAAAAATTCGTCAACTCCTAGGATCGTATTTTCGGGATCCGTTTTTGTTGCCTCATATTTTATTTCGGCGGCAGATGTTGCGGTAAAGGAAAGCGACGTTTCTGTAAGTGGGTAGTTGTATTTATTCTTGAAAGCTACAGCCTCCGGATAAGAAATGATGGGATTAATGATTTCTCGCTCGTCCCCGCCACGATTTCGAGTGGTGTTTTCGTACTGTTTAATGTTGAAGGTATTGGCTCCCATGGAGGCAAAATCGGAGGAAATAGTGTTTTCAAGTGCCGAAACAACCGTAAGAATACTGACTAAAGCCGTGATCCCAATAGCGATAATCATCACCGTAAGCACCGTTCGCAACAATTGCGTTCGGATGGAACCAAATGCAATCCTAATATTTTCTTTGAATAATTTTAACATCATAAACGTTTGACACGAAATTACAATTTTTGTTACAAATTTTGTGCAGCTAAAAACTAATTTATTGGAATCTCTTTTTTTTGAAGCTATTTCCGGCTTTCTGTTGCAATTAAGCACTAAAAATAATTTATTTTTAATTGTCAAAAAGGAGCTTCCTTTGGTCGCTCTTTTCGTCAAAAAAACAATAGTATTTTTAGCGCTTAATTTTCACTGCAATCCGGGCTAGAGATTCGGCAAATAAAATGCGGATTTTTTTAGAACGAATTATTTTAAAAAGTAAGATATTTGCAAATAGTACAATTTCAGAATACCTAATTCGTAAAGTAACAATGGCATCAAAACCTAGTATTCCAAAAGGAACCAGAGATTTCTCACCAACCGAGGTGGCAAAACGGCACTATATCATCCAAATCATAAAAAACAATTTCGAGAAATTTGGTTTTCAACCCATAGAAACCCCTTCATTTGAAAATTCCGAAACCCTAATGGGAAAATACGGAGAAGAAGGCGACCGTTTGATTTTTAAGATTTTGAATTCCGGAGATTATTTGGCGAAAGCCAATGCCGCGCATCTCGAAAATAAAGACAGTACAAAACTGACAGCGAGCATTTCGGAGAAAGCATTGCGGTATGACTTAACCGTTCCATTTGCCCGGTATGTGGTACAGCACCAAAACGAGATTGAATTCCCGTTCAAAAGATACCAAATCCAACCCGTTTGGAGAGCGGATCGCCCCCAAAAAGGCCGTTTCAGAGAGTTTTTTCAATGTGATGCGGATGTAGTAGGGTCTAAATCATTGTGGCAAGAAGTAGAATTAGTGCAATTATATGACACTGTTTTTTCAGCTTTGGGATTAGAAGGGGTAACCATCAAAATCAATAACCGAAAAATATTATCCGGAATTGCAGACGTGATTGGAGCATCGGATAAACTGATCGATTTCACAGTGGCACTCGATAAACTGGACAAAATTGGCGAAGACGGGGTCAAAAAAGAAATGATGGAGAAAGGAATTTCAGCAGCAGCAATTCTGAAAGTCCAGCCGTTATTCCATTTTACAGGAACCATTTCTGAGAAAATAAGCCAACTTTCAGTCTTGCTTGTTGAGTCAGATGAAGGAATGAAAGGCGTGGAAGAATTGCGTTTCATTTGTGATAATGTGATGAAATTAGGTTTGAGCAATTCGACTTTAGACCTGGATGTAACTCTGGCTAGGGGATTGAATTATTATACCGGTGCCATTTTTGAAGTGGCGCCGCCAAAGGCTGTTGCAATGGGCTCCATTGGCGGCGGCGGACGATACGATGATTTGACCGGAATTTTTGGATTGAAAAATATGAGTGGTGTGGGGATTTCTTTTGGACTGGACCGCATTTACCTGGTGATTGAAGAATTGAATTTGTTTCCGGAAACCGTAACAGCAACTTCAAAAGCATTGTTTATTAATTATGGTGATGCTGAAGCTTTTTATGGATTGCAAGCCATTCAGAAGCTTAGAGCTGCAGGAATTAAAGTGGAATTGTATCCGGATAATGCCAAAGTGGCCAAGCAGTTTCAGCATGCGGACAAACGAGGAATTCCTTTTGCCGTAATTGCAGGAGAACAGGAAATCGCATCGGATACGTTTGTGCTCAAAAATTTAATATCGGGGGAACAGCGTACAGTGGATTTTGAGAGTCTAAAACAAGATTTGTTACGGTCTTAATTTATGTCTTGTCCTGAATAACCGATACAGATTATTAGATAAAAATATTTAATTAAACACTTGCAAAAACGTTTTTGCAAG
>NZ_RYDL01000011.1:16948-112683 GCF_003968755.1 Flavobacterium sp. RSP15 | reverse complement strand
CTTGCAAAAACGTTTTTGCAAGTGTTTAATTAAATATTTTTATCTAATAATCTGTATCGGTTATTCAGGACAAGACAGCATTAAATGCTTCTAAAACCAGTTTTAAAATAATTGTAATGGGCGTACAAGTATCAAATTCCGTAGCAGAAAAAGAAAACTACAGCAACTACCCCCAAAGAGAAAGAAAAATTGCTGAAAGAAATTCTTGATACTAAAATTAAGGGCGTTTTATTCCTGAGCGGTGATAGGCATTTCACTGAATTTTCCGAAGTTCCACGCGAGAACACTTATTCTTTAATTTGACTGGACCGTTTCACCGCTAACTTCCGGTGTTGCCGCTGAAGGGGCATTAAAGGAAAACAATATTTACAGATCCAAAGGCAGTTTGATTACGCAACATAATTTTGGTATGATTTCATTCTTGGGTTCAAAGGAAAACCGCCAAATGAAACTAACTGTTTTTGATACTGCGGGAACTGAATTATGGAATAAAACAATCTTAAAAAAAGACTTACAATAACTAATACTTATTCCGGAACCATACTTTTTGCCATTCTCTTTTTAGGATCAAAAAAGCGACTTGTTCTGCCAGAACTACTAAATCAGATCCGTCTAGTTTTTTTATTTCTTCTTCGGAAACATCAATTATGTATAATAAATTGAGGTATTCAGCAAATTTGTATTGAATAAGTCGATATATTTTTTCGTGAAGCTGCAACTTCAATTCACTGGGAGAAATACCCAACGGAAAATCAATTGCTTCGTTAGCGAGATTGAAATCCTTATTCATTTGTTCGATTAATTTCAAATATAAGTTTTCACCCGCGGCTTCAGCAAGTAGTAAATCGGTATTTTTTGGAACTATAAACATATCTTTAAATATCAATGGCAATATGAATGTCAATTTTTAATATTGTTATTATTATACACTATACTTCTTGTTAAATTATAAATATAAACTTTCAAAGTCAATGTTGAAATTGATTATTGAAATTGAATTACACTTTTCTGCCCATTAAATTCTCCCCAAAAGATTTCAACATTGCCTTTTTATCGGCGCTAATATTCATTTTATCCAAGGTCTGAAACGCCTTAAAAGTAAAATCTTGTATTGCTTCCTGTGTTGCCGTAGCCGCACCAGAACTATTAAAAAGTGCTTTCACCGTCTCTATTTTATCCGTACTGTTTTCCGGCTGAACAGAAAACAAATACCGCAATTGCTTAGCTTCTTCTTCTTTTGAAAAGGCTACTGCTTTGAGATACAAATACGTTTTTTTATTTTCTATAATATCACCGCCTACTTGTTTTCCAAAGGTTTCAGGATCCCCAAAAGCATCCAAGAAATCATCCTGTAATTGAAAAGCCAAGCCTAAATTGAGTCCGAAATCATAAATCAGATTTGCATTTTCCTCGGTAGTTTCTGCAATAATCGCTCCCATTTTCATGGCTGCTGCGACCAAAACGGCCGTTTTGTATTGAATCATCATCAGGTATTCCGGAATAGTAACATCATTGCGTTCTTCAAAATCGACATCCCATTGCTGCCCTTCGCAAACTTCAAGCGCTGTTTTGCTGAACAACTTGGCCAAATCCCGAAAAATAATCGGCTCATATTGTTCAAAATATTGGTAGGCTAAAATCAGCATCGCATCCCCCGATAAAATTCCGGTGTTTAGATTCCATTTCTCATGAACCGTTGCTTTTCCTCTTCGCAATGGCGCATCATCCATAATATCATCGTGAACCAACGAAAAGTTATGAAAAACTTCAACGGCTAATGCGGCAGGCAATGCTTTTGGATACGATGCATCAAAAATTTCGGCACTCATTAAGGTGAGTACCGGACGAATTCTTTTTCCGCCAAGGTCTAAAATATAACGGATGGGCTCGTACAAATTTCTTGGTTCTTTGGTTTCATATTGTGCCTGCAAATACTCCGAAAGAAACTCCTGATATTGATAAATGGAATGCATAAAATAAATTTTCGGCTAATTTACTCTATTCAAATTGTATTACAAACATCGTTTTACCCTTAAATGTTAAATAAATAAAAAGACATTGGAAACTATTTTGGTATTTAAAGTTTCCGTCTTACATTTGCACTCGTATTTTAACATACGGTATCAAAAATATTCTGACTGAACTTTAATAGTACCTAAATAAATCCTACCTAAAACAAACTGATTATGAATATCAAATGGGCCATAGATTCGAACCAATCAGATGTTCTTATAAAATCCAGACACGCTATAATTGCCTACTTATCCGGTCCGGTGAACATCTTTAACGGGTATATTGACATTCAGGACGATGAAATTAAAAATGCCTCTGTCGAATTTTCATTAAATGTAAATACCCCTGAAACTAAACTCGAACAAATTGATGCTCAGGCAAAACTGAAAGATTTTTTTGATATCATTGCGTACCCTATTATAAGCTTCAAATCTACTTCATTCGAAAAAGTGGCAAAGAACATTAATTTTTTAAAAGGAAACCTGACTATCCGCAATATTACCAAATATGTTGAACTAGATGCGGAATTAATCGCGATTAATACTTACAACGGAGATAAAAAAGCGGCATTTGAGATCACCGGACAAATAAATCGCAATGATTTTGGTTTAGCTTACCAATCTTTTACACAAACGAATGGCTTAGCGATGGGTCAGGACATAAAATTGATTGCAAATTTAGAATTGGCTGTCTAAAAAACCAGTTGTAACTATTAAACATAACACAAATTTTTAGGGAACTAATTTAGTTCTTAAATTTTTGATTCGCCTTCGAAATTAATCGCTCAAATCGACAAATTTTAATTTGATTAGAACATACTGAAATCATTTCAGCCTTAAAAATGAAAGAAAAAATTATAACTAAAGCAAGTGAAATGTTTTTAAAACTAGGTTTTAAGAGCATCACCATGGATGATATTGCAGGAGAAATGTGTATTTCTAAAAAAACGATTTATAAATATTTCTGCAATAAAGAATTACTTATTGAGGAAAGCACCACCGCAATTCACAAACAAATCCATCAAATTATTGACCGTATTATCGCCCAAAATTATAATGCTATCGCAGAAAATTTTGAAATACGAAAAATGTTTAAAGAAATGTTTCAATCCTCAGATGATTCGCCCATTTACCAATTAAAAAAACATTATCCTGAAATTTATGAGAAAGTGATGACAAGAGAAATCAATGAATGTAACACCACTTTTGAACAAAACATAAAAAAAGGAATTGAACAAGGTTTTTACCGCAAGACCATAAATATTGAAAGTTACACGCGATTTTATTATTATTTAATTTTCAGTATAAAGGGCTGTACCAGTTCCGAAAAAGAAGCGCAAAAGATAGAACTTGAGATCTTAGAATACCATACCAGAGCTATGGCAACACCCAGCGGGATAATTGAACTTGAAAAACATTTACTTAACTATATTACAAAATGAAAACTATAATTTTACTAGCCGTCCTAACCTATGGGATTTCGGCTCAATCACAAAAAATTGGCAACGCAAATACAAGTCCCGTACAAACACTTACGCTAAAGGAAGCCATCAACTATGCTTTAGAAAACAAAGCAGATGCCAAAAAAGCAAAATTACAAGTAGAGAACAGTGAGTACCAAATTCAGGAAATACGCTCCAGAGCATTGCCTCAAATTTCAGCTAATGGCAATTTGACGTACAATCCTGTAATACAAACAACTGTTATTGACGGAGCAGGATTTGGCGCTCCGGGAACTACCATCCAAGCCGCTTTTGGCCAACCATGGATTTCAACTGCGGGAGTTTCTCTGACACAGGCTATCTTCGACCAAACCGTTTTTACTGGCTTAAAAGCAGCAAAATCTACTCGAGAATTTTATCAGATCAACAATCAACTAACAGAAGAGCAAGTAATTGAGCGTGTGGCCAATAATTATTACCAAGTCTATGTGCAGCGACAAAAACTAACGGTGATTGACAGCACTTTAAGAAATACCACCAAAGTAAGAAACATCATCAAAGGACAATATGACAATGGCCTAGCAAAAAAAATTGATTTGGATCGAATAATAGTAAAAATTTCAAACATCAATACACAACGTCAACAGGTACTGAATGCCGTTCAAATACAGGAAAATGCCTTGAAATTTTATATGGGAATGCCCATAGAAACCCAAATCGAGATTCCACAAACTGCATTTGAAGTAGGGCCACAAGCATTGTCTGAAATTCCAAATACGGCAAACAGAACGGAATACTTGCTTTTGAAAAAACAAGAACAATTATTATTTTATCAAAAAAAGGCCATTGAAGCTGCTTATTACCCAACATTGTCACTGAATGCCGGGTACAATTACATTGGTCAGGGTCCTGTAATGCCTTTGGGCGGAAAACCTTCTGAAGGAGTGTACTGGTCTGATTTCTCTTCGATTGGCTTGAATATGAAAGTGCCGATATTTACTGGATTTGGCACTCGTGCCAGAGTAAGACAAGCCGATGTTGACCTACGAACTATCCACGAAGAGCTGGTTGACACCAAGTTGTCACTTGACCTGGCTTTTGCCAATGCAAAAACGCAAATTGACAACAGCTTAACCACAATCAACAATCAGAAAGAAAATGCCCAATTAGCCAAAGAGGTTTTAAATAACACCCGAAACAACTATATACAAGGATTAACCACACTGACTGATTTACTGGATGCCGAAAACTCATTGACCGAAGCTCAAAACAACTACACATCAGCCATATTAGAGTACAAACTGGCAGAAATACAATTAGTCAAATCCAAAGGGGAATTAAAAACACTAACCAATAAATAATCAAAATGAAAAAAATAATAATAACAGTAGTAGTAATTGTAGCATCCTTAGGACTAATTGCCTACGTATTAACCAATAATAAAAAAGAAAACGAAGCTAAAACAGCTATTGTTGCGGAGAAAAACGCCTCCGTTTCTGTTAGAGTTGATACCGTAAAAACCGAAGCTGTTTCATTAGATTTCTCATCCAATGGAAATTTTGAACCCATACAAGAATTAAAATTTTCTGCTGAAAAATCAGGTAAAATAACAAAGATACTTGTAAAAGAGGGCGATTATGTTTCAGTAGGACAAACACTCGCCATTGTACGAAGCGATGTTATAAACGTAAATGCGCAAAACGCTAATGCGGTGTATCAAAATGCGGTGGCTGATTACACCCGATTTGAAAATGCATACAAAACAGGCGGCGTAACCAAACAACAAGTAGATCAGGTAAAACTAGCAATGGTAAATGCTAAATTCCAGTTAACACAAGCAAATATCAATGTTGGAGATACAAGAATCAAAGCGCCAATTAGTGGGTTTATCAATAAGAAATACATCGAGGTTGGATCAATCATTTCTGCTACACCTGCTACGGAATTGTTTTATATTGTTAATGTTTCCAAACTAAAACTAAAAGTTAACGTTAACGAAAGCCAAGTGGCCAGTTTAAAAGTAGGTACCGTCACAAAAGTTGTAGCAAGCGTTTATCCAGACCAAATTTTCTCAGGGAAAATCACTTTTATCGCCTCAAAAGCGGACGAAATTTTAAATTTCCCCATCGAGATTGAAATTACAAACAACGCTTCCAACGGTTTAAAAGCGGGTATGTACGGAACCGCTGAATTTGCATCGAAACAACAAAAACAATCGTTGATGATTGTTCCTAGAGATGCTTTTGTAGGAGGTGTAAGCAGCAATCAGGTTTTTGTAATTGAAAGCGGAACTGCCAAATTGAAAACAGTTACAGCTGGAAGAATTCTTGGGGACAAAGTAGAAATTCTAAACGGACTCTCAAATGGCGAAACTGTAATTGTCACAGGTCAAATCAACCTTCAGGACGGATCTAAAGTGGATGTCATTAAATAGTCGAAAGTTGTAAAGCCAAAGGTCAAAAGCAGAAAACGGCATGACCTTATACGTTAAGACCTAAAAATATAAATATATGAAATTAGCAGAAATATCCATAAAACGTCCTTCGTTAGTAATTGTATTGTTTACGATTCTAACACTTGGCGGACTGTTCAGTTACAGCCAATTGGGTTACGAATTGATTCCAAAATTCGAAACCAATGTAATTACTGTTGCCACTATTTATCCGGGTGCATCACCAAGTGAGGTAGAAAATACGGTTACCAAAAAAATTGAAGATGCCATTGCATCCTTAGAAAATATTAAAAAAATAGACTCGAAGTCCTACGAAAGTTTATCAACAGTGTCCATTACATTAACGTCTTCGGCTGATGTTAATATTTCCATGAACGATGCGCAGCGTAAAATAAATGCTATTCTTAGTGATTTGCCTGATGATGTTGAAACGCCTTCATTGACTAAATTTTCTTTAAGCGATTTACCAATTATGACTATTGGTGCCAACGGAAAAATGGATGAAGTTGCTTTTTACGACTTAATTGATAAAAAATTAGCACCCGTTATTTCTCGAGTAGAAGGTGTAGCACAGGTAAATATTATTGGCGGACAAGAAAGAGAAATTCAAGTAAATCTTGATGCGGTAAAAATGCAAGCCTACGGACTTTCGATTCCGCAAGTGCAACAAACTATTTTATCTTCTAATTTGGATTTTCCAACAGGAAACATTCAAACTCGTGAGCAGAAAATACTAATTCGTTTAGCGGGAAAATATAAAACTGTTGATGAATTAAGAAACTTAATTGTATCTTCTAAAAACGGAATACAAGTTCGTTTAGATGCTATTGCTGATGTTCAGGATACTCAAAAAATTCCTGAAAAAATAGCGCGTGTTAATCAAAAAAGTGCTATTATTTTACAAATCATCAAACAATCGGATGCCAATGCGGTTGCGGTAAGTGAAGAGTTAGTTAAAACAATTGCTAAACTTGAAACGGATTATAAAGCAAACGGATTAAAACTTGAAATAGCAAAAGACAGTACTATTTTCACATTAGAAGCTGCCGATGCTGTTGTGCATGATTTACTAATTGCGGTACTTTTAGTGGCTCTTGTAATGTTATTTTTCTTGCACAGCATCAGAAACTCATTGATTGTAATGGTTTCTATTCCTGCTTCATTAATTGCTACGTTCATTGGAATTTATTTGATGGGGTATACCTTAAACTTAATGAGTTTATTAGGACTTTCTCTTGTGGTGGGTATTCTTGTGGATGATGCCATTGTGGTTCTCGAGAATATTTACAGACACATGGAAATGGGTAAAAATAAAGTTCGAGCTGCTTATGATGGAACTGCAGAAATTGGTGGAACTGTTGTATCGATTACTTTAGTAATTGTAGTAGTGTTTCTACCAATTGCAATGAGTACCGGATTGGTTTCTAACATTATTACGCAATTCTGTGTAACGGTTATTATCTCGACATTGCTGTCATTAGTCGCTTCTTTTACAATCATCCCATGGTTATCTTCAAGATACGGGAAATTAGAACACATTCAATGTAAAAATCTTTTTGGAAGAATCATCCTGGGATTTGAAAGCTATTTAACACGATTTACAAATTGGGTATCCAGATTATTGGAATGGTGTTTGGATCATTATTTTAAAACACTAGCTATCGTTTTAGTACTCTTTTTTGGATCGATGATTAGTTTATTTGGCGGTGGATTTATTGGTGGGGAATTCTTTGCCGCGTCTGATAGTGGTGAGTTTTTAGTTCAGATAGAAATGCCAAAAGATGCTTCATTAGAGCAAACCAATTTCATGACGCAAAAAGCAGAAGCATTCTTGCAGAAAGAAGCATATGTTTTTAGTCAAATTACAACGATTGGTCAAACCAGTGAAGGTCTTGGTGCTTCGCAAGCCACTGCTTACAAATCGGAGATAAACGTAAAAATGGTTGGATTAGACAAACGTAATGAACCTGCAAATGTGTATGCTGCAAAAACCAAACGCAAATTAGAAAAAATACTAGTTGGTGCCAAAGTAAAAACAGTTCCAGTTGGTATTTTAGGAACTGCAGAAGATGCTACTTTAGGATTAATTGTAACGGGGCCAAATGTAGAAAGCGCCATGCAATTTGCAAAAGCAGCAGAAAAAGAATTACGTACCATTCCTGGAGCAACAGAAATCGAATTGTCTGTAGAAGATGGAAATCCAGAAGTAAACGTAAAAGTCGATAGAGATAAAATGGCCGCTTTAGGATTGAGTTTGCAAACAGTAGGTATGACCATGCAAACTGCTTTTAGCGGAAATACTGATGGTAGATTTAGAGCAGGTGAATACGAATATGACATCAACATTAAATACAATGCATTCGACAGAAAAAGTATCGCAGATGTCAGAAACTTAATTTTCATAAACGATAGTGGTCAACAAATAAAACTGAATCAATTTGCAACCGTAACCGAAGGTTCCGGTCCAAGTGAATTAGAACGAAGAGACAAATCAGCATCGGTAACTGTAAAAGGCCAAAATGTGGGTGTAGCTTCAGGAACTATTGTAACACAATGGCAAGAAAAAATTGAAAAATTAAAAAAACCAACCGGTGTAAATTACATTTGGGGTGGTGATCAGGAAAACCAGTCCGAAGGTTTTGGTACATTAGGAATTGCGTTATTAGCTGCGATTGTCTTGGTTTACCTGGTAATGGTTTCGTTATACGACAGTTTTGTACATCCATTTGTGGTATTGTTTGCCATCCCGCTTTCCTTTATTGGTGCAATGTTGGCTTTGGCTTTAACCAATAATACACTGAATATATTTACCATTTTAGGTATCATCATGCTTATTGGTCTGGTGTGTAAAAATGCGATTATGCTTGTAGATTATACCAATCAAAGGCGTAAAGCTGGCGAAACGGTCAGAACAGCATTAATCCAAGCAAATCATGCGCGTCTTCGTCCAATTTTGATGACCACTATCGCAATGGTATTTGGTATGGTACCAATTGCACTGGCAAGTGGCGCTGGAGCGGAATGGAAAAACGGTTTGGCTTGGGTAATTATTGGAGGATTAATTTCCTCATTATTCTTGACTTTAGTAGTAGTTCCGGTAATTTACCAAATTATGGAAAAAGCCATCAGTAGACTTTCGAAAGGAGAAAAAGTTGATTATGAAGCTGAAATGGTTGCCGATTACGAGCATAAAGAACTAAGTGAAGATGGATTTAATCCAAAACATACCGTTTAAAATCTCAATTTATTATAAAAGATAAAACCTGTTCATTAGTTTGAACAGGTTTTTTATATTTAAAAACACTACAAATTTCCCATAATTTGGTCCATAACCCAGCTTGTATGCGTTGCTGTCAAACCTGTGGAAGGATGCTTACTGTTCCTAAGAAGGTCTTCTCGCATTTGCTGCACATGATACAACTGAATATTTTCAGGATGGTCAATAAATACTTCTGTTTGTCCTTGTGCGTTCGAAAGCACTACAGGATCATTTTCAAATACAGAAAACGTTATTTTTCCTTTGCTTCCATAAATGTCCACTTTATCTTCCCGTTCATAGCACCCAAAATTCCAGCTGCCTGAACCTGTAATTCCAGACTCATGCAACCAACAAGCGGCAACAGCATCTTTGGCCGTGTACAATCCCTGCTGATTAATACTAAGCCCCGAAACTTCTTTTATATTTCCCAATAAATGCGTGAATAAATCCAGACCGTGACTTGCTAAATCATCAAAATAACCGCCTGCAGCAATCAACGCATCAGTTCGCCAATTGTATTCGCCTGATAAATCCGTAGAACTTGCAGGTTTACTCAAATGCCATCTTATGTGTCTGATTTCACCAATGCTATTGGTATCAAGCCACGCTTTTATTTGTTCAAAACGAGGTAATGTTCGGCGATAATAGGCTACAAACAACGGAATTTTTTTTGCTGCGAAAGCAGTACAAATCGAGAGACTGTCTTGATAATTTGGAGACAAAGGTTTTTCGATACAACATATTTTACCGGCTGCAGCCACCATGAGTCCATACAATTTATGCACATCCGGAGGCGTGGCAATATAAATCGCATCTATCTCAGGATCATTAATCAAATCATCGGCATTTGTGTAATATTTGCTGATTCCGTGTCTTTTAGCGTAATCCGCAGCCTTAACCGCATCTCTTCGCATTACTGCTACCACTTGAAAACCATCCGTTTTCTGGTACGCAGGACCACTTTTCAGTTCGGTAACATCACCACAACCCAATATTCCCCAGCGGATTACTTTTGTAGATTCACTCATAATGATAATTTTTCATTGCCTCAGACGATTGTGCGCTACTGCGACTGTTTTGCTTAATAGTTAAACCAGAAAGAAATTATGCTTCTTGTAGATACAACGCTAGATGAAACTTAATTGCTTATCGTTTGAAATTCTCGTTTTACTCACAACCATCAATTCCACAACTGTCTCCATCGGTGGTATTCAATACCGTGACTTTCGAATCAAATTTGCCTTCCTCCCATACTTTTTCAAGTGTTTTCACAAAGGTTTCCACATGTTGCGCACCCGAAACTGCATATTTATTATCGAAAACAAAAAAAGGAACTCCTTGAACCCCGACAGATTGCGCCTCTTCAATATCTTGCTGCACTTCATTTGCGTACGCATCAGAATTTAGCACTTCATCAATAGCTTCGCCATTCAGTCCTACTTCCAGTCCCAATGCTTTCAATGTATCCAAATCATTAATATTCTTACCATCCGTTAAATACGCTTTGAACAGTAATTCTTCTAAGTCATTTGCCAAATTATATTTTTTAGCCAAATGCAACAAGCGATGTGCATGCAGCGAATTGGCCATAACCGCTTTTTCAAAATTGAAATCCAATCCTGCATTTTTAGCATTTTCAGTCATATTATTCAGCATCTCTTGTGCCCAATCTTTATCTTTTCTATATTTTTCGGCCAAATGCTCAACCATATCATCCTCTGGAGAAGCAACAAAGCCGGCGTCTAACTGAAAACTTTTCCATTCAATTTCAACTGCATCTTTATGCTCAAAATTCTGTAAAGCACCTTCTATTCTTCTTTTTCCAATATAACAAAACGGACACATGATATCCGACCAGATTTGTATTTTTAATGTATTTCCCATTTTCCTTTAATTAAATTCAAAAATTAATTTTATAATACAAAATTAATCAATTCAGTTTTGAGCTTTTGGGGTTTTAGTGTTTAATTATAGATACTGGAATAGTAAATATTTATTTGAATCAGAAAGTCAGAAAAGTAATCCTTTATAATAGAACCAAAAAAACCATCAAAATTGCTCGTGATGGTTTTTTGTCAACTATAATCATTATACTAAAACCTCAACGTCAATCCCACCAAGAAATTAATTCCTGCTTGTGGATAATAATACGGATAAATATCATACATGTAGCCATTAGAAACATATTTTTTATCTAAAAAATTGTTTACAAGACCTGTTACAATTATTTCTTTAAAAATTGATTTGGGTTTAAAGGTGTACGCCACATTCAAATCATTCACAAAATAATCTGCCAACTTTGCTGCCGGCAATTCTATATTATTCATGTATTGTTCCCCAACGAATTTTTGCAACCACGAAATATGAAGATTTTCAATGGGCGTATAGACCAAAATATTTCCTGCAATAACGGATGGTGAATACGCGATTTCAGTAGTTCCGTAATTTTGACCTTCAACAGCTAAGTCCAAATTTTTATTGGCACTCAAGGTAAAATTAGGACGAATAATCAATTGGTCTGTCAACGCTATTGTAACATCCACTTCAAGTCCTAAGCGGTAACTTTTTTCGCTGTTCGAACGTATCGGAGCACCTACATCGTCTAAACTCCCTGTCAAAATCAATTGGTCTTTATAGGCCATATAATACACATTCGAGTTAAATTGTACTTTTTCCGCAATATATCTCCACCCCAATTCAAAGTCATTTAGCTTTTCTGGTTTTACGTTTCCGCCTTCATAATCACTTCTATTTGGTTCGCGATTGGCTCTGGCATAAGACAAATACACGGAATTTCCGGAATTGATCGTATAAGTTAATCCCGTTTTAGGGTTAAAGAAATTAAACGTATCATCCACAAGTGTTGGTTGAACACCATTAGCCTTGTAATTCACTGAACGATATTGCAAATCTCCAAATAAACTTAGCTGTTCTGTGATTTGGTAATTGGCTTTCACAAAAACATTCCCGTCCGTTTTATTGGCATAATCATCATAATAGCGATCTCCCAATTCACTCTGAGAAGCATTTCGTGCCCAAATCACTTTTCCAAAATGGTCGCCTTCATATTTGTTCCAACCACCACCAAAAATCACATCCAGATTTTCATCCTTATAATTAGCAGAAAAAGTAGTTCCGTAGAAATCATTTTCCAACCATTTTTGACGCACTAAATCCGTTGTTGAAACTCCACCAGTAGGCTCTAATCCATAATCCCTATAATCAGCGTCTTCCTTATAATTTTCAAAAAAACCTTCTCCTCTCGTGTAATGCAATGCAAAATTAGTGCTCCATCTTTCAGATATTTTTTCGTTCCAATGCAATTGAGAATGATCTTGCTGGTAATTATCCGTTTCATTATCATAAAAACGAGCATTTCCTTGCTCGTCCGTAAAAGCACCTGATGAATTAAACGTTCGGTCATTCTGCAGCGTTTCTGCATCTATTCCGTTCCAAGACTGGTACGTTTTTTCAGTACCTCCAAAAACCAATGCTTTTATCAAAGTCGTTTTGCCGACATACGTTCCCTGCAGAAAATAGGATTTCAAATCAGAAGCGCCACGATCTACAAACCCGTCAGACTTGATAGCTGATAACCTTCCTGCGATTTCAAAATGGTCGTTCATCAAACCCGTACTGAATTTTACGGTGTGTTTTCTGGTATTGAAACTACCCACAGAGTTCGATATTTCACCAGAGCTTTCTTTGGCAAAATTGTCCGTCAACATGTTTAAGCTCGCCCCAAAAGCACCCGCTCCATTCGTAGACGTTCCTACGCCACGTTGCAATTGCAAACTTTCTAATGATGAAGCAAAATCTGGCATATTTACCCAAAAGGTTCCCTGACTTTCAGAATCATTGTAAGGAATTCCGTTGATAGTGACATTCACTCTTGTTGCATCGCTACCACGTACGCGAATTCCGGTATACCCTACTCCATTTCCCGCATCAGAAGTCGTCACAACTGACGGCAAATAATTCATTAAAATAGGAATATCCTGTCCTAAGTTTCGGAATTTGATTTCCTTTTTGTTCAAATTACTGAAACTTACCGGCGTTTTAGTAGTGACCCGCACCGCCGAAACCAAGACTTCATCAAGTTGGTTTACTTTCGTAGTGTCTTTAACTTGAGAAAAAGAGATAAATGATGTAAAGAGAAAGATAGAAGACATAAAATATGTCAGATTCTTGGACTTTGAAACTTTAAGACTTTGAGACTTTGAGACTAAAATAGTATTCATCCGTAAATAAGATTACGAATAAAAGGGGGAATTATTCCTTTTGTTAAATTAATAAATGATTGTTTCCTATGACAAATAGATAGTGTGCACGCTATTTTCTTTGTCATTTTTTCCCTTAGCGACATTACTCGCCCAGGTTCGTTGGGTATGATCTCAGCTCGTTATTTAGAGCACCCCTTTGAGACAGCGCAAAAGTAGTTTTTTTTGTTCGAATTTTAGAAAATAAAAAATAAAATCTTATTCTAAATTTGGTTTTCTCCTGTTTTTCTTGACTTCAGAAATAGTCTTTTTATCCTTTATTCTTTTTCTAATGACTGATTTAGGGATTCTGGTGGGTTTTCTTTCTTTTGGAACAAGCAATGCATTTTTTATTAATTCCAAAAATCGTTTGATTACGAGTTCTTTGTTTCTAAATTGACTTCGGTCTTCCTCACAATTTAAAATTAAAACAGCATCAGTGGTAAGTCTGGACGATAATTTAGTTGCAATCAAAAGTTTTTCTTCGTCCGTTAAAGCCAGAGAATGGTGCAGATCAAAAGTCAACACCACTTTAGAGGATACTTTATTTACGTTCTGACCGCCGGCTCCACTGCTGCGGACTGCTTTAAAACTTAATTCGGATACGATTTTTTCTATTTCCATTGATGCGTAAATTTTAGAACTGATGTGCCGGTTTCAACAAATCATTCACCGTTTTGACCGGATTAAAAGTAATCAAAGGCACCTCAACAAACACAGTCAGCCATTTAGCCATTGCGCCGTTCCATAAACCAGGCAATTCATACCCTTTGATGTTTTTGCCAGCTACATTTTTTTCCACAATAAAACCACTACTATAATCCACAAAGTGAGTGAGATCAAATTTCTCTTTTTTATAATTTTTTAGGCTACAGACTAAATCAACCGGATTAAAATGGGTAGCAGCATCCAGAATTGTCTTTTGATTGTCGTTTGCCAAATCGACTTGGAAACCTTCTACGATTTGCAATGAAATTCCTCCTTGAAGATCCCGGACCCAAAACGGCCCTCCTCCGGGTTCACCCTCGTTTTTTACCATTCCGCATACGCGAATCGGCCTGTTTAAAATCGCTTTTATTTCCTTGATTTTATTGTCCAGAGTATATGTATGAAAACCGTCCTTCATTGTAGTATTCAATTTTTCCTTCAAAAAAAGAATAATTTCATCTACAAACGCGGACTCAATTGCCACAGTATCCAAGGCGTTTAAATACCTGAAAACCTGCTGCTGTATTGCCAGCAAAATTCCCGCCAACCCTTTTTTGTACAAAGAAATTTTCTCTAAATTGTTTTGAATTACATTGTCAATGTTTTTGATAAATACTATATCAGCCTCTAAATCATTCAAATTGGCTATCAAAGCACCGTGTCCTCCGGGCCTGAAAACTAATTGTCCCTTTTCATCTCGGAACGGCTTGTTTTTCATAGTAACCGCAAGTGTATCAGTTCGCTTGCTTTGATAGGAAAAACTAACCTGTATTGTTACACCCGATTGCTTTTCAATTTTAGATTTAATTGCATCAATGCGGCTTTCAAACTTTTTTTGATGGGATTCTGACACTGTAAAATGCAAATAAGAACAGTTATTAGTGCTCGTATAATGCGTACATTCCTGTAAATGCTCTTCCACAGGAGTTGCAATATGGGTTTTGTATTTATGAAAAGGAAGAGTCCCTTTTGGCTGATTTGCAAAGTCAAAATAATCAGATGATAAAATGAATTTTATAAAATAATAATTTTTCAAACTTGGATCTAAAGTATCAAAAGCGGCATACTCGGCTCTGAGTCGTTTATCGATTGCTTCAAAAAAGGGAAGTTTTTCCATTCCCACGATAAAAACAGCAAGTTTATTTGCTTTTTTTCGGTTGATATAGGAATTAATTGATTCATTTTCAACATCAAATTCATTTATAAATTCCGCCAAAAACTTAAACATTCTGCTGGCTGCTCCGGAAGCAGGCACAAATTTCTGTAATTTTAAATTTGATTTATGGGTATCAAAAAAAAGGGATTTTTCTTGAAAATCTTTTTCAGATAGCTTTAAAATACCATTAGACACTGTTGCCGGACGAACCAAATCTGCTTTGGGGATACCGTTTTTAAAAAAATTCAATTGCTTTTGAATGTCTTTCATTGAGATTCCATACTCCTGAATATACAGAAAATCATCCGAGGAAAACCCGAGTTCCCTTGCTAAAGTTAAGTCATCAACACTTGCAATTGCCTTTTTGAGACGCAAATCCTGGTCTCCGGAAAGGGTTATAAATGGTTTATTATTATCGATTAAAGATTGTTTAAACACGGCAAAAACAGATTCTCTTCCTTCTGCTTTGTCTCGCAAATCATCTTTTTCCCAGGGTACATCAATATCTGTCAGAAAAAACAAATCGTATTCATGTGCGCGAGCTGCTTCATGCAACAAAGGATCACAATAGTTGTAATACACCTCCGAAAAAACTTTGGTCACCATTAGATTCGTATCACAAAAAAGATATTTATTGGCAATCAGCGTTCGTTCATTTTCTAATTTAGCTTGACCGTAAGCAATGGGCAGCATATCATCAACGGTACATATTTGCTGACTTAAATCCCACTTTTCTTGCAGGTAATCACGTGCAAACTCCGGAACCCATTCCGTTTTATAATAGTCTGCAAGCTGTCTGGCCAAGGTAGTTTTGCCAGTGCTTTCAGGACCAAATAAAGCTATTTTAATTATTTTTGTAACTCCGTTTGAGAGCTGTCTGAGATTTTCTTCCATTCTAAATAGCCAAAAATGGCAACTATTGTAAATACTATGTATTGAAAACTGGTAAAGGTATAGCCTTTGGCAAAATACAACGGAATGGAAATTACATCTCCAATAATCCAAAATACCCAATTCTCGACTTTCCTTTTGGCCATGAGCCACATTCCCACAAAGAAAATCCCTGTAATAAATGTATCTACATAGGCATACCAAGTGGTAAATTTACCAAAATAGTGATATACTGAAACCACAAAAGCGACCGTAAATATAAAAAGAATTATCGCAATTCGTTTTTCAGAACTTGAAATTTTTGAAATTGGGAATTCTTTCGTATCGCCTTTTTTGCGGGTCCAATGGTACCAGCCATAAATACTCATTACAAAATAATAGCCATTAATCATCATGTCACCCCACAAGGTCCATTTCCAGAGCAAATACACAAATATGGACGTACTCACTAATCCGGTTGGAAAAACCAGAATATTGTCTTTTTTGGCGTACCAAACACTCCATAGTCCAAAAATGACAGCTATAATTTCCAAGATAATATCTAATGTTGAATACTCGCTGTACTGCGAAAAAAAATAGTCTATCATTAATTAAGGTTAAAAAAATTAATATCCTTTTCAAAAGCGGTTCCTATAATTACTAGATCGGCTCCGGCAGCATACGCGTTTTGAATTCCCTGCAAATCTACAATACCACCACCAACAAGTAACGGAATTTCAATATTTTGCGTAACTAATGCAATCATTTCTAACGGAACAGCTTGTTTAGCGCCACTTCCCGCTTCGAGATAAATCAGTTTATTACCTAACATTTCTCCCGCTAGTGCCGTAGCCAATGCTAAATCCAGATTATTTCTATCTAAAGGCTTTGTTTTACTAATGCGTTCTACTGCGGTTTCAGTGCCGCTTTCAATCAAAATATAACCGGTAGAAATGATCTCGAGTTGGGTTTGTTTTAAAATGGGTGCCACTTTTACTTGGTGTTCGATTAAAAAATCAGGATTGCGACCAGAAATTAAAGACAAAAATAAAATTGCATCGGCTTTATCTGAAATCTGAGATGGGTTTCCAGGAAATAAAACGATAGGCAATGTGCTGCTTTTTTTTATTTCTATAATTAATTCGTCTAAAATGTTGTTTTCAACCTGGCTTCCGCCAATGAAAATATGTGTTGCGGGTGATTGATTGATTTTTGAAATTAAACTAGGTAAATTCACCAGAACTATTTTATCAGGATCCAGAAGAATCGCCAGGAGCTTTTGACATTCGACTTTAGATTGGATGATTTCGTTATAAATGTTTGTCATTTTTGGTACGCAGATAACGCGGATTTTGTGGATTTAAACGGATTTCTGATACTTTATATTGTTGCTTATTAATTGTCTTTTCATTGCTTAACCAGTACGGGCAAAGCAATGACAAACTGCGCGATGAAATACTGTGTACTATTTTTCGAAAGCATAGACTAACGTAAAATCTTGTATTTCTTCAAAATGAATATTGAAATCCTTCAATACATTATTAAAATGAAGTTTAGCTTTATTTTGTTTAGTATTTAATTCAAATGAATGAACGTTTATATGGTCTTTGAAACTGATTCCTTTTTCGTTTCTAATTTTGAAAATAGCCTCTTTGGCACCCCAAATAACCGTTAATTTTCGGATATATTCTTCACTGTCCATATCCAAGAATTGAAACTCGCTATCACAAAATTTATGTGCTATTTTGATGATTTTATTTCGTTGCAATTCAATGTCGATTCCCACGGTTTCAGTACTGATTATAATGGCCGAAAACTCATGAGAATGTGTGATGGAAATGTGCTTTCCATCGTGTAAATGGGGCTTTCCGAAGGTGTCATAATACAAATCAAAATCAGTATATCCGGCTTGTTGCAATGCCTTACGAACGCTCAGGAAGGCGCGTTGGTGCATTTCGGATTTCATTCCGTCCAGTCGATTTTGATTGTTTACATTAAGAACAATCTGTTGGTTTAATTCGGAGAAAGGTTCCGTTATTTTCCAAATTAAAATTTGGGTGGCGGCATTAGGACGTATGATTTTATAAAGTGGCATCGTGTTGTGATCTTGATTTTTAGCCCCGGTAGCAGTGATATCCTTTTTTCACGCTTTTTTGCGTGTAAAAAGATATAGCGAATAACGGGAAATAGCTCCAGAAACTGAAACAAGTTCAGCTTAAAGAAATTATTTAGTTAATGTTCAAAAGATTAGCGAATTAAACAATTCATAAATCTTCTGGAAAACCGTAAAATTCTAAAGTTATTGCGTAAATTTGCAAAAAATTTTCACCCGAGCCTGAAAGGCGAACGGACGAAGTAATTACAAATATACTATAAATGAGTACTACAACTATGCCTTTTGTGGCTTTCAAAGTAAAAGACATTTCCCTGGCGGCTTGGGGAAGAAAAGAAATTGAATTAGCAGAAGCTGAAATGCCAGGTTTAATGGCGCTTCGTGCGGAATACAAAAACGAACAACCACTTGCTGGTGCTCGTATTGCGGGATGCTTGCACATGACAATCCAGACTGCAGTTTTGATTGAAACGTTGATCGCTCTTGGTGCTGAAGTTACTTGGAGTTCTTGTAACATTTTCTCTACACAAGATCAGGCTGCTGCAGCGATTGCTGCTGCTGGAATTCAGGTATATGCTTGGAAAGGGTTGAACGAACCTGATTTTGACTGGTGTATTGAGCAAACATTATTTTTTGGTGAAGACAGAAAACCATTGAACATGATTCTTGATGACGGTGGGGATTTGACCAATATGGTTATAGACCGTTACCCGGAATTAGTTGCAGGAATCAAAGGATTATCCGAAGAAACTACCACTGGAGTACACAGATTATACGAAAGAGTAAAAGCAGGAACATTGCCAATGCCGGCAATCAACGTGAATGACTCGGTTACTAAATCGAAATTTGACAACAAATACGGTTGTAAAGAATCAGCAGTTGATGCAGTTCGTCGTGCAACTGACTTGATGCTTGCTGCAAAAAGAGTAATCGTTTGTGGATACGGTGACGTAGGTAAAGGGACAGCAGCTTCTTTTAGAGGTGCTGGTTCTATTGTTACGGTTACTGAAATTGACCCAATTTGTGCGCTTCAAGCAGCGATGGACGGTTTTGAAGTAAAAAAATTAGATACAGTTATTGCAACTGCTGATATTATCATTACCACTACTGGAAATAAAGATATTGTTTTGGGTTCTCATTTTGAGAAAATGAAAGACAAAACTATCGTTTGTAATATTGGACATTTTGACAACGAAATTGATATGGCTTGGTTGAACACTAACCACGGTGCATCAAAAATCGAAATCAAACCTCAAGTTGATAAATACACGATTGCTGGAAATGATATTATTGTATTGGCTGAAGGCCGTTTGGTAAACCTTGGTTGTGCTACAGGTCACCCAAGTTTTGTAATGAGTAACTCCTTTACTAACCAAACACTGGCTCAAATCGAATTATGGAAAAACAGTGCGGCATACAACAATGATGTGTACATGTTACCAAAACATCTTGATGAGAAAGTAGCCATGTTACACTTAGCTAAATTAGGTGTTGAATTAGAGACGTTACGTACTGATCAAGCGGATTACATTGGCGTTCCAGTTGAAGGCCCGTTCAAACCAGAATATTACAGATACTAGTCGAGTCATTGCGAGGAAACGAAGCAATTCTCACTATTATAATACAAACCCTTGCAGTCCCGAAGTTTCAGGAGCAAGGGTTTTTTGTTTTTGGCCGTGACCCTTCGCAAAAACTACGGGTCGGATACTTATACGTGCCCTGCTAATGAAACCCCAACGACCAATGGAAATTGCTACGCCAAAAAGAACGGCGCGTCAATAAGCCAGATGAAGCATTATAAATCTAGTGCTTGTCTGAGTTGTGAACTTTTTAAAAAATGCACCAAAAATGCCAAAGGCAGACTCATTGAACGCTCCCAATATGCCGATTTTATTTATCAAAATAAAGTCAGAATCCAAAATAATTATGAAATATACCGCAGACGACAAGCCATCGTCGAACATCCGGCAGCCTGTCCCGCTCTTTGCAAGAGAGTAATAAAGCGGCAATGGGATTTTTACTATATCATGACAACCAAAACCATAAAACGCGCCGCAGCTGATGTTGGATTGATTTTTACAGCCTACAACCTGCGCCGAATCTTCAACCTGATTGATCACAATCTACTAAAACAGTATCTAAGAATACTGGCGTTGTATTTTGTGATGTTAAGAGCAATTTTTAACCCTTTTTACGGACTGTTTTATTTTAATAATCATCAGCGAATTTTGCCAGAACGAATTTTAATTGTAGTTTAAATAACATATATTTACTTAATGATTAACAAAATACAGTTCGTTTAGAGGTTTTTAGACAAACTGACGTTATGCGCTATTTTACCAAAAAAAATAAAAAAATATGATTAAATTTTATGTGCTAGATAATAACCAACAAAAAGGACCATTTTCTGAAAATGAATTAAAATCAATGTTATTAACTAATGATACTTTAGTTTGGCGTGAAGAAATGGAAAATTGGGATTACGCAAAAAATATTGAAGAGTTGAAAATTTTTATTAATTCTACTCCTCCTCCAATTCCAAATTTTGAAAATTTAAATAGTTCTATAAACATAAATGTTAAAACTCATAAATCTGAATTAGACGAAAAGGAAAATCATTTAAAAAAGGAAAGAATTAAATCAAAATTTGCATATGAACTGGTTTATTTCATAAAATGTATAATATTTTCAATTTTATTTATTGTTATTTTACCTTGGAAAGAAATGTATGAAGATTTATTTGGAATTCATAGAGATTATTATGCTTTAAGTCCATTTTCTTCTTCTGAAAACTTTGATGTATATTTTTTTCTATGTTATTTTTATTTAATAATAATGTTTTTAATTTTATTTCACCGACCTATATTTCAATCATTTAAATGGTTGAAAAAATATTCAAATAAAGGAAACTGAACTATGGAATTACCTAACGAAACTGAAAATTTATTCATTGAAGAAAGATCTTTAGCAACTGGTTCTTGGATTTCAAATCCAGCAGATAATTTTTATTTATATTCCGAAGGATATAAATTAGCAGCAGATTTAGTTTATAATGGAATGATAAACAACTCAAAGAACAACAATTTATTAATTTATCCATTAGTGTTTAATTATAGACAACATATTGAATTGTGTCTAAAAAAATTAATTATTTTAGGTTATGAAAAATTAAAAATTAAAAAGGATTTTGCAGAAGTTCACAATTTAGAAAAACTATGGTTTCAACTAAAAAATGATATTCTAATAAATTTTAATAACGAAATAGAAAGTATATATCTAGATAATATTGAAAGATTGTTAATTGAATTTAACACTATCGATAATGCTTGTGCTTTTAGATTTCCGATTAAAACAAAAAAAGACAAATATGAAAAAACACTCGAAATTGATACAGTTGATTTTGAAAACTTCAAAATAGTTATGGGCAAAATAATTTACTATTTAGACGTTCAATATGAAATAATAGACAGAATTGAATAATAAAAATAGCACACAACATCGAGGGTTTGTTTCGTGCGTAGCGCGAACAATGAAACCCGGGTTGAACAGCCTGTCCCGTTTTTATGGGAGAACCGATTGTACGTCCGTTAACACTATGCACTTATCGAAAAAAAATTAGAGAGAATTACAAGAGGCAAGCGAGCCTTTTTTTTGCAGCGTGGTTTCTGCTTGGGTTTTTCGTGTTTTCCTTCACTTTTTAGCATACATGCGCTTACCCATAAATTAGTTAATATAGGAATTTGAACTTTGGCTACCGCCAAGATACCAAGCTGGAAGACCACACTGGTCAAAGACTGCTGTTCAGTGTAAATTTCCTGTTTTACAACTCGGACACTTGGGTAAAAAGGTTTCTTTTCTACTTTTTCTAAAACTTTTTCTAAAACTTTTACTTTAAGTTTTTCCTGTAAAAGTTTCAGCTTTTGTCGCTTACAAGTGCTACTCAAAAGACCGTAATGCCGGATTTTGACAAAACGTTTAGGCAAAATATGCAACGCAAAATGCCTGATAAATTCTGATGCATTTTTGAACCAAAAAAACCAACCTGTTTTAGTTTCAAATTGAGAGCTAATCCGATAAAATAATAAAGAAACCTCTCGATTTACAAATAAATCAATTCGGTAATCCTTATAATAATATAAGTTTATGGTATCTTTGAATAACATAAATTCTAAGAGACATACAGCTGCTAATTAATTTGTATATCACAACAAAAGATAAAACCCTTTAATTATAAAACCATGAATACTTATTCTATTATCGCTCAGCTTGTAATCGCAGTGTCCGTAGGTTACGTATGGATTTTTAGGTTTGATAACATTGTTAACGAATTTAAACAATACGGCATATCGGATTTGACAAGAAATGTTGTTGGAGCCACAAAAACAGCCTTATCAACCTTGTTAATAACAGGAATTTGGTATCCTGAATTAGTATTTATACCGGCAATTATAATGGCCTTTCTAATGATAAGCGCACAATTTTTTCATTTTAAAGCAAAAAACCCATGGTCTAAACACCTTCCTTCTTTATTCCTTTTGGCATTATCTCTTTTTGTTGCATTATGCGCTTCCAAATAATCAAAACATGAATCTATTGCATTTACTTATTTTATTTTCGGCAACTTCCTTTCTTACCTACGGAATAGCTTATTTTGCCTCGTCGAATATGAAAAATGAATTTAAACGCTTTGGACTTGAAAAATTTGGACCATTAATTGCTGTTTTAGAATTGGCAGGGGCTATCGGTTTATTTATTGGCCTTCAAAATCATACTGTTTTAGTTCTTGCTTCCGGAGGCCTAGCTTTGCTTATGCTTCTTGGTACAGGGGTAAGAATAAAGATGAAAGATTCTTTATTGGTTTCTTTACCCGCGTTTTTTTACTTTGTGTTGAATCTCTATATTTTATGCAGAACCTTAGAATAAATCAACACTAAGTTGTTTTTAATATTTACCACCAAACAGTTCACTATTTGTTCTAATTTTAAATTAAAACAAAATACCCATTCCAATAATAATTGAAATGGGTACTAAGTAATAACCATGGTATAATGTCGTATTTTAAAATCAAGATAAAATTACATAACAATCTGATTTAAAGCTGTTTTACTTAAAGTTAATTCATTTGACTTTACGACTTTTAAACTTTCGACTTATTTATAATAATTTGAGAAAATCAATAATGCTTCAGCATAACGCTTTTATCACATTTTGAAATTATTCAATAATAATTTTTTTACTGGTTTTATTATTCTCATCATCAATTAGCTGCATGATATACGTTCCAGACGAAAGAGAAGAAACATCTATTGTATTACTAGAAGACTTTAGTACTGTACTTAAAATCTGTCTTCCTAACAAATCAAATACTGCAACATCTAAGTGCTGTGTTTTTTCAAATTGAACCGTAATGCTGTTTTTTGCAGGATTTGGATAGACCTGAATTAGGGAAGTATCGAATTTTTTAGCGCTAAGGCTTAAGCTTTCTACTCCACAATATGCTATTGCCCATGATGTAAGTATACCATCATCCCCTAATCCTGTATCCGTTATATTAAGTCTCCATTCGCCTTTAGCACTTTCTCCATTAAAAGCAGAAAGCGGTTGCGCCGGCTTTAAAACACCAGAGATTGCTGGACTTGTTAAAGAACAGTTTATTACAGCCAACCCTTGATCATCAAAAGTAGCATTCAAATCTGGATTAGAATCACACTTACTAGCTATGAGTGAAACATTGGTCCCTGATGGACTTGTCAGTACCGCAACTATATCTCCTATATAACTATGGGTAATTTTCATCGAAACATTAATATCTGAAATTGGGATATCAGTTGCTATATTTATTGTGCTTGTTGTTGTTAAGGTTGATACTATTACAGAAGGATTAGTGTTAGTACTACTAAAACACTTGTTTGAACCAGTTGTAAAGCTACTTGACCTACTAAAAACACCGTTTGCACATTCGTTTTTAGGCCTAACTCTCCAATAATACAACGTATTTTCGCTTAACCCTTTATTTTGATTATATCCATTTTTTGAGACAGTTGCGGTTTCTACTATAGATTGAAAATTTGAATCAGAAGCAACTTCCACATCAAAAAATTCAGCACTGTTATTCCCATCTTTAGACCAGATATAGGATGGATAAGTTGATTGTTTCACACTTGTATTAGCTGGACTACTCAGCACAGGCTCCGAAAAAACACCTCCCTTTAGCGTTAATACAACAACTTGAGTTTTGGTTTCTGACGGAGAAGTACCAGCGAAAGTGATAGAATAATCCTTAGGGTTTGAATTAGAAAATCCGCTAACGGTCATTAGTATTGTTTCTTTTGAGGTACTTGCTGTTGTTGGTGTAAAGCTAGCTGTGGAACCAGATGGTAAACCTGTCGCAGCAAATCTCACTACCCCCGTAAAACCCGCAGAAGGAATATAATCAAAACTAAAAGTTGATTTATTATCATTTGCACATTGGATTTTTGAGACTTCAAGCGCTGTCAAAAAGAATGTTGGAGTTGTAACTTGCTTAATTATTATAGTTGCGTCATTTACATCTAAGAAAACATTGTCAGCCGCTTTTATCATTAAACGCCCTGATTCCGTCAAAGAAGAGGGTACAATGATGCTTTTAGAACCACTATTTAAAGCCTTATCCGCTAATATAATAGTATCGGTAAAATCTCCTAAAGCCGAAAATAAAATGTTTACAAACAAACAGTTTACCGGAAGTAAATTGGTCTTTGCAACATCCCAAGTTATCAGTTGAGTTTCACCTTGTATCCAAGTCGTGTTTGAGTTTTGACTTGAAACTTTAAAGGGTCCTGCCGTTTGGATTGTATTTAACGTCATCAAATCAGCTGCCGTCTGCCCTCCGTAAACAACATTGTCCCTAACCGTAAAAGCAAACTCAAAACTCCGTTGAACTTGGGGGATTACCTCCCAAGTAGGCATCAGATTATTACTTAAAATATCTGTTAATTGCGGGAAATACCTATTAGGTTTTGTAGTTCCTCTTCGGGTTCTAAACATAGGACCTTGAATAGCCGTTGGGAGAGGCTGAATAGGACTTTGCATCTCTTCATTGTCGTTTTGTTCCCACGTATAAGTAAGAAGATCTCCTGAGTCAGGATCAGAACCTGTTCCTGACAACTGAAATGCGGTACCTACAGGAATGCTGTAATTTGCTCCTGCATTGGCTTTTGGCGGTAAATTGCTAACCTTGATCTCATCAAAACAGGCAGAACTCACACCCCCTTGAATATTAGCACTTATGTCTCGTATGTTCACATAATTAAAATAATCATCCGAATTTTCCTGTACATTTTGCCCCGTACAAATTCCGGCATACCCCATTATTGACGATCCGCTTCCGGGTTCCACTTCGGTATTATTTCCACTTTTCAAACAGGTAGTTGTTCCATTATGGGTATGATACCCTCCCATTTGATGCCCAATCTCATGAGCGACATAATCAACATCAAAAGAGTCTCCAGTAGGATTTGATCTACCAGTCATACCGCTTCCTTTATTTCCGGAATTACAAACACAACCAATACAACCTGCATTACCGCCGCCAGCTGTATTAAAATTATGGCCTATGTCGTAGTTTGCATCTCCAATATTAGCATCTATGGTCAATTGAGTTTGGTCATTATATTCTGTACCCCAAGGGTCAGTAGTTCCATCATAATACATAATGTCAAAATTCTTAGGTACAAACTGATAGGTGATACCTAATTCTTTCTCATAAATACCATTTACTCGTGTCATTGTGACAACCATTTGTGCCATGATATTTGATTTTTTTTCAAAATCAGTCGTGGCATTACCAATAAACAAGGCACCATACTCTCCTGTACACGACATTGCTAATTCATACAACCGAATTTTACTGTCATCAGTAGCACCTATCGTTTTATTTATTTGCGTATTTCCAGTTTTTTTAGAAAGTGAATTATCTGTCTCGCAAGTAAAAACATCAGATGAATTATTGACTAGATCATCTCTCTTGTAAGCAATATATACTGACTTATCACTTGTATAGGGATCTATAAAATAAGTTGATTTTCCAGCTTCAAAAACCTGAGCATGAAATCCGGCTTGCGATAAACTAAACCGAATATATTTACCAGGATGTACTAATGAACTACCAACATAACTTTTAATATTTGGTAATTTTGCAGCCAAATCCGGATGCAAAATTTGGGCGTCTAAAACTTGATAATTTTCAATAGAACCGTCTTCATTAGGCACATTGATTATATTTTGAGAAGTCCCAAAAAACACACCTCTTTTAGGAGCATTCTGTAATTTACTTTTAACAGAGGCTATACCAACGGTGTAAAGTTTAAATTTTGTGGGCATTTTTTCTTTATCAAAACTAATATTATTAATTTTGAGACGACTGTTTTCGGACAAAGCGGTCCAGTCACTTTTATTTTGCCCCCAAGTGATGCTGAAGGAAAAACAAAACAGTACGAATAAAATAAAATTATTTTTAGTATTCATTATCTTTATATTTAGTTAAAAAAAATCCCCCATTGCATTTCTACGATGGGGGATTTTGAATCAATTATTTATTGCATCAGAAACTTAAATGTATCTGATTTATTACCATTTATAACAAGAAAATACATTCCGCTGGATAATTTACTAACAGGTATTTTAGCTTCATTACCACTTTCTAATTGCAAAGCGCTTATTAAACCTCCATTTAGGGTATAAATGTCAACCCGATCAATTGGCGTTCTTGCACTGGAAATTGTAATTACTTTATCAGCCGACAATACAGTTGGGTATATTTTAAATTCTTCCCCATTAATTTTTTGCGTAGATAAAGTTGCTTGTGTTACCAAAGCAAAAGTTCCAGATCCGGTATGATTTCCTTTATAAGTACGATATTGCTCCGCAGAATATGCAGCGCCTAACCCCCCATTTATTTGAAAATTTTTAGGAGAATTTTTAGCATCATTGATGGAGTTGCTGTTTACTTTTATAACTCTTAAACCGCTAGGGTCTGAAAATTCACTTGTTTCAGCATCTGAAAAGAACAGTGTTAAGTCATAGGAAGCTGTTGCCGCATTTAATCCATCAGCTTCTAATTTGATAACTTTCCCTGAATGAGATCCTGCTATATTAGTAAAGTTAGATTTACTACCTGACTCACTAATCGTTAGCGTAACACAACCAAGATCCTTAGTCGCATTTTCTATCAAACCAATTACATCTCCATCTTGATCGCTCAAAAAGTATACTTGATTTCCAATTTTCACGGTTTCACTATCAAATTGCATCAAATCAGATTCTACTGAAGCCGGTGTTCCGCTTACTACAACGTTGTCTAAAGTAAAACTAAAAGCAGTACCTAGTAACGCATCATTATACCATCTCCAAGCTAAATGAAATTGTGTGTTATTTAATGCCGGTGTCGCTTTATTATACTTCCCTGAAGACGGAGAAGCTCCTGAAGCTGTCCCTGCAAAAAAGGCTAAAGAATTATAATTAGCTCCGTCTAAGGAGTATACAAATTCACCATAATCAAATAGGACAGTACTATCAGTTTGATCTGTTTCTCCACCTGCTTGCCAGTCAAAAGCTACGGTAACATCGCTCATCCCTTTTGTATCGATCAATTTACTTATGAGAAGCAGATTTCCGTTTTGGGTTGAATCATAAGTAGCACCTTGAGATGCCGCACCATTTGAAACATATGCTTTTCCTGAAGTACTTGGTCCATTAAAAAGCCAAACATTGGGATCCAACCCTATTACACTTTTAGTTTCCCAACCAGATGGAATATTTGAAGTAGTAAAAGTTTCTTTAAAAATCTCTACCGTACCTACACCAATAGCTGGCACATAATCATTATCAACAATTGTGATGTTTTGAATTCTAGATTGCGCTACAGGAGTATTTACATTAAACTTGATTATAATATTTTCTACACCTTCAACTATACCATCATTAAAAATGTTGAGTAAAATTGTTTTAGTCCCATCTTTATCAAAAGACAAACTAGTTGCTGATGTAGTAAAGTCTTTATTAATCGTTGCTGTAGAACCTGAGAAGTCTAAATTAATGGTTTGGGGAGAAGTGATGTTTACCCCAGTAACCTTAACTTCTATTGTGTTAAAAACACCACACCCTTGTGTTGCTGTCTGCTCGTTGACTACAGAAACATTTGTCGATTCAAAGAAAAGTTGGTTTGGATCAGGCGCAATAAATTCATTCCCTACATTAACCGCATACCAAGCATTTGTCACTTGTTTCACTTCATTAGAAAACGTTCCATATTCTTGCCCTGCGACAAGTATACTTGCATCTCTCATCTCTTGAAAAGTAGCGTTTGGAGTAAGTAGCACTTCGGCCTTAAACGTAATCTGTTCAGCAATAAGAAAACCTAAACCTTTGACACTGTAGACCTTCAAAGCATCATTTATTTGATCATCTGCAGCCGCTTTAGCTTTCCCACGAGTAAAACTCTTTCCAGAACCTTCTACTAATAAATAATACCATTTATTAAGAACTCCACTATTATTATGCACTCCACATTGGTCATTTGCTAAGCTAGGTTGCGCACATTGTGGATCAGACCAATTTTTACCTCCATAACTATCCGGATTCCCCTCAGCTTTTGGATCATCCATCCAACGCAAAGCAGTAGATCCAGCTGCGCCCGGAGCTAACCCACCATCACGTTGATCAATTTGTTCTCCAATTCCCCACGGGTCATAAGGCAACGAACTATCAATTGTAGTCAACACATAGTTTTCCACAGATGCTGCCCAGATATCCGAAAAACCTTCATTCATAGCACCAGATTCTCTAGCATAAACTAAATCAGATGTATTAGAACACACCCCATGCCCTATTTCATGTCCACAAACATCCATGGATGTTAAAGGCCCGAAAGAACCATTAGGATTTTTACCCCCTTGGTAACTTCCGTCTCCGTAAGTCATTGCAGTACCATTCCAGAAAGCATTGTCATACGCATCACCATAATGTACATAATTAATAATTTTGGTACCACGATTATCATAACTACTTCGATTATGAATAGCTCCCCAATATTTAATTACTATTTCAGCTCCCCAATGTGCATCTAAAGCAACATCATCATTTTTTGTTTCATTGTCAATAGGGTAATTTAGAGTAGTGAAACGACTTCTCCAGTGTTCGGCTGCTGTCCAGTTATTGTCTCCAGTTTCAACTTGTAATTGTCCTGATGGTGCATCACCATCATAAATAGAATACGATGGAATATTAGGCAAACTAATGGGTGCGCCACCTACTCCATTGTAAGAGCGCGTTTCATTTTGTATAACAACCGGCAATCCATTCACAAGAACCGGTATTGTCCCATCTAATGAATAGCGATTATTGACTACATCTAGTGTAGTCTGAAATTTTCTGTTTCCAGCGTATCTTGTATCCCCGCGCCCTTCAACTGAGGCTAAAATAGCTGTTGAATTAGTCGTGTTTATTTTATTCTTTTCGATGTTTTTATTAATTTCATCTGCATGTTTAATAATTGCATCCGTTAATAAAATCTGGCCATTGGCAGCATCAACAAAAACATTGTTTCTTGACAATGGTTTTGATGCATATATATTGAATTTATATGCAAGAGTTAAGTCAACCTCTTTTGTCTTATAATTATCAACATATACCAATTCCCCTTTAGGCAAATATTCATTATATGATTTTTGTAATTGTTGTATCTCTTTCTGATTCACCGTAACTTTTAAACTTTTTGAAATATCTTCCCAAACATAATTCTCAGCACCAACATGTTGCTTTGCCTTTTCTAATGCTTGGTCTTGAGACAATGACTTTGTCTTAGAAACATTAGCATCCATAACATAATGCTCGAGCGTAATTGCAGTTACTTTGTCTTTTTTAAGAACAATATTATATCGCGCATGTTCCACTTTCACCCCATTATAGAAGGCAGAAAAAGTAACGATATTAAAATTTCCTTTGGTGGTATTGGTGTGAATTTCTTTAAATTCAAATGAATTTTTATCTAATTGCAGTACTTCCACTAAAAAAGCAGGAACGCCTGCTAAATTTAAATTATAGTCCGGTTTAATTTTTATTAAAGAAGGACTCTGGCGACTTTTATTAAATTTAAATTCCTGGATATTTGTATTTGATTGCAAATATTTTTCATTGTTTTGAATTTTATTTTTTTGAGCGAAGACTAAAAAAGTAAAAAACAAAAAACTAGTTGTGAGTAATAGTTT
Organism: Flavobacterium sp. RSP15; assembly: GCF_003968755.1. Taxonomy (GTDB): domain Bacteria; phylum Bacteroidota; class Bacteroidia; order Flavobacteriales; family Flavobacteriaceae; genus Flavobacterium. Next base: position 82,167 of record NZ_RYDL01000011.1, on the reverse strand, counting down.
ATTCATAGTTGTGCTGTAAAATTTGGTGTACTAAATTGAGTTTGTTCTTGTTGTTTAATGGTGTGTAATTTGATACTTTATTTCATTAGCGCTAATATTTATTAATTAATAGAATTTGTAGTCTTTAAAATCATTAATTTAAATGAACAATCAATAAACCACTTAGACAAGATCATTTTTAATGTCTCCTGCGATTAAACAGAATCATATTAACTGTGTCCCGGTACGCTATTTTGAGTAGTAAAACCAATATTATCGTACCTATTGTTCTAAAAAAAGAATTGATTAAAATTGATTTTAATCAAAATTTTGCCTTTAAAAAACACAATTATTATTATTTAATCAAAAAAAAAAGAATTAATTAAATTTTTATCAAAAAAAAAGGTTAAAAAAATTCAACTTAATTTCTAATCAATATTAAAACAATAAATTATCTTAAAATTAATTTAGTTTATTAATTAAAAAAAAATCCTATAGATTTAAATTATTAAAGAGTAATGAATCTACTCTTTATGTTGCCATATCAAGTCAGACACTGTTTAAAACTAGAAATAACCTTCTGAATTAGTCAAATTATATCAAAACAAGAAATGCGTTTATAAAGAATATAATGGAGAGGGAAAATTTGAAAGAAAAAAACACTATAATGTCTTTGAGTGTCCAAAAAAATTACAGACCAGCAGTAATCACCTATACAAGTGAAAATTTATATTTTAATTAGAAGATGATTTTCTAAAAACAGTTCTGATTTGTAAAACCTATAAAAGAATCACAACAGTTTCTAATTACAAAATATCCCTTACAAAATAGGATACGGCATTTTATTTGAACCGAAATTTAGTTTATTAAACTCCCTAGACCAGCAGTAAAAAACTACGAATATAATCAATACTTATACCCTGATAAAATCAAATATAATTTACAAATCAGGCAAACCATCAATTTTGCCGGAGCCTCCTTTTCCTTTGAAGATTCCGGAGTCGCTTGGCTGAGGTCAAAAAAAACCCGTTTCTTTCGAAACGGGTTTTTAAATAATTGATAAAATCAATTATGCTTCAACTTCAAACGGAAGGATAGAAACATACGATTTGTTATCTCTTTTCTTTTGGAAAAAAACAACTCCATCTATTCTTGCGTGTAGGGTGTGATCTTTACTGATGTAAACATTTGCACCTGGATTGTGTTTTGAACCTCTTTGTCTTACGATGATGTTCCCAGCAATAGCAGCTTGACCACCAAAAATCTTAACACCTAAACGTTTTGATTCTGATTCTCTACCATTCTTAGAACTACCGACACCTTTCTTGTGAGCCATGACGTATTAGTTTTATTTTGTTATTATTCTTGAGTATCTTCTTTTTTAGCTTTAGCTACCTTTTTCTTAGGAGCTTCAACTTCTTCTGTAGTTGCTTCAACTGCTGCTTTTTTGGGAGCCGCTTTTTTAGCACCTGCTGCAGTAATACCTTCGATTACAATTTGAGTAAGATACTGACGGTGTCCGTTTCTCTTTTTGTATCCTTTTCTTCTTTTCTTTTTGAAAATGATAACTTTATCTCCTTTTAAGTGTTGTAACACTTTGGCTTCTACTGAAGCACCTTCTATAGCTGGGGCGCCTATTGTGATTGTACCGTTATCATCTAACAAATAAACTTTGTCGAAAGAAACTTGAGTTCCTTCTTCATTTGCTAAACGGTGAACGTAAACCTTTAGGTCTTTGCTAACTTTAAACTGTTGCCCTGCTATCTCTACGATTGCATACATAACAAATTGTTTTATAAATTTTTAAGGTTGCAAATATACAATTAAATAATTACCTCGCAATTTGTTGAAGAAAAAAAAATACCCAATACATCATAATTACTTATTAAATAGACTTTTGAAATAATTTTACAAAATAAAACGCTTAACTAGTGTTAAATTTCTCACAGCGAAACGCTTTTTATGTAACAAAAATTAAAAACCACTACTAATTATGCATATTAACAAAATTATTAACCTTATGAAAAATTCATTAATGGCTTTAGGTGCTTTGTTTATGCTAGGAGGAGTAGCTTCTGCTCAGAAAGTAGCTTTTGAAGAATACAAACTAGACAATGGATTGCATGTGATTTTACACAACGATCCTTCTGCCCCTACTGTTATTACCTCAGTAATGTACCATGTAGGCGCTAAAGATGAAAATCCAGAAAGAACTGGTTTTGCTCACTTTTTTGAACATTTATTGTTTGAAGGAACCGAAAATATCAAACGCGGTGAGTGGTTTAAGATTGTAACTGGAAACGGTGGTGTAAATAATGCCAACACAACGGATGACCGAACCTATTATTATGAGGTTTTCCCATCTAACAACTTAGAATTAGGTTTATGGATGGAAGCAGAAAGAATGCTGCACCCAGTGATCAATCAAATTGGTGTTGATACTCAAAACGAAGTGGTGAAAGAAGAAAAGAGATTGCGCGTTGACAATCAGCCTTACGGAAACTTTTTGGCGGAAGTAAAAAAGAATATTTTCACAAAACACCCATACCGTTGGGCAACTATAGGTTCTATGAACCATTTAGACGCTGCAACATTAGAAGAATTCCAAGCTTTCAACAAGAAATTTTACATTCCGAACAATGCTGTTTTAATTGTCGCTGGTGATTTCAAAAAAGAGCAAGCAAAAGAATGGATTCAAAAATATTTTGGACCGATCAAAAAAGGAGCTCCCATACAAAGAGAAACATTTGTTGAAGAACCGATTACTCAAACTATAAAAGCAGAATTTCAAGATGCTAATATCCAAATCCCTGCAATTGTAGCAGCCTACAGAACGCCATCTATGAAAACCAGAGACGCAAGAGTACTGGATATGATTTCATCCATCTTAAGTGATGGAAAAAGTTCTAGACTATACAAAAAAATAGTTGATGACAAAAAGATGGCCTTGCAAATTGGCGCTTTTAGTAACAGCCAAGAAGACTACGGTAGCTATATCATTTACGGTTTGCCTCAAGCGCCAAACACAACCGAAAATATTCTTGCCGAAATTGACTCTGAAATTGTAAAATTACAAACGGAATTGATTTCTGAAAGAGATTTACAAAAACTACAAAACAAATTCGAAAACCAATATGTAAACAGCAATTCTACCATTGACGGTATTGCAGACAATCTGGCTTCCTATCATTTGTTATACGGTGATGTAAACTTAATCAATACCGAAATTGAAATCTATCATTCTATCACTCGGGAAGAAATCAGAGATATTGCTAAGAAATATTTAAATCCAAACCAACGATTAGTTTTGGATTATGTTCCATCTAAAGACAAAGCTCAAAACTAAGATACATCATTATGAAAAAATCAATATTAATTTTATCAAGCTTGTTCGTAACCCTAATTATGCAAGGACAAATCATACCTCAGCCAAAACCAGGGGCAGCTCCATCAATAAAAATCGGAAAACCGTTAACTTTTGAATTAAAAAATGGATTAAAAGTTATGGTTGTCGAAAACCATAAACTACCTAGAGTAGCATTCAGTCTTACCTTAGACAATGATCCGTATGCTGAAGGCGACAAAAAAGGGGTTGCCGACATGACCAGTACATTAATCGGAAGCGGCACCACTAAAATTTCGAAAACAGCTTTCAATGAAGAAGTAGATTTCTTAGGCGCTAACATCAATTTTAGTTCTAATGGCGCTTCAGCAAGTTCCTTATCTAAATATTCGGGGAGAGTTTTAGAGCTAATGGCAGATGGTGCATTAAACCCAAACTTCACCCAAGAGGAATTTGACAAAGAAAAAGCGAAACTTATTGAAGGCTTGAAAGCCAATGAAAAAAGCGTTTCAGCAGTAGCAGCAAGAGTTGTAGATGTTTTGACTTATGGAAAAAACCATCCTGCAGGCGAATATGTTAGCGAAGCTACCTTGAAAAACGTAACTCTTTCAGATGTAAAAGCAAACTACACAACATATTTTGTGCCAAGCAACGCTTACCTAATTATTGTGGGTGATGTAAAATTCAGCGAAACAAAAAAAATGGTAGAGAAATTCTTTGGCTCATGGAAAAAAGCAGCTGCTCCATCGATCTCTTATAACGATCCAATAGATGTTTCCGCCACACAGATCAACTTTATTGACATGCCAAATGCGGTTCAATCAGAGGTTGCTGTGGTAAATATGTCAAATCTTAAAATGACTGATCCGGATTATTTTGCTGTCTTAGTTGCGAACCAAATTTTAGGTGGTGACTTTAATAGTTACATTAATATGAACTTAAGAGAAGCTCATGGATGGACGTATGGTGCCAGAACTAGCATTTACGGTGACAAACGCGTTTCTACGTTTAATGCTTCTACGCAAGTTCGTAACGCAGTAACTGACAGCACTGTTGTTGAGATTTTCAAAGAATTCAAAAAAATCAGAACTGAGAAAGTGACTGATGAAATGTTAGCTAGCGTAAAAGCAGGATACATTGGACGATTTGTAATGCAAATTGAAAAACCACAAACGGTAGCAGGTTACGCTTTAAGAATCCAAACGCAAAGCTTGCCAGCTGATTTTTATGAAAATTACATTAAAAATATCAGTGCTGTAACTGCTGACGATATTTTGAGAGTGGCTAATAAATACTTCTTGGCTGATAATAGCAGAATTGTTATTGTAGGAAAAGCAGCGGATGTAGCTTCTGGATTAGAAAAATTAAAGTTTCCAGTATCATACTTCGATAAATACGGAAATGCAACAGCTAAACCAGAATTAAAAAAACCAGTTCCAGCAGGAGTTACTGCAAAAAGCGTTATTGATAATTACATCAAAGCTATCGGCGGAGAAAAAGCAGCATTGGCTGTAAAAACAATTGTAATGAACGGGACAACAACTATTCCGCAAGCGCCTTCTCCATTAAGCTTCACCTCAAAAATTGATGCCAAAGGAAAATTGATGGTTGAACTAGCAATGGGCACAATGAGTATCATGAAACAAGTGGTAAATGAAAAAGGAGCTTACGTAATGCAACAAGGGCAACGTCAGAATATTGAAGGAACAATGCTAGCGGACATGAAAGCAACTGCAACACCATTTGAAGAATTGTCTCTTGCTAAAAACCAAGGTTTAACGCTGGAAACTATCGAGTCCATCAATGGAAAAGATGCTTACGCTGTTAAAAACGGGAAAACTACACTATTCTATGATGTAACTACTGGTTTAAAATTAGCCGAATCTAAAATTGTTGAACAAGGTGGGCAAAGCATCACTCAAACTACAAATTATGGAGATTACAAAGAAGTAAAAGGAGTTAAAGTTCCTTTTAACATCATCCAGAATGTAGGTTTTGAATTAGACATAAAAATGTCTGATGTAAAAATCAATGAAGGTGTTACCGATGCTGATTTTTTATAATCAAATCTTGAATAAATAAATAAAGGCTGTCTATTTTTAGACAGCCTTTATTGTTTTTAATAAGATCCTAAACACAAATTGATCAAGAACAGCTACTACTTCTTAGCCGACAAATACACGCCGATTAAAACAATAAACGCACCAAAAAACTGAACTGGCGTAAGCATTTCATTATCCAATAATCCCCAGCAAAAAGCAACTACGGGAATCAAATACGTTACCGAAGTAGCAAAAACCGGCGATGACATTTGGATCAATTTAAAGAACAGAATATTCGCAATTCCAGTTCCTACCACACCTAAAACCATTATAAACAAAATTGATTCCTGCACTTTCACATCATGTACCACTTCAAAAAAACCGGAGAAAAACAAGATAATGAATGCCGGAACAAACAGCACCATAAAATTCCCGGTAGTAATACTCAGCGGACTCAAATCATGCAAATATTTTTTGATTAAATTGACATTGACCGCATAACATATAGATGCTATTAAAACCAAAATAGCATAATAATAATTTTGTTCCGGATGATGCATGGCGCCGTTCAAAATCAACAAGGCGCTTCCTAATAAACCAATTAGAATTCCAAAAATCTGATTTCTTTTGAATTGCAATCCAAAAACCAAAGCGCCAAGAATCAGCGTATTCAAAGGGGTCAGGGAATTCAAAATAGAACTCACGGAACTATCAATTTCAGTCTGTGCAATTGCAAACAAGTAAGCGGGTATAAATGTTCCGAATAAAGATGTTAAAGCAATGTATTTCCATTTAAATACTGGGATTTTAGACAAACTTTTGAACCCTATTAATATTAAAAAAACAGCTGCAAAAATAATTCGCAACGATCCCAATTGTAACGCTGTCAAACCTATTAATCCTTTTTTTATCAGTATAAAGGAACTTCCCCAAACCAAGGCAAGAACCAACAAATACACCCATTTTAACTGCTTCGATTCCATAAAAATAATTTTGCCCAAAATTGTAATTATTTTATGAATTAGTCCTTCTTTTTTTAATTAATTTTGTAATTCATAAAAAAGTAGTTAATCTTCAAAATATACATTATAATGAATTTCAAAAGATCAATCGCAACACTGGTACTTACAAGTCTTTTATTTGTAGGTTGCAAAGAAAAAGAAACAGACATAGCTTCAAAAGAAACGGCTGAAACAACTGCTCCAAAAGTTAAAAAGGAAATTGCAGCTGCTAATCTTCAAACAGCGAGTTTCTCTGTAGAAGGAATGACGTGCGCTGTAGGCTGCGCCAAAACGATTCAAGAAGATCTAACCGCACAGGATGGTGTTCAAAAAGCAACAGTAGATTTTGATACTAAAATGGCCACTGTAACTTTTGACAAAACAGTTCAAACACCAGAAAAATTGACAACAGTCGTTGAAGCCGCTGCTGATGGCAAAACATACAAGGTTTCTAAAATGAAGTCCTAAATAAAACTTTACCTTTATCGCAACAAAACATTCTCTTTACGGGGATGTTTTTTTTGAACCACACAAGGATGTTGAAGGTCATTAAAAAAAGCGTACAGTTAGTGTTAACAGGCTAATTTAAACTTAAAAGCCTTATTTATTCTAAAAAGAGTTTTGCTTATTTTGTACTATTCCGGTAAATGACTATTGTTGTTATTTCCATTTCAAGGTTTCCATTAGCCGCTGCATATCATTTTTGATATAACTTGCCGCTGGCATAATCGAGTCATAATTGGGTTTCGCATAAAAATAAACGGATCCCGTCAAAAAATGACTAGTACTGTCCGTAGCATAAAACTGGGAATTCGTTGCTGCATTTCCTTCTACCTGATAAAACATACCGTACACTTTTTTATCGGGATTCAAATACGGTTGTTCCAGAATATCATCTGCTTTTATCACGTGTTCATAAGTCAATTTTTGTGCATCCCGCAACAGTTCATTAATGTTTTTAGTGACTGGTTTATAGGTGAGATAAATAGTCGCTTTCATTTTTGGATAGGTAATCGTGAAACCACAATTGGGCTCTTTCTGGATAACGGCCTCTGAATTCATATCGAAAACAAAAGGACATTCGTTTTCAAAATTCATATAACTGGCTTGCGGATAATCCAACCGCAAATAAGCGGATGGTTTTGGGATCACGGCGTCTTTGCAACTAAAACTCAACAATGACGTTAGTGCTATTACCAGAAAAGGGATTGTTTTTTTAAACATTTCTATTTTTTTTAATCTTACAAATTTTAAGAAAACGTATTCCAATGGCTCTCTTTCCTTCGCAGAGGACCATGGAAGGATTATTCAATCGTTACTTTTATCTGTTTAACTCGTTTTTTATCCACTGCTTCTATAGTAAACAGACAGTTTTCGAATACAATTTTTTGATCTTTTTTAGGGAAATTGCCTAAAATTTCCAGAATAAATCCGGCTAATGTTTCGGCTTCTCCTTTTTTAATTTCGAATAATTCTTCGTCAACATCAATAATCCGATAAAAATCTCTCAGGTTTATTTTTCCTTCAAAAAGGTAATTTTTTTCATCAATTTGAGAAAATACAATCTGTTCATCATCAAATTCATCGCTGATATCCCCAACAATTTCTTCAATAACATCCTCAAGAGAAACTAACCCTGAGGTTCCTCCATATTCATCTACCACGATCGCTAAATGACTTTTCTTGTTCTGAAAATCTTTCAGCAAATTATCCAGCTTTTTGTTTTCAGGGACAAAAAAAGGTTCTCGCACCAATGTTTTCCAGTCAAATTCATTTGTATTAATATGCGGAAGCAAGTCTTTGACAAACAAAACGCCTTCTATCTGGTCTATATTGTCTCGATATACCGGAATTCTGGAATATCCTTTTTCTATAATTTTGGGACAAATAGCAGCAAAAGATTCTTCTATTTCTAAAGCAAAAATATCGATTCGCGGACTCATTACTTGTCTGGTATCCGTATTTCCAAAACTCACAATTCCTTCTAATATTTTTTGCTCTTCGGAAGATGTTTCATCCGAAGCCGTAAGCTCTAAAGCCTGTGATAATTGATCAACAGAAAAATTTGTTTTTTGTTTTCCTAATTTGTTATGCAAATAAATCGTTGCTGCACGCATTGGTAAACTAATAGGCGTCAAAAGCTTATCTAAAAAGAAAATAGGGTAAGCAATAAGTTTGGCAAACTTGGTATTATTTCGACTGGCATATACTTTAGGCAAGACTTCTCCAAAGAGCAAAATCAAAAAAGTAACTACCAATACTTCCAAGATGAATTTCAATACCGGTTGGGTTATCGCTGCAAACATGCTTTTTCCAGCGTATGAAAACAATATTACTATCGCTATGTTGACAAAATTATTAGCAACCAGAAGCGTGGCCAGCAGTTTTTTGGGTTTTTCTAAAAGCGCGGCAATGATTTTTCCTTTAGCATCATTCTCCTGAATGGTTTCATCAATCTCTTTTTGTGACAACGAAAACAAGGCAACTTCGGCACCTGAAATTAATGCGGAACAAAACAGCAATATGATTATTACTGTAAAACCAAATGCTAAATTAGTATCTATTGCGTAAGCAAAAAGCAAACTGGGCTCTGAGTCCAAATTGGTAAGGATTAGTTAAACACTCAAAATGGCAAGTCGTTTATAGGCAAGACATTCTTATCGGTGTCAAAATTAGTGTTTTTCGGGACATCAGGTACAGGAATTTGTTTATTACTTCCAGTGTCTTTCTTAGTTGAAAGAAAAGTAAATTCGGTTACCTGAATTTCAGTGGTGTGTTTAGTACTCCCATCCTCTGACTGCCATTGACGGGATTTAATGCGTCCTTCCACGTAAATTTTATCGCCTTTAGAAAGGTATTTTTCACAAAGTTCTGCCGCTTTGTTGCGAACAACTAAATTGTGCCACTCCGTAGAAGTGATTTTTTCATTAGTGGTTTTGTTGATATACACCTCGTTTGTGGCCAACTGAAATCTTCCAATACAATTGCCTCCATCAAAATAATGCATTTTGATGTCGTCGCCAAGAAAACCAATTAGCATAACCTTATTTAATGTTCCGTTCATTTTAGAATCTAGTGTTTAATCAAAGATACAGTTTTTTAGAAACTCTATAAATCCTTTTCAATAAAATTATGAATCACAATTGGAAAAGGAAAAGTTCTCAAAGTTTCAACGTCAATTCCGTTTTCAATTGTTCCTTCAATTTTCACTTTCCAAAACTTAATATGTAAATGCTGGTGTGACAATTTATGAAGGATACTTTTTTCGTTGTATTCTAACATACTTACGACAGTATTTTCTTTAAAATAATCCGCTTGAATAGCTTCGCTAACACAATCAAAATCTTCCTCTTTTTCGGTTTCTATCAAAGGAAATTCATAGAGATTGTGCCAAATTCCTTTGTCTGTTCGTTTTTGAATTATGGTGTTGTCATTTTCATCTGCAACAACCAGATAATTAAAGTAACGGCTTCTCACTTTTAGTTTTTTAGTCTTAACAGGCAACTGATTAACTTTGTTTTTTTGCAAAGCAGCGCAACTTTCGTTAAAAACACAAATACCGCAATTTGGACTTTTAGGAACACATTGCAAAGCCCCAAATTCCATAATGGCTTGATTGAAGGTTGCCGGGTTATCTTTTGGCATCAGTTCAAATGCCAAAGCGGCGAATTTTTTTTTGGCAGAAGCCTGAGCAATATCTGTATCTATATCGAAATAACGCGATAAAACTCGGAATACATTTCCATCAACAACCGGAACGGCTTCGTTATAAGAAAAAGAAGCGATGGCCGCAGCGGTATATTCCCCAATACCTTTTAATTTTAGTAAATCCGCATAGTTATCCGGAAAACTTCCCCCTAAATCTGAGGCCACATATTGAGCCGTTTTATGCAAATTTCGCGCTCTGGAATAATATCCTAATCCCTGCCAAAGTTTCAAAACATGCTCTTCATTAGCTTTTGCTAAATCAAAAACAGTAGGAAAAGCGGTAGTAAAAGACATAAAATAAGGCATTCCTTGGGCAACGCGTGTCTGCTGCAACATGATTTCGGAGAGCCAAATAGGATACGGATCCGTAGTGTTTCGCCATGGCAAATCCCGTTTATTTTGTAAATACCATTTTATCAGCAGGTTATAAAAATTCATTTTTAAATATTAGACTACAAAAGTAAAAGTTTATGTGATTAAAATTTAATGAATTAGCTTGAATAATTGTTTTTTAAATTCCTATATTTGCAAACTCAAAAAAATAGTACAACATTATAAATAGGAAAGAAAATGACGAAAGCAGATATCGTAGCAAAAATTTCAGAAAAATTAGGTCTTGAAAAGGGAGATGTACAGGCAACTGTAGAGACTTTTATGAATGAAGTAAAAAATTCATTAGAAACTGGAGACAATGTTTATTTAAGAGGTTTTGGAAGCTTTATAGTGAAAACCAGAGCAGAGAAAACTGGAAGAAACATTTCTAAAAATACTACAATAAAAATTCCTGCACACAACATTCCTGCATTCAAACCTGCAAAAGTTTTTGTTGAAGGGGTGAAAATAAATAACGAAGCAAAATAATAATATTAATTAATCATAAAATCATAAGATATGCCAAGTGGTAAAAAAAGAAAGAGACATAAGGTAGCAACTCACAAACGTAAAAAAAGAGCGAGAGCTAATCGTCACAAAAAGAAAAAGTAGTTTTAAACTACTTTTTTCTTTTTAAATGTTCATTGAAATTGAAAGTTAGTAATCAGTATTCAGTTTTTAGTAGTCAGTCAACTGCGAACTTAACACTGCAAACTGCCAGCTAATTTTCCCCGGGTTCAATACCTGTTAAAAATATTGTTTAATCCATTTGTTCGCCACAGCGAATAGATAAAAATGTACAGCGTGAATAAAGAATTAATCATCCGATCTAGTTCCGAAGCCGTAGATTTTGCCTTATTAAAAGATGGAAAACTAATTGAATTACACAAAGAAGAAGAAAAAAGCAACTTCCAAGTTGGCGATATTTTTATTGCCAAAATCAGGAAACCCGTTGCCGGACTAAATGCTGCTTTTGTAAATGTTGGCTTTGAAAAAGATGCCTTTTTACATTATCATGATTTAGGACCCAATTTAGCTTCCCAACTGAAATTCATAAAACTTGTAAGCGCAGGTAAATTAAAAGATTTCTCCCTAAAAAACTTTCAGTTTGAAAAAGAAATAGACAAAGATGGTACCATTACTGATGTTTTGAGCGCCAATCAATCTGTTTTAGTACAAGTTGTTAAAGAACCTATATCTACCAAAGGACCAAGGATTAGCGCTGAGCTTTCTCTTGCCGGAAGATTTATAGTTTTGGTTCCGTTTTCTGATCGTGTTTCTATTTCTCAAAAAATAGAAGACAAAAAAGAAAAAGAACGCTTGAAACGATTAGTACAATCCATCAAACCAAAAGGATTTGGTGTTATTGTTCGCACAGTAGCCGAAGGCAAAAATACAGCCGAATTAGAAAAAGATTTGCAGAACCTGCTCAGCAGATGGACTGCAATGTGTAAAAAATTACCAACTGCTCATCATCCTTCAAAAGTATTAGGAGAACTCAATAGAGCCTCTTCGATATTAAGAGATGTATTTAATGATACCTTTAGTGGTATTCAAATTGATGATGAAGAGTTGTACAACCAAACGAAGGATTATTTGCAAGAAATTGCCCCTTCGAAACAATCAATAGTGAAGTTTTATCAATCAAATGACACACCTATTTTTGAGAAATACAACATAGAGAGACAAATCAAAACTTCTTTTGGAAAAACAGTATCCATGAGTAAAGGGGCGTATCTTATTATCGAACATACTGAAGCCTTGCACGTTATAGACGTAAACAGCGGAAACCGTTCTAATAAAGCTACCAACCAGGAAGATACAGCCATGGAAGTCAACATGATAGCAGCAGCCGAAATTGCGAGACAACTGCGTCTTCGTGATATGGGCGGAATCATTGTGGTTGATTTTATCGACATGTCGAATCCTGAAAATCGCAAAGTGTTGTTCGACTTCCTCAGGGAAGAAATGAGCGATGATAAAGCAAAACATAAGATCTTACCCCCTAGCAAATTTGGACTAGTTCAAATTACAAGACAAAGAGTACGACCAGAAGTAAATATTAAGACCAGAGAAGAAGATCCAAACAATGAAAGTGGCGAAATTGAAGCGCCGATTCAAATCATTGATAAAATCGCTTTTGATCTGGAAAGAGTATTAAAAAACCACAAAGATGTTGTGCTTAATGTACATCCGTTTGTGGCCGCATACCTTACCAAAGGTTTTCCATCATTACGTTCAAAATGGTTTCTTGAACATAAAAAGTGGGTGAAAATCATACCTCGTGATGCTTACACGTATTTAGAATATCATTTCTACGACAAAAAAGAAAATGCTGTCATAGAATAAATTATAAACCGCCTTTCGTAAGATTGGCGGTTTTTTTGTGGGTCATTGCGAGATTTTTCGAAGCAAGCGGTCATTGCGAGGGACGAAGCAATCTGGAGCTAATCCAGCTATACGTTACAATCTTTTCTTTTTTAAAGAAAAAAAGAAAAGGATTTCCACTGCTATCTGGGCTAGAGATTTGTGTAAATAGAATTATTTTCTTCTCTCCACAAAAAACCGCTTCATCAACTCCGAAGCTTCATTTGCCAAAACTCCTTTTACAACAGTTGTTTTAGGATGCAATTGTGTTCCCATTTTCACAAAACCCCTATTTTCATCAGTGGCTCCATACACAATTCTCGAAATCTGACTCCAGTACAAAGCGCCGGCGCACATCTGGCAAGGTTCCAGTGTAACATAAAGTGTGCATCCTATTAAATATTTTCCGCCAAGATAATTAGCTGCGGCAGTTATGGATTGCATTTCGGCATGAGCCGTAACATCATGGAGTAATTCGGTTAAATTATGACCTCGAGCAATGACTTTATTATCAATTACAATTAGAGCGCCAACAGGAATTTCGTCTTTGTCAAAAGCCATTTCGGCTTCCTGCAACGCTTTTTTCATGAAATATTCATCGGTGAAAGGATTTATCATAGTATAAGTCCGCGAATTCGCATATTTAAGTTCTTTGCAAATCTTCGCTTTATTTTGTGATTCTTTATAAAACAAGTTTTTTATCAAATGTAAAAATACAATTTCAAATCGTACCTTTGCTTTATGTCAGATAATTTACTTTCAAACATAAACAATCCAACCGATTTACGCCAGCTCGACGAAGCTCAACTTCCTCAGGTCGCTCAAGAATTACGCAATTTCATAATTGATATTGTAGCCGCAAAAGAAGGCCATCTTGGGGCCAGTTTGGGTGTTGTTGAACTCACCATCGCTTTGCATTATGTGTTTGACACACCAAATGATTTGTTAGTTTGGGATGTAGGCCATCAGGCATACGGACATAAAATACTCACCGGCCGAAGAGAAAATTTTCATACCAACAGGCAACTCGGCGGTATTTCCGGTTTCCCAAAAAGAAGTGAAAGTATTTACGATGCTTTTGGCGTAGGACATTCTTCGACTTCCATTTCAGCAGCATTAGGAATGGCGATCGCTTCTAATTTGAAAGGCGAATACGATAAACAACATATTGCAGTGATTGGAGATGCCTCCATCGCATCAGGAATGGCTTTTGAAGGATTAAATCACGCCGGAGTTACTGATGCTAATTTACTGGTGATCCTTAATGATAATGCCATCGGCATTGACCCGAGCGTTGGTGCGTTAAAAAAGTATCTTACTGCCGTAAAAGAAGGGAAAAATCCGAGGCAGAACAACATGATTAAATCATTGAATTTTGATTATTCGGGTCCTATTGACGGGCATAATCTTTTTGCGGTTATCAAGGAACTCAAACGCTTGCAAAAAGTAAAAGGACCAAAATTTCTCCATATCATCACCACCAAAGGTAAAGGACTGCAACAAGCCGAAGAAAATCAGGTTAAATACCATGCGCCGGGGAAATTTGACGCTACAACTGGGGAAATTCACATCAAATCAGAAGAGAATTTACCGCCGAAATACCAGGATGTTTTTGGCTTGACCGTATTGGATTTGGCCCGAAAAAACGAAAAAATAATAGGAATTACACCTGCAATGCCTTCGGGAAGTTCCCTCAAATTCATGATGGAAGCTTTCCCAAAACGCGCCTTTGATGTAGGAATCGCCGAGCAACATGCCGTTACCTTAGCGGCCGGAATGGCGGCACAAGGAATGATCGTATTTTGCAATATTTATTCTACTTTTTTGCAAAGAGCATACGACCAAGTCATTCATGACGTAGCACTGCAAAACTTACCGGTAATTTTCTGTTTGGACAGAGCGGGATTAGTGGGAGAAGACGGCGCAACGCATCACGGTGTTTTTGATCTTGCTTATTTGCGCTGTATTCCTAATATGATTATCTATTCCCCCATGAACGAAATAGCGCTTCAAAACATTCTCTATACTGCACAACTGGGATTGAATCAGCCCATCGCTATCCGTTATCCAAGAGGTCGCGGTGTGATTCAGAATTGGCAAGATCAACATCTGGGAAAGTATAAAAAAATAGCAATTGGAGAAAGCATTTGTATTAAAAAAGGAACACATATCGCAGTATTATCAAATGGAACTATTGGTCACAATGTCACTTTGGCTATAGCCAAGACAGACCATCAGGAAACCATTGCCCATTATGATTTTTCATTTGTCAAACCATTAGACGAAAAAGCACTACATACCATTTTTACTGAATTTTCAACTATAATCACGCTAGAAGACGGCGTTGTAAATGGCGGTTTTGGGAGTGCTATACTTGAATTTGCTTCCCAAAATAATTACACTTCAAAAATAAAAATATTAGGCATTCCTGACGAATTTATTGAACAGGGAACAGTGGCTGAATTACAACAATATTGCAAAATTGACGTTAAAAGTCTTGAAATCCTTTTTTCAAGCTATTAAAATAATTATTTTGCACGTTTAAATTTAATCTCCCCCGTAATGAAATTACTCCCTACTGCATTTTTACTTTTTTTATTTTTGATTTCTATAAATAGTTTTTCCCAAGAAGCAACAGTCAGTAGTATGAAAACTGCACTTGAACCTGTAACAACACTCACAAAAGTAAAGAGACCGCTGACCGTAGTAGTCAATATACGAACTAAGAAACCATATGTTCCTTTATCCTATTGGACAAAAAAAAATAGTTTAGGATTTGACATATCCGAAGTCGCTTTTATCAACTGGAGTCCCGGAGGAACAAGCTCCGTTTCCGGGTTGTTCAACGGAAAATTTCTGAGAACGTACAACCGAAGCAATTACAATTGGACTAATGAACTTTTAATCCGATATGGTTTAAACAAACAAGACCGCATCGAAGTAAGAAAAACGGATGATGCCTTTTTATTAAACTCAACATTTGGTTATCGAAAAGACACCCTTTCGAATTGGTACCATTCCGCAAAATTAAATTTCAATACGCAGTTCACTAATGGTTATTCTTATCCAAATACTCAAACTGCAATATCAAAGCCCTTTGCACCCGCTTATGCCTTCATGGGAATAGGAGCTGAGAATATAAATAAAGAGAAAAAAAGAACGTTTTATATTTCCCCATTTACATTTAAAACAACCTTGGTTTTAGATCAAAGATTAGCGAATCAAGGTGCTTTTGGTGTCACTAAAGCCATTTACGATCTGAACGGAAATTTGATCGAAAAAGGAGAAAAATCCAGAACAGAGCTCGGATTTTTATTTACGGGGCATCTGAAAAAAGAAATTTTTAAAAATATTCATTTAGAAAATCGCCTCAGTTTATATTCTGATTATGTGAATCATTTTGGCAACATAGATATCGATTACGACCTCCAATTTGAATTAGTGGTAAACCAGTACGTAAAAGCGAATATTGGCGCACATATTATTTATGATGATGACATTAAATCAAAAAGAGAAATAGCGGGAATTCAAGTCACTGAAGGCCCAAAAGTACAAGTACGGCAAGCTATAGGTGTTGGAATACAATATTTGTTCTAAAAAAATTCTGAAAAATTTTTTCAGGGCTTTAAAATTTGTACGATCATTTTTTAATTATTTTTTCAACGTAATGTAAATTTTCCCCTTTTATATCCAATATATAAATCCCGGTTGCCAATGCACTTAAATCAATTGATTTTGCTCTACTGAATTCTTGGTTTTTAACATCATAAACCACTCGTCCGTTAAGATCTATTACTTGGATATTTACCCTCCCTGAGTATTGATCAATTTTAATTGTTATTGGCCCTTTGGATGGGTTTGGAAATACACGCATCACATCACTCTCAAAGTTGTCTACCGCTAAGGCGCAATTTGGTCCTGATGCGGGTCTTGTAAAATCCTCCGATTGATCATTGCCTATATTTCTATCTCCGGCAGATGCATTAACCCCAAGACCTCTGGCAGCAAAAACTTCCCAAATTAAGCAGTAATCCTTACCGCCTGTTATTGCCTGATCTGCGGCTATAATAGCATTTCTTGCATCCACAAAAGTAGGACTGCAAGCTTGTAATTTGATTCCATCTAATACAATTCGCATAATTCTATTATTCCCGCCTGATCCTGTATATTTATTATTATCAAAACCATATTTACTGACATAAGCCCACGTTAAATCCCACAGCATCGTAGCCCAAACGGAACCTACCCCGTGTACGGAGGTTTTTGATACATTATCTGCGTCAATAAACTGATAATTATTGGTACTGGCGTATGTCATTGGATTAATCGTTCTGTCCGTAGAATACTGAAAATCTCGTATTCCCCTGCCGTCTGTGGCTTGTGAAGAAACAAAAGTCCCTATTCCTCTTCTTGCTCCACTAACATCACCCGGTTTAATTTGCATCATTAATGCAAACCAATCAGACCAGCCTTCTCCCATTTGATCCGTATTATTCAAACAACTGGAGTTATTGCTCCCACCGGCCAGACGAGTAGAAATTCCATGACCATATTCGTGTGCAATAATCCCATTATCGAAATCACCATCTGAATTTATGAAAGAAGAAGCCTCTAATTGAATTTTTATATTCACGGTTTGAGTCTGCATCTGGGTTATAATATTCTCCCCAATGAACTGAGTAACACTTATGGCAGGTATGGTAATTGATTCATCAGCTCCTGACATAATTAAATCTCCAGTAACATTATTAACAACAATTACAGCAACAGCCCCTGCATTTTGGGCCGCTTTTACTTTTACTGCAAACGTACAATTTCCTCTTCTTAAAATGACAATTTTCCCACTCATTGCCGCAGCATTAGAAGGTGCTACACACCCTTGGGAGGTGCCGCCCGTACTATCTAAGTAGAGCACTACATCAGATTGCAGGAAATTGGGAGCGACAGGCAAATCAACACGTCCTGGGTTAAAGGAGTTTTGTCTTGCTACATAACTTCCAGCAATACTTGATGGTGAATTTACAATAATTGGCTTAATTTCTGGACCTCGGTCCCATAGAAACATCTGCATTCTTCCGCTATTCCCATCCACCGGAGTTGAAAAATTAGCATTATTTAAACTCATGGGTACCACTAATGAGCCATCTTGTGCATCAGCATTAACTTGATCCGTCTCTTTTCCGCCACGACTGTAATTATTCGCTTGAAAATTTCCATTTGCTTCATCAAAACCATATTGATACCAAACATCATGCATGACATTATTCATATAAAAAAGGTTCGTAATTGCCGCGTCTATATAGGTTGATGCCTGTACATTTGTACCGCCATAGGGAAAATCAAAAAGTAGCGATGCTCCACCTGAAGGGCTATAACCTGAAGTTGAATTAGTGCTGCCAAAATCCTCTTTAGCCCATACATTATTTCCTCTGGTTATCGTAAATTCATGTCCCGCCACACCATCAACATCATGCCAGCCAAATGGAGATGCATTGCTGTTCGCTGGATTCGAAACAAGTTGAAAAGCAGAATGGCTGGGACTTTCAAAATTGAATGGTATCACTCGGTAGGAACCACTTGCTGTCTGCATTGGAGAGGCCGAAAAAATTTGTTTGTAACTGGAGTCAAATGAATTTGCCCAAGACTCATGGGAATGAGTGATTGCTTTATTATGATCAAAGCTGCAAGAAATAACAAAATCATTTTTTTCTAACAGTCCCCCATCGGTGGCGTCAATTCTCACGCTCCAAATATGGTCATGAGTGCGTGTATAAATGGTAAAATCCCACGCCAAAATTAACTTACCATTACTGGATTGATGAAAAACTAAATTAGCAGTGACTGGCTCATGAATGCCTAACCCATTGCTTATTTTAAATTTATGAGCTTCTTTATTTTCTATAACAGTGAAAATTTCATCGGCTTTCATGCCTAAGAGCGAATACGCTTTAGTCAGAGCATTTACTGCCGATAATGAAGGCTTGGTTGTATTTACTTTTTTAGAAACACCATCAACTATTCGTTTTTGAACATCAATAACTTCACTATTCTGTATTGAAAAATTAGAAACTGCCCTAAAGATTTCAATACCTTTATAACGTTGCACTACATAACAATTTTGTATTCCGGAGCTGGTCGCTCCACCATCGCTTTGTATTACCCAATCCTGAAAATCGCTTTTCGAAACATTAATTTTAGCATTCGGAGTATTTAAATAACGTTGAATAATTAAAGGATTCGATTGCGCTAAAGCAAAAAAATTCGTTAAAAAAACTAAAAAAAATATAATTTTTTTCATAAAAATCTATTAATTCATCAATGATAAAATCTGAAAACAAATCTAATTTTTTTAATCTACAATAACAAATTAATGATTAGTAGACAATTGTTAATCTTTAACAGCAGTAATTGTTTTATAAAACAATAACGCATTTCCATCTGTCAGTAAAGAAATAAAATGACAAATATGTAATAATCTTCCGTATAAATTTTCTTTTTCCAAATGATGCTTTTCAGGCAACATTTTCAGAATTAAAGAGTCGTAATTAGATGCATTTCCATCAAATTTATTATTGAAAGCCGTTATAAATTTATCCAACAAGGTTTGAATAATCTGGTAGCCTACGATTTCTTTCTCAATGACTTCCCGACTTTGGTAAATATTATCCACACTTATTTTGATAATATCGCCCATCTGCGCTTTGTATTTGCTTTTATCCATTATGGCATACGGGAATTTGCCATTCAGGATCAGCACTTCATTTTCGACAAATACTTTTACGGCATCATTGATTAAACTTCCAATTGCCAGAGCGCGCAAATAACTTATTCTATCTTCTTTGGTTTCTAAAGTCTTGTATTTTGAAGTATCAATGCTGTCTTTCACCAATTTTATTAAATATTCCAAGGCAAAATCTTCGGAAACTAATCCTAAATTGATTCCGTCTTCAAAATCAATAATGGTATAACAAATGTCATCTGCCGCTTCGACTAAATACGCCAAGGGATGTCTTTCAAAACCAATATCGCTTCCTATTTTATTTGGAATCAATCCCATATCTAAAGCCACATCTTGAAAAAAAGCTTTATCCGTTTGAAAGAAACCATATTTTTTGTCGGCAATGTCTTTGGTTGGTTTTTTGGGTAAACTTTCTTTAGGATACTTCATAAAAGCCCCAAGAGTTGCGTAGGATATTCGAAGTCCGCCTTCAATACCAGGACGACTAGCCGTCAGCACCGAAAAACCATTCGCATTCCCTTCAAAATCAATTAAATCCTGCCATTCTTTTGCAGTGAGCTGGTCTTTGTATTGTTGTCCTTTTCCAATGGAAAAATATTCTCCAATTGCTTTCTCACCGGAATGCCCAAAAGGCGGATTCCCAATATCATGAGCCAATGATGCAGCGGCAACTATAGCCCCAAAATCATTCATGTGATAGCCATGCACTTCTTGTAAATGCGGATATTTCTCGATGATTTTCTTACCCACCAATCGCCCTAATGAACGTCCCACTACAGAAACTTCTAAACTGTGCGTCAATCTGGTGTGTACAAAATCAGTTTTTGACAACGGAATAACTTGTGTTTTATCTTGTAAACTCCTGAAAGCAGCCGAGAAGATAATACGGTCGTAATCCACCTCAAAACCCAATCGGGTGTCATCTTGTTCTATCCGTAATCTTTTGCCTTTGTCTCCTTGTCGTTTTAGTGATAAAAGTTGTTCCCAGTGCATCATTCCTTTTTAAAATTTATTTCCAAAGATAGCAGAAATAGAATTATTAACAAGTGAAATAAAGTCAGGTATGATTTAGTTTATATAAAAAATCTAAAGTGTCGGATCCTATTAGTGCAATATCCTAAATATAACAAATTAATAAACCTATCGAAAAAATATTTAAAGGATTAGTGTTACTTTTGCATCTAATTTAAGTTCTTAATTTATTTCTTCATCAACCGATAAGGGTTTTACTTAACTGTAGATTAATAGGGAATCGTGTGTAAATCACGAACTGTCGCGCAACTGTAAGTAACACAAAAAGTTTTTATCTGAAATACGATCCACTGTATGCCAATGGCAAATGGGAAGGATGATAAAAATGTTACAAGTCAGGAGACCTGCCTTTTATCGAATTGACAATGCTTTCGCGATTTGAAGCAACAGTCAGGTATGGTGCGTTCTGAACACAATAAGCATGACTCTTTATGCTTTATTGTGCATTTCTCTTTTGCAACGTATTTTCCTTTCTACTTTTCATCTCTAACAAGCATTCTGAAATGCATCAAGAGCTTTTAATTGATTTATTCATCATTTAAAAAGCAACAAAATGCTAACAAACAATCTTGGCTACCCGCGAATTGGTAGCAACAGAGAATTAAAAAAAGCCTGTGAATCGTATTGGGCAGGAAAAATTTCAGTAGACGAACTTTTGGCTGTAGGTACTACTATCCGAAAAGAAAACTGGCAATTACAAGCGGAGTTCGGAATCGATTTAATCCCTTCAAATGACTTTTCGTTTTACGATCAAGTACTGGACTTATCACTTACCTTGGGTGTTATTCCTAAGCGCTATCAAGAATTAGCCAAAACAAACTCCAATATCGATTTGTATTTTGCCATGGCTAGAGGTTCGCAGAAAGAAGGACAAGATGTGGTCGCCATGGAAATGACAAAATGGTTTGACACCAACTACCATTACATCGTACCAGAATTCACAAAAGATCAAGAATTCAAATTATTCTCCGAAAAAATAATAGATGAATTCAAAGAAGCTAATGCTTTAGGAATTACAACAAAACCGGTACTTATAGGGCCTGTTACTTATTTACTTCTTGGAAAAGAAAAAGAAGAAGGTTTTCATAGAATAGAACTTATCGATAAATTGCTACCGGTATATTTTGAAATCCTTCAAAAACTGGAAAATGAAAATGTGGAATGGATCCAATTTGACGAACCGTTTTTGGCTTTGAATCTAACTGACAAAGAAAGAAATGCTATAACTTATGTTTACTCCGAAATAAACAAACGTTTCCCTAAAATCAAATTAATTCTGGCAAACTATTTCGATTGCTTTGGCGAAAATCTTGAAACCGTTCTTGCGCTACCTGTTCATACTTTACATTTGGATTTAGTCCGTTGTCACTCGCAATTGGATGACATCTTAGAATCGGGACAATTGTCTAATACTGTCAGTCTTTCCCTTGGTGTTGTAGATGGTAGAAATATTTGGAAAAATGATTTCAAAAAATCGTTAGCCCTTATTCAGAAAGCAACTGACGCACTTGGCGAAAACAGAATCTTAATTGCACCATCGTGCTCCCTGATTCACTCGCCATGTGATTTAGATTTAGAAACGAACAACGCAACACTAACTCCTGAGGTCAAGCAATGGCTGGCTTTTGCCAAACAAAAAACAGAAGAGATCGTTTTACTAAAATATTTTGCTTTGAATGAAATAGACATCAATAATTCTATCCGTTTTGAAGAAAATACTATTGCCAACGAAAACAGAAAAACATCAAAATTAATCCATAATAATGCGGTGAAAAATCGGGTTGCCAGCATTGCAATTGGTGATGATCAAAGAGAAAATCCGTTTCAAATTAGAAGAAAAAAACAAATAGACGTGTTGAATCTTCCGTTATTCCCAACTACTACTATTGGTTCTTTTCCACAAACTACCGAAGTCCGCAGCTGGAGAGCAAAGTTCAAAAAAGGCGAATTAAGCCCACAACAATATGATGATTTACTCCAAAAAGAAACCGAAGAAACGATTCGCTTTCAAGAAGAAACTGGCATTGACGTATTGGTTCACGGAGAATTTGAACGCAATGACATGGTGGAATATTTTGGAGAGCAATTAGACGGATTTACGTTTACCAAAAACGGCTGGGTACAAAGTTACGGCAGCCGTTGTGTGAAACCTCCAGTTATTTATGGCGATGTCTCACGTCCAAACCCAATGACTGTGAAATGGTCAGCCTTTGCACAATCGCTTACGCCAAAATGGGTAAAAGGAATGCTAACCGGTCCCGTGACTATTTTGCAGTGGTCCTTTGTCCGTAACGATCAGTCGCGCGCGGAAACCTGTACCCAAATTGCATTGGCGATTAGAGATGAAGTAGTCGACTTAGAAAAGGCAGGAATAAAGATTATTCAAATTGACGAACCGGCCATTCGAGAAGGATTGCCTTTACGTAAAGAAGAATGGGCAACCTATTTGGATTGGGCTGTAAAAGCGTTTAGAATTGCCGCAAGTGGTGTACAAGATGATACCCAAATCCATACCCACATGTGCTACAGCGAATTCAATGACATCATACAGAATATTGCCGATATGGATGCCGATGTGATCACTATAGAATGCTCGCGTTCGCAAATGGAATTACTGGATGCTTTCGCCGATTTCAATTATCCAAACGAAATAGGACCTGGCGTGTATGACATTCACTCGCCTCGTGTTCCTGCCAGTTCCGAAATGGTGAAGCTATTAGAAAAAGCTTCAGCAGTGATTCCTGTTGACCAACTTTGGGTCAATCCAGATTGTGGTTTAAAAACCCGTCATTGGGACGAAACTAAAAAGGCTTTAATCGAAATGGTAGCCGCAGCTCAAAAGATGAGAATTGCTGTAGCAAACATTGCAATCGTTTAACAACCTGAATTCAGGTTAGCACTAAAATAAAAACCTAGTAGATCCGCAATTTACTAGGTTTTGTTTTAAAAAAGAATCTGCTTCTATTTAAACAAATTATCTAAAAGCGAAAACATAAGTTGATTATTTTCTTTTATAAATGTAGTATTACTTACGATCTCATCATAGGTTTGAACATAAGTGTCTTTTACTAATTCTGATTGCTCATGAAAAGCCATTTTTTTCATAGCGGCATCCGTTACTTCTAAATGGAATTGAAGTCCCACTACTTGATCATTATATAAAAAAGCTTGATTTGCGCAGGCTTCTGATTCCATTAAGCGAATAGCATTTTCAGGAATTGAAAACGTTTCTCCATGCCAGTGAAAAACAGAAAATGATTTTGGATAACCATTAAGTATTGCAACATTTGAATCTAAAATTGAAACCGGAAACCAGCCAATTTCTTTTTGCTCATTGTCCGTAATATTTCCTCCCAACACATTTGAAATTAATTGTGCTCCCAAACAGATTCCAATTATTTTTTTTCGCCGGTCAATTGCGGATTTGATGAATACTTTTTCGTCTTTTAGCCAAGGGAATTTGGCTTCGTCATGAATACTCATGGGTCCGCCTAAGATAATCAAGGCGTCTATCGTATCAAGATTTGGAAATTTCGGATTATGGTATAATGTGGAATATGAAAGGGAATGCCCGTGCTCATGAATCCAATTCTCTATACAACCCAGACCTTCAAAAGGAACGTGCTGTAAGCAATGGATATTTAATTTTTTACTCATACTGTCTCGTCCAGATTCTACAAAACTAATGAATCATTACTTTCAGAACTAGAATTATACTCCAATTTGATCCGATGGAACAAACATTTTAATTTTCGCGGCAAACTCGTGTTTTTTTACCACATAAGTTGCTGATAAAGTATCGTGCAAACCCCTTTCTGTCTTACCAAGAAATGAAAAAGGGTCCATCGGATTTAGACGGGATACTGCTCGTATCATAAAGTTTTTGGTATTAGGTTTGGAACCATCAACTCGTACTACAATCGTTTTGGTAAAATACTTAGCGAAGGTTCTGAAAAAGTACATCTCCGTAAATACATAGTAAAAAAACAAAATAATAAGTCCAAAGAATAAATTTTCAATCAAACTTAATGATGAAACCCAATTCGATGCCCCATAACTGTTTGTTGTATCTCCAATTATATTAATGGTAGCGACAATACTTATTGCTATAATATAAATAATCAATATATCGATAAGTAGATTCAGGAGACGCTGGCTTTTGGAAGCTAATAAATCATCTGTAACAGTAAATTTTTTATTTTCCATTTTTTATCGTTTTGATTATTATAAAAAAGTCTTCAAGGCTAATAACTATCTCAAATATAGTGAATTATTTACAAATATTACTGTTAAATCTTGGTGTTTTAGCCCCGATTAAAGTGAAAATCCTTTTTATTCACCTTTTTTTGGTGAATAAAAAGATTGCAACGGAAAGCGGGACACGAGCGAAGCGAACTGACGAAGTAGATAGCTCCAAAAAAAGCAGTTATCATTACAATAACTGCCTTTTTGTTTTAAAACTTCTTTGTTGACATCAACAATATGGTCTGATTAGGAGATTGCTTCGTTCCTCGCAATGACTTAAGAACCACACATTTCACACTCATCCGGACCTGCATTTTTAGACAATTCGAGCATGGCTCTGTATTCATCCGAAGTCATTTCTACTGCTTCAGCGACTGCAGGAACAGCGATTGATTGCTCTTTGATTTCGATTGGCTCTGCTTTTTTATCATTGTTTAATGTAAATTTAATCGCATCCACCGCAGCTTTTGTTCTTAAATAGTACATTCCCGTTTTCAATCCGGATTGCCATGCATAGAAATGCATTGATGTCAATTTAGAATAATTGGCATTTTGCATAAACAAGTTCAATGATTGGGATTGATCCACAAAATATCCACGCTGACGGGACATATCGATAATGTCTTTCATCGACATTTCCCAAACTGTTTTGTACAATTCTTTCAAGTCTTGCGGAATATTCAGGTCTTGAACCGAACCGTTATTTCGCATTAATTCTTGTTTCAATGTTTCGTTCCACAAACCACGCTCCACTAAATCGTGCAACAAGTGTTTGTTTACCACAATAAATTCTCCCGAAAGGACTCTTCTGGTGTAAATATTAGAAGTATAGGGTTCGAATGCTTCGTTGTTACCCAAAATTTGTGATGTAGAAGCCGTTGGCATTGGCGCCACTAACAACGAGTTTCTCACTCCGTGTTCCATCACTTCTTTTCGCAAGGAAGCCCAGTCCCAACGACCAGATAATTCCTCATCTTTCATTCCCCACAAATTGTATTGGAATTCTCCTTGAGAAATTGGAGAGCCTTTAAATGTCGAATAAGGCCCTTCTTCTTTGGCCATTTCCATCGATGCGGTTACCGCAGCAAAGTATAATGTTTCAAAAATTTCCTGATTCAGTTTTTTAGCCTCATCGCTCGTAAACGGCATACGCAACATAATGAAAGCATCGGCTAATCCTTGCACTCCAAGACCAATTGGCCTGTGGCGTTTATTAGAATTTTCCCCTTCTATTACCGGATAATAATTCCTATCGATTACTTTATTTAAGTTTCTAGTTACCCGTTTTGTAACGGTATACATCAATTCATGGTCAAACTTTCCATTAGAAACAAACATCGGCAAGGAAAGAGAAGCTAGATTACAAACTGCAATTTCATCTTTGGATGTAAATTCCATAATCTCGGTACACAAATTCGAAGAACGAATCGTCCCCAAATTTTTCTGGTTTGATTTTCTATTGACGGCATCTTTATACAACATGTAAGGCGTTCCGGTTTCGATTTGCGATTCTAGAATTTTCTCCCAAAGTTCATGCGCTTTAATGGTTTTTCTACCTTTTCCACGTTTCTCGTAATCAATGTACATGGCTTCAAATTCTTCACCATACACATCATACAATCCCGGACATTCATTAGGACACATCAACGTCCAGTAACTATCTTCTTGAACTCGTTTCATAAATAAATCAGACGTCCACATGGCAAAGAACAAATCTCTGGCGCGCATTTCTTCTTTTCCGGTATTCTTTTTTAAGTCTAGGAAATCGAAAATATCTGCATGCCACGTTTCGATGTATATTGCAAAACTTCCTTTACGTTTTCCACCACCTTGATCTACATAACGTGCCGTATCATTAAAAACACGCAACATCGGAACAATTCCGTTTGACGTACCGTTTGTGCCTCGAATGTAAGAACCTGTTGCTCTTACATTGTGAATAGAAAGTCCAACACCGCCAGCTGATTGCGAGATTTTTGCCGTTTGTTTCAACGTATCGTAGATCCCGTCAATACTATCGTCTTGCATCGCCAGAAGGAAACAAGAAGACATCTGAGGTTTTGGAGTACCCGCATTGAATAATGTAGGCGTTGCATGCGTAAAGAATTTTTTCGACATTAAGTCGTATGTCTCAATCACCGAATCTAAATCATCTAAGTGGATCCCAACCGAAACACGCATTAACATGTGTTGCGGACGCTCCACTATTTTGCCATTTATTTTAAGCAAATATGATCTTTCCAAGGTTTTAAAACCAAAATAATCGTAGTTAAAATCTCTATTGTATATAATATGGGAATCTAAAAACTCCGCATTTTTCATAATCACTTGATGCACTTCCTCTGATAACAAAGGTGCATTTTGTCCATTTCTAGGGTTTACATAATGAAACATATCGTTCATTGTTTCCGAAAATGATTTTTTTGTATTGGAATGCAAATTCGAAATTGCAATTCTCGCTGCCAACTGTGCATAATCAGGATGCGCAATAGTCATTGACGCCGCAGTTTCGGCTGCTAAATTATCTAACTCTGACGTAGAAACTCCATCATAAAGCCCTTCAATTACTCGCATTGCGACTTTTACGGCATCAACCAAATCATTCAAACCATAACATAGTTTTTTAATTCTATCTGTGATTTTGTCGAACATTACAGGCTCTTTGTGCCCGTCTCTTTTTACTACGTACATACTTTTGTTGGTTTTTAAAACAGAAAATCCCTTTGCTGTTTTTCGTTATTTGTTAGTCATTGCGAGGAACGAAACAATCTCAATTATTGTTTCATTTGCTCAATTTTTTTTGGAGCCATATCCAGCTATCCATTGCAATCTTTCTAGTCCTGAAAAAAGTTCAGGACTAGAAAGGATTTCCATTACTATCTGGGCTAATCAGTATTAGAAACAAAAAGAAATCAGTAAATCATTTAAGATTTAAAAAATCAAAATATTTCTTTAACATTAAAATATTTAGAAAAATTAAGACAAAACTTAATCGATCTTAATTCCTTCATGGTTTGATAAAAATCTAAAAATCGGCGTCAAAAGATATTTTTTGAGCATCACCATCTGTGTTCATTACACCTGCTTTTTGATATTCAGCCACTTTCTTTTCAAAGAAATTTGTTTTTCCTTGAAGCGAAATCATATCCATAAAATCAAATGGGTTTGTAGTGTTATATTCTCTGTCGCAACCTAATTCGACTAACAATCTGTCGGCAACAAATTCTAAATACTGTGTCATTAACACTGCATTCATTCCTATTAAACTCACCGGAAGTGATTCCGTGATAAATTCTCTCTCTATATTTAAAGCATCTACAATAATGCTTCTGATTCTTTCTTTTGGCACTTTATTCACCAAGTGATGGTTGTGCAAATGCACGGCAAAATCACAGTGAACTCCTTCGTCACGAGAAATCAATTCGTTAGAAAACGTCAATCCTGGCATTAATCCACGTTTTTTCAACCAATAAATAGAACAAAATGCTCCCGAAAAGAAAATTCCTTCCACTGCTGCAAAAGCGATTAACCTTTCAGCAAATGAATCCGATTCAATCCATTTTAAAGCCCAGTCCGCTTTTTTCTTAATTGCAGGAAAAACTTCTAAAGCATTGAATAATTCATCTTTCTCCACTTCATCTTTTACATAGGTATCAATCAATAACGAATAGGTTTCGCTGTGAATGTTTTCCATCATGATTTGAAACCCATAAAAGAATTTCGCTTCCGCATATTGCACTTCGTTTACAAAATTTTCAGCCAGATTTTCATTTACAATACCATCTGAAGCTGCAAAAAATGCTAAAATATGCTTGACAAAATAACGTTCATCATCAGAAAGTTTATTATTCCAGTCATTTAAATCTTGTGACAAATCGATTTCTTCAGCCGTCCAGAAACTGGCTTCCATTTTCTTATACCATTCCCAAATATCATGGTGTTTTATCGGAAAAATTACGAAACGATTTTTATTTTCTTGTAAAATTGGTTCAATTTGCGTCATTATAATTGTTTGTTTTTTTGAGGTTTTAACAAATTTTTAAGCTTTTTGAGAGATACAAAGGTTGTAAAATATTGCGGTTAATAAAAGCCAAACTTATTCACAATCGCCTATAGTTTTTAACAAATAGAAAAATTAAGACATTTTTCATACAAATTTTAAAACACTTAAATTCAGTATTTTAAACAATAATTAAAGGGATGGTGCACCGTAAAATATAGTTTTTTTAAATAATTAAACAAGAAAAACAGAATTCTTATTTACTTATTTTTTCATGTCTTGCGCCACCTTTTCAAGTTCAGCATACCAGTCTTCGCCAAATTTACGAATCAGGGCTTCTTTGACAAATTTGTATACCGGAACTTCAAGTTCCTGACCTAAAGAGCAGGCCGGATCACAAATATCCCATTTGTCATAATTAACAGCGGCAAACTCCGTAAAATCTTTCACCCGAACTGGATACAGATGACAAGAAACTGGTTTTTTCCAACTAATTGCTCCTTGATTATAGGCTTGCTCAATACCACATAGAGCGGTCTTACCATCAAAGATTGTGTAGGCACAATCTTTGTCGTCAATCAATGGCGTTTCAAGATCACCATCGGTACCTTTTACCCAAGTTCCTTGCGCTTCAATTGCAGCAATTCCTTGTTTGCGTAAAAAAGGCTTGATCTTTGGATAAATAGATTCGAGGATTTGAGTCTCCTCAAAACTCAATGGTGCGCCAGCATCACCATCAACGCAACAAGCGCCTTTACAAGCAGTCAAATTACAAACAAAATCTTTTTCGAGCAAGTCTTCTGAGACTATGGTTTTTCCTAGTTGAAACATTTCGCAAAGATATTCAAGAAATTTGAAAAAAGCACCTCAGCAACTCATAAATTCGAAAACAAAACCAAATAAAATTAAAAAGCTATTCCTGAAATAATCAAGGAAATTATCTACTTTTACCATAAATAAAAAAAGTCTGTTATGGAATTCGATATTCGAGAAATAATCACCGTAGGAATGGTACTTTTTGCCGTAATTGACATCGTGGGATCCATCCCGATTATCATTGATTTAAGAGCAAAACACGGACATATTGAATCCGAAAAAGCATCCATTGTAGCGGCCGTCATCATGATTGTTTTTCTTTTTGCCGGAGAAGAACTCTTAAAACTAATTGGAATTGATGTCAATTCTTTTGCTGTTGCAGGATCTTTTGTATTGTTTTTCTTGGCATTAGAGATGATTTTAGGAATTCGGATTTACCGAGACGAAGAAGCCAGTTCTGCCTCTATTGTTCCCCTTGCCTTCCCTTTGATTGCCGGCGCCGGAACAATGACCACCTTACTTTCTTTACGCTCCCAATTTTATACCATAAATATTGTAATTGCCATTTTATTAAATATTATTTTGGTCTATATCGTTTTAAAATCATCCTCAAAAATAGAAAAATTATTAGGCGAAAACGGACTTGGTGTAATCAGAAAGACTTTTGGCGTAGTACTTTTGGCTATTGCTGTTAAATTATTCGCTGCGAATGTTAAAGGTTTGTTTCTCTAAAATATAATTTCTTAAATTTGCTATAAATTTATAGTAAAATAAAAAATTTGATTTTTTTGGAACATTTTATTCTAAATAAAAAACACCCCCTAACATCTGCATTTTTTACCAAAAACAAAAACATTTTATGAAAATTTTCACTAACATCTTGGTATTTTTAGCAATAGCGCTAATCCTATTTAATGTTACTTTACTGGATTTCAAAAATCCATTTCAAGGAGATAGCGTAGTTGCATTTATCGGAATGGCAGCCTCTTTTTGTGCTGTATTGATTCTTCTAATATTCAGAATGTCAAAGAAAATAGAAGAAAAAACAAACGAAAAATAGCCTTGATCTTTGATGTACTTATCCTTGGCGGTGGCGTATCTAGCATGTCATGCGCTCTAATTTTGGGTTCTGCAAACAATAAACCCTTTGTGTCTAATAAAAAAATCGGGGTATTTACCCATCAAAAAACCTCAGCCCTTAAGGAAGCGCTATTCAATAATGTCTACGGAATCCCTGCAGGCACATTAGGCACTGATTTATTGAAAGAAAGTACAGGACATCTTTTAGAAAAATATCCGCACATTACACAAATTCCCAACGAAAAAGTACTAAAAATTGAGGACGCCGCTCCTGAGTTTGCTGTCACTACAAATAAAAAAACGTACAAGGCCCGCATAGTTGTTGTAGGTGTCGGATCTGCAAATACTTTTGCTATTGAAGGTTTAATGCAATTTGTCGAACCACATCAAAAATCCCTTCCCGAAAAACAACGAATCCAACTCAAAAGCAGTGATCACAAAGTGAAGGAAGGCATTTACGTGATTGGCACTTTAGCCGGATGGAGAAGCCAACTGGCTATTGCTGCAGGCAGCGGCGCCTCTGTAGCAACAGATATTCTAACTTTATGGAATGGCGGAATTCAGACTCATGCTCACGATAGCATTAGATAAATAGAATTTCATTCTGGAAAATCTCTCAAAAAATAGTGTTAGGTTTACACCTTCAATTCACTGTTTTATGGGATCATTTTTTTTGGGACTAGCAAGACTCCTGATTTTTATCGGATTTGTTTCTTTTTTTTCGATTGTGTTTTATCTTTCGTCTTTTTTTAGAAGCAACGAAATTAACGCCAAAAAAGCTCTTGTACTGCGGGATTTTATAATTCGCACCTCAAACACTCTTTTAGGCATACGCACTATCATCTATGGCGACAAGCCGAAAGTTCAAGGACTAATCGTAGCCAATCACCGTTCTTATTTTGACCCAATTGTTATCGTAAATCAAATACATGCTTTTCCGGTAGGGAAAAAAGAAGTTGCCTCATGGCCTATGATTGGCTACATCTGCAAAATATCCGGCGTTTTATTTGTAGATAGAAAGTGTCCAAAAAGCCGACAAGAAACCGCCGAAAATATCCGAGAAGTTCTTGCCAAAGGATATTCGATCATTAATTTTCCAGAGGGAACAACAGCGGATTTGCCAACAACTCTTGATTTCAATTACGGCTCTTTTGTAATGGCTACTAAGATTAAAGCCGCCGTAATTCCTATTGCAATAGATTATAAAGAAAAAACAGACGCTTTTATTGGTGACGACACTTTCATTCCTCATTTTTTAAAATGCTTTGGAAAACGGACCACTGAAATTAAAATAACTTATTTTCCGCCTATTTATTCTGAAGATGCAGCCTGTTTATTAAGTACGTCAAAGAAAATGATAGATAACGAACTCATTCGATATAGAAAAGATTGGGACAATCAAAATTAATTTTCCTTTTAAGGACAAACAAAATCAAGAGTGAAATTTTCTAATTAAGCATCAATTCCTAAGCTGATAAGCATCTCAACAATAGCTTCATTTAGTGCCACTTTCTTTAAAACAGTTTTAATTCCTTCTACATTTTTTTGTTCCAGAGCATTATCAAAGTCATTTATAAGACCTCCAACATACAAACGCTCATTAACTGTCATTCCAGAAAACTTACTTTCCATACTGTGAAATATAGTGATTATTATTTTTTCAAAATTGCCTTAATCATGGCATCCTCTTTCAATATAATCTCATAATAAGACCGTTCCCCATACAATTGCCGAGCAAATTCAGCAGCCAGGTATCGTTTTACCAATGATTTGCTTTTTCCAAATTTCAAATCCAATCTGTTGCCAAAAATAAATTTCTGAAATGAATTGAAATATGCCTCTGTTTGATTCATTTTAGATTGGAACTGAGCAAAAGTGAGTCCTTTAAAGGCGCTCCGATTTTTATCCAATTGTTCGAAAACAAAATTCCCTACGATTCCCGATTGCAATAAATAAGCGGTACTTTCATTTCCATGTTCCACCTCAAGCGGTACAAAAACATCAGGAACAATACCGCCACCGCCATATACAATTTTACCTTTTTTAGTTTTGAATTGCAAGGTGTCTGAAACTTTTATACTGTCTTTTTGATATAGTTCCCCATTTTCAAAACGCGTTTCTGATTCTTTAAAATACGCTTCATTCCCTTTTGAATAGGGTTTTTGAATCGACCGGCCTGTTGGCGTATAATATCTGGCAACAGTCAAGCGAACTGCTGAACCGTCAGCAAAATCCATTTCTCGTTGCACCAATCCCTTTCCAAAAGAACGGCGGCCTACAATAGTCCCCCTATCATTATCCTGAACGGCTCCTGCAAGAATTTCACTTGCTGAAGCGCTGTTTTCATTAATTAGAATAAAAACATTTCCTTTTTCAAAACTGCCTTTTTGGGTTGCAAATGTCTTGTCTATAGTACCTTTTTTGTTTTTGGTAAAAACAATCAGTTGTTTGTTTGGCAACAATTCATCCGCGATAGCAATTGCTTCTTCCATATAACCGCCACCGTTATCTCGAACATCAATAATAAGTGACTTTGCACCTCGTTGCTTAAGTGCAGACAAATTTTGCATAAACTCCTTGTAAGTAGTTTCGGCAAAACGATTTATTTTTATGTATCCTGTCGTATTACTCAGGAGCAAAGCGGCATCAACACTTTTTAAGGGAATAACATCGCGTTTTAGTTTTAGCTTGAGTTTTTTACGTTCTGATTTTCTGTATATTGTAAGCTCAATATTAGAACCTACTGCCCCTTTTAATTTAGAAAACAAACTGTCTGTGGGCAACTTACGCCCAAACAATTTAGTTTTATCAGCATATAGGATCCGGTCGCCTGCTTTTATTCCTGCCTTTGCCGAAGGGCCGTTCTCTACAGGTTTTATGACCGCTACAGAATCTTTATACATATAAAAACTCACTCCTATTCCCACAAAATTACCCTTCATGCTTTCCATTACTTGTTGCTGCTCACTAGCGGGAATATATACGGAATGCGGATCAAGTTGCGCAAGAATATTATCAACGGTGAGATTTACAATAGAATCCGTATCAACCGCATCAACGTATTCAGCATCAATAAAATCAATGAGTGTATTCAGCTTGGTTTTAGAATTATTTTTAGCTGTGAAATCAGCTCTACCGGGAAAATGCAACATTCCCCCCAACACAACTCCAAAAACAAGTGTTGAGAAAAGGAGTAGTGGTAAATATTTTGTATTAAATTTCATATAAAGTTATCATTAAAAAATTAATATAACCTGACGTGCATCATCGTTTTGAATTTATTGCGCGTTCTTTTATTCCTCCAAAACTGGAATATGCTCCACCTCTACTCCGGCTTTTATCAAAAACTGAATGCCGGAATCATCCCGATAGCCATTGTGATAGACCACTCTTTTTATTCCCGACTGGTGAATCAATTTACTGCACTCTTTACAAGGTGAAAGTGTGATATACAGGGTGGC
The DNA here is from genome assembly GCF_003968755.1 of Flavobacterium sp. RSP15. GTDB lineage: Bacteria > Bacteroidota > Bacteroidia > Flavobacteriales > Flavobacteriaceae > Flavobacterium. The sequence continues at coordinate 47,982 of NZ_RYDL01000011.1, read as the reverse complement.
TCCTTCGCAGGATTGTGTTGATCGTGCTACCTTGAGGATCGCATTTGCCTCAGCATGTAAAACATCCCAGCGGGTTAATCCTTGCTCATCTTCACAACAGTTTTCAAAACCCGAGGGCGTTCCGTTATACCCATCTGAGATTATCATTCTGTCACGCACAATAATTGCACCAACTTGTTTTCGTTTACAATAGGACAGCAAGCTCCATTCTTTGGCAATTCTGAGGTATGCTTTGTCGTATTTATTTAATTTTTTTTCGTTCATTTTATCTTATCCAGATTTCACTTTCCACAATCATTGGTATCACTACTCCTATTATAAACGCTGACATTACTAATGTCCAGTCGCGTTTTGAAAATCTAAAAACAGTCTGAACAATGTAGGCTAAAATCAAAACCATAAAAACCACTACAATCTGGGCGGCTTCTATACCTAGTGCAAATTCTGACAGTGGCAAGACTTTAGACATAGCATTTCCTCCAAGAATCGATTTGAAATAATTTGAAAAACCCAACCCATGAATTATCCCAAAGAAAAGCGTGATAAAAAACACCGAATTGAGGCTTTCTTTCTTGCTCGATTTTCCTGCTGCAAAAAGATTAAACAATGCGGTTACCAAAATTGTTATTGGAATTAATAATTCGACCACATTCACTTTAATCGCAACTATTCCAAAAACGGAAAGCAGTAAAGCCATGGTGTGCCCTATGGTAAAAAGGGTCGCCAGAAGCACAACTCGTTTCCAATCCTTAAAAGAGAATGGTACAGCTAAGGTGATTAAAAATAAAACATGATCATACGCATGGATATCTAAAACGTGTTTTAATCCTATTTGAAAGTAAACCCAAAATTCTGACATCAGCAAAGTATTAAGTTGATAAAGGGGCTGTAAACTTACGATTAATTTTGAAAATGATCCAATTGAATATTCAAATAAATACAAATCAAAAGCGGGTATGTTCAAAGAAAAAATATAGAAAAAATAAAAATTAATAATTTAAAAATAGATATATCTTTGTACGATACAAAAACCATAATTATGTCATTTTCAGATTTATTTGATAGCGAATTCAAACAAAGAAATAGAGGTCATTTTTCATCTATTGTCCGTGTAGCACTAACTGACGAGAAGATTTCTCCAGAAGAAAAAGCATTTGTCGATAAATTAGCCGTTCGATTAGAAATTTCTCCAGCAGAATATGAAGAAATTTTACAGGATCCGCTAAAATACCCTATCAATCCTCCTTATTTATATGAACAAAGGATAGAGCGACTATATGATCTAGCTAGAATCGTTCATGTTGACCACCATTTAGGAGACAAACAAGAGCTGATGTTACGAAAAATTGGCATTGGATTAGGATTTGACCCTGAAAAAATAAATCAAATTGTAGAAAATGCTCTTCTGCTTGTAGAGAGAGAAGTAGATTTGGATGCGTTTATTACTGAAATACAAAACATCAATACGTAGATTATACCTATAAAAAAGCTTCCGCCAAGACGGAAGCTTTTTTGTTTTTAGTACTTGCTTAGTTTTGCTTTAAGCATAAATTCTTCCGATTTTTCAACCATATTGTAACTTCCACAGAAAAAAGGAACGCGCTGATGCAGTTCAGTTGGTTCAATTTCCATCACACGATCAAATCCATCCGATGCTTTTCCTCCCGCCTGTTCTGCGATAAAAGCTAATGGGTTGCATTCATACAACAATCGTAATTTCCCTTTGGATGCTTTTGAACTTGTAGGATATAAATAAATCCCTCCTTTAATCATATTGCGATGAAAATCAGAAACTAAACTTCCGATGTATCGAGAAGTGTAAGGCCTGTCTCCTTCTTCCAGCTGACAATATTTGATATAATCCTTTACTCCTTGCGGAAAATGGACATAATTACCTTCATTGATGGAATAAATATGACCATCGGTTGGGAATTTCATTTTTGGATGAGACAAGTAAAAAGTACCTATAGCAGGATTCAACGTAAATCCATTCACACCATGTCCAGTTGTATAAACTAACATTGTCGAAGTCCCGTAAATTACATAGCCTGCAGCAACCTGATTGATTCCCGGCTGTAAAAAATCTTCCAACGTAACTGGAGTCCCTATCGGGGTAATTCTCCTGTAAACCGAAAATATTGTCCCTACAGAAACATTAACATCAATATTAGACGAGCCGTCAAGGGGATCCATCAATACTACATATTTATTATTGTGGCTGTTGTCACTTCCTTCCACAGTAATGAAATCATCATTTTCTTCAGAAGCGATTCCGCATACGATCTCGCGATTAATTAATGTTTGAATAAAAACTTCATTTGCATATACATCCAATTTTTGCTGGTCTTCCCCCTGTATGTTTTGCTCTCCGGCAGCACCCACAATATCCACCAGTCCAGCTTTGTTTACTTTATAATTGACTACCTTGGCAGCCAATCGGATAGAATTGATAATTCGAGATAATTCGCCGGACGAATATTGAAAAGCATTCTGGTTTTCAATGATAAATTCTCCAAGTGTTTTGTTGCGTGCTTCCATTAAGAAATCGTTGTAGTTGTTTTGAAGTCACAAATATCGTTTTTTTTGTGAAATTGATTTGAAAAATAGTTACTTAGTTTAACCGTATTGTATATTTGCTGATTAAAACATAAAATTAATACGTAAAAATCTAATTTTATTGCGATTTTGAAGCATTAAAATAAAAAATTATGAAATGAGCCAATTTGGAGATTGATCCAATCGCCAATGAAAAATGTACATTTCTTATTCAAACAAAAAAACACAAATACATCCCGCACATGACGATCAGAAAAGGAAATCCTGAAGATATGGAAGCTGTTTTAGGGCTCATCAAAGAATTAGCAACATTTGAGAAAGAACCCGATGCCGTCCTTGTAACTGTCGCCGATTTAATTCGAGATGGTTTTGGCCCAGTGCCACTATTTCATGTTTTTGTTGCCGAGGTTCAAGCGGACCCGAGCAATAGTGAACAGGCAAAGCAAATTGTAGGTATCGCCTTGTACTACTACCGATTTTCTACTTGGAAAGGAAAAACAATTCACCTAGAAGATTTAGTGGTAAAAGAGACAATGCGTGGAACCGGATTAGGATATGCTTTATATTCTGAAATTATAAAACAGGGTAAAAAAGATCAGGTTCGAAGAGTAGAATGGAATGTATTGGACTGGAATACTCCGGCAATAGAATTTTATGAAAAATCAGGCGCAAAAGTGCTTCGTGACTGGTATGTAGTACAAATGGACGAATTGGGAATCACCAATTTTGTGGAGAATAAATTGAAATAAAATAAAGAACAATTTTTGTTTAAAATATGAGAGTATTCAAATTTGGAGGAGCTTCTGTAAAAGATGCTGCAGGAATTAAAAACGTGTACGACGTTTTACAAAAAGTGGGTTATGAAGACGTATTGTTGGTTGTTTCTGCAATGGGAAAAACCACAAACGCGCTCGAGGTTGTCATAAAAAATTATTTCGATAAATCCGCTGAATTAAATTCATCTGTTCAAGAAGTAAAAAAATACCACAATCAAATTTTGATAGATTTATTTGAGGACGAGAAAAACGAAGTTTTCAAAGCTGTCAACACTCAATTTTCAGATTTAGAATATTTCCTGACTCACAATAAATCGCCCAACTATAATTTTGTCTATGATCAAATTGTCAGTTATGGCGAATTAATTTCGACCACAATCCTAAGTCATTTCATGAATTTCATGGGCATAAAAACACAATGGCTGGATGTTCGGAATTTCATAAAAACTGATGCTACATACAGGGATGCGGAAGTAGATTGGGAATTGACACAGAAGAACATTGCCAAAAACGTAAAACGTAAAACACTAAACATTACACAAGGATTCTTAGGTTCTGACGAAAATAACTTTACCACCACTTTAGGCCGAGAAGGATCTGATTATACGGCTGCAATTTTTGCGTATTGCTTAAATGCCGAAAGCGTGACCATCTGGAAAGATGTTCCCGGAGTAATGAATGCCGATCCACGATATTTTGAAAACGCGAGTTTATTGAATCAGATTTCGTACCGTGAAGCCATAGAACTCGCTTTTTATGGAGCAACGGTTATTCACCCAAAAACACTACAACCCTTGCAAAAAAAGGAAATTCCGTTGTATGTAAAATCCTTTATAAATCCGTTACTAAAAGGAACGAGCGTTTCCAAAGGAGTCGACTTAGAACCTTATTTACCGTGTTTCATCGTCAAAAGAAACCAGCTTTTGATTTCGCTTTCCTCTATCGATTTCTCTTTTATCATGGAAGAAAACATCAGCGAAATTTTTGCATTATTCCATCAATTCAAAATAAAAGTGAACTTGATTCAGAATTCAGCAATTAGTTTCTCCGTATGTGTAGAAGATAAATTTGAAAATTTCAAAGCCCTGAATGCTATCTTGTCTAAAAAGTTTAAAGTAGAGTTTAATGAAAATGTCACCTTATACACCATCCGACATTTTAACGAAACAGCAGCCGAAACCGTTGAAAAAAACAAAGTTGTATTGTTGAAACAAGTCAGTCGGGAAACCATACAAGTGATCACAAAGGAAGTGTAACCCTAAAAAACATGCGCAACCCAAAGTATAAATGGAGATCAGAATCAAATTCTGATCTCCATTCCTTTAATACTTTAAAACCCAAACGCTAAATTCGAAACCTTTTATAATTATCAAATTATAAATACTACTTTTGACACTTTCGAGTTATAGTATTTATGTTGAAAAAATTACTTTTTTGGACTGTAATAAGCTGTATTTCTGGGCTCCACGCACAGGAAATAAATTCGTTGTACAAAACCAAAAAAATCCCTTTTTCCCGCGACACCATTCATCTTGAAAAAGAAAGCATTAATTCCAGTTTTTTCAAATTGCTTGACGCCAATGGCAAACCCATCGAAATCACTTTTTATACGGTAAATTTCAGCGAAGGGACTTTACTTTTAAAAGAAAACAGCGCCCAATACAACGATTCAATAACGGTACACTATTTGAAATTTCCGGAGATCCTTACTAAAGAATACCGCATTTATGATTCTGCCAAAGTAGTAAGCAACGAAGCCGGATCAGGTGATTTATATACCCTAAAAAATAAAAAACCAAATAAAAATGTACCTTTTGACGGCTTGAACACATCCGGAAGTATTACCCGTGGCATTACCATAGGAAACAATCAAAATGCCGTTTTGAATTCCAATTTAGACTTACAAATCACAGGAAAAATCTCTGAAAAAGTAAGCTTAAGAGCCTCCATTCAAGACAGTAACATTCCGCTGCAGGATGGCGGTTATTCCCAAAAATTAGACCAGTTCGATAATGTATTCATGGAATTATTCAGTGCCGATTGGAATATTCGAGCGGGTGATATTTTTCTGGAGAACAAGAAATCCCAATTCCTGAATTTCAATAAAAAAGTGCAGGGACTCGCCACCACCTTCACCTTTGGAACCGAAGAAAACAAAACAAATGTATTTGCCTCAGCAGCGCTGGTCCGAGGACAATATGCAAAAAGCGATATCGTGGGCCAAGAAGGCAATCAGGGTCCCTATAAATTAAAAGGGCAAAATGGAGAGTTGTATGTACTCGTTATTTCAGGTTCAGAGCGGGTGTATGTAAATGGTGTTTTATTAAAACGAGGCGAAAACAATGATTACACGATTGATTATAATGCGGGTGAAATCGTGTTTACCCCGCTTTTCACGATTACCTCCGAAATGCGAATTGCCATAGAATACCAATATTCAGATCGAAATTACACTCGATTTATAACCTATGCAGGCGCCACACACGAGAATAAAAACTGGAGTTTTGGAGGCTATTTATATTCGGAAAACGACCTCAAAAACCAACCTTTACAACAAAATTTATCCCAAGAACAAGCCCAGATATTAGTTAATGCGGGAGATAATCCTGATTTAATGGTTGCCCCGTCAGCATTTGCAGATTCCTATTCTGAAAACAAGGTGCTGTACCGAAAAACAATCCTCAATGCTGTGGAAATTTTTGAGTACTCAAATGAAGCACAGCAGGAATTATTCAATGTACGATTTACTTTAGTAGGACTGAATAATGGAAATTATATTTTGACAAATTCAGCCACGATCACCCGGGTTTATGAGTATATAGCTCCCATTAACGGCGTTCCGCAAGGAAATTATGCACCCATCATACAATTGATTGCTCCTACAAAAATCCAAGTGACTACCTTTTTAGGAAAATACAATCCCACTGAGAAAACAGTTCTCGATTTTGAAATTGGTCTCAGCAATAACGACAGCAATTTATTTTCGCCCGTTGACGATGCAAACAATCAGGGCCTGGCTGCAAAAATCAATGCCAAGCAACGGCTTTTTTCAAAAAAATGGCACGTAGATGCTTTTGCGAATTATCAATTTATTCAGCGAAATTTCAGGGCTGTAGAACGGCTGTACAACATCGAATTTGACCGGGATTGGAACTTAGGAACTGCGGCTATAGGAAATCAAAGCTTGTTAATTTCCGGACTGCAATTGGATTTAAACCCTAAACCCAACTCAACAAACAAAGGACTATTGATGTATCAGTTTGAAAAACTGGATTTTTCGGGAAATTTTTCGGGAAATCGACATGTTTTAAATGGCTTGTTTCAAATAAAAAACTGGACTTTTCAAAATCAAGGCAGTTCCCTAAAAAGTGACGGAACGATTTCATCCTCTGAATTTTTAAGAAACCAATCCCAAATCCGTTTTCATTTTGACAAAAACTGGATTGGCTCTCGCTTGCGCTTAGAGGACAATCAGGAGAAAAATAAAATTTCAAATGAATTTTCGGCTTTGAGTCAAAAATTTACAGAGTACGGATTTTTTACCGGTCGCGGAGACAGCACCAAAGTTTTTGTAGAATTGGGATACCTAAGAAGATCCAATGACAGTTTACAAAATGGACTGATCCAAAGGGTCAATTCGTCTCAGACTTTCCTTTTGAAATCAAAATTGATTCAAACTAATAAAAGCGATTTATCCCTATATGCTAATTACAGAATCTTGGATTTTGTGGATGCAACAAGAAAAAGAGAACCTACGTTAAATTCCAGAATAATTTATACGGATCGTTTTTTCAATCAATTGATACAAAGCACAACGGTTTATGAAACGAATTCCGGGACCATTCCCCAACAGGAATTCACGTATCTGGAAGTTCCTGCGGGCCAGGGAATTTACACCTGGAACGACTATAACGGCAATGGAATTCAGGAATTACAGGAGTTTGAAGTCGCCACGTTTATTGACCAGGCAAAATTCATCCGCATCTTTCTTCCCAACAGGGTTTACATAAAAACACATCAAAACAAATTCTCGCAATCTGTGACCCTGAATCCCAATCAATGGCAGAACGAAAAAGGTTTTAAGAAAATACTTTCGTATTTCTACAATCAAACTGCTTTCATCATCGACCGAAAAACTAGAAGTGAGGGTGATAATTTCGAATTAAATCCGTTCAGCAGTTCTACTGAAAATGTGTTGGGATTAAACTCGAGTTTAAGGAACAGTTTGTTTTACAATAGAGGAAAACAAAACCACTCCGCCACGTATTCATATCTGCAAAATAAAACTAAAAACTTGTTGTCTATAGGCTCTCAAGAGGCTACCAACAATTCGCATCAATTGCAGTACAATCATTTGTACCAGAAAAGCTGGCTACTTGGTTTTTTTGCCAAAACGATACAAACAACCATTGAATCAGAAAATTTCCCGGAGAAAAACTATGCTATAAACGGTTATCAATTAGCTCCTAAAATCAGTTATCTGTTTTCTAAAAGCACGAGCTGGGACCTCTTTTATGAATTACAGAATAAAAAAAACCAAATTGGGGTTTCAGAAACGCTGCTGCAAAACCGTTTTGGAACTGCCTTTTCGTATGCAGGCACAAAAAAATTCACGATGAACGGCGAAGTCTCTTTTTACCAAAATAAATTCGAAGGAAATGAATTCTCTTCGGTTGGATTTCAAATGCTGGAAGGGCTACAAACCGGACAAAACATCACTTGGAGGCTTCTTTTACAAAAAAATATCACCCAGTTTTTAGATGTTAATTTTAATTATCAGGGTCGGAAAAGTGAAACAACCCAGGCCATACATACTGGAAATATTCAATTGAGAGCCTATTTTTAATACCACAATTTAATAGTTTGGTAATGCCCTCGCAATATTAAATACACGTTCATTGTCTATCTTTCAAATTTAAACCACTAAACTACAGAGCCACATGGATTTGAATGCCAACCAACAAACTATTTTGATTGCGCCATTAAACTGGGGCTTAGGCCATGCTACACGTTGTATTCCAATCATTAAGGCCTTATTAGAGAACAACTACATTCCTATAATTGCTTCTGATGGAATTGCATTGGCTTTGCTAAAAAAGGAATTCCCTACTTTACAAACGCTGGAACTGCCATCCTACCAGATAGAATATGCAAAAAATGGAGCTCACTTTAAATGGAAATTATTAAAAAATAGCCCAAAAATGCTTGAAGCAATCTGGGAAGAAAAAAAAATAATTAAAAAATGGATCTCAAAATATAGGATAGACGGGATTATATCCGACAACAGACTGGGTGTGTTCAGCAAAAAAATTCCTTCGGTGTTTATTACCCATCAATTGAATGTAATGACTGGCAATACCACTTGGATTACCAGTAAGATCCACCAACATATTATAAAAAAATATACGGAATGTTGGGTTCCAGATCTTGCCGGATCAATTAATCTAACCGGAAAAATGGGACATGTTGACGATCCAAATCTTAAAATTAGATACATTGGTCCTTTGAGTCGATTGCAAAAAAAATTGGTCCCAAAAAAATATGATTTAATGATTATTCTTTCCGGACCAGAACCTCAGCGCGGCTTGCTGGAGGATTACCTGAAAAAAGAAATCGCAAGGTACCGCGGGAATGTCGTGTTTATTGAAGGAAAGATTGAAACCGAACAAATAGTAACTCAAATCAATCCTGTTACCTATTATAATTACATGAATTCTTCCCAATTAGAGCAGGCTTTTAACGAAAGTGAAATGGTGCTGTGCCGTTCCGGATACACCACAATTATGGATCTAGCCCAACTCCGTAAAAAGGCTTTTTTTATTCCAACTCCGGGCCAATACGAACAGGAATATTTAGCCCGAAAGCTAAAAAAAGAAGGATTAGTTCCCTATGCAAATCAAGACGATTTCAAAATTGAAAATCTTAGTGAAGTCGCATCCTACCGTGGTTTACAAACCTTGCATTGCAATATCGACTGGAAATCGCTTTTTGATATTTTCCAAAACACAAAAATAAGTATCCTTAACCCCTAAAAACCCATTCTCTCAAATGGATTTCTTAAGATTAGTTTTGAATGGTTATAAAAAAAAGAAGCACTACTGAATTACAGATTTGTACCTTTTAAATTAGCCTGGCTATTGAATTCTTTAAATAATTCGAGTAAGTGCATCGTTGCTTTTATCAAATCATTAGTTTCTAAAAGTAACGCGAAATACAACTTGCTGTTTTTAGGACTAGTTTCTACCGTTCTAATTCTTTCAATTTGTTTTTTAATTAATTTAGATACTTGATCGTAAATCTCAATTTTGGTTTCTAAAATAACATCAATTTTGTCAAACGAACCTTCTTGAAAAATAACAATAATATCTTCAAATAATTTTTCAAGCTTATTGTCTAAGCTTTTCAAATCCCTAATTTGATTGAATTTCAATTGTTTGTGATTGTTATTGATATGTGCATAGCTGTTTTGTGAGATGAATCCAAGAGACTGAATCATGTCTTGGAGATAACCCAAAATCATGACATAAAACATACTGCCCTCGGCCGAAGTTTCATCCAGATTCTTTATAAAATAATATACATTACTCTTTAATTCATCGACTTCTTTTTCGAGTTTTTTGAGGTCTTTTTTATTCTCCTTTAACTTCCCTAGATCCTGAAGGCTAAGATTTTCGATAACCTCTCGATAAATCGTGTTTGAACCACTGATTACTCTGGAAATCTGAATGGTACACTCCCTAATAACTTCATTTATGGTAACAATATCTTCTCTTTTCAAGAGCAATAATTCTTGCTGGGCTTTAATGGTTTTAGTATGCTTTCTTGAACTTCGATACAAAAGAATTCCTAATCCAACCAGCAATCCGATGAAAGCATATACTTGACCTACTTTGAGGAAATACGCAAAGATAAAGGCCGAAACAAATGCGACAATTGCTGTTACAAACCATCCTCCAATCACATTAAAAACCCCTGCAATACGATACACTGCGCTTTCGCGATCCCAAGCGCGATCTGCAAATGAAGTACCCATGGCCACCATAAAAGTAACATAAGTTGTAGAAAGTGGCAACTTTAAAGAAGTCCCTATCGATATCAAAATACTGGCTACCATTAAATTTACAGCAGCACGAACCATATCAAAAGCAGGTTCGTCTTTTCGTTTTTTTCCTTTGACTTCCGGTTTCTCAAATTGCTTATCAATTTTAATTTGAATTGATTTTGGCAAAAAATAATTAATACCCAGTCCGATAAAAACGCCAAATCGCACAATGTATCTGGATAACATATTGGGTGAAAAACGCTCTACACCGTCACCTTGTCTGGATAAATTAAGTCCGGTCTCGATGACAGTTTTGGCTTTTTTTGAAGTCCAAAGTGTTATAACCATAACCACTCCTGCAAAAACTAAAAAATAAAATGGCGCCACAATAGTATCATTAGCCAAAGCACCCATCATAAATTGATCTCCAGAAATTCCACTACCATTGAAAATTTCATAGGAGTTATAGGCTGCAATGGGAACCCCGATAAAGTTAACCAAATCATTCCCGGCAAAAGCTAAAGCCAAAGCAAAAGTCCCCACTATGATGATTACGCGGAGAATATTTATTTTGAAGAAAGTCATCAACACTTGAGAAAGCAGTGTGAAAAAAACAAAATTTACTCCTATTATCAGTAATTGATTACTTTTTATCCAGACATGAGTAGCTTGATCGATAAAAGAAACTCCTTTCAATCCTTTTATCAGGATAAAAAAAGTAATCGCAGTAATGGCTAATCCTCCAAAAATTGCACCTATATATTTGACTCTTTTTTCATATTGAAAAGTAAAAATTAATCGAGAAACATATTGCACAAAACTTCCAAGAGTGAAAGAAAGAATGACAGACAGTAGAATACTGAAAACAATTTGTGATGCTTTTTCAGTGTTGATATAATCACTTAAAGTATCAAAACTATCGTCCAAAACATAAATTTTATAGACTGCCAAGCAGAGCGCTGCCCCTAAAAGTTCAAAAATAATGGATACTGTTGTCGAAGTTGGTAATCCTATTGAGTTAAAAACATCTAATAATATAATATCTGAGATCATTACGGCCAAGAAAATAATCATTACATCATTAAAACTAAACATGGCGGGAACAAAAATACCACTTCGGGCAATTTCCATCATACCACTGGAAAATAGCGCTCCTACTAAAATACCCAAACTGGCCACAATCATAATAGTACGAAACGACACTGCTTTAGAACCAATTGCCGAATTCAAGAAATTTACTGCGTCATTACTAACCCCGACAACTAGATCAATTATCGCCAAAATGCCTAAAACCACAAGCATTACTATATATATTTGTTCCATATCTGTATTAAAGTGAAAGGTGAAATTTTGTTTGCTCTGATGGAATTAGTTGGCCTTCGAAACAACTGTCTCATTGCACGACAACCTCATGATGATTTATGCCTGAGTGTTGCTTTACAGTTCAAAAAAGCGTCGTGATGGTGCGGTTACAATTGGACGTCATTATAAATTTACCCCAACAAACTTCTGGAGTCTACTGCAAATATGACCCTCAAAAGTAAGACTGTCGTTACTAAATTATTATTTTGACATCAACTTAATAGCACTAACAACACAAGTGACTGATCCTAAAATAATTATGCTTATAAGGTATAGGATATTATTAATTCTATTTGACCTGAAGGAACTTAGATGGCCGTACTTATTCCCTTGACTTGGATTTTTCCAGGGTAAATGAAAACTCAGATCCAACATGATACGTGCTGTCTACATAAATTTTCTCGTCATGTGCTTCGATAATATGTTTTACTATCGACAATCCCAGCCCAGAGCCTCCCTCTGTTCTTGCTCCACTTTTATCTACTCTATAAAAACGTTCAAAAAGTCTTGGGATATTTTTTTTCTCAATTCCTTCTCCGTTATCGGTCACACGAACGATGACTTTTTCTGCTGTCAAATCCTCAATACTTACTTCGGTAGAACCCTTTAATTTTCCGTATTTAATTGAGTTTACAATTAGGTTCATCACCACTTGTTGTATTTTTTCCTGATCTCCAATGACCATGACGGGTTTGTTGTATTTCATATCAAACATCAACAAAATATCTTTTTTAGATGCTTTCATTTCGAGCAAATCAAATACATTCTGAACGAGTTTGACGATGTCAAACTCGACAATTTCCAGATGCAAATCCCCTATTTCGAGTTTGGTAATCATGTCCAAATCCTGTACAATGTAGATCAGTCTTTCGACTCCTTTTTCGGCGCGTTCTAGGTATTTTTTTCGGATTGTTTTGTCATTCATGGCTCCATCTAGTAAGGTTGACAGATAGCCTTGGACCGTAAAAAGAGGTGTTTTTAGTTCGTGAGAGACGTTTCCTAGAAATTCTCTCCGGTATTCCTCCCGAACTTTTAAGGTTTCAATTTCCAGCTTTTTGTCCGTAGCAAACTTCTTGACTTCCCTTGTAAGAGTCGCCATGTCCGTTGTTATGGGCTGGTTTCTGAAGGTGCTAGATTCTAATAAAGAAACGTCATCGTATATTTTTTTTACCTTTTTATAAATAAAACGCTCCACCCGATATTGAATCACTATAAATGAAAAAGTAGCAATTGAAATGGCAAAAATCAGGATAAACTGGTAGGAAAAAGTAAAAAAAAGGTAAATCAGTAAATTTACCAATGCAGTAGAAAAAAGGGTAATATACAAGGCCGACTTTACGGCAAAACGATATGTTTTTTTAAAATTTATTGTCATTTATACTTCAAACTTATACCCCACTCCTTTTATTGTTTTGAACAACTCTTCGCCAATTTTTTCGCGTAATTTTCTGATGTGAACATCTATAGTTCTACCACCAACAACTACTTCATTGCCCCACACTTTATCCAAAATTTCATCTCTTTTGAAGACTTTTCCCGGTTTTGAAGCCAATAAATAAAACAATTCAAATTCTTTTCTGGGTAAGGCAATTTCGATATTATCTTTTACAATTTTGTATTCCTCCCTGTTGATTTCTATTCCACCAACATTCAGAGTTTCGCTATTTTGTTCTTTTTCTTTTAATCGGCGCAGTAAGGCTTTTACTTTACTGACTAATAATTTAGGCTTTATTGGTTTAGTGATGTAATCATCAGCTCCGGCATCAAAGCCCGCAACTTGAGAGTAATCTTCGCTTCTGGCGGTTAAAAAAGTTATGATTACATTACTGAGTTCCGGTATTTTTCTGATGTTCTCGCAAGCTTCCATGCCATCCATTTCCGGCATCATTACATCCATTATAATTAGGTCCGGCAATTCTTTTTTAGCGATTGCTATAGCCTCTTTCCCATTTGTGGCAGTACTGATTTGATATCCCTCTTGAGCGAGATTATACCCTACAATTTCTAAGATATCCGGTTCATCGTCTACTAGTAGAATTTTAGTATTTTTTTTCTTCATAAAGCACCAAAAATTATTTTGAATTGTAAATGTAATCATAAATGAGCTATTGAAAAGCTGTTAACGGTAATTTAATATTGAGGCCACTTTATGATGTAAAATAAAACATAATCATAACAAACCAGTAACTTACATTTTACATTTCGACTGTTACTTTGCAAAAAATTTAAACCAGATGAAATTCAAATTATTATTTTTAACGTTATTTATAACCGCTGTTTCTTTTTCACAGAGCAAAGGAACTATAGCAGGTGTCTTGACAGATAAGGATACTAACAACCAATCATTACCATTTGCTAACGTTCTCATTAAAGGAACTAATATAGGAACAAATACTGATATTGATGGTAAATATGCCATAACAATACTTCCCGGAAAATATACTTTACAGTTTAGTTTTGTAGGGTATGAATCTGTAGAAGTTCCTGTAACAGTAGTTGCTAATCAAACTGTAACATTAAACAAAACTTTAGGTTCCGGAAGCTACAAACTAGAAGATGTAGTGGTGCGATCTACTGTAAATAGAGAAAAGGAAACCGCTCTTTTATTAGACCAAAAAAACGCAGTTGTTTTTAAACAAAGTATTGGAGCACAAGAAATGGCTCGTAAAGGAGTAAGTGATGTTGAAGAAGGTTTGACGAAAATTACCGGAATCTCTAAAGTAGAATCTAGGGGTTTATTCGTAAGGGGACTTGAGGACAGGTACAATAATCTTTTAATAAATGACCTGCAAGCACCTTCAAATAGTCCGTTCACCAAAATAATTCCACTAGATCTTTTCCCAACAGATATCGTAGGAGTTTTAAATGTTTACAAAACTTTTAATCCTAATATTTCTGGAGATTTTGCCGGAGCTACTGTAAACATTGAAACTGTACAATCAAAAAGCATTACTAAAATCAACATTGGTACTGGTTTTACTACTGCAAATAACGGTTCTGATTTTTTAATTCATAGCGATGCAAACAATAGTAGAGGCGCTTTGGGACTGAATGGTCAAGACCGTCAGTTAAGTCCTGAATTTGGAAATGTTCCAACCGGAAAAAAATTATCTCCTACTGGATATAATGATGCTTACAAGAACAATACTTGGAATGTTGATAAAACTTCAAGCCCATTAAATACAAGTATTGGTTTTATACATGCCGAAAAATTTACTTTAAACAATGATGCAAAGTTAAATTACACACTTTCGTTGAATGCAGATAATAAATACATAATCCGTAAGGGTGTAGACCGTACTTTTATTTTAGGAGCTGGAGATTATGACAACAACTTGAACAAAGAAAGCTATAGTTACCAAACGACAGCTTCCGCTTTAATTGGAATAAATTATAAAGCTAAACGTTTTGACATTGGGTTCAACTCTTTTTACCTACGCTCCACTGATAGCAAGATTCAGGATCAATTAGGGTATACCAACAATCAATCTATTAATCCTAACATTTTAATCAGAACAAACCAATTTGATCAATCTGATTATTTGAACACCCAACTTTTAGGAAATGTAAAATTAACTGCGGACGAAAAACATTCGCTTAGAGTAGGTGGTTCTTTTGTAAAAACTGCTTATGAGCAACCGGATCGTAAATTTATTATAGGCGAAAAAATTTCTGAAACTGAAATTAATACTTCTTATGGAGGAAATCATCTGAACAGACAGTATTTAGACATCAAAGGAAATTACTACTTCTCAGGTTTATTAGAGTATAACTTTAAGTTTAATGAGAAAGAAAACGGAAAATCCAATCGCATAACTGTAGGATATAATGTTTTCGAGAATGACTTAAGATCTACTTACCGTATTTTCTCGGGATTACGTTCTGTCAACAAAAACTATACAGCTCCCTTGAATACCATTGATCAATTTATTGTTGATGATATCAATAATGGAATCATAGCTGTTCGTGAAGAATCAAATGCTGATTATAAAGTAAAATTGAATCAATTAGTTAACGCAGGCTACGTTAGCTTACTTTACAACATTGGTGACAAATTTGAAATCAATGGAGGACTTAGAGTCGAAAATTCAGACCGATTAATTCATTACAGAAATATTGGTCAAATTATCAATGGACCATACCTAAAGATTAAAGACCAAAAATTAGATGTATTACCCTCGATTAATGCAAAATATGCTTTAACAGAAAGCAGCAATTTGCGTTTTAATGGTTCTAAAACAATTACCAGACCTGTTACAATGGAATTATTACCTATTCAATATGTAAGTCCAGATGGAAAATCAATATTGGGTAATCCAAACTTAAAAAATAGTGATAATTTTAACTTCGATATGAAGTATGAATTGTTTCCAAAAAACAATGAAATTATTGCGGCTGGATTATTTGCAAAACAAATCCAAAATCCTATTGAAAGAGTTTTTATTGCAGGTGCAGGTGGAAGTGGTCAATTGATGACGTATCAAAATTCTAAAGAAGCTTTTTTATATGGCGCAGAAATTGAATTGCTATTGCAATTAGAACGTTTATCTCCAGTCTTATCAGATTTCTCTTTCGGAATGAACACTTCATTAATGAAAACCGATGTGAAAGTAAATTTTGGAGGTAGTTCATTAGAGAACAACTCAACTAGAAAATTACAAGGAGCTTCTGAATGGATCATCAATTCAGATTTGAAATATGATTTTGAATTTAATGAAATTATGAAAAACTCCATTTCATTAGTATATGGGGTATATGGTCCTAGAATATTTGCTGTAGGATCAGCGGGTATGGACAATATTTATGAAAAACCATTTCACAAGTTAGACTTTGTATGGTCTAGTAAAATCAGCAAAAATATTGATATTAAATTTGTCGTTGATAATCTTTTAAATCCATTATATAAAATGGAATTGGGCAACGATAATAAATTTATCATAAATGAAAGTTCCTTATTACTGGAGAGTTTCAAAAGAGGGCGAGGATTCTCACTTAATTTATCATATACTTTTTAATAAACGAGGCTGTCAAAAAATGACAGCCTTTTTTATTAATCACAACAACCTAAGACTCTTTACATAAAATTTACTTTAAGTTCAAATTTTAGCAATGGTTTTATAATATTGACTTAACATCCTTTACGAGCTATGAATGTAAATTTGTCAAAAATAATAACAACAAACAAACAGTAACAAAATGAAAAAATTAGTCTTAAGCTTATCAATGGTTGCTTTATCTTTAGGAAGTTGTTCTTCTGACAACGAGGAAATCGCAACGCAACCAACACCTACAGGAACTATTTCAGGTGATATAACAACAGCAAAAACGTATCCATTAGGAAATTACACCATACAAGGAACAGTAAAAATTAAAAGCGGAGGTTCTTTAACCATAGATGCTGGCTCGACTATTACAGCAACTCTTGCTGATGGAACAGCTGATGCTTTATTAGTGGAAAACGGAGGGAAACTTTTCTTAAATGGTACTGCTGCATTACCAATTGTATTTACAGAAGCTTCTAAAACTGCAGGTTCATGGGGTGGAATTATTATGTTTGGAGATGCTCCTATAGTAGGTGCTAATGGTGTTACTACAGCAACATCTGAAGATGGAAACAACTTGCCATACGGTGGTACAAATGCTACACACAATGGTGGTTCATTAAAATACGTACGTGTAGAATATGCTGGAAAAAAGCTTACTGATAATACTAGTGAATTAAATGGATTTTCATTTTACTCAGTAGGATCTGCAACTGTTTTAGAAAACTTAGTTGCTTACAAAGGTGCTGACGATGGATTTGAATTTTACGGAGGTACAGTAAGTGCCAAAAACCTTGTCTCTTATGGTAATTTTGATGACTCGTTTGACTGGCAAGATGGCTGGAGAGGTCAAGAAAACACAAATTGGTACGCTTACCAAGTTGGAACAGGGAATTATGGTATGGAGATTGAAGCTAAATCAGTAAATAATTCATTTGGACCTAAAGTTACTAATATTACTTTAACAAGAGCTGCTGGAACTGTTACCGAAGGAGGATCCTCAGCTGCTGAATATGATGCTATTCAATTCAAAAAAGAAGGAAATGGAGAATTTTCTAATGTTTTAATTTCTGGTTACACAACGTCAGGTTCAACTGCTGTTAGAATTCAAGATGCAGCTACAAATACCAATCAGGTTTCAGGTGGAAAGATAAAATTATCAAATGTAAAAATTAATGATGGTACTTCTCAGTTTGCTGGAGTAGGAACGGGATTCTCCGTTACATTTCCAACCGGAAATTATTCTTTAAGCACAACGACAACTGGTGCTGTACTTACTTCTGGATCATGGTCAATTATTGACGGATTGGATTTACTAAAAAAATAAAATTCCGTTATCCAATATAGGTCCGATTATGGACTTTTATTTAAAAACCTATTCAATCATTTGGATAGGTTTTTTTTGGTATGCTTTTTGAAATATATTTTGTATATTTACTATTCAAATTAATCTAATGGCAAAAAACTACTTTTATACTATTACTTTATTGGTTTTTTTATTTTCTCTTGGCATTAGTGCTCAGGAAACTAAGCAACAAGCAAAGACACAAGAAAACGCCTCAATTGAAGGATTAAGCCTGTATCCAAACCCTGTGAGTAATGGTAGAGTGTACATTTCGACAAAAAACGATTTTGATAAAGAAATTATCATCTTTGATGTTTTAGGAAAAAAAGTGCTTCAAACCATATTGAGCTCAAAAGAACTAAATGTCTCTAATCTAACCTCCGGTGTTTACATCATCAAGATCAATGAAAGAGAAGCTTCAGCTACCCGAAAACTAATTATACGATAATACTTCAAAAACAAAACACAAAAGCTCCAATTCCTATTGGGGCTTTTTTTGTATAATAATCAAACCAAATCAAGCCCTAAATTCCTGTTTATACCATTCCGTTATTGGTTTGCCTTTAAATTTTTGATTACTTTTGCAAAAAAATTCTTGATCACATCTTCCGATATATTTGCCATTTCCAGTCAAAAACAGTTTGAGAAAACTGCCTTAAAAGTATTTCGTTTTCAATACGAAAACAACTTAGTCTATCAGGAATTTTGTAATTTTTTAAAAACAGATCC
Organism: Flavobacterium sp. RSP15; assembly: GCF_003968755.1. GTDB lineage: Bacteria > Bacteroidota > Bacteroidia > Flavobacteriales > Flavobacteriaceae > Flavobacterium. The sequence goes on along the minus strand of NZ_RYDL01000011.1, from coordinate 29,130 downwards.
TCATAAAGTAAAATCCTTACATCAGATTCCTTTTTTACCGATTCAGTTTTTTAAGAGTCATGAAGTAGTTTCAAATACTAATCCCATTCAGGAAACCTTTACTAGCAGCGGAACCACAAGCCCCGTAGCCCCTAAAGGGGGGAATTTGGATAAAAAAGTAATTCCCATAACCAGCAAACATTTAGTTACGGACGTCACTTTGTATGAAGAAAGTTACCGTAAAGGGTTTTCCCAGTTTTATGGCAATATCGAAGATTATGTTATTTTGGCCTTGCTTCCTTCCTATCTGGAACGGGAAGGATCTTCCTTAATTTACATGGTCAAGGATTTAATTGAACTTTCCAATCATCCTATGAGTGGTTTTTACCTGCACAATCACGACGAACTGATTGCCAAGCTTATCGCTTTAGATCTAGCCGGTCAAAATGTAATCCTAATTGGGGTTACTTTTGCTTTATTGGACTTAATAGAGCGGCATCAGTTTCAATTGCAGCATACCATCATCATGGAAACCGGCGGCATGAAAGGCAGGCGCAAAGAAATGATTCGGGAAGAATTACACGAACAATTGTGTCAAGGTTTTGGAGTTTCAGCCATACATTCTGAATACGGCATGACCGAATTGCTTTCGCAAGCCTATTCGTTAGGAAACGGCGTATTTGAATGCCCTTCTTGGATACAAATCCTAGTTCGTGATACTGAAGATGCGTTAACTTACATTCCAGACGGAAAAACAGGCGGAATCAACGTGATTGATTTGGCCAACATTAATTCCTGTTCCTTTATTGCCACGCAGGATTTGGGCAAAAAAAATCCCAACAACTCTTTCGAGGTGTTGGGACGTTTTGATAATTCTGATATTCGAGGCTGTAATTTGATGGTCTTGTAAAAAGGTTAATCGTTAATTTATTTCATCGGTTAACCGATGTTTTGAATAAACAGTTAAACCACTCTCACCACAAAATAATTTTTCTTACCGCTTTGCAATAATATAAATTGATTGTTGATTAAATCTTTGGTCGAAAGCACAAAATCTTCCGTTACTTTTTCTTTATTTACCGAAATAGAATTAGCTGTCAAAGCACGTCTTGCTTCGCCATTTGATTTTAGAAATCCTGTTTTTTCGTTTAGAACGTCAACAATATTAATTCCAGTCTCAATCTCGGCTCTGCTGATTTCTGCTTGAGGAACACCATCAAAAACATCTAAGAAAGTAGCTTCGTCCAATTGTTTCAAATCATCTGAAGTAGAATTCCCGAACAAAATATTCGACGCTTTTATGGCGTTTTCTAAGTCTTCTTGGGAATGCACAAAAACAGTAAGCTCTTCGGCCAATTTTCGCTGTAACACTCTTAAATGCGGTGCCGTTTTATGCGCTACTATTAATGCGTCTATTGTTGCTGCATCTAAAAAAGTAAAAATCTTAATATATTTTTCAGCGTCCAAATCTGTGGTATTCAACCAAAACTGGTAAAATTTATAAACAGACGTTTTATCAGCCGTCAACCAAACATTTCCTCCTTCGGATTTTCCAAATTTAGAACCGTCCGCTTTTGTGATTAACGGACAAGTCATCGCGTATGCTTTGGCCTCTTCACCTACATTCATACGACGCACTAATTCAGTTCCGGTTGTAATATTTCCCCATTGGTCAGAACCTCCCATTTGCAACAAACAATTGTATTCTTTATGCAAATGATAAAAATCGTATCCTTGAATTAATTGATAGGTAAACTCGGTAAAAGACATTCCTTCGCCCTCACCTGACAATCTTTTCTTTACAGAATCTTTGGCCATCATGTAATTCACAGTGATTCGTTTGCCTACGTCACGAGCGAAATTAATGAACGACAAATTCTTCATCCAATCGTAATTATTTACCAGAACTGGCGCATTTATTTCGCTTGAATTAAAATCTAAAAAACGAGATAAAACACTTTTTATTCCTTCTACATTATGATTCAAAGTCGCTTCATCTAGGAGATTTCTTTCATCAGATTTCCCAGATGGGTCCCCTATCATTCCTGTTGCTCCACCCACTAATGCAATCGGTTTATGACCAAAATTTTTCAAGTGAACCAAAAGAATTATAGGTACTAAACTCCCAATATGTAAGGAATCCGATGTTGGATCAAATCCTATATATGTAGTTGTCATTTCTTTTAAAAGTTGCTCTTCAGTTCCAGGCATGATGTCGTGAACTAAGCCGCGCCATTGTAATTCGGAAATAATATTTTTCATTGTATAAAAATCAATTTTCACAAAGATAGCTTTAATTGCATAATTTGAAAATCTATCGGTCTAAAAATCGAACAATCTAATTATCTTTACAAAATGATTTTAGTCACAGGAGGAACTGGTTTAGTAGGCGCACATTTATTGCTTCATTTAATTGATCATGGCGAAAAAGTGCGCGCTATTTATCGAAGTATTGCTTCGATAGATAAAACCAAATCGCTATTCTCCCTCTACAAAAAGGAATTATTATACGACCAAATCGAATGGATTCAAGCAGATATCACCGAAATTCCTTCTTTAGAAATCGCCTTCCAGAATATTGATACCGTCTACCATTGTGCCGCTTTGATTTCTTTTGATCCAAAAGATGAAAATCTATTGCGAAAAACAAATATTGAAGGCACCGCAAATATTGTGAGTTTTTGTATCGCTTATCAAATAAAAAAACTTTGTTTTATAAGTTCCATTGCCACTCTGGGCGACTTACTACCTCATGAAAAATTCATTACTGAGGAAACCGAATGGAATCCGGAAAAGTACCATACTGATTATGCGATTTCTAAATATGGTGCCGAAATGGAAATCTGGCGCGGACAACAAGAAGGTTTAGATGTGATTATTGTAAATCCGGGTGTCATTCTTGGGCCAGGATTTAGAGCGCAAGGAAGCGGACAACTTTTTACGAAAGTAAAAAACGGATTAAAATTTTACACGCTGGGCTCAACAGGATTTGTTGCCGTTACTGATGTGGTCCGAATTGCACATCAATTGATGCAAAGCGAAATCAAGAATGAACGCTTTACATTGATTGCAGAAAATAATATTTTCCGAGACATCCTGAATACTATGGCTGATACATTGGGCGTGAGGCGACCTACCATTCATGCAAAACCGCTTTTTATGAAAATTCTCTGGAGATTGGATTGGTGTGTTTCGACTATTTTTCAACAAAAGAGAAAATTATCGCACGCTACCGCAAAGGCTTCCTACTCAAAAAACAGGTATTCCAATGAGAAGATTAAAAACAGATTAAAAACTGATTTTACAAATATTACCGATTACATAAAATACATTTCAGCGCATTAAAAGGGTGCTTCAATCTGTTTTAATTGCGAAGTATCCTTACCAATTTCGGGCGTTTTTTTCTTTTTCAAAAGAAGGGGTTTCTTTTTCTTTTTATCTATGGTAATTAAAGAATCGACTTGTTTTTTGTTATCCTCCAATTGTTGGGTCATTTGCTCAAACATCACTTTGTAACCCTCATAATCGGACGCATAATAAATATTACTTTTAGCAAACTGCAGGCTGTCAATTTTATATTTTTTATAGATATATTGTGTCGGATTTATTTTGAACGTATCCAGGGAGGCTGGATTTTGGTATTTTATCGCTTCTAAAACGGACAAATCATACATCACATTTATCATAACGTCTTTATCAATAAGCCGTTCAGGTTTTTCGACTAATTCCTCTTTACAACCTAATAAGAGAGTCCCGATCGCTAAAAATGTTATAATTTTTTTCATTTATCAAAAATTTATCTTTCAAACAACAACCGTTTGCCCACACGAATGTCTTTTACCTTAAATGCGTTATATACTAATTGTCCATTTACAAAAGTATGAGTAATTCTGGACTTAAAAGTAAAACCCTCAAATGGTGACCACCCACATTTAGCCATAATATTTTCTTTCTTAACACTCCACGGCAAGCCTGAATTTACGATCACTAAATCCGCATAATAGCCTTCTTTAATGAAACCACGTTTTTCTATTTTGAAAATCTTTGCCGGATTATGACACATTTTTTCCACAATTTTCTCCACGCTAATTTTACCTTGATGAAAGGCTTCAAACATAGCCACAACAGCGTGTTGAACCAGAGGCCCACCGGAGGGCGCATTCAAATACGATTGTTTTTTTTCTTCTAATGTGTGTGGCGCATGATCTGTGGCAATCACATCAATTCTACCATCCAGCAAGGCTTCCCAAAGCACATTCCGGTCATTAGCTGTTTTTACCGCGGGATTCCACTTGATCAGATTGCCCTTGGTTGCATAATCATCATTGGTAAACCACAAATGATGGATACAAACCTCAGCTGTGATTTTCTTGTCTTCCAATGGGATTTTATTGCTAAACAAATCCATTTCTTTAGCAGTTGAAAGGTGAAAAACATGCAAACGCGCTCCAGTTTTCTTCGCCAGCGCAACCGCTTTGGAAGACGAAATATAACACGCTTCCTCACTGCGGATCAGGTGATGTGCGGTTATGGGGACATCTTCTCCATACTCTGCTTTGTATTTTGCTAAATTATTTTGGATAGTTGTCTCATCCTCGCAATGTACCGCGATAAGCAGTGGTGTACTGGAAAATATTTTTTCTAATGTGGCTTCATTATCTACCAGCATATTTCCGGTTGAGGATCCTAAAAATATTTTGATTCCGGCAACATTCTTTGGATTTGTTTTTAGAACCTCTTCTAAATTATCATTGGTTGCACCCATCATAAACGAATAATTTGCGTACGATTTTTGGGCAGCCAACTCGTATTTTTGTTCTAATATTTCTTGGGTAACCGCATTTGGAACCGTGTTCGGCTGTTCAATAAAAGACGTAATTCCCCCCGCAATTGCGGCTTTAGATTCGGATTCGATATCGCCTTTAAGCGTGAGTCCTGGCTCTCTAAAATGCACCTGATCATCAATGGCTCCGGGAATCAAATAATTTCCCTCGGCATCAATGATTTTACATTCAGAGAATTTAGCGCTGATGCTTTCTGCAATTTCAACAATTAGGTCATTCTCAATTAACAAATCACCTTCAAAAATGACTCCTTCATTTACTATTTTGGCATTCTTTATTAAAACCCTGTTCATCGTATTTTTTTCTTATAATGTATTGAAAAGTCTTTTTAATCTAAGCGAAATAACTCCAAAAACGGCTTCAATAATTATTGAATTACTCATTTTGGACTGCCCCTTGGTTCTATCAGTGAAAATAATCGGAACCTCTACAATTTGAAAATTCTTACAATATGCCCTGTATTTCATTTCAATTTGAAAGGCATACCCAACGAATTTAATAGAATTTAACTGGATTTCTTCTAAAACTTTTCTTTTGTAACAGACAAACCCAGCGGTAGCATCATGAATTTTCATTCCGGTAATCATGCGCACATAAACAGAGGCAAAATATGACATTAGCACCCGGCTTAAAGGCCAGTTCACTACATTGACACCGGTTACATATCTAGATCCAATTGCTAAATCAGCATTACCAAAATGACAGGCGCTGTACAATTTTTCTAAATCATTGGGATTGTGAGAAAAGTCAGCATCCATTTCAAAAACATATTCATATCGGTGCTCCAATGCCCATCTGAATCCATGCACATAAGCTGTACCTAAACCTGATTTCTTATTTCTTTTTTCTAAAAACAACCTGCCTCCAAATTCTCTCTGAAGCAAAACAACCTTATCAGCAGTGTGATCTGGTGAATTATCATCAATAATAAGCACATGAAAGGGTTTGTGTTGCGAAAGCACCGATCGGATAATACTTTCAATATTTTCAATTTCGTTATAGGTAGGAATTATAACAATACAATCATTCATATTTAGGCTAATTTCACCGCAAAAGTAAACTTTTTATGCCATTTGATCCTTAATAAAATTATAATAAAAAGAATGGTATAAAAATTAGTAATTTTACCCCGTTATGATAGAAACCATACTTCATCCAAGAATAACAGAGAACAAAGACTGGGCGACCGTACTTTTTGTGCTGTCATTTGCTATTATTGCTATTACTAGATCCATTTTCGAAAATCGTTTTGGTGATTTTGCGAACCTTATTTTCTCCAATAAATACACAAAAGTATACCGTGACAGCAGTCATCTCAAAAGCGGATTCACTGTTGCTTTATTTTTGGTCCAAATCATCTCCCTTGCGTTCTTTATCCAAATTGCATTGAGCTATTTTGGCCCCGTTTCAAAAACGGACTGGTTGCTTTATATTCAAATATTTACGTTCTTGATCTTCTTCGTTTTAGCAAAGTATTTAATCGAAAAAATAATTGCAACCTCATTCAATATTGAAGAATTTATGGAGCAGTTCAACCTACAAAAGGTAACTTACAGAACCTATATTGGATTAATCATACTGCCATTCAATATTATTTTGTTTTATAACGACACAATCTCAAGAAATATTCCATTATTAATTATAGGCATTATATTGGTAACCAATATTATAACTTATTTTATTTCAATAAAAAATTATCAAAATTTAATAATCGGTAAGTTGTTTTATTTTATTTTATATCTTTGCGCTCTCGAAATAGCTCCCTATTATTTCATGTATTATTGGTTCACAAAAGGGAGTGCTTAGAAAACGTTAAAATATGAAAGTGAAAACAATTTTGGTGTCACAGCCAGAGCCTAAAGTGGAAAATTCCCCATACTTTGAACTTCAACAAAAGCATAAAGTAAAAATTGATTTCAGGCCTTTTATTCATGTAGAAGGAGTTAATGCAAAAGAGATCCGACTTCAAAAAATTGATCTTAATCATTACACCGCAATTATTTTAACCAGTAGAAATGCAGTAGACCACTTTTTCAGAGTGGCCGAAGAAATGCGATTTAAAGTACCTGAGGGATTAAAATATTTCTGTCAATCAGAAGCGGTCGCTTTTTATCTGCAGAAATATGTGGTATATCGAAAACGGAAAATTTACGTAGGGCCAAAAGACTTTGCCGATTTATCCCCACTGATTAAAAAATACAAAGACGAAAAATTCTTATTACCTGCTTCAGATCAACTCAATGCCGATGCTCCAATAACGTTGGACGCCTTAAAAGTAGACTGGACTCCCGCTATTTTTTACAAAACAGTGATGAGCGATTTGTCTGATTTAGCTGATGTGTATTATGATGTTTTGGCCTTCTTTAGTCCAACTGGAATAAAATCATTGTTCATGAATTTTCCAGAATTTGAGCAAAACAATACTCGAATTGCTGTTTTTGGCAGTACCACCCAAAAAGAAGCTTTAGATCATGGCTTAAGAATCGATATTCTTGCACCAACACCAGAAACGCCTTCGATGACAATGGCTTTAGAGAAATATATCACGGAAGCCAACAAAGGAAAATAAAAAATTACTTTTCGTAATAAAATCAAAAAAGCCATTCGCGATCCGAATGGCTTTTTTGATGATACAAAATCTAAAATTACGTTAGGTTCTTTATCGTGCAGTATTACTACGTAAAAATTAGTCCTATTACCACATCGAACGCAATAGAGAATCATTTTAGCTTCCAGACTGCACTTGATATGACAAAAAACAGTCAACTAAAACACCTTAAATACTGAATTTAATCGTTTTTTTTTTAAATTTGATTTTCAATTCAAACTAAATTTAATAGTTTAGTTTAAAATAACAACTCATGAAAATCAATTCCCAAATAGTAGAAATTGACGGTATCGACAAAGAAATTTTGCGTGACTTGATGGAAGATGCCCGAAAACCAATTCTTCAAATCGCCAATAAAATTGGAATTTCAGGAGCAGCAATTCATCAACGTTTGCGAAAACTGGAACAATCCGGCGTTATTTCGGGATCAAAATTTACGGTAAACAATAAAATTTTGGGTTATAACACGATGGCTTTTGTTGGAATTTATCTGGACAAAGCGGCTAGAAATCCAGAGGCAGTACGTGATCTAAAAAAAATTCCTGAAGTACTAGAATGCCATTATACGACAGGAAACTGGTCTATTCTTATTAAAATAATTTGTCGGGATAACGAACATTTAATGCAATTACTCAATACCAAAATCCAAGCGATAGAAGGCGTTTCCAGGACAGAAACCTTTATTTCTTTGGACCAACAAATTGAAAGACAAATTCAATTGTAGCACCACTTTTATCCCTTTGTGACTCCATGAACTTTGTTATTTCTGCGTAGGAGAAATCACATACTCCGAATAACTTGATGAGATTTCTTCTCCGTAAAGATGAAATAGAGGCAAAAAAATCCGTCTTGTTCTTACACAAGACGGATTTGTATTTTTTAAGCAAACATCTAATTCCTTCTTCCGCCCATATAAATCGAAACATAATACAAGAGTGTCGCGATGGATCCTAAAGCAGCCACAACATACGTTCTAGCAGCCCATTTAAGCGAATCTTTGGCTCCCGCTTGTTCTTGCTGTGTCAGCATTCTTTTGTTTTCTAACCAAGCCAACGCCCGATTACTCGCATCATATTCGACCGGCAAAGTAACTATAGAGAATAAAGTAGTTGCTGCAAAAATGATAATTCCCACCAGTAGTAATTGCGGAAAAGTCTTCATCATCAAGATTCCTCCTAGCAAGATCCACTGCATATACGTAGAGGCTACATTTACCACCGGCACTAATTTAGATCGCATTGTCAGCCACTGATACCCTACAGCGTGTTGCACCGCATGTCCACATTCGTGAGCCGCAACAGCTGCCGCAGCCGCATTTCTTTGGTTGTAAACGGCCTCGCTTAAATTCACAGTTTTGTCAGATGGATTATAATGATCCGTCAAACGTCCCGGTGTAGAGATTACTCGTACATCACGAATCCCGTTATCGGCAAGCATTTTCTCGGCGATTTCAGCACCGGACATTCCGTTTTGCAATTGCAATTTAGAATAATGTTCAAATTTGCTTTTTAGTCTTGAACTAACTAACCAGCTGAAAAGCATGATTGCTCCGGCAAGAATCAAATAACCCATTCCCATATTTTGTTTTTTAATTTATTATTTAAAGTTACAAAAGAATTATCAAAATCTGAACCATTTTTTTATTGCGTCAATTTGGCATTCCTAAAAATGGAACGCAGATTACGTGGATGAAAAGGATATGCGCAGATTTATACGGATTAGTATGTTTGTTAAAAATTTACCCCACTAAATTAATAATTTTTCCCGGAACAATTATCACCTTATTTGGCGTTCTTCCTTTTAATTGTTTGATGGTTCTGTCATCTTTCATCACGATTTCCTCGATTTGCTCCTTGGTTAAATCCAAAGGCAACACCATCGTGAAACGCATTTTTCCATTGAAAGAAACTGGATATTCCTTTTCACTTTCTACTAAATATTTCGCTTCAAAAACAGGAAAAGCAACTGTTGCAATCGAACCTTTATTTCCTAGCAACGACCATAATTCCTCGGCAATGTGTGGCGCATAAGGCGAAATCACAATCGCCAATGGTTCTAAAATTGCACGAGAATGGCAATTCTGCGTGGACAATTCATTCACACAAATCATAAATTGTGAAACCGATGTATTAAAGGAGAACCCTTCAATATCTTCTGCCACTTTCTTGATGGTTTTGTGCAATGATTTTAAGTTGTCTTTAGTTGGTTTTTCATTAGTAACAATCAAACCATTATCATCAAAATACAAACGACACAGTTTTTTCAAGAACCCAAAAACTCCCGAAATCCCTGCGGTGTTCCAAGGTTTTGCTTGTTCTAATGGTCCTAAGAACATTTCATACAAACGCAATGTATCGGCTCCATATTCGTTACAAATATCATCCGGCGTTACCACATTGTATTTGGATTTCGACATTTTTTCGATTTCGCGACCAACAATGTATTTACCGTTTTCTTCGGTGATAAATTCTGCATCTGCATAATCTTCTCTCCAGCTTTTAAAGCTGTCAATATCTAATTCATCAGAAGAATTAACCATTGAAACATCAACATGAATTGGCTGCACGTTTTGTCCACCGATTTTATTTTTAGAAACATACGTATTTGTTCCGTCTAATCTATAAACAAACGCACTCATTCCCAAAATCATTCCCTGATTAATCAGTTTTTTGAATGGTTCTTCGGTGGGTGCAAAACCTTTGTCTTTTAGGAATTTGTTCCAAAAACGGGAATACAATAAATGTCCGGTGGCGTGTTCGCTTCCGCCAATGTATAAATCAACGCTTTCCCAATACGCCAAAGCGTCTTTGCTTGCAAATTCATTCTCATTGCGCGCATCCATATACCGCATCCAATACCAAGAACTTCCCGCCCAACCTGGCATGGTGTTCAATTCTAATGGGAATATAGTCACATTATCTATTAACTGAGTACTAACCACTGAACACTGAACACTATCCCAGGCCCAAACCGCAGCGTTTCCTAATGGTGGCAAACCGTCTTCGGTTGGCAAATATTTTTCTACTTCCGGCAAGATGATTGGCAAATGTTGCGCATCAATCATTTGCGGCAAGCCATTCACATAATATACTGGAAATGGCTCTCCCCAATACCGCTGGCGAGAGAAAACAGCATCACGCAAACGGTAATTGATTTTTCCTTTTCCTTGGTTTAGTTTTTCTAATTCTTCTATCGCTTTTTTAGTTGCTTCTTTGTATGTCAGTCCGTTTAGGAAATCAGAATTGGCGATAATCACATTGTCTTTCGAAACGTATGCAGCTTCAGAAATATCTACATTGGCAAAAATATTTTTGATTTCTTGCATGCCTTGTTGCCCTTTGAAGAAATTAGCAAAAGCATAATCTCTTTCGTCGCCACAAGGAACCGCCATAACCGCGCCTGTCCCGTAACCTGCCAAAACATAATCCCCAATCCAAACCGGAATTGGTTCTTTCGTGAACGGATGTTCGGCATACGCTCCGGTGAATACTCCCGAAATAGTTTTAACATCGGCCATACGTTCTCTTTCGGAACGTTTTGATGTTTTTTCGATGTATGCATTTACTGCCGCTTTTTGTTCTGCCGTTGTGATTTGAGCTACCAATTCATGTTCTGGCGCCAAGGTCATAAACGTTACTCCAAAAATGGTATCAGGACGCGTTGTGAACACATCGATAAATTGCTGCTCGCTTTCAACGTTTGACTTTTGACTTTCGACTTTAAAAGAAACTGTCGCCCCAACACTTTTCCCAATCCAGTTTCTCTGACTTTCCTTAATGCTTTCGCTCCAATCAATATCGTTTAATCCTTGCAGTAAACGTTCTGCATAAGCCGAAATTCGCATGCTCCACTGCGTCATTTTCTTGCGCACCACTGTAAAACCACCACGCTCTGAAACACCATTTACGATTTCGTCATTTGCTAAAACCGTTCCCAATCCCGGACACCAGTTTACTTCAGTCTCGGCCAAATAGGTCAATCTGTATTGCAACAACAATTTCTCCTGCTGTTCTTTTGCGAAAGCGTTCCATTCATTTGCTGAAAAAATTTTAATATTTTCATCGCAAACCGCATTGACATTTGCATTTCCTTCTTTTTGGAAAATCGAAACCAAAGTCGAAATATCTTCGGCTTTATCGCTGTTTTTATTGTACCATGAATTGAATAATTGAATGAAAATCCATTGTGTGTGTTTGTAATAATCGGGATTTGAAGTACGCACTTCTCGACTCCAATCGAAAGAGAATCCAATTTTGTCCAATTGCTTTCTGTATCCTGCAATTTTATTTCCTTCTTTATCCGTTCCGCCGTCAATATTTACCGAAGTAGTATCTTCAGGACGCTGCCCAGTTTGAATCGCATATTGCTCAGCAGGCAAACCAAAACTGTCATAGCCCATAGGGTGCAACACGTTAAAACCTTGGTGTCTTTTGTATCTGGAATACACGTCAGAGGCAATGTATCCCAGCGGATGTCCTACGTGCAATCCTGCTCCAGATGGATAAGGAAACATATCCAGTACGTAATATTTAGGTTTTGTTGCATTATTTTCGGCTTTAAATGTTTGGTTTTCTAACCAATATTTCTGCCATTTGGCTTCTATTTCGTTCGGATTGTATTTCATTCCTCTTTTTTATTGTTTTTTAATGGAGTCATGCTGTCGCGCACTCAAGTCATTCCTCTTTTTTATTGTTTTTTAATGGAGTCATGCTGTCGCGCACTCAAGTCATTCCTCTTTTTTATTGTTTTTT
>NZ_RYDL01000011.1:0-16941 GCF_003968755.1 Flavobacterium sp. RSP15 | reverse complement strand
GTTCATTCCTCTTTTTTATTGTTTTTTAATGGAGTCATGCTGTCGCGCACTCAAGTCATTCCTCTTTTTTATTGTTTTTTAATGGAGTCATGCTGTCGCGCACTCAAGTCCTTTTTATGCGGTTCTGAACAAATGAGCAACTGAGGTTCTACCTTTTATTACGATGACTATTTTTAGGTCGCAAATTTACGTTTATTGTACGAAAGTTGAAACTTTGAGCGTTATTAACTTTAAATAAAGAAATTCTTTGTTATTTTTACCCAATAATTTCAGTAAACTATGAGTTCTTCCTTTGATAATTTCCAAAAACGACGTTTAATTTCCTCTTATTTCTCAGTAGTGCTAAGTGTATTCTTGGTTTTATTTCTGTTGGGAATATTGGGTCTTTTCATTATAAATTCTAAAAAATTAGCGAACGATTTCAAGGAAAATATTGCTATGACCGTTTTTTTCAAAAACGAAGCCAATGACACGGTATTAAAAGCTTTTGGAACTGAATTAAAAGCAAGTCACTTTGTAAAATCATACGATTATGTAACCAAAGAAGCTGCTGCAAAACAACATACCGATATTATAGGGGAGGATTTCCTGGTATTTCTGGGAGAAAACCCGTTGCAAAATTCGTATGACATTCACCTGAAAGGAGATTATGTAATAAAGGACAGCATCACAAAAATCGAAGCTAGCTTACGCAAAAACGCTATGATTTCCGATATTGTGTATGACAAACAATTAGTAAATCTGGTGAACGACAACATCAAAAAAGTAAGCATGTGGATTTTGATAATCAGCGGTTTTTTGTCTTTTATTGCCGTATTACTGATCAATAGTTCGCTGCGTTTGTCCATACATTCTAACAGATTCATCATTAAGACCATGCAAATGGTAGGTGCTACCAAATCATTTATCAGAAAACCTTTTGTAATGCGAAGTATAAAACTGGGCATGATTGGAGCTTTTTTAGCCATAATAGCCTTGACTGGTGTACTGATTTATATAGAAACCAGTTTTCCAAATCTTGGCATATTAGAAGACAAAGCATTAATTGGACTTGTTTTATTGAGTGTTCTAGGAATTGGTATTTTAATTACCTGGTTAAGCACGCATTTTGCAACACAACGGTTCTTGAATTTAAGAACAGACGATTTATATTAATTTTTACTCGTTGATTTGGCTATTTGTTTACTCAAATTCTCACCATTCAGCGTTTAAATCAATCTCATAAAATGGAAAACAACAACCACAAACCAGAATTTCTTTTTGACAAAATAAATTATAAAATTCTCTTAATCGGGATTGGTGTAATTGCCTTGGGATTTGTTCTAATGGCCGGCGGAGGAAGTGATGATCCAAATGTATTTAGCGAAGACATCTTCAATTTTAGAAGAATTCGACTTGCGCCAACAACTGTTTTAATTGGTTTTGGCATAACTATATATGCCATTCTCAAAAGCCCAAAAAAACAATAAACAGTGACGCATTATAAGTTACAATACTGATTAACAGACTACTAAAAACAGAACACTGATCACGCTATAATGAATACATTACAAGCTTTTTTAATTGCCATAATCGAAGGATTAACAGAATATCTTCCCGTTTCATCCACAGCCCACATGGTTTTCCTAAGTTCCTATTTTGGAATTCAAGAAGATGATTTTGTGAAGCTTTTTCAGGTTTCTATTCAGTTCGGAGCCATTTTAGCCGTTGTAGCTTTATATTGGAAGAAATTTTTTGATTTTTCCTCCAGAAGTATCGCCATCAAATTTTATCTCAAACTCATTTATGCCGTTATTCCAGCACTGGTTTTAGGAAAGTTATTTGACGAAACGATTGAAGCCGTTCTTGGAGATCCTATTCCTATTGCGATCGTATTGATTATCGGAGGTGTAATTCTACTTTTTATTGACAGTCGTTTTCAAAGCCCCACTGTCATTCAAGAAGAAGATATTACTGTAAAAAAAGCTGTAATTATTGGTTTCTGGCAATGTTTAGCCATGATGCCGGGGACAAGTCGTTCCGCTGCCTCGATAATTGGGGGAATGCAACAAGGATTAACGCGGCATGCTGCGGCAGAATTCTCTTTCTTTTTGGCCGTGCCAACAATGATGGCGGTAACATGCTATTCTGTGTTCTTGAAAACCTACGAAACTTCACAAATGAAAGGCTATGAATTGATTTTAAAGTCTAACGAAAACATCCAATTATTCCTGATTGGTAATGTCGTGGCTTTTATCGTTGCCATTATAGCAATTAAATTTTTTATTGAAATTATCAAAAAATATGGTTTCAAACCATGGGGCTGGTACCGAATAATTGTAGGTATCTTTTTATTGATCTACTTTTCATATTCTAAATAATTCCTTTTGAAGACAGCCGAAGATTACCAAAACGGACAAATTTTACTGATTGACAAACCTTTGAACTGGACTTCTTTTCAGGCGGTGAATAAATTGAAATGGGCATTAATCACTAAACTGAATCTGCCAAAAAAATTCAAGATAGGTCACGCTGGAACGTTAGACCCTTTGGCAACCGGATTACTGTTAGTTTGTACCGGAAAATTCACCAAAAGAATCACTGAACTTCAGGGTCAAGCCAAAGAATATACCGGAACTTTTTACATTGGAGCGACTACGCCTTCGTATGATTTAGAAACGGAGATCGATCAAACTTTCTCGACAGATCATATTGATGATGCTTTAATCCATGATACCCTAAAACAGTTTCTAGGCGAAATAGATCAAAAACCCCCTATTTATTCGGCTATAAAAAAAGATGGCGTGCGCTTGTATGAACATGCCAGAGCAGGAGAAACTGTTGAAATTGCCACCAGAAAAACAACGATTCACGAATTTGAAATTACCAGAATTGCACTTCCTGAAATAGACTTTAGAGTAGTTTGTAGCAAAGGAACTTACATTCGTTCCTTGGCATTTGATTTTGGAAAAGCCATGGGTTCTGGTTCGCACTTAACGGCTTTACGCCGAACCAAAATTGGCGATTATGATGTAAAGAATGGTGTAGCTGTTACTGTTTTTGAAAATAGTTTAGACTCCAATAATTAGTGTTTTGAGACTTTCAAACCCAATAGTAATCCTAGTTGCATTTTTCAAAACAAGAATAATTTCCAAATTAATTCATCCCTAATTATATCTTTTTTTAATTACTTCGTTCAGCCACGTTTTATGAGAACTTGTTGTGCAGCGTACAACCTGATACAGCTGGGGGCATGCCCAAAAAAAATCCCTCTTAAAACTTCAAAAGGGATTGGTTTATTTTATGTTTTGGAGAAAATTATTCCATTTCTTCCGCGTCTTTGTCTTCTTTCTCCACTGCGTCTTTATAATCCGGATATAAAAACTTATTGTACGGAAAACGGGTAATGTGAATGTGACGTACGGCTTCATAAACACGTTCTCTGAATTCCTCAAAATTTTCTTTGTTGGTAGCCGAAATAAACAGGGCGTTTTCCTCTCCTACTCGACTCATCCAAGTCGATTTCCATTCTTCCAGCGTGTAGTGTCTTGGCGTTTTTTCGGTCATTAAATCATCTTCGTCAATAGTCAAATACTTGTATGCATCAATTTTATTGAAAACCATAATTACCGGTTTGTCATTTGCCTTAATATCCAATAAAGTTTGATTTACGGATGCAATATGATCTTCAAATTCAGGATGCGAAATATCAACTACGTGCAATAACAAATCCGCTTCACGAACCTCATCCAGCGTGCTTTTGAAAGAATCAACTAATTGTGTTGGCAATTTTCTGATAAATCCTACCGTATCCGAAAGCAAGAAAGGCAGGTTTTTAATAACTACTTTTCGGACGGTGGTGTCCAGCGTAGCAAAAAGTTTATTCTCTACAAAAACATCACTTTTGCCAACGGCATTCATCAAGGTTGATTTCCCCACATTAGTATATCCCACCAAGGCCACACGAACCATAGCGCCACGATTGCCGCGCTGCACACCCATTTGCTTGTCGATGGTTTTTATTTTTTCTTTTAATAACGCGATTCGGTCACGAACAATACGTCTGTCGGTTTCAATCTCCGTTTCCCCGGGACCACGCATTCCAATTCCCCCTTTTTGGCGTTCAAGGTGCGTCCACATTCCGGAAAGCCTTGGTAATAAATATTGACATTGCGCTAATTCTACTTGCGTTCTGGCGTACGAAGTTTCAGCACGTTGCGCAAAAATATCCAAGATAAGGTGCGTTCTGTCCAGAATTTTACATTCCGTTATGATTTTAGATATATTTTTTTGTTGTGAAGGTGATAATTCATCATCAAATACCAAAGTCGAGATATCATTTTCTTTTACAAAAAGATGAATCTCTTCAATTTTTCCGGTACCAACAAAAGTCTTGGGATTAGGACGTTCCATTTTTTGCGAAAAACGTTTCACCACTTGCCCTCCTGCGGTAAAAGTCAAAAACTCTAATTCGTCAAGATATTCGCGCAGCTTCTCTTCACTTTGGTTTTGAGTTACAATACCAACTATAGCCGTCTTTTCGAAATTTATTACTTCTTTTTCTAACATATTTTTGAATAAGTTACAAATTTAATGATTTGTAAGGGACTTATTGAGTTCTGGGTTTATAAAAAATTAGAAGCCGTAAATAATGATAGTTTTTTGGTCGATCCGAAAATTATACTGCTGAAATGTTTTCCTGCGAATAAAATAAATTCAGCCCTGTATTTCTGCAGATGAAACTGCTATTTAACTCCAGAACGAGAAAAGTTTTGCCACAAATCACCATTTGATTTTAAAAAATCAGTGAAAATTCGGATAATTCGTGGCTAAAAAAATTTGCCGAATTTGCAGTTATTTTAAAAATTTTTATTCTTGCCTCGCACACATTAAATGTTAGTTCTATTTTAATAAAGTGCATCATTTGAAAACAGTTTCGGCGCTAATTTTGACCTACTATCAATTAAATTGAACAAAACAGTACATCATTCCAAATTTTATTCCACTGGAAAGAGTGTGAAATAAACAATAAAGAGTTTACTTTTACTTTTTAAGAAATTGCAGCGATAACTACAATTTTGTTACTGTTTTAAATAAAACGATTTCATAAAAATCAAGCCGAATTATAAAACCAAAAATCAATTAGTAATTTATATTCAATAAAAATGAAGCATTATCTTTTTTCACTACTATTCACTTTAACGTTCTTGAGTAACGTTGCGGCACAACAATTAAAATCACCCAACCAAAAATTCACAATGGATTTTTCATTGTTAAGTGATGGCACTCCAAGTTACACTTTGAGCTACAAAAATAACGTCGTTATAAAACCTAGTAAACTGGGTCTCGAACTAAAAAGCGACAAAAAAACAATGTTGTATGATTTGACATATAGTACTAATCCCGCTGAAAAAAAATTGCTTTTTGATAAAAATTCGTTGTTAAATAATTTCACGATAACAGATACCCAAACAGCCACTTTTGATGAAAACTGGAAACCCGTTTGGGGAGAAGTAGCTTCCATTCGCAATCATTATAACGAATTGGCAGTAACCTTAAATCAAAAAGAAACAGACAGAAAGATTGTGATTCGTTTCCGTTTGTTTGACGATGGTTTAGGATTTCGTTATGAATTTCCCTCGCAAAAAAACCTTACTTATTTTGTAATTAAAGAAGAAAGAACTCAGTTTGCCATGACAGGAGATCATACTGCATTTTGGATTCCGGGTGATTATGACACTCAAGAATACGATTACACCACATCAAAATTATCGGAAATCCGAGGTTTATCAGAAAAAGCAACTACCGCAAATGTTTCTCAAAAGTCTTTTTCGACAACAGGAGTACAGACTTCGCTAATGCTAAAAACAGCAGATGGATTGTATATCAATCTACATGAAGCAGCATTAATCAATTATTCGTGTATGCATTTGAATCTAGATGATAAAAATATGGTATTCGAATCTTGGTTAACACCAGATGCCAAAGGAGACAAAGGATATATGCAGGCTCCAAATCATACGCCTTGGCGTACAATAATTGTTAGTGATGACGCAAGAGAAATTCTGGCTTCAAAAATGACATTGAACTTAAATGACCCAAACAAAATTGAAGATACATCATGGATAAAACCCGTTAAATATGTAGGTGTTTGGTGGGAAATGATCACTGGAAAAAGTTCTTGGGCGTATACGGATGAATTTCCAACGGTACAACTTGGCGTTAGTGATTTTTCAAAAGCGAAACCTAATGGAAAACACGGTGCCAACAACACTAATGTAAAAAAATACATTGATTTTGCCGCTAAACACGGTTTTGATGCCGTTTTAGTAGAAGGCTGGAATGAAGGTTGGGAAGACTGGTTTGGTCATTCCAAAGATTATGTTTTTGATTTTCTGACTGCATATCCGGATTTTGACGTCAAAGGATTGCATGAATATGCCAAATCAAAAGGTATTAAAATGATGATGCACCATGAAACTTCAGGATCTGTGCGTAACTATGAGCGCCACATGGATAAAGCGTATCAGTTTATGAAAGACAATGGATACGATGCTGTAAAAAGTGGTTATGTAGGTGATATTATGCCAAGAGGCGAAAACCACTACAGCCAATGGATTGTCAATCACTTTCAATATGCTTTGGAAAAAGCAGCCGAATATAAAATTATGTTGAATGCTCACGAAGCGGTTCGTCCAACGGGAATTTCAAGAACCTATCCCAATTTAATTGGTAACGAAGCAGCAAGAGGAACAGAATACCAAGCTTTTGGTGGTTCTAAACCCAATCACGTGACAGTGTTGCCTTTTACCCGTTTAGTGGGCGGACCGATGGATTATACGCCTGGAATTTTTGAAATGGATTTGAGTAAAATGAACAAGGACAACAACTCCCATGTAAACAGTACAATTGCTAATCAATTGGCATTGTACGTAACGATGTACAGTCCCTTACAAATGGCGGCTGATACACCGGAAAATTACGATCGTTTTCCTGATGCTTTTCAGTTCATCAAAGATGTAGCCGTAGATTGGTCTGACAGCAAATACCTTGAAGCAGAACCTGGTCAATATGTTACTGTTGCGCGTAAAGCAAAAGTGACGAACAATTGGTTTATTGGTAATGTAAATGGCGATACTTCTCGTACATCAACCATCAAATTTGATTTTTTGGAAAAAGGAAAAAAATATGTTGCCACTATTTATGCTGATGCAAAAGAGGCACATTATAAAACCAATCCACAAGCGTATACGATTCGTAAAATGACGGTGACTAACAAATCAAAACTGGCACAACTCAGTGCTCCCGGTGGAGGTTATGCGATAAGTATTGTCGAAATCAAAAAGTAAATAACTACAAAAGGCTATCCGAAAAGATAGCCTTTTGTGAATTTATAATAGTCTTTAACTAATTTACTTTGATCAGTTTAACATTGAAAACAAGAACAGATCCTGCTGGAATAGGTCCACTACCGTTGCTTCCATAACCCAGATGAGAAGGAATTAAAAGAACTCCGTTTCCTCCTTCTTTAAAAAAGGGAATACCTTCTGTCCATCCTTTTATCACTTGGTTCAAACCAAATGAAATGCCTGAAGCATCACTTTGATCAAAAACATTTCCATTAGTAAAATATCCTTTGTAGGCTACTGTTACATTAGATGAAGCTGTTGGTTGAACGCCAGTTCCCGATTCATTAACCACATAATACAATCCTGAATCGGTTTTTGTGGCAGTCAATTTATTTTTCGCAATGTAATCCACGATTTCTTTTTCGTTTTGAACCGTGTAATCAACAGGTTTAGATGCTTCGTTATCCGATAAACAAGAAACAAATAATAAAGAAATTAAGGCTAATAAAGTAGATTTCATAATTTAATTTAAACGTTAATGCTGCAAATATAGTAATTCGAGCAAAGCCTTTTATAAAAATTATTTATCACCAAAAATCTGGACGTCATCTACTTGAAAAGCGCCATCCAAAGCCAGATTTTTTCCGGAGCCTGTATATTTAAAAGCAATGCTGATTTTACCTTGGTATGCAGATAAATCTACTGCGCCACTTCCTATAAATTGATACCAAGGCGTGGCTTGTTTGGGCAAATTAACCATTAAGGGAATCCAAGTGGCAGTTGCAAAATTCAATCCGTCAAAATTACTGGAAGCATACACTTCCAAGGAATTTAACTGGGAATCAACGTCTAAATGATGCTGAGCGCTTCTAAAAGTAAGGACTTCTTTCGTATGAACATCCATGTCAATTTTTGGCGAAATCAACCAAGCCACATTCGAAACAACTTTAGTTCCGCTAATGGCAAACTCGGCATACCCGTTACCGGAATAAACGGTGCCTTTCCAGAAAAGTGTTCCTTTTTGAACCATATTTGCCCAGCCGGGAAGACTCAAATTCGACTTATCGACAACTTTTTCAAAATCTTGAGAGAAAAAAGGAACAGCTCTGCTTCCAGTCATCACCACATCTTTTTCGGAACGCGGCAATAATTGGTAATCCGTTCCGTATTTCGTCAAAATACCCCTTACTTTTCCGCTCCCATCGGGAACAACTTTAGTCGAAAAATCAGAAAAACTACTCGTTCTAAAATAGACTTGATTGCCTAATTTATCTACTAATCCCCAATTTGTCGCACCGCCCACATTATTGGTTTCCTCAAAATAATGACGCCCTATGGCCAAAGCTGAAAACTGAACATCAGACAATTCGACCAACGTATTCAAATTAGAATCATTCAGCAGTTCCGCCATGGTTAACGACCGAACCAAAACCTCCTCCTTTACATTCCTACACGACGCATTCAACACTTTTTTATACTCATTTTGTGAAAGTCGCCCCACGCCACCTTCATTATAGGAATTCACAAAAATACTTCCGATACGCATCCCGCCAAATGAAATATCCGTATATTGATCTTTCAATTTTATATATACTTTATTGCCCAATCTATAGTCAATATACAAGTTGGTAGCATCCACAGGAACGCTAAATCCTATGGCTGGCGTTGTGGCTGTTGCCAAAGTCTGAAAGGAAATCGACTTGAAAAAATTTCCCGATTCATCGCTGGAAACCACATACGCCTCGATGACATCCTCGTATTTATACTGTGTTACAATGGCATTCGCAACAGCAAGAACTTCGTTAACTGTTTTATTTACAACTAAATCCGGCTGGGTGCAAATGAGTTTTGGAGCCACAACCTCATCCGTTACGCAACTGCTGAAAGTGATTGTCAACAGTAAAAATAGAACCGGTTTGCAGAATATTGATTTCATGTGCTTTAATTTATAAATTGATATAAAGATTGACGAAATACGTTCTTCCGTATCCGTAAAAATATTTTGGTCCAAAAGAAGGCGTGCCACTGGAAACATCTTGATTAATTTGTCTGAAATTTGCGTTTCGGGCTTGTTCATAACCACCCGTTTTATAGGTAACATCGAGTACATTATTGATGCTGGCAAAAATCCCAACATTCTTTCCGTAAATTCTCCATGATTTTCCACCCACAAGGTTGAGCAACATCGTTGGATCAAATTTTTCTTGTTTTATGAGTACTGTAGCCCGTTCCTCCGTTGCCTCTGGAAAATTGAAACCGCTTGCGGGATTTTTATAAAATATTTCGGTTCTGGAAATAGGAGAAATATCAATATAACTGTTGGTGAGGTAATTTACATTGGCGCTAATCCACCAATATTTTGGATCTCGATATTCAATTCCCACGGAATACGCGCGTTGTGGCATTCCCGCTTGCTTATAATTTTTGAGGGAAGCTGTTCCAAAATCAAAAACCGGACTGGTATTTTCTGGAGTTGCTTCAGCATCGTTTGTCAAAGTCACTCTTGGATTACTGTCATACGTATATTCCCCGAAAGCGGCCGAAAAAGTGGTTTTAAATGTTTGGCTTAATTGGTATTCCAAACTGAATTCAGCCCCTACATTTTTCTTATTCAATTGTGTTAATGTCTGACTCACAAAAGCATCGGTATTTAAATAACCGGAGCCATCATCAAAAATTCCTTCGGCATAAAAAAAGGAAATTTGAGTAGCATTTTTAATTAAGGAATAATACGCAGTTAGTCTGGCTTTGAGTTTTGGGGAACGATAGATGTAACTGGCGTCCAAACTGCTGATGTTCTCACTTTCAATTCCGTCTACAATCACATTATTCAATCGGGAATTCGCAAACGTATTTTTCAAAGAAGGTGCTTTGGTTAAATGCGCCGCATTAAAAGTCACCAGCTGTTTGCCGGAGATTTTGAAATTGAATCCGGCTTTGAAGCCAAAGTTTTCAAATGCTATTTTTTCGCTTTTCCCGAAGGAATTGGTTTCATAAATTCCGTTTTTGTACAGACCTTCCCTTTGATAATTGGCAGTAGAAAAATGCTGGGCCAGATAAAAATCCGCTTTGTTGTAGGTGAATTTGAATTGGGTAAACGCTTCTACAGTATTGGCAAAATAATTATAGTTGTATCCGTACGTATCCCCAACAACTACTTGACGGTCGGGACTATTCAAATCAGACTGGGATTGATTTCCACTATAAAAAGCATCGACATCTTCAAAATAGGAACCGCCAAGCAAGTCCAACAATTTTTGTGAATTATGCGATTTTAGTTTTTTGAAAGATGCTCCTGCATTCAAAAAAATATTTTCCGACAGTTGCGCACTCAAATTTGTTGTGGCCACCGCTGTCTGATCTTCTACTTGATCTTCATACAAAACATACTTGCTTTTTGTGGGTTCGTAGCCCGTAATTGTTCCATTAGCATCCAAAACCGGATTTTGATTGGCTCGGTACAATGCGGTCCAATCAATTTGCAAATTGGCTAAAAATTCCGCTTTACTTTTTTCTGCATTTTCATAATCCGGAGTAAATGCACCCGAGAATTCTCCATTATCCGGCGCATAAAGAGAGCTGTAATAACTGGGCATATTTCGATAATACGTTGGATCAGGACTATTCGCATTTTGATAATCGATGTTGCTGTTGGCAATTGTTCCAAATTGATACGTCACACTCGAATTCAAATTGGTTTTATCATTGATTTTAAAATAATGATTCAGCATTATCATGGGTTCTTCAATGGTTTTGATGCGAGCGTTTCTTTTTTCATTCTCTTGAAAACCCCAATACGAATTGTATTTTACGTTTGTCAATTGGGTAACTTCAGCTGTATTAGGGGAATTTTTGGCTCTGGAATTCGGGGTGTACAGTGCCGTGAGATTCAACGAATGCTTCTCGCCTACTTTTTTTTCGAGACTTATAAAAAAGGAATTCGCATCATAACTGCTGCCTTCAAAATACCCTTCTTGCGCCCAGCGCTTTCCTGCCGAAACTACAAAAGCCCAGCCACGGGAATTCATTCCGGAAGCATGCGTAGCCATGGTGCGCCAACTGTAATTGGTATTGGTCCCAGAAAATGAAATTCGAGAACCTGGTCTGTAAATAGAGGCTCGCATATTGATTTCCTGTGTCCCTAAAATACCCCCAAACGTATAATCCGAAGGGGCAGTTCCCAAGGTAAATTCCTGATTACGTAGCGCGTCATTCAATCCGCCCCATGCACCCCATTGCGGTCTGCCGTCATAAATTTTATTCATCGAAACGCCATTGATCATCATTGTGGAATGTTCGCTGTCTAATCCCCGAACTCTAAAACGAGCTTGTCCCCAGTTGAAAGCGGCAGCTTGCAAAAAAGCATCTCGGGAGGATTGCAAGAGTCCGGAAGTACTTTCGGAACTGCTGTTGTCTTCGCCAAAATCACTTTCAATAAGTGTGATGATACTGTTTTGCTGCTCTATGGATTGGTCTTGTTCTAAAGATATGGTTCCCAAATCCAGCATTTGTCCTTCGGTAATTTCAACGGGATACAAGCCATCTTTGAAACCCTGACTGTGTACCAGAAGCAAAATATTTCCTGTGGGAACGGTATCAAAACTGAAATTACCATCCGTTTTAGTGAGTTGCATTAAAGTCGTATTTTGAACACTGACCACCACAAAACCTAACGAAATTTGCGTTTTTGAATCGATGATTTTTCCAAAAAACCCTGTGTTATTTTGTGCTGTAATGCATCCTAGATGAACCATGAAAAAAAAAGCTACGTAAAAATTATTCATATATTCAAACGATGAGGGTTCTATTTAATAAAAATTATAAATTCCAATAAAAAGTTCAACCGTTACAATGAATTGCAACGGTTGAACTAAAACATAGAAAGCGTCATCCGAAAGGGAATAACTTTGAAAACAATTAAAAATAAATTTTGGAAAAATGGTATAAAACCTTACTACTATAATGCTGAAAAAAGTGGTATTTAAAATTCAGCCTGTTGTCACGAACGAATTATAATGTTAAATGTACAAAAAAATACTAACATATTGATTTTCAAAAATAAATTCCCCTTTAGGCTAAAAATAAAAAACATAAAAAAAACATCTCGATTTTAGTTGAAAATTTCATTCGTTTCAAAGGATCTCAAGCTTATTTATTCAAAATTTGTCTGTTGTTTTTACTTCAATGCTAGCGAGTTTATCGATTTGAAGACCTGATAAAAGGGAAAGTCTTTTTTATTCTTCAGAAAAGGCATCTAAAAATACCCCAATTGTCAGGTAACTTTTAAAATTTGTCCTGAAACTTCGGGATAAAACTTAAAAGTAGTATTTTTGCACTATGGAAACAAATAGACAGAAAAAAATAGGTGGGGTTATCCAAAAAGATTTGGTTGATATTCTGCAAGGTGAAGTGAGAAAAAATGGAGTAGCTAATTTAATTATCTCGGTATCCAAAGTTACTGTAACTACAGATTTATCAGTGGCGACAGTACATTTAAGCGTTTTTCCTCAGGACAAAGCCAAAGAAATTTTAGAGGCGGTGAAGTCCAATGCTAAAACTATAAAACATGATTTATCACAACGCGTTCGTTTACAATTAAGAAAAGTTCCTAATTTGGTTTTCTTTATTGACGACTCTTTAGATTACATTGAAAAAATTGACAATGCGTTAGCCAACAGAGATAATCCTATAGAAAACAGGGATCTTTTAGACAAACGCAGATTCCAATAAAGTTTGAATTTCTCCCTCTACATAGCCAAACGATACATCCTCAGCAATAGTAAAAACAATGCTATAAACATCATCAATCGCATTGCCAGCATGGGAATTATTGTTGGTGCAATGGCTTTGTTTGTGGTTTTATCCGTTTTTAGCGGGCTAAAAGTATTTAGTCTTTCGTTTACCAATGACATCGATCCGGATTTAAAATTGAGCAGTACTTTAGGAAAATCCTTTTTGATCTCTCCCAATCAGGAAAGCCAAATCAAAAGAATAGACGGTCTTGCTTGGTATACCAAAATCATCGAAGAGCGTGTTTTATTTACTTTTGACGGAAAACAACAAGTTACGTACTTAAAAGGGGTTGATGCTAATTTTAGCAAAGTAAATGCTATTGACTCCAAACTTTTCAATGGGCAATGGTTTAAACCTGACACCTATCAAGTAGTTGTTGGGTATGGAATTGCTCAGAAATTCTCGATGGGATTATTGGATTTTAATAATCATTTGGAAGTAATGGTGCCTAAAGCCGGAAAAGGCACGATTGAAAATCAAGAACAGGCTTTTAACAAAACGGATATAATTCCGGTTGGTATTTACGCCATTAGCGAAGATTTAGATTCTAAATATGTTTTTGCTGATTTAGGTTTGGCGCAGGAACTATTGGAATACAAAACCAATCAGGTTTCCGGGATTGAAATCAAAGCAAAAACGGGTGCTGATGAAACTGCTATTATAAATCAACTTCAAACTATTTTTAAGAATAAAATTACCGTAAAAAATAGGGCTCAACTTAACGACTCGCTCTATAAAATGTTGAATACTGAAAATATTGCCGTGTACTTAATCTTTACTCTGGTGATTGTTGTGGCACTGTTCAACTTAATTGGCGCATTGATCATGATGATTTTAGACAAAAAAGGAAATCTAAAAACCTTATTCAATCTGGGAACTGAAATCAAAAATTTGCGAAAAATATTCTTGCTTCAAGGGACTTTATTGAGTGTTTTTGGCGGAATTATTGGGCTAACCTTAGGGATTATAATTGTACTACTTCAAGAAAATTTTCAGCTTGTAATGATTACTCCTACACTGGCTTATCCTGTGATTTTCTCTCTCGAAAATGTACTTATTGTTATGGGGACGATTATTACGCTTGGCTTTATTGCATCCTTAATTGCAAGTAGTCGGGTGAGCAAGAAGTTGTTGGAGTAAGTTTTTTACCGCTAATTTTTAAAAAAATTACTCTTTAGATTTAGCAAAGATGTTTAATTAATAAGCTATTATAAATTAGCGAATTGGCGGTAGAAGTTGATTAATATATACTGCTTAAACCAACTCATATCCCGCATACGCTTCTTCGATTTCATTCAAAGAAGCGAATAATTCTTCAGGACGATCTAGTGTAACTAATTTTTGCTTGTGGGTTTTAAAAGAATGGATTCCCTTAAAATAATTGGTGTAATGCGGACGCGTTTCTACAATTCCTAAGCGTTCTCCTTTCCATTCCATGGCCCAAGTGAGGTGATTGCGAACGGCTTCTACTCTATCGATAACGGTAGGTTTTGGCAAATGTTCTCCCGTTTTGAAATAATGTTTGATTTCGTCAAAAATCCAAGGATAACCAATGGCAGCACGACCAATCATAATGCCATCGATACCGTATTCATTTTTATATTGCAATGCTTTTTCTGGAGAATCAATGTCGCCATTACCAAAAATAGGCATCGTGATTCTTGGATTATTTTTAACTCGGGCAATATGCGACCAGTCGGAATGGCCTTTATACATTTGGGCACGAGTTCTGGCGTGAATGCTCAAAGCGGCAACACCAATATCTTGCAAACGCTCTGCTACTTCATCAATATTAATCGAGTTATCGTCCCAACCCAAACGGGTTTTTACGGTTACCGGCAAATGGGTACCTGCAATAACTGCTTTTGTTAACCGAATCATTAAATCAATATCTTTAAGCACTCCGGCGCCGGCACCTTTGCATACTACTTTTTTTACGGGACATCCAAAATTGATATCAATAATATCCGGGTTTACGGTAGAAACAATTTTAGAGGACATGGCCATCGCTTCTTCGTCTCCACCAAAAATCTGAATCCCAACGGGGCGTTCGTAATCAAAGATATCTAATTTCATGCGGCTTTTGATGGCGTCCCGAATCAATCCTTCAGACGAAATAAATTCTGAATACATCATATCGGCACCGTGCGCTTTACACAATCTGCGAAAAGGCGGATCACTCACATCTTCCATTGGTGCGAGAAGTAAAGGGAATTCAGGTAATATTATGTTGCCAATCTTGATCATCGTCCTTATTTTTTTTCAAAATTACGACATTTAGCTGAATAGAAGAAAGAGTAAGGCAGAAAGACTTCTTATTAAAGCGGTTAGTTTACGAATTCGGGACTTTCCTAATCCGTGTTTTTAAAGATGCTATTCTGTCATTATATCTTTTATTTCCTCAAATAAATCCTTCCAAGTTGGATTTATAGAACGAATTAAAGCATTTTTCGCATCTCTTGAACCAGCTTTTATTTGTTTTTCTCTTGCTATCGCATCGCCAATCCACTGAAATTGTTCATAATAAACTAATACATTCACATTATATCGCGCGGAAAATGAGTTAGGGTATCTTTTTTCCTTGTGTTCCAAAATTCTTTGAGGCAGATTTGAAGTAACACCTGTGTATACTACCGTTTGGTATTTGTTTGTGATGATATAGATAAATCCTGGTTTCATAGTTTAAATATTAGGGTTTCTGCGAGGAATGTGGCAATCTTATTTTGCTGCTCCACTGCTGTGCTCTTTTTAGTGGGTTTGCTGCGCTTTGCTCGTAATGACTTGTGTTGGGGTCTTTGCGAGGAACGAAGCAATCCCATTTTGTTGCTCAATTTGCGTGCTCTTTTTAGTGGGTTTGCTTCGTTCCTCGCAATGACTGGTTGGGGTCTTTGCGGGGAACGAAGCAATCCCATTTTGTTGCTCAATTTGCGTGCTCTTTTTAGTGGGTTTGCTTCGTTCCTCGCAATGACTGGTTGGGGTCTTTGCGGGGAACGTGACAGTCCTATTTTGTTGCTCAACTGCTGTGCTCTTTTTAGTGGGTTTGCTTCGTTCCTCGCAATGACTTGTGTTTGGTCTTTGCTCGCAATGACTGGTTGGGGTCTTTGCGAGGAACGAAGCAATCTCACTTTGTGGCTCAATTTGTGTGCTCTTTTTAGTGGGTTTGCTTCGTTCCTCGCAATGACTGGTTGGGGTCTTTGCGGGGAACGTGACAGTCCTATTTTGTTGCTCAACTGCTGTGCTCTTTTTAGTGGGTTTACTTCTCTTTGCTCGCAATGACTGGTTGGGGTCTTTGCGAGGAACGTGGCAATCACACTTTGTTGCTCAACTTGTGTGCGCTTTTTAGTGGGTTTGCTTCGCTTTGCTCGCAATGACTGGTTGGGGTCTCTGCGAGGAATGTGGCAAACTCACTTTGTTGCTCCACTGCTGTGCTCTTTTTAGTGGGTTTGCTGCGCTTTGCTCGCAATGACTGGCTGGGGTCTTTGCTCGCAATGACTGGTTGGGGTCATTGCGAGGAACGTGGCAATCCTATTTTGTTGCTCAATTTGCGTGCTCTTTTTAGTGGGTTTGCTTCCCTTTGCTCGCAATGACTGGTTGGGGTCTTTGCGAGGAACGAAGCAATCTCACTTTGTTGCTCAATTTGTGTGCTCTTTTTAGTGGGTTTGCTTCCCTTTGCTCGCAATGACTGGTTGGGGTCTTTGCGAGGAACGAAGCAATCTCACTTTGTTGCTCAATTTGTGTGCTCTTTTTAGTGGGTTTGCTTCGTTCCTCGCAATGACTTGTGTTTGGTCTTTGCTCGCAATGACTGGTTGGGGTCTTTGCG
>NZ_RYDL01000010.1 GCF_003968755.1 Flavobacterium sp. RSP15 | reverse complement strand
GAGATAAATTCTCGCTAAGCCCATAAATATATAGGATAATTAACTTTTAAAAGTTTTTTACCGGACAACAATGTTTTTTAATTAAAAAAAGACGAAAAACAGTAATTATAGCGGTTTAGATTAATACAATAGGATATTTTTTAAATTAATTTTTCTTCATAATAGTGTTAATTCCAAAACAGAAAAAAATTAGCATTGAAAATGGGATGCAATTGTGGGTCGTGAATAATTACCAAGCAGAAAATAGTACCGTTTTCTAATGGCTTTAGAAAAAAAGGTAAAGAGTAGTATGATGCCTTAAGTAACATGATAAAATGTAGCCGTTAAAAAAGGGGTTTATCTATAAAAAAAATCCCACCGACTTTAAAGCCGGTAGGGTCTGTTTTATTTTAACTAAATGGTATTTTATTCCTCTTCCTTTTGTCCCATCATCATTAAATAAGCTTTCAGGAACTCATCAATTTCTCCATTCATAACGCCGTCAACGTTGCTGGTTTCATAACCGGTGCGAACATCTTTGACTAACTTATAAGGTTGCATGACATAATTCCTGATTTGGGAACCCCATTCAATTTTCATTTTACCAGCTTCAATATCAGCGCGTTGTGCTTGTTTCTTTTTTAACTCGATTTCGTACAATTGAGAGCGTAACATCTGCATGGCACGCTGTCTGTTGTCTTGCTGCGATCGCGTTTCGGAACATTGTATTTGAATTCCGGTAGGTTTATGAAACAATTGTACTTTAGTCTCCACCTTATTTACATTTTGTCCACCAGCTCCGCTGGATCGCGAAGTAGTAATCTCAATATCAGCAGGATTGATGTCAATTTCGATACTATCATCTACCAGTGGATACACGTAAACGGATGCAAATGAGGTATGACGTTTGGCATTGCTGTCAAAAGGAGAAATTCGTACCAGTCGATGCACGCCGTTTTCGCCTTTTAAATATCCAAAAGAATAATCGCCTTCAAATTCGAGTGTTACGGTCTTGATACCGGCAGCTTCTCCTTTCTGGAAATTCAGTTCTTTGATTTTGTAACCGTATTTTTCGCCCCACATCATGTACATGCGCATGAGCATTTCGGCCCAATCACAACTTTCGGTTCCACCGGCACCAGCAGTAATTTGTACCACAGCACTCAAAGTATCCCCTTCGTCCGAGAGCATGTTCTTGAATTCAATGGCTTCAATATGCGCTTGAGTGGCGTAGTAATGTTCGTCTAATTCTTCTCCGGTAAGTTCACCTTCTTTGTAAAAATCATAGGCAAGTTGCAATTCGTCCGTCATTTCGACTGCTTTATTGTAATCTTCAATCCACTTTTTCTTATTTCGCAGATTTTTTACAATGATCTCAGCTTCTTTTGGATTGTTCCAAAAATCAGGGGCAAAGGTTTTCTCTTCTTCGTTTGAGATCTCAATTAGCTTGGCATCAACGTCAAAGATACCTCCTCAACGCACCAAGGCGCTCTACAATACCTTTAATTTGTTCGGTAGTTGTCATAAAATTATATTAATTTGGTTGGTCTGTTTTCAATAATTTATCAAAATTGCTGCCGTGTACTACATTTAGTGTAGTTTTAACGGAACTAGTTGGAATTAATAAACGGTATTGTGTAAATTTGTGGCACAAAAATAGAAAAATTTTACGAAGGGACAATTCGCGAATTGTCCGTACTGAAAATAAAAATAAATATGGAAATAAATTTAGTTAGCGACACAATCACGAAACCTTCACGTGAAATGCTGGTTCATATGTTAAATGCTGAAGTAGGCGATGATGTTTACAAACAAGATCCTACAGTTATAGCCCTAGAAGCCAGAGTTGCTGAGATGTTTGGTATGGAAGCGGGTCTTTTTTTTCCATCAGGAACGATGGCCAATCAAACAGCGATAAAATTGCATACCCAACCCGGAGAACAATTAATTGCTGACAAATATGCACATGTATACCATTATGAAGGCGGCGGTGTTTCCTTCAATAGTGGCGTTTCTTGTTGCTTATTAGACGGAAACCGCGGAATGATAACTGCAGAGCAAGTGGCTGGAGCCATCAATGATCCGGAGTTTTACCACAGTCCTTTAACAAGTTTAGTTTGTGTAGAAAACACCACTAATAAAGGTGGCGGCGCTTGCTATGAACTGGAAGATTTGCAAAAAATAAAAAAGGTTTGTGATGCTAATAATTTGAAATTTCACCTGGATGGAGCCCGAATCTGGAATGCTTTGGTAGCCAAAAATCAAGATCCAAAAGCATTTGGGGAATTATTTGATACCATTTCGGTTTGTTTGTCTAAAGGTTTGGGAGCACCAATTGGTTCGGTGTTGTTAGCGGACAAAGCCACGATTCACAGAGCATTGCGAATTCGAAAAATATTAGGTGGCGGAATGCGTCAGGTAGGCTATTTGGCAGCAGCCGGAATTTATGCATTGGACAATAATATAGAACGCCTTGCTGAAGATCATAGACGAGCGAAAGAAATTGCAGAAGTTTTGAAAAAGGTAAGCTGGGTTGCATCAGTAGAGCCGGTTGAAACTAATATTTTGATTTTCTCGTTGGTTCCAAATTGTATCGAAAAGAATTTAATTGAATTGTTAAAGCAAAAAAATATTTTAATCAGTTCCATGGGGCATGGAAAACTGCGAATAGTCACGCATCTTGATTATAAGGAAGTTATGCATACCTATGTGTTGGAAACTTTGCAGAAGTTAGTATAGTTCTTCTTGGAGAATTTGTTTAAAGTTTAAGGTTTAAAGTTTTTATCGTGATCAAAAAACGTTAAACCTTAAACTTTAAACTTTTTTATTTAAACAAATCTTCCATTCCGGGAATCATTGGCATATCCATTTTAGTAACGACATCCAGTTCGCTCTGATTGACATTTGTCGCTTTTTCGATTGCTTTATTCAATACTAAAATCAAATAATCTTCCAGTTGCTCTTTATCTGCTAATAGAGTGTCGTCAATAATAATTGATTTTAGGGTTCTGTTGGCAGTCAAAGTAACTTTCAATAAACCATCAGTGCTTTGTTCGTCTATAAGAACAGTATCTAAACGTTTTTTTGTGTCTTCTATCTTTTGTTGGGTCTCTTTAAGTTTGCCCATCATTCCCATTAAATCCATGTTTTAATTTTTTAAATTAATTTGATTTACAAAATTACTATATTGCATAGTTATAATCAATAAAATATTCATGAAAAATAAACTCGTCTTAAGTTGTCTTTGTGTTATTTTTGCACCATCAATTACTAATATAAAAGCGCAACAAATGTCAAAAAATATTCCTTCTCCCGTAGCTAAAATAATTCCAAAAACTTTAGAAAAACACAACCAAAAACGGGTAGATAATTATTTCTGGTTAAACGAGAGAGAGAACCTGGAAGTGATTGATTATTTGAATCAAGAAAATACGTATTATGAAGCCATGACTGTGGATACAAAAGGGTTTCAGAAAGAATTATACGAAGAAATGAAAGCCCGCATCAAGGAAGACGATCAATCGGTTCCTTACTTATACAATGGTTACTATTATATCACGCGTTTTGAAACCGGAAAGGATTA
This sequence comes from Flavobacterium sp. RSP15, assembly GCF_003968755.1. Lineage (GTDB taxonomy): Bacteria > Bacteroidota > Bacteroidia > Flavobacteriales > Flavobacteriaceae > Flavobacterium. The sequence continues at coordinate 112,150 of NZ_RYDL01000010.1, read as the reverse complement.
TCCCATTTATTCCAGAAAAAAAGGAAGTCTTACCGCTACTGAAGAAATTTTATTCAACTGTAATGACTTAGCCAAAGACCATTCTTACTTTCAATTGGGTGGTTTGAGCGTGAGTCCGGACAATAAATTTGCGAGTTTTGGTATTGATACCGTTGGAAGACGTATTTATACGATACAAATCAAAAACTTAGAGACGGAAGAAATTCTTTCGGATAAGATTGAAAATGCTACTGGAAGTTCTGTTTGGGCCAATGATAATAAAACGATATTTTACACCAGACAAGATAAAGTTACCTTGCGGTCTGATAAAGTTTTTAAACATAAATTAGCCACAGATTCAACTACTGACATATTAGTTTTTAATGAAAAAGACGATACGTTCAATGTTTCTGTAGGCAAAGAAAAATCAAAAAAATATATTGTAATAGGCTCCGGAAGTACCTTAACAACCGAGTACAGAATTTTAAATTCAGATACTCCAGATGGAGAGTTTGTGGTTTTTCAACCAAGGGTTCGCGGCTTAGAATACAGTATTTCTCATTTTGGAGATTCTTTTTATATCATGACCAATAAGGACAAAGCAACTAACTTCAAGTTGATGAAAACCCCTGAAAACGCTACTGCAAAAGAAAATTGGAAAGATGTCATTGCGCATCGAAAAGACGTTTTACTGGAAGATATCGAAATTTTTAGAAACTATTTAGTTGTAGAAGAACGTTCCAATGGTTTGAACCACATTCGTATTATGCCTTGGAGTGGAGAAGGAGAATATTATTTGCCATTTGGAAGCGAAACGTATAGCGCATATACGACGACAAATGTGGATTTTGATACTGATATTTTGCGTTACAGTTACCAATCATTGGCAACGCCATCTTCAGTTATTGACTTTAATATGAAAACCAAAGAGAAAGAAATCAAGAAAGAGCAACAGGTTCTTGGGGGTAAATTTGATAAAAATAATTATATCGAAGAGCGTGTTTGGGCCACAGCAACAGATGGTACCAAAGTACCCATATCTATGGTGTACAAAAAGGGGTTGAAAAAAGATGGGAATAATCCGGTATTGCTTTATGCCTACGGTTCATACGGCGTTACCATGGATGCTTATTTTTCATCTACGCGTTTGTCAATTTTGGATCGAGGATTTGTATTTGCCATAGCACACATTCGCGGTGGGGAAGATTTAGGAAGACAATGGTATGAGGACGGAAAATTATTGAGAAAGAAAAACACCTTCACTGATTTTATTGATTGTTCTAAGTTTTTGATTCAGGAAAAATATACTTCACCAAAGCATTTATATGCCGAGGGCGGTTCAGCTGGTGGATTATTAATGGGAGCAGTAGTCAATATGGCACCGGAATTGTACAACGGAGTAATTGCGCAGGTTCCTTTTGTAGATGTTATCACCACGATGCTTGATGACACGATTCCGCTGACAACCGGAGAATATGATGAGTGGGGCAATCCAAACGAGAAAAAATATTATGATTATATGGCATCCTACTCTCCTTATGACAACGTAAAAGCTCAAAACTATCCTAACATGTTCGTTTCTACCGGACTTCATGATTCACAAGTACAATATTGGGAGCCTGCCAAGTGGGTTGCAAAGCTCCGTACTCAAAAAACAAATGATACCGTTTTATATCTTAATACGAATATGGATGCGGGTCACGGCGGTGCTTCAGGTCGGTTTGAAGCCTTAAAGGAATTAGCAAAGGAATATAGTTTTTTATTAGATTTAGAAAAAATTAAAAACTAGATAGCTTTTTTTTGTTAAATTTGTAACTTTCGTCGTGTAATCAGAAATTGCTGCAACTAACTATTTTTTTTATGAAAAAAAAAGTAAACGCTTACAATAATGTCTTAGAACTTATAGGTAATACTCCTCTTATTAAGTTAAATAAAGTCACTGAAGAGTTAGAAGGTGCTTTTTATGCAAAAGTAGAAGCTTTTAATCCGGGACATTCCTCCAAAGACAGAATAGCATTGCACATAATTGAAGAAGCTGAAAAGAGAGGCGTTTTATCTCCTGGTGATACTATAATTGAAACAACATCCGGCAATACGGGTTTCAGTTTAGCAATGGTGAGTATTATAAAAGGATATAGCTGTATTCTGGCTGTTAGTTCTAAATCATCTAAAGACAAAATAGACATGCTTCGCAGCTTAGGCGCTAAAGTGTATGTTTGTCCGGCGCATGTTTCTGCTGATGATAAACGTTCGTATTACAATGTTGCCAAACGTTTGCATGAAGAAACAAAAGGCTCGGTGTATATCAACCAATATTTCAATCAGTTGAATGTTGATGCGCATTATAAGTCTACTGGTCCAGAAATTTGGAAGCAAACAAATGGTGCAATCACACACTTAATTGCTTGTAGTGGAACAGGAGGAACTATTTCCGGTACTGCAAAATACTTAAAAGAACAAAATCCAAACATTAGAATTCTTGGAGTCGATGCTTTTGGATCCGTATTAAAAAAGTACCATGAAACTGGAGAATTCGATAATGATGAAATTTATCCGTACCGAATAGAAGGTTTAGGGAAGAACTTAATTCCATCAGCAACGGATTTTGATATTATTGATAAGTTCATGAAAGTAACTGACGAAGAAAGTGCTCATGCGGCTCGAGAAATCACAAGGAAAGAAGGTTTATTTGTAGGATATACTTCAGGAGCTGTTTTACAAGCCATCAAGCAATATGCTGATGAAGGAGAGTTTGATGTTAACAGTGTTGTTATTGCCATATTTCCAGATCACGGTTCTCGTTATATGAGTAAAGTATTTAGTGATGATTGGATGCATGAACAAGGTTTCTTTGACAGTATAAACCAAGAAGAAGTTCAAAAAATAGAAATGATAAAATAAGTTGAAATTAAATAAAAAGTCCCATTAGCTTTTGCAAATGGGACTTTTTTATTGATCATATAAAGAAGAATACTTTTTTGGTTAATCCAATAATTCAGGAGTACTAAGTATTAATTCGATTTTTTTAATAGTGATCGTGATCTGGCTCATTTGTAATTCTATGTTTCTAAAAAAGAGACTAATATCTCTGTTGACCCAACTTTCAGAAATAACTCTTGCTCCCAAACTAATTCTTAAAATAGCACTTTCAATTTCAGTAGTATATTTTACATTAACTGCTTGACCAATATGGCATTTTTGGGCAGCAAGCCGAATGATTTCTAATGAAGAACCTTCAAACTGATCCGATAAATCAGTATTTAATAACGTATATAATTTTTTTACATTATCAACAGATAAAACTTCATTATCTTTAAAAATAAAGAAAGGAAAAATGGTACGGATATTTCGTATTCCAAATTCTTTACTACTGTAACTCTTCGTTTTTGTTTCATCACCATAAATAGGCTGTAAAAAAGTGGCTTCTTTTATGGAATCATCAACAAAATTGCAAAACATCTCAATACCCATATTTCGATATAAAACAGGTGTTTTGTAGTATCTGTCCATTTCAACTACGGCCGCATTCCAACGCATATAGGAACCATAGTTATACCCATCGGATAATTCATTGGAACAAAACCACGAAGCCGGCCAATCAGAATGATTGTAATATTGGGTTAAACCTTTGGGCAATGTGTTTTTTACAGAATGTATTAATTTGTTGACACTTTTAGGTAGAATTAATGCACCGCAGTATGGAGGGCCCGTGAAAAATTTACTTCCTGTTATAGTAACAATATACCCTTTGTTTAAATAATTTTGTATGTCTTTTGGATCTAATCTAAGCTGTGAGCCATCTACAATAATCTGAATTGATAAATTTTCAAGTGTATTTAGTTTTTTTATAAATTCGTCACTGGGAGATTGATACCCTAATTTTGATTGGTCCATAGTATGTAACACGATGTGCCTGCCTTGATTTTTGGTCTTGATAACGGCATCAAATACTTCCTTATCTAATTGAGCAGAAGATTTTGATGCGCCATTTTCATCTCGAAAAGGGATTTTAATTAAATCAACCTCTCTAAAGCCTTCAATTTTAGTATCTTTTTTAATTGGATAATTTAGTGCAGTAGTGTTTTCAAAGTGGCATCCCTTTAAGGCGGCAGCAACGCCACTACCAGTTTCATCAGAGGCCACCAAAATGTGTGTAATTTCTTTGTCGGAAATAATTTGTGTTATAGCTGCTATTTGCAGCGACGAATCGGTACCTGATGGAGAAAAAATTATTTCACATTCCTCATTTAATTTAAATATTTTTCTAAGGTTATTTTTTAGTAATTCAGAAAAGTCGGTAGTAGTATTTTTAAAACTGTTTTTCAAGCTGTTTCTAATTAATATACTTCTCACTTTATCGGTTTTATCAAAAGCAAAATTTGAAACGCTGGACGCCGTAGATGAGGCAAAAGTAAATGCATCAGGTCTTGGGAATGGGCGACATCCGTATTTGTTTAGCAAATGAATTTCGTCGATATTCAATCTAAGATCTCCTCCAGACATCAATAAGTATTCGGTGGGTTTTGCTAGATTTTCAACAATAGGTTTCCAAGATTCTTTGAGTTCAGTATTTAAATTTTTTAAACCATGGAAAGATTGTAGCTCTTCGTTTATTAATGAAGATTCTGTATTTAAATAGGTGTCATTTTTGATTAAATTAATTAAAACATAATCAAGATCTTCTAATTTTTCTTTATCATCTTTAGGCAGTAAATTATAAAATATTCGAATCACTTTAAGTGCAGCGATATCGCATAAAACAGCCTCTTTTTTTTCGTTATTCAACGCTTTGTACCATAACTGCCATTCAATACCATATCTTAAATAAACTAGAGCTAAAATAGGTTTGTTCAAAAAGGACGAGCCAATAATAATCGATTTATTGGGTATAATTTTGAAAATAGTAGGCTCACTAGTTGAGGTGATTATATTGATGTTATTTATCTTTGGTACAGTATTAAACCTTTTTAAAATACGCACTAAATAGTTTACATTTTCTTTTTCAAATAAACTGGTTCTTTTATATTGATTTTCAATTAGAATGTTGTTTGTCATATATGTTATAATTTAAAACGTTCCTTAGAACGATATTCTGTATTAGGAATATTTAGTTAATTCACTACACGCATTCAATCAGTGACTACATTCTGCTGAAAATTGTCACAAAAAATAATTTTCCCTTTTATTCTTAATATTCAATGATGGTGCTCTATTTTTAAATAATTATGTTCTCACTTGCTGGCTGTTTCGCTTGTTTTTTGGGCGTCGCATTTATCAAAAAGTAGGCAAATATAAGAAACTTGATATCAGGAAAAAATATATTAAAAATACTCGTTTGCTAAATCTCATCGTGTTAATTATAGACCGTGAATTAAACTTATATTCACTAAATAATGGAACTTGTATTTTTTAATTAAATATTGTATTTTTTTATTTTTGATTTATTACTTGAGCACCTGATAAAAAAGGATATGGGACACTCCAGAGAATATTTAAAACAATAAATGACCGAGGCTTAATTTTAAAGTCATACATTTTCAGGCAAAAAAACTCCAGCCGAAGCTAGAGTTTAAGTTATTGTAGAAATTAAGTTTATGCTTCTTCCATAGTATGATACACGTTCATGACATCATCGTCTTCTTCCATTTTTTCAATTAATTTTTCTACATCGGCCATTTCAGCTTCCGATAGTTTTTTAGTAATTTGGGGGATTCTTTCAAATCCGGAAGAAAGAATTTCCAGTCCTCTGTTTTCTAATTCTTTTTGAATGGTTCCAAAACTTCCAAAGGGCGCATATATTAAAATACCATCTTCGTCTTCAAAAACTTCTTCAGCACCAAAATCGATTAACTCTAACTCTAGTTCTTCAGGATCAATTCCGTTTGCCGGGATTCTAAAATTACAGGTGTGATCAAACATAAATTCAACTGAACCTTGTGTTCCCAATGTGCCATTGCATTTGTTAAAATAACTCCTAACATTAGCCACCGTTCTGTTATTATTATCAGTAGCAGTTTCAACCAGAATGGCAATACCATGGGGTGCATATCCTTCAAATAAAACTTCTTTATAATTGGCCGTGTCTTTATCGATTGCTTTTTTAATGGCGCGTTCCACATTTTCTTTTGGCATATTCACTGCCTTAGAGTTCTGGATCACGGCTCGTAATCTAGAATTGGCATCAGGATTTGGTCCGCCTTCTTTTACGGCCATTACAATATCTTTTCCTATTCTGGTAAATGCTTTGGCCATTGCTGACCAACGTTTCATTTTTCTTCCTTTTCTAAACTCAAACGCTCTTCCCATTTCTATTTCTTATTTTGAACTGCAAAAATACAGTTATTCTAAACTTTATCCAATGATTTTATTTCTTGTAAAAAGGTAATTTTACCACTTTGGCAGGGACGTCATTTTTACGGATTCGGATAAAGATATCGCTTTCCAAAGCACTGTTTTCTGAAGTTACATACCCCATTCCTATTCCTTTATTCATTGAAGGTGACATCGTTCCCGAAGTTACAATTCCGATTACATTTCCTGTTGCATCTACAATTTCGTAATCGTGTCTTGGCACCGCACGTTCCTGCATTTCAAAAGCAACCAGTTTTTTAGAAACACCCGCTTCTTTTTGTTTTTTCAGATTTTCTGAATTCGTGAATTCTTTTGTGAACTTTGTAATCCATCCCAAACCAGCTTCCAGTGGCGAAGTCGTGTCATTAATGTCATTTCCGTACAAACAGAAACCCATTTCCAATCGCAACGTGTCACGAGCTGCAAGACCAATTGGCTTGATTCCAAATGCTGCACCTGCTTCAAAAACTTTAGTCCAAATTTGTTCTACTTCTGAATTTTTGCAATAAATTTCAAAACCTCCAGAACCAGTATATCCTGTAGCCGAAATAATTACATCTTTGATACCCGCAAATTCACCCACTTCAAAATGGTAATACGGAATCGCAGATAAATCTTTTGAAGTCAACGATTGCATTGCTTCAACCGCTTTTGGCCCTTGAATTGCCAATAATGAATAATCATCCGAAAGGTTTTTCATCTCCACACCCAAATCATTTTGAGCCGAAATCCAATCCCAATCTTTCTCAATATTCGACGCATTTACTACTAATAAATACTGCTCATCTTTCATTTTATAAACAAGCAAATCATCTACAATTCCACCATCATTATTTGGCAAACAAGAATATTGCGCTTTTCCGATAGTCAAAGTCGAAGCGTCATTCGTAGTCACTTTCTGAATTAAAGCCAATGCATTTGGACCCGTAAGCAGGAATTCACCCATGTGAGAAACGTCAAAAACACCCACGGCATTGCGCACCGTTTCATGTTCCGCATTCACTCCTTCATATAAAATGGGCATATTGTATCCGGCAAACGGTAGCATTTTTGCTCCCAAACTCTCGTGTATGTGCGTAAGCGCAGTATTTTTCATTGTGTTTTTCTATAAAATTTAATTTTGCTAATTTATTGATTTTATTTCGGGTGACAAAGGCAGAGCGAAGCAAAGTTTAAAGTTTCAAACGTTTTCGGAACAACACGTACCATATCATTTATCATAAGTTTTTTTAGGAGCTATTTCCTGCTTTTCACTGCAATCTTATTATTCGCCAAAAAGGCGTATAATAAGGATTTCCGTTATAATCAGGGCTAGGGAATTTCGGTTCAAATAACGAATTTGTTTCCTATTAAAGTCGTAATTTTAAACAAATAAATTTCCATGACGAATCCTATTAATATTGACCAAAAAGAAATTCTAAAACGCTTCAAACAATCAGACAAACATACCCACAAAGGTATTCAAGGACACGCTTTAATCATTGGCGGAAGTTACGGCAAAATAGGAGCAGTGAGCTTATCCTCTAAAGCGGCTTTGAAAACCGGCTGCGGATTAGTCACGGTTTTTATTCCGAAATGTGGGTACGATATTTTACAAATTTCAATCCCAGAAGTCATGGTTTTAACTGACAATCAGGAGAAATCAATTTCCAATATTACTTTCGACATTACACCACAAGCCATCGGAATTGGTCCTGGATTGGGTCAGGCCGTAGAAACCCAAAATGCGCTGCATCAGTTTTTAAAAACAAATAAAACGCCTTTAGTGATCGATGCCGATGCACTGAATATTTTATCCCAAAACAACGAATGGTTTTCTTTAGTACCGCCCAAAACAATCTTAACGCCACATCCCAAAGAACTGGAACGATTAATTGGAAAATGGCATTTCGAAGAAGAAAAAATGAATAAAGCAATCTCTTTCTCCAAACAACACGAAATTATAATCGTTATGAAAGGCGCACCCACCCGAATCATTGATGGTGAAACGGTATATGAAAATACCTCCGGAAATGCTGCGCTTGCAACCGCTGGAACTGGTGATGTTTTGACGGGAATGATTACAAGTCTCTTGGCACAAGCCTATGAACCCATTAGTGCCGCAATTCTTGGCGTGTATCTTCACGGATTAACCGCGGATATTGCTTTGTCAGAAACCAGTTATCAATCTTTTATCGCTTCAGATGTAATTGCAAATATTGGGAAAGCTTTTTTGAGTTTAGAAAAATTGGAGTAAATCGCGTACCTAAATGAATTTTACCCCACTTATTTGTAAGTTTGTAACCGAGCAAATTAGCTTAACCACTTTAAATTATGAAAAAAATACCTCTTTTAAGAACGGTCAATGTGACCAGATACATCACACCATTGCGCGAAGGTGGTTCCTTGCCAGCTTTGGCGGAAGCCGATGATGATTTTAAATACGTATTGAAATTTAAAGGTGCTGGACACGGTGTAAAAGCCTTAATTGCCGAATTAATAGGTGGAGAAATTGCCCGTGTTTTAAATCTAAAAATGCCAGAACTCGTTTTTGCAAATCTCGACGAAGCTTTTGGACGTTCCGAAGGCGATGAAGAAATTCAGGACTTGCTTCAAGGCAGTCAAGGACTTAACTTGGCATTGCATTATTTATCGGGAGCCATAAATTTTGATCCTGTTGTCACTTTAGTAGAGCCAAAATTAGCATCCCAAATTGTTTGGTTGGATGCTTTTATTACCAATGTAGACCGAACGTTTAGAAACACCAATATGTTGATCTGGCATAAAGAATTATGGTTGATCGATCACGGCGCAAGTCTTTATTTTCATCATTCGTGGACCAATTGGGAAAAGCAAGCACAAAGTCCTTTTGCACTGATTAAAGACCATGTTTTGTTGCCTCAGGCTTCTTTATTAATAGAAACTGATGTAGCATTCAAAAAAATAATGACTGACGATGTATTGCAAAATATCGTGAATCTGATTCCGGAAGTATGGCTCCATTGGGAAGATACCGATGAAACTCCGGATGCAATTCGGGAAGTCTATTTTCAGTTTTTAATAACGCGTTTGAACCATTCCGAAATTTTTATAAACGAAGCACAAAATGCAAGAAAAGCACTTATATGAGTATGCCGTAATCCGGGTTGTGCCAAGGGTAGAACGCGAAGAATTCCTCAATGTGGGTATTATTCTTTTTTGTAAAAAAGCAAAATTCATCAAGGTTTTGTATGCAGTAAATGAATCCAAACTCCAAGTTTTTTCAGATGATTTGGATGTTGAACAACTGCATTTAAATATACAGGCATTTGCCAAAGTAGCGCATGGCGAAAAATCAGGAGGACCAATAGGACAATTTGATATTCCATCGCGTTTCCGGTGGTTAACAGCACTTCGCAGTTCCGCCATTCAAACCTCAAGACCACATCCAGGATTGTGTGATGATTTAGAACAAACAACACAACGCTTGTTTGAAGAAATGGTGTTGTAATAAAATCTAAGAAAGACTGTTTAAGTGGCGCGCGAGGTGCATTCCCATACTAAAACAAGCTTGCAAGAGATAGCCGCCGGTAGGTGCATCCCAGTCGAGCATTTCACCAATGCAATAATTACTTTTTTTATCTTTTAGTTGAAAATTTTCGTCCACAGCATTCAGTTGGATACCGCCTGTCGTTGATATCGCATCGTTCAATAACGCAGCACCGGTAATTTCGAGGCTTAATTTTTTAATATTTTGAGCCAATAATTCTGGATTCAAGTAGATTTCTTTCGAAAGGTATTTTTTCAAAAGTCCAATTTGAGCGGGACTCAATTTTACTTCTTTCTGTAATGTTTCGCTCGTCTTTTTAAAAGTTGATTTTCTAATTTTGTCAAGCAAATCTTCATGACATAAGGTTGGTTTGAGATCTAGGAAAATTGTAGCTTTTTGTTGACTTTCCAATTCTTCCCGAATGTGTGGACTAAGAGCATAAATAGCATTTCCTTCTAAACCAAAACGTGTGATAACCGCTTCGCCTTTTTGTCTTTTATTCAAACAGCTAATCGCAATATTTTTAAGCGGACTGCCTTCATGTTCCAAGATGAAATCTTCCGGCCAGTTCACCCGATACGCACAATTCGAAGATTGAAAAGCAACGATAGGAATATTTTTCCTTGCAAATAAATCTAGCCAGGCACCATCAGAACCGGTGATCTTCCAGCTACCACCGCCCAGGGCAAAAATGGTGTAGTCGGATTTTATTGCTGTATCTGTATTGAAAACGATGTCATCTTTGTTCCTCCAGCCCGTCCAGGTGTGTTGGTATTGAATAGCGACCCCTTGCTTAGTCAAAACAGCCAGAATTGCGTTGAGTACTGTTATGGGTTTGATGCCACTTTCAGGATATACTCGTTTGCTACTGCCAATATAGGTTGGGATACCGATGGTATCTATCCACTGTCTAAAGTCTTCATTATCAAAATCAAGCAATGCTTTTTCCAAAAAATGAGGTGGTGTATAGCGTGCAATCAATTCAGCAATGGGTTCCGAATGGGTGAGGTTAAATCCCCCTTTTCCGGCCACCAAAAATTTCCTTCCCAGTGTTTTGTTTTTTTCGTAGACTGTAACCTTGAATTTCTCACAATCCAATAATGCAGCCAGTATAAGTGCTGCGGGTCCTCCTCCAATAATTGAAACTGATTTTTTCACGTCACAAAAATAGGTTTTGTTTCACCCATAAATGCCGTTACGTATTTTATATTAGCCAATGTATATGTAAAAAATAAAAAAGGCTGTTCAAAATAATTTTGAACAGCCTTTTTAGAAATTTTTTATCCACTAATATTTTGCCGACTCTCCGGCTTTCGGCAAGGATTGTTTTATAAATTGTCTGATATCCTCGTTGGCAGTTTCTAAATCTACTTTTCTCAAATACATCATGTGCCCGCTTCTGTAACCTTTCCAGGACATTCGATCTTTTAGTCTTCCGCTTGGATCCATTTGCCACATGTTGTATTTCGAGTTGAAATAATCACAAGCCCCGTCATAATAGCCGGACTGAACCATTACATGCAAATACGGATTTTGAGCCATGGCTTGACGCAGGTTTTCTCCGGTTTTATCATTGGAATCATTCCAAGGCCGCACAGAACCAAACATATTGTATTTGAAATCGGTTTTGTAATTCAAATTATTGCGCAAGTACATATTGATGGCAGGAGTAAAGGAGTGGAGCCAAGAAGTAAGTTCGGCATTAAAATCAGGACTGTCACCAGCGGTTTTACGGTCAATTCCTTTGTAACGAGAATCTAATCTTCCTACGGTAAATCCTTGATCGCGTAACAATTCTTTCCAGAAATAATCATAGGGAACATCTAAATTATTTTGTAAAACCACTTTTTCCGAAAGCCCGGAATAGCGCGCAATTTTGGACGCGATTTCTTTTCTTTTTTGATCGTCCAATGCGCCTCCTTTGCTCATTGCGGGAAGCAGTTCATTTATGGTGAATTCTTCTACTTCAGGCAGCATATCCGTTAAATCTTTGTTCTGTAAATCAGCAGGTAATTTTTTATGGAACCAAGCCGTAGCAGCAAAATAAGGCAGTTTCAGCGCAGCTTCAGAAGCGACTCCACGAGTGATTCCCAATTCAGTTGGCGATACTAAAATAACGCCGTTCAAATACATCCATTCACTATTTTGTAATTCTAGTGCCAATCCGGAAACACGCGTAGTACCATAACTTTCACCAATGAGATATTTGGGTGAAGCCCAACGATTGGTTCGGGATACAAATCCATTAATCCAATCAGCAAGGTATTTAATGTCGGCATTTACACCAAAGAATTTAGTGGTTGGTATTTCTTTACTTGTCGCTCTTGAATAGGCGGTATTAACAGGATTTACAAAAACAATATCGGCGACATCCAATATCGAATATGGATTTTCCTTGATTCCATAAGGCTGTAACGGATAGCCTTCATCATCAATATTAATTAAAGTAGGACCCGTGTAAGCAATCTGCATCCAAACCGAAGCGGAACCTGGACCGCCATTAAAGGAGATGACTAAAGGGCGGGCAGCACGATCTTTTACATCAGATCGCTCATAATACGTGTAAAATAATCCGGCAATTGCTTTTCCATCCTCGTCCCAAACCGGCATCGTCCCAGTGGTTGCTTTGTAAGGCACTTTTTGACCTTTGATAGTTGTGCTGTGTTCTGTTATGACCTGCGAATCCGGATTGAAAATAAGATTTGCAGCTGAATATTCTTCTTTTGGCGCAGGAGTAGCTGCTGGTGTTTTTGATGGTTGGGCATGCATTGTCGTAAAAAATCCAACTAAGAGCAACGATAGTACTGTTTTTTTCATAAAGAGATCGGTTTGAGGTGTTTTTTACAACAATTTTTTGATAAAATTTAATTTCACTAATGTATTGTTTTTTATTGGAGCATCTATAAAAGAAAGCAAAATTGTGATTTTCAAACTAAAAAATCTTTATAAAAGTAGGTTGAATAAAATAACACCGCTAAAATTCGGGAGTTATTCTTGGACTTCCAAATCTTGTTTTGATTCAAAATAGAAGGAAGTTGTTTTTTATGAACCGAGCTCAGCTCTTGGTTTTTGCCTTGAAACTGACTGACTTTTCCATTGATGATAACTTTTTTAACCAACATGTAGTACTTTATCTATCTTTTTAATCGGAAATATTTTTACGTTGTTTTTTATGAAACTATAAATCATCGACTACTCTTGGAAAAAATGCCGATTGCTTTTTTTATATATCGCGCTCTAGCTCTGTATATTTGCGTCTTTTCTCCAGTTCGTGAATTTTTTCTTGTTCAGGACTTAGTTTTAAATTCCCTTTTCAGGAAAACTTCCCTCTCTAAACTCCTCGAACTCTTTGTACCATTTGTGCAACTGCTATGCTGTTACTCCCAGTTCTCTGGCTAGTTTAGATCGATTGGTTCACTCATAACTCAATTGGATGGCTTTTTCTTTGAAATCTTTGTCATAAATTTCACTTACTTGTTGCATAAGTTAAAATCAAGGTTTTTATACTTTACTTTTTGTGCGGGTAAAGTTTGCGCATCTAGTATAGAGGTGAGAAGAAAATCGTCGCTCAATAATAAATAAAAAGGATTTGGAATATAATTTTACGACAGCGCGGGAAGATTGTTAGTTGTCTAATATTTGGAATAAGGAGGAAATGCAACTGCGGGGGCACGGGGCTCTTTTTAGTAAGCTGCGTTGCAAGCGCTACGAATTGTTTTTATAAGTCAAAGTAGGCACTCATTATAAATGTGTGCTTGTGGGAGGTTACGATTGTATCACACTGTTTATTTTTTGTTTAAAAAAGGTTTGTTTTTTGTTTAAAAAAGGTTTGTTTTGAAAAAAAACTTTTTTTGATTTAGATAAGGAATTGTCTTTTGCAGTGTGACATTAAAAGGGATTAAAGCCTTCTTTTAGTTGGTTGATTGTTGGTAAGAAAAGTGGTGAGGGTAAATTATCCCATTCAAACCATTCCCATTTGTCGAATTTATCAGGTTCCATAAGTTTTACTTCGCCGGATTCATAGTCTGAGATCATGCTAATTGTGATATAATGTTTATGTTCGTTTTCAAAAATATCGTTGGTAATGGTTCCAAAACGAAGATTTTTAATTTGAATTCCTACTTCTTCCCAGACTTCTCTGCGGGAACATTCTTCCCATGACTCACCAAACTCTAGGTGGCCTCCAGGGTAGCACCAGCTTCCTTCGCCATGTGTATTTTTTCTTTTGCCAAGAAGGATTTTGTTGCCTTTAATTATAATTACTCCAATGCCAACTTTGGGTCTGTTTTCCATTTATAGTTTTTATTAATGCCAAGATCGTATTATGAAGTCTCTAGCTGTTTTTTGTGTTTTGACAGCCATGTACGTTAGAGGTTTAAGAAATATCTTTGATGTTGTCGCGTTACTACCAAATTATTATTCTATCCTTCATTGGTAAAAACATTTTATCTTCAGGTTTTACATCAAATGCTTCGTAAAAAGGGGAGGTATTCATTAGAGGACCATTGACACGCCAAACTGGTGGGGAATGAGGATTGTTATTGATCCACAAGCGCAGGTATTCGTCTTTCATTTTTACTCTCCATATTTTGGCAATAGATAAAAAGAAGCGTTGGTCTGCAGTAAAACCTCCAATTTTTTTTGTGTCTTGTCCTTGTTGGGTCATTTTAAAAGCATCATAAGCGACCGCTATTCCCGCAATATCTGCCGTGTTTTCACCAACAGTCATGTCGCCTTTGATGTGTAAAGAGTCCAATACTGTATAGGTACTGTACAAATCGATAACTTGTTGTATTCTTGACTTAAATTTTTTATAATCCTCTTTTGTCCACCAGTCTTTTAAGTTACCCTCTTTATCGTATTGAGCGCCTTGATCATCAAAAGTATGGGTTATTTCATGGCCTATAACCATTCCAATACCTCCATAGTTAAGGGCGTCATCCACATTATTATCAAAATATGGCGCTTGTAAAATACCTGCCGGAAAGACAATCTCATTTGCCGTAGGATTATTATACGCCGTAACCGTTGAAGGAGTTGTATACCATTCTGCCTTATCAACAGGTTTGCCTAATTTTGCTAATTGTCGTTCATATCCAGCTGCAGCAGCCGACACGACGTTTTCAAAATATGTATCTCTTGCAATATGCACATTTTTGTAATCTTTCCATTTATCTGGATATCCTATTTTCTTGGTGATCGCAAACAGTTTCTCTTTCGCTTTTTGTTTTGTACCGTCACTCATCCATTCCAACTTATCAATTCTCACAGCGTAGGCTTTTTGTACATTATTCACCAGGATCAACATTCGTTTCTTGGCATCCTCCGAAAAATATTTCTTTACATACAATTGCCCAAGGGCTTCGCCTAGGTAATTATCAACAGCACTAGCCATCTTTTCGCCACGTGATTTTTGAACTGCCTGACCAGAAAGTACTTTAGTGTACTCAAATGCGGCATCTACAAAAGGTTTGCTTAAATCATCTGCATATCTTGCTATTGTATTTGCTTTTAAATAAATTTTCCAATTATTGATGGGAATAGTCTGTAAAAGGGTATTAAGGGTATCATAATAGGCTGGTTGGCCAACATCAAGAGAATCTGTGTGAGCACCTAAATTATTAAGCAAATCAGCCCAACCTATGTTGGGATGTCTTTTTACAAGATCTGTCACAGCTATTTTATTATAATTAGCTTGTACATCTCGAAGTTCCACTTTTGTTTTATGCGAATCGGCGAGTTGTTTGTCAATATCATAAACCAGATCAGCATTTTTTTTGGCCTCTTCGGCATTGCTGCCTGTATTTTGAAATAAAGTGGCAATGTATTTTTTGTATGATTCTTGTATGGCAACAGTTGATGAATCTGATTTGAAATAGTAGTCCCTGTCAGGCAAACCAATACCTGTTTGGTAGGTATGTGCTATGTTCCTACTGCTATTTTTATCATCAGGTGACACCCCAAAAGCTATAATTGAAGAATTGTCCATTTTTGCTTCACCTGTCACAAAATTCATTAAGGACGGTATGTCGTTGATAGTTTCAATTTTGGCTAGAAGTGGTTTAATAGGTTCGTAAGTGCGTTCGTCGATCCTTACAGTGTCCATGCCTGAGGCATAAAAATCAGCTACCTTCTGTTCCGGGCTCCCTATAGGATTCCTGCTTTGTGAAATACTGTCCAATATTCCTTGTAGGCGTATCCGTTGTGGATAATTCATAAACATGTAGGCACCAACTCCAGTTTGGGAGGCAGGAATTGGTACCGAATCGTACCATTTACCATTTACATATCTAAAAAAATTATCACCGGGCCGCAATTTGGAATCTATTCCTGTAATCGCAACATTATTCTTTAATGTCTGTTTCGAGCAGGAAGCAAAAGCTAAAAGTGCAAACAAAAGTAGTAGTAAATTTTTCATAACCTAGACGATATTTATTAAAAATAAATTGACAAACCTTTGAAAGCTGGCATTTTAAAATAGTATGCTTAGCAAAGATAATTTTAGCACCACAGTATACGAATTCAGTTTTAAAACCCAACTATTTTATGCTTTTTCAAATATATATAACTTTTATTACAATTTTGCAATTGGATCGAAATAACATCTTTGATATTTGTGGTGAAGAGAGGCAGCGTTTTTATTATTGCTTTTTACATAGGCGGTCCAGAGATTAGTTCGTGAATTTTACTTTGTACAATATGTTTAGTTTACCGCACGAAAGGATTACTTCGGCGAATTTCATTTCGCTCAGTAGAAGGAGTGATCATTCCTAGGATAACGAAAAGAAGAATCAGCAGAAGCAAGTGTGACGAAAGTTTTTTTATAATCTCCTTTATAATTTAAGCGCGATTAAATCTGCTGAATAAAGAAATGCAAATTGTTCAATAGGCTAGCGCTGGAAGTTTAAGTAACAAGAGGAAATAAACCAGACCAGACGATTCATCATAGAGCGTGTAAGGAGACCTCTTGGAAGTAGAACAATAGTAATAAAAAGGTAAATTATATCGCCATTAGAGTTAAGTTAGGATTAGATTTGAGTAATTTTACAAAAAAGAGGTAAAATAATACGCATTGTCAAATAAATTTTATGCAAACTCAGAATTCAAATATACAAATCAGGCAAGAACTCGTAAATAGTATCGTACATGGTTTTGGAATTATTTTTGGTATTGTAAGTATCCCTATCCTAATTGCATTTGCTATTAAAAGTGATAACACTTCTGGTATTATTGGTGCGGCTATATATGGCTTTTGTTTTTTACAACTTTTTACTTTTTCTACACTCTACCACGGAATGCAGAATGTTCAGGCAAAACGCACACTTGAAATTCTTGATCACATCAGTATTTATTTCTTGATAGCGGGTACTTACACTCCGTTTTTACTGATGTATATGCCTAATTCTTTTGGTATAACGTTGCTATCGGTTTTGTGGGGTCTTACAGCATTGGGAATCATTTATAAGATTTTTTTTATAGAAAAATGGAAGATTTTTTCTACGGTAATTTACATAGGAATGGGCTTGATTATGGTTGTTGGCGGACGTACTTTCTTTGAAAGTATTCCCTCTAATATCCTGACTATGATTCTAATTGGCTGCGCGCTTTACCTTATTGGTGTTGTTTTTTACTTGTGGAAGAAATATCGGTACAACCATGCTGTCTGGCATTTTTTTGTGCTCGCAGGTGCTGTTTGTCATTACGTAGCTGTTTTATTGGCAGTAGCGTCTAATTGATTAAAAAATGAAGGGGGTTGTAAGATAACAAAAGAAGCAACCTTAAGGAACGCAATGGGAGGTTCATAATAAGGAAATACAGAATTTATATTTGATTAAAAGGAATTGCGAATAGGATAAACAAAAGAATAAAAAGTCTCCATTTAAGTTATATACTTAATAATTAAAACGCTTTTTTTTGATCTTTATATAATTCAATTTTTAAAAGAGGATGAATGCTGAATAGATAGAAGACAACAAAAAAGATGATATTGACAAGTACCAAATTTAGTTGCAAGTAAGTGCTATAAGTAATAATGAAAAGCATGTTGTGAATATTACCTTAACATCGATAAAAAATTACTACTGGGTTTCTACGATAGTCAAGCGATAACGTTCTGTAGCTTTTTGTATATTTTCTGAAAGGGATTTTAACCAGGTCATGTGATTGGCAATCAAATAAGCTTCCTGAAGACCATGAAGCGTTTCGATATCTAATTCAGTGTGGCCTAATCTGATATTTTCATCTCGCAAATCTGATAATTGCTGATACTTCCCCAACAACTTTTCCTCCGCATCTTCAGCAGTTTCTGTAGTGACTTTTTTCTTTATTTGAGTATCGTCAAAACTATCGAAGGACATCTGTAGGGTATTGGATATCTTTTTGATGAGTATATTAAATTCTATAGAAGCAGGAGTGGTTTGATGATTACTGATAAAATTACCAATGGATGCGATGGCAGAAACCATGGTCTGGTTAAGAGTCACAATTTCATAAATCAGTTGAAATTCTTTCTGTTTCGATTTTGGGTCTTGGGTCAATCGCTGGAAGGCAGCATTTAAATTACTGATAGCAAGAAATGCTTCTTTCCTTGCCAAACTATAGGAGAGTTTGTGTTTAGAAGGATCTTGATATAACTCTTGTGTTGCTATAAGATATTCTTTGTTCCTTTTTAAAGCGTTCAGAAGTACCTGTTTTAGATTATTGGCTTCCCAACTTGGTAAAAGCATATAATTAGCAACAACTGCTATAGTGGCTCCAATGATGGTGTCGATGACGCGGTACTGAATCACTTCAAAGGCATCAGGATTGATTAAGGAATACACAAATATGATACTGATGGTGATCAATGCAGCGGAAAACTTATAATTCTGCTGAATTAATGCAAATGCAAATACCAATGAAACAAATGCTAATACCGAATAAACCACTACATTTTGAGTAAGCAGCACAATACCAACAGCAATAGTCGCACCAATGAGCGTTCCGATAATACGAGCTTTTGATCGCTCTTTGGTTAGACCGTAGCTAGGTCGCATAATAACGATAATGGTCAGCAAAATCCAATAAGTATTTTGGATGTCAAAAAGAAATCCAAATAGATAGGCAAATACTATCGCAATGGTAAGGCGCAATGAATGTCTAAACATGGTGGAATCCAAACTGAAATTTTGAACAAGGACATTCAGCCTGTATTCCTGAAGCGTTAAAAACTGACTCGAATCTTGTCTTTTTAAGGATATTTTAGAAGCCTCTTTAACATTGGCCATTACACGTCTAATAACTCTGATTTCTTGTAGCAGTTGCTCTTGATAATCGTATAGATTTTTCAATACTAAAGCACCTTCACGCGCTTCAGGTAATTTAACGGTATCGACGTAATTTTTGATAGATTCGTTGGCTTCTGCTAATGTACTTAATAGAATATCTTTATTTGGTATTTTATTCTTTTGAATCAATAATTCAGACAAACGGATGAGGTGATCGCCCATGATTTTGCTCAGATTTTTGGAAGCTTTTAGAAATTCTTTGTGCTCGCCAAAAATTTCATCGATCATTTTGTAATCCAAATGTTTTGCTTCTGTCAATTCGAAGATAGTAATAGAAGATAGTAAGATTAACAGTTGCTTTTCTTCATAATGCGAACGTCCGGAACGTTTACGTGCGGTTAGCAGTGTTTCTCGGAGTGTTTCCTGCTTTTCATTGATTTGATGTTGCAAAACTAAGCTTTGTTTAAGATATTTGTCACGCTCAGTTTTCTTTGTTAATAATTTGGCTCGTATTTTTAAGTATTCACCAATAAGGAAAAGCGTATCTGACAATAGCTGATTCTGATCTTTTACAGGCGCAAGTTTTTGAAAAATAACGGATACGACTAAATACCAAAGACCTCCGACACCCATTAAGGCAACCTGAACTAAAATATCATTCGCTGTTTCTTTTTGAATGGCAATTGCTATTACCATTGCCAACAAGCCAGAAAAAGATACGAAGGACGCTCTAAAACCATAAACCGAAAGCAGCGACACAGTAAAGGTAATAATTGCAAGTGCAATCAAAAAAAGGGGTAGGAAAGGTTTTGAAAATAGGATTATAGCCGTAATAATCATTGTTAATCCAATACTGATTAAAATAGCATTGACTTTACGCTTGGTGCTGCCCGGAATGTCGCCTGGCGCATTTAAAAAAGCACCTATAGCAACAGCTAGAGCATATTCAAAATACCCTAAAAGATACAGCACTGCAAGAGGTACAGCAATTCCAAAACCAATACGAATCCCTCGGTCAAAGTTCGAGCTTTTTAAAAATAATTCTAATTGTTTGAGTTTTTCTTTCAAGCGGGTTTGTAATTTGATTCCAAAGGTAGAATAATTGAGGGGAAGTATTGTCTCGTTTGCTTATTTTACGTGATACATTTAAAAGAATCAGAGAATGTCAAATAGTTTTATAAAACCTTATGAAGTAGACTGATTTTCCAAATTATTGCCAATGTCGGGCTCGTTTTGGTCTTCTTTTTTGAGGGATTTCACTTTTCTCTTTGTACTTCAAAAAAAGGAATAGAAAGTCAAGCTGGTTTAGAACTACTCAAACGTGAGAGTCAAACCGTACAAGAGATGTAGTTATGAAAATATTAAATCTATCTTACTTGATATAGGTCAAGGAGATTTCTGCTTCAGTATTGTAAATTTGTATTCATTAAAAATTTATACAACAGAATATGAGCATACCTAACATAGCAAAAGAAGATATTATCAATGCATTTCAATTTAGACATGCCACTAAAGAGTTTGACGCTGCTAAAATTATTTCAGATGAAAATATGGAATTTATTTTAGAAACCGCACATTTATCGCCAAGTTCTTTTGGTTTTGAGCCTTGGCATTTTATTGTTGTTCAAGACAAAGAGTTGCGTGAATTGATAAAACCAGTAGCTTGGGGAGCACCGGCAAAACTAGATACTGCAAGCCATTTTGTATTGGGTTTGTCTATGAAAGCACCAATGGTAAAATACGATTCCGATTATGTTATGTCAATGATGAAAGAAGTCAAACAATGGCCAGCAGATACCATAGAAATGTATACTAAATTCTACAGAGAATTTCAAGAAAATGATTTTGATTTAGATACGGATAAAAAATTATTCGATTGGTCATCAAAACAAACCTACATTGCTTTGGGAAATATGATGACATCAGCCGCTTTAGTAGGTATTGATAGTTGTCCTATTGAAGGTTTTCATCAAGAAAAAACAGAAAATTTATTGAGAGAAAAGTTTGGTGTGGATACAGATAAATACGGTTTATCCTTTATGGTTGCTTTTGGTTACAGAAAAGCAGATCCAGCAAACCCTAAATCAAGAAGAAATACAAAAGATATTATTACTTGGATGTAATTTCTTAACATTTCAATTTAGCTAGAAAAATAAGTAATGGTTACAAAGTGTAAAAACTTTGGAACCATTTTTAATATAAGTAACAAAAAAGGAAAGCGATACTAAATAAAAAAACCTTCCGATAGAAGCTATTAAATCATAACCTTGTTACCCGCTGGCGAAAATTATTTAAAACACTAGAATAGCCGTTTTAATGAATTTTTTCTTCTTAACAGAAAATTTTTCTATTGAAAATTACTTTAAATTATCAAAAAAAATAATTATAGACAACGAACAACTTCGTTTCATCAATTTTGCAATAGCGAGCTTAAAATCAAAACCGCAATAAATGAATAAAGAAAATAGAGCTGTTGATTCAATTCTGGTTCAGGATTTTAAAGGCAACCAAATCGATCTCATAAAAGAGTACCAAGGGAAACCTGTTTTGGACATAATCTATAACAACCAATGTTTTGAGTATACTGGACGCGCGATTCCTTTGGCATACCAATTACAGAAAGAAAATATAGGGCTACAAAATCGATTGTTCTATACACTTGAGGAACTGGATTAAAAACATTTTCAGAAATAGTGCCCTTTGTCCTAGAACGATCTGATCGTTTTAAGCTGGAATCGGTATAAACGATTTAAGAGTCACTCCAGAAAACTTAAATAGAGTTAGGAAAACAGTTAAATCTGTTTTAATTGATATAAGTCAATGATATTGGTGACACGGTAATGTAAATTTGTAAAAAATAAATAATTTATAAAAAACAACATGAGCAAACAACCTTTATTAACACCATATAAAAAAAATATTAATCTCAATAACAGAGTTGTCATGGCGCCTATGACACGTGGTAGAGCAGATAATGAAGGCAACGTTCCAACGGATGAGCTACATGGCTTGTATTACGAGCAACGGGCATCAGCAGGTTTAATTATTACAGAAGGCTCGCAAGTGTCTCGTGATGCTGTAGGTTATATCAATACGGCTGGTATCTACACAGATGAGCAAGTAGAAGGTTGGAAAAAAGTAACCAAACGTGTACATGATAAAGGAGGGAAAATCTTTATTCAATTGTGGCATGTAGGACGTATGTCTCATCCCGATTTTCATAATGGAGCATTACCATTATCCGCATCAGCTATAAATCCTAATGATAAATCATTTACTCCGGAAGGGTTTAAAGATACTGTTACGCCAAAGGAAATGACCATTGAAGATATTAAAACTACGGTACAAGATTTTAAAAATTCAGCTGCAAATGCAGTAAAAGCTGGTTTTGATGGAGTAGAAATACATTCCTCTAATGGCTATTTGTTTCAGCAGTTCTTTAACGGAACGTCTAATCATAGAACGGATGAGTATGGTGGAAGTATTGAAAATAAAGCCCGTATATTTTTTGAAGTTTTAGATGCGATCAAAGAAGTCATTCCGCAGGAAAAAATTGGAGCTCGTTTTAATCCATCATTAAACGGTCCATTCGGAACAACTATGGATGAAGACACAATCGCAACGTTTGAATACATCATTAAAAAATTGAATGATTATAATTTAGCATACTTGCATCTTTCTGAACCTTTTACAGATGTTTCAGAAATACCATATGCTGTGACACAAATAGCTAAACATTTCCGTCCTCTATATAATGGAACATTGATGATTAACTCGGCATTTGATCAAGAAAAAGGAAATAAAGTAATTGAAGAAGGGTATGCGGATTTAGTAGCTTACGGTAAACCATACGTATCTAATCCAGATTTAGTGGAACGTTTTGAAAACAACTTAGATTTAGCAGAATGGGATCAAAGTACGTTCTACGCAGGAGGAGCAGAAGGATATACTGATTATCCAGAAGCTTCTAAATAAATAGTAATACAAAAATTGAATAAATAGTAACTTTATAAACAACATAATAATGGCGACTACAACAGTAAAAGCATATGGTGCAACAGCATCAACAGAAGATTTAAAACCTATAAATATTGAAAGAAGAGCTGTAGGAATAGCTGACGTAAAAATTGATATCACTTACAGTGGTGTTTGTCATAGTGACATACATACAGCAAGAAACGAATGGAATGGATCAACCTATCCTGTAGTACCTG
Source organism: Flavobacterium sp. RSP15 (assembly GCF_003968755.1). GTDB lineage: Bacteria > Bacteroidota > Bacteroidia > Flavobacteriales > Flavobacteriaceae > Flavobacterium. Next base: position 88,832 of record NZ_RYDL01000010.1, on the reverse strand, counting down.
GACATGAGATCATTGGTCGAGTAGTAGAGGTAGGAAATGGTGTTAGTAGCCATAAAGTAGGTGATTTAGTAGGTGTAGGTTGTATGGTAGACTCTTGCCAGACATGTTCTTCTTGTCAGAAAGATTTAGAACAATTTTGCGAAAATGAAGCAACATTTACGTACAACAGTCCGGATAAACATCTTGAAGGCAAACAAACATACGGAGGTTATTCAACGTCAGTTGTTGTTGATGAAAAATTTGTACTACGCATTCCAGAAAATTTAGACGAAGCAGCAACTGCACCGCTATTATGTGCAGGAGTTACTACGTGGTCACCATTACGTCATTGGAATGTGAAAAAAGGAGATAAAGTAGGAATAGTAGGCTTAGGAGGATTAGGTCATATGGGCGTTAAATTTGCCAATGCATTAGGTGCACATGTGGTTATGATTACAACATCGCCAGAAAAAGGAAAAGATGCTCAACGTTTAGGTGCTCATGAAGTTTTAATTTCCAAAGATGAAGACGATATGAAAAAACACCAAAACAGTTTCGATTTTATTTTAAATACTATTCCTGTAGGTCATGAAATGGATCCATATTTAGGATTACTTAAAATTGATTCAACAATGGTTTTAGTTGGTGCAGTAGAACCTTTGAAGCCATTTCATGGTGGAAATATCATTATGGGACGTAAGCGTATTGCTGGTTCTTTAATTGGGGGTATTAAAGAAACACAAGAGATGTTAGATTTCTGTGGCGAACACAATATTACTAGTGATATTGAGCTTATCAATATGCAAGATATTAACACAGCTTATGATCGTGTTACAAGCAATGATGTTAAATACAGATTTGTAATTGATATGAAATCGCTTAAATAAAAATAATTTTTTTACAGTGCATTAAAAAACAGCATCTAAAGTAATTTTAGATGCTGTTTTTATTTGTAGTAAATTATTGAGCTAAATTAAGTTTAATTTCTTTTTCCAAAAATAGCTCAGATATAGAGCCTACAGATTTAGGTTGTGAGAGCGCTTACGCTTCTGCCACTTCGCTCCTTATTGGCTTTATGGTAAGGGTACTTCCATCATGGCTCCGACGGGAAGCTAAAACTTCTTTTGTATTCATAAGGAGTGCCAGTGGAAGAACGTGAATTGATTATTAATTTGAGGCACTGAATGCAATACTGTTTGAATAGGCTCTGTTAAGTTAGCTGCGATGCAAACGCTACGATTCTTTTTATAAGGAAAGTAGGCACTTCATTACAAACGAGTCAGAGGGTGCATATTCTTGCCATGGCGCGTTGTCACGTAACGTAGTGTAATAATAGTCAGATTCTTCTTTGAAAACAAAATTGTAGTAAACATGAGTTCCGTATCTGGAAAGTCAAAAAAATTTTTTCGACAATGCCTGATGTAAATATTTCGGTGTTATTGAAAGTCTCATAATTCTTTATGATTTTGTTTAAAAAGAACCTTACCCGGATATTTCTCAGCATAAGCAAGGATTAAATCCACACTGTATTTATTGCTTTTGTGTTGAGTGACATGATCTTTTATATCAGAGGGATCTGTAAAACCAATATCCGATGCAATATATCCCATGCCATAAAAGTGACCTTTTTCAACCCAAATGCAACTGCGTTCTTCAGCAGACCTGCCTTTGTCTATAATGGCAAAGCTTGGCCTGTTTTTTATTAAAAAATCAATGGCGTTTTCGACTTGCTCGTTGTGTAGTTCCACTTCAGGTAAATTGGTCCGGTCTGGTTTTGGGATAAATTCTCCATGGTCGTCCATACCGTAGTTACAGAATCGGTTATCAATGCCAAATTGTTCGGATAAGCTGCGCAATACATTGATGCCTTTATACAAATTATTGAAAGACTCTATGCACGACTGAAATTTGCCTAACTTTCCAATGGCCAGGTATTTGTAACCGCTGCGGGCTTCATATTCATACAGCCCATACTTAGGGTCAAAACGTTTGAGTGCCCTGTTGTAAGTAGGCCATAGTTTCTTAATTTCGGTACATTCCAGCAAAAGCGCCATTAATTCTGTAGCACATACTTCAAAGGAAATCCCGTGTATGTCCCGCAGGAAATTTTGCCTTTGTGGCGTGATATTATGGCCACTGAAATGGGAGGCTACCCGTTTCTTTAAGTTAATTGCCTTTCCTACGTAAATCACTTTTCTTGTCTGATCATAAAAATAATATACACCTGCTTTTTCAGGTAACTGCTCAAAGTCAGCAGGCGGTAGGTTAGGAGGCAAGCGCTGGTCTTGAGCAGTTTTTTGTATCATTTTTTCGATTACACCTTCAACGTCCCATTCCAACAAACGGGAAAATAATATGGCAGTTGCATCCGCATCACCACCGGCACGGTGTTGGTTTGTTAAAGGGATGTCTAGCGATTGGCAAAGCCTTCCCAAGCTGTACGAAGCCAATCCTGACTTAATTTTTCTTGCTGCGCGAACGGTGCACAATTTTGGCGCGGTCCATTTGAATCCGCTTGCTTCGAGTTGGTGCCGAACAAACGAATAATCAAAGTTGACATTATGGGCAACGAAAATGCGTCCGGTAAGCATTTCTAAAACTTTTTCGGAAATAGTATCAAAAATAGGTGCATCCCGAACCATTTCATTGTTAATGCCGGTTAGCGAAAAAATGGCAAGCGGTATTTCTTTTTCTGGGTTGACTAGTGTTTCCCAGCGGTCGATTACGCTGGTTCCGTTATGAATAACAATGGCAATTTCTGTTATGCGACTGTTACTGGCATTGCCGCCTGTGGTTTCTATATCTACTATTGCGTATTCCTGATTTTTCATTTTGTATATAACGTGAATTGTATTGTTATTCTTGTATATGAAGTTGGTGAAATCGCTCCTTCCTCACTTGCTAAAAGAGTCAAACAGACTCTTTTTTTGTACCCACCTCCATTTTATGTCTTGGCAGATTAATTTCATATTCCTGTGGATACGGTGCCCGATGGGTCATGCTGACATCTTCCCGAATTTGTTCATGGACTTTATATTGTCTGTCAGAAGTATTGGAATACCTTGGATCAGGGAGGAATGACATTTTGGCCATTTTGATAACCGTAATGGTGGGAAAATGATAATCCACTTCTACAGTTCCCAAGAGCAAATAACAGCCACCGCCTTGGAACGGATATTTTTCCAGACTTTTAGTAAAATGTGCGGTATCGAAATATTCGCCCTCTATGTCTACCCAAGTTCCAAAATACATGGTTCCCATTTTGGTAGGTACATGTTTTCTTGAAATAAGGTAAGCCAGCATCTTTACCGTTTTTTTATGGTGTTTTAATAAATCTTTCGCCATTACGTCCCCTCGATATTTGGTCTGCAATAAATCGAAAGGGGTGCAGGAAACCGGAAAATTCAACAGTTCGATTTCATCAAAAGCATCTTCAAAAGGGGAGCGTTCGAGTATGGGCAGTTCATATTCTTTGATTGGTTCCTGAAGCAGCATCCCATTTCTGTTTTCGGGTTTGAAATTGACCAGTATGAGTCTGGCAGTCACCAATAATTGATTTTTTGTTTTTCCCGTAAAACGAAACGCTCCAACAAAAATCAAAATTTGTATGCCTTCAATACCGATGGGAATGCGGTTGATGAAATCTTCCAAAGAGATGAATTCGCCTTGTTCCTCCCGTTCTTGAACTATAAAATAAGCTACTTTACTTTCCAAACCTTCCAGAAGCATGAAGCCCAAATAAACGTCAATGCCATATACCGTAGTTTCATAATCGCTCTTGTTTACACAAGGATTCTGAATGGTTGCACCCGACATTTTGGCTTCATGTACGTATACTTCGGTACGGTAAAAACCACCCTGATTATTGATCACCGCTACCAGAAATTCAATAGGGTAGTAGACTTTTAAATATAAGCTTTGGTAACTCTCAACAGCATAAGAGGCGGAGTGAGCCTTACAGAAGGAATAGCCAGCGAAAGATTCAATTTGTCGGTATATTTCTTCACTCAACTTAAGCGGATGTCCTTTTTTCGCACAGCAGGCAAAGTAATTGTCCTTGACTTTTTGCAAAGCAGCTTTGGATCGTCCTTTCCCACTCATGGCCCGACGCAGAATATCTCCATCGGCAGCGGGAAGTCCTGCATAATGTAAGGCAATTTTAATGACGTCTTCCTGATAGACCATAACCCCATAGGTTTCGCCTAGCTGTTCTTTAAAAACGTCATGAAAATATTCGAACTTATCGGGATGGTTGTGCCTGAAAATATATTCTTTCATCATACCGGATTGGGCGACACCCGGGCGGATAATGGAGGATGCTGCTACTAAGGTTTTGTAGTTATCGCATTTCAGACGTCGCAATAAGCCACGCATTGCCGGGCTTTCGATATAAAAGCATCCAATTGTTTTTCCATGGCTCAAAAAGTGATTGGCCTTCGCCTCATTTTTTGACAATGATGTATCCCGAATATCGACTTTGATTCCCTGATTTTTCTCGATTAGTTTCACACTGTCATCGATATGACCGATCCCGCGCTGACTGAGAATATCAAACTTTTCAAAACCAATATCCTCGGCAATGTGCATGTCAAACAACACGATTGGAAACCCTTTCGGGGGCATTTCCAAAGGCGTGTAATTTGTAATTGGTTCTTCGGAAATCAGGATTCCACAGGAATGCATGCTGCGTTGATTTGGGTATTTTTCAAGCAACATCCCGTATTCTTGCACTAGTTTTACTATTGGGTTTTTATCATGTAACGCCATAGGGTTTTTAGCCAATGCGTCCAATTCTTCTTTGGGCAGACCAAACACTTTACCCACTTCCCGGAATATGGAACGGTATTTAAATTCCACATTGGTTCCGCAGAAAGCGACATGATCGGCACCGTATTTATCAAAAATATATCGGAGAATGGTATTGCGTTCTTTCCAGGACCAGTCAATGTCAAAATCTGGTGGGCTCTTGCGGTTTACATTCAGGAAGCGTTCAAAATACAAATCCAGTTCAATAGGGCAGATGTCGGTGATGCCAAGGCAGTAACTCACGATACTGTTGGCTCCGCTACCCCGACCGATATGCAAAAAGCCCTGACTTATACTGTATTGAATGATGTCCCACGTGATCAGAAAATAGCTGCTGAATTCTAGTTGATCAATCACCTTTAATTCTTTCTCCACTCGAGCTGTTGCTTGGAAATTATCGGTACCATACTTTTTTAACAATCCTTCGTGAGCGAGTTTGGTTAAAAGCTGCATGTCGCTTTCCCGACTCCCGGAATAATACTTTTTGTTTTTGGGCGTTTTGAAGTCGAATTCAAAATGACACTGATCCATTAGTTTTTGCGTGTTTTCGATAATTTGAGGATAATCCTCAAATTTTGAAAGCAGTTCCTCCAAAGGAATCATTACTTCAGACGTTTTGCAATAATCGTCCACAGTCAATTTGGACAAGATGACATTGGTATCAATAGCTCTCAGGATTTTATGCAAGTTGAATTCTCTTTTACTCCGAAAGGTGACGGATTGCAAAATCACCATTTTGTTGAGCAAAATCTTCCATTCCGGAAGAAACAATTTGGGAAGCTGATCGGGAGTAATGCCTATATATTCATGGTCTTTTAATACCGCAGGTTTATTTTCGAAAGGATAAATAATGACTACTTTTTTAAAATCAGGAGCGGATACTGGTAAAGGAGTATTTTCAAAATTATGTTTGGTCAGAAAGCGATTCATTTCGGCTAGCCCACCGGCATTTTTTGCCAAGCCTACATAACGCAGTTGATGGTTGCAACGGAATTCTATTCCGACGAGTGGTTTGATATTTACTTCTTCGAAGCTTTTTATGAAATCATAAATGCCAGTAACGGTATTAATATCCGTTAATGCCATTGTTTTTACACCACAAATAACAGCCTGCTGGACGAGATCCAACAGCGGGATGGTGCCGTAACGCAGGGAATGAAAAGAATGACAGTTGAGGTACATGGGGTGTTAGGTTTTGGGTAATGGGTTTTTGAGTTGTTGTCCCTCGACTGCGCTCGGGATGACAATGCGGTTTTGGTTGTGATTTTTTTATTTATTTAGAGGATCGTTTTAAAATTTCTGATTTGTTATTGGGTTTGAAGCTTGCTCCGGCGCACCGCATTACGGCGTCAAAGCCATAACGGCTTTTCATTTTATCCATGGCTTGATACAAAGACAGCATTTCTTCGGTATCCTCAAATAAATTGATTTGATAGGTTCCACGAACGAGTCCACTGAAACGAATTCCGATTAATCGGAGCCGCATGCGACGCTGGTAAACTTTATCAAATAAATCGGTAACAGATTTAATCAACATGTGATCGGCTGAGGTGTAAGGTATTTTGCATTGTTTGGTTTCTGTGTCGAAATTGGAATATCTTATTTTAATAACTACCGTGGAAGTCAGCCATTCTTCAGAACGCAACTGAAAAGCCAGTTTTTCCACCATTCCAATCAGTATTGATTTCAATTTTGGAATATCAATGGTATCCTGAGTGAAAGTATGCTCCGTTGAAATGGATTTCCGTTCTGTATAGGGTTCCACCGGATTGTGATCAATACCGTTTGCTTTCTTCCAAATGTCGATGCCATTCTTGCCAATCATCCGTTGCAATACTTCGGCAGGCATTTCAGAAAGCGTTTGAATGGTACGGATTCCAATTCGAGATAATAACTGAAAAGTCACATCACCCACCATGGGTATTTTTTGGATTGAAAGCGGATTTAAGAAAGACCGGACTTTATTTTCCGGTATTTCCAAGTTTCCTTTTTGTTTGGCTTCTCCGGTACCAATTTTAGATACCGTTTTGTTTACCGATAGTGCAAAACTGATGGGTAAACCAGTTTCATTGGTAACGGATTGTGCCAGTTCGTTGGTCCATTTGTAGCTCCCATAGAATTTATCCATTCCGGTAATATCGAGGTAAAATTCATCGATGCTGGCTTTTTCCACAATTGGTGCTTTTTCTTGAATTACTTCGGTTACATCATGTGATAATTTAGAATACAATTCCATATCACCTTTCATCACTTTAGCCTGCGGGCAGAGGCGGAGTGCCATTTTAATAGGCATGGCGGAACGCACACCGAAAGTTCGGGCTTCATACGAACAAGAAGCGACAACACCACGATCTCCGCCACCAATAATCAAAGGGATTCCTTCCAGTTTTGAATTTCCCAGTCTTTCGCAGGACACAAAAAAAGTATCCAAATCCATGTGTACAATTGCTCTTTCCATCTTCTTTTCTTTTTATACGTTACAAAATTAGTACAGATGATAACAAATTTTATTATATTTGTTGTTACAAATTATAACAAAATGGCTATGTCTTTATTTTCTGACAACATAAGGAACCTTAGGGTGCAACAAAAGATTTCACAGGAAAAGCTGGCTGTATCCTTAGGGATAACTAGGGGTAGGTATGTCAAATATGAAGACGGAACCTCGGAAGCACCGTATGAAATATTGAAGAAAATAGCGCATTACTATCACATCAGTATAGACCTGTTGCTATCTGTGGATGTTCGAAAAATTCCCGTAGATGATTTGTTACAATTGGAAAATAACAGATTGGTGTTGCCGATTACGGTAGATAAAAAAGGAGATAACTTTATTGAAGTCGTTACACAAAAAGTAAAAGCCGGGTATTTGAATGGGTATGCCGATCCGGAATATATTGAAAGTCTGCAACAAATTTCATTACCATTTTTGGGATCTGGCAAGCATAGGGGTTTTCCGGTAGAAGGAGATTCCATGCCACCACATGAGGATGGTAGTATCATTGTTGGTCGGTACATTGAAAAATTAGGTGAAGTTATGGATGGTAAGACTTATATACTGATAACCAAAAGTGAGGGGATGGTCTACAAAAGACTGAATAAGAACAAAAAAAATATTCTGGTTTTGGAATCAGATAATATTTATTATCCCCCTTATGAAGTAAAGGCTTCTGATATTCTTGAGATTTGGGAGTATGAATGTAATATTGGCAGGAGCGATAGAAAACAAGAAATCTCTGAAGCTGCAAGTGTGAAAGATATGTTTTTGGAACTGAAAAGGGAAATTAACGATTTGAAAATTAAGCATTAGATGTAAATGAAGACTAAATGATACGTGTTTAAAGAATCACTTTATTCTGGTGGCAGTTGGAACAGGGAAATCTTTACCAAGAAGGTTGTATAACTCTCTTACTTTAGAACATTAATTTAAAGCTAGATGCCAACTTTTGCTGTTTTCTAATACTTTTATTCTATCATTCGAATGTGATGGTCTGTTCTGTTTTGAATTTTCACACTATCGAATTATAAAAGTAATTTAGGTTCGTCAATTGGATTTATTTCGTTATCTAAATCAAAAATTGTCTTATGCTCCGATTAGTTTAATTTTTCTGATTTGATATTGAATTGATTGAATAATTCTATTAAAGGCATTTAATCAATTATGTAGTCTAAATCGTATAGATATTTCTTTTCAAAACGATTTGAAGCACTCATTAATTTGAATAAACTATTATCTGTTTTGTAAATTACTTGAATATCATCAAATTTTTTAAATATTAAAAAACATACTCAAGCGTAGTATAAAAAGTTCTTGCATCAGAAGGTATTATTCCTGGTCCTGGGTAGCCAGTGGCTCTTCTTGTAAAATAACTATTGTTTGTAAAATTAGTGATTCCGGCTTCTAGTTTCCATTTTTTCCATTTATACGAGGTTGAAAAATCAGCTACATAATAGGCTGGAATTTGGCCAAAAATACCATACGTATTGTCATTTCTATCTGTTTTACTGTTGTTTGCTTCGGTAAATTGAGAGGAAACGTAGGTAAATTGTACACTTGAAATAAAGTTTTTATATCCAATTCCGGTTCCTGTTTTTATGTTATAGAGCGGTACAAATTCGACCTTATTGCCTTCAATATTTGGCGCATCCGATTTTAAATATTCTGAATTGGTAATCGCAATATTAGAAAATACATTCCAAACAAAGTTATCGTTTTCATTAAAAAATGTATTGTTTAAACTCCAGTCGAACATGGATTCAAAACCGTAGGTTACAGCAGTTCCTATATTGTCTCGCAATCTGACAATTGCCGCAGAGCCATTTGGGTTTCGGGTTTCATATTCTCCTATTTTATCACTGTAATACAAGCCATAAATACTCGCGTCAAAGGTTACTTTATTTCCAAATTGTCCTCTAATTCCAATATCAGAAGTATAACCCTTTTCATCTGTAATATCTTCAGCAATAACTTGACTTGGTGAAACCGTACGAATATCATTGAATGTTACCGAACGATAATTTTGAGAAATATTCCCATACAGTTCAATTCGGTTTTGTGGTTTATAACTTAATCCGACACCTACTAAAATGAAGTTTCGGTCTTTTATATTTTTCTCAAACTTAGTTTCATCTAAAATCACATTTCCTGCTAAATCAAGATTTATTTTTCGGTAGGAACCTTCGGCTTGTGTTTTTATTTTTTCAAATCTAAAACCCGGAGTTATAGAAAAATTAGGGGTTATTTTGAAAATATTCTCTCCAAAAACAGACATATTCAAATTGGGAAAAGTATAGTTGGATTGGTTGGCATAAAAAAGAAATTCAGCTTCTGCTAGATTAAAATTGGCATCACTACCCGAGCTTCCCGGACCTTGAAGGCCTGAATTTTTAGATTGATAATATTTAGCCCCAATCAAAAAAGCGCTAGTGTTCTCGTTAATTGTATAACGCTGCAAATAGCGTGCTTCGGCACCCCAATTGACAAATTTACCAATTATTAAATCCCTTTCAGTACCTAATACATCCGGGGCAGAAACTCTATTAGAACGAAATCCAAGTGCTTTACGACTCGCATCTAGACCAAATAATTGCAAAGAAAAATCTGCCTTATCATTAAATTTATGCTTTAAGCGAAGGGCAAATAAATTCCAATTTACAGCAAACCAGTTTCGTGTTCTATTGCTTTGTGTTGGATCCTTATCAAACATCACGTCAGTTAATCCTCCAGCTTGTTGTGCTAAATAATTGAAATAGGTGTAGTCAAAATGTAAGGAAGTTTTATCCGAAAATTGATAATTTAAATTTCCAAAATAGTTTTTACTTTCAAAGTCAGAATTAGGTCTAAATCCATTTCCTTGTTTGTAATTATAAAAGGTGTAGTAACTGAACTTGTCTTTTGTGCCACTTAATGACGTAAAATTGGTAAACAGACCATACGAGCCTACTGTAGTTCTCGTTGTAAACTCAAAGGGTTTTTTACTTGGTGATTTTAATTTGAAATTAACTAATCCGCCAAATTGTGTTCCGTACTGTAACGATGCCGCGCCTCGTACTACTTGAATTTCTTCTAATGCTTCGGTGGGTGTTGCATAATAACTTTCAGGATAACCCAAAACATCCGCACTGATGTCATAACCGTTTTGACGAGTATTAAAATTTGCTGTTCGATTTGGATCCAATCCTCGACCTCCAATACTTAATTGCAAACCACCATCAGAACTTTCATTTATAGTTAGTCCTACTACCTGAGCAAATATTTGACGGGCATTATTGGTTGCCTTGTTCGCTGTTATTTTATTTAATGAAATAACTTCGGTTTTCTTTCCGGCATAAATAGCCGTTTCTTCAATATCTTTTAATTTATTGAGAGCGAATATTTTCTCTTTCTGCTTATTGATTACCACTTCGGAAAGTTGTGTAACGCTTTCTAAAACAACAACAATTTTTTGATCTGATATTGACACTGTTTTTTCTAAAACACCATAGTTTTCTTTGTAAAATACAAGTTGATAATCACCAGATTGGTTGAATTCAATTGAAAACTCTCCTTTAGAATTAGAGAGCTGTTTAGTCCCGGAACTTTTGTTATAAACTTCGACTAACGTTAATTTATTACCGTTTTCAGCCGTAATTATTCCCGAAACTTTATATTGGGAAAAACTATTTATTGTGACGAACAAAAGTAGAATGCAACTAAAATCCTTTAATTTCATCGTTAAAAGGTAATATCCAAGTTTTGTGTTTGAAAGATTCATTTTCTTTGGCTAGATTTATTTTTGGTTCAATGTATAATTTGCTTAATCTTCCGTTGAGAGCGACGTAACTTTCTACTCTAACTACAGGGTTGTGAACACCTTGTTTTTGATAATAATCGTGTAAAAAATGTGCGTACTCCAAAATAAAATCCGGTTGAAACGACATTTGTTTTTCCTGAAAAGAAGTTAAAAAACGACTGTTGTCCACCATTATATTTTCTTTTGTTTTTGCATCGGTAACACTAAATTGGGCATAACCAGCTTTTTCCATAAGCATCACACGCCATGAAAACCGAAAGCCTTCTTCAGTCCAAAATAATTCGTCAGGATACAATAAATATCGAAACGGAAAAAGTACTTGGAAAGCTATAAAACAACTCACCAAAGCTATTTTAGTTTTGTAAATAAAATTAAAATTTTTAATTTTTTCTTTTCCATTCTCAAAAACAGCGAAAGTAAAATTGAATAATTTAGAAACAAATTGTAAGATATTTTTATGAAAATTACTATTAAAAAAAAGTAATGAACTGACAATCATTACGTACGGAAAAACGCCAATTGGGAAAAGTATTTTAGTCAGGACATGAAATACCACGACTAAAACAAAAGCGAATAGTCGGGTTCTTTTGTATAGTAGTAAAAAAGGGATACTTAAATCATAGATCATTCCCGTCCAGCTAAAGGCGTAGTGTACCCAATTCTCGTTTAATAAGGAACCAATTATTGGTAAATTGGAACTAGCAGGCAACCAGATTTTGAGTGGCATAGCTTCAAAAAGCCAGTCTGAATTGAGTTTTGCCAATCCCGCATAAAAATATACAATCCCGATAAGCACTTTTAAAATATCAATTGTCCAACTGGGTATTTTCTGAAAGGCAATTTTAGGATTTCTGTACGCATCAATAGAAAAGTAAGCATTTGCAGGTAAAAAAATCAGTATAAAACTCACCACCGTAATAAAATAATAATGGTTTAGGTAGGTCGTTTTATCCATGAGTTCTATATAAGTAAAACTCAGGAAGAAAATAATAATCGATAGTTTGTATTTGTATCCAATGGCAACAAATAAAGCGGCTAATCCAGAGATAAAAAATAATAAATACGTATAATTACCTAGTGGTTTTACCCATTCAAAACCGTAATAGGTAAAGTGAAATTGAGGTTGAATGTAAAACGTCTTAATCCAGCCATAACTCGCAAATCTCGCTAAACTTAAAACCATCATAAAACCAAACGCTAGCCTAAAAAAAGCTAGCGTTGATGCCTCTGAATATTTATTGATATATTTCGTTGTACTAAAATTCATAGTTAGTCGCCATCGCTATCTACATAATCAATAGTAACGTTTAATGCTTGCATCATATCTAGTTTTGTGTAGATTACGTTTTGCTGTAAGGCATCATACGCAGCAATCATTTTTGAATTATCAGTATTTACTTGTAGTGAAAAACTGTTGTTAAGGGAATTGTTTACAGTAAAAATTGTCGTAAACTGATTGTTTATAATGTCGCTTAATTTTTTATTATCTCTAATTATATTTAAAAAATCTAAATATGTTTTTAGACTTTCACCAGTTGTTGCATTATTGAAATGCTTACCATTAAAAAAATCTTGTTGTGCTTTTAAGGAAACATTTAGCAACTCTTTAGAAATATCTTTTTTGTAATAACCCTCCACTTTTTCGGGAAATTTAACACCGCTTGAAAAAACGCCTGACGGAATTCCTAATTTACCGGTCCGAATATCTTTTTCAAGATTTTTTACAAATAAATTTATCGTTTTATTTACTGAACTGCTTACCGTAGTTCCGTTATTAGCCACATAACTATTTCTAAAATTGGAATTCCAGTCGGTTACAACTGCGTCAATATTCGTTTTTAGTTTAATAACTACCGCGGTTAAGTACTGTTTGTAATTGGAGGCATTTGTATTTGTAACATAAAAACTTACAATGTTTGCATCACTTGTACCCAAACCATTTAGCAAATAATCTAATGCAGGAAAACCTTGTTTGTCAAGTTGAGATAACAATGCCAAATTGTAAGTTCCGGATGAAATATTTGAATCTATACCGATGGTATTTGTTGGATAAGTATTGGAAGCCATATTAAAATTGATTTCCTCAGCTTTACCTAAATTATACATTGATATATATTGATACGCTTTGTAAGCGTCTAACCAAGAAGATCTAACCGTTTGAAGATTTCCTTCAGTTGGCATTGAGACAAAAGTATTTGAGTTCGTTACCAATATTTGAACCTTTGCTTGGTAATTTATATAACTTGGAACAATGATATTATCAGCCCAGTTAGTTAAGAGTACTGTTCGATCATAATTATTTCCCTCAATAGTGCTCTCTCCCTCATTTGATGAGCAAGCCGCAATTAAAACAATGAGACTTAAAATTAATAGAATCTTTTTCATTTTTAAAAATTTTTACAAAAATACACAAAGTAAGAGAACTTAAATTCTCGTATTTTGTTTTTATTTAATTAATTTACTGTCGCAGCTTGCACTACTGTAAAACTGAATTTTGTTGCAATTTGGGATGAAATAGCATCGAGTTTTGCTCCCAATGTATCGATCGCCCACAAACCATTTGTTCCGCTCACCATAGAAGACAACATTGCATCTACTTCTATTTTTGTAAAGTAGGGGCTATTTGTTCCTGGTTTATTTGTATAACGCAATGCTATAATAAATCCGTAACCTTCAGACAAAGCGTGAAAAGCTTTTGCACCATTATCTGTTGCTAATTTACCTTTTCCTTCTTGTAAATAATATACAGCTCTAACGGCTGAAACCATTGCTAATTTTGCTTTAATGATATCAATTTGAGCATCACGAACAGCATAATCATTAGCAACAATCGCGGCTCTACCTTTGCGGAAAGCCATTTCAATATCGGCTTTTATAGTATTAAAATCAGTATCGGCATTGACCTGATTGATGTAGGTACTCCAATGTTTGAATACGTTTGGCGTAACCTTTAAATCATCTGAACCATATATGTAACCATAAGCTTCATCCCATGTATGTTCCATAGTTGTGTAAGACTTTCCAGCCACTAAAATTTTTGCGGTATTGTCTGCTTTATTAGTACTTTCATCTAATTTATTTAAACTTAAATAATTATTAGCTATTTGATCCATAAAACAAGCGCCCATCATTCCTTTTAATAACACTTGTTGAGGCTCTAATCCATTTGCTGCAAATAATCGTTTGCTTGTTCCATCTAAATAAACACCTGCAACACCCGCCGTCGCAGTTTTCCCCTGACTGGCAGCATCAGCATTGTCGAATTGGGTTTCAAATAAATCACGAACACTTACTTGTTCCGCTATTGAACCGCCACCAAGATATAATGAAAAATAATCTTTTGAAGAAGCTGTTTTATCTTTTAATTGTTTCCCTGAGGTGTTTAAACCTGCACCAGTATAGCGATTGTTTGTATTTAAATACATTTCAGACAAAACTGCATCATCAGCTACAGTTCCGTTTGTTGCGGCTGTACTAAAATATTTCCCCATTTCATCAAGCATTAATAATCGACTTGACTGACCTGAATAGTCTACAGTAGTTACTGCATTTCTTTCAAATGTATACGTTGTCGGAACTGTGTAGTTAAAAGATTCTTCAGCAGCTGCATTGTCATCATTTGAACACGAACCAAGTGCTAATACTAAAATTGGTAATGCAGAAAAAGATATTTTTTTAAAGTTCATTTCAGTTAATTTAGATTGAATTAAAATAATTTACTGCAAATATAAAACCTAAAATGGAACAAACAAGTTTTTATTTAAATTTATTCTAAATAAAATTTAACGATTTAATGAGCGAAAGCTATTTCAATTAGTGATGAATATGCTATCCCAATAACTACACTAAGTTTAGATAGGCTTATCACTCATGCTTATTGGGTTATCATAATGAAATGATATTGAATTTAATTCTTCTTCTAGTTCACATAGTAATGTGCGACTGAATATGATTATTAAATAGTTTAGGTTTGGTTAATTTCTATTTAATTTTAGTAATAAAAATCACTTAAAATAGTTTAAATCATTGGTTGAAAACAAATAAAAAAGTGACTATTAGTTATCTCGTTTATTTTCAATGACTTACCTCTAGTTTATTTTTTTTACTTGATGGTGAGTCACTGCAGCAAATTTGTCACGAAGTATTTTCATATTCTTACTTACTTTTTTGTCAAAAACCTTTGCATAATGCTGTGTGGTTCTTATATTTTTATGTCCTAACATTTTACTCACACTTTCTATTGGGACACCATTTGTTAACGTTACCGTAGTCGCAAAAGTATGTCGGGCAATGTGGAAGGTTAATTCTTTTTCGATTTCACAAACACCTGCAATTTCTTTTAAATAGGCGTTCATTTTTTGATTGCTTAAAATAGGCAGAAGGCGTTTCTCGTTTTTGCAAACGGGATGCTCAGCATATTTGTCGATGATATCTTTTGCCATTGGCAATAATGGAATTTTGGAAGCTGTATCGGTTTTTTGTCGGTTCTTGAAAATCCATTTATCGCCATCTATTCCCAAGGAAATATTGTCCAGTGTCAATTGTTTTACATCTATGTATGCCAAGCCAGTAAAGCAGCTAAAAACGAATATATCGGGAACGAGCTCCAATCGCTCGGAAACAAATTCTTTGTTTATCATTTGCTCTATTTCGGCTTCAGAAAGGAACTTTCGAATGACTTCTTTGACTTTTGCTTTGTAATTGGCGAAAGGATCCTTGTTTAGCCATCCATTGGCCAAACATTGTTGATGATTTTGTGGAAGTTCTTGATGTATTTTACAGCAGTGTTATTGGCACATTTTCGTTCACTGCGCAAGTAGAATTCATATTCGGTGATAAAGGAATGATCGATCTTCTCAATATTGATATCCGTGATGTTGTATTTCCAAGAAATAAAATCTTTAGTGTGTTTTAACGAAGTCTCATAGCGTTCCAGAGTACCAGGTGCGTATTCCTGACCCACCAGTTCTTTGATTTTACGATTGTGTTCCTGGAAGATAGGAATTAACATTCGCTCCCTTTCTTTTTTACCGGTTAACTCATTTTTGAAGGATTCAAAGTTTACCGGGATGTCTTTTTTAATTAAATTTTTCTCCACATTTAAAATCTTTGATTTTAAATTGTCAAGATGTCCATTGATTGAACGAGCTTCCTCCGAAGTCCCTCTCATTTTAGACATTTCGGATTGCCATTTGTCTGGGTCAACAAACTTGCCGGTGCTGTTATCCACTCGTCTACCATTGATGGTAATTCGTTGAAAAATTGGAGCCAAACCTTGAGCATTGACTTTGACTCTTTTTAAATAAAAAAGGATTGAAATTGGATTGTCCATAATTGGTAACCTTTAAGTTAATAGAAATTTAGAAAAACTATCAACTCAAAACAAGATGTTCAATGAATTAACCCATTGTTTCAAAAGGATTTACATAGGTAGGGGCACAATGTTTTTGAAATTTTATAGTGCCCCGAATTGTACTCCTTTAGAATGAGAAACTATTAATAATTTGGATAGGGAGTAAATTAAAAAACCCTCTAAATCATAGGATTTAAAGGGTTTTGGCAGGTTTTTTGAAATAACCAGCGGAGAAAGAGGGACTAATCGAAATTAGTAACCCCTTATATTCATTGACTTTAAAGCCAATTCTCAGAATGAGTGCACCGAATTATGCACCCTTTTTTTTGACTCAATTTAGCACTTAAATTGTATGAATCAAATTTACGGATTTAAGTCCAATTAATCTCATAAAGACGACCAAAAAATGAACGGGTTACATTGCAATTTTCAATTTGCAAGAATGATTTTAGTCAACGATTAAGTTCATTACCTGTTCCTGTTTCAGGCTGGTGTATTGGCAGAATTCTTCTATGCTCACCAATTCGTTTTGGAGCTTGTTAAGCTCTTTGCGGATGGTTTGCAACATTCTCACGCTTTGCCGGTAACTCTTCCCTGTAATGCGTTGTATGTCTTTCGGGTAGATACACAATCTCTTGTTTTCGATTTTCATACACTATCTATAGCTTTGGGTAGGCTTTGATATACTTTAAATTACTGTTGGCCAAACAGTAGTGGAGTAAAATTAATCAAAAAAAGGATGCGTTTACTCCCGATGAAACAAGGCGTGGAATTTTCTTTTATTCTATAGGATTGTTGATTTTTAATAATTCTCTTGCACTGACCGGTGCCAATGTATGGCCAAACATTTTAAGGACCTCGTTTACCTTTCCGAGATTTAGGTTTTCTTTGCCTTGTTCTATTTTACGAACAACAGTTAGTGCCACTCCAGCACGTTCCGCAAAAGCTTCTTGGGTTAGGTATACTTCATTTCTTTTCTCTTTTACAAAAGTGGCTAATGTCTTCATTGTTATATGCATTTGCATTGATTTTAAGAAAATATAGCGTTTTATATGTAAAAGCATATAGTTGTTTTTTTGGTAGGTTTACCGATACTGGGTGACATTTATGTTTAAAAATGCCATTTATACCACTGTAAGACATATGGAACAATAGTCTGTTCTAAATGATTGGTTTAAGTCTAATCTTTGTTTGGAAATCAATCGACAGATGTTGCAACGATAGATGATTGAGCAAATTTAAAACAGTATTAATTTAAAACATTAGAAATTATGGCAAGACAGAAAGGCATAATTAAGCTGAAAGGTACTATAGGAGATATTACTTTTTACAAAACCAAGGACGGGCATCTGGCTCGCGAAAAAGGGGGAATTGATGCAAACAGAATCAAGAATGATCCTGCATTTCAAAGAACCCGTGAAAATGGTTCAGAATTTGGAAGAGCCGGGAAGGCCGGGAAGATTTTGAGAACGGCATTGAGAGCTTTGCTTTTGAATACCGCTGATGGCAGAATGGTGAGCCGATTGACCCAGAAAATGGTTGAAGTGATTCAGGCGGATGTGACCAGCGTGAGAGGGTTACGAAACGTGATTGATGGGGAGGCAGAAATGCTTGCCGGCTTTGAATTCAATATCAGAGGAAAACTGGGCACCAGTTTATTTGCCCCATTTGTGGGAGCGATTGACCGTGCCTCCGGTGAAATCACTGTTGATCTGGAGCCGTTTGTTCCGGCAAACTTGATTGCCGCACCGAGTGGAACTACGCATTTTAAAATTATTTCTGCGGGAGCCGAGATTGATTTTGAAACGGAAACCTTTGTTGAGGCGCATTCCGAAACCGCGATTTTACCTTGGGATGCAGTGGCTACGGTTGCAATCTCCCAACTGAATACAGTTACTCCTGCAAGCACAAAACCGTTGTTTCTGGCTTTGGGAGTGGAGTTCTACCAAGAAGTTAATGGACAAATGTACCCATTGAAAAATGGCTCCTACAATCCATTGGCATTGGTTCAAGTGAGCGGATTGTAAGATGGTCCTGGTGTTGACACGGACGTATTTTCCAGAGGGAACGCAAGGGGTATTAGAATGGAACGGCACCATAGTTTGTTATACCATCGAATTGCCCTGGTTGGGAAACCAAAGGCGTATTTCTTACATTCCCGAAGGAGAATATGTTTTACAGAAGCGATTTAGTCCCAAGTTCCAATGGCACTTGCATTTGAAAAATGTTCCGGGGAGAGATTTGATCTTAATCCATCCCGCCAATGATGCTAAAACGGAATTATTGGGTTGTATCGCAACTGTAACACTGCACACAGGAATAGGGAAAGGAAGTTTTTCCCGAAAAGCGTTAGAAAAGCTGAAAGCTATAGTTAATGCGGCTTTGGCCAATAATGAAGAAGTAAAAATAAAAATCCAATCTAATCCTTCGACTCCGCTTATGATGACAAGGTAAAAAAGTAAAGAAATTATGAATATAGTTCAACGTGCGAAAGCACCAACCCCAAAGTTTTTTAAGGTTTTGAGAAGTATTGGAATGGCTCTATTGGCTATCAGTGGAAGTATCATTGCGGCTCCGGTAGTTTTACCTGTAGCCGTTGTCAGTATTGCCGGTTACGCTGCCCTCGCAGGAGGAGTCATTTCAATAATCAGCCAAATTACGGTAGATGATGAGGCCAACCGAGAGCAGGCCATCACCAATCGGTTGAAAAAAGACAATCAATATTTACCGCGAGATGGAATCAAATAACACCTTGCAAATTGGAACTGCATCAGGAACTTTGCTGAGTATTGTGCCTAATATCCTTTCTGAAGATATTATAAAAACGATTATCTTAGCGGTCGTAGGAGCAATAGTAAGTTTTACAGTTTCGCTCCTTTTAAAAGGATTGACAAAATTTAAAAAAAAACACTGAGACACTGAATCAAGTTCAATGTAAAAATGCAGCGAAAAATAATCCGGCTATGATTGGTACCCTTTTCCGGATGAATTGAGAAAGCCTGGTTCGAAAGATCAGGCTTTCTATTTTATAAGTCACAAAAAATAATTTTGATTGGGTTAAAAAACTGTTTTTCCCCAATTAATATTTATATTATCCTTATTTAATTTATTCAGAAGCCCAATTATCCATATAAGTTTCAAATACACTTAAAGGCACGGAACCAACCTGTAAAATTGCATCGTGAAACTTTTTGATGTCAAACTTGTCACCCAAGCTTTTTATATATTTGGCTTTCAATTCCGATATTTTCAATTCCCCTATTTTATAGGAAAGCGCCTGTCCTGGTATTGCCATATATCTTTCTGTTTCTGAAACAGAGGCTTGTTGCTCTCTTCCCCCCTTTTCCATCATGTATTGGATTGACTCTTCTCTTGTTAGTATTCCGGTATGCAATCCAACGTCTGTCACTAGGCGTATCGCTCTAAATAATTCGGATTTGTAGGCAGCCAATTTTTGATAAGGATCCGTGTACAATCCCAATTCTTCGCCCAATGATTCGGCGTACAAAGCCCAGCCTTCAGAAAAAACGGAATACGAGGCAAATTGTCTAATTTTTGGCAAATCCTGATTCTCTTGTTGTAAGGACAATTGAAAATGGTGTCCCGGAATTGCTTCATGGATAAAAAGGTTGTCCATCCCCAACTTATTGAATTTAGTAGCGTCAACGATTGGAACATTAAAATAACCGGGTCTGCTACCGTCCGTTGTGCCTCTTTCATAATTGGCAGCCGAAGTCGCGGCTTTAAATTTTTCGATTGCCTTCACCTCGAAGGCTGTTTTGGGAACAATATTGAATAATTTTTTCAACTTCGGTTCTATGATGGGCAGGATGGCTCTGTAACTTTCCAATATTTCTTCGTCGGTTGCGAAAGGGAAAAAGGAGGGATCAGTCAGGGCATAATTGAAAAAGGCAGTTCGGTCGCCCTGAAAGCCGATTTTAATCTTTAGATTTTCAATTTCTTTGGTAATTCGTTCCACCTCCCGAAGTCCGGTTTGGTAAATCTCTTCAGGTGTTTGATTGGTTGTCGTACTCATTCTAACCAAATAGGCATACATAGCTTTCCCATTAGGCAAATCATTATAGCCCGAAGAGGTTCTGGCTTTTGGTAAATAAACATTTTTTAAATAATCGGCCAGTTTTTGATAAGTAGGGATGATTTTTGTAATGATTGCGTTTTGATAGGCCAACCGAATCACTTTCTTTTCTTTTACTGAAAATGAGCTTGGTATATTTCGAACGGGTTCATAAAAGATATTTTTAAGTGTATCTGTAACAGTTTGAGCTTCCAGCTGCGGAATCATTTTAATCACCAAGGCTCTTGGAAGGACCATTTTCATTGCAAGACCTTTGTTAAAATTAGCTATCGCAGTATCGGCCCATATCGTAAAACCATCAATTCGTTTGAGCCAGTTTTCATAATCTTTCGCTGTTTTAAAAGGTTGAAAACTTTTTCCTGAACCAAGTGAGGGTAATGAACTGGGATAGCCCCTAAACTGGCTAAAGGGCATGTATTCAAAATTGAATTTTTCTCTTTCCAGTGTTTGCTTTATTTGGAGGCTCACGATATCAAAAGAAATTTTATCAAAGGAATTCAGCTTGTTTCTATCAAAAGATGCTAACTGTTTTTGATACATGATGGTAAAACCGTGTTGTTTTTTAAGGTAGGGTTCAGCGATATCGTTCGGAAATAAATCGTTGTATCTGTTGTCGCCTCTTTGTGTCGCTGTCAATGGGTTTAATAGTAAGCCGCCTTCGTAATAATTATCCAGAAATTTGCTGAATTTAGCATTGCTTGGGTTTTTTTGTGCCATTACAATTGTGCCAGTGAAAACAAAAAGTAGTACTGCTATTTTTCTAAGAAGAGATTTTAATTTATTCATATTAAGAATTGTTTAGAAAATGATTTAATACTATGCGTTAGATTAGTCTTTCGATTAAATGGCTGCTATTAGGGTATTTATGTTAAATAAATTTTTTTTCAATATGCTAATTTATGTTTTATTTTTTTAACTATTGCAATTATTTAGTTTGTACTCAAAGCGCTATTATTTACAATACCTCATCAATATCACTTTTCTCATTTCATTTATCAGTATAATATTCTTCTCGAATTGATCCTCTTTTTGTTCCAACAACCTCAACGCCTGAATTTGTTTTTTATGCAGCTCTTCTTCCTGCAGCATTTCATTTACCTTTAAGTTGAAAACTTTTTTGAAATCGTCGATTCGTAAAAATGAGATTACGGACCCAACCAGTGATTGATTCCAGAATCTTACTTTCCATAAACTATAGGCGCTAACCAGTAAACCGTTTCAGTGTCTTCTGGTGAATTCCGCTACGCTCCATTTGCCACTATTCATTCCTTTGTTGAGGATAAAGATTTGGTTTCCCTTGTAGGTGGTGTCTTTTTGGTGAGTCTTGATGATGAAGTTTGGCATAGTGCTGTTGGTTTAAAAAATTCGACTTAATTTTTTTGAAAAGAAAAAAAAAGAAAAAAGAAAGCCATATAATCAGCAGAAATGACGAACGGGAAGGGAGGAAGGCACGACCGACTGAAAGTGAGGAATGGATGCTAAATTTGCTGGATTTTTTTCTCTTTCTTTTCAAGAAATTGCAATATCGTTTTGTTGAGGTTTTTCTGGGGACGTTATTGTGATTGCTTCGTTTCTCTCGCAAGGCAATCAAACACCCCCAAGCACCGCAGAAAATGATGATTGTAGCGATAGCGGAAATCATTATTTATCGAGGAGCGCAGTGGCGGGGTTGCGGCAATCGAACAGCCATGCTAGACCGAGAACGGAACGTAGTAGCTTGCGGAGTAGAGAGAAGGAATAGCAGCGTCAAACGGCGAGGGAAAAATATAAGACAGCCAAAGGCGTTCCTTGATTTAGGGCGAAGTGACGTTTTTACGGAACGGCGCCAACCCTGATGGCTGTGCGAAGGAGCAACCGCTGAAAAAATAAAGGGCGACAGACATGATACTGCTGGAATGCAGTGGAACGTAGCCTGCGGAGTGTAACGGAATGAAGCGGTATTGTGGATGTAATAGCCCTGCCGAACGGAACAAAGAGAACGACCGAAGAGAGGCCGCTTGATTTCATTTTAATAGAATCTATCCTATTTGATTTTTTTATTAGTTAACATTTAATTGACAATAGAATAAAGACTTGTTAAAGATTTCTTAAAATCAAAAAGTTTACTAATAGTAAAATATTTATCAAATTTGCTTTGTAAAATTTACTAATAGTAATTATTTAAGAGTCTGATGAAAAATTTAAAAACGTGTATGATCTTATTATTGATGTTAAGTACATCTTTAATTTTTGCACAAACTACTACATTTAAGGGTAAGGTTGTTGATGAACAAAACGTATCGTTGCCAGGCGCAACTGTCATTATTAAAGGAAAAACCACTGGTGTGGGAACTGACATGAATGGTAATTTTGAAATTGAATTGCCAAAAGGGAATGAGATTATTACAATCTCCTATATTGGTTTTGATTCTGTTGATTTTAATACTTCTAAATTAACAAGTGCAGTTATAGTGCTTCAATCTAGTTCAGAAAGTTTAAATGAAGTTGTAGTAACTGCTTTAGGAATCAAGAAAGAAAAAAAGAAATTAGGGTATTCTGTTCAAGAAGTTGAGGGTGATTTATCAAGAGGAAGGGATGCAAATGTTATGAATTCTCTTGCGGGTAAAGTTTCGGGTTTAATAGTTGCCGCCTCATCAGAATTTTTTAGCAGTCCAAAATTATATTTGCGAGGAAAAAGTCCTTTGATTGTTGTAGATGGAGTTCCATTAGGTACGGATACTTATAATATTAGCCCGGACGATATAGAGAGTATCAATGTATTAAAGGGAGCTAATGCCGCTGCCTTGTATGGTTCTGTAGGAGGTAATGGTGCGGTACAAATTACTACAAAAAGAGGAACTAAAAATGCTAAAGGTTTTGTAGTTGAGTTTAATCATAATTCCTTATTTCAATCTGGATTTAATGCTATTCCTAATACACAAAATTCTTATGGGCCGGGGTCTTATGGTAATTATGCCTTTAAAGATGGTAAAGGAGGAGGAATAAATGATGCGGATTATGATCAATGGGGACCCAAGTTTGATGGGCAATTAATTACTCAATATGATAGTCCATTGGATACCAATGGAAATCTTATTGCAACGCCTTGGTTGGCCAGAGGGATTAATAATTTTAAAAACTTTATGGAAGACGGTTTGCTAATTACTGATAACTTGGCTTTGGCTTCCACCTTTGATAAGGGTAACATTCGATTCTCAGTTTCCAATACCTATCAAAAAGGGATTAATCCAAATACTAAATTAAACATCTACAATTATAACTTAAGTGGTCGATATAATTTAAGTGATAAAACTTGGGTAGATGCGAGTTCAAATTTTAATTTTCAAACTTCTCCTAATAACCCAAATGTGCAATACGGTCCTAACAGTTATTTGTATAACATGCTGATTTGGGGAGGAGCGGATTATGATATTAGAGATTTGAGAGATTACTGGCAAGAAGGAAAAGAAGGTTTGCAAGTAAAAAGCTTTGAATATACGCGCTATAACAATCCTTATTTTATGGCTTATGAATGGTTAAAAGGATATTATAAAAATGACTATTCCGGACAAATTAGTTTAAATCATAAATTTAATACCAATTTTGATGTTATTTTAAGAACTAATGTGGCATTGAGTAATTTGTTTAGAGATGAAAAATTCCCGTATTCCATGACGACTTATGGAAGAGAAAAAGCACAAGGGGATTACAAAGAACAATACGATTACAAATTCAAAAATTATTCGGATTTGATGCTGAATTATACTAAAACCATCAATAATTTTGATATAAAAGCCACTCTAGGTTTGAATAATAATACGGAAAAGTATAGAAATTCCTATGCTACTACGAACTATTTAATTATTCCGGGATTATATAACCTGAGCAATACCCAAACCCCGGTTCAACCCACTAATTATAAGAGTCACTTTGAAAGTAATAGCGCTTATGGTTCTTTAGATTTATCGTATAAATCATTCTTATTTTTAGGAGCTACAGGAAGGTTTGATACTGATTCCAGATTGCCGAAACAAAATAATACCTTCTTTTATCCTTCTGTGGGTGTAAGTGCTATAGTAAGTGAGCTAATTAATATTCCTCATGTAGATTATTTGAAAGTAAGAAGTTCTTATGCAAAAGTAGGCAGTTCTTTAGATATTTATAGTAACCAAGATACCTATAGACTAAGAGATCCATTTACTATCGATGGGAAAACTTATAATGCCGCATATGTTGGAGAGGTTTTATCCAATGCGGATTTAGAACCTGCATTTAACTCTTCAATAGAAGTTGGTTTAGAAACCAGAATGCTTAAAAATAAATTTGGATTTGATGTCACTTATTTTGAAAATACCAATGGGCCTCAAATTTTCGACTTAAAATATTCTGAAACTTCGGGATATTTAGGGAGTAAAGCGAACGGAATTACAACAAAAACAAAAGGAGTCGAAGTTTCTTTGTTCGTTAAAGCTATAGCAAGTAAAAAGTTTAACTGGAATTTTAATGTAAACTGGTCTACTTATAAAGAGTATTTGAAAGAAGTTTATGCTGGTATTCAAAACAATGGTTTAATAAAAATTGGAGAACGAGTTGACGGGTTTTATATCTATGATTTTATGAGATCTAATACCGGAGCACTAATAGTGGGTGGTGACGGAAAACCTTTAATGAATTCGTATCAAACTAAGATTGGAAACAAGGCACCAGACTGGGCTTTAGGAGTTACCAACAATCTTAGTTATAAAAACTTTGTATTGAACTTCAGTTTTGATGGAAGATATGGCGGTAAAATCGAAAATTATGTCAATCTTAAAATGTGGCAAAGTGGTAGACATGAATTTAGTGATACTCCGGAAAGAGCCAATGATGTACAAGGTATTAAGTCTTATATCACGGATGGAGTAGTAGTTACTGGAGGAGAATTAGTTACTGATGGACAAGGCAATGTGTTGACAGATAGCAGAACTTATACCGCGAATACCACAAAAATGTATTTTCAAGATTATGCCAAATCATATCATGGTAAAACTGCGGCTAATATTATTGATAAAACCTTCTTTAAATTAAGAGAAGTAAGTGTTACTTATAATTTGCCTCAATCTGCGCTGAAAAATTCATTTATAAACGGAGCTTCTATCTCATTGATAGGAAGAGATTTATTGTATTTCTCTAAAAATAAGAACATCGATTTGGATCAATTTCTAAACGAAGGTTCTTCGCCTTTGCAAACACCAACCGTAAAAAGTTATGGTCTTAACTTAAACTTTAAACTTTAAAAATAAAAAGATGAAAACATTAAATAAGTATAAAAACATACTAATCATTGCACTAATTTTTATAATTAGTTCCTGTACCAATTTTGATGAATTAACGAATGATCCGAACAGAGCCACGAGCGTTCCGCCTTCCATGTTATTATCTGAGGTGTTAAGAGTGACGAATAATCTCGGTGAAGGTCCTTGGTCTGATGCACAAAGAGACAACCAATTTTGGACAATATCGTTTGATTATTACGGATCTCAAGATTATAATTGGGGATCAGCACCTTTACGATATACGACCTTATCTAATGTTGTTGCGATGGAAAAAGAAGCTGCAAATTTAGATACCAAAAATAAATACGGTGCTTTGTCAAAGTTTTTTAAAGCTTACTTTTTAGATTTTATGACAAAAAGAATGGGAGACATCCCGATGACAGAATCATTAAGAGCAGCAGGTGTTGATGCCATTACACAACCTAAATACGATAGCCAAAAAGAAGTTTACGTAGAAATATTAGCACTTCTTGAAGCGGCAAATGATCAAATAATTATTGCTAAGGGAGAAGTTGGAACTGGAGCTGTTGAAGGGGATTTTTTATTTCAAGGAGATTTAGACAAATGGCAAAAAACCATTAATGCTTTTCATCTAAGAATTTTAATCAGTTTGAGTAAAAAAACAACAGAAATAGATGTTAAAACAAAATTTAATCAGATCGTATCCAATCCAAAAAAATATCCAATTATGACCGGAATTGCTGATAATATGGCCCGTAGTTTTTCAGATGAGAATGGCAATAATTATGAATTAAATCCAAGTAGTTATGGTTTCAACAGAAACAGAAATATTATGGGAGGAACCTATTTAGATATTTTAAAACAAAATAATGATCCTAGAATCTACAAAGTAGCTGATCCTGCTCAATTTTATTACGATGCAAATGATCCTTTAAATTTAAACGCTTATATCGGTGCGAATACGGGTGAGGACCAAGGCGCCATGCAAGTCGCATCAGATGAAGGAAAGTTTTCTTATCCAAACGAAAAAAGGTTTTATAGTACTTACAGTGGAGAAGAGTATATTTTAATTGGGTATGCCGAACAACAATTTGGAATTGCTGAAGCCATTAATAGAGGATGGATTGCAGGTGATGCGGCTACTTATTATAATTTAGGGATCAAAGCTTCAATGGAGTTTTATGCTGTTTCCACAACTGACATCGATACTTTTTTAGCTAGTGCCAATATTGTTTATAAGGGAAATACAGCAGATGGATTAGAACAAATTTTGAGTCAAAAGTATGTCGCCTTTTTTCAAAACTCAGAGCGCGAATCCTATTTTAATTATAGAAGAACAGGAATTCCCGTTTTTAATGTAGGGTCTGCTAATAAAAATGGGTTAAGAATTCCGATGCGATGGAAATATCCACAATCTGAATTTGAAACCAATAGTATGAATGTCAATGCTGCATTGACTAGTCAATACGGAGGATCAGATGATATCAATGCCATAATGTGGTTGTTAAAATAATCAAGGATGCACTATATAAAAATTTTAAGTATGGCCATAGGGATTTCTTCCTTATGGTCTTGTACAGCAAAGGCGCAGATCAGCGCTCTTGAAGCAAAACCCAAGCATGTAATTGTGATTGGTTTTGATGGATTGAGTCCTGCTGGGCTGGAAAATGCAACAACGCCTAATTTTCATAAAATCATGCAAGAAGGAGCATCCACGCTTCATGCCAGAGCAGTATTACCTTCTAGTTCAAGTACTAATTGGGCTTCTATGATAATGGGAGCAGGTCCAGAGCAACACGGTATAACTTCAAATAGTTGGGAAAAAAATAATTTTGTTTTGCCGGCGGTTACCCAAAGTGAGGATTTTCTTTTTCCAACTATATTCCATTTGATTGACAAACAAATTCCAAATGCTGAAATTGGAGCCATTTATCATTGGGACGGGTTTGGACGTTTATTCGAAAAAAGCGCGGTTGATTATGATGTAAACCCAAAAACAGAAGATGAAACTGCAAAAGTAGCCAATGCCTACATTAGTGATAAAAAACCAACCTTCACTTTTATTCACTTTGATCATAACGATCATGCCGGTCATGAATATGGACATGGAAGTCCGGAATACTACAAATCTGTGGAGAAAGCAGATGAACTATTGGGAGCGGTAATGGAGGTTATAAAAAAATCTGGAATGGAAAATGAAACCTTGGTCATTATTTCTTCTGACCATGGTGGAGTTGCAATGGGGCATGGTGGGGAATCACTCGAAGAAGTAGAGATTCCATTTATACTTTGGGGAAAAATGATTAAGAAAAATTTTAAAATAATAGATCCTGTCTATCAGTATGACAATGCTGCAACAGTAGCTTTTGCTTTAGGGCTAAGAACTCCCAAAGCCTGGATTGGAAAGCCAGTAAAAAATGCATTTGTGGGTTTTTCAGAAATGGATGATTACCCTTTGACAGAGCGATTGAAAGAACCAATAATGTTTCCTAAAGCTGTATACAATAAAAAAGCAGGAGGCTTGTTCGATGTCGTTGCTGAAATTAGTATTGAAAATCCAAACCAGGATGGAAAAATATTTTTTACAGTTGATGGAACAATGCCCACAAAATTTTCAAAAGCCTATACCACCCCTTTTAATACTAATCAAAATACAGTTGTCAAAAGTGCTATTTTCAAGAATGGAAAAATTAGTAGTATGGTTAGTGAGGCCTACTATAGAGTAAAATCAAAAAAATTATTAGCACCAGTAACTTACGAACTTTTTTACTTAGACAATCTAAGTAGTATCCCTTCCTTAGAGAGTAGAATACCAGATAGTAAAGGAAGCTGTTTTGAAATCACCACAGATGGTCTAAAAGAAGAAATTAAAAGGAATACTGCTATTCGATTTAGAACACAAATTAGAATTGAAAAAGCAGGGAGTTACACTTTCTATACCCGTTCTGACGATGGAAGTAAATTATGGGTAAATGCTGTTGAAGTTGTTGATAATGATGGTGATCATGGTGTAAGCGTAAAAGATGGAAGCATAGTACTTAAGGAAGGAATGCATCCTATGGAAATCGTTTATTTTAATGCCGGAGGCGGTGGCTGGTTGGATGTGTTTTATGAAAGTAAAGACATCCCAAAACAGATTATTCCCACAACAGTTTTAAACGCTCAATAGCTATTATAATTAAGATGCAACACAAAATCCCCATAAATAGTGTAACCGAAGGCGATATTAATCTTACAGCGGCGCGCAAGGATTGGTTGGCCACAGCAGTTGATGAAAAAACAAAAGTACTTTTAGAGAAAGATGCCCGATATTTTTTGCATCAGGCTTTGTCAACGCCTTGTCTGGATGTTTTAAACGATTGTAATGATGCTACTATAACTTCTGTTTCTGGTAAAAAATATTATGATTTTCATGGGAATAACGTGCATCAAATAGGGTATTCGAATCCTAAACTGATTAAAAATATTAGCCAACAGTTACAAAGTTTGTCTTTTTCGCCAAGAAGATTCACAAACGAACCGGCCATTAATTTTGCGGAGAAATTAGCCAGTTTATGTCCGGGAAGTTTAAACAGAATCCTTTTAACGCCTAACGGAAGTTCGGCTGTGGGGATCGCCTTGAAATTAGCGCGAGCCATAACTAAAAAGTTTAAAGTTGTTTCTTTCTGGGACTCTTTTCATGGGGCTTCTTTAGATGCAATCAGTGTGGGCGGCGAGTCTGTTTTTAGAGAATATATGGGGCCGTTATTGCCCGGAATTGAACGAATTCCTCCTCCGGTTACCTATCGTGGTATTTTTGAAAATAACGAAAATAAATGTTTAGAATACCTAGAGTATGTTTTTGCTAAAGAAGGAGATATTGGTGCTTTTATAGTGGAAACTATTAGAAATACCGATGTACAAATTCCATCGAAACATTTTTGGAAAGAGGCTAGAAACCTCTGTAACAGCTACGGTGTTTTATTGATCTTGGATGAAATTCCAATTGCTTTAGGCAGAACCGGAAAAATGTTTGCTTTTGAACATTATGATATCGAACCTGATATTTTGTGTCTGGGCAAAGGTTTAGGAGGCGGTATTTTTCCACAGGCTGCAACTATTACCAGAGATGAATATAACGTTTTTGGCGCTGTTTCATTGGGACATTATACGCACGAAAAAAGTCCAATTGGAGCCATCGCAGGGCTAACAACAATTCAATTTATTGAAGAAAATAATCTCTTAGCAAAAGTACAGGAAGATGCGATTTATATGCAATCCGAATTAAATAGGTTTCAAGAAAAATTCTCACTTATTGGTGATGTTCGCGGCATAGGTCTTTTGTGGGGCATAGAATTAGTAAAAGACCGAATTACCAAAGAAAAAGCGATTGTTGAGGCTGAAAAAGTGATGTATGCTTGTTTGAAGCGGGGCCTTAGTTTTAAAGTTTCGGTAGGAAATGTATTGCAATTATCGCCGGCATTAACTATTAGTAGAGTAGAATTGATGGATGCTTTACAAATTTTAGAAGAAAGTTTAGCATCAGTACAAAATTAGAAAAACAATAAAAATGAAATATTTACGCCTATTATTAGCCCTATTTTTGATCCCTTCTTTATCGATTCAGGGACAAGAAAATTTAGTAAAAATAACCATTCAACCCTATCTACAAGATGCTTATCCCAACTCTATAAAAATCCTTTGGGAAACAAATTCGGGAGAAGAAAGTATTGTAGAATGGGGATTGACAAGAAAATTAGGGAAAAGAACATCCGGAAAATCTTTTGATGTTAATTATAGTTCTGCCAGAATTCACGAGGTGAAATTAGAAGGATTAAATCATTATACCGCTTATTATTACCGTGTACTTACTAAAGGAGTTCAATCGG
This sequence comes from Flavobacterium sp. RSP15, assembly GCF_003968755.1. Lineage (GTDB taxonomy): Bacteria > Bacteroidota > Bacteroidia > Flavobacteriales > Flavobacteriaceae > Flavobacterium. The sequence goes on along the minus strand of NZ_RYDL01000010.1, from coordinate 58,182 downwards.
ATATTTTTGAATTTAAAACGCCACCCTTATCCACTCAGGCAGAATCTTTTAATATCATTGCCATGAGTGACATGCAAAAGGATCATAACAATCCAGACAAATTTTCTGAGATTGTAAATCAGGGAATTCTGGACTATTTACAAAAAGAATTTCCGGGTAAAATATCTAATAATTTAGCTATGGTTCTAATTCCAGGGGACTTGGTAGAAAATGGTACGAATTATTCCCAATGGAAAAATGATTTTTTTAATCCTGCCGAAAAACTTTTTTCTACAGTTCCTTTATATCCTGTTCTGGGAAACCATGAAAAAAACAGTATTTATTATTTTAAATATTTCAGTCTTCCAGAAAATGGTTCACCTGCTTATGCGGAACATTGGTGGCATAAAGATTACGGAAACACGAGAATCATAGGCTTAAACTCTAATGAGGGCTACAGCGATAGTAAACATCAGTACGAATGGTTGCAAAAACTTTTAGACGAAACGGCTAAAAATCCTGAAATAGATTTTGTTTTTGCCCAATTGCATCATCCACATAAATCGGAATTATGGATCCCAGGAGAATCTAATTTTACTGGTAAAGTGGTCCAATTATTAGAAGATTTTACCACGAAAACAGGAAAGCCGAGTATTCACTTCTTTGGGCATACTCATGGCTATTCTAGGGGGCAATCAAAAGACCATAAACATTTGTGGATAAATGTTGCCTCAGCTGGAGGAGCAATAGATAATTGGGGAGAGTTTGAGGGAAAAGATTACGATGAGTTTACCGTTACACAAGATGAGTATGGGTTTGTAATGGTTGAGGTCGATGCCAATAAAAAAGATCCAAAGTTTACGATTAAAAGGATAAGCAGAGGAAATGAAGAACAATTTAAAGCTAATGAAGTAAGTGACCAAGTCGTTATTTATAAAAACGAACGCAAACCTAATATTCCTAAACCGGTTTCTCCTGCTGATTTTATAGCGGTTGATCTTAGCGAAGTACTGTTAAAAGCGGGTGTCTTTAGCAGCGAATTTGAAGGCGCTTTTCACGCTGCTTCCCATTGGCAAATTTCTAAAACTAAAGAATTTGAAAAGCCAATTTTTGATAGTTGGAAACAACACGAGAACTGGTATTATAAAGTAAACAGACAAGAGAATGATGATCTTACCGATGAGCACAGCAATCGATTGGAAACAAATCTTACTTATTATTGGCGCGTTCGTTACCGAGATCAGAATTTAAACTGGAGCGATTGGTCTGATGTTGCAACATTTAAAACAAAATAACATGAAAAAGTCAGTTGTACTAACGAGTTTACCCGCTTTTTTTGGAAATAGTAATACTGTATTTAGTGACGTTAAAACAACAGAACAGTTGTTTAGCACTCAAATCGCCCCCACCGTTTTACAGGTTTTAGATCGCAAATTGAAAGATGCTGAAATGAAAGGCAACCCGATAAAAGTATTCAAACACTAATGAAAAAGTTAGTAAAAAAATCGAATATTCCTTTTATATTGAATGCTTCACTGGCTTCGTTTGGTGCTTACTTCTGTATGTATGCCTTCAGGAAGCCCTTTAGTGTAGCCACATTTGAAGGGATGGAAGTATTTCATATTGATTACAAAATTATTCTAATCATCGCACAAGTATTGGGTTATGCATTTTCTAAATTTATTGGAATTAAAGTGGTCTCCGAATTAAAAGCCAACCAACGAGCGTATTATTTGGTGGGATTAATTCTCATTGCGGAACTGGCTTTGGTTTTATTTGCTTTGGTGCCCCAACCCTATAATGTAGTTTTTATGTTCCTGAACGGAGTTCCTCTGGGAATGATTTGGGGAATTGTTTTTTCCTATCTTGAAGGCCGTAAATTCACTGAAATATTAGGGGTAGCTCTTAGCACCAGTTTTATCGTTTCCAGTGGGGTCGTGAAATCAGTTGGACTTTTTGTAATGACATCTTGGGGATTTTCGGAGTTTTGGATGCCTGCCATCACAGGAGCATTATTTGTATTACCTTTATTGTTTTTTAGTTGGCTATTGGAACGAATTCCAAAGCCCACACAAGAAGATATTGAACTGCGCTCCGAACGTATTCCGATGGTTGGAAAAGACAGGAAAAAGTTGTTGTTGCAATTTTTATTTCCAATAACGATATGGGTTTTATTTTACACCTTCCTGACCGCTTTTAGAGATTTTAGAGACAATTTTTCCCGAGAATTATGGGATACTATTGGGTATAAAGGGGATGTATCAGTCTATTCGAGTTCTGAAACATGGGTTGCTTTCATTGTATTGTTGGTTTTAGGATTTGCTTTTTATTTTAGAGACAATAAAAAAGCCTTATTTTTTTACCAACTTTTGCTTTTGGTAGGATCAATTTCCTTAGGATTTTCAACCTATTTATTTCACTCCGGAAATTTAGATCCATTCACTTGGATGGTCGTTTCGGGCTTTGGATTATATATTTGTTACGTCCCTTTTAATTGTCTATTTTTTGATCGTTTTATAGGAGCTTTCCGGATCAAAGGGAATGCCGGTTTCTTGATTTACCTTGCCGATGCCTTTGGTTATTTAGGAAGTGTTCTTGTTTTGTTGTATAAGAATTTTGGACAATCTGGTTTGTCCTGGATTGATTTTTTTATGTACAGCGCGTATTCGGTTGCAGGAATTGGAGTCCTTGTCACCATCAGTTCAACTCTTTATTTAAAAGGAAAATATAAAAAACATAAAAATCAAAATGAAAATTTTAAATTAGTAGTAGATGAAACCAATGTATGATCTTATAGTTGTCGGTAGCGGAGTTTTAGGCACTTTTCACGCCTATCATGCCTTGAAAAAAGGACTTCGGGTAGCTATTATAGAAAAAGATAAAATGCCAAAAGGAGCTACAATTCAAAATTTCGGACAAGTTGTTCCTTCAGGAATGGACTCAAAATGGCAGGCATACGGAAGAGAAAGTTTAGCGATCTATAAAGAAATTCAAAGCCAATTTGATATTTCAATCCGTCAAAATGGCTCGGTTTATTTGGCTTCGAATGAGGAAGAAATGCAATTAATTGAAGAGTTGGCTCAAATTAATCAATCGAATCAGTATCAATCCCATTTGTTGACTAAACAAGAATGTTTGGATAAGTATCCGGGTTTGCGTTCCGATTATGTAAAAGCAGGATTGTTTTTCCCTGAAGAAGTTACGGTGGAACCTAGAACGATGATTTACAGGTTGCAAGAGTTTATGATTCAGAATATGGGGCTAAAACTAATCACCAATACCAGTATTATTAATTGTGAATCTACGCCAAGCGGAGTCTCTCTTTCAAGTGCTGCAAATGAAGAATTCATAGCCAGTAAAGTGATTATTTGTAATGGGAATGAGTTTAAAAACTTGTTTCCAAAGCTTTTTAACGAAAGTGATTTAGAGGTTTCGAAGTTGCAAATGATGCAAACCAAACCGCAGCAAAATTATACACTTGACGGCTCGATACTTACAGGCTTGTCCATCAGGAGATACGAAGCGTTTTATGAATGTCCTTCCTTTAAATCAATTAAATCAAATGAAGATCCAAATTCTTTAGAAAAAAAATGGGGCGTACATATCTTATTCAAACAAGCGGCTGATGGTTCCGTCATTTTGGGCGATTCCCATCAGTATGCTGACGCCAAAAATAGTGATGATTTGGGTTTTGATTTAGACATGGATATTGATAATTTCATGATCGAAGAAGCCAAAAAAATAATTGATTTGCCCAATTATGAAATTCAAAACAGATGGTATGGCCTGTATTCGCAATGTAAAACTAAGGATGTTTTTGAGCATACAATAGATAATAATATTCATATCATAACAGGAATAGGCGGGAAGGGAATGACAGCAAGTGCCGGATTTTCCAAAGAAAATATAAATAAAATTTTTAATACAAAAGAATGAAACAAAGAATAGAATTGGTGGTCTTTGATATGGCCGGAACAACAGTTAATGAAGGCAATGTCGTTTACAAGACTGTACAAAAAGTGATTAATGATGAAGGATTTAATGTTAGTTTAGAAGATGTTTTGAAGTATGGAGCGGGAAAAGAAAAACATCAGGCGATTACAGATGTTTTAAAAGAATATTCGCGCCTTAATAATGTTAGTCAGATTGCTGACGCTGCCTTTTCAAAATTTAAAATAGCGTTAAAAAATGCCTATGATATTTTAGAAATAAAAACTTTTGAGGGGACAGAGCAACTTTTTAAAGATTTAAAAGCTAGTAATATTAAAGTGGTTTTAAATACAGGTTATGACAGTAAAACGGCTCATTTGTTATTAGAAAAATTAGGCTGGATTGTAGGCGAAACAATTGACGGATTAATAACAGCTGATGATGTAGAAAATGGAAGACCGGAAGGAGATATGATTCTTTTGGCAATGAAAAATACAGGTGTAAATAATGCTGAAAAAGTAATGAAAGTTGGTGATTCAGCTATAGATGTTGAAGAGGGTAAAAATGCTAATTGTGGTATTACTATTGGAGTTTTGACAGGAGCTCAAAATAGAACTCAAATACAAGAAGCAAATCCAACTTATATCATAGAAAATTTAAATGAATTAAGAGCGATTCTTTTATGATTTTTGTTTAGTTATTTTTTGAACTCTCCTTTTTGATATACTAAAAAGGGGAGTTTTTTTTTAAAAATTATTCTTTTCCAGTGTTTAAAAAAAAGTAAAGCACTAGCATTTTAGCAGAAATTAGTCCCTTATTGACAGGCACATGAGGTATTCGTCCATCAAAAAAGAGAGAATCACCTTCTTTTAAAAGCACTTCTTTATCACCAATCATATAAGAACATTCACCAGAAATCATGTATTTGAATTCATAAGCATCCGTTTCTACCTTGTCTCTTTGAGAATTAGGTTGCACTTCAAGTAAAACAGCTTCAAATCCAATTGAGGAAAGTTGTTTGCCAAAAATATATTTATAAGTAAAGCCTTTGGCCTCATCTTCCTTTTCGATAATCGCATTTTCTTCGGATCTAGATACAATATAACTAAGTTCTGAAGGTTTAGGCATACCTTCAAAAAAATCGGAAACGTTTATTTCTAACGCATTAATTATATTCAATAATACCGGTAAAGAGGGAATAGTTCTCCCATTTTCAATTCTGGAAATCAGGCCATTACTTACATCAGCAGCGCTAGCGACAGTGCTGATGGTTTTTTTATTGGCTTTTCGAATATCTTTAATTCTTTTTCCAATACCTATTAAATAGTCATTCATAGCTTGTTTGTATTTAGTACGAATATCCAAATTTAACTTGATATAAAAAAGCCGCCTTATTGTTTTTACGCATTTTCTTTTATCAGAATCAGAAAGAATATTAAAAAAATTTTTATGTTTTAGTACAGAGTATCTTAGGAATATCCCTTTTCCTTTAAAATAAATGAGGAAAGTTTTTTTAAAATGGTAAAAAATTATATTATACAAAGGTTAAATTTTTATTATCTGTTTGGTCTATTATTTTAATTTTATTTTTAACGCATTTGTTTCAAAAATTTCAGTCTGAATGATTTTTTTTTAATAAAAATTAGTCATTATTTCTAATTTAAGTAATTTATTTGAAGAGCTAATTTGCTTCTAATTTTAAAAAAAAAATATCTAATTCATTGTATTTGTTTTTTTTAAAAATAAATAGCTTTAATATTTTTGATATTAAATAGCTGTAGAATATAAGTAATTAAATTAATGAAAGGTAAAAAAATTAAATAGATTTTCTAAATGTAAGAAGTCGTTTTGTACTTATTTTACGTTATTTGTATTTCTATTTTTTTAACTAATATTCACTTTTTCTTGTTTAAAATTTACTTTTTCTTGTTTCTTAATTAACATTTGTTTGGCAATTATCGACTTCATTTGCCCGGTATAAACAAATTAATAAAAAATGAAAAAAATTAAATTTTTGATGCTATTTCTTTTAATGGTGTTTTCTGTGGACTCTTGGGCACAAACAGAAGTGACAGGAGTAGTATTAGATGATGCAAATTCTCCAATACCAGGTGTTAATGTTTTGGTAAAGGGAAATAAACAAGGAATAGTAACCGATTTTGATGGTCGGTTTAATATTAAGGCATCCGTTAGCGATGTTTTAGTGTTTTCTTATATAGGATTTGAAACACAATCAGTAATCCTTAAAAACTATAATAAATTAAATATAAAGTTGCAATCAAGCGCTCTGCAATTAGATGATTTGGTAGTAGTTGGATATGGTTCTAAACGAAAGAGTGATGTTACAGGTGCAGTTACTTCTGTAAAAAGTGATCAGTTTAATCGTGGTATCGTTACCTCTCCAGAACAATTGATTCAAGGTAAGGTTTCGGGGGTTAACATCACATCAGCAAGCGGAGAACCAGGAAGTAATCAAACCATAAGCATACGTGGTCAAGGTGGTGTTCGTTCGGGAAGCACGCCTTTATTTGTTGTCGATGGCTTTGCTCTTGATAATTCAGGTACAGGAGGAGCTACCAATCCGCTTAGTTTTATAAATTCTGATGATATAGAATCAATTGATGTATTGAAAGATGCTTCTGCAACTGCTATTTATGGAGCAAGAGGTGCTAATGGTGTTATTTTGATTACTACCAAAAGAGGAAAAAAAGGGGCGTCTAAAGTAACGTATTCTACTAGTTTGGGGACTTCAAGTATAGCTAAAGAAATCCCGGTTTATAGTGCTGACGCTTTTCGATCAAGAGTTGTTGAAATTGGCGGAGAGCTCACGGATTTAGGGGGCTCTACTAATTGGCAAAAAGAAATTACGAGAGCCGCTTTTACACAAAATCATAACGTATCCTTAAGTGGTGGCGCTGATAATATGACTTATTTTGCCTCTATAGGAAGTCAGGATCAGCAAGGAATTATAAAAAATAGTGAATTAAAAAGACTTTCTGGTAGAATTAATATTACTCAAAAATTACTTAACGATAGACTCAAGATTGATTTGAATCTGAATGCTACTAACACCATTAGCGAGCGGCCGGCCATTGAAAGTCTTATAGGTACTGCATTAAGTCTCAATCCGACTTATCCTGCTTATGATGAAAATGGAGCTCCTTCTATATTTCCGGATGTTTTTAATCCTCTGATACGTCTGAAATTGTATGAAGATTTGACTCAAACGAATCGTATTATAGCTAATATTTCTCCTTCGTTTGAAATCATCAAAGGATTGGATTATAAACTCAATTTTGGTGTTGACAACTCCAGTTCTGATCGCGATATTCAAAATAGACCAAGTACTTTGCCTCAAGAGGATGGTCGTCTTGATTCTTTTTATAGCAATAATAAAAATACTTTGATTGAGAATTACATCACCTATAATTTTGATTTAGGGGAGAATAATTTTTCGCTTTTGGCGGGGCATTCCTTTCAAAAAACATTTGTACAATACCGCCATTGGAGTATTGACCGATTTAAAGATAATGGTATCGATCCAAAATACAATCCAGGTTTGGGTCAAGAATTGGATTTAATAGATAATATGCCTTCGGGATCAGCGGTTAAAAATGAATTACAATCGTTTTTTGGGAGATTGAATTATAGTTTTCAAAACCGGTATTTATTAACTGCGACTTTTCGTAGAGATGGTTCTTCAAAATTTGGAAGTAACAATAAATACGGAAATTTCCCTTCTTTTTCTGCAGGATGGAAAATTTCTGAAGAAGAGTTCATGCAAGCAAGTCCGTTCAGCAATCTAAAGGTAAGAGCTGGTTGGGGTCGAACAGGAAATCAAGAAATCCCATCTAAAATCACACAAGCTTCCTCGACAACCTCAGTGAGTGGCAGCACCAGTTATCCGCTTTATCCGACAGGCACTTATCCTGGGGGAACTACTTTTGCTCGATTTGCGAATCCAGATATTCAGTGGGAAGTATCTACACAAACTAACGTAGGTTTGGATTTTGGATTCTTTAAAGGCGCTTTATCTGGAACAATAGATTATTTTAATAAAGTTTCAGATAATATTTTACTTGAAGTGGTGCCCTCAGATCCCATACAGCCCGCTTCGACGTATTGGACTAATGTAAAAGACATGACTATTACCAATCGCGGTTTGGAATTCGCACTAGCGTATCAGTATAAAAGTGAGAAAGGAATTTCATTTGGATTTGGTGGTAACGTATCTTTTATTGATAATAAAATCGAAAACTCGCCATTTACGGTGCTCACTACAGGAAGTGCTTCAGGCTCGGGACTTTCCTCGGCTACGATTAACGGTTATGTAAACGGTCAACCGATTGGTACTTTTTTTATGAAAGAATTTATTGGAATCAATGATCAAGGAATGAGCCAGTTTAGAGATGCCAATAATGATGGTTTGGATACCGATGCAGATCGTGTTGTAGCCGGAAGTGCATTGCCAGATAAATTATTTAGTTTTTATGGTAATCTAGCGTACAAAGCATTTGATTTAAACTTTAATTTTAATGGTGTTGCTGGAAATAAAATCTATGACAACACAGCCAATTCCAATTTCTATAAAGCCCGCTTAGCCAAGTCATTAAACACAACTGCTCCAGCAGGAGAATTTTCTTCGGAGTCGATTACAAACCCGGCTTCTATTTCAACACGATACTTGAAAAATGGCGCTTTTCTTCGCTTAAACAATGTATCTTTTGGCTATACTTTAAAACCAGAGTCGATTGGCGTTGGAGATTGGATTAGTTCCATGCGATTTTCTGTAACCGGACAAAATTTATTTGTCATTACGGATTATGACGGTTATGATCCAGAGGTCAACTCAGATCGATCTGTAGCTGGAGTTACTTCTTACGGTATCGATTATTTGAGTTATCCTAAAGCAAGAACATTCCTATTCGGATTTAATGTTTCCTTTTAATTAAATACAATTCACATGAAAAATAAAATAATACTATTACTGACCGTTTTTACCACTTTATTGCAATTTGGTTGTACAACACTTGAGGAAGAAGTTTTAGACGAGTCCCTAACTGGCGGTGCTACATCAGGTGCGGTTGCCGATGGAAGTATTGCACCTGCTTATGCTGTTTTACCGGGATTATTTTTACACACCAGTTATTTTACACTTCAGGAAATATCAACGGATGAAGCTATTTTGCCTTATCGAGGAGGAACTGATTGGGGTGATAATGGGATTTTTATTGATATGCATCGTCATACTTACAGCAGCTCCCACATTCGAATAAAAGATACTTGGGGATCCATTACTCAAGGTATTTCGAGATCCGTGACAGCAATCAATGCACTAAGTCCGCTGGCAGCAAGCAATCCTGCGGCTAAACTTTATTTGGCTGAGGCCAAAGGGCTACGAGCGTATTACTCTATGTTGAGTTTAGATCTTTTTGGATTAATTTTTGTAAAAGAAAACCCTGCGGAAATTTCTACTGTTTTACGTGGTTCTGAAGCGGTAGATTATATTAAAAACGAATTTTTGTCTATTGAAAATGAGGTTTCTAAAACTTCAGGACCCGGTCGTATTACGCAAGGTGCTGTATGGGGACTTCTATCTCGTTTGCACTTAAATGCTGCAGTGTATCGGAATCCATATGCAAGTACTTTTGATTTCAAATCAGAGGACATGGATAAGGTTATTTTGTATACTTCTAAAATTATTGAGTCCGGACAGTACAATCTTTCCTCTGAATATTTTGAAATATTTGATGATGAAAACCATACCAACAAAGAGTTAATCTTTGCTGTTGATCAACGAGCAGAATTGAACGGTCATAATCGTTTGGCTTATTTCTCCTTATCCGGCGACCGGTTTCCGCTTCCCGCATTTGTAAAAGCAAATGGAACTGACGGTCCAGCCATTACATCTGATTTTTATCAGACTTGGGTCGTTGCTTATGGCTCTAAGGATCCCGCAACAATGGATCCTAGATTTTCTAAAAAGAATCTTATAATACCTGCGGATTCGTGCGTTACGGCAGCTAATTTTGAAATTGATCGCGGGATCATCAGAGGCCAGCAATATGGATTACTTACCACTGCTAATGGGCAACCCTTTGCTCGTTGTGCTGACGGAATTGGATATAAAATTGGTAAACTGAGAAATATAACTCGAGCGGATAAAACAAAACTAGTCAACCATACAGAGAAAATAGATTTTACAGCAGAAGGAAGTGGGTATAGTAGTGGGTATAGAGTATTGAAATATGAGTTCAGTAAAAAATCGGATAACGGGAGAAATAGAGGAGATGCCGATATTGTTATTCTTCGCTTGGCCGATGTGTACATGATGCGTGCCGAAGCTAAACTTCGTAAATCAAATGATGCAGGTGGAGCACTAGCCGATGTAAACTTGGTAAGAGCTTCAAGAACAGCCCGAATTGTTCCGCCAGCCCTAACTTCAATGAAACTCGATCTTTTGTACAGAGAACGTGGATTTGAATTTTACTGGGAAATGCTCAGACGTACGGATATGATTCGTTTTGGAAAATATGAAGGAACCTGGACCGAAAAAACGGATGGTAATGTTCAGAAACGTCTTTTTCCAATTCCACAATCTGCTATTGATGGAGCTTCAGACAAGCCTGGATATTTAGTTCAAAACGCAGGATATTAATTGGATCAAAAAAGTGGTTTTAGCATGGTTTTAAAGGAGAAAATTAAACTAAGCTACTGAATCACGTCATAAAATATAATTTTATTAAAGACCTTTCGGTGAACTGTAATAGCAGCCGAAAGGTCTACATAATTAAATACGGTTCTCGATACATTTTTTGTTCCGTTTTACTCGACAAAAAACACTCGAACTGATGTTTTAAATAATTAAACCCAACGAGTTAACACTACTCTTTTTTTACAATTTATACTATGACCCAATCTATTAAAATTTCAGTTCTGGCCTTGCTGTTTTCTTTGCAGTTCATTCAGGCACAAGACATTCAAAAATATAAAATACATTCTCATAATGATTATGAACAAAATATTCCGTTTTGGAGCGCTTATGCTAATGGTTTGAATTCTATTGAAGCGGATGTTTTTTTGAAGGATAACAACTTGTATGTAAGCCATACCGAGACCGATATCAAAAAAGAACGTACCCTTGAAAAGCTGTATTTAGATCCTTTGCAACAAGTAATGACACTAAAAATGGGAAATCAGCAACCCATACAATTACTGATTGATATTAAAACCGAGTCTGTTGCAACGTTAAAAAAACTGATCGCTGTTTTAGAAAATTACCCTAATGTAATAAACAATAAAAATTTCTCCATTGTGATATCTGGAAACCGACCAGAAGCAAAAACATATACACAATACCCTAATTACATTCAATTTGATTATCAAAGTTTTGCTGGTATTCCAGAAAAAGAACAATGGGAAAAGGTGGCGATAATCAGCAAAAGTTTCAGTGAATTTTCATCTTGGAACGGAAAAGGACGTCTTACTGCCGAAGATTACAAAAAGGTATCCGAAGCAATCAATAAGGCGCATAGTTATGGAAAACCATTCCGTTTTTGGGGTTGTCCAGATTCTAAAACCGCATGGAAAACGTTCAAGGATCTCGGAGTCGATTTTATAAATACCGACATGCCTTACGAGAGTTCACGCTATTTGAATTCCTTAGACAGCAGAGTTTTTTACAATACGATTGATTCGCCGGTTTACACACCTACTTATTTGTCTGACAAGAAAAACAGTCCTATACAAAATATAATTCTGCTTATAGGCGACGGGAATGGACTTGCTCAGATTTCTAGTGCTGTTTTGGCTAATGGTGGCCAATTGACACTGACGCAATTAAAATCGATAGGGTTTATAAAAACGCAATCTTCTGATGATTTTACCACCGATTCAGCTGCAGCAGGCACCGCATTAGCTATTGGTAAAAAAACCTTCAATCGGGCAATTGGAGTGGATTCCTTAGGGATTCCTACTGAAAACATTATGGAAGTCCTTAGCAAAAAGGGTTTTAGTACGGGTTTAATCACCACGGATCATATTACAGGAGCGACCCCTGCGTCTTTTTATTCGCACCAAAAAGAGCGCGATATGACAGCAGCCATCGCAAATGATCTTATAAATAGTAAGATTTCACTTTTTATGGGTGGCGGAAGCCGAAATTTCGCTGCTGGTTTTTCTAAAACTGATTTTTCAATTTTAAATTCCATTGCAGATGTTGCCAATAGTAATAAGAATCAAGTTGGTCTTTTTTTCTCTGAAAATACGGTTCCCAGTGTTTTAAAAGGACGTGGAAATTTATTGGCAGAAGCCACAAAAAACGGATTGGAATTTTTGAATGCCAAGAATAAACCGTTCTTTCTTATGGTTGAAGGCGCTCAGATTGATTCCTACGGTCATGCGAATAATGTACCCGGAATTGTTTCGGAAGGAATTGATTTTGACAAAGCGATAACCGAGGCTATAAAATTTGCGGATCAAACCGGCAACACTTTGGTTATTGTCACCGCAGATCATGAGACATCGGGGTTTACACTACCGCAAGGAAATTTAAAAGACAAAATGATTGAAGGCGATTTTACAACTGATGATCATACTGGAATTATGGTGCCGATATTTAGCTATGGACCGCAATCGGATATTTTTTCTGGTGTATATGAAAATAATGAAGTTTTTCATAAAATCAAACAAGTATTGGAGCTTAAATAATTTGTTTGTATTCTCATAAAAATTAAATCTAAAGAGAAAAGAGATATCAATAAAAGGTATCTCTTTTTTTATTTTTGAATAACACCCGATTTCAAATCAACAAAAAAATGATCTGAAGGAGCTCCGTTTAAGAACTTATTCAGAATGGTCAGAAAAAGAATTGTATTTTTTGCTGTTTGATTTTCAGGATTTAATTTTCTTCCCTTTTGATGGTCAAGATACGAAGCGATAATAAATTGATATTGTTTTATTCTTTCTTTACCAATTTCGGCTATAGCCAATTCATCAGCACTTCGAATGCGATAAAAGTCGGTGATCAGCTCTAAACCAGACCATTTAAAATCACTTTGATTGAACTGATTCTCTTTTAATTGTTGCTTTAGTTTGTTTTCTGCTTTTTTCCAAGCTTCCTTAAAATTGCTCTTGCGGTTTATAATGGTATTATAATCTGCTGTAGATTCTATATTGGCGAGTAGGAGCAATTCTTCAGCGGAAACTTCTAAAATAAAATTTTTAAATTCTTCCGGCCAATCGTCTGGTAAAAAGCGTAATCTGACCAATTCTTTCAGATGGAAATCGGTAAAATCGAGATAGTTTTTTGTTTCTAAAATGTCCTTATTCCAGAGGTCTGCGGTATTTTGGCTTTTCAAAAATTCATATTCTATTTTATAAAGATCAAAAAGTTCATTGAATCGGGGCACTTCAGTGATTGGTATCGTTTCAATTTCCATGATTTCATTTTCTTTGACAGTGAGCAGTTTGTAGGCAGGAATGTAGGCTGCCAAAGAAGGAGTTTGAATGTTTACCAGCGTATTTCCTTTTTTAGTTTTTCGAACACCTGTGTCGTTGATGTGCATGTGTCCGCCAAAATGGATTCTCAATCCAGCATCAGCAAAGGTTTCTGCGACTTCTTCCTCCGGAACACGGTCTAATTGCCATTTTCCTTTGCCCATTAATTTTTCAATTTCAGTGGACGCATCATCATTAAATTCTACCATTGGAAAGTGGCTGAATGCGATTAGGGTTTTCCCTCTCTTTTTAGCCTCTACGTTTATTTTTTCAATCCATTTTATCAGGTGTTTTTTATGAGAAAGCACCTTATTGTAGCCTAAATCTGCATCAGAATACTCTTTGGAGTCCTTTGAGTTTTCAGAAGCCTCTTTTTTTGGAATATAAATATTACCATCAATAGCCAGTAACCAAAGTCCCGGAACGGGTTCTACGACATAGCTCACATCAGGCACGGAATATCCCGGCGTTACGGAATAGGTTCTATTAGTCAAAGAAGAGGCTTCTGTTGCTTTTTTATAAGTATAATTGTCTAATGAATAATTGCAGAAAGGAGTGGTCCAGAATAAATCGCTTTCTTTTGGGGAAAAACCAAAATCTTTCAGTTCAGTTGTAATACCGAGATATCCCATTTTGGCAATATCTTGGGTTATTACTACCGTATTTTCATCATTGCTATTGGGTTTATATAATCCTTTTTTACTAAAAATAGGCTGGCGTTTTCCTTGATTGCCCAAAAAATCATTTTTTCCAGATTCCTGAGCAAAAGGTCCGGCAGGATCATGATTGCCTGTGGTGATAAAGAATTGGATCCCATATTTTTTAGTATAATCAGTAAGGATCTGCCTTAAACCCCGAATGTGAAGTGGTTGTCCGTCATCACTATAATCACCCGGAAGCGCCACGATTTTTATTCCTCTTTGTACAATATCATCTAGGGCTGCGGAAAACGCAAAATAGTTTTCATTAAAAATCCGAGTCGAATGTAACTGCGATTCCATCGTTCTTAATAAAGTATGCTTTCCGTTCTTAGGATTGGTGATTCCTTTATAATCGCTGTCTTGTAAGGTTCCATATATATCCTGAAAATGAACATCTGCCAGAAAAGCAATTTTTAATTCCTCGGGTGGAGCCTGCCCTTTTGAAACAGTAGAGTAAAGACAAAGCAGAAAGGATAAATATATTATTATACGACTCATAGATGAAGTTTATATATTGAGGTTTTAGTTGTATCGAACGGTACAAGGGTAACCAAAAAAGGATACAAATCCTTTAAGAGAATGTTATTTTTCGGATTAGGTTTTAGATTTTGTTGGTTTTTTAGCAATTGCAGAGGATATTAGGCCGTTTGGGTTCTCGATTAATGTGTTGCTAAGCGTTTATTAAACAGTTGTCCAGTTTTTGTTGTAATGACTCGAAGTCTATATCCTCACCACTAAGTTGAACTCTTTAAAAGAACCCATTCATATCATAAAAAAGAGATAGATATTGATGAATTTTTTTCTTAATTTTTTTCTTTTTAAAATCCCCATCTGTATGTTCAGGATCTTAATATAATCCGTTGGATGCAATGATTAAAATATCAGTTTGCGTGTTTTTAAGTAGTAAAACGGAACAAACTTCTCGATACGCTTCTCACTCGAAGTGACGTGTCTCAAGAACCGTTTTAATTAAATTTTTCTTGTTCTCGATACGATTTTTTTCCCGAGACTTGGGGCGAAAATCACTCGAACTGACGAAAAATTATCATCAAAAACTAATTACACCTAACGAGTTTAATATACTTAAAAACAATGCTACACAATTGTATCTGTGAAAAATACCAGAAAATTAATCTTTTTAATGGGGATGTAAATTTTTGATTTATTTTTTAGGTTTAGATCCCATATAAAAAGTCAATTTGCCTCCAGCAGTAATATCATTGTGGTTTATAAACAAAGTTGGTAAGGGCTTGCCATTTAGTACTATTTTTTGAACATAAACATTTTTGTCTTTTTGATTTAACACCTCTATGATAAACATTTTACCATTTTCTAATGTCAATACCGCATTGTTTACCAAAGGGGATCCAATAGCATATTCAGTTGAACCTGGAGCAACCGGATAAAACCCTAATGAAGAGAAGATATACCAAGCACTCATTTGTCCGCAATCATCATTTCCTCCCAAACCATCAGGTGTTGGTTTGTATTGCATTTTCATTATTTTTCTAACCTGATATTGTGTTTTCCAAGGTTCATTTGTCCAATTGTAAAAATAGGCTACGTGGTGAGCAGGCTCATTTCCGTGAACATAACCACCAATTATTCCTTCTCTCGTAATGTCTTCTGTTTCAGCGAAAAATGAATCAGGTAAATGCATGGAAAATAAAGTATCTAAACGATCTGAAAATGCGGATTTACCACCCATTTTGGCAATCAATTCAGTTGGATTATGTGGAACAAAAAAACTGTAATTCCAACTATTTCCTTCAATGAATCCTTGGCCGTGCGTTGTCATAGCATCAAAATTACTTTTGAAAGTACCGTTTGCTAATTTGGGTTGCATAAATCCTGTTGTTGGATTAAAATTGTTTTTCCAATTTGAAGATCTTTTTATAAACTCTTCATAAATCTCCTGTCGATCTAATTTTTTTGCTAATTGAGCTATACACCAATCATCATAGGCATATTCTAATGTGTTTGAAACTGAAGTGCCACTTTTTTCATCAGGTATAAAACCTAAATCCATATAGGTGCCAATGCCTAGCCTATAATTTTTCTATCAAAGAGGTCTAAAACATTTGTTAAAAACAAAAAACCTTCTTTTATTCGAATATATTTGATATCCGATACCTACGCTTTTGAAGGTTCTGTAACCGAAAACTCTCTGTTTAAAACATTGGGGACAATTAAATACTTATGCTTATAATTTGTTGTAACTGTGAATTTCTTGCTTAATTTACTTTTTAAACCCAGTTGATTCATATATTTAGCAACCGTGACTCTTGATGTTTTATTACCTAAAGAAGCCAACTCTGCCGTCATTCTTGGGCTTCCATATCTTTGTTTTAAATCAAAATAAATGAAGTTATTTTTTCTTTAACAAGCTCAGCTCTTTGTTTTCTGTCCGAAACTGACTGGCTTTTCCAATGGTAATAACTTCTTTGACCTACCTGCAATACTTTGCACATCTTTTCAATCGGAAATATCTTTTCATTGTTTTTGATGAAAGTATAAATCATCGACCGTTTTTGGAAAAGATACCTATCGCTTCTTTTAATATATCCCGTTCTAATTTTGCATCTTTGAGTTTTCTCTCAAGCTCGGAAATCCGTTCCTGTTCGGTCGTTTGCTTTAAATTGCCTTTACCTGGAAAACTTCCTTGTCCGAATTCTTCATACTCTTTTCGCCATTTATACAATTGTGGAGCAGAAATACCTAATTCTTTGGATAGTTCTGAGATATTGACTCTCTTATAACTCTATTGAACTGCTTTCTCTTTGAAAACGCGGTCATAAATTTTTCGATTCTTTTTCATAATTTAAAATTAAGGTTTTTATTCTTAACTTTTTATGCGGGTAAAATTAGTAAGTCCAGTGGGAAATTGGGAACCAGTTTGTGGGAGCAATTGATCGAGTTACAGGTGAAATTACTGTTGATTTGGCTTCATTTATCCCAGCGAATATGATTGCGGCTCCAAGTGGAACTACTCATTTTAAAATTATTTCAGCTGGGGCTGAAATTAATTTTGAAGCAGAAACTTTCGTTGTTGCCAGTTCAGAAACTGCCATTCTTCCATGGGATATGACTCCAATGGTCGCCATCAACCATTTGAATCCGGTAACTCCAAACAGCGTAAGTCCATTGTTTTTGGCTCTTGGAGTTGAGTATTATCAAGAGGTAAATGGTAGAATGTATCCTTTAAAAAATGGTTCATACAATCCATTATCATTGGTTCAAGTAAGCGGATTGTAGGATGGTTTTAGTACTATTTAGAACTTATTTCCCCGATGGAACAAACGGAAAACTCGAATGTGAGGGCAAATTCATCTGTTTTACAATTGAATTACCTTGGGCAACTAACGAGAAAAGGGTTTCTTGTATTCCGGAAGGGAAATATTTATTAAGAAAGCGTTACAGTCGGAAATTTCAATGGCATATTGTGGTGGTTGATATAATTTACAGGCTAAAAGCAAGAAAAGAAGGTTATACTAAATTGTAAGCAAGTTTTAATTTGATTGTGGGCTAAATGTGGGCTAATAGTTAAAATAAAAAACCCTAACGCCTTTATTTATAAGAAATAGGGTGATTTTCTAGCGGAGAAAGAGGGATTTGTCTCTCTCTCCTTATGTCAGTGTTTACGATGTCTCGCAAACTATTTTAAAACAAGGGTCTCGATTTTACTCCTACGATTTATAGGTAAAAAATCATGTAATCTTATCGCTGTAAAGATAGTGATAATTAAAGGTTTATCAAAGTAAAAAAGGTCTTTCATTGTTTAAAGTTTGAACTAGTTGAGTACTATTATTGAACTGGAAACGGTTCAAAATTTAGTCGCCTAAAACATAAATTCGATCCAATTATTAAAGGTTCAACTTGTTTAAGTTTTAGGCTCATAAATTAGCAAAATTCTTCAATAGACACAAACTCATCTTCTAGTTTGTTTGACTTAATTATCATTTTTTGCAGTAGTATTATGCTTTGACGATAACTCTTTCCTGTTATGCGTTGTATGTCTTTCGGGTAGATACACAATCTCTTGTTATTTGTTCACATACTCTATCTATGGCTTTGATTAGGCTATTAATTATCTTTTTGATTTGATCACAAAGTAGGACTAAAAATCATCATCAAAACTGTCCAATTTGAACCGGAATAGGGTGTTCAGTTTGCCCCGGAATATCCAGTGGGAGACGAAATATGTTTTTAGTTATTATCGTTTTTATGTTTTTTTCATAATTTATTGCTATCGGATGCGTTTGTAACAAGCACAATATAAATTTAAAGATTTTTTTTATAATTCTAAATTCGAGAAAAAAGCAATCAAATCATTAAAGCAATTTTAACAAATCTCACCGGTTATTTCTCAAAAACTACTGTATCAGTTTTCGCTCCTAATTGTGTGAGTGCTTCTGAAATGGCCGTTACAAATTGTGGTGGACCACAAACATAGAAATGCTGTTTAAAGTTGTCTATTTTTTCTTTTAGAAAAGTATAGTCAATCCTACCATTTTCGTACCCCTCTTTTTTTTCATCAGTGAGCGTGTTGATGAAATTCTTGCCGAGCATTTCATTAAATTCTTTTTTTAGAATTATATCTTTTTCGGTTTTATTGGTAAAAATTAGTTTGTTGTTTGCAATTTTGTCATCCGCCTGTAACTGCCGCAGAATTGCAATGAATGGTGTAACACCTGCACCACCAGCAATGAATACTCCTTGGCCTTTATATTCAATTGCTCCCCAAACATCACGGATGATAAGTTCGTCACCGAGCTTTAATTTTCCTAATTCTTTTGTAACTCCGTTGTGGTTATCATAAATTTTGATTGTAAATTCAAGGTGCCTATTATCATTTAAACTTGTAAAAGTAAAAGGTCGCTTTTCATGTTTAAGAGTAGGAGTATTTACGGACACTTCGGTTGCCTGTCCAGGTATGAATTTGAAACCTTCTGGCTTTTGGATTGTAAATCGCTTTACATCATGCGTTACTGGTTCCACTGAAATTATTTTTACAATATGATTTTCCATGGCGTTTGTTTATTAGGGGTTAATAGTATAAGTATACTCAAGAATTAGGTCTTCCTTTCAATCGAATATCTATTCTTTTTTTCTTAATGGTTAACCGCTTCATTATATCCATCAAGGTTGCTTCTTTTGTCTTCTTATAAATTTTGTTGATTGCTAATACAAGTCGTTTTGCTTCTCTTGAAGCTGTCACTCTATCACTATTAGACATATGACTCATTTTGGCTTTTTCAAATACTTCTGCTTGTTGTAAAATTTCCATAATTATTATTTTATTTTTTGTAATAGTCATTGAGTGAATGCTCATATGAATCATTTATCGGTTGCGACGAATCATATTCGGGACTGTTTTTTACTTCTTCTTTTGAGTGATTAATAGTAACTAT
This sequence comes from Flavobacterium sp. RSP15, assembly GCF_003968755.1. Lineage (GTDB taxonomy): Bacteria > Bacteroidota > Bacteroidia > Flavobacteriales > Flavobacteriaceae > Flavobacterium. The sequence goes on along the minus strand of NZ_RYDL01000010.1, from coordinate 38,663 downwards.
CTGCTCCTGCCATTTTACATCTTTAATCCAACGTGGAGAAATAATCACTTTTTTCCCCGAAAACCAGTTGCCGGTTTCCACAATAAGAAAATGGATTTTCCAGCTTACATTGTCAATTATAAAATCTTCTACTTTGCCTATGTTTCCGTCCGTTGTATGAATATCATATCCTGTAACTTCCTGTGTGCTGCGTAGATGCGGGTTTTTATTAGCTTGCTTTTCCGTTTTTCTTTGTATCATTTCCTTTTCTGTTTCTCTTACTTCAACTAACGGATATCCCCACATGCCTAGGCCCATGTGTCCATACATTCCGTTTCCGTAATAGCCGGGCCAAGAGTAGTATCCACGAATCAACTCTTCCTGTTGTTCTGAAACAGGTTTGTCTGTTTCAATATCGGGACTGTTTTTTATTTTTTCCTGCGTAAGATTTACAGATAGTTTTTTTGATTCGCAATCCAGTTTTTGAAATGCTTCAGGCGAAATCAAAACTTTTTTTTCGGAAAACCATCCTCCCGTTTTTATCACCACATACCGTATGGTTGAGGTCTGATCATCAAAAAAGAACTCTTCTACTTTTCCAATTTCACCATCAGTTCCTTTAATGGTGTAGCCTAATAAACTGTTTATACTTTGTTTCATTTTATATTGCTTTAATTGTTTCATCGTTGTGATTCATTCAGTTATTATTCTTTTAACTACAAATTTAAAAAGCAGTCATTTTTTCGTTTTTTATATATAAATACTTTTATAAAACTACTATTAACTAAATGAGGAAACTGATTCACAAACAATTTAATGTGTTCAATCAAAACCGTGAGGATAATCTAGTATTTTACAAACAGCTCTTTGATAAATCCTTTGTTGTCATTTTTAGGTAGGTATATAGTCTTCTTGATTTTCGTCATCAAAAATTGTTTTGTCTGTGGTGAATTGAATTTTCATAATTGTTTTATATATTATTCTTTGTTTTCGTCTAAATCATTATGGTTGTCTCCGCCGGTACTGTAATAATTGTTTTCTTCGTCTTCGCTTCCCACATTTTCTTGTTGGTCGTCTAGCTCTGAACCTGGAACATCTAAATCAGCACCCGTTTTCACATATTTAAAGTCCTTTTCGTTTGGTGTTTTCTTTTTTGTAATATCTTCTGGATTCAAATCCTTTTCTTCCTTTAATTGTTGATAAATATCTTCAGAAGGCGGGTAGATTTGTAAGTCTGCGTATTCCGGTGTTTTAGCAATTTCTTTGATCTCCGTTTCACTATGCGTTTTTGCATATTTATCCAGAAGATCTTTTAAAGAATTATAATACTCTTCAAGGCTTTTGATAGTTACTTCCTCACTCTCCGAATTGTTCTCGGGCATTTCAATAATAAATTTTGATAGCTCTGGATATTCTTGGTTAATTGTAGTAGTTATCTTTATGATGCTTTGTTCTAATTGCATTTTAGTTTTCATTTTTTTTCTTTTATGGTTATACTCATTTGAGTTACGTAAATTTAGAATGTTTACAACTCTACTTTACTTCAAGTAAGCGGTCGTTAAATTTTTTTACTTATTGTAAACAATGGTTCTTTACCATATTTGTAAATTTACAAAACTCTACATAGAGAATGTTATACAATTATTTTTAATATTATATAATTAGCGGTCTGTGATATCCTTTTTGAGTCAGCTTGGGCTACTTTGTAGTTTTTGCAGAAAGAAAGAATTGCAAATTGGTATGATTGTCGTTTTGCGCGCTTGGGACCAAGATTTGATCTTATATAGGAGCATTGTATTTTACCTGGTTGCAGCGTATCTGCCTGCAAGGAAGGGACAAGAGGCAATTGGACAAAGTGATTCCCGCCAATATAAAACCCCGCCTTAAATATAAATTTGGAATCATATAATATACTATAAACGGGGTGGTATTGATTTGAGAGATCTTATTTTACCAATCACAGACATCTTTAAAGCCTACTCCTTAATAAAAAAAGTCGTTACTCTTGCGCTGTTATAATCTCAGCTAAGAAAGCCCTTACACTAGACCTTTTTAAACAGCTAGTAGGTAGTTTTACAACAATCTTAAGCTGGTACAAGTAGTTTCTCGCCTTAAAATTTGCTTTTTAAGTAGACAAATAAAAATATGAGAGATATAAAAGCAGTGATGTACTATCGTAGAAAGCCCCCCGTCAAATTATAGGGAAAAATCAAAAATGATGCTCGATTTTTCTTAAATGATCTTTAATTCTATTTAAAATTAGTGCTGTAGCAAAAAGAGACTAAAAGAAGATTTTACGATGTCTTACAGCAACGTTTTATATAATGTTTCTCCGTTGTCTTTTTTTGAATTTAGAGGCTAATAATATCAACTAATATGGGTTTATTGGTATTATTGATTGCTTTCTGCAGTTCTATAATAATTATGTAATCTAAATGTAGCCTAGAAGTAAAAAAATAAAACACTAACTAACTGATTAATAGATATTATTACTTCAATTCTGTCGAGAAAGAAGGAAAGTTCTATTTTTGCTATGTGGTTGATATATAATATTTTATATCTGTTTTTTTATTCAAGTGCCACTTCAAATTTTGACAGTTCTTCAGCTGTGTTATTGACTGTAAATATACAAAAAACACTTCTAAGAATGGGTTGCAATTTGTCAAAACACGAACTAGTTCGCTATTTTTATTGAACTGCTAAAGATTAAATTTTGAATAGCTTAATTATAATTTCTATCCAATTATCCAATAAAAAAAGGTTCAACTTGTTCAATTTTAAACTAGTGTAGTGAGAGAATTGCTCTATGCTTAGCAATTCGTTTTTGTAATTTATAGCGGTCTCTTCTGATGGTTTGCATTATCCGGTAATGCGATGTAATTCTATTAATCTGTGATATTAGCATTAATTTCCTTTTATATTTGATGTAAAGATAAATTTCCTAACGAGTACTTGCTTCATAGTAAAACAGGTCTATTAACAATTAATTAACAATATTATGTCGATTTGATGGTGTTGAAAACTAGTGGTATTTCTCTTATTATGACTCCTATAAGCAAAGGGAAATATTTATGTTTAATATTAGTCAGAAGGAAAAAAAATGTTTGAGGTATCTTATCAATGAAATTTCAAAAGCAGAGCGATCTGTATTTGAAATTGAATTGTTTTTAGATGATGATCTACTGTCTACTTTTGAAAATTCTCAAACTATTTGGATTAGTTATCCCATTAGCTCATTACCAATAAAGAGCTTTTTTTTTAACTGGATCATAAAAAAAGACTATAAACCAGTAAAGCTAAAACATATAAAATTTTACCTAAAAAAGAAGTCAGCTCTTTCTTTGGCTTTTGTATTAGTTTTATGTCTGGGGTTTAATCTCATCGGAATGACTCCTTCGGGATATACCAATCATAGAATTGCACCTAAAAGACAGTGGCCAACTTTTATTTTACCGGATAGCAGTACCGTCATTTTAAATTCGGGTAGTGAAGTTAAATATTTCAGTGATTTTGCGAAACGAAAAACCATTTGTTTGAAAGAAGAAGCCTTCTTTAAAGTGACTAAGAATGCGAATACTCCTTTTATAGTTAACACTACTGATTTTGAGGTGAAAGTATTAGGGACCGACTTTAATGCCAATAGTGCTACTTCTGATCAAACAGTTTCTTTAGCAAAAGGGAAGGTAAATGTATTGCTTAAAGAATCTAAGGATGAAATTGACTTACTACCCAATGAAGAATTGGTATGGAATGCCAGAACGAAAGCAGTTATCAAAAGAAATTTTGATGTTCTAAAATGTTTAGCATGGGAGGACAATATTCTTTTATTAGATGATGAGATAACCGAAGATGCCCTTTCAAAAATAAATCAATTCTATGGGGTAAACTTTGTAATTACGGGTTCTGCAATTGCTAAGCAACACATAAGGGGTCTTTTTAAAAACCAGATTATTGATGAATTCATAATCTCCCTAGAGTTTATTTCAGATTTGAACCTAACAAGAACTTTCCATAACAACATTGAAATACGCTAGCAACATGAAAATTAATTCATCAAGTACGGGGAATAGTAATTGCTTTTCGGACGATAATTTATTTCAAAAAATTCGAAATGGTCAATACGAGGCTATGGAAATTTTCTTTAGTAGGTATTACATTCGATTGTGTCGTTTTGGATTGAGTTATGAAACGAACTTTTGCCTTGTAGAAGAGACAGTAGCTGATGTTTATATTCAGCTGAGGAATAACAGAAAGCTTCTTGATACCATTAAAAACCTTAAATCTTATATTTATGTAATAGTAAAAAACAATCTAAAAACAGCACGGAAATCAGAGCAGTATCGTCGACAAATTGATGATACAAGTACAACATTATTTTTATCCAGTAGGGCGCAAGAGATTATTGAAAATGAAAATAATAAATTAAGTATTTATTTAATTATTAAGGCATTAGGTTTTATTCCAAAAAAATCACGTCAAGCTTTTAAACTCAGTAAAATAGATGGATTGAAATACAAAGAAATAGTGGAAATTTTAAATGTCACTTCAAAAACAGTTGAAAACCATATTGCTATAGCACGCAAATATATTAGCATAGCTTTAGAATCGTATAAAAGAGGGGTTGTTTTAACTTCATTAAATAATTAGAAAAACAAACTTAAACAAGGTCAATTATAATTTGTTAAAAACAACACTAAATAATCATAGATAAAATGAAACAAAAAATTATACTAAGTTTATCCTTATTACTACTTTTTGGTATTGGGAACACTTATTCAAATACTTCAAAACAAAGTACTGTTGAAGTAGAGGTAGCTAAAAAAGAGAAAATCAATTTAAACCTAAAAGACGTTTCTATAAAGCAAATCTTTACTCTTATAGAGGAGCAAATAAATAATAAGTTTATTTATATGTCAGACCAAAATTTTCTTCAAAAGAAAATTTCTATTACGATAAATAACCAAGATTTAAATCAAGTATTAACGGTTTTGAAAACCAAGGTAAGTATTGATTTTAAGGTCACTAAAAATGGAGTTCTAGTAAAAGAGCTTATTGATAGCACGCCAAAAAGTATTCCAAAAAGCATTCCAAAAAAGAATCAGCAAAATCGAAAAATTACAGGTTTGGTTTTAGATGAGTCTAATTTACCTATTCCAGGAGCATCTGTTTTTGTATCAGGGACTTCTATTGCTGCAATAACTGATTTTGACGGAAAATTTATGATTAGTGTTCCAGTAAATACAAAAGTCTTGTCTGTAAGTTATGTAGGATTTGAAACGAAAGAAATCAATATAGAAAATAAGACTGATATTAAAGTAATACTAGGACAAGATGAAACGGCTCTAAAAGAGGTGGTTGTAACTGCATTAGGGATAAAACGAGAAGAAAAGTCGCTAGGATATTCAGCACAATCTCTTAGTGCAAGTGCAGTAACTGACTCCAAATCAAATAATTGGGTGAATTCATTATCTGGTAAAGTCGCGGGTTTAAATATTCAGGGAAGCGGTGCTGGTCCCATGGGATCCTCTAGAATAACTCTTCGTGGAGAATCCTCACTTAACCTTGATAACAATCAAGCTTTGATTGTCTTGGATGGAGTACCTGTAAGTAGTAAGATCACCGGTACAGGATTTTCATCACACCTTTCTCAGGATAGCCCAGTTGACTTTGGTTCAACATTATCGGATATTAACCCTGAAGATATTGAGAAAATAACAGTTTTGAAGGGGCCAGGTGCAACTGCACTTTATGGAACAAGGGCCGCAGGTGGCGCAATTATTATTACTACCAAGTCTGGCAAAACTAAAGGAGGTGGAATTGGTGTGACAATTAGCAGTAATTTTAGTTTTGATCAAGTGAATCGTTGGCCGGATTATCAATTTGAATATGGAGAAGGTCGAACGGATAAATACTATTCTTATTTAGATAGTGCTGACGGACTAAATACAAGTACAAATGTAGGTGCAGGAAGAGCCTGGGGACCAAGATTCGATGGTCAATCTTATTTTCAATATAATCTCAATGCTGCAGATGGCAAACCTACTGAACGCACACCATGGGTTGCTAACAAAGATTATATTTCTGGGTTTTTTAGAACAGGAACGACACAATCAAATAGTATCGCTTTAGAAGGAGGGAATGAAAATGGTTCTACTCGATTATCAATTACTCATCTAAAAAATGATTGGATTCTTCCTAATACGGGTTTCGAAAGATTAAATGCCTCCTTATCTGTAAATCAAAAAATCTCTGATAAGTTAAAAATAAATGGTAAAGTAAATTATACGAATAAGAAAAGTGATAATCTGCCAGCTGCAGGTTACAACAATCAATCCATCATGTATTTTCTAATGATCGGTACCGCTCCAAACATTAAACCGGAATGGTTTAAACCGTATTGGCAGCCCGGACTTGTTAATGTGAGACAAAAAAACCCATTTAATACAGGACCTGATAATCCTTATTTGGGTATGTATGAAATGCTTAACAAAATGAATAAACACGGCGTGATTGGTAACTTGTCAACCACCTATCAGTTTAGTGATAAACTAGAATTTATGGTCCGTTCTGGACTGGACATGTCCAATGAGTTTCGATCACAACAACGTCCTTTTAGTATGACTAAATATGCTCGTGGAATGTATAGAGAACAAAATGTATTTAGTTATGAAATAAATACAGATGCACTGTTAACCTATAAGAATGCACTAAATGAGGATATCAATTATAGCATTATTGCAGGTGCCAATTCAATGAGGCAAAACTATGATTTTGTAGGACTGTATGCGGATCAGTTATCGCAGCCGGGAATTTACCAAATATCAAATAGCTTGGATCAAGCAGTGGCAGATCCCTTAAAAACAAAGAAAGCGATTAATAGTTTTTATGGTTTAGGACAAATATCCTATCAGGAAAAAATATTTTTAGATGTAACGGGACGGAATGACTGGTCAAGCACTTTGCCATATGGTAACAATTCCTTTTTCTACCCTTCAATCAGTTCCAGTTTCTTGATCCATGAAATGACAAATCTTCCCGCTATTTTCTCTTTTACTAAATTTAGATTGTCTTGGGCCCAGGTTGGTAATGACACAAGACCTTATCAAACTGATAAGTATTATGACCGGATTTATGGCAATAGTTTTACGAATACTTCGATCTTATTTAATGCAAATTTAAAACCAGAGATAACTTCAAGTATAGAAACCGGAATTGATCTTAGGATGTTTAAAAACCGATTATCAATTGATATTGCCTATTACAATAATAATAGTCGCAATCAGATTTTAGCAATTCCATTAGATCCAGTTACGGGTTATTCAAATGCAACCGTAAATGCAGGTTTAATAAACAGTAGAGGAATGGAGCTAGCTTTAACAGGAAAAATAATAGCCAAAAACAATTTCAAATGGAATACCACCTTGACTTGGAGTAGAAATAGAAGTTATGTAAAAGAATTGGCTCCAGGGATTACAAACCAAGTTATTTATAACCACGAGAATAATGTAAGCATAGAAGCTAGAGTTGGAGGAAGAATGGGAGATATGTACAGTAGAGGTTTCCAGAGATCTCCTGACGGGCAGATTATTTACACTTCGGCTGGTTTACCTGCAACATTGGATCCTGTATTGAAAATAAGAGGAAATGCATTTGCTGACTGGAAAGCAGGAATCATGAATGAGTTAACCATTGGAAAAGTAAGATTGAGTATACTTCTAGACGGACAAAAAGGAGGAAGTATGTATTCGCAAACCAATCATAAGAATAATACCTTAGGGAAAACCCGAGTAACGCTTCCAGGTCGTGATGGCGGGATTGTAGGACAAGGAGTAGTTTTACAATCGGATGGGACTTATATTCCAAACACTGTAAGAGTTGCTGCCAGTTCCTATTATGAAAATTATTATAACATCGGTAATGGAGAGACCAATATATTTGACGCTTCTTTTATTAAGATTAGAGAGGTTCGGATCGAATTTAACTTACCGAAAACCTTCTTGAAAAAGATAGGAATGAAATCGGCAAGTCTTGCTTTTTTCGGAAGAGACCTGTTTAATTTCACAAAGTTTCCTGGTTTTGATCCCGAAGGAGGAAATCTAAATAATGGGACACTGACACCAGGAGTTGAATTAGCTCAATTTCCCTCAACAAGAACTGTAGGAACTAATCTTACTCTAAAATTTTAAATCAATAGATCATGATAAAAATAAATAAAAAATTTAGTTTTCTCTTTTTGTTTGTAGTACTATTATCCTCTTGTACTAAAGATTTTGAGGATATAAATACCGATCCAAACCGACCTGAACAGATCACACCGGGAGTTATGCTGGGACAGTTGCAATATAGAATTGTCAACTCTAGTATCACCGCTTCTCGAAATCTTAACCATGAGTTGATGCAAGTTGATGCACCACGATCTAGTCCCTCGGGGGAGGGATTGCATCGATATGTAATTAATCCGGGTGCAGGAATATGGACGAGCTTCTATAGTTATATGGCAGACATAGAAGATATTAATAGAACATCCGAAACATTAGGGGAGAATAACTATAAAGCGATCTCGATGATCTATAAATGTTGGGCTTATTCTATTATCACAGATTTGTATGGAGACGTTCCTTATTCAGAAGCCGTTAAAGCAACGGAAGGCAACCTTAAACCTGCATTCGATAAACAAAAGGATATATATATTAAAATCCTTAGTGATTTAGAACAAGCGAATGCTTTGCTTGATCCATCAAAAGCACTGACTTATGGTGGTGATCTTTTATACAATTCCAATAGCCTTTCAGGAGGTACAAATCCCGGAATTGTTAAATGGAAAAAATTCTGTAATTCATTAAAAATCAGGTTACTGTTACGGTTATCAAAACGTAATGGGGAGATTAATATCAATGAACAAATTACAGCACTATTAGCGGATCCTGTAAAATACCCTGTGTTTACCAGTAATGCTGATGATGCTATTTTTAAATATACAGGAATATACCCTTATTATAATCCGTATTTCAATACACGACAATTGGAGTGGAGAGATGGTACTTATGTTACCAAATACTTCATCAATAAAATGAATACAGATAACGATCCAAGAAGAACTATATGGTTTAGAACAGTAAGCGTTGGAGGTCAAAATGTATATCAAGGTATAGAAAGTGGTTATCCTATAACTACAGAATACCAGGTCGGAGCCAATACAAGCTATAATGATGTTATGAGAACTTTACCCCAATTGGGTATAATGATGACCTGGTCAGAGGTAGAGTCTATTAAAGCAGAACTAGCATTAAAAGGATTTAATACAGGAAAATCGTCTAAACAGCATTATAATTCAGCAATAACAGCATCAATGCTCCAATGGGGCGCAAGCATGCCTTCAAATTATCTTACACAAACGGGGGTAGTTTATGATACCAATGCATCGATAGAAGCGCAATTAGAAAGAATCATTACACAGAAATATTACGCTTCCTTTTTTGTTGACTATCAGTCATGGTTTGAAAAAAGAAGAACGGGATATCCGATTTTGCCAAGAGGCACTGGTATACCAACAGAAAGAGTATTTCCAAATCGGGTGCCTTATCCAACCTATTTACAATCGCTTAATCCTGAAAATCTTGCAGCAGCCTCAGCAGCAATGGGGGGAGATAATACCGTTAGTAAAGTTTGGTGGGCTAAATAATTAAATAAAAAGTAAAACTATTTTAAATTATTAAATATGAAAATAAAACAGAAACAGGAAAATACTTCTAAGAGCCAGAAAGGCCCTAGCGTTCCAGTTGGATTAAATTTAAAACCAAAGCATTCTATTATGAAAATCGTTAATAAAAGTTTCTTAATTTTATCATTGACTTTGCTTGTTAGTACTGCTAGTATAGCGCAAAAAAAGGTTGAAAAATCTAATATTCGAACATTAGTTGTATTCTTTGACGGCTTAAGACCTGATTATATCACCCCTGAATTAATGCCGAATGTATATTTATTCAGTAAAAAAGGAAGTTACGGCAAACAACATCACAGTGTTTTTCCAACGGTAACTAGGGTAAATGCCTCCTCCTTATCTACAGGATGTTACCCTGGAAGTCATGGATTAATGGGGAATACAGTGTATTTTCCACAGATAAATGAAACTGCAGGATTAAACACAGGAGATGCTGAAGAATTAAGTAAAATTACCAAAGCCACAGACAATCATTTATTAACGTCTGTTTCGCTGGGAGAAGTTTTAGAACAAAATGGTAAAAGCCTATTTGTTTTTAGTTCCGGTTCTACAGGACAAGCCTTAATGCAAAATCATAAGGTCAGTGGAGGAGCAATCATTAATACTTCTATGATTTTACCGGAGTCTATGCAAGCTAAAATACTCAGTGAAATTGGAACAGTTCCAACGGGTCTTGACAAGCACAAATGGTTAACAGATGCAGTTATAAAATATGGATTAACGCTAGATGGTCCTTTGGTAAGTACTTTATGGTATGGAGACCCAGATTCGGCTGCCCATAAAAATGGAATAGGATCACCTGAAGCAATAGCGTCAATTAAATTTGTTGATGAACAGTTTGGAAGGATACTACAGACGCTTCATTCAAAAGGATTAGAAGAAAATTTTAATATTATCATTTCATCCGATCATGGTTTTGTGACCCATGTTGGAAAACAGGGACTTGCTGACTTTCTAATCACCAAAGGTTTTAAAAAGGACAAGGAATCTTCTGATGTAGTTGTATCAGAAGGAGCTATATATATAAAGAATCATGATTTGCAAATCATAAAAAATATTGTTGCCACATTGCAAGAACAGGAATGGGTAGGCGGTATTTATACTAAAAACGAAGAAGTTGGAGCTGTCAAAGGATCTGTAGAAGGAACCTTGTCATTTGAAACGATACATTGGGATCACCCAGAGCGATCAGGAGATATCCTAGTTGATATGAATTGGAATGACACTAAAAATGAAGCGGGATATGCAGGAACAAGTTTTGCAAGAGGCGTTGCAGGTCATGGTGGATTTAGTCCTTATGAAATTCATATTGCCTTGCTTGCCGGCGGTCCTAGTTTTAAGAAAAAGTTTGAAGGGAATTTGCCGACCTCTAATATTGATATTATTCCTACGATTCTCCATCTTCATAATCTAAAAAGCACCAAAGAAATGGATGGTCGAGTAATGTATGAGTTGCTAACTGAAAAAGTGCCTAATACTGTTGAACTTACATCTAAGATAGAACTAATTAAAACGGAAGTAAAACTTCCTTGGGGTGTTTATAAACTTGAAATGGAAAGGTCAGTTTTAGGAAACTATAACTATTCTAATTTCACAAAAGTAGTTAGAAATAAAAAATAATATTAACTAGTATATAAAAGTAAAAGTGGTGTCTTAAATACTAGGACACCATCTTTTTTTGTACTACTAAATAGTACTACAAAATAGTACTACTTAATCGGAAATAAGTATTTCATATCCTTATCTTATCCAATTATCAAAGGTTCAACTTGTTCAATTTTCAGACTCGTAAATTGGCAAAATTCTTCAATAGACACGAACTCATCCTCTAGTTTGTTTAACTTAATTCTCATTTTTTGAAGTAGTCTAATGCTTTGGCGATAACTCTTTCCTGTTATGCGTTGTATGTCCTTAGGGTAGATACATAGTCTCTTGTTTTTGGATCTCATACTCTATCTATAGCTTTGATTGGGCTTTGCCTCACTTGATACCTTTGTGGTTCAACTTCTGGCACTCCATAAAAATAGTAAATAATTCCTTTGATTCAGAAGCGGAAATTTACTCCTGTCAATGGTGGTTGTGAATGGATATTTATGTCTATTTCTGCCATTTGTGTCACAAAGTGACATACGGAATAGGGGAGTCTTTTTTATCTCACTTAATAGCTTAAAATTTGTTTAGAAATCAATCGAAAGATGTTGCAACAGGATGATGATTGAGGGAATTTGAAACAATTATTAATTTAAAATTTTAGAAATTATGGCAAGGCAAAAAGGCATAATTAAGTTGAAGGGTACTATCGGGGATATTACTTTTTACAAAACCAAAGATGGGCATTTAGCACGTGAAAAAGGCGGCATTGATGCAAGCAGAATTGCGAGCGATCCTGCGTTCCAGAGAACGCGTGAGAATGGAGCCGAATTTGGAAGAGCTGGAAAGGCGGGTAAAACGTTACGAACTGCAATGCGAACTTTGCTCATTAATTCTGCTGATAGCAGAATGGTAAGCCGATTGACTCAATCTATGATTAAAGTCATTCAGGCGGATATGGTAAGTGAGCGTGGATTGCGAAATGTTATTGATGGTGAGGCAGAATTGCTTGCCGGTTTCGAATTCAACATTAGAGGAAAGCTGGGCACTGCTTTATTTGCTCCTTTTGTGGGGACGATTGACCGTGCTACGGGTGATATTATGGTTGATTTGTTGCCGTTTGTTCCTGCGAACATGATTGCGGCTGCAAGTGGAACAACGCATTTCAAAATCATATCTGCAGGTGCGGAAATTGATTTTGAAGCAGAAACCTTCGTAGTTGCCACTTCAGAAACGGATATTCTACCTTGGGATTCGAATCAAACTGATGCTATCAATCATGTCAATCCGGTTACTCCGGGCAGCACAAAACCATTGTTTTTGGCTTTAGGCCTTGAATTCTTTCAAGAGGTAAATGGTAGAATGTATCCGTTGAAAAATGGCTCTTTCAATCCATTGGCATTGGTTCAGGTAAGCGGGCTTTAAGATGGTTTTTGTGTTGAATAGAACGTATTTTCCCAAGGGAACGCAAGGGGTTTTAGAATGGAACGGCACAATAGTTTGTTATACCATCGAATTGCCCTGGCTGGGAAACCAAAAGCGTATTTCTTGTATTCCCGAAGGAGAATATGTTTTGCAGAAACGATTTAGCCCCAAGTTCCAATGGCACTTGCATTTGAAAAATGTTCCGGGAAGAGATTTGATATTAATCCATCCCGCCAATGACGCCAAGAAAGAGTTATTGGGCTGTATCGCAACTGTAACACTGCACACTGGAATAGGAAGAGGAAGTTCTTCCCGAAAAGCGTTAGAAAAGCTGAAAGCTATAGTTAATACAGCTTTGGCCAATAATGAAGAAGCGAAAATATTAATCCAATCTAATCCTTCGACTCCGCTCAGGATGATAAGGCTTAAAACAAGTAAAGAAATTATGAATATAGTTGAACGTGCAAAAGCACCTACCCCGAAGTTCTTCCGGGTTTTGAGAAGTATTGGATTGGCTTTATTGACCATCAGTGGCAGTATCATTGCAGCTCCGGTAACATTACCAGTAGTTTTTGTCAGTATTGCCGGATATGCAGCCCTTGCGGGAGGTGTCATTTCGGTAATCAGTCAAATTACGGTAGATGATGAGGCCAACCGAGAGCAGGCCATCATCAATCGGTTGAAAAAAGACAATCAATATTTACGGCGAGATGGAATCAAATAACACTTTATCAATTGGAACCGCGTCCGGAACTTTATTGAGTGTGATGCCAAATATTGTTTCTGAAGATATTCTAAAAACGATTATCTTAGCAATAATTGGAGCTATTATTAGTTTCCTAATTTCGCTCCTTTTAAAAGGATTGACAAAAATTAAAAAGAAATAATTCGGGTTTGGCTTGGTAACCTTTTCCCGAATTTGTTTGAAAGCTTGGTCGCGAGATCAGGCTTTTTTTATGTTTAGATAATTTACATTGGATAATATTTACAATAATTATTTTATCAGGTATTTTGTTTTGTTCAGAGTTCCTACGATTTCAAACAGATTCAGTACGCCCCCTTTTTTTAAGTCTCTACTTGCTGTTGCGGATGATATATCTTTAAAGATATTCATGTACTCTTTTCTTGTGAATTCTTTGAGTCCAAGAGTAATAAAATGATCTAATCTGTCAATATCCCGTAAAATTCGATTGTTGTAATTGAGTAGACTTTTTAAAGACTCGTCAATTATTCCAAGCATGTATTCAATAAAAATAGTAGATTTTCCGACCTTATCACTAAGCGCTAATGCATTATAATACTCGGTTTGTGATTGACTAATTAATGTTTCAAATGGGAGGTATTCAAAAACCGGATATTCAGATCTTAAAATTAAGGTTTGCCACAATCGGCCCATTCTGCCGTTACCATCTAAAAAGGGGTGGATGAATTCCATTTCATAATGAAAAATGCAGCTTTTTATTAAAGTCAGTTCCTCAGAATCTTTGAGATATTCAAACAAGTCCTTCATTAAATAAGGGACATTGTCATGCGGTGGAGCAATATGTTCCACTTTAGTTCCTTTCACAATTCCAACAGCCTGTTTTCTATATTTTCCCGCGCTGTCGATTAATCCTTTCATTAATTCCTGATGTGCTTTTAAGAAACTTTTGTCTGAGGAATAGCTATAGTCTTTTAATTTTTCGTAGACTTTAATTGCGTTTATTACTTCAATTACATCTTTTTCAGGACCAATTACTCTTTTGTTTTCGATTAAAGCGGTTATCTGTTCCTCTGTCAAAGTGTTCCCTTCAATTTGAAGCGACGAATGAATGGTTTTAATTCTGTTCTGCTTTCGAAGTTGAGGAGATTGTTTGCTGAGGTACGTAGCGTTTACTTCTCCAATCTTTTCGGAAATAGAACGTATCAGTTTTAAAATATTCGGCGTTATGTCGTAAGGAGGTTTCATTGATGCTATCATTTGATAGTATCAAAAGTAATTTTTTTACGGTTCTTTTCCAATAGTATCGTAATTTTATAATTGCTTTTTTTTTATTTACAATACCTCAACAATATAACCCGTTTCATTTCATTTATGAGTACAATATTCTTCTGGAATTGATCCTCTTTTTGTTCCAACAACCTCAAAGCCTGAATTTGTTTTTTGTGCAGCTCGTGTTCCTCCAGCATTTCATTTACTTTTGCGCTAAAATCATTTTTGAAATCGTCGATTCGTAAAAATGGAATTACGGACCCTACTAACGATTGGTGCCAGAATCTTGCTTTCCATAAACTATAGGCTAACCAATACACTGTTTCAGCATCTTGCTCGTCTTGAAATAGGATTACAAAACTATTGGTAAAAGGTTCTTTTTGAGGATTACCAATGCGTTAATATTTTTTTTTTAGTATTGGTGAATTCCGCTACGCTCCATTTGCCACTATTCATCCCTTTGTTAAGAATAAAGATTTGATTTGCTCTGTAATCTGCATTTTTTTGGTGCGTTTTAATAATGAAATTCGGCATGGCGTATTGGTTTTAAAGATTCGACCTTTTTCTTTTCAAGAAATTGCAGGAACGTCTTGTTGAGGTTTTTCTGAGGACGTTATTGTGATTGCTTCGTTTCTCTCGCAAGGCAATCAAACACCCCCAAGCACCGCAGAAAATGATGATTGTAGCGATAGCGGAAATCATTATTTATCGAGGAGCGCAGTGGCGGGGTTGCGGCAATCGAACAGCCACGCTAGACCGAGAACGGAACGTAGCTTGCGGAGTAGAGAGAAGGAATAGCAGCGTGAAACGGCGAGGGAAAAATATAAGACACCCGCCGCGGCGGGGTACCTTGATTTAGGGTAAAGTGACGTTTTTACGGAATGGCGCCAACCCCGATGGCTGTGCGAAGGAGCAACCGCTGAAAAAACTGAGGGCGGCAGACATCATACGGCTGGAATGCAGTGAAACGGAGCCTGCGGAGTGTAACGAAATGAAGCGGTATTGTGGATGTACTAGCCCTGCCGAACGTAGGGTAGAGAACGTGTGAAGTGTCTGCGGAACGGAGGGAAACCTAACTATTGAATTGAAATAATAAATTGCTTATTTCCAAAAAATGTTCTTATGAAAATATAAGGTTGACCGACTGAAGCTGCCGAACGGAACAAAGGGAACGACCGCAGAGAGACCGCTATATTGCACGTGTCTTTTTATACGATAATCTTTAATTTGGCTTCGTCGTGTTCTTTGAAAGCGTTACTTGAGTTTAATTGCAATTCTAAATCTTCCATAGTATCTGCTTTTAATGTTGCACTAAAATCTTGTGCTCGTTGTAGCATTTTTATATAGGCTAATGGATCTTGTTGCCTTGTTAATCTTCGTAAAGCTCCTAAATAATCATCACGACATACTGTTGGAATTATTATTCTTGTTTGTTCAGCTTTGACCAATTCGGCATTCATCATTACTCTTGCAATTCTTCCGTTACCGTCCAAAAATGGGTGTATTTCACTTACCATAAACATAATGTAAGCTGCTTTTGCAAATGGGTCTGTTAGTACTTTGTAGAAATCAAACCCTTTTATTAATGTGCCTTTTACTAATTCGAAATCGACAAAAAATGTTTCTCCAGCACGATTGTTTTTATCTTTAAGTACGCCTGGCATTTTTGATATTCTTGCTTCCAAAAGTAATCGATGTCTGTATTGAAGAATGCTAATGAACTCTTCCGGAGAAGTTGGCGTAACATTCATTTCGATTTTATTACTGACCAATTTATACGTTCCTAATATGTCGTGTGAATCTTCATCACGATTGAACATTGGGGTATCGGTTTCAATAATGTTTTTTGCTTCAATCACTTCAAATCGAGTTCCTTCAATATAATTTGAAAAATAGGCTTCAAAAAAAGCGAAATTTTGAAAAGCTGTATTAGTTGTATTTCTATCTATCGCATTTTTGAATTCTCTTTGCTTTAACTCTAAAAATAATATCTCAAACAAATCTATTCTTGATTGGTCATAAGGATTTCCAAATGCTCGTGCAATGGCTCGTGGAGACGATAATATTTTGGAAGGCTGTGTA
The DNA here is from genome assembly GCF_003968755.1 of Flavobacterium sp. RSP15. Taxonomy (GTDB): domain Bacteria; phylum Bacteroidota; class Bacteroidia; order Flavobacteriales; family Flavobacteriaceae; genus Flavobacterium. The sequence goes on along the minus strand of NZ_RYDL01000010.1, from coordinate 21,894 downwards.
GATAATAAGGCACTAATTAGTTTGTTTAATTTCTCAAACTCACTTTGCATTCTTAATTTATCGGCGATTACTTTTGCGTTATCTCTAATTTGATTTAGTCCTTCTTCGCCTTTAACTTGTACTATTTTCTCTAGTTTGTTTTCGAGTTCAGCAATTGAAATAGTTTTAGATTCTGGACCCGATTTTCTGGACGGTTGTAGGTTTTCTAAAAATGCTCTTTCTTGTTGTGAAACAAATAACTCCCCCGAAAATGAATTGTCACCTTCAATTGCTCCAATACCTTCCATAAAACGAATGGTTATTCCAGGCAACTCTATTTTTTTGGTGTAGGTATAGGTAACAAATATTTGTCCTGTTGCAGTTGGTTTGAATTCTATTGCGGAACGGTGGCTTAATAATGCACCGGGATATAAATTGCCCAGAATAGAAAAAATATTTCTTTTGATAATAACCTCGTCCGTATCAATAAAATTGGAAGTAAAGATACGAGGAGCAATTTTTTTAATTTTACCTGTACTTTCAAGCAAAGCAATTTGTTTTCTTACTTTTTTATCGCTCGATGAATAAATAATTTCTTGAAGGTGTGTTGGGACAAAATTTTCCATTAGTGGTGCTTTATTGAAGCAAAACTATACTTTATTTTCCACTAAAAAGTATTTATCGGGCTTTTTTTTCCATTATAAACGAATGTTGGGGTAGGAATGGGTATTTTTTCCAGTAATAATTATAGTTTTTCTAAACCAGTTAGCCAAGTTTGTAATTCTTCAACAACTAAATCAGTTTGTGGAGTATTAGCTGGAAATAGAACATCAATAAAACGATGCAAATATGTTAATCTTACTGTATTATGTAAATTTATAAATTCCCATACAGCAGAATACGATGATAATCTAGTTCTGGATGCACCTAACTACTGAAAACAATCGAAACCTTGATAATAGGCCATTATGCCTGAATTACTACTCTGATGCTTTTTCAGTAAAAACCGATAAAGTCCTAATCAAGCGATAAGTCGTTAACTTTTATTGCCGCGTAGGTTCACGTCATCGGTTGGGTTGTTGATTTAAAAATACAAATTTATTGCTTTGACAAAACTAAAGGATTGCACGTGTTGTTTTACAGAAATTATAATTTATTTGAAGATGTAAAATTGTTAAGATTATTGTGATCCAAGATAGAATTAAGGTATCCTATTTTGTGATAACATCCAATTATAGATAATTGAATTGTCATAAACACGTGTCCAGCTATCATGAAAAGCATCATCAAATATTTGGAGTTTAATATCCTTATTGCACTTTTTTAACTTTTTATAAATTTCAATAGAATACTGAATATCAACTATATTATCAAGTAAACCATGATAAATTCTTGTTGGAATTGCAGCGATTTTACAACCTTCTACAAAAGGGATTCTATCAACATATCCGGCAATTGGAACTAAAGCTGCAAATAATTCGGGGTAGCTATAGGCCAAATTCCAAGCTCCCCAAGCACCCATGCTTAGACCGGTGAGATAAATTCTATTAGAATCAATTTCATTTTCAGCAATTATTTTATTAATTAGTATATACAGTTCTTCAGAATTCCAATGTTTGTTTTCTGGGCATTGGGGAGCAAGTATAAAAGAATCAATTTTATTTGTTTTTAGGTATTTTAAAGGGCCATGAGATTTTATTTTTTCCAAGTCGTTACCTTTTTCACCAGATCCATGAAGAAATACTATTAGAGACTTATTTGGCTTTACATTATCTGGTATACTTAATATGTAATTGAGTTCAAATGGTGAAGTAGTTATAGATTTTATTGATCCAATTGTTTCCCTTTGGGCAAAACATGAAATAGATAATAAAAATATTATTATATAATTTTTCATAATTTTGATTATTTAAAATTAATTTTAAAAATAGCTTTTTTATTTTTCAGTATTAATTTTATTAGCATATTTTTTTAAGACTTCTATTGTTGTTTTGTCAGTATCGTATACTGAATACCATCCTTGAAATTCGTGCGGGGGATCTCCTGTAAAATCATCTCCTATTTTCCATATGCTTTTAGGCTGATTAGGTCTTCCTTCACCTGACCATGCCCAAAAATTGACGCCGGAAACCATTGGGATTGATTTACTTAAATTATTTATTTTATTAAAAATAGTTGCATAATATATATCTCTGATAGTAACATTAGCAGAGGGACTATAGCTATTTTTATCTCTAGAAATTCCAAATTCTTCTAAAACTATGGGTTTATTAAATTTTAATGCAATTTGTACATGTGTATCTATATATTCATTTACTTTAACTAAAGCCTTTTGATAGGTATCCTCTGGACGAATTGGATCAAACCAATCCCAGTTCTGAATCCATAAATGGAAGGTAAAATAATCAATATAAGGTGAATTATGGTCTTTTTCAAAATTGGTTCCATTTTCAGATGAAGGTGTATTTCCTTCACTACCAATTGAGACCAAATGGTTTGCGTCAAGTTTTTTAATAGTTTTTGCAGTATCATGTAACCAGCGTCTGTAATTTAGAATATTATTGCTTCCTTCAGGTTCGTTTGCTAATTGCCATGCCATTATTGTTGGATCTTCTTTATAGGCAATGTTATTAATAGAATTTACCCTATTAATAATTTTTTTTAAAAAAATATTAAACTGATTTTTTGCAATAGTATCACTGTAAAAACGCGCAGAATAATGCTGATAAGTCCTCCAATTTCCATTTTCTGCCGGTGGAGGATAAGGAATTGATTCATTGGCATTTGCCCATGAAACATATTGTGCGAAACCACCTGACCATGGCCAGAAATTATTGAGGCACATCACTGCTACCATTCCTCTTTTTCTTAATTCTACTAATAAAAAGTCTAAGCCTACTAATAAGTTTTCATTATATACATTGGGTGCAGTTTGTAAAGCAGGTTGAATGCGCCAAAGAGCTGATTCATTTCCTTCGGAAGCTGCCATAATACGGAGGTTTTTGATTCCTATACTATTTAATCGATCCAACTCTCTTACTAATCGATCCTTATCTGATGAACCCAAATTCATTCCATACCAAAAGTTAGAACCTAAAAAACGGTAGGGTTTACCTTCTTTTAAGAATATACCCTTCTTAACGCTTATAAAGCTTTGAGCCATTACTATTGGCGCTATTGCTATTATAAACAATATGATAAAGCATTTAATAATTTTCTTCATAATCGTTTAAAATCTTATTCTTTAGATTTATTAGTAGAACCAGGCATACATACAGAAACAAGCAATTACTAAAAATAGAGCTTGTAGTCTAAAGTTTTTATACCACACTACTCCTTGGAGCGCCAGTGTTTCTTCGGCCCAAATCTTACGAGTCCAAGTATTTTCTTCAACTTTAGCAAATGGAGGCGGAGTAGTCATTAAACTTACTATGGTATTTGTCAATACACTTAAAACTAATATTATTGGAGCTAATAATAGGAAGTGTAATCCAATTTCAATTTCGAATATATATTTTAAGGTCATGATAACAACAGCTATCAGTAAGCCAGACATTAATCCGCTAAAAGCGCCAATAGCATTCGAACGTTTCCAAAACAATCCAATAAAAAAGGTTCCTACTACTGGGGGAGCTAAATATGATACAATTTCTTGATAATAAGATATTAAAGAATCAAATTGACCGATGTAGGGAGCCCAAGTTACTGCAATGCATAAGGTCACAACCGCTGTTATTTTACCAACCCTTACTTTTTTTTCATTTGAAGCGTTTTTATCAAATTTACAATAGAAGTCCATAGTAAAAAGAGTAGAAACGGAGCTTAGTGTAGCACTTAAAGTAGAAGTCAAGGCAGAAATCATTGCAGAAAGTATAATACCAATGATACCAACAGGTAATAGTTTAATGATCATTCTAGGGTATACCTGATCTGTATTAATACCGTATTTGGATTTTAATTCAGTGCCACTTATAATTTCATTTGGTAAATTTTCAACACCAAAAAGATTAATACCTCTTGCTACTAAACCCGGCATAATAAAAATGAAAAGGGTAAAAAGATATAAAAAGCCAACAAGAAGAACTCCTTTACGGCCATGATCTACTGATTTTGCCGACAAAACTCTTTGAACCATAACTTGATTGTTAGCCCAAAAATAAAATCCTAAAATAGGAATACCTAACCACATCCCCAACCAAGGCACCGTTGGATCATCTAGAGGCCGAGTAAGTTTTAGCCAAACTCCTTCGTTAAACTGAGTTATAAATGCTTCCCAACCGCCAATACTATTCATTGCAAATATAGCAAGGATGGAAGAACCAACAATAAGAACGATTGCCTGTATCACATCTGCATTAATAGCAGAAGAAAGACCGCCAATTATAGTGTAACTTCCTGCTACAATTGCCATACCAATAATAATCCATACGATTTCAGCTTCTGGAAAAATCATTTTAATGATAAGTGCTCCCGTATAAAGTGTTGCAGCGGCATCCAAAAACACATTTCCAATTATGGTTATAAAAGAAAAATAGGTCCTTGATTTACTGTCAAATCTTCTTTCGAGAAATTCAGGCATAGTAAAGATTCCGGATTTTATATAAAAAGGCAAGAAAAAAACGGCGAAAAACACCATCACCAATATTGAAATCCAGTTGTAATTAAAGACAGCTATGCCGCTAATAAAACCCTCACCGGAGTGCCCCATTAGGGTGGAACTTGAGACACTTGCAGCAAATAATGACAAACCAACCACTGGCCAAGTCAAATTTCTACCTGCTAGGAAATAGGCTTCAGAATCATTGCTTTTCTGGTGTCTCAACGCCCACCAAATTATAAATACAATGTAAAGAGTAAGTACAACTAAATCAATTAAATTTAAGTTCGTCATATTGGATTAGTTGTAAGAAGTATAAAGAATTACGCTTTTTGCCGGAATAGCTACCTTTATGCTTTTTTGATTGCTTATTGTAGTTTTGTCCTTTTGGGGAATAGGAAATCCTTTTTCATTGACTATTCTATTATTTTCACTGAATAGGTATTTTTTCACTATTTTTTCTTTTTGAAAATCTTTTATATTTAAATTAAAATTAGCGTCTTTATTACTGTTATTTACAATGGCAATAGTAATATCTCCTGAAGGAGAAATGCCTGCTGCAGCTCTAACTTTTTCAATATTTAAATTTTCAATTTTTACTATTTTCATATCCTTCTCAAAATAGCGACAAATAATCGACCAGGTGTAAAACCAAGGACGAAGGTCACTATCTTCTTTTTTCCCTGTTAGTTCTTCTCCAAGAATATTAAACATTCCCCATCGTTTTAATTGGAATTTATCCCCTTTGTCATCAAGAGTATGCATAGCATCATCTAAATCCCATGCAATTACTGCATCAAAACCACTATTTAAAGACTGAATTAAAGCATCAGCCATATCTACACCATAGTCATAGTCGTAAACAGAAAGCTGACTGTCTTTACTGGAATATTTATCCCCTATATTTTTTTTAGAAGAAGAAGGTCCTGTAATTCCTAATTCCCCTAAAATGAATGGTTTCCTTTCTAAGGAATCAGCATACTTAATTAAGTTAGTGTAGGTTTTTTGAAACTCTCCTACTCGAATACTTTCTTTTGAGGGATAATCGTGAACGTCATAGGCCGATATAAGATCAGGTATCTGAAGTACTGCTTGTCTCGCCCAATCTAAACCTTTGTATTTTGATTTTGGATTGTCGTAAGGAGTTGAATCAGGGCCTATTAAAGCTACATTTGTTGCGAGACCGGCGTTCTTAATAGCTAGATTAAGCATTGAAGCTCCTTGTTTCCATTGATCCCAATCACCATCTGTAGTTGCCCAATATCCATTGGGCTCATTTACAAGATTATAATATTTTATACAGGTGTATTTTTTATCAAGTATCAAATGTTTTAAATTTTTAATAATTAAATTTATCCATTTGGGGTCATTTGCGCCTGTAAAGCTATTTTGAAGATTTAGGTGAGTATCATGAACTTTGTAAGGTTGTCCCCATTCACCCAATATGACAATGATTTTATTTTCTTGGCAATAATCTAGTAATTTATAAAGCGCTTGCATTTGTTCGCTTTCAAAATCTATTAAGGGATTTCCTTTGTTGTCAAAACCTTTTAGATATCTCCAATTTGCCTGATCAATAACACGAACAATTTTTGGTTTTATAAACGAGACTCTCTCGAAAACTTCCTCCCATTTTTCATCGGTCATTAATTTTCCCCATTCCGCATTTTCTGCATCAGCATGAGGATAAGCTGAAAACTCAAAACCAATTCCAATAAATTCGTTTGAAATAACTTTATTTGATTGAATTAAGACTTGAGGATGCGTATTCTGGCTATTGACAGAAAAGCATAACAATGCAAGCAAGAGTAGTGGATGTCGTTTTAAATTCATATCAGTTATTTTATTAAAGTATCTAACAATTGATTAATATTACAAGTTGCCAATCCAATATATTTGTCAGCGGCACCGTAATATATGTATAAAGTCTCATTAATGATTACATTTCCCGTAGGAAAAACACATCCTTTATAGAAACCTTCTATTTCATATTTGTGTTCCGGTTCCATTATCCAATCTTCCAGTCTACCAATTACCTTTGTAGGATCGTTCAGATCAAGTAAAGCTGCTCCAACGCGGTAGAATCCGTTACCTCCATTTTCTACTCCGTGATAGATTATTAACCAGCCTTTTTTTGTTTTAAGAGGAGGAGTACTACCACCAATTTTTTCTTCCCAAGTCCCTTTTTTTCCAGTCATAAGCAGGATACTTTTTTCATCCCAAACCATCAAGTCGTCCGAATAGCGAATCCAAATTGAAGGGTATTCACAACCATATTGATAACCTACCCATTGTTTTGGACGATGTAACATTGCATATTTTCCATTAATTTTTTCAGGAAACAGTATTACATCACGATCATCTAAATTAGTACGAGTTATACGGCCAAGCCGTTTAAATTTTTTAAAATCGGTAGTTACGGCTAGCCCTGAATTTGCAATATTTTCTTTTAATACTAATGGTGCACATGGCCCAGTTTCAGGAATTCGGATTACATCGTGTTCAAAAGTCCAATACTGTCCAGGTGGATAAGGCCGATATGCGTAGGTTACATAAAATTCATTTCCAAATTTAACAATTCTAGGATCTTCGATTCCACCCATGTCAGGACCATCTTCACTTGGACCAAAAACAGGTTGGTTTGATTGTCGAATAAAGTTAATACCATCTTCACTGGTTGCGAGACCAATTCGAATATAATGATCTTCATCATTACCAGCAGCTCTGTATAACATATAAAATACTCCTTCTTCATACCATACTCCAGGATTGCAGACCACGAGATTTTCCCAGCTATTTTCTAAATTTGGACTGAGAATTGGGTTTTTTGTACATTTAATTAATTTCATTATTTATTTTTCTTTTGGAGTTTTTATTCAACGGTTATATTTTCGGCCATCGTATACATATCGGGTAAATCCTTACTAAAAAGCATGTGAGGAGTGTCAAATAGTAATTTGAAATTGCTTGAAGAACTATGTCCTTTAAAAGGCGCATAATAATGTGTTCCTCCAAGTTCAAATTTATTTCTCCACATTACAACCATACTTACATTTTTCCCTGTAAGTGGGATGCTTATTTCGTTGGTCCAGTAGTTATCATAAGCCACGCCATTTACCATTATTGTTTCTAAGCCAGTTTCAGTCACCCCGCAAGGTTTATGTTTTTCCTTTGACAATAATCCTAAGGTTCTTAAATTACTGCTAAAGGCAGATGTATTAGTCCCGTGATAACTGTCCATTCCTATGAAATCAACATAATCGTCACCAGGCCATCGGTATAAAAGGCTTTCTTTTGACCCTAGTTGATCCAACTGTGGTGAGATTGCGAAAATGAGATTGTGCACACTTTTCTCGTTATTGAGATAGTTTAGGGTATATTTCCAAAGATTAATGAATTCTGTTTGAGTGGTTGCACTAGAACCCCACCATGACCAAGATTGTGTATGTTCGTGAAAAGGGCGGAATATAACGGGAATTAATTTGCCTTCATTGTCTTTTAAATTTTGCATAAAAAAAGCTAGTTTGTCCAGCCACGATTTGAATTTTATATTTACAGGGCTTCCGTCAATAAGAATTTGTTGTGCAACAGTGTTATTAGAATTATCCCAAGAATCGCCACCTGTAAGAGGATTATTTAAATGACAATTAGCAATAATAACTTCTCCTCTTTCTCGGGCTTCTTTTATTACACGTTCTCTATCTGAATTTAATGGAGAATTAGAACTGCGGTCGTCCATTATTTCGGCAAAATCAACACTAAAAACAGCGGGAAAATCACCACATACATCTTTAATGTCAGACCCACCGGCTTGAGCCATCCAATTTGTACCATACAGAAGATCATCATGATGGCCAAACATTGTACCTTTAGTTTGAATATTCCACAGTTGAGAATACAAGGCTTTAGTTTCAATGGTTGCATTGGAATCAACCATTTTTAAAGTTGTTTTATTAGCGGAATTATTTGAGTTTTCGTCATTATTTGATGTTTCTTCCGAAGCACATCCCAAAGAAGATAAATAAATAAAAAGTAGAGTGAGGGTACTATTTTTCATGGTGCTATTTTTAGGGTTTAGTAATCAAAGTTTGTTAAAATGAGAAGTCCTTCAGCGGGTAAACTGATTGTTTTAGGATTCTTAAAACTAATTGTCAAGTCTTCTTTATTCGGAAGTAATTCGTGATCTCCTTTTTTATTTAATTTACCTTTTGCGTAAATAAATTTTTTGCTGTTTTGTAAATCTGGTATTCCAGACCCTATTAGCTTAATTTTTTTATTGGTATTCGCTACATTTACAATTGCAAACATATATTTGCTTCCTTTAGAGATTGCAATTGCTTTGATTTTTGGATCTCCGGTAACGATTACTTTAAAAACTTTAGATTCAGAGGGCATATATTTAGTAAGTAACGACCATGCATAATACCAAGGTCTTACTTCCTCTTCGGATTTTCCGAAATATTCATCTCCAAGAATATTCCAAAATCCCCAAACTTTCAGTTTATTCTTCGCTTCTTTGGCATGCATTGCATCATCTAGCATCCAGACAACAGATCCTGAATACCCCGTGTTGACTGTTTGGAAAAGGGCGTCAGCCATGTCCGTTCCATAGCTATAATCATAAACAAACATTTGGGAATCTTCTATAGAAGCATAAGGTTTAGCTTTGGCTCTTTTTACATTTTCTGTCAGTAGAAGAGCATCTTCTTTGGCTACGAACTTAAACCCTATTTCACCCATCACAATGGGTTTGTCAACAGTAACAGCGTCTTTATATGCTTTTATTATTTTAGTATATTCGCCAGAGTTTACCGTGAATTTAGAAGGATAAGTATGGATGTCATAAATACCGATAGCCTCGTCTAAATTTTGAACTGATTGTGTTATCCAGTCCGTTTTGTCTGCCTCCCAAATTGCAATATCCGGTCCCATAAGGCTGACTTTTTTGTCGAGATTTAAAGCTTTAATTTCTGAGAAAAAATGTGTTACCGCTTTTTCCCATAATTTATAATTCCCATCTGTTACCGACCAATCTCCATTGGGTTCATTGATCATGTTGTAATATTTTATACAAGTGAACCCTTTGTCATTAATTAAAAAATCTAGATATTTTGCGGCTAGATTTAAATTCATTTTAGAAATAGTATTTTCTTTGCTATTGACCATACTGCCGCCCCAATCTCCAAAAGTAACCTTAACATCTCTAGACTGGCAGTATTCTAGAATTGGGGATAAGTCCTTGAAGTTTTTCATTCGGTTCAAGGTGTCCTTTTCTATTAAAGAAGAAGTATTTATCATTACCCTCATAAACTGCGGCTTCATAAAATCTAGACGATTGTATAATTTATTCCAGTCTTGAGCTGAAATTTCTAAATGTTTTTCTCCATAATCTAATTGATATGGATCCCATTGAGCCCCATTACCAATATAATTATGGTTTACAATTGTATTGGCATCAACAGTAACTGTTGCTACGGATAATCCGGAGCAACTTATTACTGTGATCACTAACCAAAATAATGCTGTTATTTTAAAAAGTTTATTTTTCATAAATTGTTTAGGTTTCATTTATTCTTGTTTGGTCATCTCGATCCAATAACGTCTTGGTTTTTTTACAATTTTGTCATAATCAGAAAAGATATTATCCCAATCATCAACCCCATTTAAATTAAAAACTAAAGCATTATTAGTAATTGTATGCGAAAAGCCATTACCAAGATCTTGGGTTCCTGCATCAATATAATTTCCAGAAGTCTCCGTTCCATCTTCAAAAGTGAATGTTAATAAACCCGTGTTGTAGTTTCTCAACCAATTTCCTTCTCCAATAGGAACTTTTCTATAAAAATGATTTACGTCTGTCCTAGGGCTACCTTCAAAAATAAAATTAGCATATAGACCATCTGCCCCCGCAAAATTAGTTACTGTACCGAAAGTATTACCATCATCCGTGATACCCGTTAATTCGAATACTAGGTAATTATCAAGTTCTTTATCGGGACCATTAGTTGTAGGCCAAAGCCAAGGTTTGCTATTGAGGGCCAGCTTTTCGCCACCACCATATTCAGGACCTGTTCCACCATATAGAATCAAGTTGTCAATGCTATATGTTCCAATCAATGTTTCAGTAAAAGGAGTAACCGTCACTTTATATTCCCTTTTTTTGCCTGTAGGGGAGGTGACTAATAATGAGATGCTGTTGTCTGTGTTTTCAAAATTCAAAACATCACCAGTTTTGATCGAAGCCTTAGCCCCATAGGACAAAACTATTTCCTCTACTTTTAAAGTAGAAAGATCTGGTGCTGCATTACTATTTATTGTGAGATTGACAGCGCCCGATACATCATCGATTCGAATAATCTCAGCATTACCTACTTGATTTTCAAATTTAATACTCAATATATTTCGTTCGTTATTCCAATTTCCATTAATAACTTCTTCAAGAGGATCCTTTTGACACGCAGATTGGGTTAATAGTACAAGTGTCAAGACTATGTATATGCTTCTTTTCATAATTGCTATATTAATGGTTTATAATCCAGGGTTTAAATTTATTTCAGTTTGGGGAATCGGATAAAAATTAACCTGATCATCAGATAATCCAGCTGCATTAGGCACTATTTCCACCACTTTGTTAAAGCGACGAAGATCATATAATCTATTCCCTTCTAATGCTAATTCCCAGGAGCGTTCCTTTAAAATTGCGATTCTAAAATCATTTATACTAAGACCTGGAGCCGCATCGCCTAAACCTGCTCTATTTCTGATGTAATTTAAATAACTGTAAGCATCATTTGTTGGTCCTGCAGCTTCAGCATATATTAAGGCGACTTCGCTGAAACGGATCAGGAACGGTTTAGTACTTGTTTTATCGCCTATGAAATCTGGATCAATATATTTCCGACTAAAAGGAAAAGGAATGGTTCCAGGGAATTCAGCAGTTAGTATTCCTTGTTCATTGTATGTTTTTGTTACAAAAAGTTCTGTTTTTCTTTTATCAAGATTGTCAAAACTATTATAAAACTCAATGTTTGTTTGGAATACACTCCAGCCATCGTGTGATTTTGTTAGGGTATTATCTGGGTTTTTAAGATAAATAGTTGCACCATCAATATACGGGATAAATAGTTTTGAAATTTTTGAGTAATCCCCTTCAATAGAACCAGATCTGTCCATTGAAAGCAAGAAAATATTTTCTCTCCCTTGAGGTTTGTTGACATTATAGATTTCAATTAAGTTCGTCTCAAAACCATAAACATTTTGATTTTTAAGCACCTCAGCTGCATTTTTAGCAGCTAATTGATACATTGTGCTAACGTCTTTATTCATTTGCGTATATAAAGACACATTGTGTTCTTTGGAAGAAGCAATAGTTAAATATACTTTAGCCAATAAAGCTTGAGCGGCTGCTTTATCAGCTCTACCTAAAGCTTGGTTAATTTCTAATAATTCAATAGCCTGTGTACAATCTGAAATTATCAGATCGTATATTTCATCTAAATTTTGAGCCATAGGAGCACTAGTCTGATCTAATGTTTCTACTAAAGAAGTGTGAATGGGAACTATTCCGAAAGCCTTTACTAAATTATAATAATTCCAAGCTCTAAGAAAGTAAGCTTCACCCATAAATTTGTCTTTTATAGATTGATCATAAGTGCCCGCTGGAACATTTTTAAGTACAGCATTAGCCCTATTGATAGCTATATAAGTATATTTAAAAAAGTTTGTAAGCATTCCATTATTTATAAAGGTGGACACATTCCATTTGTCTAAATTTTGGTTGTCAATGGCTTCATCAGATTTTGTGTAACTTTCTTCCGTAGTCAGATCCCCTAGATAAAAGATAGATCTTGAATATTCAAGAAAAGTAAGAGCATCATAAGCATAATTGACGGCTGCATCAGCATCAGCTTCTGTTTTATAAAAGTTATCTTCAGAATAAAAACCAGTAGGTTTTTCATCCAATTCACAAGCAGTGATAGATATTAAGAAAACCAATGCTAAAATTTTAAATCTTGTTTTCATAATTTATATTTTAAAATGTTAAGTCTAATCCAAAAGTTATTTTGCTTAATCTAGGATAGCCGCCCCAGTATACTCCATCAATGCCTACTTCTGGATCATAACCTTTAAATTTAGTAAACGTATATACATTGTTGGCGTTTAAATAGACACGTAGACTCTGAATTCCACTTTGTTTTGGGTTAAAAGTATATCCTAATGTAATGTTCTGAATTCTAAGAAAAGAACCATCCTCAATCCACCAATCGGAAAGATTTAACGTCCGTCCTTCTCTTAGACTGGGGTAATTATTTGTAGGGTTATCAAGAGTCCATCTTAATGGAGTATTGCTTGGTTGATTGAAAGCTTGTGTATTTAAAACATCTTGCCCAAAAACGCCATTAAAAAATATTCCAAAGTCAATTTTTTTATATTTCAAACTTAAGTTTAGACTGGCTACAAAATCCGGATTTGGATCGCCTATTATGGTTCTATCATCACTATTGATAATGCCATCATTGTTAATGTCCACATATTTATATTCCCCTGATTGTGCGAGTTCTCCATCTAAACCTGCATTTATTCCTTCTTGTGTATTTTGGATAATACCATTTGTTTTATAACCATAGAAAACGTTGATGGGCTGGCCTACTGCTAGAATATTTGGAAATTGTCTAAATTGTTCCAAACTGTTTCCGGAATATTCAAATTGCATTCCGGTATTCGGGTCTAAAATCAAACCAGATTGTGCTGTACTCCCTAAACTAACGATTTGATTTTTATTTTTAGAAAACACAAAGGAAGAGTTGAATGTTAAATCATCTGTTTGAATTATATCTGCATCTAAAGTAATTTCAAAACCTTTGTTGGAAATTTCACCATCATTTACCCAAATTCTATCATAGCCCGACGATAAAGGAAGAATCCGTTCTCTCAAAAGGTCTTTAGTGTTTTTTTCATAATAATCAAACACAAGATGTAATCGATTTTTTAATAAACCAACATCAAGTCCAAAATTTGTTTGTGCTGTGGTTTCCCATTTTAAATCTGGATTAGGTATTCCGCCCCAAAGGACTTCAATACCTCCTTGACCTGTTCTACCAACTTCAAAACCAGGACCAATAGCAGTAACCCAATTTCCATTGTTATAGTATTGGCTCACACCATAGCGGCTAAGGGTCTGGTATGGGCTAATCCCTTGGTTGCCTGATATCCCATGGCTTAAACGAAATTTTAATTCATCAAAAACATTAAAGTTTTTTATAAATTCTTCATTATGAGCTTTCCAACTCACGGCACCTGAAGGGAATACAGCCCATTGGTTATTCCTTCCAAATTTTGAAGATCCGTCAGAACGGCCTGTCAGTGTTAATAGATATTTATCATTATAAACATAGTTTAATCTAAAGATTCCAGATACTAATTGGGTTTCTGACAAGCCATTAGAAATTCTGTTCATTTCAGGGTTTCCAGCACCCATGTTTTCATTTTGTAAAGTTTCGTTAACAAAATCAAAAGCACCCAAACTGGAACTTCTAGACATATAGCTTTCATAGGTAAAACCACCAGTGATACCAAAGTCATGTTTATTAAATATTTTATTATAATTAGCAAAGGTCTCTGAAACAAAATTGTGTCCTTCCCAGTTGTTAATATAACCAGCACCATTATTAAAATCGCCAGCCTCGGTATAAAGGCTAGGGAAATACTGATCATTTAAGGAACCGCCGTATTTATAATTAAGTCTGGTAGTAAGTTTTAGAGAAGGAACAATTTGCCATTCTATTGCTACTGATGTTATCAAGTCAATAAATTTTGTTATGTTTTTTCTGTTTTCAGTTATAGCTACAGGATGAGAATAATCATTTGGGCCAACGAGGTTATAACCTCCAACACTATTGTACACCGGAAAAATTGGATTTCGCCAATACGCTAAACCTCCGTTTTCATTTCTTTTTCCTTTACTAAGTATGTTAGAAAAACGAACTGTTAAATTTTCAAAGATATCATGTTTAATTCTGAGATTATATCCTCCTTTAGCATAACCATCATTTATATTGACACCATTTTCGGTATAATAATTACCGCTAAGATTAAAACTTGTTTTTTCAGTTGCGCTATTAATACTAAAAAGCGTATTGTTTGAAATGGGATTTTCTCTAAATGCATATTTGTCCCAAGCCGTTGCCGGATATGCGCCAGATTGGAGTTCCTGAATTGATGGATAATACACACCAGTAGCATTATTTGCACCAATGTATAAAGGAGTGAATCCTCCATTAGTTCTACCCTCATTACTAATCTGAGCCATTAAAACGGGATCTCTCCAAAGGTCAAGTTTTGAATTGAATTCAGAAACCGTAGTTTGTTGTTGAATTAAAATTTGAGTTTTACCAGCCTTAGCATTTTTTGTTGTAATAATAATTACCCCGTTCGCACCTCTAGAGCCATATATTGCAGAAGCAGAAGCATCCTTAAGAACATCAACTTTTTCAATATCTGCTACATTAAATTGTTTCAAATCTCCAGCGTCACCTAAAGGAAATCCATCCACTACAACCAAAGGGGCATTTGATCCTCTGAGAGAACTACCTCCTCTAATTCGGACGGTTGAAGATGATCCAGGGTCTTGAGAAGTGGAAATTTGCAAACCTGCTACCCGGCCTTGTAAAACTTGCTCAATAGAGTTTGCGGGGATGTCTTTAAGAACCGTAGTTTTTATTGTGCTGACAGAGCCAGTAAGATCTGCCTTTTTAACTGATCCATAACCAATAACAACAACGTCATCCAGTTGTTCCATATCCTCAATCATGGTTAGATTAAGAGTAGTGTTGATTCCAACATTGTTTATTTGACTTACAAAACCAATAGTAGTAAATATTAATTTGGCATCAGTACTTTTTACAGTTAGCATATATTCGCCATCAATATTTGTAATAGTACCGTTAGTTGTTCCTTGCTCTAAAATATTAACACCAGGAAGTGAAAGACCGTCGCTCGTACGAACAATTCCTTTAATTGCAACTTGGCTATAAGCAGAAAGAGACATCATCAAAAGAATACAAAAAAGCATATTTTTTTTCCATTTTTTTTTCATTTGTTCATTTGTTAAAGAATTGTTATTAAGACTTTGACAAAATAACAACATTGGTTTTGTTTAAATCTTGTAAATGCGGTTGAATTGTAATACTTTAATGAATGTATACTAATACTTTCAAATACCATGTTTATTATTATATTAATATATGAATACTTTTTTAGCTATAAAATTATATTATGTAAATAAAATATTCTTATATTTGAACAAGTATGTTTATTGTATAAGATAATTAAATGAAATAAAATGATACTTTTATGACAAAAAAAGGAGCTATACTAAGAGAATTGGTATCTATATCTGAGGATGATTTTTTCATTGTATTGAATCACACGAATGCAAAATTTGATTTCCCCTTACATTTTCATCCAGAAATAGAATTAAATTTGGTTTTAAATTCATCCGGAAAAAGGATAGTAGGAGATTCTATTATGGAATATGTGGATTGTGATTTAGTTTTGATAGGATCTAATACTCCTCATGTATGGAGCGGGCTTAAAGAAAATCAAGAAGCTCATGTTATAACTATACAATTTCACGAAGATTTATTTTCAACAAAGACTTTAAGCCGAAAACTAGCTATACCTATTCGGGAATTATTAGAGCGTTCAAAGAGAGGTGTCTTATTTTCAAAAGAAACAATTGAAACGCTTAAATTGAAAATAATCCAGTTATCAGACTCTCAAGATTTTGGTTCGTTGCTAGATTTTTTATCTATTTTATATGATTTATCCATTGCAAAAAACACTAAAATGCTTTCTTCACATTCTTATATAGATTATTACAGTTTTCCAGAAAGTAGGAGGGTTGAAAAAGCAAATAATTTTATAAAGGAGAATCTTCGGACAAAAATTCAATTAAAAGAAGTTGCAGACTTAGTAAATATGTCGGAATCTGCCTTTAGTCATTTTTTCAAGAAAAGCACAAGGAGTTCGTTTTCGGATTATATTACTGATTTACGTTTAGGTCTTGCTGCAAAATTATTATTTGAATCAGAGGAATCAATTAAAGAAATTTGCTACGAAAGTGGGTTTAATAATATTTCAAATTTTAATCGCACTTTTAAAAGAAAATTAGGACTTACTCCTAGTGATTTTAGAGATCAAAGAAAACTGATTACGAAACATTGATTTTTATAGTTAAGATTTTTTATTCCCTTAGTTTTGGAATCAATGTTCTTAGTCTGGTATAATCAAAATCAATTTCATAAATACCAAACTTTTTAATTAATAGTCGATAGTTTATTAATAAACTCAAAATTTTATTTTTCTCTTCAATAGTTAATTTATAGCTACCCATCGAAATTGTATCACCTCGACTATATTTATTTACCGTTCCGTAAAATTTCACGGCTCCATTAAGAAACATAAATCGTAAACTTAAAATCTACCTTAGTAAGTTTTGATTTCTTAAAAACAGTATTATAAGTTTGAATTTTACTTAATTTTAGGTTGAGATTTTTCAAGTAATTCTTCAAGATACTTACCCCATATTTTTGGATTTGAATGTGTGCCATGGCCAGTGGTTTTATCTGTAATGGGTAATAAGATATATTTTCCATTTTTAACGTTTTTAATTTCTTTCTCCATTAATCCGAGTTCAGGAGGGTTTACTTGATCATCGGCAGAATTTATAGCAATTAAAGGGGCTTTAATTTTTGATAAGTACGGCTGTGGATTGTAATCTCTTGAGGAGTCAAAAGCATAAATTAAATCATTAGCATCTAATGTTGATGAGTATCTGGCTAAAGTGTTTTCCATCATTTCTTCTGCCTTCGCTTTTGTCGGGGCTGAAATTTGCCATTGTAACGGACTGCTAACCATAAACATTAAAGATAATATAGCACCAGTCATTCCTTGTTTTGGTTGTTGAGTATAATTTCCCGCTTTCCAGTCAGGGTCCATTTCGATTAATTTAATTGCCATTTTTCTTTGAATGCGGTTTCTACCAGCTATTTCTACCGGCAGGCTTGCTAGAGGCATTAGTGCATCCATAAAATCAGGATAAGTGTAGCCCCAAACCCAAGTGTGCATCCCGCCCATTGATGTACCCATTACCAATCGAAGATGGTCTATTTTCAAATGTTCAGTAAGTAATCTATAGTTTGCTAAAACCATATCGTCATAATTGTATTTTGGAAATGCCATCTTTAATTCATTACTTGGTTTACTGGATTTCCCGTGTCCAATGTCATCTGTCAAAATAATAAAATACTTTGTAGCGTCCAACAATTGATCTTTACCAAATAAATTCTCTCCAAATTGTTTACTTAAAAAAGAACTTCCATTTCCTGTGGTGCCATGCATAATCAAAACAGCATTGTTAATCTGACCTTTCTTATCTTTCGTTGGGTTTCCGATCGTTGTGTAATGTAATCTTAGTTGCTCTAAATGTTCTCCACTTTTAAAAGCAAAATCATTTATGATATAATCTCCCTCAATAGGTGCCACGAAATCGACCTGTGCATTCGTACTTTGGGCAGATAAAATAAAAAATATAAAAAAAGTAAATACGTTTTTAATTATCATTTCATTTAAAATTTAAATTAATAATTTATTGATTTGGGAATGTGTTTGAGGTAAAAAAATATAAATATCCTTTCTATTAATTATAATATTCGACTATAGAAAAGTTGTTTCAGGTATGATCTTGCTTAAAAAAAAGATAATTAATATCCTGCGGCCGCACCATCTTTTCTGCTTTCTGAGGCTCCAAAATATACTTTTCTTATAGCGTCATACATTATCGCCTGATAACCACCATAATAACCGCCAAAGCCAACTTTATGTCCCTTCTTGATCAATTTGTTTATTTCTTCAAAATCAAAACCACTTTCAATTAGTATTTCGCCTTTGCCTGCTGCCAGTTCGCCCGTAAAATCAGATGAACCAACATGTTCAAACCTTGGAGCATCTCCTGCTTCTTGCAAATTCATACCAAAATCTATCAGATTCATTAAAACCTGAACATGACCCTGAGGTTGAAAATCGCCTCCCATTACACCAAAACTCATAAATGGTTTTCCATCTTTAGTAACAAAACCTGGAATAATAGTATGAAAAGGTCTTTTTTGAGGGGCATAAGAATTTGGCATTCCTTCAACTAAATTGAAGCATTCGCCTCTATCCTGGAGCATAAATCCTAATTTTGGTGGAACCATTCCAGATCCCATACCTCTATAATTACTTTGAATTAAAGAAATCATGTTTCCTTCTTTATCGGCAACAGTCAAATAAACCGTACCGCCATTGCTTTCTTTTCCAGCTTTAAATATTCCTGCACGGTCGGGATTAATTAAAGCCCTTCTTTCAGTTGCGTATTCTTTCGACAATAAATCATTAACAGAAACTTTCATAAAATCTGCATCAGCAAAATATTTTGCCCGGTCTTCAAAAACAAGTTTTTTTGCTTCATTTACAATGTGCAAATGTTCAGCGCTACCAAAGGGTATTTTACTAAAATCATAACCTTCTATAATATTAAGCATTTGCAAAGTAGAAATTCCTTGTCCGTTCGGCGGTAATTCCCATACATCATAACCCCTGTAATTTGTTGCGACTGGTTCAATCCAATCCGATTGGTGCGTTGCAAAATCTTCATAAGCTAAAAAGCCGCCTTGAGCTTGAATAAATTTAGCTGATTCTCTGGCAATATCTCCCTTATAAAAGGCATCTCTTCCTCCTTTGGCAATTTTTTTATAGGTATCGGCTAAAAATTGGTTTTTAATAATATCTCCTTTTTGAGGTAATTTGCCATCTACAGTATAGGTTTCCTTTATATTAGGGTACTGTTTCATGTATTTATTTATTGTGACTTGCAGATAATAAGCAATTAATTCTGTAGTTGGAAAACCTTCTTCAGCATATTTTATACTTGGTTTTAAAATGTCCTGCATGGGTAGTTTACCAAATTTATTATGCAATTCGAACCAACCATCAACACAACCTGGAACCGATACTGGCAGGGGACCACTTGGTGGGATGTGTGTAATATTATTTTTAGTGAAGTACTCTAAAGTTAGTGCCTTTGGAGATCGTCCGCTGGCATTCAATCCATAGAGTTTTTTGGTTTTTGCTTCCCACACTATAGCAAATAGATCACCACCAATGCCGCTGCCTGTTGGTTCCATCAAACCTAATGCGCCATTTACAGCGATTGCAGCATCAACTGCTGTACCTCCCTTTTTTAAAATATCGATTCCGATTTGTGTTGCTAAGGGTTGGCTGGAGGCTACCATGCCGTGTTGGCCAATAACCTCTGATCTTGAAGCAAAATTCCTGCCCGTTAACCGGTCTTGAGCAAGTATAAATGTTGTTGATATCAGCAACAAAAAGAGGAATCGATTTTTCATTTGTGTATGATTTTAATTAGTTTATATCCCAATATAATTTAGTTTCGCTTTTGTCACCACCTATTTTTGTAGCCGCGTTAGTGTAATTAGTTCCATTTAAATACGTAATGCTAAAACCTCTTTTTAAAACATTTATAGGATCCATGATTTGAATGTTTTTTTCTATAATTTCTAATGCAAGTTCGGAATTTTTGAGATATATTATAAGTTGATTTTGTAATTTATTTTGCAATTGAACTACAGCTACTTTTAGTTGATTCAGATTGAATTTAGTTGCAACGTGCGTTTTGTCTTGTAAGACATTTAATTTTTCGTGGTTGTTTTTTACTGTAAATTGTTACTGCTGCTGCATTGCGTAGCTAGCATTTTTGATTTGGTTTTCATTGGTGTTCAATATATTAACCGTTATGGAGCGAAACAACTTCAATTCTGATTCTAGTTTTGTATTCTCTTCACTTAGTATCCGTCTTGATTTGTCCGCTATTTTTTCTTTGGCTTTTTGAATTGGAACAGAAAAATTATGGAATTTTTGTAATAGGAATTCCGCTAGTTTTGTTGGTGTTATAGCATTGGTATGGGCGAACATTTCGCATACCGTTTCATTTGTCACATGGCCAATACCGGTAATTACAGGGATAGGAAATAGGGTAATTGCTTTGGCTAATTCGTAATTGTTGTAACAGGATAAGCCCACATCACCTCCCCCGCCACGGATAATGGCGACTGCATCGAAATGATGTATTACTTTTTTAATCCTTTCTAATTGTGCAATGATGCCGGTAACTGCTTTGTCTCCTTGCAGTATGGATGGAAATAAAAGATAGAAGAACTTATAATTCCACGAATTTTTATCAATTACGTCTATAAAATCACCAAAGCCTTTGCTGGTAGCTACCGAAATTATTGCAATTCTTTGGGGTAAAAAAGAGAGTTCTAATTTTTTGTTTTTATCATAAATGCCCTCCAACTGTAGTTTTTTAATCGTTTCTCGCTTTTCATTTTCTAAATCTCCTAACGTGTATTGGGGATCAATATCAATTATTTGAAGTGAAAGTCCAAAAGATGGATCGAAGGATATTTTAGCAAGGAATAGTATTTTAATTCCATCTTTGAGCGGTTCTTTTAGTATTCGTAGAAAATTACGATTTATGTTTTGGTAATCATCACGCCACAATGTTGCTTTTATTTGCGCGATTATTTTACCGTTTACTTTTTCTATTATTTCAGGAAAGCAATGACCAGATTGACTGTAATGATTCAGTTTGTTCATCTCAGCTTTAATCCAAAACGCACTTTTATATCGTTCTTCCAGCGTTTTTCTGATACTGTTCGTTACCTCCAGCAGCGAAAAAATAGTCTTATTATTGATTTTTTTAGGCATTCTGAATTTGGATTTATGTATTAAAAGGTGGTTCCTTTTATGTCTTATCAAAGATAAAGTAGTTTTTTCAGACATTTATAATTGAGTCGAAATGATTTATTGAATTTTTGTGATGAAGAATAGGGAGATTTTTTCCGACTTTATTTTCTTTTTTGGAGGAACAATTAAGATTATCGTTTTTTACCTTGGGTTTATATATACGAAATCTTAATTCGTCAGACTTCGGAAAGCTTGAACTATTAAGCAGCATTGTTTCTAAGCAATCTAACCACCCTATTTAGAAAAAAAATCCTGAGTAAGGACATAGCGTAAAGTTAGGGGAACTCTGTTATTTTTCATTGCGTACTCGAGCGGGTTTTGGGCGCAGTGGTCTCCCAGAAGTTGCTAATAGGAATGGGCACGGATTGCAAATCCGCCTTTACTTTGTATTAGATAAAAAACACTAAATTTATTCAAAGGAAAACAGAGGTGAACTATCAATTCCGCTAAGT